>NZ_JALLAN010000014.1 GCF_023062595.1 Arthrobacter rhizosphaerae
CGCTCTTCCGATCTACCCTGGATCCAGGGTGCGGCCGTCCTTTTTGGTTCAGATATCTGTGAAGCCAAGGCCCTTAGCGGCTGCGGCGTTCGTTGGATGCCGGAGCCGAGGCGCGACGGGGGCCGCTGCGCGCGGGTCGGCCTGAGCCGCCGTTGCCGCCGGACTTCGAGCCTCCATTGCCCCCACCCGAGTAGGATCCGCCCGAGGTGCCACCGGTGTTCGAGGACCAGACAGCAGCGTTTCCGCCCGACTTGGCGCCGGCCGCAGCACGCTGTCCCGTTGCAGGCCGTCCGCCACGCTGGCCACCGGAGGTAGCCGGGCGTCCGGTGCCGCCGCGGGGAGCATCGCTGCGGGTAACGCGTGAGTCCGCGCGTCCGTCCGAACCGCGGCCAGCCGATGCACGGCCACCTGCTGCGGGGACGTCGTTGCGGTGCGTGGAAGCTGCGGTGCCGCGGCCACGGGCGTTGCGGCGTGCGGCCGCTGCGGCGATGGCGCGGTCCTCGTTCTGCTCGATGACACGGTCTGCGGCATTGCGGGCAGCAGCCTGGCCTTCATAGGCCACGGCGCGGCGCTCTGCACGGGGCAGGTCGGTGCGGGGCGCCTCTGATGAAATGCGTCCGCGTCCGCCACGTCCACCACGGCCACCCGCAGTGGGTGCCGCCTGGCGGCGGGCGCGCTTGCGTTCGGCGTTTGCACCGGTGGAGGTGCCGCCACCCTGCTGCTGCGCCTTGGCAGCAAGGAGAGCTGCGCGGGTGCGGGGATCGATCTTGTCGGCCATTTCGCCCACCAGTTCAGCAACCAGGGGTGAGTTGGCGGTGACGCGCTCAAAGTTAACCTCGACGCCGGCAGCCTTCATCAGCTTCTTGACGTCCGACTGCTGCTCCGGCAGGGTCAGCGTGACCACAGTTCCGTCCGAACCCGCACGGGCCGTACGGCCTGAGCGGTGCAGGTATGCCTTGTGTTCGGTGGGCGGGTCAACGTGGATGACCAGTTCGACGTCGTCCACGTGGACACCGCGGGCGGCGACGTCGGTGGCCACTAGGACGCGGACGTCACCGTTGGAGAACTCGGCGAGGTTACGGTCACGGGCGTTCTGCGAAAGGTTGCCGTGAAGATCGACGGCGGGGATACCGGCGTCGGTCAGGGTCTTCGCAAGCTTGCGGGCGTGGTGCTTGGTGCGCATGAAGAGCACTCGACGGCCGGATCCCGAGGCGAGCTCAACGATCAGCTGCTTCTTGACGGTCTGGTCGTTGACCACCAGCACGTGGTGCTCCATGGTGGTCACGGCGGCCTGGGGGTCGTCAACGGAGTGCGTCAGCGGGTTGGACAGGTAACGCTGGACGATCTTGTCCACACCGTTGTCCAGCGTGGCCGAGAACAGCAGTCGCTGGCCCTGGCTCGGGGTCATGTCCATGAGCTTCTTGACCACGGGCAGGAAGCCGAGGTCGGCCATGTGGTCGGCCTCGTCCAGCACGGTGATCTCGACGGCTTCGAGGGTGAGGATGCGCTGGCGGATCAGGTCCTCGAGGCGTCCCGGGCAGGCGATGACGATGTCGACGCCGGCGCGGAGTGCCTTCTCCTGGCGCGCCTGGGAGATGCCGCCGTAGATCACGGTGGTGTTCAGCCCGGCAGCCTTGGCAAGCGGCTCGATGGTTGCGTTGATCTGGGTGGCCAGCTCACGGGTAGGTGCAAGGACCAGGCCCATCGGGCGTCCGGGCTTGCGGAAGTGCTTGGCTTCCCGCTCAGCGAGTCTTGCTACAAGCGGGATGGCGAAAGCAATGGTCTTGCCGGAGCCGGTGCGGCCGCGGCCCAGGACGTCGCGTCCGGCCAGCGTGTCCGGAAGGGTTTTGACCTGGATGGGGAACGGTTCGACGATCCCCTGGGCTGTCAGGGTGTCGGCAAGGGCTTTGGGCGTGCCGAGGGCAGCGAAAGTAGTCATGTGTTTCAAAGGTCTTTCAGGCGGTATCCATGCGGATATCGGCCCCCGACGCCGGTTGGCTCAGGGGTTCGCCGAAGAAAAGTCAGGTGATCAACCAGGCTGCTGCCCATATTTAGAGGCGGCAGTCGGGACCAAATAGAACGCGTTCATCGACGCAGGATGTGCCTCTCACATGAAAAAACCCACTCCCTGCCGGACAAATCCTTCGGGGAACCGGTTGATGAACCGGTTCAAAAGTGGGCATCACTGCACATCAAGTTCCACCAGCTTAGCATCCGGTTGGACCTGTCACGGACAGTGCGACGCTGCCGCCGCTCAACAGTGGCCCTGTGCCTGGCCCTTCAGAGCGGCTAGTATCCGAGCTGAATGTCGTGAGAGAAGGCACTGACCGAAGCGAATGGGGGCGCGATGGCAACGGAAAGACCGGACGGGAAAATCGCCATTATCGAACAGCTCTCGTGGCTGGCACGCGAAGACCAGCGGCTGCAGCCTGCAAGCCGGGGCAGCTGGATGGCGTCGACCGATGAGCAGAATCGGGAAATGCTGGAAACTTCCTTGGCTTTCCTTTCCGAGCTGCGCCTTCAGACATTGGAAATGCTCAGGCAGGAAGCTCTCCGTACTGACAGCCTCCTCACCGAGGATCCCCTTGCCGGCAGGCTGCAGGCTGATCGCCACGTAGCTGCATTCCTGATTCGCTTTTGTTCCCCTCGGAAACCTGCCCCCTACAGGCCTGCCCCTACAGTCGCGATGATTGAGTCGTTCCTGATCGATCTGATTTACTACCGGGACATCCTGGCGAGTCATGGTGGCCCGATGTTCACCAGCGTTTTGGCACGCGTCAAGAAGGTTTTCGGCCTTACAGCTGCTGACAGTTTGGCTGAGGCCGGGGCAGCAAAGTTCGGCATCGGGAAGGTCCTTGCGGTTCTGGATGTTGCCGCCTGCATCTTTGCCCTGCAGTTCGAAAAGACCTCGGCGCACATCAACTCCAGAATGGGCTACGCAGGCTTGGATGCCTATGCCGATGCGAAGGATGACTGCCATTTTATGACCCCGAGGTTTGCTCGCTTCATCATGGATGATTCGCCAACTGCGGAGCAACTGGCGGACCTCATGAAAACGGACGGTCTGGCGCAGTACGACGTGTCGCCGACCAACATCGACCATGCCAGGTTCGCTGCAGAGCTTTCCAAGCTTTACGAGGGCTACAGGGAGCAGGCCAGGAATGAACCTCCCGCAGCGAGTCCTCCTGACCTGCCCGACGAGTGCAGCGCTGAAAACGGAAAATCCTGCTACCTCGTCGAGGGAATCCAAGCGCCCGCCACCTTCGTCACCGACACAGCCGAATACCACCTGACCCGCCGGCAACTCGACCAGAAGCTGCAACGCCGGAAGATTCTGCTGGCCAAGATTGTGCCAGCTGCAACGGTGACGCTTTTCCTCCTGATGTCAGTCCCCGTGATGACTGGTCTGGTGGCCGAACCGTCCATAAGAGGCTGGCTCGGAGTTGCCTGCCTGATGTTCTTTGAAGCCGCCTTGGGAGTACTTCTCGGGAACGGGATCGGAACCATGATGAACACCGCGGCCACCGGATTCTTTCGCACCTCCCGTGAGCTCAACCAATATACGGTCCTCCAGGGGAGGCGAAGTAGAGACTTTCTGGCGGGGCTCCGCACACTCAGGCCTGAATTGTTCCGTCATTCGAACGTGGCTGGCCTGCCCAGGCTCTTTACGCTCTTTATGGACCGGGAAGGACTGCTCCTCCTGGGCAAGGGGCGGGAGCCCCGTGTTGTTGCCGGTTTTCATTGGCGGCACTTGACCGGATCTTCAGGGGACGTTCCAGGTCACAGCGTCATACTGACCGTCCGACAAGAGGGCCAGGAAGTCCCCCTCACGTTCCGCCTCGAGCGGGCCAAGGCCGTATGGACGACTCGCTCCTATGCCTTCGAACACCCCCTTTCCGCAGTTCTAGCGTCAATCGACGGGGCCCGCCTTCTCCGGCGGATGGAAGCTGGAGAACCTGGAGAACCCAAAAATCAAGGAAACCAGGAGGAGCTGGCCCAGGATTACGAGCGCACGCCCCGCCCGCCACTTCGACTCCCGAGCATCATCGAAACCCGCCGATTGCTGTGGCAGCAGGGCAAAGTTCTTGCAGGCACGGTGCTGGCCTGCGCGCTTGGCCCGCTGGTATTGCAGCTGCTCGTAGGTTAGGCCCTGGATGCGAAACGCGCATGGTGAGAAAGGTGTTAACCGGAAATTACACAGCCCGCAGAAGGCTGTAACACGGCGAGCGCAGGATGGCCCTATGCCGGGATAAGTGCACCACTTGCCGAAAGGGTCCGCCCATGATTCTGAAGAACCTCTTCCTCCAAGGCATCTTCCCCTTTGTGGGAGCCGGGCTGGATAAACCCGTCCCCATCCACAGCCAGCTTTCCCACTTCGTTCCCGACGGCGTCATCAACCAGATTCTCTACTTCCGCGGCGGAAACTCCTCCCCCGAGCTGATCACGGTGGCACTCATGAGGGACGGCATCCCTCTGCGGTACTTCCCGATCGGAGCAAAAGGGGACGTCCATGTACCCCTGCGGGTGGTAGAGGACATCGACGGCGGTTCGCTGATCGAGTTGAGGCTGCTGGCGGACACGGGGGTAACCGGTTCAGTGGTGGTGGACCTGGGCATGGTGGAGCACTGATGACCGCCACGGCCAGGTCCGCCCGGTCCGTAACCAAGGACTCCCGCCGCCGGTTAGTGGTGATCGGCAATGGAATGGCCGGAGCCCGGGCGGTGGAGGAGATCCTGGCGCGCGGCGGGGGCGCCCAGCACAGGATCACCATGTTCGGCGACGAACCCTACGGCAACTACAACCGCATCATGCTCAGCCACGTCCTTTCCGGCGACGAGGATGCGGGCGATATTTTCCTCAACTCCCTGGCCTGGTACCAGGAAAACAACATCACCCTCCATGCAGGAATCCGGGTGGAGAGAATCGACCGCTTCGCCAAGCTGGTATTTTCCGACGACGGCAGGGCAACTCCCTACGATGTCCTGATCATTGCCACGGGGAGCCGCTCGTTCATGCCCGCAGTTGACGGGCTGTACACGGCTGGCGGACTCCTGCGTCCGGGAATCTTCGCTTTCCGCACCATCGAAGACACACAGAACATGGTGGCGTACGCCCAACAGGATCATCATCACCGTGCGGTGGTGATCGGCGGTGGTCTGCTGGGCTTGGAAGCCGCGCGCGGTCTGCAAAGCCACGGTATCGACGTCGAAGTGGTCCACTCGGGCGGGCACCTGCTGAATACCCAAATGGGACCGGACGGCGGCGCCGTCCTGCGGCGCAGCGTGGAGGCCCTGGGAATCAAAGTGCACACCAGCAGCCGGACAACGGCAATCCTCGGAACGGACAAGGTGGAGGGAGTCCAGCTCCGGGATAAACCGGACATCGAGTGCGACATGGTGGTGCTTGCCGCGGGGATCCGGCCGAATGTCGACGTCGCAGTCACCAGCGGGTTGCCGGTCGAGCGAGCGATTGTTGTTGATGAC
This sequence comes from Arthrobacter rhizosphaerae, assembly GCF_023062595.1. Classification (GTDB taxonomy): domain Bacteria; phylum Actinomycetota; class Actinomycetes; order Actinomycetales; family Micrococcaceae; genus Arthrobacter; species Arthrobacter rhizosphaerae. Next base: position 5,484 of record NZ_JALLAN010000014.1, read on the forward strand.
CAGATGCGGGTACCAGACGAGGATGAGATCTATGCTGTGGGCGAGTGTGTCCAGCACCGCGGGGAAGTCTATGGGCTGGTGGCACCCGTCTGGGAGCAGGCTGCGGTCCTGGCTGACCATGTAACTGGGGCTGACCCGTCGTCGGCCTATCTTGGTTCCCGGACCGCCACCAAACTCAAGGTGGCCGGCGTCGACGTCGCCTCCATGGGGCTGCAGGCCCCGGAACGTGACACTGACGAGCACGTTGTTTTCTCCGAGCCCAGCCGCGGCGTTTTCAAGTCGATAGTGATCCGGGACAGCAAGATTGTGGGCGCAACGCTGCTGGGTGACAGCCGCAAAGTGGCTTACCTGACCCAGGCGTTCGACCGCGGCCTGCCGCTGCCGGAGGAACGTGTCTCCCTGCTCTTCGACATCGGCGGACCCGGCGAGGAAGCGGGTGTGGCTGAGCTGGATCCTGACGCGCAGGTCTGCAATTGCAACGGCGTCAGCAAAAAAGCGATCGTGGAAACTGTCAAGGGCGGCTGCAACACCGTGGCAGGCGTAATGGATGCCACGCGGGCCGGAAAAGGCTGCGGCTCGTGCAAGCTGCTGGTGCGGCAGGTTGTGGAGTGGGCCGCCGACGGCGCCGTGGCGGAGGATCCTGCTGCCGGCTACTATGTGTCGGGCGTGCCGCTCGAGAAGGCCGCGCTGATGAAGGCCATTCGGCAGCAGGGGCTCCGCTCCGTCTCCGCGGTCTTTGCAGCACTGGCCCCGGGCGGTGCGGAGGACGCGAAGTCGAAGATGGGCCTCGCCTCGCTGCTGAAGATGATGTGGGCGGACGAGTACATCGACGAGCGTGATGCCCGGTTTATCAACGACCGCGTCCACGCCAACATCCAGCGCGACGGCACCTTCTCGGTGGTGCCCCAGATGAAAGGCGGGGTGACGACGCCGGATCAGCTCCGCCGTATTGCCGACGTCGCGGACAAGTACAGCGTGCCGATGGTGAAGCTGACCGGCGGGCAGCGGATCGACCTCCTGGGGATCCGGAAAGAGGACCTCCCGAAAGTCTGGGCTGACCTGGACATGCCCTCCGGTTACGCGTACGGCAAGAGCTTCAGGACGGTGAAGACATGTGTGGGGCAGGATTTCTGCCGCTATGGCACCGGCGATTCAACCACGCTTGGCATCCAGATCGAATCCCGGTTTCAGGGGATCGAATCCCCTGCGAAGTTGAAATTGGCAGTCTCCGGCTGTCCCCGGAACTGTGCCGAGTCCCTGGTCAAGGACGTGGGGGTGGTGGCGGTCGACGGCGGCCGCTGGGAAATCTATATCGGCGGCGCTGCGGGCGCCCACATTCGCAAGGGAGATCTGCTGGCCACAGTGGACAGTCCCGAGACCGTGAAGCTTTTGACCGGGCGCTTTATGCAGTACTACCGCGAGCGCGCCAACTGGCTCGAACGGACGTACTCATTTGTTCCCCGCGTGGGCATCGACCACCTTCGCTCCGTGATTGTTGATGACTCTGAAGGGCTTAGTGCTCAACTGGACGCGGCCATGCAGGCGTCAGTCGACAACTACGTTGACCCTTGGACTGAACGCGGCGACCCGTTCACTCCAGGACAGTTCCGTACCTCGCTTCCGCTTGAGGTCCTCCCCCAGGTGCCGGTCCGATGAGTGCCGGTGCGGCAACTTCCGGTGCGGCGAGCGGTGGCGATGAGGTGAGCGGGGCGCTGCACAGGCTCGGGCCGCTTGACCAGGTGCCGGTTGGGGAAGGCCGGTCCTTCGGCGTCGACAGCCAGCAAATTGCGGTGTTCAGGCTCCGGGACGGTTCCCTGCGGGCTGTCTCTGCCGTCTGCCCGCACCGGGGCGGCCCGATCGCTGACGGCACCATCGACCAGCGGGAGGTCCTCTGTCCCCTCCACCAGCATGCGTTTGAACTGGACACGGGATGTTCCACCACCGGAGCCCCGGCGCTGCAGACCTACCCGGTTTTTGTAGACGCTGACCAGAACATCGTGCTTCAACTGGACACGGATCGCCCCGCGCGCAGTGGGCGCTCTGCACTTGCGCCGGGAAGCGGCACTGGGCCCTAGTGCGGATGCGACGACTTGGCCGCGGAGTGGTTGGCCTTGGATTTAGCTTTTCGCTTTGACTTTGGGGCGGTGGCTGGAGTCCAAGGCATCGAACTCCTCCTGCCAGTGCGTCAAATCATCGTCCATATACCGCCGGTGGGAGGCGCTCCACTTGGGCCAAATGTCGGACGTGGCCTGCGCCGGAACCGGAGTTGGAACATGAGGGCGAAGCTGCGCGGGGGCCAAGACCCGGGCAGCCCGCTGAGCACGGGCCCGGGTACTGTACCGGGTTTCTGCTCTGGCCTGGGCTTCGGCCTCGGCACAAGCTCTGGCCTCCGGTGGGTGGAGAGCTTCGGTCCGGGCGCTGTACTGGTACGGGGGCCGGGCCGGGATCTCGGGGCCAGGGCGCCAGGGGATGGCACGACGTCGGGGGTTTCGCTCAATAAGCCAGACCACGGCTCCAACCAGGACCCAGATGACCCATATAGCCCCCAGCACAACCAAGGCAACGATGTACAGGGCAACAAGGATCAGCGTCCCGGCCGCACCTAAAAGCACCACCATGCTCCATTTTAGTCATTCAGTCCGTGACGGGGTTGTCTGGCCGGCTCATGATTTGATCAAGGTTCTGTGGCAGGGTGGTGGCCATGAAAGACGCCAAGGATCCGCACCACAGCCACCCTGGTCACTCTGAGCAGCCCGAGCACCAGCACGAGCATTCACCGGATGCCGGGAGCAGGACCCACACGGCCGACAACGCCCAAGTATGGGACGCCATGTACAGCAGCCGGCCCAAAGTCTGGAGTGGCCAGCCCAATCCGCAGCTGATCGCTGAGGCTTCCGGGCTTGCGCCCGGCACCGCCCTCGACCTGGGCTGCGGCGAAGGAGCCGATGCGATCTGGCTCGCCCAGCAGGGCTGGACTGTTACGGGTGTGGACGTTTCCGCCGTCGCCCTGGAACGGGCGGCTGCGCATGCGGCCGACGCCGGCTGCCGGGTTGAGTGGATCAGGCAGGACCTCGTCGACTGGATCCCGGAGCAAGAATACGACCTGGTCAGCGCCCAGTTCTTGCATTCGGACGTTATGGCCTGGCAGGACGCCCTGCGCCCGGCAGTCTCAGCCGTACGGGCCGGCGGGACGCTGCTGATCGTGGGCCACCATCCGGACGGGCTGCCGCCCGGTGGAAGGCACCACTCCCCCGACAAGTTTTTCACCGCCGAGCAGGCCGCTTATGAACTCGGAATCGGATCTCCCGGCTGGAAGGTGGAGACAATGGATTCTCGCGAGCGCAGCACCAAAAGTCCGGACGGGAGCCAGATAACAGTGGCCGACGCCGTGCTCCGCGCTACGAGGCTCGGTCGCGGGTAGGAGTCTGCACCCCAGGTGCCTCTGCTGCCGCTGCGTGAACCGCTCGATCCTGTACCCGCGGTGCAATGAACACCGCGGCGACGGCGATGACCACGGTCAGGGCGAAGACGCCGGCGAAGGAGGCTCCCGCCGTCGTCAGGGCCGTGAAGATAATCCCGGTGGTGGCGAGGGCGAGGGCTCCGCCAAGGGAATCCGAGATGGACATGGCCGAGCTGTTGAAGCCCTGGTTATCCGGTGTCGAAAGTGCCAGGGTCATGACGCTCAGCCGCGGGTACATCAGGCCCATCCCGGCTCCGGCGAAAATCCAGCCGATAATCGCGACGGCGGCCGGCCAACTGAAGAGAGTTGTCACCAGCGTCGTGGCAACTGCCCCCAGCACCAGCAACGATCCGATCCGCACGGCCATCCGGTTCTCGAGCCGGCCGCCAAGCCGGCCCTGCACAGCCGAAGCGCCCGCCCAGGCCAGCGCCCCGCCCGTCAGTGTCAGCCCGGCAAACGTGGGAGAAAACTCATACCGCTCCACCAACAGATACGGCAAGTAAACCTCGGCACCGAAGAACGCCGCCGAGACCAGGCCACGGCTGAGGATGACACTCGGCAGGCCAGGACGTGCAGTGAGGGTTCCACGTGGAACCAGCGGGCGCACGGCAAGCAAGGCAATCACGACGGCGGCCACGGCCAGAACTCCCCCTACCGCGGGAACTCCGGATCCAAGGTTCATGCCGAGGACAGCGACGGCAGCGAGCCCGGCCCAGGCGAGGCGTCCATACGCCCAGGGCTTTTGCTTCCCTTCCTGGGTGTCCTCGGATGGCCCATGCAGGCCGCGGAGGGCCGGAATAATCATGAGCAGGGCAGGCACAACCAGTCCCACCACTCCCAGGAAGACCCAGTGCCAACTGGTTGCCTGAGCAACGATTCCTGCGGCAAACGGTCCGATGAGGGACGGGATCACCCAGGCTGCAGCGAAACCCGCGAAAATCTTGGCGTGCAGCACCGGCGGATAAACGCGGGCGACCACAACGTAAAGGGCCACCGTCATGGCGCCGCCACCCAGTCCTTGAACCAGTCTGCCCACGACAAGGATGCCCATGGTCCCGGCCGTCCCTGCTACCAGGAGCCCCAGGACAAACATCACTACTGAGGTGTACAGGGGACCCACAGGGCCGCGGCGGTCGGACCAGTTTCCTGCGGCCACCATGCCGATGACTCCGGTGGCCAGCGGACCCGCAAAGGCCAGCGCGTACAGAGAGGCCCCATCAAGTTCGCGGCTCACCAACGGCATGATCGTGGTCACTGCGAGCGATTCGAATGCGCCGAGGAAGACCAGAGCGCAGGCACCCACTGTGACCAGCAGGTAGGGGCGATGGAAGATTCCGGAGCTTGCGGTCAAGGTGGGAGGGGCGGAACTTTGCACGGGTACGGCCTGATCGGTAGTCATGGACGTTACCGTAGGACCTCAACTAAGGTTGAGGTCAAGGTTCGGTCCGGTGTCGGTTTTCGTGGTGCGTGTTTGTTTTTGTCGGTCCGGGACCAACGGAAGGCTAAAGGGGAAGCATGCCACAGGTACCGGGCGGAACGCACCATGTTCTATCGATAGGTGAGTTGGCCGAGCGAAGCGGAGTGGCGCCGTCGGCCCTTCATTTCTACGAACGCAACGGCCTCATTCACTCGGTCCGCACTTCGGGGAACCAGCGCAGATACCGCCGTGATGCTCTTCGCCGCGTCGCATTTATCCGGGTTTCCCAGCGCGTAGGGATTCCGCTGAAAGACATCGGAGCTGCACTGGACTCCCTGCCTGAGGCCCGAACGCCCACCAAGCGCGACTGGGCCCGGCTCTCCAGGCTGTGGCGCTCCGAACTCGATGGGCGGATTCAGGCACTGGAGCATCTGCGCCGTGACCTGGACGGGTGCATTGGCTGTGGCTGCCTGAGCCTGAAAGCGTGCAGGCTGCAGAATCCCCAGGACGAACTCGGCGGGACCGGCAGCGGAAACGGTCCCCGCCGCTGGGAATCCTGAAATCCCCAACTAGGTAGCAGCACATGCTGTTCTGACACCTCAAAACCGCACCTACTGCTACCTAGTTGGGCTAGGCCGTGCTGGAGGAGGTTCCCAACGGGATCACGTGAGGCCTGCCGGCCGTTGGCTCAGTGACAATGTGGGCGTTGAGCCCGAACACCTCCTGCAGAAGCCGGGCCGTGACAACCTCCTGGGGCGCGCCGCTGGCAACGATGCCGCCGTCCTTCATGACCACCATGTTGTCCGAATAGCGGGCAGCCAGGGAAATGTCATGGAGCACCATCACCACCGTGCGGCCGTTGCGCCGGTTCAGCCGCCTGACCAGCTCCAGAACGTCCACCTGGTGGGCCAGGTCCAGATAGGTGGTTGGCTCATCCAGCAGCAGGATGCCGCTGTCCTGCGCCAGGGTCATCGAAATCCAGGCCCGCTGCCGCTGCCCGCCGGACAGGTCCTCGAGGGGAGTGTCGGCCAAGTCGGCGAGGTCCGTTTCCACAAGGGCAGCCTCGACCGCTGCCTGGTCCCCTGCCGAAAACTGCTGGTACCACTTCTGCCGTGGATGCCGGCCGCGGGATACGAGATCGGCCACTGTCAGGCCCGACGGCGCGGTGGGCGTCTGCGGCAGGATGCTCAGACAGGTGGCGATGTGCTGGCTGGAGAGCTGCGGGAGGGCGACGCCGTCGAGGGTTACCTGACCGGATCGGGGCGTGATGAGCCGTCCCAATGCACGCAACAGGGTGGATTTCCCACAGCCGTTCGGGCCAATGATGGTGGTCACCTGCCCTGAAGGAACATCCAGGCTCAAGTCGCGGATGATGTCCGGCCCGTCGTAGCCAAGGGTGAGGTTTTCCGCCCGCAGCTGCGCAGGAGCCAGTTGTGCAGAATCGGTGGTGACAACGCTCATGTGAGCCTCCGCTGGTATTTGAGGATCAGGTAGATCAGGTACGGTGCGCCCACCACCGCGGTGGCCACTCCTACAGGCAACGGCGCGGAAAGTGCATTCGCCGAGACGGTGTCGGCGAGCAGCACAAACACAGCACCGACCAGGGCCGAGAGCGCTATGGGGGGCACCACCGACCGGGAAATCATCCTTGCCACCTGGGGGCTCGCAAGCGCCACGAAGGCCACAGGCCCGGCAACTACCGTTGCAACGGCTGCCAGCAGCACGGCAAGGGACAGTGCCGTCAACCGTATGCGTCCCACCCGGGCTCCGAGCCCGACGGCGGTATCCTCACCGAAGCTGGCAAGCAGCAGCCACCGTCCGCACAGCAGCGCCGCAGCCAGAAGGACGACGGCGGCCGCCGCCATTGGCTGCACTATGGCCCAGTCCTTGCCGTTGAGTGAACCCATCATCCAGGTCAGGGCCTGCGCAGCGCTGGTTACGTCCCCGAGTGTCAGAATCCACGTGGTGAGGCTCGCGGCGAGCCCGGAGATGCCAAGGCCTACGAGTACCAGCCGGTAGCTGTCGATGCCGCGCCGGTACGCCAGCGCATAAACTGCTGTGCCGCTGATGATGCCGGCAGCGAACGCAGCTGCCGGCATGCCGATCAAGGCCGCCGCCCCGCTGAGGCCCGCGTGCCCGCCGCCTCCAATCACCAGCACCGTCACGGCGCCGAAAGAGGCTCCTGCGGTCACGCCCAACACGTCAGGGCTGGCGAGGGGGTTGCGGGCCACTGTCTGGGTGATGGCTCCCGCCGCTGCCAGGCAGGCACCCACCAGAACTGCTGCCATGGTCCTTGGAGCCCGGAACTCGGTGACCGCGAGGTGGATTTTCTTCTTGGAGGTGTCCCCGAAGAGGGCCGCGATGACGTCCGGATAGGACAGCGGCGTGCCGCCGAAGGCCAGGTGCAGAGCCACGGCGGCCAACAACAACACCACCAGGATGCCGCTGACCGCGAGTGCCCTCGGGTAATACCGCAGCGACACCGGCCCGAACCTCAGGGCCCGAATAGACTTGAGGGTGGACTTAAGCGGGGATCCGAGGGAGTGTGTGCCTTCAAAGGCGACGGCGCCGCCGTCGGACTCCCCCGAAGCAGACTCCGCAAAAGCGGGTTCAGTGGAACTTTCCGTGGAACCCTCCGCCTGGCGCTCTAGAGGCCTGGACGTACTCATACGGCCACCAGTTTCCGCCGCCGGGCCAGATAAACAAAGAACGGTGCTCCGATGACGGCCAGCACCACGCCGACGGACAACTCTCCCGGCCGCGCAATCACCCGTCCCGCCGTATCGGCCAGGAGCAGGACGGTGGCTCCAGCCAGAGCCGCCGCCGGAACCAGCCAGCGGTAATCGGGACCCATCAGGGCCCTGGCAAGGTGCGGCACCACGAGGCCGGCAAAGGCGATGGGGCCGGCAAGGGTCACCGCGCAGCCCGCAAGGAGGGTGATGGCCGCAATCCCCACGCTCCGGGCCCGAAGAACGGAAACACCGAGGGACGTGGCCGTATCCTCCCCCAGGGCGAGGGCATTCAGCGGCGCGATGTTGGCCAGGGTCAGCAACAGTCCCGCCACCACGAAAGGCCAGATGACCTCTAAGGCGTCATTGCGGACCGCGAGGGATCCCACCTGCCAGAACCGCAGTGTGTCCAGGGCCTGGTCGTTGAGGAGCACGATGCCGGCCACGAGGCCTGAACATAGCGCCGTCACCGCAGCCCCCGCGAGGACGAGGGTAATCGGCGTGGCCCCGTACCGTGCGGCCGAGCCAATGAGGAAGACGAGCACGACGGCGGCGAGGGCACCGGCGAAGGCCAAAAGCGCCTGCGCCAGCGGGGCCACCTCTCCCGCAATTGCCGTCACCGCAACGATGGCGAGGGCAGCCCCCTGATAGACACCGAGCAGGCCGGGATCGGCAATGGGATTACGCGTGTGCCCCTGGACCAGCGTTCCGGCAAGCCCCAGACATAGGCCCACCACAACAACCAGAATGGTGCGCGGCCAGCGCAGTTCCTGGATGGTGACATCCATCACAGTGCCGCTGGGGGTGAAGATCGCATGCCAGGCCTCCGACACGGAGGATGGCTGGCTTCCCACACACAAACTGATCAGCAGAGAAACGAAAAGAAGGAGCAAAAGCGCCAGAAGGCCCCTGAGCCGTTGCCGCCGCGAACGCCCGGCAGCCGGGCGCGCGGCGGCACCGTCAACGCGTTGCGGTGACTTGGTTGCGGTCATGTGGCCATCCATTACGTCAAAGTTTTGGGACTTAATTCCAAACAAACTGCTACAGTCTACGACGGACAGCTAAGGCTGCCCTAACCGCACCCGTTGTTCGAATGTGTTCGACGCCACTTTGACTGGAAAGCTCCCCATGAACGCTCGCACCCTCACCCGGCAGCTCACGGCTGCCGCCGCCGGCCTGGCCCTGCTCGCCACCACGGGCTGTGCCGCCACCGCCGGAAACACCGCTCCGGCGCCATCGTCTGCAACAGCCGAGGCTGCCGACGTCACCTACCCGCTCACCCTGGATCACGCAATGGGTCCCACCACCATTGATTCCCAGCCCAAGCGTGTTGTCGCGTTGGATCCCAGCTACATCGACGCCACCCTGCTGCTCGGGGCCGAGCTGGTGGGCTTTGTCCAGTACCGGCAGGATCCTGACAACCCCTTCGCCCCGTACCTGGGCGACGTCAAGGACGCCACCAAGGACGCCGTCAACGTCGGAACCATGGCTGAACCGAACCTTGAGAAGATCCTCGAGCTCGAGCCGGACCTGATTGTTTCGGCAAAGGTTCGCCAGGAAGCTCTGTATCCACAGCTCGCCAAGATCGCCCCGACCATCTTCTCCGTCTCCACAGGCCCCACCTGGAAAGAGAACGTAGTGTTCCTGGGCGAGGCCCTGGGCAAGAAGGGGAAGGCGGAAAAGCTCGTTGCCGATTATGAAGCGCGGGCCAAGGCCGTTGGCGATGAGATCCTTGCCAAAAAGCCGGACGCGACGTACTCGCTGGTCCGTTTCACCGGCGGCGATACAGCCCGCCTGTACTCCTCCAAGTCCTTCATCGGTGAAATCATGTCCGACATGGGCGTTCCCCGTCCGCAGGGCCAGCCCGACTCCACGGAACAGATCTTCGTTCCGCTCTCACAGGAGCAGATCCTGGGTGCCGATGCTGACATCGTCCTGGTAAGCGCCTTCACCCCCGACGGCGCGGAAGGCGATGCAAGCCGTTCCCAGAAGGAAAAGTTCACCACCAATCCCCTGTGGAACCGCCTGAAGGGCAACATCCTTGAGGTCGATGATGGGACGTTCCTTGCCTCCGTGAGCATCCAGGGGGCGCACGCCGTGATCACTGATCTCGCCAAGCAGTATGGCGTGGATCCGCACCTCCCGTAATCAGGAAGTGTCCGCAATCGGGCCAGCCCGGCAACTTCAGCAGAGGGAGACATCACTAATGAACGACGGCGGCCGCGACGCCCACGTCGCTTGCTTTGATACTCCCGTCCTGCGGGTGCAGGACGTTGGTCCGCACGTCCGGCGGATAACCTTTGGTGGCCCCGAGCTGGAACGGTTCGGGGTCCCGGAGCCCGCCTTGGATCTCAGGGTTAAGTTGCTCCTGCCCACCTCCTCCTCCCCCGTTCCAGGAATCGGTGAAACGGGCGTTGCCCTTCCCCACGACTGGTACCAGCAGTGGCTGCTCCGGCCTGAACCGGGACGTGGGGCCATCCGCAGCTATACGGTCCGCGGGTTCCGGCGCGGGACGGATGGCTTCGAGTTGGACGTCGATTTTGTTGTTCGGGAAGCTGGCGGACCGGGTTCAACATGGGCAAGATCGGCTGTTCCCGGCTCTCGGGCCCTGATCATCGGTCCTACCTCGGAAGCTGCGGCCGGCGCCTTGGCCCACACCCGCTGCGGCATCACCTGGACTCCCGGGCCAGCCAACGATGTGCTCCTGGCCGGTGACGAAACAGCCGTGCCTGCCATCACCGCCATGCTGGAGACTCTTCCCGCCCGGTTCACCGGGAACGCGTTCCTTGAGGTCCCCGACGCCGGCGACGTCCAGCAGTTTCCGGGGCACCCCGGCATCCGCACCCACTGGCTCATCCGCAACTCCAGTGGTGTCGGGCACGGGCAACTCCTGCTTGCCGCAGTGAAGAACTCGGTGACGGAACAGGAACGCGGGCCGGAGTACGCGTGGATTGCCGGAGAGGCCAGCGTTGTCACAGGTATGCGCCGCTACCTCGTCCGCGATCGAGGAATGGACCGGAACAACGTCACTTTCCGTGGCTACTGGAGCGCAGGCAAGTCCGGTTCCGGCGTCAACGGAATCCCGGACAAGCCACGTCCCGGACTCAACTATTCTGGAAGTGATGAGTGAATCCCCAGAAAATCCCCAGCAGCCGCAGACTCCGCGGCCCGTCACACCAGGCACGCAGGCTTCGTTCGGCACCTATGGCGGCCGCCCCGTCAGCTTCGTGCGCCGCGGCACACGGCTCCAGGGCCGCCGCCAGCAGGCCTGGGAAGAGCATGCCGACCGTTGGGCGCTGGATGTCCCCCGCCATATAGCCAACACCTCGGTGCACCCTGATTACGTGTTCGACGCCGAGGAGGAGTTCGGGCGCAAGGCACCGCTGATCGTGGAGATCGGATCAGGCCTCGGCGATGCCGTGTGCCATGCGGCCGAGGAAAACCCGGGCACCGATTTCCTCGCAGTGGAGGTCTACACCCCTGGTCTGGCCAACACCATCATCAAGATCAACAGCCGCAAGCTCAGCAACGTCAGGGTTGTGGAAGCCAATGCTCCCGAGGTGTTGTCCACCATGCTGCCGCCAGGGTCGGTCACCGAGATCTGGGTCTTCTTCCCCGACCCCTGGCACAAGTCCCGCCACCACAAGCGCCGCCTTATCCAGCCTGAATTCGCCGAGCTCGCGGCAAAGTCCCTCAAACCGGGAGGGCTGTTGCGCATTGCCACCGACTGGTCCAACTACGCGGTGCACGTCCGTGATGTTATGGCCGGCTCCCCTCATTTCGAGAACCTGCACGACGGCGAGCGCCGCGGCCCGCAGAGCCCGCTCACCCAGGTGTGGCAATCCGGCGTCGAATCTCTGGTGGGCGGCGCACCGGTCAAAGAAGGCCGCGCCCCGGTGAGTACTGAACACACCGGCCCCAATGAAGGGATCGATGAAACCGGCGGCTGGGCACCCCGGTTCGAAGGCAGGATCCGGACCAGCTTCGAGAACAAAGCGCACGAGGCCGGCCGGCTGATTTTCGATCTCTGCTACCGGCGGATTGAGCAGTAGCCGGCTGACCTAGGTGAAGGCAGCTGGGTGGACGCGCTTGTCGTAGGACTCCCGCGCTGACATCACGTCTTCGATGTACTCCTCCGCCCAGATGCCCAGCGCAGTCAGCGGCTCGCGCAGCGTCTGGCCAAGGGCGGTCAACTCGTACTCAACACGGGGCGGCATCTCGTCATAGGCTGTCCGGTCCACGATCCCGTCCCGTTCCAGGTCCCGCAAGGTGTCGGCCAGGACCTTACCGCTGATGCCGTCCACAGCCTGCCGCAGCTCCCCAAACCTCAACGGACCCTCGCTCAGAGCGATGACGATCATGGCCGTCCACTTGTTTGCGATCTTCGCCAAGGAAGTCCGGGACGGGCATGTTGCCACCATTACGTTCCAAGCCGGCACAGTCACTGAATCAAGCTCCTTAGTTACGTTGATGTAACAGGTTACCGACTGTAACCATAGGCGGGTAAGCCCAAGCGAAGGAGAACCAGATGACTGACCAGACTCCGGCGGCCGTGACCGCCTCATACTTCGATGCCCTCGGCCGCGGTGACGTACCCGCGGCGATGGCGCTTCTCAGCCCTGACGTGGTGTGGCACCAGCCGGGTTCCAACCGTTTCTCAGGTGACCACTCGGGGATCGACGGAGTGGGTTCGTTGCTGGGCGGGATGATGGAGACGAGCCAGGGCACGTTCCAGCTCGCCGTCACCGGACCCGCGATGGTCAATGGCGGGTTCGTGGCGGTTCCGGTTCGGTTCTCCGGCAAGCGTGCAGATGTGTCGATGGACATGTCCGGCGTCGATCTCCTCACCGTCCGCAACGGAAAGATCGCCGAAGTGCGTCTGTTCTCAGAGGACGGCCAGGCAGAGGACGCATTCTGGGGACAGCCCTAAACCATCCATCAGGACAGGGGCCGGCGGCACCCGAGAGTGATGCCGGCCTCTTGTTCCGTCTCACCGTCACACGGTCTATGTTGTAGGGAGACATACAACATAGTGAGGATCCAGCGTGTTTGTGCATGATTACCTGGCGGCATTGGAAGCTGGCGATGTACAACGAATCCTCACGCTCTTTACGGCAGATGCCATCGTGCACTCGCCCCTCTATGGTGAGATGCCGGCGGGGGAGTTCTACCCCGCTCTCTTCGCCGACACTGCCGAATCCAAGCTGACACTCAAAACCGTCCTGCACGGAGACCATGAAGGTTCACCGACAGTGGCATTCTGGTTTGACTTCAACTGGACCTTGGCGAATGGCTCCCCCGCACCCTTTTCCGTGGTGGATATCGCGAAACTGAACTCCGATGGGCTCATCACCGAACTGCACATCATTTATGACACCTCGCCCATCAGAACGCTCTTCGAGCACAGCCAGCAACAAACGCACCATAAAGATTGATGCGGTAACAGAAATGCAATCAAGCCCCGTGACCGGCCTCTCACGGAATCAACATCACTGAGTCAAGTACGAGGGGCCGATCATCAAAAAGGAACTCAAAGAGGCGGCAGAAGCGGCCGAAGAAGCGAGCGATTCACGGCCGCTTGAACTGGTGGCGCGCGCCGGGTTCGCTGTCAGCGGCATCCTCCATTTTCTCGTCGGCGCCATCGCCATCCGTCTGGCAACCGGCGGTGAGGGACAGGCGGACGTGAGCGGAGCCGTCGCTGAGCTTTCAAGCCCACCCGCAGGCCCGATCCTGCTCTGGAGCTGCTTTGTAGCCTGCGTGGCACTTGCCCTCTGGCAGACGGGCGATGCCGTCTTCCATTTCAACCATCTCCCCGGCAGGCAGAAGCTCAAGAAGAAACTGAAGGCCGCCGGCCTGGCTGTGACTTTTGTTGCCTTTGCTGTCACCCTCGTCTCCTTCGCACTGGGAGCACGACAGGACAATGGGGAGTCCGCGAGCGATCTGACCATTGCTGTGATGAACGTTCCAGGGGGCGTGGTGCTGCTCATCCTGGTAGGTTCGGCAGTGGCCATTGCCGGCGTGGTCTACGCCATTCGGGGTTTCCGGCAGTCTTTCGCCAAACATCTCCGGTGGCCCGCTTCCGCCCCGGCCCGCCGCGCCGTGAAGGTTGTGGGAATCGCCGGCTACGCGGCCAAGGGAGTTGCCCTTGTGCTCGTTGGCCTGCTGATCGTCATCGCGACGGTCCAGGCGCACCCGGAGCAATCCACCGGGTTGGACGGCGGACTGCGGGCCCTCCGCGAGCAGCCCCTGGGCGTATATGCCCTGGCGGCTGTAGGAGTAGGGCTCGCCTGTTACGGACTGTTCCAGGCGGTGCGGGCCAGGTTCGGAAAGATGTAGCGCGCCACGTCTATGTCAAGGGCTACATGGACTGCTTGCCGTCAGCTCCGCATAGAGTTTCCTGACGCGGTGGTGGATCTCGTCACGGATAATCCTGACAGTCTCCAGCGGCTGGCCGGAGGGGTCTGTCAGGTTCCAATCCTCGTACCGTTTGCCGGGGTAGATTGGGCAGGAGTCACCGCACCCCATGGTGATGACCACATCGGATGCCCTCACCACGTCGTCGGTGAGGGGTTTGGGATAGATATTGCTGAGATTCAGGCCCATTTCAGCCATGGCTTCAATGACGTTGGGATCGAGTGCGCCTGCGGGCAGGGAACCGGCGGAGCGTACCCTGATCCTGCCCTTGGCCTCGACGTTCAGGAGAGCCGCGGCCAGCTGGGACCGGCCGGAGTTCTGGACGCACACGAACAAGACTTCCGGAACTTCTGATTCCACGGCGCCCTTGGATTTGGCCAGGGCGTTCAGGCGGTCGGTAGCGAAGTGCTCGGTAGTTGAGGGCAGATACGTGCTGATTTTCGCGGTCCGGGCAAGGGCTGTGTAGGACTCAAAGACGTAGCGCTCGACGGTTTCGGCGGCAAAGATCCCGGCGAACCTGTCGGCGAGACGGTCGCCTATCCGTTGCAGGACCTCGGTGTTGTCCTGTAGACCCAGAACCGTTTTTTTGAAGGATTCAGTCATCATTGCGCTCCAATACGTCCAGGTGAGGAGAGGTCAGGCGTGGGTTGGCTCTTCCACCAGCGCTGTGGCGATGCTGTCCGCATCGTCTAAGGCGGCGAGGTAACGTTCGGCGTCGAGGGCTGCGGCGCAACCGGTGCCGGCGGCAGTGATGGCCTGGCGGTAGCGGTGGTCCACGGCGTCGCCGCACGCGAACACGCCGGAAAGGTTCGTGACGGTGGTGGGCGAATCAACCTTGATGTACCCCTCTGCATCGAGCTCCACCTGCCCGGCCACCAGCTCGGTGCGCGGCAGGTGCCCGATTGCAACGAAGATGCCCGTCGCGGCCTGCTCACGGGTTTCCCCGGTGCGGGTGTCTCTCAGCGTCACGCCGCTGACCTTGCCGTCGCCATGAATGGCAGTGACGGCCGAGTTCCACGCGAAACTGATCTTGGGATTGTCCTTTGCCCGCTGGGCCATGATCCGGGACGCACGCAGCTGGTCTTTGCGGACGACGACGGTCACGGACTTTCCGAAGCGGGTCAGGAAGGTGGCTTCCTCCATGGCAGAGTCCCCACCGCCGACCACAATGATGTCCTGGTCACGGAAGAAGAAGCCGTCGCAGGTGGCGCACCAGGAGACGCCGTGCCCGCTGAACTTCTTCTCCTCCTCCAGGCCCAGCTCCTTGTAGGCGGAGCCGGTGGCGAGGATGACGGCGGGCGCCTCATGATTCTCGCCGGCGCCGGTGACCACGCGCTTAAGGTGGCCAGTCAGCGTTACTTCGGTGACGTCGTCGAACACCACCTGCGCGCCGAACCGTTCAGCCTGCTGTTGCAGCCCGTCCATGAGCTCCGGCCCCTGGATACCGCCGGGAAAGCCCGGGAAGTTCTCGACGTCGGTGGTGTTCATCAGGGCACCCCCGGCGGTGACGGACCCGGCCAGCACCAAGGGCTTCAGCCCGGCCCGTGCAGCGTAGATTGCGGCCGTGTAGCCGGCAGGGCCGGAGCCGATGATGATCAGCTGTTCGGTGCTCGTGATGTCACTCATGGAAAGACTCCTGCTCGAAACGGTTACTTGACGGCGGTTATTTCGCCGAAGGAACGAGCGACTCGATCAGGTTCTCGATACGGCCCTTGATCTCGTCGCGGATGGGACGGACGGAATCGACGCCCTTGCCGGCGGGGTCCTCCAGGACCCAGTCCTCGTAGCGCTTCCCCGGGAAGTAGGGGCATTCATCGCCGCAGCCCATGGTGATCACGACGTCGGATTCCTTGACGGCCTCGGTGGTGAGGACCTTGGGGGTCTCCTTTGACATGTCGATGCCGAGCTCGGCCATGGCCTCGACGGCGGCAGGATTGATCTTCTCGGCGGGCTGGGAACCCGCTGAGCGGACTTCGATGTCGCCCTTGCCCAAGGTAGTGAGGAAGGCAGCGGCCATCTGCGAGCGGCCGGCGTTGTGGACGCAGACGAACAGGACGGACGGCTTCTTGGTTGTTTCGGTGGTCATCGTGTTTCTCCTGGTTGATGGGAATTTACGGCCGGAAGTCAGGCGGCGTGAACGCGCGGAGCCAGATCGCCAATCCGGTGGGCGATCTCCTGGAAGGCAAGCTCAAACGCCTCAGACGTCCCTTGACGTACGGGATCCGGGACTGACCAGTGGACGCCCCCGAGTCCGCTCAGCTCTTCATGGGCGTTGTCGCAGACAGTGACGACAAAGTCACCATCGCCCGCCAGCGGGTCAAGGCGGCGCGGTGCCGTATCCGGAAGGCTGAGACCGTGGCGCCGGGCAACGTCAATGGCACCGCGTGCAATGTGATCGGCGGGATGTGTTCCCGCCGACGTTGACGGGATTTCACTCATCTGCTGCCAGAGTGCTGTGGCCAGTTGGGACCGGGCACTGTTTCGTGTGCAGACGAAGACCACGCGCCGGGCTCCGTGCTCGATCCCTGGAACCAGGCCCTCGAGAGCGCCGGGGGTGAGCCGGATATAGCTACGCCGTCTGTCCGCCTCTGAGCGGCGCCGGGTCACCAGCGAGGCTTCCTCGAGCGTTCTCAGATGATGGGACAGGAGGTTCGAAGGCATCCCCAACTCCGCCTGCAGCTCGGTAGGAGAAAGGTCCCCAAGGGTCAGGAGATCCACGATGCGCAGACGCGCCGCATCGGCGAGTGCTGCATGTTTAGCTACCCGCTGGCGAAACTCGGTCATTACGTCAATAGTCATTGCCTCAAGTTTGACTGAGATAATTCTTTCGGTCAAGCTGGTTCCATGAATTCTCCCCAGCCACCTCTATGGCGGCGTGCCATCGCTGAACTTCTCGGTACCGGCCTTCTTGTGACTGTCGTCGTCGGCTCCGGGATCGCTGCCGAACAGCTCTCGCCGGGCAATATCGGCCTGCAGTTGCTCGAGAACAGCACCGCCACCGTCTTCGGCCTGACAGTTCTGATCCTGATATTCGGGCCGGTCAGTGGAGCGCACTTCAACCCCGTGGTCTCCCTCGCGGACTGGGTTCTTGGACGGCGGAGCGGCTCGGGGCTGAGCCTGCCCGAGGTGGGCGCCTACGTGGTGGCCCAGACCGTGGGTGCAATCGGTGGAAGCGTTTTGGCCAACGCGATGTTCGACGTCGGGACCTCAATTTCCACGAAGGAACGTCTCACCTCTGGGCATCTCCTGAGTGAGGTCGTAGCGACCGCCGGACTGATCCTGCTGATCTTCGCCTTGGCCCGAACCTCGCGCGGCGTCCTCGCCGCCCCGGCCGTCGGCGCTTACATCGGGGCCGCCTACTGGTTCACCTCTTCGACAGCGTTTGCCAACCCGGCCGTGACGGTCGGACGCATGTTCAGTGACACGTTCGCGGGGATCGTACCCGGTTCCGTGCCCGGCTTCGTCCTGGCACAGTTGGTGGGCGCGGCAGCAGGGATGGGTCTTCTCCTGGTCCTCTTCCCCACTGCGGGCCGCTCCGCCGATGATGTTGTCATCCCCCACCGCGCGGAGGCCACGGGGTCCTGACGGGCGATCTCTGCATAGGCGGTCTCCTCCCGGGGTCCGGCACTCTTCACTACTACACTGGCGGGATGCCACAAGTACGCGCGGAGCGGTTCATCAACCTTGATCCGGAAACAGCCTTTGCTTTCTCACAGACCACGGGAGAATTCCGATTGAAGTGGGACCCGTTCATTTCCGCCCAGGGCTGGCTTGATGGGGCCAAAGCTGCTGGCAAGGGAGTGCGGACACGGACGGTTTCCCGGATGGGTCTGGTGATGGTGAGCGAATACGTCTCCTTCGTCCCGCCCCGGAACGTCGGCATGACCATGGTCTCCGGGCCGTGGTTCTTTGAGAACTTCGGCGGCGGTTGGCGTTTCACGGCCGACGACGGCGGCACGCGCGCCGTGTGGAAATACACCTTCTCCTGCCGCCCCCGCTGGCTGAAGCCCATCGCTGAGAAGATAGGCAACTGGCTCCTGGCCCGCGAGATCGAACAGCGTATTGACGCGTTTGCACGCGCCTGCGAAGACCCTGCGCTCGTTGCCGAGTTCCGCCGCACCCACCCGGAACCCGTGTAGGCCGGCTTAGCCACTGATGGCGTTGCACTAGCGCGTGATTGTGAGTGTCTCCACCGGTATCGCACACGAGGCGCGCATAAAGTTCGTAGTTCCTGCACGGTTGTTCCTGCCGGTGTCATCGCACCAGTCGATATTGTGCGGCATTGCGGTCACGGCCGCTTCCCCAACTGCCACTTCGGGAGGGACAGTAAAGGTATAGGTGAATTCCCCGGAATTAGTCATTGGAACGATTGTGTTGAAGACTTCAGCGCCGCTGTTATCCGTAATGCTCACTCTGATTTGGGCGTTCGCACCGTATCTGGGGTTACAGTCCGCCGGCGGTGCAGCGACTGTCACCATTTCGCCAGGTCTGGCGCTTGTCGGACTCACTGAATAGGCAGGCGGTAGACAAGGCGGCTCACCGCCCAAGGATGAGGAGCAGGCGACTGCGGACGCTCCCAAAGCAGCACCAAACATCACAGCGAAGAGCAATCGCGACGGGTTCACTTGCGCGGGAAAACTGCGAGGGAGCTTCATGTACCCATTGTTGTCCTGCTTGCGCTATCACCCTCGAAAGCCCCCTGCCGTCCCCGAATCGTTGTACTCCCGCCCGGCTGTTAGCCCTGACTCGTGTTCCGAGGAGGGTTCCTTGGGAAGTCAGACTCCTGGCGCTTCCGGCCTGTTCCTACTGACGGCGACCACGGGCAGCGCTAGAAATGCCAGGGCGCTGACGATATAGAGCATCACTCCCCAGGGAGCGTGATCCCCGCCTGATGTTGCAAAGGCATCGGCGATTCCCATCCCAGCAGGAAACGACGCCATCATATGTGACGGTGCTCCTAGCGCCAGCAGCAAAAGGTAAAGGACTGTGGTGACTTTTATTGAGATGGATTGCTTCAGCGTGGCTATCAGAACTGCTGCGGCCAGGAGGGTTCCAGTGGCTGCCCACACAAGGACCACTGGCGCGGAAAGGCTTTCGTTTGCCCGGTCCATAACTGCATGAATTTCATCCAGGGTTGCGCCTGGGACAGCAGCCAAAGGATTCCACACCAGAATCTGAAACACCCCGGCGACTGCATAGCCCACCACTGATAGGTATCCGGCTAGTCCTAGCAATGTAACGGGCCACTGCACACTTTCTTCCCCATGCCGCATACACGCAGCCTAGCCTCTGGCAGCCGACGCCGTTTAGGGACCGTGCAGTTGGTTAGCTGCCAGGGATGAGCACGTTGTCATGCACTCTTGTCCAGCCCTCCGATTCCCACTGTTTCGTGTCTAGACCATCCTCCACGAGAACTGCCGACTTGCCGGTTGCGTTGTTGACCGTGACGACCTCGCGGCCGCTGTTCATCAAACTTCCGCAACCTGACACCCACAGTGACGGGTTCGTCTGCGGAACGATGACTACACACGCCTCGTGTGTGGCATCGGCCTTAGCAGCGAAGTATTTGATCCCATCATTCTCGGCGAGTAAGCGGGCGTCTTCGCCTTTCACCTGGGTCCCTGCAAACCCGATGCCCTCCGGCATCCTGTCCTCGGCACTGGCCTGACGATCCAACGCCTTAATTCCTGGTGGAGCTGTGCAGCCGCCAAGCAGGACTCCTGCAGTAAGCACAGCCGTAATCAGTGGAAACAAGTATCGATTCATGCCCTCCCCCTCAGGCTCGTGTTCCGCCGAGACTACACCAGACCAAAGGGCATCTCCGGCAGCAGCAGAGGCCCGGCCGGCGAATGAACGATTTAGCCCAGCAACCTGCATATGAGTTCCATTCGAATACTCTGTCCGTATGACGTCTCTGGTGGCGCGCTATGAAGCAGGTGAGTGGTTTGAAGTCTGGGCTGAGCTCCGACACCTGAGGCCAGTTCCGCCCGAACGTCGGGCAGAAGTCGAAGAAGTTGCGTCCACAACGATGCTCAGAGCAGGCAGGCAGATAGAGCGGATCGTTGAACAGCTTCTGGCGATCGGGTTTAAGCCGGAGAACCACGAGACCGGGCTTACTACCCCGCCGCCACCTGATGTGGCCGTTCGCATTGCGGCCGTGGAAGCCTCGATGGGTCCGCTTCCTGAAGCGTTCAAGGCGAGCATGCAGCATATCGGGGCAGTTTCGCTACTCGGGGACTGTCCGCCTCTTGGCGTCTACTACCATCAATCCCATCCCTCTATGAGGACCTCAATGCCGCCGGGCCCAGGGTTTCCGGACCCGCTGTGCCTGCCCGGAGTCGAACTACTGGAATGGGAATGGGAAAACGAACCGCAGGAGCTGACGGCGGGCCTCTTTCCGTTCGCGCCGGATGAGCTGCACAAGGCAAACATCAGCGGGGGAACGCACGGCCTTCGGCTGTCCGAGGGTTGCGCCGATCCAGTTCTCCTCGGAGTTGCAGGACGGCCGGGCATCACCTTGATCGAATACCTGAGGGTGTCAGTAGCCTGGGGCGGATTTCCTGGGCACGCCATCGACCCTGCTGGATACCCACGGGCCTTGGAAGGACTCAGGTCACCGCCGCAGTTCTGAAGCGTTGACCGTTCGGTCATAAATCGTCGTCTCCAGTATTGAAGCGTCCGTGTATGCGGAGTCGAAGGGATCATTCTGCATGCAGCAACGAAATTATGACCATTGCTTGCCTTGCGGCGGACTGCCATTCTTGCTGGATCCGCACTATCCAGAGCGAAAAAAGGACGAGACGATGCCCCTCTACCTATCGAAGTTCAGCTACACACCAGAGACCTGGGCCAGATTGACCAGCAACCCTGAGGACCGCGGAAAGGCCGCCCAGGCATACATCGAATCGGTCGGCGGGAAACTCCATGGATTCTGGTATGCCTTCGGCACCCACGACGGCTATAACCTATGGGAGGCTCCCGACAACGTGTCCATGGCCGCGGTGGCCGTAGCGATCAGCGGAGGCGGCGCATTGAGCTCATTCGAAACCACGGTCCTCATGACCGTCGAGGAAACGCTCGAAGCTCTGCGGAAAGCCCAGCAGATTCAGTACCGGCCTCCGGGCACCTGAGACGCCAATCAGGGCGGACTATCAGGCACTGAAATAACGGCTACAGCCTGCTGCCGATCATCGCGCAACTCGACTTCGGAAATGCTGGTCAGCTGCACCGGCGTGGCCCCCGTGACGCGGATTCGGCCGCTGGGCGTCGCTGTCCACGCGCACGCCCTGTCCTCAACACCGGCACGGTCCTTCACCCACAAGGACAACGTTCCGTTCAGGGGCATGCTGCGGCCCTCGAGAGCCAGCTCGGTCCCCCAGTTTTTCTTGACCAGTCCAACGGTCACCTGCAGTCCGCTGCTTGCCTGAACCGAATAGCTGGCATCGGGCTTGGGCGGCTGGTTCAGCAACGGTGCGGCGACGAAGCCGATAGCCAGGCAGGCTGCAGCAACGGCGCCCACAAAAGCCGACCAGCGCCGTCGTGATTTCCGTCGACGTACCACAAGTCCATCCAGCAAGGCTGGCGGAACTGCACGGGCATCATTGTTTTCACCCTCCGGCGAGCGGTGCCAGGTCAGGGCTACTGCGTCCGGAACGGGAAGTGCCTCCAGCAGAGAAGGGAGGTTCTTAAGTTCTTCAAGCTCGTGGCGGCACTCCGCACATACATTCAAATGTTCCTGGAAACGGCCAGTGTCTGCGGCGTCAAGGCCGCCGAGGAGATAGGCGCCCAGCAAGTGGTGGAGTTGCTCCCCGCTCACTTCTGCACCCCCATTTCATCAAGGATGGTTCTCAGCGCCTTGACTGCGTAATAGGCCCGCGATTTGACCGTGCCGAGCGGAACGTTGAGCTGGACGGCGGCTTCGCTGACCGTGAAACGCCGGTAGTGCAGTGCGACGAGGACGTCGCGGTGCTCTGCGCTCAAACGCAACAGGGCTTCCTCCATGAGTACCCTGTTCAGCAATTCGTCGACGCGTTCCGCCGCCTCGGCGGGATCGGCCACGTCGCGTTCCGTCGCTTCAATGGGGCGCCGTTGGGCCTTGCGGTAGTTGTCAATCATGATGTTCCTGGCCGTACGGAAGAGGTAGCTGCGAAGGCTGCCTGTGATCTGCGGGGCATGCTGCCAAACCCTGAGCACCGTCTCCTGCACGATGTCATCCACACCGTGCGGATCAGGAGAGGCGTTCAGCACAAAACGGCGCAGCGCCTGCCCGTGTTCCCGATAGATGGCAGCCACTACCTCTTCATCAAGCGGCACGTGCCTTCCTCTTTTCTTTCCCGCCCCGTACGACGTTCCAGCGCCGTGATTGGTTCATTTGAACCATTCTCCGCCCCTTGGCGTCATACCTGTTATCCCCGGCTGAGTGCCATCGTTGGTGGTATCCCAACCAGACATCTGTGCATGCATGACCCCGTACTCACCTCAAGGAGCAGATATGAACAAGCAATGGGGCGTGGGCTTTTCCGCACTGGCATTGGCGTTGGCACTTGCCGGCTGCGGCGGGAGCCCCGGAACCACCAGCCCCACTACCGGCGCATCTCCCACAGTTACCTCAGCTCCGGCACCCGGTGCCACCACCACTGCGGCAGCCGACGTCGAACTAAAGACTGCGTCCTCGACGGCCGGTCAGATTGTGGTGGACGCTGAAGGGAAGAGTGTCTACTTCTTCACGAAGGATGTAAAGGATTCCGGAGCCAGTGCCTGCAAAGATGCGTGCGTCGCAGCCTGGCCTGCCGTCACCACCACATCTGATGCGCCCGAGGTCGAAGGCATCACTGGGGCGATCGGCACCATTAATACGGCGGACGGCTCCAAGCAGATCACCGTCAACGGCCTGCCGATCTACTACTTCGCCCAGGACAAGGAGCCTGGCGACATTTTGGGCCAGGGGGTCATGGACGTCTGGTATCTGGTCAGCCCCGCAGGAGACATGATCAAATCGGCGGCAGCAGGCGGATACTAGGCCTCCGGTTCAGACTAGGGCCATCAAGCCAGGACCAGCCATCAAGCTGGACTGGTCAGGGATGCTAACTGGCTCAGGGCTGGGGTGTGGAGCCGTCAGTACGTTCAGGAGTGGGAACCGCAGGCAGGGACGGCAGGCGCAGGTCCGGAGGCGTCAATCCCGGGGTGGGCACCCCAGCCGCTCCCGGCACGTCCTGAATCGCAGGCGGGGTCCCCTTCAGCCAGGGACTTCCGAATGACTTGCCGGATCCTTCGCCCGAATCGGCCGAACCTGGTGACCTGACGTCCTGACCGGCGTGGTTGCCATTAGCCGGGCTCCCGTCGGCTCCGGGTGTGGTTGGCGCAGCACCAGTGGGCGTCGGCAGGGTTCCCTGCAGCCCACCGCTTGTTTCCGCTGGTCCCGGCACCGTCTGGTTTTTGGGCTCCGGTTTGTGGCTCTCGCTCCCAAAAGTGGCGGCGATGGAGGTGAACGCCGAGTGCAGAGTGTCCCGGACGCCCTGGTCAGCTGCCGCTGCTGCACCGCCTCCAACGGCGAGCGCAGCAGCTACTCCAAAAACTGTCAGCGGCAGCCGCCGCTTGTTGCGACGCCGGGCGGCGAGGTCGACGACGACAGCAGTTCCGGTATCGGCAATCTCGGGGTCGGAGGTTCCGGCGTCGGGGGTTCCGGCGTTCAGCCCGGAGCCAGCGCCCGTGGTTCCCTCCATAAGAGCAAGAATCTGGGCGCTTGGCCCTGGCTGCTCGGCGCCCAAAGAACGCAGCTCAAGCAGGACGGGACGGAGATCGTCTGCGTCTTCAAGTCCGGCCTCAGCCAGGACTTGGTCGATGATCCGTTCGCTTCCGGATACGGGTGTGTAGCTCATGATGTGCCTTGTTTCGTAATTGACGCACGGTCCCTAAGTGCGCAAAGTGCCCGGCGCTGCAACTGCTTTACAGCTCCCGGAGTCTTGCCCATAATGTCTGCCACTTGTTCTACTGACAAGTCCGCTACGACGCGGAGCGCCAAAACTTCGCGGTAATCCTCGCTGAGGTCCTCCAGCAGCGCCGCGGCTCCCAGCCCGTTGGCCTGCGACATCGCCTGGTCTTCAGCAGATGCCGAGCTCCGGCCGTCCAGTTCTGCCTCGTAAGGGCTCAGGGCCGGCGTACGTTCGCTGCGGCGGTAGTGGTCGACCATCCGGGCATGTGCTATGGAGAAGATCAACGATTTTGCCCCCTGCAGCCCGCCCGTCAGGCTTTCCAGTTTGGGAAAGAAGGCCAGGAAGACGTCTTGGGTGACGGCCTCGGGGTCGTCGACTCCCTTGGCCCGGAGGTAGCCCAGTACTGCGCCGGAATATCTGCGGTAAGCGACCGTGAATAGCACCGACGGGTCTGCGCCGTCAGTGTGCACGTATTCATCAGTTGCAGAGTCCAGCAAACGGGCTCCTCCATCCGTGCGGCGAAGTCAGCGTTCCTGATGGTGGAACGGCCCTGACGTCGCGCGCTTTTGTGGGCCGCGGAGCTCTATGCGGAAAAGGCACGGAGCCCCGCGGCCACTAAAAATCCTGCGCTACGGGCGTACAGCCGATGAGGCAACGTCAGCGGCCTCCGTGGGAACCGCGACAGGCAGTTCCGGAGCTGCCGGAACGGCAGCCTGGGTCGGCAGCTCGGGGAGTGCCGGAGCCTCTACTTTAGCAGCGGCCGATCCGGAGACTTCAGCCTGGCCATCAACGTGACCTGCAGCCTTGCCTGCCTCGATGACATCGGCGCAGTAGCTTTCAATGCCGGTTTCGCCACCAGCAGCAATGCTCAGTGAAGCGAATCCTTCGGAGGAAGCTGCGAGGCCGCCCTTGGTGAAGGCGGTGCAGAGACCGTAAGCGGCGGGACCGGCTGCATCAACAGCACCGGTTGCACCGGCAGCGGCTGAAGCGCTTGCTCCGGCTTCTGCTCCGGCTTCAACCTTGGTGTCTGCAGCGGCTTTGGGAGCAGCGTCAGCGGCAGCCTTGGCTGCGTCGGAAACGCCGTCAACGTGGGGGGCCGGGGCTCCGAGCAGCTCGTGGGCGCTCTGCTGGACCTCGGTGGGAAGTGCGCCGGCGTATGCTGCGGCACCGGTGCCACCAACTGCCAGGGCGCCTGCGGCCAATGCGCTCGCGGCGACTTTACTGGTGGCAATAACAGTGAACAAGGACATGGAACCCTCCGAAGAAATTGGGATTGGTGCAAAACCGGCTCTTGTACATGCCGGTAGGTCAGATGGTGTGGGCAACGCCCGCACTCCCTATACATCGACCTGCACCTTGGTTCGGTTACGCGATATCCAAAAGTTTTTTGGGAAACTTTCACGCGGACGCTGTGTGCAGCTTTTCCGTCCGCCGCAGCCTGAAAAAGATCACCAGTGCGATACCCGCCACGGCAAGCAGAACGATCCCCCACCACACCGATGCAGCGTTCCCCTTGTCCTGGTTGACCAACGAGGCCGTCGCAAGGTTCCGGGAGGACGTGGCGGCGTTGTCTTTTGCGCCGGAGGCAGGAGCAACGCCTTGGCCCGCGGATCCCAGTCCGCCGGCTGCCTGGGCTTGTTGCGTGTGCGGGCCAGGACCGTGGGCAACCGCAGGAGAGCCGGTGGCCGAAGATCCGGGATCACCGTCCGCTGTGCTGCCCGGTGAGGCAGAAGGATTTGAACTGGGTCCGCTTGAAGGAGCGACGGTCTCCTCCGTCGGTCCAGGGTCGGAAGGTACAGCGGGCGCTGGGGCGGGTGCGGGCGGATTTGAGGGCGTTCCTGGAGGAGCCGGAGCCTCAGAGGGATCTGCCGGATCCGGAGGAGGCTGGGTGGGTGTGGGTTCCGCTGTCTTGGGCGGGGACGGGGAGCAGAACACAAGGAAGCACGAGTCCTGTGGCCTTGGACCTGCAGCGTTGGCCGCAGGAATTCCTGCGGAAAGAACCAGCATCACTCCGACTGCGCCGGCTGCAGCACCGCGTCGAAGCCCCCCATGGAAACCAGTCATCGTCTGAAAAACGGTGAACATTGGAGTGACCATAGTGACTCACACTAATCAATCGCCACGGCGATGGAAACCTGGGACAGGGCCATCGCTTCGCAAAAACAGCAGCAGGTCAGGCCCCATCGCCCGGTATTGCAGAGGCAATTGCCACCCGGTTCCGCCCTTCTGCTTTGGCTGCATAAAGTGCGGTATCTGCCTCCTCAAGGAGCTGTTCACTGCCGGGCCGATGACCCTCCATATAGGCTGAGATACCCGCGCTGAGCGTCAAAACGCCTGTAGGGTCACCGCTGTGAACGATCCCCAGGGCTTGCACCGCGGCCCGGGCCCGCTCCACCAGGATCCTCGCGCTGCGCCAGGACTGATTGGGCAGCACCAGCAGGAACTCCTCGCCGCCGAACCGGTAAATTCCGTCGCTCTTCCGGCCCTGGCCGGACAGGATTGCCGCCACTTCCTGCAGGGCGATATCACCGGCCGGATGTCCGTAGATGTCGTTATAGCTCTTGAAATTGTCCACATCGCACATGGCGAGGCAATAGTCCTGGCCGTACCTCTCACTGAGGCCATGCAACAACTCCAGGTCCTCATCTAGCTTGAGGCGATTGGATAGCTTTGTCAGGGGGTCCGTCCGCGCCTGTTCGGCGAGGGCGGAACGGTAGCGGGCGAGGTCCGCATGAAGGGAAGTGATCCGGAGCGCCACGAGCAGACGTGTGTGCACAGTGAAGGGATCCAGGGGTTTGGTGACGTAATCGTCCGCCCCCGCTTCAAGCCCTGCAAGGACATCTTCCCGTGACCCTTGCGATGTGACCAGAACGATGTACGTGTATGAGTCTGTCCCGGCGGCACGGATCGCCCGGCACAGGGCGAGCCCGTCGAGCCCGGGCATCACGAGGTCGGTGACCACTGCCTGGGGCCGGTACTGCTGGTATAACTCCCAAGCGGAATCGCCGTCGGCGGCGGCGATGCATTCATGACCGGATTGTTCGACGGCGGCTTTAGCCACGAGCAGGGAGCCCGGGTCATCATCTGCCACCAGCACCCTCATGGCGCCATGGCCAACGCGTCGTGGAGTGCCTTGTCCACCAGGGAGAGCTCCGCTTCGAGCCGTTTCAGGAGTTCGGCATCGCCATTTTGGTGGGTACGTCCCTGTTCTTCAAGCTGTTGGCAGAGGGCGACGGCGCCTCGGGCACCGATGTTGGCTGCCGCGCCTTTCAGCTTGTGCGCAGCCCGTTCAAGTGTTCCGTCCGGCCCATTGTTCAAAGCCTTACGCAGTGCCTCCAGACTCGGGGCGATGTCCTGGCGGAACGCCTCAGCTGCCGCCGGCAGCAGACCCAGTCCGTCGTCCGGGCCCAGTTCACGCAGCACGGCTAAGCGTGCAGGATCAACGGCCATCGTGTCCGGAGCGGGCTCTGGGGTGAGCTGCGGAGCCTCCGCCCGCGTCGGCGGTGGCGGCGCCCAATGGGCAAGGGCCTGCTCGAGTTCCGCCATGTCCACTGGTTTGGTGAGGTAGTCATCCATACCGGCCGCGCGGCAGGCTTCGCGGTCTTCGGCCATGGCTCCCGCAGTCATGGCAATGACAGGAAGGCTTGCCCCCCTCCCGCCTCTTGCCCTGATGGCCCTCGTAGCTGCAAAGCCGTCCATCACAGGCATGTGGCAGTCCATGAGAACGGCCACGTAGTCAACGGCCGCAGTCGAGGCCAGAGCCTGGGAGCCGTCCGATACAACATCCACCTCGTAACCCAGTTTCACCACCATGCTGCGAGCGACCAGCTGGTTCACTTCGTTGTCCTCCACCACAAGAATCCTGCCCTTGGACGGAACATCAGGTTTGATCGTTGGTGAGGGAACCGGGTTCTGGTTGGAGTCCTCGACGGGCGAGGGCGTCACCGCCATCAGACGCATCAGTCTGTCAAAGAATTCCGAACTGCGAACAGGTTTGGTCAGCCATTCACGCACCCCGGCGGCCGCCAGCTCTTTTCTGTCCACCTGCATGGTGGACGTCAGCATGATGATCCGGGTGGATTGAAGAGCGGAGTCACTGCTCAGTGCGCGTGCAAGGTCCAGTCCATCCATGTCCGGCATGCACATGTCCAGGACAGCGATATCGTAGGGCCGGCCCTCAGCGGCGGCCTCACGGCATCCCGCCAAGGCTGATGGTGCATCAGAGTATGCCTCCGGCTTCATGCTCCAGCCACTCAATTGCGACTCCAGGACGAGACGGTTGGTCGCGTTGTCATCCACCACCAATACCCGCAGTCCAGTGAGGGCGCCCTGCGGCGGAGCGGCCGCAGGGCCACCCTCCAACGCAGGCAAGCGCACTACGAACCAGAAAGTGCTGCCCTGGCCCAAGGCGCTCGTCAGTCCGATCTGGCCGCCCATTGCCTCGGTGA
This sequence comes from Arthrobacter rhizosphaerae, assembly GCF_023062595.1. Classification (GTDB taxonomy): domain Bacteria; phylum Actinomycetota; class Actinomycetes; order Actinomycetales; family Micrococcaceae; genus Arthrobacter; species Arthrobacter rhizosphaerae. The sequence goes on from NZ_JALLAN010000014.1 coordinate 33,884, forward strand.
GGCGCCGGGAAATGGCCAGGCCCAGGCCGGTCCCTCCGTAGCGGCGGGTTGTGGAGGCGTCTGCCTGCGAGAAGGACTCAAACAACCGCTGATGGTCATGCGGTGCTATCCCTATGCCGGTGTCACTCACTTCGAAACGAAGGACTACCTCGGAATCATCCTGGTCCGTCACAGTGACGCGGATGGCCACCTCGCCTGAAGGCGTGAACTTCACGGCATTGGACGCCAGGTTCAGGAGGACCTGCCGGATCCGGCCGGAATCTCCGAGCAGCCGGGCGGGAACTTCAGGGTGGCAATAGGCAATCAGTTCCAGCTGCTTCCCCTGCGCCGCTTCGGCCAGCAGTCCGGCGACTTCCTCCACCACCAACCGGGGTTCAAACGGAGAAGCATCCAGGTCAACCTTGCCCGCCTCCAGTTTAGAGAAGTCGAGAATGTCGTTGATCAGAGCCAACAGGGCTTCTCCGGCGCCTTTGACTCCTTCGGCATATTGCCGCTGGGTCACATCCAGAGGCGTCTCGAGGAGGAGGGCAGTGAGCCCCACTACCCCGTTCATGGGGGTCCGGATTTCGTGGCTCATGGTTGCCAGGAACTCGGACTTGAGCCGGCTTGATTCGAGCGCTGCCTCCCTTGCAGCCCTGAGCTCCGCCTCGTTGTGCCGGCGCTCGGTAATGTCCTGGGCGATGGTGGCTATCCCATGGGTTCCTGTTTCTCCCCTGATCGGGGACATGGTCAGGGCGACGGGAATAATAGTGGATCCATCGCTGTGGACCCGTTCGGTTTCGTAGCTGCGGGTTTCGCCCTCCTCCGTTACATCAGAGGTGAACGATTCCTCGATCCCGCGAAGATGGTCCGGAATAAGGAAGGAGATATTCCTGCCGATCACCTCCCCCATGCGGTAACCGTAGATCCGCTCCGCCCCCGGATTCCAGCTGGTGATTTCTCCGTCAGGAGTGGTACCAATGATGGCGTCAGCGGAGGAGTTTACGATTGCTGCCAGGCCCTCCAGCTCTGCCGTCCGCTGAGTTACCTTCGATTCCAGTTCCCTTGTGAGCGTGACGTTTTCAAAGACAATCAGGACCTGCCGCACCATCACCAGCAGTAGCAATACCGCTCCATTGATCAGGAGGAATCCATCAGAATCGTTGACCGAGTGCAGGGCTGAAGCCACCACCGCACCCACCACCGGCACATAAGGCAGCAACTCCAGCATGAGGACATATTCCCGCCGGTCACCGACTGATTTTGATTTCCCCGGGACAAGGGGCGCCAGCGCCAGCAGGAGGAAGGCGGACACCCAGCCCATCGCCAGTGGCGTTCCGGTGGAGCCGGTGTAGCCTTCGAAAACCAGTCTCACGTAGATGCTGTCTGTGATCGCCAGGACCAGGAGTCCCCCGCCGAGGCAGAGCCAAGGAAGCCGGTCTCCGGGAAGGCTGCGCATGCCGAGCGAAAGTACCAGCGAGGCCATCACCACATCCACCACGGGATAAGCGAGGCCCGTGATCTGGCTGAGGGAATGGGTAATCCCTGCCTGGTGAAGTGGTCCGAGTACGCTTACCCAGCTGACGAACAGGATGGAGCTCGCGATGACCAGGGCGTCCAGGACAACCCGCAGCCGCGCAACAAGGGGTGACGGCGTCCTCGGAAACAGGAAAAGTCCTATGGCCGCGGGTATGGCGTAGCCGAGGAAGCCGAGGTCAGCTGGTGATGGAAACGGATACTGATAGTCAAGAGTGATGCCGTAGTAAGTCCACATGGACATGCCGGTGGCGTAAACCAGGGCCGCAACAGCAAGGAAGCGCCATGCCCGGGATTGATGCGGCTTTTTGAGTGCGCCCCGAGCACAGCTGGCAGCGGCGATGAGTGCCGCCAGCAGAATGCAGATATTGCCGATGTTGTGCGAGGACGGGGCCCCGGGATTGGAGCCGAGGACAGCCCCCAGAGCAGCGACGAACGCGGCTGAGGAGAGGGCGAACACCCAGGGAAGCCGCGCCCTTCGTTTTGCCAACCCTCGCCCTTGCACGGCAGGTGTGCGTTCAAGCGTAAGCATGTGAAGCCCCCGTTCCCCCGACCAATCCCCTAGAGCGTCCCAAGACCGATCCCCGGACCCGGCAAGCTGCGCGCAGCGCCTGGGGACCTAGCAGCAACTTTGCCATAAGCGGCGCGAGTATACTATGGCCGCCAGCCGCTAGCATTTAGAGCATGGCCAAGCCGAGCGATCTGAAAAATGCTGCGAAAACATGGCAGACCATGGTGGATGGCAACCAGGCCCTTCTGTTGCGTAAATCAGGGCACGATGTGGGTTGGTGGGCAGAACGCGCCCGGGCAGCAGGTTTGAAAAACGACGCCGAACTCCGGGATTGGATGCTGGAGGAGCACGGCATCACCGGCTATGCCCAATATGCCGTGTCGTGGGAGATGTTCGGCTACCCGGAATTCATGCTGCGCGATGCCGATGAACTGCTGGATGCCCAGTATGCGGACCATCCGGAGCTGCGGCCGATCGCCGATGCCTTGCTGGCCTGGGCGGCGGGGACTGACGGTGTGGAGATCCAGCTGCGGAAAGGCTACGTTTCCCTGCACAGCCCGCGGCGGAAGTTTGCACAGGTGGCACGGACTACCAACACAAGCGTGGACGTAACCCTTCGTTTGGATGCGCCCGCTCAGGGAAGACTGGAAGCCGTGAAGGCCCGTGCAGACGATCCCTTCACCCGCCGGCTCCGGCTCAAGGCTGCATCGGAAGTGGATGAGGAGGCCCTGGCTATCCTGCGGAGCGCCCTGGAGCAGAACCGCTAGCAGGAACCAGCTGCAGAACGTCAGCAGGCGCGACGGCGGGACGCTCCGATGCTCTGGAGCGTCCCGCCGTCGGACGTGGACTTTCGTTTTTACTGGCCTTCGCCCGGCACTGCCGGGCCAACCGGCCAGCGCAGGAGCGCTGCCACGATGGCGCCGCCTGGAATTGCTGCCTTGGGCAGAATCTCGACGTCGGCGTCCGTCAGTACAGCAGCCCTGATCAGCGCAGGGGCCGCGGCCGCCTTACCCAGAATCTGCGCTCCGAGGGTTTCCTCTTCCACGGTGGCAATCCACGGACTGGAGCCCAGGACCAGCATCTCCTTCGCCGGATGGCTGTCAGGATCAGTGGCCGTGTTTCCGGCGCCAGGATCTGCGGTAAGTTCAGTGCTCAAAACCAGCGTTTGCACTTGCGCCTGCTGGAGGGCGTGAACCACGGCCCCGATCCCGGTCGCCGCCTTTCCGTTGTTGTGCCCCTTCTCCTCCTCGAGCTGTTCGAGCAGCCGCCGCTGTGAGTACGCCTGGTTTTCTGCCAGCAGCTTCTGGACGGCAGCATCCATGACTTCCGGATGGGCGCCACCGGCCCTGGTATGCGAATCCACGGTAGTGGCAATAGCCCGGGCATTCTCCGACAACTGATGCAGGACGAGGTCCCGGGCCCGGATATCCCCGCCGATGGCGACAATCGCCGGGCGTTCGGTCTGAACGAGACGGTCTATTTCGGCCGCCACGTCTTCTGCATTTTTCCGCCAGATCTCCTCGGTCCGGTGCTGGAACCGGCCTTGGGACCAACCCCCACCGGGCACCTTTTTAAGGTTCTCGGTGCTGCCCTGCACTGAGTGGCTGGATTCAGGTCCACCCGTGATGGCACGGCGCGCGTAGGCGAGCTTGACGTCTGCACCTGTGCGGTCAACGCTGGCCGTCACCACTGGTATGTCCGAATCGGCATGCCGCAGAAGCGGCAGGAGATCGGGCACTACGCCGACCTTTACATAGGGACTGTCGACGCGCTCGCCGGCGAGCACCTCATCCACTTCCACCCGGCCGTCGTGGACCAGCACGAAGCGGGCCACCGGATTCGGGACTCCCTCCATCGGCTGGATGGCTTTTTCGACAGCCTTCGCATCCGCATTGGCGGCTCCTGCTGCAAGGAGAGCGTCCCGGATCTGTCCGGGTCGGACATCTGCCGCCTCCAGGGAGTCGCCTGTCCCCGTTCCGGCGTCGGCCAGCACTGTGCACCAAGTACCGTCCTTCTCGAGGAGCTTTGAAAACCTATCAAGCGTTGAATTCATCCCGTTCACCCGCTTCCCGGGGTTTCGGTGCTGTTGTTGTCGTTGCCGGCCTCGGTGGATGCAGACTCACCTGCGGGCAGATTTTCCCGGACGGATTCCCTGATTTCCGGGCTGTCAGTGTCGTCCGGAAGAGGCTCGGTTTCCCGCCATTCCTCGACGTGACCTGACTGGTTTCCATGGCGAAGCGCTTGGGTTTCCTGCTTCATCTTGTCATCCAAGGCTGGGCCGTGGGTGGTATTTCCCCGCTCAACCATCTCGATCTCCTTTCCCTTTTGAACCAAAGGCCAAACGTTCTGCAGATCACTTTCAACGCTAGCATCGGGCCGTTTCGAGGGGAACCGTCAGGGGCTACGTTCGGGCGCTCGTTTCGCTGACTAAGATGGATCAGATAACCTGCAGCATTTTGACCTGCCGAAAGTAGTGCACACCATTCCATCCCAACCGGACCAGAGTTCGGCGCTGGCAATTCAGACCCCCGCTATCAACGACCGCTCACTTGCGGCCGGCTTGGCTTATGCCATGGGCAGCCGGGTCTCGGGCATCACCTTCGATGCCGCAACCGGGCTCATGCTCGGCAAGGTCCGGGGCGGCGCCGAGGTCCCTTATTCAACCACCGCCAAGCTCGTCCGAAAGGCCGGCGGCTGGAGTTGCACCGTGGGCGTGTGCAGTTGCCCGGTGCGCAAGGACTGCAAACACGTCGCTGCCCTGCTGTTCGCGGCGGAGGACAATCCCGCCACGCGCGTTCAGCTGCTGGCTCCCGCCGAGATCTCGCGCCTGTCCCGGGATCAGCACACTCTGGAGCAGGCTGACTGGGAGCAGGCCCTTAGTCCGCTCATCGCCAAGCCCGGGATCACCCCGTCCACCAACGGCATCCCCCTGGCGCTGCAGTTTGAGATCGAAGAGCCGGCCCCCCACTTCTCCTACACGGGACGCCGTGACCCGCTCCGAAGCGTCCGGCAGCTGAAGGCTCGGCCGGTGATCATGGGCGCGAAAGGGAAATGGATCCGCGGCGACGTCTCGTGGAACACCCTCAGCTATCTGAGCTTCAAACGGGAATGCAACCAGGAGCATGTGGAGTGGATGCAGGAGTTCCTGGCCTCGCATACTGTCCAGGCCAACCGGCAACATGTCGCTTCGGCCCCGTGGCTTGGCCTGAACACCTACGCGGGCAAGAACCTGTGGAGCCTGCTGGCTGAAGCACGGAAGATCGGGGTCGCCCTGGTCCACGGCCGCGGACAGGAACCTGTGCGCTTCGCGGAGTCTCCCGCCGTCGTCGGGCTTAACCTGACCCGTTCGGGGCCAGCCGCCGGGAACCCATCTGGTGGGACAGACGCTGCAGCGGACGCTCATGCGGCCGACGGCGCTGTTGGAGCCGACAGCGGCGGGCTTGTTTTATCGCCCACCGTCACCATTGAAGGCGAAGTGGTGGACCCCGCTTCTGTGGGCACCATCGGCCGGCCGGCGCATGGGATCTTCCTGACCTCGGGCCACGCCACTCTTCCGGGAGTGGACGGGGCCTCGTCCGGTCCCGCTACCTCTCCCGCTGAACCAGTGATCACGCTCGCGGCGCTGGAGAACGGGCTCAGCGAAGAGCTCCTGAACTTCGTGACCGCTGCAAACACCCTTCATATCCCGGCCAAGGATGAGAGCCGGTTCCTCACCGGTTTCTATCCGAAGCTCAAGCAGGCTGCCCGCGTGACTGCCTCTGATGATTCGGTGAAACTCCCCACCCTTGCGGTCCCCACGCTTTCCCTGCTGGCAAATTATGGCGCAGACCACCGGGTCCGGCTGCATTGGGAATGGCACTACAAGTCCGGGAACCTGGTAACGGCGCAGCCGTTGTGGCGCCATTCGGACGACCATGGCTACCGCGATGATCCCGGGGAAGCCCGCATTTTGGAGGCAGTGGGCCAGCCGTGGGACGTTGTGCCTGCCCTCGGCGAATCCGCAGCCGGAGGTTGGGGGACGCCTCGGCTCGCGGCTTCCGTTGAGCTCAAAGGCCTTGACACGCTGGCGTTCACCGAGGAAGTGCTCCCGCGGCTTCGCGAAACTGCCGGCGTCGAGGTGGATACAGCAGGTGTGATCGCCGATTATCGCGAGGCAGAGGAAGCCCCGATCGTTGCTATCTCCACCAAGGCCACCGAGCAGCGGGATTGGTTCGACCTCGGAATCGTCATCACCCTCGAAGGCCAGCCCGTCTCCTTCGCTGCGCTGTTCTCCGCGCTTGCCGCCGGGCAAACACGAATGCTGCTGCCAAGCGGTGCCTACTTCTCCCTGGATCTCCCGGAGCTGCACCAGCTCCGGGCACTGATCGACGAAGCCCGGTCGCTTCAGGACAACAAGGACGCACCGCTGCAGATCAGCCGGTTCCAGGCCGGACTGTGGGACGAACTGGCGCATCTGGGAATTGTGGATGAGCAGGCGTCCGCGTGGCGGGAGGCGGTAGGCGGGCTGCTCGACGGCGGCACCGACGGGCTTCCGCTGCCGGCTTCGCTGAACGCTGAGCTGCGCCCTTACCAGCTCGAGGGATTCAACTGGCTTACCTTCCTGTACAAGCACGGCCTGGGCGGAGTGCTGGCGGATGACATGGGGCTCGGCAAGACAGTCCAGGCGCTGGCATTGATCTGCGCGGCTAAAGAGGCCGCCGGAAGTGATCCTGGCTCAGCCGTGTCCGGGAAGGCACCGTTCCTCGTGGTCGCACCCACCAGCGTGGTGGGCAACTGGGAAGCCGAGGCTGCGCGCTTCGCGCCCGGGCTGACGGTCCGGGCTGTCGGCGAGACCTTCGCCAAAAGCGGCGCCGATCCGGGAGAAGCGATGGCCGGAGCCGACGTCGTGATTACCTCGTACGCCCTCTTCAGGATTGACTACGACGCCTACGCATCCCACCCCTGGGCGGGCCTGATGCTGGATGAAGCGCAGTTCGTGAAGAACCACCAGTCCAAGGCCTACCAGTGCGCGCGGAAACTGCAGGCGGGTTTCAAACTGGTCATCACCGGAACGCCGTTGGAAAACAACCTGATGGAGTTCTGGGCGTTGACGTCCATTGTGGCCCCGGGGCTCTTCGCCAGCCCCGGCCGCTTTGCGGAGAACTACCAAAAGCCGGTGGAAAAGAACGGGGACAAGGCGCAGCTGGACAAGCTCCGGCGTCGGATCCGGCCGCTGATGATGCGCCGCACCAAAGAGCAAGTCATCCGGGACCTGCCGCCCAAACAGGAGCAGATCCTGGAAGTGGTCCTGAACCCGCGCCATCAAAAGGTCTACCAGACCCATCTGCAGCGTGAGCGCCAAAAGATCCTGGGCCTGATCGACGACGTCAAAAAGAACCGCTTCACCATCTTCCAGTCCCTCACCCTGCTGCGCCAGCTGGCCCTGGACGCCTCCCTGGTTGATCCCGCCATGACCTCCGTGCGGTCCAGCAAGCTGGACGTGCTGTTTGAACAACTGGAGGACCTTGTGGCCGAGGGTCACCGGGCCCTCATCTTCAGCCAGTTCACCGGCTTTTTGGGCAAGGTCCGTGAGCGGCTCATCGAGGAAAAGATCGAATTCTGCTACCTCGACGGCAGCACCCGCAACCGCTCCGATGTGGTCAACGAATTCAAAAACGGAACGGCACCCGTGTTCCTTATCAGCCTCAAGGCCGGCGGTTTTGGCCTGAACCTCACGGAGGCCGACTACGTTTTCCTGCTGGACCCCTGGTGGAACCCAGCCTCGGAAGCCCAGGCCGTGGACAGGACCCACAGGATCGGGCAGGCACGGAACGTTATGGTCTACCGGCTGGTAGCCAAGGACACCATCGAGGAGAAGGTCATGGCGCTGAAGGCCAGGAAGTCCCAACTCTTCTCGGACGTGATGGAAGGCGATACCCTCGCGGGCGGATCACTGACAGCCGAGGATCTGGCCGGGCTGTTCAACGACTGACCTGGCAGCCTACCCGCTATGTAGTTTCTGCTGGCCCAAGATAGCCATGTGTAAGCAAAACTGACAGGTTCCTGTTGAGAAACTACGCTTTTTTCTAAGTTTCGATCCTTGTACTGTTGCTTCAGCCCGGTAGGCCGCGGTGCTTGTGGACCCTGCCGTTGGGGCCCTTCAAACGCTGGCGATCGCCTACCTGCCCCACACATCAAGTCTTGCTAGACCTGCGAGCCACTGATTCATAAAGCGAAGGAGCTTGGTCATGACTGGCGAATACGACGCTGAAACGACCTATCCACCCAACAAACACCAGGACCAGCCCCAAGAAGCACCCCAGGGCAAGAAGCTTCGGACGCGTCACGTCACCATGATCACCCTCGGGGGGATCATCGGGGCAAGCCTCTTCGTCGGCTCGGCGAATATCATCCGCAACACCGGGCCGGCCGCCATGCTTTCCTACGCTGCCGGTGGCCTGCTTGTCTTCCTGGCGATGCGCATGCTTGGAGAGATGGCCGCAGCCCGGCCAGCCGTAGGCTCCTTCATGGAGTATGCGAGAGTTGGGCTCGGCAAATGGGCAGCCTACGTCGTTGGCTGGCTGTACTGGTACTTCTGGGTCGGTGTCATTGCCTATGAGGCTGTTGTCGGCGGTGGCATGCTAAATGGCTGGTTCCCGGCCCTTCCGGCCTGGGCAGGTTCACTTGCGCTGCTGGCAATCTTCGTCTGCACGAACCTGATCTCACTTCGGTCATTCGGTGAAACAGAGTTTTGGCTCGCAAGCATCAAGGTGATCGCGATCGTGGTATTCCTCGGTGCCGGCACTCTGTTTGCGCTGGGACTCTGGCCCAACACCACCTTCTCTGTATCCAACCTTTGGGATCACGGCGGATTTATGCCCAACGGCATCGGTGTGGTCCTCTCAAGCATCGCGCTGGTCCTCTTCTCGTACTTCGGCACGGAGATTGCTGTCATGGCGGCAGCAGAGTCGGAGAACCCTGACAAGGGAATCCGCCAAGCTGCAAAGACAGTTATCTGGCGAGTCATGCTGTTCTATGTCGGAGCGATTTTCGTCATCGTCACGATCGTGCCGTGGAACCAACTTCCCGCTCCTTCGGTCATCGCTCCATTTACCTATGTGTTTTCCCTGTTCGGAGTGCCGGGTGCCGAACTCATCATGGGTCTTGTCATCTTCACGGCGGTGATTTCGGTGCTCAATTCCGGAACCTACTCGGCAGCCCGTATGTTCGCCGCGCTGGCCGAGCAGGGACTTGCACCAAAAGCCATGGCTAAGCGGACCAAGGCAGGTGTCCCGGCTTTTGCCGTGATCGCCTCGACCATTGGCGGGCTTATCGCAACACTGGTCAACTTCATCGCCCCCAGCTCTGGCATCTACGACTTCATCATGAATTCAACGGGCCTGGTTGCCCTGTTCGTCTACGTGTTCATCGCAGTTACCCAGTGGCGCCTCAGAGTCAAAATGACCCCCGAGGAGCGGTCGAACCTCAAGCTGAAAGTGTGGCTGTTTCCTTGGCTCAACATCATCCTGATCCTCGGTGCAATCGGCATCATCACGATCATGATGTTCAGCGAGAGCGGGCGCACCCAGGTGTGGACCAGCCTCATCGCCGCCGGCGCCCTGGCACTGTTCTGGCCTCTCGTGCGCAGGAAGGCCGCACTCAAGAAGGAGAAAGAAGACCTCGTTCTGCCTCCCTCGCTTGACGAGGTCCGCCAGTAGGAATGAAGCCGCCACAGTAGGCTGATCCAGGGCAAACACCCCATGACGCGCAGCGGCCAGTGGATGCGCTTTAGCGGGTGACAGCCACAACGTAGATCCCCAACACGCCAAGGACCAGCACCGCCGAGGCCGTCCCCAGCACTGACCGGACATTGGGGCCCATCAGACCCCGGCTGATCCCCTCGCCGTGCAGGGTGTAGCGCGTGCGTTGTGTAACAAAAATGGCGGCGGCGGTGAGGCAGGAGATGCCCCACAGGGTCAGGACGAAGAGACCGTGCTGTTCGATCCACCGCAGGAAGATGGTGCTGACGGTGGCCAGCGCCAGCATGGTCCTGCCCCAGGCGAGCGATGTCCGCTCCGGCTGAAGACCTGGATCACTGTGAAGCCGGACCGGAGGCTGTCCGTCGCCGCTGCCCATGATCAGGAAAGAAGTACCAGAAACACGACGACGGCGGCCACTACTGCGCCGCCGATGCCAAGAATCGGCGCAATGAGCGGCAGCGGCAGGGGCAGTCCGTGCCGCAGGCTGCGCTCAACGTTGATCCAGCGCACTGCCGATCCCCCACTGATGAACATGCCAAGGAGCAGCAGAATGATGGAGAGCGCCTTGCGGACAGGCTCCTGGAAAAGATCACCGGTAAAGGCCTCGACGGCGACGCCCCCGGCAAGGAAGGCAAGCGACGTCCGGATCCAGGCCAGGAAGGTCCGTTCGTTGGCCAACGTGAACCGGGGATCCGGTTCGGTTCCCCCGGCCAATAGCCTTTCGGCAATCCGGCTCCGCTTAGTACTCACGCCTACTCAGCCCGGGGCTTCCATACGACCAGCGCCTGGGACCGGGCCCGCGGCCGCTGGCCCCTGGCCAGGGTGACGACGTCGCCGGCTGTGCCCGCGGCGAAAATCCTCGCATCCAATGGACGACGGCGCTGGCTGAGTTCGTCGGTCAGCTCACTGACGCGCCGCTGCAGGGCGGCCACCTGGTTTTCCAGCTGCAGGATCCGCTTGATGCCTTCCAGCGAGACACCCTCATGCGAGAGCCTTTGCACTTCCCGGAGCATGTTGACGTCTCGCTGCGAATACCGCCGAGACTTCCCGGGTGCGCGGCGCGGCGAAACAATGCCCAGGCGGTCATACTGCCGCAGGGTCTGAGGGTGCATGTCAGCGAGCTCCGCCGCCACCGAGATGACGAAGATGGGCTGGTCGAACTCGATGTCCATGGCGAATCCCTTCCCTACAGACGGGCCTTGTCAGCCAGACCGGCACGCACATCAGCGTCCGCCGTCGCGGCAGCGAAGGCCTTGACGGCTTCTTCGGCGTCTTTGGTCAGCTTTTTGGGAATGGCAACATCGATGGTCACCAGGAGATCCCCGGCACCCTTGGAGGTTTTGACGCCCCGACCCTTTACCCGCAGGGTGCGTCCGGAGGGCGTGCCCGCCGGGACACGGACCTTGACCTTGTCGCCGTCGATCGTGGGGACCTCGATGTCAGCACCCAGCGCAGCCTCGGGGAAGGAGACCGGCACGTGGATCCGCAGGTTGTCGCCGTCGCGGGTATAGAACTCATGCGGCTTCACATTAACTGCGACCATGAGGTCTCCGTTACCGGCGGGGCCGTACTGACCCTTCCCGCGGACCCGGACCTTCTGGCCGTCCTTGATGCCTGCCGGAACTCGGACATCAATGACCTCGCCGTCGGGCTCACGCAGGCCAATGGTGGTGCCGCGGATGGAGCCGGCGAAAGAAATAGTGGTGGTCGCCGTACGATCGGCGCCCTTCTGGGGTGCGCGCTGGTACCCGGCAGGTGCGCCGCCACCGAAGCCGCCGCCACCGAAAAGGTCCGCGAATTCGGGCGGGATGCCTCCCGCAGTGCTGAAGCCACCAGAGTGCCGGCCGCTGCCGCCGGTGAACAGGCCCCCGAAGAGGTCCTCGAACCCCGCGTTTCCGCCGCCTGCGCCACCAGGGGCGAAGCGGGCGCCGCCGCCCATGGCCCTGATGGCGTCATACTGCTGGCGCTCATCGGGGTCCGAGAGCACGGAATAGGCCTCGGAGATGTCCTTGAACTTCTTCTCCGAAGCGGTGTTTCCTGAGTTGGTGTCAGGGTGGTGCTGACGGGCCAGCTTGCGGTAGGCCTTTTTGATGTCAGCATCGGAAGCGTCCTTGGCGATTCCAAGGATCGCGTAAAAGTCCTTGTCCACCCAGTCCTGGCTAGCCAATGGCGTTTCCTTTCAAATCTGTGTGCCGAGATGACAGTTCGCGCCAATGTTCTTTCGAATCACTGCCGCGAACTGTCATCTCGATGGGGTAATGCTAGGCCGGAACCGCGACAATAACCTGTGCCGCGCGGAGGACCCGTTCGCCGGACTTGTAACCGGAGCGCAGAACCTGGCTCACGGTGTCGAGTTCGACGTCGCCTGGTTGCTGGATGAGGGCCTCATGGATCGTGGGATCGAACTCCACTCCGGTCTCATCGATGCGCACCAGCCCGTAGGTCTTCAGCGCGTTCTCCAGCTTGGCGGCGATCGCAGCGAACGGACCGTCGGCCAGGTCACCGTGCTGGCGGGCAGCATCGACGTCGTCCAGTACCGGGAGCAGGGAGTTCAGGACGCCGATGACGGCCATCTCCCCTGCCACGGCGCGGTCGCGCTCCACCCGCTTGCGGTAGTTGACGTACTCGGCCTGCAGCCTGCGGAGATCATTCTTGAGCTCCTCAGCTTCGGCTGAGCCGATCCCCTGGGCCACCGATTCCTCAGCCGGCACCTCTACGCTGTTGAGGATGTCCTCCACCTGGGACAACGCGTCGCCATCCAGCTCTTCGGAACCAGCCTGTGCATCGGCCTGCTGACCGGCAGCACCGGACTGGTGGCTGGCGCCACCGGACTGCTCGCTGTCCGGCCTGCGTGCCTGCCCGGTCGCCGGGTCAACCTTGCGGTTGTCCCGGATGACCGGCTTCTGGTTCTCGCTTTCCCGCTGCTGGCTCTCCCGCTGCTGGGCCCGGTCTCCGGAAGAGACGTGCTCTTCTTCGTTACCGTGATGGGGCATGGCTACTTCTTCTCTTCTTCGTCGACGATTTCGGCGTCAACAATGTCTTCGTCAGAAGTGGAACCAGCTGTACCTGCGCCTGCAGGACCACCCTCAGCGCCGGCTGCGCCCGTTTCACCGTTCGGTGATCCGGCCTGCGCGTAGATGGCCTCGCCGAGTTTGGTCTGGGAAGCCTGCAGCTTCTCAAACGCTGTCTTCACAGCGGCGTCGTCGGTGCCTTCGAGTGCCTTCTTGAGTTCGTCGACGTCGGCCTTCACCGAGGTCTTGACCTCCTCCGGCAGCTTGTCGTCGTTGTCGGCGATCAGCTTGTCAACGGAGTATGCGAGCTGCTCGGCAGTGTTGCGGGTATCCGTTGCCTCGCGGCGTGCCTTGTCCTCGGCGGCGTGCTCCTCGGCGTCACGGACCATGCGGTCGATGTCTTCCTTGGAGAGCGCGGTGCCACCGGTGATGGTCATGGACTGTTCCTTGCCGGTGCCCTTGTCCTTCGCGGAAACGTGAACAATGCCGTTGGCGTCGATGTCGAAGGTGACCTCGACCTGCGGCACACCACGGGGAGCCGGGGCGATGCCGGTCAGCTCGAACGTGCCCAGCGGCTTGTTGTCGCGGGTGAACTCGCGCTCGCCCTGGAAGACCTGGATGGCCACCGAAGGCTGGTTGTCATCCGCCGTGGTGAAAGTCTCGGACCGCTTGGTGGGAATAGCTGTGTTGCGCTCGATGAGGTGGGTCATCACGCCACCCTTGGTTTCGATGCCGAGGGACAGCGGGGTGACGTCGATCAGCAGAACGTCCTTGCGCTCGCCCTTCAGGACACCGGCCTGCAGTGCTGCGCCAACGGCCACAACCTCATCCGGGTTGACGCCCTTGTTGGGCTCCTTACCGCCGGCAAGTTCCTTCACGAGCTCGTACACGGCGGGCATACGGGTGGAGCCACCCACGAGCACGATGTGGTCGATGTCGGAGAGCTTGATGCCAGCTTCCGTGATGACATCGTGGAACGGCTTCTTGGTGCGGTCCAGGAGGTCCTTGGTCAGGTCCTGGAACTTGGCACGGGTGAGCTGCTCGTCCAGGTGGACCGGGCCGTCGGGCGTGACGGAGAGGTACTGCAGAGAGACGTTGGTGCTGGTGGAGGAGGAGAGTTCCTTCTTGGCCTGCTCGGCTGCTTCGCGGAGGCGCTGCAGGGCGATCTTGTCCTTGGAGAGGTCGATGCCCTTAATCTTGAGCTGCTTGAGCAGGTACTCCACAACGCGGTTGTCCCAGTCGTCGCCGCCGAGGCGGTTGTCACCGGCAGTGGCGCGCACCTGGATGGTGGAGAAGTCGTCTTCGTCCTTACCTACCTCAAGGAGGGAAACGTCGAACGTTCCGCCACCGAGGTCGAAGACAAGGATGAGTTCATCTTCCTTGCCCTTGTCCAGGCCGTAAGCCAGAGCAGCCGCGGTGGGCTCGTTGACGATGCGCAGGACGTTCAGGCCCGCGATCTCGCCGGCCTCCTTGGTGGCCTGGCGCTCAGCGTCATTGAAGTATGCCGGAACGGTAATCACTGCGTCGGTGACCTTTTCGCCGAGGTAGGACTCGGCGTCGTTCTTCAGCTTCATGAGCACGCGTGCGGAGATTTCCTGCGCCGTGTACTTCTTGTCGTCGATCGCGATGCTCCAGTCGGTGCCCATGTGGCGCTTGACGGAGGAGATGGTGCGGTCGATGTTGTTGACGGCCTGGCGCTTGGCGATTTCACCAACCAGGACTTCGCCGGACTTGGAGAACGCAACGACCGACGGCGTGGTGCGGCCACCCTCGGCGTTGGCAATAACGGTGGGCTCGCCACCTTCGAGAACGGAGACGACGGAGTTGGTGGTTCCGAGGTCGATACCTACTGCACGTGACATGTGTTGCTTCCTTCTTTCCTTGGAAACTAGCTGGCCCCGGTGTTCGAACCCGTTGGAAATGCTTGTCGCAATCGGGGTCGAAATCGAAGCACGCCCGGTTGTTGAGCGATCTACACTCAACTTTACTCAGGAGCAGCACGCTGTCAACTCAAGTTGAGCGCACTCCACTCAACTTTGAATTTCACCGCTTGAAACGGTCCGGGAAGCCTCCGGTTCAGGCAGTCGAACCGCTAGTCCCGTTGGACGCGGCCTTCTGTATCGTCGTCGGCGCGGCCGGGAACGACGTCGTCGCCGGTAGCATTCCGCTGGCGCTGCGTCAGGCCTGAGGGGTCAACCTTTCCGGCATCGCCGTAGTCGCCCTCAGGATATTCGCCTTCACCAGGGCCAGTAGTGGACTCATCCACAACACCCGCATCCCCATAGTCACCGTCGACGTACTGGCCACGCTCTCCCTCCAGGGCCGGGTTTGGCGTGCTGGTGTGGCGCTTTTGTTCGCGTGAGGTTTCGAATTCTTCATTCTCGGACATGAGTGGTTTCCTCCTCAGTCAGTGGCGCCCAGGCGGGCATAGTGGCAGTCTATCGACGCCGCCGTTCGGGTGACAGAGCCATCAGCCTCCAACCCCGACACCCCAACGGGGCTATTCAACCAGCCCCGCCACCCCCGCCAGCACCTCAAGATGATGGTCAAAAAGCTCCTCGCGTGCGGCAAAGGTGCCGGCCCCATACTGCCCAAACACCTCAAAGCTGACAGCCCCGAAAAGGGAGGTCCACGCCAGTGCGCAATTGGCCAGGAACACGTCCGGGATATCCAGGCCAAATTCTGCGCGGATCCGCTTCAGGTCAGCAGCCAACTGAGGAGGAACGACGACGGCGGGTCCGCCTTGCTCCTTCAGGACACCTGCCCGCGAGGCGGCGTCGAAGATTCCCATCAGCCTTCTGATCACTCTTGTGCCCGGCTCCATTGTCCGCTCGGCGGGGGCCTGATACCCGGGGACAGGACTTCCAAAAAGCAGGGCATAGCGGGCTGGTTCGCTGATTGCCCATTCCCGGACAGCCCTGCCCAAATAACGGAATTGCCCGCCGTGGTTCCGCTCATCCGCCGTCGCGACGGCTGCGTCTACCGCATCCCCCAGGTCGCCATAGGCTTCGATCAACAGCAGGGTCAGCAGTTCATCGCGGCTTTCCACATACCTGTAGACGGCCGACGACACCACGCCGAGTTCGCGGGCGACAGCCCGAAGCGACAATCCGGCCGCCCCATGCAGGGCCAGATGTTTCCGGCCCAGGCGGACAATATCGGCGATCGTCTGGGCCCTGGCCCGTTCCCGCGGCGTCTGGACCTTTGCCGGGGTGGGGGCCGCAGCTTTGTTTGGTTCGTCGCGTGACATAGCTTCAGGATGGCACAAGTAGAGCGGCGCAAACAAAAGAGAGCGGTGCTCTTGACTTTTGGAGAGCGGCTCACTCATGCTGAGTTACGAGAGCAGTGCTCTCGTAACCATCGCAAGCTGAAAGAGAGTTCTCCCATGACTGATTTGTATGTAGTGACAGGTGCCGGACCCGTTGGATGGACTGTTGCTGAACAGCTGGCCGAGCAGGGCCATTCGGTGCGGGTACTCACACGCTCCGGCAGCGGTCCGGACCACCCCCTCGTGGAACGTCGCACCGTGGATGTTTCAGATCCGGCTCAGCTCGGAGAAGCCTTCGAAGGCGCCAAAGGCATCTTCCACTGCATTCACGGATCCGCATACGCAGCCTCAACCTGGGCAAAGGAACTTCCAAAGGCGGAGCGTATAGTCCTCGAAGCGGCGGGCGAGGCTGGCGCCGTCGTCGTATTTCCCGAAAGCCTCTACTCGTACAGCGAACCCGACAAAACAATGGCCGAGCACAGTCCCCGTGATGCCCGGGACGGCAAGCGCGGCATCCGGACAGCCCTC
The DNA here is from genome assembly GCF_023062595.1 of Arthrobacter rhizosphaerae. Taxonomy (GTDB): domain Bacteria; phylum Actinomycetota; class Actinomycetes; order Actinomycetales; family Micrococcaceae; genus Arthrobacter; species Arthrobacter rhizosphaerae. The sequence goes on from NZ_JALLAN010000014.1 coordinate 50,456, forward strand.
CTGAACATGAGATCTGCGTCCGCCACTGACACGGTCAGTGTTGTGGCTGGTGACTTCTTCGGGCCGCGGGTCCGGGCGGCGCACGCCGGCGAGCGCATGGTGCCCACCCTGCTGGCCGGGAAAGGGGTTCAGGTGATCGGGAGTGCAGAGAAGCCTCACTCGTTTACCTATGTTCCGGACCTCGCGGCCGCCATGATCAAAGCTGCGCAGACGCCGTCACTGTGGAACCGGGTATGGCATGCCCCCACCGGACCGGCGCTCACTCAGCGGAGCATCGCAACCTCGTTCGCTGTTGCCGCGGGCGTGGAAACTCCGAAGGTAAGCGCTGTGCCCGGGTGGATTCTCCGTGCGGCGGGGGTCTTCTCGACGGGTATGCGCGAGCTGGCCGAGATCCTGTACCAGTTCGAACGGCCCTTCGTTATGGATTCCCGCGTGAGCCAGGAGGCGCTTGCGCTGAAACCCACTCCCCACCACGAGGCCGCCCGTGCCACCGTGACCTGGTGGCGGGAACAATAACGGCTATTCGAAGCGGGTAGTGGTCACTCCAGTGCTGGACCGGATGAGCCCGAAGGTTGCCGTCACGGCCGCGAGCGCAAGCAGCAGGCTGAACCCCAGGGCCACGAAGTAGTCGGGAGCCGGCCACGTGACCTTATAGGTGTCGTTGATGCCTGTGACCATCAGCCAGGCGACAAGAAACCCGAGTCCGATCGACAACAGCAGCACGGCCAGCAGGGGGACGGCAGCTTCCCGAGCGATGATCCTGCGTATGACTGACACGGGCATTCCCATCAACCGCATCAGACCGAGGACTCTCGCACGGTCCAGGACCGCGGAGGCTGTGGCGACGGCCAGGGAGATTCCGGCAATGGCGATCGCCACGAACATGCCCAGATAGGCGAGTACTGCCAGGCCCTGGACGAGGCGCGTGCCGGTCTGCAGTTTATTGTCGGCCGCTGAAGCGGCCGGCATGGCTGTGATGCCGGAACTGTTCAAAATTGTCCGCGCCCGGTCCATAGCTTCGGGCGAGCCGTCGGTGCTGATCACCACCACCGCCGGCAGCAGTCCCTCCACCTCATTGACAGCAGCGGCTTTCAGCGGCACGGGCTGTGTGGTCCAGAAGTAGAGGAAGGAGAAATCGAAGGCAACTACTCCTGTTTCCGGGATGTTCTGAAATCCCAATTTGGGAGCATCACCAGCTGGGATGTTGATGTCAGGGATAGAAGCCGCCCCGAAGATCGGTGCTTGGGAGTAGCCAATGACGGCGCTTGTGATCCCCGGGAGCTCCTCGGCCCGCCGAGCGAGTTCCAGCACCTCAGCAGTGGAGCTTTGCTCGGCTACGGTCACGTGCAGGGCCGTGTGCTGAAGCAGGCCTGGGCGGGCAGGTGGATCCGCTTCGGCCTGGATGATGCTGGATCCTCCGGCGAAGACCGACACCACGAACACCCCGACCACCAGCCCCGACACGGAACGGAAGGTGGCCACCGGTGTCTTTCCGATCCGGCTCGCAGCAATGACTGCAGACACATTGCGCGCACGCCATAGCCCCATCCGGCTCACTACCAACGTGAGCCAGGGTCCGATCACCACTATTCCCACAAGGATGAGCGCAAAACCGCCGATCAGCAACGGAGACTCAAGCCACGGCAAACGCACCTTGAGCATCCGGATGAAGATGACGGCCATGATCATGGAGGCCAACCCGGCCAGCAGTGGCACAATCCGCCATGCCCGGGGTGTCTTTTCAAGAACCGCACGGGTTACCCCCAGCGGCCCGATCCCGGCGCGAGCTGTCCGGTAGCCCGCCACCAGCGCGGAAGCGGTGACCACAACAATGACGACGGCGGCTGCCGCTGCCCAGCCGGTAGCCAGATCGTTCACAAACATCCGGGTGCCGCTGACCGGTATCTGGGCAACGGCCGGCCTCAGCAAGTAGGCCAGGAGGACGCCCAGAGCTGCCCCGAAGAGGCTGGGAACAGCCGTTTCTATCGCAGCAACCTGCCCGACAACCCGAGGCGATGCGCCAATCAGGCGGAGGGTGGCGAAGCGTTCCCTGCGCTGGGCAGCGCCCAAGCCCGTGACGATGCCGATCAGCAGAAGCACAGGAAAGAACACCGCAATAGCGCCGATGATGATCACTGTGATGTACGAGACTGCGCTGCCTCCATATGGATTCGTCGTGAACCCTGACACCATGGCTGCGCGTCCGCCCAGCCGGACTTCTTCTTCCGTCACGCCAGTAATGACCACGAGGGAATCCGGCCCAGGGAGGGCAGAATCCTCAATCGTGCCCGCGAACTGCCCGAACCTGTTCCCCAACTGGTCCGCAGGCGTGGATTCGATCAGGCGCTGGAGCGACGGCGATGCGTAGTACTGTCCGGGCGCGGGAGGTTCCGGGATCCCGGGAATCTTGACGGTCGTCGTCGTGAGTGCGGCAAAGTCCCGGCGGTTGATCAGTTGGTCGCGGAAAACTTCCACTGCGTTTGCTCTCATGAGCACTTCATTGGAAGTCAAAGGAATCGGCGTGGCTGGCCCCGAAGCCGTGAGCCCGTCTGCCTGAAGGGCAACAGCGGCGGCCGGGTTCCCGGTTTCGCGCAACCAGGCACCACGCTCATCGCGATGGCTCAATCCATTTGCCCCGCCCCACAGCAACAGCAGCAAGCAAACGCCGGTGGCCACCCCGCCTGTGACTCCCAGGAGCCTGCCATAAGAGGCCCTGCTGCCCACCACTGCGAGTTTCAGCAACCCCGGATTCATGAGGACACCCTGTAGCCGGCGCCAATCACGCCGTCGCGCACCATCACTTCCCTGTCCGCGTAGGCCGCGGTCCGCGCGTCGTGGGTAATCATCACCACCGTGGTGCCGACTTCCCTGACCAGCTCGAGCATCAGCGTCAGCACATTCTCGGAGGCAAGTGAGTCCAGGGAACCTGTAGGTTCATCGGCGAACAGCACAGCAGGGTTGGTGACAAGTGCGCGGGCAACGGCAACCCGTTGGGCTTGCCCGCCTGACAGCTCGCCTGGGAGTTTTGCCCCCATTCCATCCAGTCCCAGCCGGTCAAGCAATTCCCCCGACCGGTGCAATGCCTCCGCGCGCTTAGTCCGGCCCAAGAGCAAGGGGATGCTGACGTTATCCAAGGCCGTCAGCTCCGGCAGCAATTGGCCGAACTGGAACACGAAGCCAAATTCGGACAGCCGCAGCCTGGACCGCTTCGGTTCGTTGAGGGCACTGATCTCCAGGGCGTCCCCTCCGCTTGGTGTGTACGTCACTGTGCCCTGATCTGGTGCGATCACCCCCGCCAGGCAGTGGAGCAGAGTGGATTTCCCGGATCCCGAAGGGCCCATAACGGCGAGCACCTCACCGCGGTGGACGTCGACGTCGATACCGCGGAGCGCCTGTGTCTGCCCGTACGACTGATGCAGCGCACGTGCTCTCAGGATCGGTGAAGTGGTGTCCGATGCGGTCATGCGCTCTGGAGCTCCTTTTTGAGTTGGGTCAGGCGTGCGCTGGTGAGTTCGATCCAGCGCAGATCGGCTTCAATGTGGAAGAGTCCGTGGTCGCATATCAGGACCTGCAGGAGGTCGGCATCCTTTTTGAGCCTGGTCAGCTCACGCATCCGGGTCATGTGCTCGGCACGCTGCAAATCCAGCAGCCGGTCGGCGTCGTCGTCAATCAGCAACGCGATGACCGTCTTGGCAAAGAGGTTGCTTTGCAGGGTTTCCGACGGAACATCCGGAGTGAACAACCACTCACGCACCCTCTCGTGGCCGGCGCCCGTGATCTCGTATTTCTTGCGGTCCGGCCCGGCGCCAGTCTCCTCGCCCAGTGCTCGAATCAACTCGTCCCGGATCATCCTGGCCAGGGTGGAGTAGACCTGCCCGAAGGCCAGGGGCTTCCCCATGCCGAAATAGCGGTCATAGGAATGCTTGAGGTCATAGCCGTAGCTGGGCTGGCGGCTGAGGAGGCCCAGCAGGGTCAGGGAATTGTTCACAGATCTATCTATACACTGAGTGTATAGATAAAGCGAGCATGACACTGGTTGCCCAAAATGCCACGGGACGCCCGGATCGGGGGCTCTTCGTCAATAGAGTTGAACCGGGAGCAGTTCGACTGCGGGCGTCGGATCCGTTCGAAGCCTGGCATGGGTTTCGACGTCGAATCTTTCGTCCCCGTACTGGAGTTTGGACCTTTCAACGCCTTCAGCCAGAAACCCGGATCCCAGTGCCACCTTGCAAGATGCTGGGTTGTTGATCCTATGCCCTAGTTCCAGCCGGAAAATCCCCAGGTCTTCCATGGCCCAACTGGACAACGTGGCAGCCGCTCGTGTGGCCAGCCCTTGGCCACGAGCGTCAGATGAAAGCCAGTAGTACACCCAGGCCGAGAGATGTCTCCGATTGATGTTGCTGATCCCCACGTTGCCGACGGCCATGCCATTCAGCTCTATGGCGAAATTGCACGCGACGTCGGGGTCGAAGGTCAGGCTGGTCTGGATGAACCGCTCAGCTGAATTTTGATCAGGCAGAGCTTGGTTGAACTGAGTGCCGAGGTCTGGCGATGACTGATAAAGCAGGCAGAGGTCTGCAGCATCACCGGGATGCCACGGGCGAAGCAGCAGGGAACTCACGTTCAGCCCTCCAGCACTGTGTCGTTCAGGTGTTCCCCGTAGTACGACGACTGGTTTTGCATCAGCTCGCTCATTGATGTCCCGCGCGGCACGCCGTATACAGTGCCGGGGAAGTCGAGGGTCCGCTGGATTTCCCAGATCTCCTCATGTCGCTCGGGAGAAAGGATGCTGGCGGGATCGCCCACTGCCACCCATCCGATGGGCACCACCGCTCCGGCGTCGAGCCTGGAGTTGACCTGCACGACGCCGTTGATGCGGACTTCGGCACCCGGACCTATATAGGAGCCGGGAAAAAGCGAGGCCCCGGTGGCTATAAACGCCGCTGCTTCCACCGTGGCGCCGTTAATGTGGGCATGTGGCCCCACCATGACGCTGTCCCCGATGAGGGCGGGATGCCCGGAACGTCCGCGGACCAAAGCGTTCTCCATGACCACAACGTTCCGGCCGATGCGGACCTCGCCGTCCTCCGCCGTTATTACCGCACCGTGGAGGATCCGCGTTCCCTCGCCGATGACCACGGCACCCGACACGACGGCCGTGGGCGCAATATAGGCCTCGGGATGGATGGACGGGCGGGCACCTCGGTGTTCAAGCAGCATGAGGTCATCGTAGCTTTGTACTGTTGCCCCCTTTCCGTATAGCGGAGGAAGAATGATGGCCGAACCACTTTTCGATCGTTTGATGTCGATTGACGAAAAACTCGCCCACCTTGCCGCCGCCGACGAATTCTCCGGCGTCGTCCGAGTGGAGCGTGGGGGCGAAGTCCTGCTGGAATCAGCCCATGGGTTGGCCAGCCGCCGCTGGCAGATTCCTGTAACCGCCCGTACACGGTTCGATGTGGCATCGGTGACCAAGCTGTTCACCGCCGTCGCCGTTCTCCAGCAAGTCGACGCCGGCACGCTGGACCTCGATCAGTCGATCCACGCTTACGTTGACCTGGCGGGAACCACCATTTCCCCGGCGGTGACATTGCGGCACCTTCTGACCCACACCTCCGGCATAGGCGACGACGCCGACGAGGAAGCCGGCGAATCCTACGAAGCGCTCTGGATAGATCGGCCCAACTATTCCGTCACCGAAACGGCCCACTTCCTCGCCCAGTTCATCCACAAACCCGCAGTCTTCCCGCCCGGCGCCGGATGCCGGTACTGCAACGTGGGCTACATCCTGCTGGGCCTCGCCGTTGAACGGGTTACCCGTGAACGGTACCGTGACGTGATCGTCCGGGACGTCTTCCGGCGGGCCGGGATGTTTACGGCTGGATTTTTCGACATGCGTGATGCCGAGCCGGACGTGGCAGAGGGCTGGGAGCCCGTACGCAAATCCGACGGCGGCCCGGTGACAGGGTGGCGGCAGAACATCTTCTCCTACCCGCCGATCGGATCACCCGACGGCGGCGCCCACGCGACCGCCGGCGACCTGACCCGCTTCCTTACAGCGATACGCCAAGGGGAGCTGCTCTCACCAGCGTCAACGAGTGCGTTCCTCACGCCGCAGGTCTTGCACCATCGGATCAGCGATCCGGCAGAAGGCGCGACGGCGGAACTGCGCTATGCTTTCGGGCCCGCCGTCGAACTGACTTCAGAGGGCGCGGTCCGCTCGCTTTATAAGGAGGGAATCAATACAGGGGCCAGTGCGATGGTGAGGCACTATTCTGCACAGGACATCACGATGGCGGTCGTATCCAATAGCGAAAACGGCGCCTGGGAGCCGATCAGGCTGATCGATGAAGCTGTGACCCGCGCGTAGCAACATATTTGAAGAGGCACAGAGAAATCCCGGGCCCTTGCTCCAGATACCCCCTAGGGGTATATTGGTCGTGTTGTCAGTGAAGTGGTATGTCCAGGCCGGACCACCGGCCGTCACAGCCGTTCAACCCCAGCGCCATAACTTCTTCTAGGAATGGACCTGACATGCGCGGAACAGAAGACGCAAAAAGACTGCAGGATTCGACGACCCCCGGAACCACCAAGGCCCCTGCGGATGGCCATCACCACCACGACCAGAGCGGCCATCACCACCACGACCACGGCCCCCAAGCCGCCCAAGGGCATCAGGCTCATGACGCCCACGCCCACGAGGCACACAGCCAGGACGACGATCACGTGGTGCACAGCCACGGCCAGCACGCCGGGCACAGCACTGCGATGTTCAAAAACAGGTTCTGGCTGACCCTGGCACTGTCATTGCCGGTGGTCTACTTCAGCCCCATGGTCGGGCATCTGCTCGGCTACATGGCGCCGGTCTTTCCCGGATCGAGCTGGATCCCGCCGGTACTGGGAACTGTCATTTTTCTTTACGGCGGCCAACCCTTCCTTAAGGGCGGACTGAAAGAACTGAAGTCCCGGCGCCCCGGAATGATGCTGCTGATCGGCATGGCCATCAGCGTCGCCTTTGTAGCATCGTGGGCCACGACCCTTGGCATCGGCGGATTCGACCTCGACTTCTGGTGGGAACTGGCCCTGCTCGTGGCCATCATGCTGCTGGGCCACTGGATCGAAATGCGTGCCCTCGGTTCCGCGCAAGGCGCCCTCGATGCCCTGGCCGCCCTCCTTCCCGACGAGGCCGAGCGGGTCACTGACTCAGGTACCGAAACAGTCAGCGTCTCCGACCTCAGGGCAGGCGACGTCGTCCTGGTCCGATCAGGAGCGCGGATGTCTGCCGACGGCACGGTTATTGATGGCCAAGCCGAGTTCGACGAATCCATGATCACAGGCGAGTCGAAAACTGTTTCCCGCACCCCCGGTGACCAGGTCATCGCCGGAACGGTTGCCACGGACAACGCGGTCAGGGTCCGGGTTACGGCAATCGGTGAGGACACTGCGCTCGCCGGCATCCAACGCCTGGTCGCGGAAGCACAGGCGTCGTCGTCGAGGGCGCAGGCCCTCGCGGACAGGGCGGCAGCGTTCCTCTTCTACTTCGCCACCGTCGCAGGCATCATCACGTTCATCGCCTGGACGCTGCTGGGAAGCATCCCCGACGCCGTCACCCGGACCGTCACGGTGCTGGTGATCGCCTGCCCGCACGCTCTTGGCCTTGCCATCCCGCTGGTTATCGCAATCTCCACGGAACAGGCGGCCAGGGCCGGGGTGCTGATCAAGAACCGGATGGCGCTGGAACGCATGAGGACGGTCGACGTCGTCCTGTTCGACAAGACGGGAACGCTCACCAAAGGCGAGCCGGAACTCAAGGACGCCGCAGGCGCAGATGGTGTCAGCCGGAATCAATTGCTGGCGCTGGCTGCCGCGGTGGAGTCTGACAGCGAACATCCGGTGGCCCGTGCAGTGGTTCGTGCCGCTCAACGGGAGTCACTGGACATCCCCCGAGCCACGGGCTTTACGTCGCTGACCGGGAGGGGTGTCCGCGCCACGGTTGATGGGCGCAGCGTTCAGGTGGGCGGCCCCGCCTTGCTCCGCGAACTGGGGATCACCGAGCCTGACGAACTGTCCCGGGCGACCCGGGTCTGGATGGACCGCGGCGCTGCCGTCCTGCACGTCGTCGACGACGGAAAGGTCCTTGGCGCCGTGAGTCTCGAGGACGCCGTACGCACCGAATCACGGCAAGCCGTGAAAGCGCTGCAGGACCGCGGCGTCAAGGTGGCCATGATCACCGGAGACGCGAAGCAGGTAGCGCAGGCTGTTGGATCCGAGCTGCGTATCGACGAGGTGTTCGCCGAAGTCCTACCGGCGGACAAGGACAAAAAAGTGGCTGAACTTCAGGCCCGCGGTCTGAAAGTTGCGATGGTGGGCGACGGCGTCAACGATGCTCCCGCTCTGGCACGGGCAGAGGTGGGTATTGCCATCGGCGCCGGCACCGACGTCGCGATGGAGTCGGCAGGAGTTGTCCTTGCCGGCAACGATCCCCGGGCAGTGCTCTCCATGGTGGATCTGTCCCGCGCGAGCTATGGGAAAATGTGGCAGAACCTCGTGTGGGCCACCGGCTACAACGTCCTGGCCGTCCCGCTGGCCGCCGGAGTGCTGGCATTCGCCGGGGTTTCGCTCTCCCCTGCTGCCGGCGCGGTCCTCATGTCAGCCTCGACGATCGTGGTGGCATTGAATGCGCAACTGCTGCGGCGGGTGAAACTGAGCCCCGCCCAGGTACGGTGAGCCGTCGCCGTCGTGTATCAGCAGTCAGAGAGCTGCCCGGAACGGTAGGTTTGAAGTCACTTGCATCTTTGGAAGGAGGAACGCCATGAGCCGCAACATGACCGGTAATGCCATGGCGTTCCTGCGCAAGATCGGCCTGTTCGCCGCGGTTCTCTCGATCATCGCCGGTATCTTCGGCATGCACGTCATAAGCCCGGCGCACTCGGCCCAGCATCAGACACCGGCTCACCAGCTCGCGGCCTCACAGCATGACGCATCAGCCCACGCTCACGCCGCGGTCCCGGATATGGCCGCCGCATGGTCAATGGAGCAGTGCTCGTGCTCGGGTGACTGCACCAGCATGGACGCGACCCCGGCGTCCTGCACGCTCTCAACGAACACAACCTCCCTGGCGGCACCGTTTCCGGGCAGCACCTGGGTGGGGGTCAACACCAATGCCCGGGGAGTGAACCTTGCGACTGCCCACTGGGCTTTCCATCCTTCGAGCCCTTCTCCGGGTGAGCTGTCCATCAGTCGGACATAAAAACGGCCATTGATCGAACTGATGACTTGGACCATCCCGATGGCGCCATGCGCCACACCTGAAACTCGAAGGATCTGACTGATGAACAAGAAGACGTTTTTGACCGTGTCCGCCACCGCCCTCGCTGCCACGCTTGCCCTCGCGGGATGTGCAGCTGATCCAGGATCCAGCGGGCACGGCATGCCCGGCATGGATCACAGCACCTCAGCCGGCTCTCCATCCGGCACTGCAACCGCGTCAGCCGTGCTCCACAACGCAGCCGACACCATGTTTGCCCAGATGATGATTCCGCACCACGCCCAAGCTGTGGAAATGAGCGACATGATCCTGGAAAAGCAGGATATCCCTGCTCCAGTGAGGGACCTGGCCACCAGGATCAAGGCAGCCCAGGGCCCGGAGATCGAAACGATGACCGGGTGGCTGAAGAGCTGGAATGAATCCGCGACAGCTCACTCCGGCCACGGCATGGAGGGCATGATGGGCGAATCGGACATGGCAAAGCTGGAAGCCGCTCAGGGTACGGAAGCTGCCAAGCTCTTCCTGAGCCAGATGATCACCCACCACGAAGGCGCAGTAACCATGGCAAAAGCTGAAACAGCAGACGGGGTGAACCCGGACGCCGTGAATCTCAGCAAGGTGATCGTAACCGCACAGGAAGCGGAGATCGTCGAAATGCGGAACCTGCTGGGCACTCTCTGACCAACTGCCGCAGCTTGCGCTGTTAGCCGCTGCCCGCCGTCGTTCGTTCCACGGACTCACCGGCGGGCAGCGGTGGCTGCAGCCCGGCAAGGGTGACTTTCACTAAGCGGGCGATGGCCGCCCGTGAGCTCAGGCCCGCAGCCGCTTCCAGGGCATGGAGGCAGTAGGCAGCAAGCTCGTCCGGGGCAACGTCACTCCGGAAGACCGCAGCCTTAGCCCCTTCCTGAATCAGCTCTGTTAGGAAGTCAATGAGATGCTGCCGCGCGTGACCTACATGCCGCCCCCGATGCAGCTGGGCAGCTTCTGCACCGCCATGGTGCGAATGGGCGATCAGCGCGTAGGTCTCCAGGACGGCCTCGAGCTGGCGGGCTGGGCCATCATTATGCTGCCGGACCTCGGCCAGTTGCTCCAGATGGCTGTGGATTTGACGTTCATGCCAGGCCGCCAGAATGGCATCCACGTCAGGGAAGTACTTATACAGAGTGGCTCGTCCGATGCCGGCAGACTGTGCAACCTGCGACATGTTCAGCGAGGACAGTCCGTGCTCCGCCACCAAGGTTGCGGCGGTGTCCAAAATCGCTTCTCTCACTGCCTGCCGGTGGGTTTCAACTGTCGCATTCCAGAGCTTCGGCATCTAAGGAGTATACAACTTGACGCCCTTGTATACATGCCGTCGGATAGGATACATACTGTCTTATAAAATTCGCCGGAGTCTATTGAGGAGTTGCGGCAATGGCTGAACCAACTGAGCCCGCCAAATCGCCCGAAGAGAAGCACCACTCCATTGCCCGTGGCCCTCAGCAGGGAAGGCCGCGTTGGGTCAAAGGCTTCATGTTCGCAGCTGCGGTCCTCGTTGCCATCTTCGTCATTGTGCATCTGGGTGGCGGCGGGATGGGAAGCCATACACCGTGACAGTGATGACCACGGGCCTGCGAAAACTCATGCTGACCGCCCACGTCGTCTTTTCAGTCGGCTGGCTCGGAGCCGTTGCCTCCTTCCTCGCCCTGTCCCTCGCGGGCCTGCTCAACAGTGACCCCCAACTCGTTCGGGCGGCTTATCTCGGGATGGACCTCCTGGGATGGTCCGTCATTCTTCCGCTGAGCCTGGCGTCTCTGATCACCGGCACTGTTCAGGCACTTGGCACGGTATGGGGCCTCTTCCGCCACTACTGGGTGCTCATCAAACTGGTGATCACGGCCCTGGCAACTGCCTTCTTGCTCCTCCACTTGCAGGCCGTCACCGAGATGGCCCGAATAGCTTCGGCGTCTGAGCTTTCCCCGGGCGAAATGATGGGGATGCGAACGCAACTCCTGGTCGACGCCGGGGCTGCGCTGCTCGTGCTGCTGGTTGCCACAGTTCTTTCGGTCTACAAGCCCCGAGGACTCACCCGCTACGGACGGGCGCGCGCGACAGACGGGGCCTCACGCCCATAAAACCTGGAATCCTCGCTGCTAAGCGAGCAGAGTCAGAAGGTCATATTCGGGCTAAACCCCGGCCGCCTGAACGGCCACCGGCTTCTTGAGGAACAGCGCAACCATCAGCGCTGCGGCAAGGCAGAGACTTGCGTTGACCCAGATGGCCAGAGTGACGCCGCTGAGAACGGCCGGCGCGTCGGTTGACCCTAGTGACACGAGCCGCGCAGTAAAGATGGCGCTCATGATCGGGATGCCCATGGTGATGCCGATCTGCTGGCTCATGGTCGCCAGTCCGGTGGCCAGCCCCTGCTGCCCCTCCGGCAGCCCGGACGTAGCTGTGACCATGAAACCAACGATGACAACCAGGTTGGCAACACCGCCCACAAAGGTAGCGACCAAGAGCAGTGCAATGGCCGCAGCGTCGTTGCTCAGCATGACCAAGGATGCTGTCGCGATGGCCTGGACGAGGAAGCCATAGACGACAGCCTGCTTATTTCCTACCCTGGCGATGACCTTCGGTCCGAGGATGCCACCCAGGACGGTGCCCAGCCCCAGCACGGCGAAGGCGAGTCCGGCACCAAGGGGCGTGTAACCAAGAACCTGCTGGAGGTACAGGGTCAGCAGGAACACCAGGGACGTCTCAGTGACGAAAGCCAGAACTCCGGCGATGTTGCCCCAAGCGACGGTGGACCGCTTGAGGATTGTCAGGGGAACCAGTGGAAATTCGGCCCGCCGCTCGACGGCCGTGAAGGCAAGGAACAGTACTGCTGCTGCGGCCAACGAACCGAGCGTTAGCGGATCTGTCCAGGACTTCTCCGCAGCATTCGACATACCGAAGACCAAGGCAAGAAAGCCGAGGGTCACGGTGATTGCGCCGGGGACGTCCAATCTTGTCTTGGTGTTTGGCCTGCTCTCAGCGAGTACGACGGGCGCAATGGCCAGCACGGCTACTGCCACCGGAATATTGATGAAGAACGCCAAGCGCCAGCTGAAGACATCGGTGAGGAGCCCGCCTAGGATGGCACCCGTAGTGAAACCAGCGGCCATGAGCGCCCCGTTGAGTCCCAGCGCCTTGTCACGCAGTGGGCCCTCCGGAAATGCCCCCAACAGCAGTGACAGCGCCGCCGGGACAACCATGGCCGTAGCCACGCCCTGGCCTGCACGGGCAATGAGCAGAATGGTGGGTTCAACCGCCAGACCTCCCATCAGAGATGCGGCGCCCAGCAGCGCCATGCCGATGAGGAACATCTTGCGCCGGCCTGCCAGGTCGGCGACTCTGCCGAACAGCAGGGTCAGTCCCGCGGCACAAAGGGAAAATGCCGTGGCGATCCATTGCAGGTTCTCCAGGCTGAAGCCGACGTCGGCACCGATGGTGGGCAGGGCGACGTTGAGGATGGAGAAGTCGACGGCGAGCGTAAAGCTTGCGGTCAGGAGCACGATCAGGGCGAGCCGCTGTTTGCCGCTCATGCCAGGAGCCGCTGAGGCCTTTGGAAGAGCTGGCCTCGGTAGTGTGTCTGGATCGATGGTCTCGGATGGAGTGGTCATGTGAACGGTCCTTGTCGGCTTTATCTGGCCGCCAGGGCGGCGGGCTCAATCCTCAGCTTCGAGGAATGCGGCAACATCAACCACACCCCGCTGTGGGTACCCCTGCCAGTGACAGGACAACCACTGCGATTACCGGCAGACTGGGGCTCATGAGTAATCTGAGCGAACTTGGGGAGTTCCTTCGCGTCCGTAGAGCAGCCCTCCAGCCGGAAGACGTCGGTCTTTTGAACTACGGGATCCGCCGGGTGCCCGGTTTACGAAGGGAAGAGCTGGCCATGCTGGCCGGAGTCAGCAACACCTACTACACCCGGCTGGAGCAGGGGCTGAGCACCAATGCCTCCGAATCCGTCATCGGTTCCATTGCCCAAGCGCTGGGCCTGAACACCGATGAGCGCGCACACTTGTTCAACCTCGCCCGGCCAGGCAAAACAAAACGCCGCACGTTGACCAAACCCGACAAGGCCAGGCCTGGAACCCTGCGCCTGGTGCGCTCGATGTTTACCACTCCGGCGATTGTGTTGGGCCGCCGCAGCGAAGTGCTGGCATGGAACCCGCTTGGCCACCGTTTGGTGGCCGGGCATCTGGATCTGGCCGCACCGGATTCGCCGTCGACCCGTCCGAACATGACCCGGATGCTGTTCCTGGATCCGCACACGCGGGAGCTCTACTCGCACTGGCAGAAGGAGGCAACCCGCGCCGTCGCTTCGCTTCGCCTTCTGGCCGGTATGTCTTCGGATGATCCTGAGCTGGCAACCCTTGTGGGAGAACTGACCATGAAGAGCCCGGAGTTCGCCACGATGTGGGCTAAACATCCGGTGGAGAACTGCATGTCAGGATTGAAGCACATGCATAATCCTGAAGTGGGTGACCTTGAGCTGAACTTTGAAGTCCTGACTCAGAATGACGAGTCAGGCCACAGGATTCTGATGTTCACCGCTGACCCCGGCACACCGGCAGCGGAAGCTCTGCAGTTGCTGCGCGCGGATACAGATGAGCCCAAAGCAGCCAAGACAATAGGCACCGGGCAGACTGTAAGTGCCTGAAAAATCGGTCGGCTCCCTGCATCACGTCGAACTTTGGGTCCCCAACCTTCAGCGGGCCAGCGAGGAATGGGGTTGGCTGCTGTCCCGTCTTGGCTATCTACCTTTTCAGGAGTGGTCGTATGGGCGGAGCTGGCAGCTGGGCCCCACGTACATCGTGTTGGAGGAATCACCCCACATCACCAGCCGGGTCCATGAGCGCACCCGGCCCGGGCTGAACCATTTGGCCTTCAACGCGGGAAGCGAAACTCACGTCGATCTTCTGGCCAGGGAATGTAGAGGACATGGCTGGATGCCCTTGTTCGAGGAAAAGTACCCGAACGCGGGGGGATCCGGACACTACGCCGCCTACCTCGCCAACAGCGACGGATTCGAAGCAGAGCTCGTCGCGGGCTAAACCGGAAGCGTGACCGTGAAGCGCGTGTTCCCCGGCTGGCTGGTGACCCTGATGGTTCCGCCGTTGGCGTGCACCAGTGCCTGCACAATGGCGAGCCCAAGCCCTGTGCTGCCGGTGGAGGAACGGGCTGTGTCCGCCCGGCTGAAGCGCGTGAAGATGCTCCCAAGGAAGGCGTCATCAATCCCCGGCCCGTCGTCGGAAACGGTAACAGTTGCAACAGAGCCCTCCTTCCGGACGGTTGTCCGGATGGTCGTCCCCGGCGGAGTGTGTTTGTGCGCGTTCGCGATCAGGTTGATCAGCACCTGCCGGACTTCAGACTCGACGGCGGTGATTTGCACAGGCTCCTCCGGCAGGTCCAAAGTCCAGACGTGATCCGGCGCGGCCAACTGGACATCACGAGTCACCTCAACAGCCAGTTCCGTCAGGTCCACCTCCGTCGGATCCCCGCGCTGGCCCTCATCAAGGCGGGCAAGCAGCAGGAGATCCTCCACGAGGGAGGACATCCGCTGGGATTCACTGGCCACTCGCTTCAAGGCTGACTTGTCGGCGTCCTGAAGCCTGTCACCCATCAGGACCAGTTCCGTATACCCTCTGATGGACGTCAAAGGAGTGCGCAGTTCATGACTCGCGTCGGCAACAAAACTCCGCACCCGCGTTTCACTGTCCTGCCTGGCCGTAAGCGCCCGGGTGACGTGGTCAATCATTTCGTTGAGCGCGATTCCCACCGTCCCCACTTCCGTGCCGGGCTGGGCAGCTGTGGGCGGGACTCGGACGTTCACGGCGACTTCACCGGACGCCAAAGGAAGCTCTGTCACCGAGGTGGCAACGGCAGAAAGTTCCTCCAGCGGCCGCAGCGATCTCCGGATGATGAGGGTGCCGGCCAGGCCTGTCAGGAGGACCCCGAACAGAGAAACGGCCGCGATGGTCCCATCCAGGGACGCGAGCGTCCTGTCCCGGTCCGCCGTCGAGAGCCCTGTGACAAGGACGTCCCTTGTGCCCGGGACGACGGCGGAAACCACCCGGTACCGGCCGCTGGATAGGACAGTTTCCACCGGAGCAGAACCAGGCGTCAGCCTGGACACAACCTCCAAATCAGAGGCCGTCAGCGGTTTGGTGCTGCCATCATCCTGCACGACGGCGGAAACCCTCGCGGCACCGTCGTCGAACAAAGCGTTCAAGGTACCTGGGCGTTGCCCGCGGGCTTCTGACGGATCCGGGACGGAGGGCCGCCGCGGCCCTCCGCCGGGTGGACGCACCACACGCTCGGCAGCCGCGGCGAGGCCACCATCCAGTTCACTTGTCAGGTAGGCGTTCATGGCCACATGGCTCACCACACCGATCGCGGCGCAGATCAACGTCAGCAGAACAAGGGTGGCCACCACCAGCTTGGTGCGAAGATGCCACGCTCTGCGCCCCTCCCCCGGCCCGGCGCGCCGAGCCACAGGTCGGGCCCCCGACTCAGAATGCGCCCCCGCTTCCGTCATTGGGCGGCCGGTTTGATGACGTACCCGGCACCGCGGACTGTGTGGATCATCGGGGGTTTCCCGGCGTCAATCTTCTTCCGCAAATACGAGATGTAGAGCTCCACGATGTTGGCCTGCCCTCCGAAATCGTAGTTCCACACCTGGTCCAGGATCTGGCTCTTGCTCACAACCCTGCGCGGGTTCTCCATCAGGAAGCGCAGCAATTCCCACTGGGTTGCAGTCAGGGTTATCTCATCGCCTCCCCTGGTCACCTCCCGCGTCTCCAGGTTCAACACCAGGTCACCGACAACCAGCTCGGCCGAATCCGAGGCGGCCACCCCGGACCGTTGAACGAGGCGGTGCAGCCGCAGCATCAGTTCCTCCATGCTGAACGGCTTGGTGACGTAGTCATCGCCGCCAGCGGCCAACCCGGAAATTCTGTCCTCAACCGCGTCCTTGGCCGTGAGGAACAGCGCTGGGATCTGGGGAGCGAAGACCCGGATCTTGCGCAGCGCCTCAATTCCGTCGGCTCCGGGCATCATGACGTCGAGGACCAGCACATCAGGACGGAAATCCCGGGCAATCTTTACAGCGGAGAGCCCGTCATTGGCGATGGCAACGCTCCAGCCAGCCATCCGCAGGCCCATCTCCACCAGTTCGGCGAGGCTCTTTTCGTCGTCTACAACGAGTGCCCGGATGGGGCTTCCGTCGGGATGCGCCAGACGCGGCAGGTCGGAGAGCGAATGACTCGGACCTTCAGACATGGGTTCCCTTCCTTCATCCCTTGGATTTCCTCCTTCACTGTAAGCGCTGGGCCCACAATGTGTTTGGCGGGTTGCGCTCCTTTCGAAGGCACCCGGGGGTAGCGTTTCACTATGAGTGCCGAGCAGCCTGACGACGTCTACACCCACGGCCACCACGAATCTGTTGTGCGCGCCCATGCGTCCCGGACTGCAGAGAACTCGGCAGCCTTTGTCATCCCCCATCTCACCGCGGGCTCGTCGGTACTGGACGTGGGCTGCGGCCCGGGAAGCATCACGTGCGATTTCGCCAGCCTGGTTGCCCCTGGCAGAGTGACCGGGCTGGACAGGTCCCCTGACATCATCGCCCAGGCCAGGTCCCTCGCCGCAGAACGCGGCGTGGAGAACGTCGAGTTCGTCGCCGGGAACATCTACGACCTTGACTTCGAAGACGGAACGTTCGACGTCGTTCACGCCCACCAGGTCCTCCAGCACCTGACCGACCCCGTGGAAGCGCTGCGTGAGATGAGGCGGGTGGCCAAACCCGGCGGGATCGTGGCCGTGCGTGACGCCGATTTCCACGGCATGAGCTGGTACCCCACCATCCCCGAACTGGATGAGTGGATGGAGCTGTATCAAAAGATCGCCCGCCGGAATGGGGCGGAACCGGACGCCGGGCGCAGGCTGGTTTCCTGGGCCCAGGCCGCAGGCTTCACCGACGTCGCGCCCAGCAGCAGCAACTGGTTGTACGCCACTGGTCAGCAGCGGCGCTGGCAGGCACGGGTTTGGAGTGAGCGGGTGCTGCACTCGGCCTTCGCGGAGCAGGCATTGGAGTACGGCTTCGCCCAGGAAGCGGACCTGGCCCGCCTCTCCGCCGGCTGGCACCGCTGGGGTTCCACTGACGACGGCTGGTTCCTGATCCCCAATGGTGAGGTCATCGCCCGGGCGTGACCCGGGGGTGATGGCGGCGGCTGACGAGGTCCGGCGCGAAACCGCCGTCGAACTTTTTTCAAAAAGTGTCCCGGAGCATGTAGAGAACCAAGCTGCGGCTCCGACTTATCCATGAAGGCATCACCAAGAGGTGCCGCTAACCAAGGAGCCAGAGATGAAATACATGATCATGATGTTCGGTTCAGGCGAAAGCATGATGGAAACGGCGGATCCGGCATGGATCCAGGAAATGATCGGGTTCATGATCCAGATCGACAAGGACCTCACGGACTCCGGGGAACTGGTGTTCAATGCCGGGCTGGCTGACGGCAGCACCGCGAAACTCGTCAAGCAGACGCACGACGGCGTGATCACCACGGACGGTCCTTACGCCGAGTCCAAGGAATCACTCATCGGCTACTGGGTGGTTGATGTGGCCAGCGAGAAACGTGCCATCGAGATCTGCTCCAGCATCGTCAAGTACGCCGGAACCGTGGAGTTGAGGGCCGTCCAGGACGGACCGCCGGATGTCTAGCCGGCAGTAGGGGCGGGAACCACTAAGGCCTCATGAAACCGGGAAGCCGCCCGCTGGAGGACCTGCTGCGTACCCTCGCGCCGCAGGTTCTTGGCGTGCTTGCCCGCCGCCATGGTCAGTTTGATGCCTGCGAGGACGCGGTACAGGAGGCGCTGCTCGAGGCCTCTCTCAGCTGGCCCCGGGACGGCATTCCGGATAATCCCCACGGGTGGCTGATGACTGTCGCCGGGCGGCGTCTGGTGGATCAATGGCGCAGCGAGAGCGCCCGCCGTCGCCGGGAAGAAACCTTCGCCCTGGAGTCAACTGCATTGCAGAGTGGCGGAACTGTGTCCATGCCCGGGGAGCCTGTCGGGGAGCACCGGGAGTACGACGGCGGGGTGTCACCTGACGCCGATGACACGCTAACGCTGCTGTACCTATGCTGCCACCCGGCTCTTTCGCCGCCCTCCCAGCTCGCCCTGACCCTTCGTGCCGTGGGCGGCCTGACCACTGCTGAAATCGCCAGCGCCTTCCTGGTTCCCGAGGCCACCATGGCGCAGCGGATCAGCCGGGCGAAGGGCAGCATCACCCGTGCCGGTGCCCGGTTCGAGCCGCCGGCGCCTGACGAGGTGATGGCGAGGACCGCCGTCGTTCAGCAGGTCCTTTACCTGATCTTCAATGAAGGGTATGCCGCGAGCTCAGGGCGTTCCCTGCAGCGCTCGGACCTGACCGGCGAGGCCATCCGGCTTGCCCGTCTGTTGCTGGACGTCATCCCGGCAACGTCACTGGCGAGGGGCGAGACAACCGGACTGCTGGCACTCATGCTGCTGACGGATGCCCGGAGGTCAGCCCGCACGCTGCCCGACGGCGGCCTGGTGCCGCTCGCTGAACAAGACCGCGCTCTTTGGGACACCGCCCAGATCCGGGAAGGTGTTGGGCTGCTGACCAGCACGTTGGGCAAAGCCCCGGTGGGTCCCTACCAGCTGCAGGCGGCCATCGCGGCCATCCACGACGAAGCTGCCACGGCGGGCGACACGGACTGGCCGCAGATCCTGGCGCTCTACGATGTGCTGGAGCGGATCGCTCCAAGCCCTGTGGTCACGCTCAACCGTGCCGTAGCGGTGGCCATGGTGAAGGGACCCCTCGCGGGTTTGGCCGTGCTGGGAACTGTCGAGGCAGATCCACAGCTCACACGCAGCCACCGCCTTGATGCGGTGCGGGCGCACCTTCTCGAACTGTCAGGGGACACGACGGCGGCGCGCGAGGCTTATCTCCGCGCTGCGAGCTCGACGGCGAGCCTCCCCGAGCGCCGTTACCTTGCCGCACGGGCGGCCCGGCTGAGCTAGACGTTGGATGGGGAGCTGGTGGTCGAAGGCCTTCACAGTCCTCGCTCAGCCCAATCAGGGCGCTTCCACAATCCGCTGCTGCATGCTGGGTAGGCAGGCAAGGAAGGGAGTGCTGAGATGGGAAGGATCGTCTGGGCAACAGCCGGCGTGCTGCTCGCCCTGAGTATCGGAACGGGACTGACCATGCCAACGGCCTTTCCTGCAACCGCCAGCACCGGCCTACACCAGGTCGGCGGCGCACAGGCCAGCTCGCTCGTCAATCAGACAGGTTGTGACGACGACGGCGGCCCTGATACGGAAAGTGAACTGACCGAAGGCAGCCAGGACAACCACTCCTCGGGGACTTGAGCCAGCGCCTCGACTCAGGGACCGAACGTGGACAGCGGAGCGTAACGGACGGCGTCGGGCTGTCAAATGACAGTGGCCGACGGAGGCTCGGTGCTAACATGGAGCTGCGCTTGGGGGTCGTCTGAACCGCCTTCGCTGTCGGTTCAGCCTAGCCCACCCGAGAGTTCCCCATCATGATGTCCGCCAATTCGTCCAAGGGCACCGGAGGTCAGGTGGAGCACCAAGTAGAGGAGAGTCAGCCCTCCCGCTCCGGCACAGGGAAGATCCCCGTCGAGGCTCCTCCCCGCGCCTACTGGGCCATCCTTCAGGGTCTGGTGGGCTCTCTCATGATGTTCGTCGGATCCATCGGCACAGGATGGATCGCGAACGGTTCCCCGATGATCCGCCACCCGCTGGTGATTGCCCTGCGCACCGAAGGCTGGGGGGTCACCACTGCAACCCTGCTGCTCACCCTTGGCGCCATGATGCTGATGCGCTCCTGGCTGCGCCTCGGACAGCGGTTGGGCAATTGGGGCCCGGGATCGCTGAGATCGGTAGCGTGGGCTATCGCCGTCTGGTCAGCGCCCATGCTTTTTGCCGTGCCCATCTATTCCCGCGATGTGTACGCCTACACCGGGCAAGGGCGGCTGGTCCAGGAAAACCTCAACCCCTACAACACCGGCATCTCAGCCCTCAGTAACTGGTTTGCCCTCGGCGCTGACCCGGCGTGGGCCGAGGCAAGGACACCCTACGGCCCCTACTTCCTCTGGCTTGAAGGCCTGGTAGTGCAGATCACGGGGGCGCAGCCTGACTTCTCTGTCTTCCTGTTCCGCCTGATCGCCGTTGCTGGCGTGGTCTTGTGCATGGTCTACATCCCCAAGCTCGCCCAGCTTCACGGCATCAACGGCGGCAGGGCCTTGTGGATAGCCGTAGCCAATCCGCTCTTCCTGATCAGTTTCGTGGCCAGTGCCCACAACGACGCCCTCATGGTGGGGCTGGCCGTAGCAGGCACCTACTTCGCAGCCACGAACCGCGGTCTTTTGGGAGTCCTGCTGGTTACTGCCTCCATTGGCATCAAACCCATTTCCATCGTTCTCCTGCCCTTTATCGGCCTGCTGTGGGCCGGCCAGGCCGCGGGCTGGGGACGGAAGTTCTGGTACTGGTTCCTGACAGCCGCCATCAGTTTCGGCGCCCTGGCAGTGAGTGGCCTCCCGTTCGGCCTGGGCATGGGCTGGGTTTCGGCCATTACGGATCCGACGCCGGGTTACACCGGCTATTCGCCGTCCGGCTTCCTTGGCCAGCAGGTTGAGGGTCTGGCCAATGCGTTGGGGCTCGACGGCGGAATGCTCGCATCCGGGCTGCGATCACTGCTCAAGTGGGCCGGGGTGGGCCTGGTGATCCTGTTGATGTTCAAGGGAGACCACTCCCGGCTCATCCGAAGGATGGCTCTGGGCTTCGCCGCCATCGTGGTGCTTTCGCCGATCATCCAGCCCTGGTACGTCCTGTGGTTCATCCCCCTGCTGGCAGTAACTGGCATTCGGGATGACTGGCAGATGTGGACCGTATACGTGGTCATCACATTCTTTGTGGTGTTCGGAGCCCAGGACCAGCTGTCAGTGTGGGGTTTTGTCGAGCTGGACTACCAGGCCTCAACCCTTGCCTTCTTCGTGGCGCTGGCGTTCGTCCTGTACCTGCTTTTCTTAGACAAAAAAACGCGCAAGCTCCTGGTAACACCGGCTGCCAAGGCGGCGCTGCTGTCCCGCCAGCGCCGCCCGGAGGACGTTCCAAGCTAGTCCCGCAGACGTCCCGGACCGGTTTGCGTTCCGGAGGGGAAGCGGATTCCAGAGCCTGCCGCACCGTCCTTCGGTGAGCTCTGTGCCGGCCTGGGCACGGACCGAGAGGCCCTCGACCCTGGCATCCCACCGACCACCGGCTTGTAGCAGCTACACCTTCCTTGCTTTACGCTTAGGCTTCCGAGTTACAGCTCGGGAGCGTAAGCTCTTTAACCGCGCGTTCCGCCATGGAGAGTAGAGCGATGACTGCTGCCATCAGGCTCACGACCGAAGTCGCGAGCCTGCCACCCATTGCGGGGTTACACTTCTGGCTCGCTGGTCCTGATCCAGTAGCGCCACGCGGCGCCGTTTTCGCTTTCGCGGCCCACCTCAAGGATGCCGCCCTGGCGCTCGATCGTCTTGGCAGAGGCGCGGTTGCCGGCCTCGCAGACGACCATCACCCGGTCCATGCCGAGCAGCCGCGCCTCGTCTACTACTTAACCTAGTGCCCAGGTAGCCAGCCCCTGTCCGCGGGAGGAGGGCCGGATGCCGTAGCCGATATGTCCGGCCCGTGGCGCTAGTTCGTGGTTCTGGTGCCGCAGCGCGATTCCGCCCAGGACTCGGTCACCCTCAACGATCCACCAACAAGTACCATCTGACTCGTTGGCAAGCCTCGCCACCCAGGTCTGGAACCCGGCTGGCGAGTCGACTTCATCGGTTGCCAACAATCCGAACCCATCCTCGTGGAGTCCGGCACCCCACTCTGCATGGCACTGGAGCCATGATGCGTGCAGGCGTTCGGTGGGTGCGATCAACTCAGGCATGCCGCAACGATATATCGCTCAACCAAAAGCTCCCGTTCGGCTCGGTGTAGACCTTTCGTGTCAGACCCCTCCCCCACAATGGACACTGCTCCTTGGACTTGTACTTACGATAATGGGCTTCATTAACTTGGCTAGCGCTTTCACCGCAGATCGTCTCGCGTTCGTCGGTGCATTCATTTTCCTCATGGCTGGCGTCTGGTGCCTCTCGATGAGTCTTTTTGCCTTGATGGGTCATCCCCATTCAACCGCTGGCAGGGCTGCTTTTGTGGCGATAGGGTGGCTCGGTGCGGCCTACCCCCTGGGTGGTGGCCTTACATATCTGGGCGGCGGAGCATATATCGCCGCGGCGCCGATCGCAATGGCAGGAATAGCCCTGGCTCTCTTCTCAATCAGGAAGAGAACTGGGACGCCTTTGATTGGACGCCAGCCGCGCAGGGCAGGTGTCCCCATGGCGCCTGATGCGGAGGTGCCGGAGAATCATGGGGGCGCCTCCGGTGGGCACCATGATGAGTCCGCTACCGCTAGTGATTGGGGAATTTTTTTGAAACTCTTGATGCGTAAGACAGCTACTGCAGGCGCTGTGCTGGCTTTGGGTGCCGGTGCATTCCTGACGGGGGCGCCGGCGGCCAGTGCCTCGGGCTCGGGGACGGCGTGTCCATCAGGACGGGTGTGCTTCTATTTCAATTCGGATTTCCAGGGTGCACGGGCAGACTACGCCTATAGTGACGCCGGCATGGGGAATGAGTTGTTCACCGACGGCCCGGCTGGGCGGAACGGATGGGGTGTCCAGGTGAACAACAACGCCGCCTCGGTGATCAATAACACCGGCCACCCCGTTGTCTTGCACAGGGCCGCCAACTGCGACTACACGAGCATTGTGGAAGCCGTGCCAAACGGCGGGCGCGCCAACTTGTCTGTCTGGAACGCCCAAAACGATGTCTCTTCAATCCTGATCGGAAATGGGTCGGACTGCATCTCGCGGGACCAGTCCTGGGCTTAGCCCTGCAGTAAGCGGGCGGGTTGTGGCCCTGCCGCGCTCTTGAGGGGCAAGGCCACTCCCGTTGGTCCACCCAGTATGGGGTATTCGCTTGGAGGCAAGGGCTCCCTGAAGGAAACGCAGCTCAGCTTCTCAGCCAAAGGCAACCGCTTCATCGTGAGGTGGGGTGGGAAGGAAGCCGGAGGAAAAACCCTGCACAGAGGGACACTAACCCCATGGAAGGCATAGCGGCCTGGCTATGAACTACACCTCGTGTCGCTACCGAGTGAGCGCGGGGGCGACTGTGCCACTTCCTTGGATCTGGGACGTCTCGTGGAGTGGGATTCTGGCAGCGATTCCGCCCTGGACCTGGGATCGGTCGTATCAGCCATCTTCCACAATGTCGTTAACTCTTCCCTCTCCCACAATTCGTCCGTCGTACCAGATTTGGAAAGGAACACCCCTGGAGGCATAGAGCCTCGACAGATCTGACCAGAAGGTGAGCTTTCCTTCCGCCATCAAGGCCGGTCGAACGTTCTCGCCGACCAGGTCAAGAAAGGCACCGAGCTGAACTGAGTCTTCCTCAGCGTCAGTGAGGGGAGGGAAAATCATGATCAAGGAGCGTGTTGGGCTGGTCATTTCCGCCGTCAGACCGTTGTTGTCTGTCGGGTAGAAGCGGAATTGCGCGGAAACGGTATGTGGGCTCATTGGCCTGTCTGTCCTATCCACACTGGAAACGGATGCCAACTCGGACGGGACTCCCCGGCGCCAGTTAGGATCGCACGTTGTCTACGTTCACGTAGTAGACGCGCAGCCGCAGATCTGCCGTGCTCTTGAAGGTGTACTGCTCATGGTCGCGGAGGAGCTCCTCCGCTGTACCAGGATCAACAAATTCCGGTTCCTGCGACCAGTGACCGGCCGAAATCTGGATCCGCCCCTCTCGTAGGAGCTCGATCAACGCAGTGCTGATGTCCTCGACGGAAGCGCCTTCACTGAGAACCTCCGGGTCTGTTGCTGCTTCCGGCAACGGAATATCATCCTCAAGCCCGAGATCCAGAAGAGCCTGCCGAAGATTCGTCGGATCCATCATGGGACTAGGGGAACGCGCACGCCGGCAACTGGTGACATGGCCAAAGCCTATTACCCGCGCTCCCGTCTGTTCCACATCCTTGGTACCGGGACATCCCAGGTGGGACGCCCCGGAGTGGACTGCTCCCGAGTTGCACCCGGGTGAAGCCTAGGCTTTTTCGGTTTCCGGAGAACCCAGGACAGCACCGCAACCGAACACGATGGTATAGCCGTCGGGATCGCGAACGTAGACGTTCTTGAAGGTCATTCCATCGTTGTGGGTTTGCTCAATGGGGCCAAGCGCTATCTCGGCACCATGGTCGTGAAGTTCTTGGACAAAAGTCTCGAACTCCTCGAAGTTGATTAAGGCGAACGTGTCCCAGCCATGATCGGGTCCCTGCCAATCGGTTGGATAGGTGTCCCGCTTGGCGGCAGTCGGATTCGGTCGTACCTGCGACGGGTCCTGTGCCTGTTGGAGGATGAGCTGCAATCCCCCGCGCAGCGCGTGTCCCCAGCCATCGACCTCGCAACCGAGGATATCGCGGTAGAAAGCCTTCGACTGTTCCAGGTTGGTGACCAGTCGTACCTGGCGAGCCTCATCAATCGTCGTCCTCGGCATGCTTGTGTCCTTTCATGGAAGCCAGTGCCCTAATGCAACCATTCTTTGCACGGGTGGGCAATCGTTTTCCCTAAAAGATTGCTGGTCAGCTGCGATAAGTACGCAGCAGGGCTCGGTGCCGTTCTGGCCGTTCCAGTGGACAGGATCAAGTAGCAACAAAATCATTCGGCAGCGGATCGCCAACTCTCGCTTCGAACGTGCGTCCCACATCCTTGGACATGGGACACTCTCTGCGGATACCTCTCCCAGGATCGTGACGGATCAATCGGCAGCGATATTTGTCTCAGGTTCGGCCCATTCAAGTGCCGCGACCAGATGTCCTTCGTCGGGAAGGGCTTTTTGTTCAGCCGGGGAAAATTGTCGTAGGTGTACGCCGCCACCGCTATGGGCCAAGTGGATCGCCCCAGGCTGTACCTGACGCTGCGGTCGTTCTTGGTGCCGCAGATCAGGATGCCGATGGTTTCGTTGTGGTGCTCGCGTCGGAGCATGTCATCTACAAGCGCGACATAGAAGTTGAGTTTTCCGGCCCATTCGGGCTGAAACTTTCCAGTCTTGAGCTCTACAACGACGTACCGGGACTGGTCAATGTTGAAAAAAAGCATGTCGACATAAAAGTCGTCGCCGTCGACGTCGAAGTGCACCTGCCGGCCGACGAAGGAGAAGCCCGGACCGAGTTCACGCAGCGTTTCGGTGATTCTGCTAGTCAGGGCGTTCTCCAGGTCGCACTCAGCCACTTCGCCGGACAGGCCCAGGAACTCAAAGTTGTAGGGGTCTTTGGCGACTTGCTATGCAAAATCCGAGTCTGGTCCAACAAGCCGTTGGACAAAGTTCGACGGTGCCGCCCCGGTGCGCTCCAGCGTTTTGTTCATGATCATGTTCAGCAGAACATTTCGGGACCAGCCATTCGACGGCGGCAGTTGCGTACCATGCTCGATCATCAGGGCGGTCGAGCTTATCCAGCCTCACCGCCTCTGAACGTGTGATTGTCCCCTTTTGAGCTCGCCGGCCCGGCGGTGTTGCTTAACTCCGCTGCGAGTTTCCGGGATTCCAGGTTGGTCACCTGCAGCAACGTCCTCTCCCACCGGGCAACACATCGGCTCCAACCACCCAGATACCGCACCATCGAACCTCTGCCCTCCGTGCAAGGAACCACCCACGTCCAACGAAACAGCCGTAAACGCAAAACCCGCCCCGACACCGCCGGCCGTGCATTTGTCTAGCGAAATGCGCTCCAAAACATTCATGCTTCCTGAGCCGCCGTTCGACTAATTGCTTCGTGCAGTACCGAAATGAAACCTCGATCGCCTGCGGCGGTGCGCGGCTCAAAGCACCGCTCCCTCCAGGTGCGTCTCAATACCGAAGATCCTTCTGGTCGAAGAACTTCCTGCGCTACTCAGTGGGTGTGATGCCGATCGTTCGCAAGAAGTGAACCGTAGGAGAGGAGCTGCGGCGAAACCAGACTCAGAGGACAGTCGACAAGGTCCACGAGGCACTCAAGCATCTGGAAGCTGCACACCACTTCGGCAAGATCGTAATAACAATGCCACATTCCCCGCCGTTGGAGTGACTCTTCCCGGGGACCGAGTTCTGGTCCAGGGAGTATCGGACATGCTGATGGGCGCTGCCGGAGCTGTTGGCGGGCGTTTCTCCGGCCTGGTCATGAGTTGGATCGGCTATCAGGGACTTAACCTCGTCGCCGTGTCCATTGCCTCCTTGGTGGTGGCCGTAATGTTGGCTTCGAAAATCCGCAGCTGAGGATACCCGCCCTAGGACTCGCATCGCACTTATCGATGCGCCTTATCCCGCTATTCGACCTGTTGCTTTTGGTCGACAGCTGTCAATCTGTCGATGCTCACGTCCGCGGCGGGGCAAGACTTCAGCGCAGACTCCGCAAGTTCCTGACTGAAGCTGTGCGTCAGCCAGGGCGTGGAAGCTCAGGCATTTTAGATTCTTCAGGTGATTGCAGGATATGGTGAGCCAATGATTATCAGTGCAAACCATGGTGGCCTTGTCTAGACCGGCCTGAGCCGTTGAAGGTCGATGTCGCAGATCCTGTGATTAGACATCCCTGGACTCGTTCAGGTCGGAGCGCTCCTTAATGCTCTCTTTACATGGAAAAATCACGGTACTTCGCCGCGCGCCCACTGATAAGGAACAATCATGACTATCGATTCACTCAGCTCCTCCTATCTCAACGAATGCCGAAATGCGTTGAAAGAGGAACAGACACGAAGCCTTGCTGCCACCAACCACTGGGAAGACGTGGATCGACCCCTAGTCCACGCGGACTGGGATGCGCTATATAAGCAGATAGGCCCGCTCGTTGAGAGCGCAGACCCCACCAGCAAGCAGATACAAACCCTCATCGCCGCGCACTATGACATCGCCTGCAGATTCTACGTTCCAACTGCGCGCGCCTACGTGGGCATGGCACTCAACTATCGCGAGGACGCCGACATGGCATCCTTCCACAATGCCTACCACCCGAACATGGTGCCATTCCTCGCCGATGCGATGTGCTCCTACGCGCACAACAACTTGAGCTAACCCAATCGGTCTAGGCTCAATACCATGAAGACGGTATGAGCCTGGACCCATATATAAGGCCGGTCAGCGACAACCTGCTGACCGGCCTCGCTCCAACATTCCGGCCCATGAGCAGGTCAGATTGATCAGTGACAGCATCGGGCCGCGAGTAACGGACAAGGACTAGGGACTGCCCCCGGTTTTGTTGACTCCTTGACCTAGCGAGCTTGTGCTCGTGGAAGGATGTTGACCATGGCCAATGGCTGTGAGGGGGGTACCCGGGAGTTTCCACTACCGAATAGAACTTCGATCTGCAGCTAACTGCGCTTAAGGCAACCTGTACTGCCAGGGTCTTTGCCGATAACGGCGTCAGCGGGTCCACCATCGAACGCCAACTCTCCAAGGCCATAGAAAGGTTAGAGCCCGGTGACGTACTGACCGTCTGGAAGCTCGACCGCTTGGGACGCAACACCAGGCATGTCCTCGTGGAGAACATCAGGGGTCAAGGAGCGGGTTTCCGCTCACTCACGGAGACCTGCAGCCGCTGCGACGGGCTGGCTCTTGCGGGCCGCCAACTCCAGCGTGCGCTTCACAGACCAGTACAGGAGAACCACCAAGAGCACGTTCCGCGCCGTGAGGACCAGGGCAATAAGCGGGTGGCCGTGGATCAGCGGTGTGTAGAACAAGGGATAGATCACGAAGGTAAGCGCTGCTATGGACATCAGCAGTGCGCCCGGCACCTTCCAGCGGTTCCAGTCATGAGTGAGGCCCGCGACCACCACCGGAGCCAACCAGATGATGAACTGCGGGGAGCCCACCTTGTTGAAGACGATGAAGGCCGCCGTCATCATGAGCGCGCCTTCGAGGAACAGCTCTTCGCGCTCCGCTCCCCTGCGCAAGGCCCACATCAGCAGCACGGCACCGGCTGCCACGGCGATCAGGAACAGAGGCTGCATCAGAACGGCTGCGATGGAAACCCCGGGGCCATAAACTTCCGAGGAGTTGATGGCCACGTTGTCCGCGATTCTTGCGTCGCCTATGTTCAGGACGCTCAACCATAGCCAGGGAGTGGAGAACGTGGCCTCGAGCTGCATCCCTCGCTCGCCTTGATTGGTGAGGAAGTCGAACAGGTGGCTGATACCGCCGGCCCAATATGTACCCACCACTACGGCTGCACTCACGGCGATGCCGGCGGCGATGATTTTCACCCGGTCCCTGCTGGCAATCAGGATCGGGAGCAGGACAGCGGCCGGAGAGACTTTGATCCACGTGGCAACACTGAGCAGCACGGCAGCAACCGCCGGCCTGCGGGCCGCGAAGAGCAAAGCAATCAGGACGATGGGCGCCGTGATTCCCTCAACACGGGCGAAGCTGAGGTAACCCATGAAGACGGTAAAGCCCAGCCACCACCAGGCGGGAGCAATTCCTTGAGGCCGTCTACCGCCTCGGATCAGGTAAGCCAGGGCCACTGCGTTGAGGGCCGTGATCATCAGGGTCCACACCAGCAGGTAGTGGTCCGGCCCGGCGATGTTTGAGAAGTAAATGGGCAGCTGCGCCAGTGCCGGGTACACCCACGGACTGATGGACGCCTCACCGTTTCCCGGGTTGGCTCCGTTCACGGCCCATTCCCGGTACTGCAGGGTATCGCTGAACATCTCACCCTTGAGGATGAAGGACATCATCCAGCCCAGGAAGTAGAGATGAACAACCGCGAAGCCCCACCAGACGGAAGAGGGCCTGCTCAGCCACTTCACCGCAGCAGGTGTCAGGACCCTGCCACGAAGGCGCGTCAGTCCCTGGCCAACCCTTTGCAGCATGTCAGCGGGCCTCGGCTTCATCGGCAACGTCACCCTCAGGCGCATGCTTGCTCAGACGGTAGAGACGCCGCACGGACCAGCAGAAGAGAACCACCAAAAGCACGTTCCGGATGGTCAGAACCAACGCCATCAGGGGGTTGTTGTGGCTCAAGGCGTCGTAGAAAAGCGGGTAGATAAAGTACGTGGTCACAGCGATGGCGATCAGGATGGCCGCCGGCACCCGCCACTGCTTCCAATGGCTTGCCAGTCCCACTGCAACAGCAGGAGCGAGCCAGACCATGAACTGCGGCGATCCCACCTTGTTGAAAACCACAAAGGCAGTGGTCATGGTGAGCGTTCCTACCAGCAGCAGCTCAGTGCGGTCCGACAAGCCCACGCGGTTGCCGGCGTGCAGTGCCCGGAAGATCAGCACTCCCACCAGTACGGCAGCCAAGGCAAGCAAGGGCTGCATCAGGAATGACATGACCTCGGTCCCGGGACCATCAACCTGCATGGAGTTGATCTCGGTGTTCATGTACATCCGCGAGCTGCCCGTGTTCAGTACGCTCAACCACAGCCATGGAGTGGTGAAGGTTGCCTCCAGCTGCATGCCCCGATCCCCCTGTGCGGTCAGGAAATTCAGGAGTTTCGGAGCCACGCCAAGCACCAGTGCCGCTCCGACGGCGACAGCAGTCACCAGCATCCCGGCCGCCAGCACGTGCAGCCGGCGCTTGGCGACGGTGAGCAGCGTCAGGACAACGGCAGCAGGCCACACCTTGATCCAAGTGGCGATACTGAGGAGCAGCGAGGCTGCGAAGGGGCGGGAGACTCCGAAAAGAAGCGCGCTCAGTACCAACGGGGCGGTCAAGCCATCCACCCGGGCGAACCCCAGGAAGCCCATGAGGAAGATGAAGCCGAGCCACCACCAGGCGGCGGGGAGGGCAGCGGTGTTCTTGCCCCACTTTGTCAGGTGGCCAACCGCCAGCGCGTTGAGGGCGATGATCATCAGCACCCAGATGAGCAGGAACGGTCCGGGTCCGGCCATTCCGGCGATGGCGATGGGGAGCAGGGCCAGAATCGGGTACACCCACGGGCTGGGCAGCCCCACCAGGTTTTCTTCGCGGAACCCTCCGGCGGCCCAGTCGCGGTAGATGTTGGTGTCGCTGAAGGCCTGGCCCTGGAGGACGAAGGTCAGCATGTAGACCAGGAAAAAAAGGTGGACAACAATATAGCCCCACAGCAGTCCCGAGGGCGTGTTCAGGCGCCGCTCCAGCTTTTCCGGGATCAGGGCTTTTCTGCAGCGCGTCAGGGCAGTGAAGAACCTTTCGGTCCTGGCAGAACCGTGCGGACCGTTTGCGGGCTGCGTATTCGGGGCGGTCACCGGCCCTCGATTAGTTTCCGGCACCGAGATTTCCTTTGAGTCGTTCCCGCATGAGGGTACTGGCGTCGTTGAGGCCGATGATCTTCACGTCCTTGCCGTGCTTGTGGTACTTGTCGGTGATGGCGTCCAGGGTGGCGATGGTCGAGGCATCCCAGAGGTGGGAGGCGTGCATATCGATAATCACGTGTTCCGGATCCAAGGCGTATTCGAACTGGGTGTAGAGGTCATTGGAGGAAGCGAAGAAGAGTTCGCCGTCCACGACGTAGCTCGCTGTCTCCTGCCCGTTGATGCTGGCGACTGTTCGTTCCACGGTGACGAAGTGGGCCACCCGGCGGGCAAAAAGAACCATGGCCACGAGGACTCCGACGCCGACGCCGATGGCCAGGTTGTGGGTGGCGACGACGACGATGACGGTGGCGACCATGACCAGGGTTTCGCTCCTGGGCATCATCTTCAGCGTCCGGGGTTGGACGCTGTGCCAGTCGAAGGTAGCCCAGGAAACAAAGATCATCACGGCTACGAGTGCGGCCATCGGGATCACGGCTACGACGTCACCGAGGGCGACCACCAGTATGAGCAGGAAGACGCCGGCCAGGAATGTCGAGATCCTGGTCCGCGCGCCGGAGGCCTTGACGTTGATCATGGTCTGGCCGATCATCGCGCAGCCGCCCATGCCCCCAAAGAAGCCGGTAACGATGTTGGCCACGCCCTGCCCCCACGCCTCGCGGCTCTTGTTTGAGCGGGTGTCGGTGACGTCGTCGACGAGCTTGGCCGTCATGAGCGATTCCAGCAGTCCGACAAAAGCCATCGCGAGCGCGAAGGGAAAAATGACCTGCAGGGTCTCGAGGCTGAAGGGCACGTTCGGGACCAGCAGCGACGGCAGGGATTCCGGCAACGCACCCTTGTCCCCGACGGTTGGCACCTCCACTGAAGCCACTACCGCAATGAGCGTCAGGACCACAATGGCAACAAGCGGGGCCGGCACCGCCCTGGTCAGTTTCGGCAGCCCGAAGACAATGACGAGGCCAAGGGCAACGAGCGGGTAGACCAGCCACGGGACGCCCAGCAGATCCGGGACCTGGGACATGAAGATCAGGATGGCCAAGGAGTTGACGAACCCCACCATCACGGAGCGGGGGATGAAGCGCATCAGTTTTGCCACCCCGGACAGCCCCAGGACAATCTGGAAGATGCCTGCAAGGATGACGGCTGCAATCAGGTAATCGACGCCGTGGGACTTGACCAGGGGCGCGATCACCAGGGCCACTGCACCAGTGGCTGCAGAGATCATTGCGGGGCGACCGCCTACCAAGGCAATGGTGACCGCCATGGTGAAGGATGCGAACAGGCCCAGCCTGGGATCAACGCCTGCAATGATGGAAAATGCGATCGCTTCCGGAATCAGGGCCAGGGCCACCACCAACCCGCCCAAAACTTCCGTTTTGAGCCTGCGTGCTGAGCGCAGGGTCCCCCGGACGGACTGAAGCTGTTCGGGAGTGGGGGCTGCAACGTTCGGGACTTTGGGAGCCGGGACTGTGGGGTCCGTCCTAACCATGACTGGCTCCATCCGTGGTCTTGAAGAAGCGCTGGAGCGCCTTCGTGGTTGTTGAAGAATCGAGCGGTGCGGCACAGCACCGGGGCACGGGAAGAGGGGCAGTATGCCTTCCGGAATCCACCCATGCCTTATAAAGGCTAACCCAGCGCCCGGGGAGGGCTACAATCCAGCCGCCGTCATAAGGACCGATAATTTCTTCTCCGAATGGTTTCGCCTGCGTGGAAGCCTCTATAGGGTGCAAGAACAATCCAAGCGGAAGGGACCTCTTCATGTCATTTCAGGCCTACCTGGACACCATCGAAGAAAAGACCGGGCTGACGCCTCGCGAGCTAGTCGGGTTAGCTCACGAGCGCGGCTTCGATGACCCCAAGACGAAAGCCGGAAAAATCATCGACTGGCTCAAAGAGGATTACGGTCTGGGCCGCGGACATGCCATGGCACTGGTTCACGTCATCAAGAACGGACCGATCATCAGCGAAAAACACGTCGGGGCTGATGGCGTCCACCGTGACGAGTCGACGGAACTGTGGCTGGACGGCAAGAACAACCGCCCCAAGTAGGCCGGTTCGGCCGTCGCGAGGTGGCCCGTAAACTTGACTGATGCAAACTTCCCTGTGGCTCGCTCTCGCGGGCACCGGAGTCCTCATCAGCCTTACGCCCGGGGCGGGCGCGATCAACACGATGAGCAACTCGCTGAACTCCGGATTCCGTCGCTCCATCTGGGGAATCCTGGGCCAGCAGACTGCCCTGATAATCCACATCCTGCTCGCTGCGCTGGGCGTGGGCGTGCTGGTATCCGGATCACCGCTGCTGTTCAACGTCATCCGCTACGCGGGCGCCGCTTATCTCGTGTACTTGGGGATCCGGCAGTTTATGCACAAGCCCAACCTGGAACAGTCCGTCGTCGAATCCCTCCGGAACGAACCCGCTACCTCCATGTTCCGGCGCGGCTTGTGGGTCAACATACTCAACCCCAAGGCGATCGTATTCTTCCTCGCTTTTATGCCGCAGTTCATCCGTCCTGAGCAATCCCTGCTTCCGCAGTACCTGGTCCTCACAGCAACGGTTGTGCTCATCGACGTCCTGGTGATGTGGTTCTTCTTCGCAGCGGCCGCCGCCTGGTTCCAGCGGTTCACTCAGAACGCCCGCGGACAGACCATCCTGAACCGCGTTTTTGGTGTGCTGTTCGTCGCAGTTGGTGTGATGCTGGCACTCATCCACTAAACGATGAACGCAGCGCGGCCTTGCGGATCTTTCCGCTCGCCGTCCTCGGCAGATCGTCCACGAAGATCACTGACTTCGGGATCTTGTAGCGGGCCAGCCTGCCTTCAAGGTGCTCTCTGAGCTCGTCCTCACTGAGATGCGCGTCCTCGCGCAGCACTACCACCGCCCTGGGCACCTCGCCCCACTTGTGATCCGGGATACCGATAACCGCCACACTCGAAACTGCAACAAGCTCGAGGATGGCCTGTTCCACCTCCGCCGGGTAGATGTTCTCCCCGCCGGAAATGATCATGTCCTTGAGCCTGTCGGAGATGAACAGGAACCCGTCCTCGTCCTTGTAGCCCATGTCGCCGGACCTGAACCAGCCGCCGTCGGCAATACAGTCGGTAGCTGCCTCCGGCCTGTTCCAGTACCCAGGGATGACGTTGGGCCCTTTAATCTGGACCTCCCCCACCTCACCTGCAGGGACCACGCCTCCCATGAGGTCAGCGATCCTGATGTCGGTGAAGAAATGCGGCAGACCTGAAGAACCGGCCTTCTCCCGGGAACGCTCGGCCGGAAGAGTGGTAGCTCCTGGCGCTGTTTCGGTCATGCCGTAACCGTTGGAAAACCGCAAGCCGCGCGCTTCGTAAGCCTCCAGCACCCGCATGGGCACTGCAGACCCGCCGCAGGTGAGCTTGTTCAGCGAGCTGATGTCCGCCGTCGGCCAGTTCTGGTGCTCGCAGAGCAGTTGGTAAGTGGTGGGAACGCCGCTGATGGTGGTGGCGCGGTGCCGCTCGATGAGTTCCAGGGTCCGCCGTGGATCGAACTTGGACTCCAGCACTACGGTGCCGCCCTTCAGGATGGTCGGCAGGACGCCCATGTCCAAGGCGGCTACGTGAAACATCGGCGAGATCATGAGCGCGACGTCAGCCGAGGAGAAATCAAAATCCACGATCACGTTGAAGCAGTTCCAGGTGATGTTTCCGTGCGTGAGCACAGCGCCCTTGGGCTGACCGGTGGTGCCCGAGGTGTACAGGATCATGGCCGCGTCGTCCAGCCCCACAGGTTCGTCCACGGGATCGGTGGCAGAGGAGGCGAGAACCTCCTCAAAATCCTCAAGCGAAACGGCGCCGGCTGCGTCACTGGTTGCGCTGTATGAGTCCGTCCGGCTGTCGCCGTCTGCCAAATCGTCGACGACGACGAACCTCCCAACGCCGCTCCCGGCAGCTCCGCGGGTGGCCAGCTCGCTGAGGCTCCG
Organism: Arthrobacter rhizosphaerae; assembly: GCF_023062595.1. Lineage (GTDB taxonomy): Bacteria > Actinomycetota > Actinomycetes > Actinomycetales > Micrococcaceae > Arthrobacter > Arthrobacter rhizosphaerae. Next base: position 85,103 of record NZ_JALLAN010000014.1, read on the forward strand.
CGAGTGGATCAAGACGGTGACTCCGCAGTCCTGCAGCTGGTAGTGGATTTCCGGTGGCGCCAGCCGGGTGTTGAGCGGCACGAAGACCGCCCCCAGAGTGCCGCAGGCAAAGAGTGTTTCAAGGAACGCCGGGTGGTTCTCGCCCAGGTAGGCTACCCGGTCACCCTTGGCCACCCCCCGGTCTTTGAGCGCGTGGGCGAGGCGGAGGGTGCGGTCCGCAAGCTGTTCGTAGCTGACTTGCCGGTCTCCGGCCACCAGCGCAGTCTTACTGCCCGACTTCGGGCGGCGACGCTGCAGCCAGGAGCCGATGCCAAAATTTTCCATCGTGAATCCTCTCTTATCCCAAGCTAGTCCTGCTGCGGTTCCCCGGGCAGTCTCTACTTGTAGAAGCGGGCCAGGAATTCTGCCACGACAGCGGGGCGCTCCTGGCCTTCGATCTGGATGGTGTTGGCCACCTTGATCTGGGCGCCGCCCTTCACCTCGGTGACTTCGGCGATGGTGGCCTGCATGCGGATGCGTGAGCCGACCTTCACCGGTGAAGTGAAGCGGACCTTGTCGAGCCCGTAGTTCACTTTCGTGGCTACACCTTCGACGTCGAAGAGCTCGCCCCAGAACGGGATGATGAGCGAGAGCGTGAGGAAGCCGTGGGCGATCGGCGCACCGAACGGCCCGTCCTTGGCCCGTTCCGGGTCCACGTGGATCCACTGGTCGTCGCCCGTCGCGTCCGCGAACCTGTTGATCTGTTCCTGGGTGATTTCCCGGTATTCAGTGACGCCGAGATCGGTGCCGGCGAGAGTGAGCAGTTTGTCGAAATCGACGACGAGATTGGGCATTGTTGCCTCCAGCAGTAGCGGTTTTGTAGTGGGTAAGTACGACGGCGGTGGGGAAGTTTGGAGTTCTGCGCACGTGATCTGAATAAGCCGGGTCAGCGTGCGAAGGCGCTTTCGCCGGTGAGGGCGCGCCCAACGATAAGCGAGTTGATCTCGTGGGTTCCCTCGTAGGAGTAGACCGCCTCGGCGTCGGCGTGGAACCGGGCGACGTCGTGTTCGAGCGTGATGCCGTTCCCGCCCACAACTTCACGCGCCAATGCCACTGTTTCGCGCATCAGCAAGCTTGTCTGCATCTTCGCCAAGGCGGAATCCGGGTCACGGTAGATCCCGTGGGCCTGTTGCCCCGTCAACCGGACCACCAGCGAGAGGGACGAGGTGAGGTTTCCCAGCATGCGCGCCAGCTTTTCCTGGACCAGTTGGAAGGACCCCAGCGGCCGGCCGAACTGCTCGCGCTCCTTGACATAACGCAGCGCAGCTTCAAAAGCCCCTGCCTGGATGCCGGTGGCGATCCACGCGACATCCGAACGCATCGCCCGGAGCATGGCGGCGACATCGCGGAAGGAATTGACGTTCTGAAGGCGTCTGGACTCCGGAACGCGTACGCCCTCGAGGGTTATGTGTGCGTTCTGCATCATCCTCAACGACGTCTTGCCGTGGATCTTTTCAAGCGTCACCCCGGGGGCATCCCGGTCCACGAGGAAAGCCTTCACCTGGCCGTCCGCGACGTCCCGAGCGAACACGGCCAGGACGTCGGCAGTGGCCGCGCCGCCGATCCAGCGCTTGGCGCCGTCCAGAACCCAGCTGTCTCCGCGGGCACCCGATTCACGCCGTGCCGTCGTCGACAGTCCGCCGGCAATGTCGGAGCCGGAACCTGGCTCGGTGAGCGAGAAGGCACCCTTAAGCGTGAAGTCAACGACCCGTGGCATCCATTCGACCTGTTGCCCGGCGGAGGCGCCCATCCGGATAGCGGTCCGGAACAGCCCGGCCTGCGCAGTGTAAAAGGTGGCCAGTGAGGCGTCGGTCCGGGCAAGCTCGAAGATCCGGAAACCATGGAAAATTCCCCGGGCGGGGCCGTCGGCGGTAAGTTCGGCGGGCTCCATGAGGTCCAGGTCGATGAGGGGCCGGGCCAGTTGCTCGGGAAACTCGCCGCGCTCCCAATAATCCGCAAGCAGCGGGCTTGCCGTTTCATCGAGGAAGGACCGAAGCCTGCCGAGTACCCGGCGCTCGGCTTCAGTGAGGAGGGACTCGGCGTCGTAGTAGTCGCACACCCCGTACAGCCGCTCCTGAACTGGAGAGTCAGCCGTCACCGTCATCTCAGCGAGTGTCATCTCAATGGCCCAGCCCGAGGAGCCGGACGGCGTTCTCCTTGAGGATCTTCGGCCGCACCTCGTCCTTGAGCGGCAGGTCGGCGAAGGCGCCGAGCCACTTCTGCGGCGTGATGAGGGGGAAGTCCGTGCCGAACAGCACCTTGTCCTGCAGCATCGAATTGGCGGCCTTCACCAGGGATTCCGGAAAATACTTCGGGGACCAGCCGGAAAGGTCAATGAACACGTTGGCCTTGTGCGTGGCGATCGAGTTGGCCTCGTCCTGCCACGGCACCGACGGGTGGGCCATGATGATCTGCAGCTCGGGGAAGTCAGCAGCGACGGCGTCGAGCAGCAGCGGGTTGGAGTAGGCCAGCTTGATGCCGTAGCCACCGGGGAGTCCGGCGCCCATGCCGTTCTGCCCTGTATGGAAAATGGCAGGAAGCCCCAGTTCCTGGAGCGTTTCCCATAGCGGGTAAAACTGTTCACTGGACGGATCGAAGCCCTGCAGGCTGGGGTGGAACTTGAAACCGCGGGCGCCCAGGTCCACCGCCTGGTGCTTGGCACCTTGAATCGCTTCCGTGCCGGTGCGCGGGTCCACGCTGCCGAAGGGAATCAGGACGTCATTGTTCCGGGCGGCACCGGCGATGAGCTCCGGAATGCTGTTGGGCTCATGCTTGAGCTGGGTCCTGGCATCCACGGTGAACACGACGGCGGCCATGTTCAGCTCGCGGTACACATCGGCAATCCGGTCTACCGACGGCGTCCGGTCCTCGGCTTTGAAGTATTTTGCTGAGGCTTCAGTCAGCGCTGCGGGGAGCGAACCGTGCCCGTGCCCGTCCACTTCGAGGTGTACGTGCATGTCGATCGCAGCGAGCTTCGAGGCATCAACGCCCAGCTCGTAGGGCTGAATAGCGGAGGACGCGGACATGTCAGCGCGCCTGTGCCGGTACTGGTTCCTGGCGGGCAGGCTGAAGCTCCTCCGGCAGTGGGAGGAATTCCTCGCCCACACTCTGCAGCTTTCCTCCGAACAGCGGGGTGAAGTTTTCCACGAGCTCCTGGTAGCTCCAGCCGCCGTCACAGTAGTGGGTGACAGCCGCTTCCGGGTGCGTCCACAGCTGTAGGCGGTCACCGCCGGCACCGATCACCTGGCCGGTGATGCCGGAAGCCGCGTCCGAGGCGAGGAAGGCAATCAGCCCGGAGACGTCGTCGGCCGTTCCAAAACCGAGCTCCTGCCGGAAGAAGTCCGGCATCGCTTCGCCCCGCTCGTCGGCCTCAACAGCCTTCTGGAAATACGGAATGGTCTTGGTCATGGCGGTAGCGGCCACGGGGACTACGGTGTTGACGGTAACCCCTGCCTTCTTCATTTCAAGTGCCCAGGTGCGGACCATCCCCACGATTCCGGCTTTGGCTGCCGCATAGTTGGTCTGGCCGAAGTTGCCGCGCTGGCCGGTGGGTGAGCCGATGGTGATAATGCGGCCTGCCACCCCGTTTTCCTTGAAGTAGGCGAATGCTTCGCGGGCACAGGTGAAGGTGCCTCGCAGGTGGACATTGATCACAAGATCAAAGTCCTCGTCGGTCATCTTCAGCAGGCTCTTGTCCCGCAGGATGCCGGCGTTGGTCACCAGGATGTCCAGGCGGCCGAATTCGGTAACTGCAGTATTCACGAGCAGTTTTGCGGCTTCCGTGCTGCCTACGGGAGCGACAGCTGTTACTGCCCTGCCGCCGTCGGACTGGATCAATGCCACAGCCTCTTCCGCAGCGGCGGCGTCAACATCGTTGACGACGACGGCAGCACCCTGGCGCGCAAGCTCCCTCGCATAGGCCAGCCCAAGGCCCCTGGCGCCCCCGGTGACGATTGCTACTTTGCCTGACAGGCTCATGGCTGCTCCTTTGCTGCTGGCATTGTGATGCCGCGGACCTATGCACCCGGCCATCCGGCACGTGATGCTTGCTATATCCATGAAAATATACATTGTTGAAAAAGTCAACGATTAAGACATGCCGCGCGCAGTGACATCGGTTCTGGATGTTCTTGATTCCGTCGTGCAGAATGCCGTATGAGCATCTTTCCGGAGTCCGCGACCGTGCTGGTGTACGGCGCCTATGGCCATACAGCCCGATTCGTCATCGATGAGCTCGTCCGCAGGGGTTCCCGGCCGGTGCTAGCAGGGCGAAGCCCGGAGCGGCTCCAGTCAGTGCGTGGAGATTATCCCGATCTCAGCATCAGGACTGCAGGGGTTGCCGATGCCCAGGATTTGCTCGCAGCAGTGGACCTGGTCATTAATTGCGCCGGTCCCTTCGCGGATACTGCTGTCCCCTTGGCTGCCGCCGCGGTGCGGGCGGGCGTTCATTATCTGGACCTGAGCGCCGAGCAGCAACCTGTACTGGACTTGGCCGCGGAATTCCAAGATGGTCCATTCGCCAGCACGGTTATGCCGGCCGCTGGCTTTTTCGGTGCTCTCGGCGATCTGCTTGCCACTGCGGCGGCAGGTGATTGGGCTGAGATGGACCAGATAGAGGAGATCTCAGTGTTCACCGCCCTTGACCACTGGCATCCCACATCAGGGACGCGTCGCACAGGGGAACGCAACACCGGGCCGCGGTTCAAGGTGGCCGGGGGCAAGCTTGTCCCGATTGCCCCAGCTCATTCGCAGGCCGGCCGACCGTTCAGCTGGACCTTCCCCGCCCCGTTCGGCACCTGCGAACTGGGCGAACTCGGGCTCGCGGAAACCATCTGCATTTCCCGGCACCTGCCCGCAACACGCATCAGCAGTTATCTGAACCTGAGCGCACTTTCCGAGTTGCGGGACCCTCATACGCCGCCACCGATCGCCACCGATACCGCCGGACGGTCCGCCCAGCGTTTTACCATGGAAGCGGTTGCGGTGCGCGACGGCGTCCGCCGGACAGCCCGCGTCCAGGGCCAGGATATCTACGCCAGCTCGGCACCAATTGTGGTGGAGGCCGCTGCAAGGATCCTTGCCGGCGAAGCACCATCCGGCGTGGTCTCCCCTGCGTCTGCCTTCCCCGCTGAAGAGTTCCTCGCGGCGCTCCCGTTTGAAGAGTTCTCACTCAACACCAAGTCGGACCAACACTCTCCTTCCGTCTAGAGGGGAGGCCCACTGCTGGCCGTGGTGTGACTCCCTGCCTATGGGGCCATGGGCGGATCGAAGAAAAAGAGATCCCCGACCTGACAGTCCAGCACTTCACAAATTGCTGCCAGAGTGGAGAACCTTATTGCTTTCGCCCTGTCGTTCTTCAGGACAGACAGGTTGACGATGCTCACTCCCACCCGCTTACTCAACTCGGTCAGGGTCATCCCGCGGGCCTCCAGCAGCTCATCGAGCCGGCAGTGGATGGCTGTCGCGTCTTCTGCCGGCATCAGATGAGCCCTTCGGTATCTTTCTGCAGCCTGCGGCCGATCTGGAAGACTGCAGCCAGGAGGATGAGGACAATGCCAGCCATCGTCGGCCCCGTATCGAAGTGGGCCGTGAAAATGGGGACGGCTTCGTCGGCAGTGCGCTGGTTTGCCCCGATCAGCTCTGCCAGGCGGTTGCGGGCAGCGGAGTCGAGGAGCTGCCCGATGGTTCCGGCCAGGGTGAGTACAAAACCGCAGGAACCCAGGATCCATACAGAGCCCGCGGTAAACAGGTTGCCGCTGTGGAGCCTGAGCCCGAGCAGAAAAATCAGGGCTAAGACTGCCAGGATGCCCATCTGGTTCAGCGCCCCCGCCCAGGCCAAAAGTGCGGCTTCGTATGAGGGCACTGCAGGGATTACTGCTTCAACGGAGGTGAAGTGTGCCTGCGCTCCGAGCCGCAGCCCCGTGGGAGTTTGGTGCGTAGTGGCCAGCGGAAGCGTCAGAGTCACCGGCCCGGCGAAAAGGCGGACGATCTCGGATACGGCCAGAACGGTGGTGACCACGGCTGCGGCTGCAGAGGCTAAAACGATCAGAACCGCCTCCGCCCTGGATACGACTTTCTTGTCATCTGACCCTCGGCGGCCGGTGCCCAATATCTGTTTCATGATTCCCCCAAAATTGACTATCGATATTCGATAACAACGAATATCGATAAACTATTTCCCTCCGTGTCCAAAGTCAAGGGCAACCCCGCGCCGATCTGCCGTTCCCCCATGGGGCCAACCGGTTGGCTACGAGGAAGGCACGCCCGCGCTCAAAGTGGTGAAGGCGCGGGCCTGATCCAAAAGCACCGGGATTGCCATCGCCAGTCCGGCGGCTGTTCCGGACCCGGGCTGATTTCCATGAGAGATGATGATGTCCCCAGGCTTGGCCTTGGCTGTTACCTGCGCGACCAGTTCCTTCGGGTACGTCGCCCCGCCGTCGGCGTTGATACTGAATCCGGCAGGGATGGTGCCCAGCGCATGGCAAATTTCGGCCGCAACCTCGTCCAGGTAGGCGGTTCCGGGGCGGAAGAAACGCGGGCGTTCACCGGTAATTTCCGTCAAGAGCTTGTCGTTGGTCATGATCTCGTCATAGACCTGCAGGCTACTTTGCGTTCCGGGTATCCCGTACGCGGAGTGCCCGGCCACACTCAGCGGCAAATGCTGGCTGCCATGGTTGGCTAATTCAAAGAAGGGTACCGCGGCCAGGTCCCCTGCCAGGGAACGATTGGCGTGGATCCACCGCGCGTTCATGAACAGCGTCGCGGGGACCTGCAGCCGCTGCAACATGTCCAAGGCAGCGTAGTCCACTCTGTTTCCTAGAGGACCACCGCAAAAGTCCAGGGTCAACGCAATTCCTGCCGCAGGCTCCGTCAGGACCCGCAGGACCTTAGGTGCCTCGAGGCCCCAATAGGACGGTACATGGCCGGCGAATCTGGCTGCGATCTGCTCATGCGAGGGTGTTGTTACCGCCGGCGCGGGAGTCACTGGAGGCGTGGCAGGTGGAGTCAGCTGAGGCGTCACTGGAGGCGTCACTGTGGCGGAAGCGGGAGAAGCGGGAGCACTGGTTGGCGCTTCAGGGGTGGGCTGGGCCGCGGTCTGCCGGCCGGAAAGCAATGGGCCCGGACCCGCGTCTGGCCTGCACCCGGAGACCAGCAAGGCGGCCGCTGCCGACAAAAGTAGCGCACGACGCCCTGGATTGCCGATCACCGGCGGTCCTTATGCAACATATCCCCCAAGATTGAACCGCACTCATCATGCCATGACTTGGCTTGGATCCACGCCATCCAAGACCCGCCAGTGCCGTTGACGAAGCGACATCCCCGGATCATGCTTAGCTGCATGTCCCCGTCGTCGAACCCATACCGGATCATCGCGGTCTGCACCGGCAACATCTGCCGTTCCCCCATGGCCGAACGAATGCTCGCAGACGCGTTTGCAGCAGCCGGTCTCGGCGACGTCGTTGTGGTGGATTCCGCCGGCACCACGGCCTATGAAGCAGGCCGTCCCGTTGATCCCCGCGCTGCACGGATTCTTACAGCCCGCTCGATAGACTCAAGCGGACATCGCGCAAGGAAATGGCAACCGGAATGGTTCGCTGAGCGTCACCTCATCCTTGCCTTGGACGTGGACCACTACGGCTGGCTCCTGGAAGAGGCACCCGACGAGGAATCCCGCGCCCGCATCCGGATGCTGCGCTCCTTCGATCCGGTGGTGGCCGACGGCGACAACCTGGACCACGGCATCGACGATCCCTGGTACGGAGGGCAGTCCGATTTCGAAGAGACCTGGCGACTCATAGAGGCCTCTGTTCCCGGAATTGTTGAGCATGTCAGGGCACAGCTCAGGCTGCAGAAGTAACAGGACCCTCCGGAGCAGCAGGTACGCTCTATTCCATGAGCCCCGCACCTGTGATCATCGCCATCGACGGGCGGTCCGGAGCAGGCAAAACAACCATCGCTATCGAACTGGCTGCGCGTTTGCGCGCCCACCACAAGGTCTCCCTCTTCCACCTTGAGGATATCTATCCAGGCTGGAACGGGCTCGCGGCAGGAGTGGAACGCTACATCACCACCGTGCTGGCTCCCCTGCGGAGCGGGCAGGCCGCCGAATGGGTGACGTGGGATTGGGAAAAGCATTACGACGGCGACGTCAGGGTCACGCTTCCCGCTGAAATCGTGATCGTCGAAGGTGTGGGAGCGGCCTCGGACGCCGCCCGGCCCCTGTTGGACGCTGTGGTCTGGGCGGAAGCCCCCGACGACGAGCGCCGCGCACGCGCCTTGTCCCGCGATGGAAGCACTTATGAGCCTTACTGGGATCTCTGGGCCGCGCAGGAGGTGGAGTGGCTGGCCGCGGATGCGGTGCGGGAGAACATTGACGTGCGGGTGCTCAACCGGGCGGACGGCAACGCTCCCGGGGATGTTCTGCGCGCCCTTCAGTTCCTGCCCTCATGCTCCGGCGTACTCTCGCCCGAGCTCTCCGCCCGCCGCGGCCTGAAGCTTCGGGCCGAACGAATTGCGGCAGAGCCCGACGCCGCTGCCCTCTATGAAACGCTGTATGGAGCTTCGGCCAATGCCGTATGGCTGGATTCTTCGGACGGTCCGGAGCTCGCGAGGGATGCAGGTTCTTCCGCCGACGTTCCGGGCGTCTCGCCTGCGGCCGGCGTCTCCCAGGCAGCGGACGTTTCCCCGGCAGCGGAGCGCAGGCGGTTCAGTATTCTGGCCGACGACGGCGGCAGCCACGGCCAGTTGGCCACGCACCACAACGGGATCACCACCGTGCGCACAGGCTGCGCTACGGTGAGGATCGAAGGCCCCTTCTTCCGCTGGCTGGACGCGGCCTGGGCAAGCAGCATGGCCCCCTCGCCCGAGGGCTACGGTGGTGAATTCACTCTCGGCTGGCTGGGCTATCTGGGCTACGAGCTGAAGCGCGAGACCGGCGGAAGTGACGTCACATCCCCCACCCCGGATTCCGCCCTGCTCTTCGCGGGGCGTGCTGTGGTCCTGGACCATCGGGAGGGTTCCGTCTGGCTGTTCGCCCTTGAAGCGTCCGACGCCGCCGGCTGGATAACCAAAGCCGCCCAAGCCGTGGCAGCTGCCTCGGACACCGCGACGGGCACCGCTGCAGGTGACGATGCCGACACAGGTGGCAACGCCGTCGGACATTCCGCAGAACCGCGTGCAGGTGCCCCGGAATTCACAGCCCGGGACACTGAGCTGGACTACAAACACAAGATCGGGGTGGCCCAGCACGAGATTGCGGAAGGCAACTCCTACGAAATCTGCCTGACCACAGCGCTCCACGCCCAGGGCACCGGAGTGGAACCGTGGCAAAGTTACATGCAGCTCCGGCACAGGAATCCTGCCCCTTTCGGGAGCCTCCTGCGTTTCGGCAGCCTCGCGGTGGCCAGCACCTCACCGGAGCGCTTCCTCAGGATCACTTCAGCCGGCAGTATGCGGGCCGAACCCATCAAGGGCACAAGAGGCCGCTCCGTGAATCCCGAGCAGGACGCGGCTCTTCGCTCTGACTTGGAATCCTCGCCGAAGGACCGCGCCGAGAACATCATGATTGTGGACCTGTTGCGGAACGACCTCAGCCATTTTGCCGAGCCCGGCAGCGTTACCGTGAGCCGCTTGTGCGTGGTGGAAAGCTACGCCACGGTCCACCAACTCGTGAGCACCATTGACGCACAACTCCTGCCAGGAGCCTCGCGGGCCGAGGCTGTTGCTGCGTGCTTCCCGGCCGGTTCCATGACTGGCGCCCCGAAAATCAGCACCATGGCCATCCTGGACCGGCTGGAAGAAGCGCCCCGCGGCGTGTACTCGGGTGCCATCGGCTACTTTTCCCTCAATGGCGCCACGGATCTCGCAGTCGCTATCCGGACGCTGGTGGTCACATCCGACGGCGACGGCCGCACTGGGCTGAGCCTCGGCGTCGGCGGTGCCATCACGGCCGATTCCTCGCCGCAGGAGGAGTACGAGGAGATCCGGACCAAGGCCTACGGGGTGCTGTCGGCGCTCGGCGCCGAGTTCCCCGACTGAGCCCTGTGCGCGAGCGGGGCGGCACCTCACCAAGACCGGCCGCCACCCGCTTGACCGGCCCGGGGCGGGGCCGGTTGTGCGGGCAGGGGCCGGTCTTGCCGCTACTGCAGGGTCGCCGTCAGCCGCGCCACATTGTCCACATACTTGACCAGCATGGGCCGCTGCATCCAGTCGTCGAGGATGAGTTCGTGCGAGATGTCCCGGTAGGTGTCCTCCACGGCCCGCATCCGGGTGACAATGTCCTTTCCCAGGAGCATCACGGACACCTCCAGGTTCAGCGAAAATGACCGCATGTCCATGTTGCTGGAACCGAGGACGGCCACTTCGTCGTCGATGGTGAAGTGCTTGGCGTGCAGCACAAACGGCGCTTTGTACAGGTAGATGCGCACGCCGGCTTCCAGCAGCGCCTGGTAGTAGGACCTTTGGGCGTGGTGCACCAGGAGCTGGTCGCCTTTTTCGGAAACGAAGAGTTCGACGGCGACCCCCCGCTGCGCCGCCGTTGTCACCGCGTAGAGCAGGGAGTCGTCGGGGACGAAATACGGGCTGCAGATGGAGATCCGGTGCTGGGCGGAATAGATGAGGGTGTTGAAGAGCCGCAGGTTGTTTTCGGTGCTGAATCCGGGGCCGCTGGGGACCACCTGGGCGGTAATGGTGCCGGGCGACAGTTCGGGCGGGTGCGCCAGCTGATCCTCCAGGGAATCGTCTGTCTCACTCAGCCAATCGGTGGCGAACACCACGTTCAGGGTGGTGACAATCGGGCCGCGCAGGCACGTCATCAGCTCTACCCATTCACGGCCGACTTTGCGGTGCCGGGGATTGTTGTAGGAAGGCTCGATCAGGTTCTGGGAGCCCGTGAAAGCCACTTCGCCGTCGATCACCATGATTTTGCGGTGGTTGCGAAGATCCGGCCGGCGCCACTGTCCATGGACGGGACGCAGCGGCAGCATGGGGCGCCACTGGATCTTGCTGTTGTTGAGCCTTCTGATGAGCTTCCGGTAGCCCTTGATACGCAACGTGCCGAGGTGGTCGAACAGTACACGGACCTCAACACCGCGCTCAGCTGCTTCCACCATGGCCTCGAAGAGGTCTTCGGTGACGTGGTCTGCGCTCATGATGTAGAACTCGGCATTGACGAAGACCTTGGCTTTGCGCACGGCTGCAGCCATTGCCTTGATCGAATCCGGATACCCGGGCAGCAGCTCCACACTGTTGCCGTCCACCATGGGCAGCGAGCCAAGTCTGCGGTTGAGCTCCGCGGCGGAACCCACCCACTCCGGACCGGAGTACCTGCTCGCGAGGGTGGCAAGTTGCGATGTGCCTGCCTGAATCCGCTTGTTCACGGCTTCCTGCTGTGCCCTGCGCCGGCGGGAAAGCCTGAAGTTGCCGAACAGCAGGAAGAGCACCAGTCCCAGCACCGGAACAAAGAAGATGCCCAGCAGCCAGGCCATCGCGGTGGTGGGGCGCCGGTTTCCGGGAATGATTCCAACGGCCAAGACACGGATCACCAAGTCGAGAAGGCTCAGGAACAATATGAGCCAAGGTGGCAGCGTGCCAGCCAACGGAAACGGCCAGAGCAAAATGAACCCCCATAGTTCACAGCCCGCCGGACCTGTTCCGGAGCGGGCAATGCCCACAGCCTATCCCGCAGCAGCCCGCACTAAGCTGGAGGCATGACTGCTGCTACTCCCGCCACGGTGCTGGTGTTCCTTGATCCCGAGTTCCCCAACGGCCGGATTGCCGACGCCTCACAGCCGCAAATAATGGCCACGGACCAGGGAGCCACCCGCGGGGACGGAGTCTTCGAATCCCTCCTGGCTGTAGCGGGACATCCACGGAAGCTGCAGGCGCACCTGGACCGGTTGGAGGGTTCAGCCCGGCTCTTGGACCTTCACATCCCCGCCCAAGAGGCATGGCGGCTGGCCATCACCACCGCGTTGGCGGAGTACCGCACGGCGCATCCTGCCGTGGACCCGGCCGAAGACGAAGCCGTACTGAAGCTCCTGGTGACCCGCGGCGTCGAAGGCTCATCCGGCCCCACCTGCTGGGTACAGGCTTCACCGGTGCCTCCCACCGGCCGACGTCAGCGTGAAACGGGTGTTGACGTCATCCTGCTGGATCGTGGCTATGACAGTGAAGCTGGCGAGCGCGCCCCATGGCTGCTCCTCGGAGCCAAGACACTGTCCTATGCGGTCAACATGGCGGCCCTGCGGTACGCCCACAAGCAGGGCGCTGACGACGTCATCTTTACGTCCGCCGACGGCCGGGTCCTGGAGGGTCCCACCTCAACGGTGCTGCTCGCCCATGTTCAAACGGTCGACGGCGGCGGCATCAGTCGCACGGTCAAGCGGCTTATCACCCCCCAACTGGACAGCGGGATCCTGCCCGGGACTTCCCAGGGCGCTCTTTTCACTGCCGCCAAGGCCGCGGGCTGGGAGCTCGGCTATGGCCCGCTGGAACCACAGGACCTGCTGGATGCCGACGCCGTCTGGCTCATTTCCAGCATCCGCCTCCTGGCGCCGGTGAACCATATTGACGGGAAGGAAATCGGAACCCCTGCACTCCGCAAACAGCTCACGGTTGAACTCAGCGAGCTTTTCGCGGGGACCGAATAGGTTTCACCAGGGCCGGGTCCGATGTCAGAAGGGTCCTCGTGGCGGCTCGTCCTGCTCCGTGGACTCCTCGGAAACCTGTTCTTGTTGAGCCTCCGGAAGGGACTCGGGGCGCACTTCCACCAGCGCCTGCGGTCCGGTCCGTATTTCCGGAATCGGGCCCGGCCGATCCGGAAAAAAATCGATGACCCGGGCCAGCTCATCGTGCAGTGAGCGGCGACGGGAAATGCCTGGCGGGAGGGCATCACGTTCGGCCTGCCGTGCGGCTTCGAGCGCCCTCTGCCCTGCTTCGGTGATGGCCACGTCTATGCTGCGCCGATCCACCGGGCTGCGGGAGCGCGTCACCAGACCGCCGGCTTCAAGCCGAGCCAGCACTTTGCCCAGGCTTTGGCTCTGGACCTTGATTTGGGCTGCCAGCCTTTCCTGATTCAGGGGACCACCCTCGATGCACTGGAGTGCTATGACTGCCGCGTGGGTAAGCCCTAATGCTGCCAAAGCCCGGTCCTGTCGTCGTTCAACGAGCCGTGCAGCCATGGACAGCAACTGATGCGTGCTCCAGGTGTTGGCGTCCTGATTCCGAATCATCCGTCCAGCCCTCCTCCTGGTTGCGATCCTTGCCGCCAATGCCCTGGGGTTACCGTCAGGACATAACTTCAGCGCATAACATCCAACGCTCTACCATAAGCATGCTTACTATCCTTATGGCAAGTATGCTTACCAACTCTTTGTGGCCGGCGCCGGGCCAGCCCTTGCCTATAGGCGGAAAATTCTTGCGATTCAAGGTGACACCGGCGGACATGACCACCCGTTACGGAACATGACGACGGCGGCGGTGCAGGCCGCCGTCGTAAGTGTTACTTTTTTGAGGAGTAATGAGAACCGGTGCCAAGCCCTGACTTGCCGGTCGGCAACCCTCCCTTTCGCGGCGGGGTGCCTCAGGTGAATACTCGGCATTCGACCACATCGAGCTGCAAGCGTGAGAGAAGGAGACCTCGTGTCAGACGCACCTGCCCAAACCATTCCGGCCCCCAGCGCCGAAGCGGCCGCTTCGGAAGAGAAACTGGCCTACCGCCTGATTACCGGACCGGATGACCGGAGTTTCTGCGAGCGGATCTCGACTGCGCTGGGCGAAGGCTACGTGCTGCACGGAAGCCCGGCAGCCACCTACAACGGCATCAACGTCATCGTGGCGCAGGCACTCGTGCTCCCCACGGCCATTGCCAGTGCCGACGCCGCAGTTGCCACCGCTGTTGACCGGCTTGAGGCCGATGACACCGCTGACGACGCCGAAGGCGCATTTGAGGGGCACGCATGAGCTACGCAGGAGATCTGACGCCTACGGATGCCTGGGCCAAACTCGAAGCCGGCGCCATCCTGGTGGACGTCCGGACTGAGGGCGAATGGGCCCACATCGGCATTCCGGAGACCAAAGCGACGGAGAACGATCCTCTGTTCATTTCCTGGTCCTTCCCCGGCGGAAAACCGAACCCGGAGTTCATCGACCAACTCAGGCAGCAAGCGCCTGAGGATGCCGACGTCGAGCTCGTCTTCCTGTGCCGCTCGGGCCAGCGCTCCATCTCCGCAGCCATCGCCGCAACTCAAGCCGGCTACACCTCGTACAACGTCCTGGAGGGGTTTGAAGGCGAGCCCGACCGTTACGGCGAGCGCACCGTCAACGGCTGGAAGAACCGCGGCCTTCCCACCAACCTTGGAAAGAACTAAGTGACCTTCAACCCTGACGCCGCCGGCTGGAGCCCTGACACCCAGGCTGTTCGCGGCGGACTCGACCGTACCAACTTCCAGGAGACAGCTGAGCCGGTTTTCCTGAACTCCGGTTTCGTCTATGAATCCGCGGCCGCTGCCGAGCGCGCGTTCACCGGCGAAGACGAACGATTCGTCTACTCCCGCTATGGGAACCCGTCCGTGGCCACCTTCCAGGAACGCCTGCGGCTTTTGGAAGGCACCGAGGCGTGCTTTGCGACGGCGTCCGGCATGTCCGCTGTTTTCACGGCACTCGGTGCGCTGCTGGCTGCCGGCGACAGGGTGGTGGCTGCCCGCTCTCTGTTCGGTTCCTGCTTTGTGATCCTCAACGAGATCCTCCCCCGCTGGGGCGTCGAGACGGTCTTCGTCGACGGCCCGGACCTGGAGCAGTGGAGCGAGGCGTTGTCCGTTCCTACCACCGCCGTCTTCTTTGAATCACCGTCCAATCCCATGCAGGAGATCGTGGACATCGCGGCTGTCAGCGAACTGGCGCACGCCGCCGGCGCAACCGTCGTCGTCGACAACGTTTTTGCCACTCCCCTGCTGCAGCGCTGCGGAGACCTCGGTGCCGACGTCATTGTTTACTCCGGCACCAAGCACATTGACGGCCAGGGCAGAGTACTGGGCGGCGCAATTATGGGGACCAAGGAATTCATCGACGGCCCCGTGAAGCAGCTCATGCGGCACACCGGCCCTTCGCTGTCCTCCTTCAACGCGTGGGTGCTGACCAAGGGCCTCGAAACGATGGCGTTACGGGTCAACCATTCCTCCGCCTCAGCCCTTCGCCTCGCCGAATGGCTTGAGCAGCAGCCGGGTGTCAGCTGGGTCAAGTACCCGCTCCTGAAGTCCCACCCGCAGTACGAGCTCGCGGCCAAGCAGATGAAGGCCGGCGGAACAGTACTGACCCTGGAGCTGAACCCTTCGGCCGGGCGCACCGCCAAAGACGCCGCCTTTGCCCTCCTGGACGCCCTGGGGATCATCGACATCTCCAACAACCTTGGCGATTCCAAATCCCTCATCACCCACCCCGCCACCACAACCCACCGCGCGATGGGACCGGAAGGCAGGGCAGCGATCGGGCTGACTGACGGCGTGGTTCGGCTGTCCGTGGGCCTGGAGGACGTGGATGACCTCATTGGTGACCTGGAGCAGGCACTCAAGCAGGTCTGACGTCATATATATTGTGGCGGTACCGACCGCCGCTTGTGTTGGTTTGTTTCCCAGCATCAGAACCCGCCGCCTCCCGGCGCGGGTGCTGCAGTTCCTGACCGTCAGCAGGAAAGGCATTCGGTGTTCAGCGATACTCAGATCGTTCGACAAAAGGAGAACCAATGCAGACCGGACAGAACATTGCAGCCGAAGAGCAACGCACATCGGCCCCAGCCTCACAGGAGCCAGCGGCCAGCGGCGCACCCCTGCCGCCGGCAGCTGCCCGCCCACTCGCGCCGGTAGCTACCCGCCCACTCGCAGTCGTCAGGATCGTACTTGGGTCCGTTTTTCTCTGGGCTTTCTTTGACAAGACTTTTGGACTCGGCTTTGCCACTTCGCCCGGAAAGGCATGGATCGCCGGCGGCTCCCCGACGGCAGGCTATCTGGGAAGCATGAAGGGTTCGTTCTCAGGAATGTTCCAGGCACTGGCCGGCGCGCCCATCGTGGATTGGCTTTTCATGCTCGGGCTCCTGGGAGCAGGAACCGCACTGGTTCTGGGCATAGCCCTCCGCACGGCGGCGGCCGGCGGAACTGTTCTTCTCGGCCTGATGTGGCTGTCCTCCTTGCCGCTCCAGAACAACCCCATCATTGACGAACACGTCGTGTATGCCGCGGTCATCATAGCCTTGGCCGCAGCGCGCGCCGGGGACACTTGGGGGCTGGGCCAACAGTGGTCCGCCCTCATCAAGAACCCGTCACTAGGCTGGCTGCGCTGACAGCTTCGCCCACTGGAAGACTGGCAGAGGCCAGTCGCTAGAATGCCGAGTGAAGTACCACCTGCACGGACGCACGTCGGGCGAAAAGAGCCGGCTTGCCGGATCAGAGGCGCCTTACGCGCTGGAGGACCGGCGGCTGGGCCGCCGTCGGAATTGCCTCAACTCCGTGCATGGTGACCTCCACCGCGTGGGCGACGACGGCGGCCAGCCCGCCGCCGTCGAACGCCGCGTCCACTCCTGCTTCTTCCCGGGCCCGCCGCTGCTGCTCAGCGCCGGTACCGTGCGAGAGGATCCGGGTGACGCCGGCCCTGACCTGTTCCAGCTCCCCCTGCTCCCGCAGGACCGGTTCGAGGTAGTCAACCAGGGCGTTCACGACGTCGGCCGCGGGGGCAGGCGTGAAGGTGCCGAAATGGAGGAGCTCACCGCGGAGACCGCGATTGCTGGCCTGCCAGGACGCCGTCCTCAAGAGGACAGTGGGAACCGGGAGCGGATCAACGTCATCGCGCCATTCCCGGCTTGCCGTTTCCACCAGAGCGCGGACCAGCACAGCGATGAGGGCTGCATCCTCAGCGCGAAGGCAGACGTCCGCCACACGGACCTCCACGGTGGGGTGGTTCCGCGCCAGCCTGGCATCGAAGTAGATCATGCCCTCGTCAAGGAGCACCCCTGTTTCCAGGAGCCTTGCAACCGTGCGCCGGTACACGGGCAGGGTACCGAAAATCGCCGAGGGACCCGACGTCGGCAAACGGTTCCAGGCTTGGGTGCGGTAGCTTTCAAACCCGGTCTCCACTCCGTTCCAGAACGGCGAATTGGCGCTCAGGGCAACGAGGATGGCCAGCTTGTCCCGGATCCTGTCCAGCACGGCCACACCCTCCTCAGGGGACTGGATGAAGGTATGGACGTGGAAACCGCATGTGAGCAGCTCGTGCAAAGTCAGGCCGAAACGCTCTTTAATGGCTGCATACCGGGGGTCTGGTGTGATGTGGGTGGTGGAGGCAAGGGGCGACGTGGCCAGCGCAGCCACACGCGCACCATGCTGTCGTGCAGCCTGGTCGGCCAGGGCCCGGCCGTCCCGGATCTGCTGGAGGAGCTCCGTGTAGTCCCGGCACGGCAGCGTCTGGATTTCGATCTGCTCCAGCTTGAGCTCAGCAGTCAGCCCCCTGTCGCCATCAGATTCCGGGCCGTCGTCGGAAGTGGCGGTCCTGACTGCCAGGAGCGCGTCGGCCAAGGCCAGCGGCTCCCCCGTATCAGGGTTCACTATGAGCAGTTCTTCCTCCACGCCAAAGGTCCGCATAGATCCATTGTGCGCTCAGCGGCCGTCGATATGACTGGAAGCGATCAGTCCTGGAAGTACTCGATCCTGGCGCCGAGGGTGTTGAGGCGTTCTGCGAGGTCTTCGTAGCCGCGCTCGATGACGTAGATATTGCGGAGCTCCGAGACGCCCCGGGCAGCCAGCATCGCGAGCAGGAGGCAAGCAGCCGGACGGAGTGCAGGCGGGCATCCGACTTCAGCAGCGCGCCATTTGGTGGGGCCGTTGACGTAGATCCGGTGGGGATCCAACAACTGAATCTGCGCACCGAGTTTGTTCAGTTCGGTCAGGTAGATGGCACGGTTCTCGTAGACCCAGTCGTGGATCATCGTCTGCCCCTCCGCGTTCGCGGCTATGACGGCAAAGAACGGCAGATTGTCGATGTTCAGGCCAGGGAAAGGCATGGGATGGATTTTGTCCTGGGGAGCATGCAGCTCTGATGGCTTGGTGGTGACATCAACCAGTCGTGTGCGTCCGTTGCGGGCAAAGTACTCACCGGAAACCTCCAGCTCCTGGCCCATCTGCCCGAGCGTGGCCAGCTCGATCTCCATGAACTCGATGGGAACCCGACGGACTGTCACTTCAGAATTGGTAACGATGCCGGCTGTAATGAGGCTCATGGCCTCGATCGGGTCTTCTGACGGGAAATATTCGACGTCGGCGTCTATGGAGGGTTGACCGGTGATCTTCAGGGTGGTGGTACCCACACCCTCAATCTCCACGCCCAGCATCTCGAGGTAGAAGCAG
This sequence comes from Arthrobacter rhizosphaerae, assembly GCF_023062595.1. GTDB lineage: Bacteria > Actinomycetota > Actinomycetes > Actinomycetales > Micrococcaceae > Arthrobacter > Arthrobacter rhizosphaerae. The sequence continues at coordinate 103,531 of NZ_JALLAN010000014.1, forward strand.
AGATCCTGGACCATGTAGTTGGGGCTGGCGTTACGAATGACGGTGGTGCCACGACGATGTGCTGCCGCCATGATGGCGTTTTCGGTGACGGTGTCGCCGCGTTCGCTGAGCACAAACGAGCGGTCCTCATCATCCGACTGAGGCGCCTGAACGGCGTAAAACCCTGCGCTTGCCTCCACTGACAGGCCGAATTGCCGCAGGGCCTGCATGTGCGGTTCCACTGTGCGCGTGCCCAGATCGCAACCCCCGGCGTAGGGGAGCTGATACTCTGCCGATTCATCCAGCAACGGGCCCAGCAGCATGATGACGCTGCGCGTGCGGCGGGCGGCCTCGACGTCCATTGAGCCCAGATCCAGAACTGCCGGCCTGCGGATCTGCAGATCGGTGTCGTTGAGCCATGTACATTCGACGCCGATGCTGGTGAGGACTTCCACAATCCTGTTGACTTCCTCGATCCTGGCCAGTCTGCGGAGAGTGGTTGTCCCCCTGTTGATAAGGCTGGCACAGAGAAGCGCGACGCCGGCGTTCTTGCTGCTGTTTACGTCCACCGAGCCGGAGAGCGTAAGTCCACCCTCCACCCGGAGATGGGTCATCTGTGGCCGGCCGACCTTCACGATGGCATGACCGAAGATGGTTTCCAGCCGCTGAATCATTTTGAGGCTCAGATTCTGCTTGCCCTGTTCCATCCGGGCTATGGCACTCTGGCTTGTTCCAAGCTCTGCGGCAAGCTGACCCTGGGTCCAGCCCTTCTCCGTCCGAGCATCGCGAAGCATGGCACCGACGGATTCCGCAGTTTCTTGAGTCATAGCAAGAATATACCATTTATGAGTTCTCAAGTCCCTAAAAATGACTGATTCTGCGAGCAATCACACATTCTTACCCGTCTGGTGCGATACTGCTCCAGGCGATCTGGGCTTGACCGGCCTCGCCCCGCACAAGCGTTGCTGGCCCGGGCCGTTCCTGCGGGTCCCGGCCGCCCGTGTTGGCGAGGGCCGCCAGAGAAACCGTCCCCGCGGCCAGGCCGTTCCCGCGCGCTAACCGAAACGCCTCAGCCTGTTGCGGCCCACACCAGGTTCCACGTTCCTGCACCGATTGCCGCAGCCACGGCGGCAGCTGCGATCAGCGTGCCGCCCACGAGCACCCAGATGTCCAGCGGGCTGTACGTGGATTCGCGCGCCCACGTCCGTTGGGCTCCACCGAACCCGCGTGCCTCCATGGTGACGGCGAGCCTTGAAGCGCGCCGAATGGCCTGCACCAGGAGCCCGAAACTCTGGCCCAGGGTGGCCCGGATCCTCTGCAAAGGGGTTCCGCGGGAACCGACTCCACGGGCACGGCGTGCCATCCCGATGGTTTGCCATTCCTCCGCCATGAGCCCTACAAGGCGCATCGCAGCCAGGGTTCCCAGGACGAAGCGGTGTGGCAGTTTCGCCTTTTGAGCCAGGGCGTCGGCAAGGTCAGTGGGGTCGGTGCAGCTCATCAGCAGCACCGCCGGCAGCGCAATGGCCAGCCCCCGGAGCATGAATCCCAGCCCCAGTTCGAGGGAACCTGAGCTGATGGACCAGATGCCGACGTCGAGCAGTATCGTGCCGGTGTCCGGAGCCAGAATGGCGGTACTCCAGCCGCCCAGGGCAGCGGCAAGGATCAGGGGCCAGCCGCGTTGCCACAGGAGTAAGGGAGTCAGACCGGCCAGCGGAAAGAGCAGCAGCTCGAACCCCAGCGCCACAGTTGCGGAGACCCAGTCGATGGACAACGCCAGGACGAGCGTGATGAGGAAGACGGCCACAAACTTGGTCAGCGGGTTGGCGCGGCTCAGGAGCGATTCACCGCGCAGGGTCAAGGCTGCTCTCATGATGCCGCCATTTCGGGAGTTCCCAGGGCGAGTTCGGTGCCGCCAAGGACCGAGGAGAATTCCCGGTCGTGGGTCACGGAAACCACAGCCGCCCCGGCATCCAAAAGTTCGGAGAGGAAGGACGCGAGTTCAGCCCAGGTGTTGGCATCCTGGCCGAATGTAGGCTCATCCAGCACCAGCACCTGCGGGTGGGCGGCCAAGACGGTGGCCACGGAGAGCCTCCGCTTTTCGCCGCCGGACAGTGTGTAGGGGTTGGCGTCCACAAGGGATGTGAGCCTGAGCCGCTCCAGGAGTTCGTCGACGCGTTCCTCGCCATGGCCCAGATGTTTGGGCCCGAACAGGAGCTCGTCCAGGACCCGTCCGGTGACAAACTGGTGCTCGGGCTCTTGGAAGACCGTACCGATCCTGGAGATCAGCTGTTCGGCCTTCCAGGCGTAGGGGTCAATCCCGGCGCCGGCGCTGAGCTCAAGGGTGGCCGATACCGCACCGGCCACGGGCTTCAGCAGCCCGGCCAGCGTGAGCGCAAAGGTGGATTTTCCGGAGCCGTTGGGCCCGGTGACGGTGAGCGCTTCACCTGCCCGCACCTGCGCCGAGATACCGCTTTGCACCGGGGTGGGAGGAAGCGTCTTGAAGCCACGGCGTCGGGGCCGTTCACGCGAGACGGCAAGCTTTTCCGCGGCAAGGAGCAGCTGGCCGGGACCTGCGCTGCCGGGCGCCCGAGCAGCAGCGGAATTCCGTGGGCGCGTGGCCGGAACGTGACCAGGAACCCAGACCCCTGCCCTGATCAGCATCTCTTTTGCCTGCTCCAGGACCTGGTCAGGGCTTCCGTCAATGAGCACCGCACTGTCATTGGAGGCTCCGGGCTGCAGCACCACGATGCGGTCCACGAGGTCTTTCCACACCGCAACACGGTGCTCCACAACCACCAGCGTTGCCCCGGTTTTCTCCAGGCAACGGCCCACGGCGTCGCGGACTTCCAGCACCCCGGCAGGATCGAGGTTGGCGGTGGGCTCATCCAACAGAATGATTCCGGGTCGCATCGCCAGGATGCCGGCGAGCGCCAGCCGCTGCTTTTGCCCGCCGGACAGGGCCGACGTCGGGTGGTCCAGAGGCAAGTGACCCAGCCCGACGTCGTCGAGCGCCTCATGCACACGGGCCCAGATCTCCGCCCGGGGCACCGCAAGGTTTTCGGCGCCGAAGGCGACGTCGTCGCCGAGCCGGGACAGGATCACCTGCGTTTCCGGATCCTGCTGCATAAGCCCGGCCCGCCCACGCTGAGCACGCGGAGGCTGGCCGTCAATGAGCAAGGAACCGGACTCGTCGGAGTCCCCGGCCTCGCCGTCGTCGTCGTTCGCGTCGCCGAGCACCCCTGCAAGGGCGTGCAGGAGCGTGGATTTGCCGGCACCCGACGGGCCGAGCAGGAGCACCCGCTCCCCCGGGCGGATGTCCAGGTCAAGCCCTTGGACGGCGGGACGGGGCCTGCCGGCATGCCGCCAGGCCCAGCCTTGTGCCGTTACTCCAGCGGGACGGACGCCGCCGACGCGGTTCGGTGTCATCAGGAGAAGACAGGCTCCGTCGCAGCCTTCCGGGAGGCGAAGGAGCTCAGAACTCCGGTCTTGGCAAGGCCGCGGGTGGCGATCCAGGACAGGGCCCCGGCAATGATGGCACCCGAGATCGCAGTGAACAGGATATACGCGGCCTTGTCACCGGCAGCGTAGGCAATGTTCCAGCCCCACGGTGCGAAGGAATCGTTCAGGCCGCAGAAGAAGCCTGCACCGGCACCGGCCAGCAAAGCGACCGGCAGGTTGAACTTCTTGTACACGAAGGCCGCGAACACGAGTTCAGCGCCAAGCCCCTGCAGCAGGCCGGAAATCAGCACGGTGGTGCCGTACTGCGAGCCCATGAGGAGCTCGCCGGTGGCCGCAACGGTCTCGCAGAACAAGGCCGCGCCCGGCTTCCGGATGATGAGCATTCCCAGCACCGCCGGGATCATCCACCCACCGGCGTACAGTCCGGTCAGCGGCGGGTAAACGGCATTGAGCGGAGCCGTAATAACGTTGGCGCCCTGGGACCAGGCCCAGAAAATTACGCCACCGGCGACGGCTATCAAAGCCGCCACCACGATGTCCACAACGCGCCAGCTCTTTTTGCTGGTTGTGGGGGTCTGCTTTGCAGAAATTCCAGTCATGTCTTCCTCCTGAGGAACAGGAGGGGAAAGTGCTCCCCGGCTGGAGCGGATTTGCGCCGCTTCTGCCGGACACTCTGAGAACTCGACTCCCTTGCGCCGGTACTAACCGGATCAGGTTCGAGGGTCTGCGGCTGTCCGCACTCTCAGCGCCCATCCATCGCACTACCGGAAAATCCCGGTGATGCCCGACGGCGGCGCTCCCCTGTCGTAATCAATCTGCCCTTGTGGGCGTTGTCCAGTTTACACCTGGCGGTGCTTGGGATTTCTGTGGCGATGTCACAATCGGCGGGGCAGGACTCGTGCCTTTCCGGAGCGCACGTTCCGGGCAGTCCGTACTGCCAGCACCTGACTCTTTTACCCTTTATGATCCTGGGATGGGGGAAACAACACGCACGAAAGAAACACGAGGCGGCCGGCAGATCTATGTGGAGATCCTGGTGCGCTCGTCCATGGAAAACCTTTGGGAGCTGAGCCAGGATCCGGCCCTCCATCCGCGCTGGGATCTCCGGTTCTCCAGGATCATCCCGACGGGCGTCGGCAGTGACGGTCACTTACAGTTCCGGTATGAATTCCAGCTGCCGTTTTACGCCATCACCGGAACCGGAACATCCCTGGGGCATAAAACGACAGCAAGCGGACAGGCCACATCGGTGCTCAAATTCTCCACCAGCAACCCTCTCTCACCGATCGGTCCCGGCTCCGGCTACTGGCGCTACATACCCGTGGATCAGGGCATCCGCTTTATCACCGGCTACAACTATGCTCCCGGCATGGGTGCCATTGGCCGGAAGCTGGACGCTCGCTTCATCCGTCCCGGGCTTGGCTGGGCCACGGCGCTAAGCTTTGACCGGCTTCGCCTCTGGGCCGAGTCGGGCGTGGATCCGGCCCAGAGCCGCAACGCCTGGTTCCTTGATGCGGCAGCGCGCGCCGCCGGCTTGGCCGGAGCGGCGGCGGTCCTTCGGCATGGTGTTGCGGCGCGCCCCCGGGCCGCTTCATTCCAGTATCCCGGTTCGTTGAAGGAACTCTCGGCAAGGGCTTCCACTACGGCACTTGGACTGAGCCTGGGCGCTTTGGCCCTGATGCTGCCCTCTCATCCAACGGTGCCCAAGGCAAAACGCTGCCTCCGTCAGCCACTGGACAGGGATTCGGCGGAAGCTCCGGCGTCACTGAAGACGCTGCCTGATCCGGATCACGGGAACCAACGACGGTTTGTGGGTGCGCGAGCATGACCTCCATCTTCGCCTCCGCCCTGGGTGCGGATTTTCACCGCCTCCACCCGATGCTGCAACGGCGGTTCGGCGTGGACCTCGACTCAGGCTATGCCTGCATCGGAAGCGGCATGTTTTCGGAAGTACGCCGCGGGGCGTGGTGGACCGTCCCTTTCCTTCGCTTCGGCGCTTTCCGGAACATCCTCTTTCCAGACCAGGGGAAGGACATCCCCTTCACCATCGAAAACTACCCCTACCTTGACGGGTTTGGACGCCCGACTGTGACCTTCGTGCGGACCTTGACTGTGAAGCCGGGCAAGAAACGCCGCTTTGACGCCACCATGATTTACAGCGAAAAAACGGGCGGCATCGTGGACTACCTGGGGACGCACCAGCATCTGGCCACGGACCTGGACCTCGAAGTCCTTCCGGACGGTTCGCTTCACCTGCGATCCGCCGGCCAGCGATTCTACGAAGGCAGGCTGGGCTTCACTTTTCCTGCTTTCCTGACGGGCACGGCTGACCTGTACGAAGGTTACGACGAGCAGCGCGGGGTGTTCACCATCCAGATGCAGGTTCGGAACCCTGTCTTCGGGTTCCTGTTCGGTTACCGGGGCGAGTTCACGTGTGCCTTTCCGCCTGTGTCAGCGGAGGGGACGCCAGCCCACCTCAAGCCCGTCCGGGAGGAACGGCGGCAGTAGCTGGCTCCCAGCGGGCTGGCTCCTAGCGGGCAGCGTCCTCACGGGCAGCATCCTCGACGACAGCAGCCTCACGCGCTGCGGCTTCAAGCCGGGCACGGTGGGCCACCCACTCGTCGGGGCTGCGCACGGAGAGATTCGGATCACCCGGCCGCTGCCCTGCAGAGCCGTCAATGAGTTCGCGGAGGATATCGGCGTGCCCCAGATGATGGGCGGTCTCCACGCACATGTGGACAAGTATCTGGTGAAGGGTCACCCGACGTCGTTCTTCCGGCCACCAGGGAACTTCGCCGGAGGCATCGAGCGGCAGCGCCGCGATGGTGGCGTCGGAATGCGCGGCAGCGAAACGGTGCAGCTCGGTGATCTCCCCGCGCGTTTCCTCAGGGGCTGCCCAGAGATCGGCATCGGGTTCCGCCTCATCGCTGAGCCACGGCAGGCTGCGTCCGCTGGGACGCCCGAACACCAGCCCGAAATAGTCCAGTTCAACGCTTGCCACATGCTTGACCAGGCCCAGGAGGTTGGTACCCGTCGGCGTCATTGGCCTGCGGATATCGTATTCGCTCAAGCCGTCGAGCTTCCCCAGTAGGTTGGCCCTCCGCGTGCTCAGGTATTGGAGCAGTATCCCCTTATCGTCCATAGCGGGCACTATACCGCCACCCCCTGTACCGCCCTTGGCTGAACTCTCTCAACGATGCCGTTAGTCTAGGGGAAGCCCCGTCTCCTCCGGTTTTGCTGTTTCTACTGATAGGTGTTTTGGAAATGACTTTTTTCATCAAGTTGCTTGGTACGGGTATCAGCCTGCTGGCCGGTTATGCCGGCACCAAGGTGGTGGATGCGGCCTGGGAAAGGGTCACCGGCCGCAAGCCTCCCAAGGGCGACAAAGATGACGTGCCCACCACGCTCCGCACAGCATTGACCTTCGCACTGGTCTCCGCGTCCGTCAGTGCCATTATCCAGGTCCTCGCGAACCGCGGAACCCAGCGGGCCATCACTCGTTTCGCCAAGACCCAGGACATCGTTTAGCGGCTTCGGGAGGCTGGTTCAGCCGGGCGGGTTCACCGCTCAGGCGGAATCGTCGTCGTCCTCTGCGTCGGAAGCTGCCGTGTCCTTGGCAGCCGCCTTCTGCACCACTGCTTCCAGCTCGTCGGTGCTAAGCAGCTCGCGGTGGAGGTGCTTGGTCCGGTAGCCTGCTCGGCCCACCATGTGCGCCGAGACCGGGACTGTGAGCAGTTGGAAGATCCAGGCAAGGAGCAGCACCGGCCATACCCACCATGTGCGCAGCTGCAGCCCCACCGCGGCCAGCAGCAGAAAGAGTCCCAGCACCTGGGGTTTGGTGGCGGCGTGCATGCGGCTCATGAGGTCGGGGAAGCGCAGGAGCCCGATGGCAGCGCCGAGCGACATCGCGGCGCCCACCACCATGAAGACGGCCGAGACGGCGTCGATCACTGTGTCCAGAGTCGTATCAGGAGTCACTCGGTTGCTCCCGCCGGTCGGCAACAAAACGGGCAACAGTGACTGATCCTATGAAGCCGATGACAGAGACGGCCACAACAAGCATCAGGTTGTTCAGGTGACGGTTGACGGCCATGTCGATGCACAGCGCTGCTCCCAGGATGGCCAGCAGGACGTCCGCGGCAAGCACCCGGTCCAGGAGCGACGGGCCAACGGCAATGCGGACGATCGCCCCCGCCGCAGCAAGGGACAGGGTCGCCGCGGTTATCACCAGGACAAGCTGCATCATGCGTCAACCTCCTGTTTGAGTGCCGCGAGTTCTTCTTCTGTACCCATGATCCGGATGAGTCCGGCTTCCGCCTCGCGGACAGACCTGCGGAACTTTACGACGTCGTCGGGGTTCCGCACGTTCAGGGCGTGGATATAGAGCGTGGAGGTGGACCTGTCCACCTCCACCACGAGCGAACCTGGGATCAGGGAGATGACGTGACCGGTAGCGGTCACCATAAGGTCAGAGTGGCTGCGCAGCGGGACGGCGACGACGGCGTTAGTCACCTTGGGGCCGCGGGCTACGGCCAGGTAGAAGACCTGGAAACTGGCGGCCGCCACCTTTACAAGGAACTGCAGCGCAAACGGAATGGCCTGCAGAATGCTGAACCGGCCGCTCAATTCCACCGGGGGAAGGTAGAACATGCGGGCGACCAATACGGCCAGGACCGCGCCGAACAGCAGGTTTCCGGGGGTGAAGTTTTGCCACAGCGCACCCCAGACGAACACGAGCCAGACGAGCAGCGGCAATTCCTGCCGCAGCGACACCCGACGGCGGCTCATTTGCTTCCCCCGGAAAGGACCGGCTCAAGTGACTCCCGCGCCCCTGAACCAGGTGCTTCTGGACCGGGTGCTTCTGAATCAGGGAGGGCGATCGCGGGGACCGGCGCGTTGTCCCCAAGCACGGCCTGGATGTAGGACGTCCTGTCCAGCATGTCCTCCGCGGACTGGTCGGCTACCTTGAAGATCGGCCCGGCGAAGACCGTCAGTCCCACGCCCAGAAGCACCAGTGCCATGGTGGAACCCACCATGGTGCGGGGCAGCAGGATCACGTTCTTGCGTCCGTGCCGCGTTCCGGTGTCCGCGTCACCGGGAGCGGCGAGGAGCACAGGATCGGGGTGTTCCGCGTCGCTTGGCTTACGCCAGAAGGCACGGTTCCACACCCTCGCCACGGCCAGCAGCGTGAGAAGGCTGGTGAGCACTCCGCCGATGATCAGGGCGTACGCCAGGGGCGTGCCCAGCTGGACACCCGCCTGCATCAGGCCCAGCTTGCCGAGGAATCCTGAAAACGGCGGAATGCCGGCAAGGTTCATGGCAGGAACGAAGAACAGGAGCCCCAACACCGGTGACAGCTTGGCCAGGCCGGCAACCCTGTCCATCGAGGAACTGCCGCCGCGGCGTTCGATCAGGCCCGTGACCAGGAACAGGCTGGTCTGGATAGTGATGTGGTGCGCCACGTAGAACACCGCCGCCCCCAGTCCGGCCACAGAGGACATGGCAAGCCCAAACACCATGTAACCGATGTGACTCACCAACGTGAACGACAGCAGACGCTTGATGTCGCTCTGAGCCAGGGCGCCGAGTATGCCCACCACCATGGTCAGCAACGCGGCGATCATAAGCGGAGTATTGAGGGTGTCTCCCGGGAAAAGGAGGGTTTCCGTCCGGACGATCGCGTAGACGCCCACCTTGGTGAGCAACCCGGCGAACACCGCGGTGACCGGAGCCGGCGCGGTCGGATACGAGTCAGGAAGCCAGAATGACAGCGGGAACACGGCGGCCTTGATGCCAAAAGCCACCAGGAGCATAACGTGCAGGAGGGTACGTGTTCCGGGATCGAGTTCGGCCAGTTTGATGGCGAGGTCGGCCATGTTGATGGTGCCTGTGGCCCCGTAGATCATGGCGATGGCAATCAGGAACAGCACGGAGCTCACCACCGACACCACCACGTACGTGACGCCTGCCCGGATCCGCGGGCCGGTTCCGCCGAGGGTCATCAGCACGTAGCTGGCCGTGAGCAGGATTTCGAAGCCCACATAAAGGTTGAAGAGGTCACCCGACAGGAAAGCATTGGAGACGCCGGCCACCAGAATCAGGTACGTGGGGTGGAATACGGACAGCGGGGCGTCCTGATCGCCGTCGGCCATTCCCTGCCCGGTTGCGTAGACCAGGACCGCAAGGCTCACCGAGGACGACACCACCAGCATCAGGGATGAGAACTGGTCCACCACCATGACGATGCCCCACGGCGGGAGCCAACCCCCGATGTTCACGGCGGCGGTCCCGCCGTTCCAGACGGAGGCCAGCAGCACACACTCCAGCAGCAGCGTGAGGGACAAAAGAGTAATGCTCACCACCCGTTGAGCCCGGGAGTGCCGGATCAGCACGAACGTGAGGGCAGCTCCCAGGATGGGAAGTACGACGGCGAGCGGCGCAAGGCTGGCAATGTTCACTTTCCGCCTCCTTCCGGTCCGGGGTCGACGTTGGTGGAACCGGGTTTTTCCTCGGCCGCGGCATCCTCGACCGTCAGCACCGCGCTGCCGGCTTGAACAGTGTCGTTAGGGTGTGGCTCTCTGCTGCCTGTCTCATCGCCAGGGGGCCTGTTCGAGACTGCCCGGCCGTCGGAGCCGAGCATGGTAAGCGGAAACTCGGAGGTTTCCACAGGAATTTCCGCATCGTCTTCGGCATCGTAACTGGGGGTCTCGGCGACACGGAGGTCCTCGACGTCGTCCTGGATCTCGTCCTGGCGGGCCAGCACCCAGGTGCGGTAAATGATGCCCAGCATAAATGCCGTGACGGCAAACGAGATCACAATCGAGGTCAGGATCAGGGCCTGCGGCAGGGGGTCGTTGTACTCAGCCGGGGCCGTGTCCTTACTGAACACGGGCGCGAGGCCGGCGTAGCCTCCAGTGGCAAGAATGAGCAGGTTGGTGGCGTTGGCCAGGAGCATCAGGCCCAGCAGGACGCGGGTGAGGCTGCGCTCGAGGATCAGGTAGATGCCGCAGGCGTATAGCGCCCCCATGACTGTGAGCAGGGTCAGGTTTACACTCATGCCATGCCCTTAACTGTGGTTTCGGCTGGAGTGCCGCCCGGTTCCTGCTCGGTTGTTGGCTCCGCTGGTTCTTCCTCGAAGTGTTCGTCGATTTCGGCTCCGAGGCTGCGCAGGACATCCAGGACGAGCCCTACCACCACGATGTAGACGCCGATATCGAAGATGGTGGAGGTGACAAACTTGATGTCGCCAAAGACGGGCAGCCATAGCTCGATAATGGCGGTCTGGAAAACCTGCCCGCCGAGCAGCAATGGGACAACTCCGGACGCCGCCGCCGTCGCCAGGCCGACTCCCAGCAGGGTGCCGGCACTGATGGGGGTTGCCTCGCTCAGTTCGAAACGTCCCCCGGCCAGATACCTGATAGTCAAAGCCAGGCCGGCCATCAGCCCGCCGGCAAAGCCGCCACCGGGCAGGTTGTGCCCTGCCAGCAGCAGGTACAGGGAGAAGATGATCATCGAGTGGAACAGCAGCCGCGTGACCACCTCGAAGATGATGGAGCGGCGTTCGGGGGCGAGTGTCCGGCCGGCAACCAGCCAAGCGTCGCGGCTTGATGCCCCGAATTTGCGGCTCACTTCCAGAGCTGCGCTGTCACGGGAGTTCCGCACGACGCCGGTTCGCCTGCCTACCGTCCCTGCCGCAACCGTCGAAGACGCTTTGATCCCGTCACCCCGGCCGCGGATGAAGATCAGGCTGGCCACACCGGTGGCCGCGAGCGCCAGCACGGAGATTTCGCCGAAGGTATCCCACACCCGGATGTCAACGAGTGTGACGTTGACTGTGTTCAAACCGCCCCCGCCTTCATAGGCCAGTTTCGGGAACGCGAGGGAGACAGGTTCGGCGATCCGGGCGCCCATGGCATAGATGCCCACGAAGATCATGGTGATCCCGAAGCCGAGGCCGATGATCACGCGGGTGATCCTGTACTTGCCTCCCGTCCTGTCCCGCAGTTCCGCCGGCAGGCTGCGCATGGCGAGGACGAAGGCAACCAGGATGATGGTTTCGACCAGCATCTGCGTCAGGGCAAGGTCCGGAGCTCCCTGCAGCGCGAACATCAGGGCGATTCCATATCCGGTGACGGAGACCATGAGCACAGCAAGGAAGCGCTTGTTGGCCTTCACTGCGGCCAGTGCTCCGATTACGATTCCCGCGCCCACCACTATCTGCAGCGGTGAGTTGGGGTCGATGAAATACAAGTCACCGGGCAGAGGCTTGTTTGCGGCGAAGAGGGCAGTCAGCGGCAGGATGAACGCCACCGACAGGATGACTGCGAGGTAAAAATACAGTGATCCACGCTGGGTGCGACCGGTGACCCAGACTGCGACGTCGTCGAGGGCGCCGATGGTCAGCTGGTAGGAGCGGTCGGCGTCGATCCAGCCCGGGACCCTCTCCTGGAGACGGGAGAATCCGGCCCGCCAGCGGAACATGGCCCACCCCAGCACAAAGGTGATGCCTGTGAGGCCCAACGCCAGGGTGAAACCGTGCCACAGCGCAAGGTGTCCGGCCGCGCCGGCCGCACTTCCGCCGTCCACGCCAGCGCCAAACAGGGCTGCGTAGGGTTGCAGCCATCCGTCAACGGGCACCGGCCAGAGGCCGTAGGCGATAGTCAGGAGGCTCAACACCGCGGGTGCCGCCAGGAACGATGGCCTGATGGGTTTGAACTTTGTACGTTCGACGCCTGGTTTGGTGGCGAATGCACCCCACATAAAACGGGCGCTGTAGGCGAATGTCAGGACCGAGCCCAGCACCAGCCCGATCAGCACCACATAACCCCAGACGGGTGATTGCCCTGCTCCCGGCGTGGCGGCGTTGTGGACAAACGCCACTAACACTGATTCCTTGGCAACAAACCCCGCGAGGGGCGGAACTCCCGCCATGGAAGCAGCGGCAACGGCAGCCACAATGCCCAGTGCCCGTGATGACCTGAAAACACCGGAGAGTTTGTTGATGTCGCGCGTACCTGATTGGTGGTCGATGATGCCCACCACCAGGAACAGCGTGGCTTTGAACAGCCCGTGGGCCAGCAGTAAAGCCAGTCCGGCCAACGCGGCGTCCGGTTTACCCAGCCCCACCACCATGATCAGGAAGCCGAGCTGGCTGACGGTGCCGTAGGCCAGGATGAGCTTGATGTCGGTTTGCCGCAACGCCAGGTAGCCGCCTACCAGCATCGTCGCCAGGCCCAGCCCCAGCACCACCGGAAGCCAGAAGGTTGTTTCCGCAAAGCCCGGAGCCAGCCGGGCCACCAGGTACACGCCGGCCTTGACCATCGCAGCGGCATGCAGATAGGCACTTACAGGCGTGGGGGCCGCCATCGCCCCGGGAAGCCAGAAGTGGAAGGGCACCAGGGCGGACTTTGTCACCGCGCCGACCAGGATGAGTACGACGGCGGCGCTGACCGCGGCGGCCGCGTCCCCGGCCACCAGGGCAGGGGCCTGCTCCAGGATCGCTGAAATCCTGTAGGTACCGGCGCTGTGGCCAAGGATGATCAGGCCAACCAGCATGCTCAAGCCGCCGGCCGTGGTGACCACGAGGGCCTGGAGGGCGGATCGGCGGGCGGACAGCCTGGTCCGGGCGTAGCCGATCAGCAAGTACGACAGGACGGTGGTGAGTTCCCAGAAAATGAACATCAGCAGCAGGTCATCGGCAGTGACCAGGCCGAACATTGCGCCCGCGAAGGCCAGCAGCTGGGCTCCGAACCCGCCGAGATCAGTGTCCTTGTCCTTGAAATAGCGGGCGCAGTAAACGAGCACCAGTGATCCGATTCCCAGGACCAACAGCGACATCACCCATGCGAGGGCGTCAAGGCGGAAGGCCAGTTCAAGCTTGAGCTCGGGGATCCAGGGAAATACCTCGACGGCGGCCCCTGGTTGCGCCGGCTGTCCGGGAGACACCGAGTACACAGAGGCATGCTGGAGGATCAGCCAGAGAAATGATGCTGCGGGAACCACGGCCAACGCGTAGAACGAATTCCTGCCGAACTTTCCGAACAAAAAGGGCGCCAGCGCAGCCACCGCAAAATGCACGGCAAGGACTGTAATCACTGGTATCTCCGCAATGTCAGGAATTCGATTATCAAAGGTTGGAGCTGGCGGTCAGTAGTCGGGTTCAGCATGTCCAGTTTACCAAGCGGGCCGAACCATTTTTGACGGCGATTTCGGCTGAAGTGGCGATAGCATCGGGTCATGAACTCCGCCACCGCGTCTGAGGCACAACAGCCATCGTCGGAACTTGAGACCGGAAGTCAGGCGGTCAGCAAGGGCCAGATCCTGGCGTGGGCTTCCTGGGACTGGGGCTCAGCGGCTTTCAACGCAATCATGACCACTTTTGTGTTCACGGTGTATCTCACCTCCGATGCGTTCGGCGGAGAAGATCAGGCTTCGGCTGTCCTCGGCGGGGCATTGGCGGTCGCTGGCCTGGCCATTGCGCTGTTGGCGCCGGTTACAGGGCAACGCTCCGATATCGGAGGCCGGCGCAAGCTTTGGCTGGGAGTCAACACGGGCGTCGTCGCGCTTTTGACCGCCTTGTGCTTTTTTGTGTTCCCCCGGCCGGAGTTCCTGCTCCTCGGCGTCACGCTGATTGCACTGGGCAACGTGTTCTTTGAGTTTGCCGGTGTGAACTACAACGCCATGCTGGCCCAGATCTCGAATCCCCGCAACATCGGCAAGGTCAGCGGCTTCGGCTGGGGCATGGGTTATCTTGGCGGAATCGTTGCGCTGCTGATTGTGCTGCAACTGTTTGTCCAGCCCAGCTTCGACTGGTTCGGAGCTTCGACGGAGGACGGCTTCAACATCCGCCTCGTCGCAGTGTTCTCCGCTTTATGGTTCTTTATCTTCGCTCTCCCCGTGCTGTTTGCCGTTCCTGAGCTTCCCCGGCCGGCCGGGACGGCCAGGCTCGGCTTCCTCGCCTCCTACGGGCTGCTCATCCGGCGCATCACGGCCATCTACCGGACCAGTCCGCACACGATCTATTTCCTTCTTGCCAGTGCCATCTTCCGCGATGGTCTGGCCGCCGTTTTCACCTTCGGCGGGATCATTGCTGCGGGTACTTTCGGGTTCGAGCTGAAGGACGTGATCTTCTTCGCCATCTTCGGAAACGTGGTGGCAGCCGTGGGAGCCATGATCGGAGGCTTCCTGGATGACCGAGTAGGCCCCAAAGCGGTGATCCTCGGTTCCCTCGTGGGTCTGTTGATTGCAGGTACCGTCATCCTCGTCCTCGGCAACGGTGACTACGTCTTCTTCGGCAGCACCTGGGCCGGGGCCACCACCTTCTGGGTCTTCGGCCTGTTCCTGTGTTTGTTTGTTGGCCCCGCCCAGTCATCGTCCCGGGCCTACCTGGCCAGGCTGGCACCCCACGGAGAGTCGGGGGAGCTTTTTGGCCTCTACGCCACTACGGGCCGCGCCGTGAGCTTCCTGGCACCGACACTCTTCACCCTTTGCATCGCGCTGGCCGCACCCTTGGTCGCCGAGGGAGAAGCCCAGCGTTGGGGAATCCTGGGCATTATGGTGGTGCTGCTGGCAGGCCTCCTTGTCCTCCTGCCGGTCAAACCGCCAGGCAAGGCAGAGATCGCAGTGGTTCCCTCGGTATAGGAAAAAGGTCCCTTGACAGTCCGGACGATGGCAAGGTCCCCACGGGGCTTAGCTCTTCGCGTATTCTCCGGAATGGCCCTCCCTTCGGCCCCGCAGGGCCCACTTGAGCATTAGGCTGGACCCATGAACGTGGATGAGACAGATCTTCCCGGCCTTGGCAGGCGCAAGGACTTTATGACGGCATCGGGGCGCCGGATCGGAGTCGTGGAATACCGGGAGGGCCAGAGCGAACTCATCGTTTCAACCTGGGACGATCCCGACACTTGCCAGGCGTCCATTCCCCTGACAGCTGACGAGGCCGCAACACTCGGCAATCTGCTGGGTGGGCAACACCTTGCCATGCAGCTTTCTGAAGCCCACCGGGAAATCCCGGGGATCGTCACGCGGCAGTTTTCCATCGCGTCAGGTTCTCCTTTCGAGAACCAGCCGATGGGTAAGGCGTGCATCCGTACCCGGAGTGGTGTTTCCATCGTCGCCATCATGCGCGAAGGCGAGGTAGTCCCCTCCCCCGGTCCCGACGTCGTCCTTCACCGGGGGGATCTCCTCGTTGCTGTAGGCACTCAGGAAGGCCTCGATACAGCGGCCGACATTCTGCGCAACGGATAAGCGGCAATGGATCCGCTGGCACTGACCCTCATTGAATTGGGGGCCGTTGTGTTCTGCCTCGGCCTGTTGGCCAGGTTGGCTGAACGGATCGGAATGTCACCCATACCGCTGTATCTCGTGGGCGGGTTGTTTTTCGGTGCCGGCGGTTTCATGGAGTTCAAAGGAATTCAAGAGTTCGCCCATATCTCGGGGGAGATTGGTGTCATTCTCCTCCTGCTGATGCTCGGGCTCGAATACACGGCGACTGAACTTGTCACGGGGCTGCGGCGCTCCTGGCAGGCAGGTGTCCTGGACTTCATCCTGAATTTCCTGCCCGGAGCGGGGCTGGCCATTTTCCTTGGTTGGGGGCTCGTCGGGGCGATGGTGATGGGCGGAGTGACCTACATTTCGTCGTCGGGAATTGCCGCCAAGGTCATCACAGATCTGGGCCGGGTGGGCAACCGTGAAACGCCAACCATCCTGTCCATTCTGGTATTCGAGGACCTGGCAATGGCCCTGTACCTCCCCATCCTGACGGCGATCCTGGCCGGGGTCAGCTTCCTGGGCGGGCTTCAGACGGTGGGGATTTCCTTGGCCGTAGTCACCGTGGTGCTGATGGTGGCACTCCGGCACGGCCACAGGGTCTCCAAGGCGGTGCACAGCGAAAACTCCGAAGTCTTCCTGCTGAACCTGCTGGGTGCCGCCTTGTTGGTGGCCGGTCTGGCGTCAGCCCTTCAGGTCTCCGCCGCCGTGGGCGCGTTTATGCTCGGCATTGCCATCTCCGGGGTGACAGCCCACAACGCCACCCGTATTCTGGAGCCACTGCGGGATCTTTTCGCCGCCATCTTCTTTGTGGCGTTCGGCTTGAACACGGATCCCAGCTCAATTCCGCCGGTCATTGGCTGGGCATTGGCCCTCGCACTGCTCACGGCTGTCACAAAAATGCTGACCGGGTATTGGGCAGCCAAACGGGTCGGGATTGCGGTTCCCGGCCGATTCCGTGCCGGGGCAACACTGATTGCCCGGGGCGAATTTTCGATCGTTATCGCCGGCCTCGCCGTAGCGTCAGGCGCAGTGCTGCCTGAGTTGGCGGCGTTGGCCACTGCCTACGTCCTGATCATGGCCATCCTGGGTCCGCTCGCGGCCAAGTACATCGAACCGCTGGTGAGGGTTTGGCGACGACCCGCGAAACCGCAGCCGGCGGCAGTGGCCTGAGGTAGCTGCTTCGCCCCCGCTATTACGTAGGGCTATGCAGCCTTTGACCGGGCTTCCGGGGATGTTTCGCAAAGATCCTTGATCAGCCCCATTCCGGCATACTCGCGAACGGCGTGGATGCCCTGGACGGCCGAGGCCTTGTCCGGGAACTGCCCGGACACTGCCACGATCACCCCATTGGGAGCTTTGATTCTGAATCCGTAGGACGTGTTGCCATCAATAAAAAGTTCGAATGATCCGGACATGATTACCCCTATATTTCAACCGAGGGATCTAACCTCGGGGCTGTTTCACTAACGAAACGCGACGCTGCGTCCCGGCTCCCCAGCCAATGTCATCCTTAAAATGTAGGGGCGAAACCGTTTACTTGCGAGTAGGTAATCCGAAGGCAGCCGAGCCGGCGCAACTGCTGCTTATACCGGCATCATTCCCTATACCTAGAGGTGCTATGTTTGATACCCTTCACATCTAGGTATAGGAGGTGCAGTGCGCATCGATAAGGATCTGGTCGCTGCTTCGGCCACGCCCCTTGTGCTGGGGATCCTGTCAGACGGCGATCTGTACGGCTACGCGATCCTCAAGCGCGTCAGTGAGCTCTCGGGCGGAGGCATGCAATGGACCGACGGAATGCTCTATCCGCTGCTGCACCGGCTCGAGCGGCTCGGGTATGTATCGTCGTCGTGGGGCACCTCCGAGGCGGGTCGCCGACGCAAGCACTACGCGATCACGCCGGCGGGCCGCGACGCCCTTGCCGAACGGCAGCAGCAGTGGACCGTCGTCGCTGAGGCGCTCCGACAGGTGTGGCGGACCCAAGGGTCCCCTGCCCCGATGGAAGGTTGGGCATGATGGAGCAGCACGCTGAGCTGGAGGCGCAGATTGACCGGTGGCGCGGTTATGTTCAGCGGAGCCAGGCCATCTCCCCCGCCGACGTCGACGAACTGGAGGACCATCTGCGTGAGCAGATAGCCGACAGGCAAGCCACCGGACTGGACGACGACGAGGCCTTCCTCGTCGCCATCAAGCGCCTGGGCAACCTCGACGCCGTCTCGCGGGAGTTTGCCCGCGAGCACTCCGAGCGGCTGTGGAAGCAACTCGTTCTGGTGCCCGAGGCTTCCGACGGCGACACACCTCCCTGGCGGGAGCTGGCAGTCGTCCTTGCACTGGCTGTCGGCGCCGGCGTCGCGGTCAAGGCGGGCTTCGCATTGTTCGGCGACAGCACAGCACTGACGAGAAACCTCGGCCTGCTCATCTTCCCGTTCCTCGCAGGGTACTTCGTCTGGAAGCGGCGCCTTACAAGCCAGGTTGCGGCCATGCTGCTCATACCGTTTGCCGCCCTCGCCGTTGTACTCAACGCCTACCCGTTCGCCTCTGGCGGCTCCACGGAGGTGCTCGCCGCGTTGCATGCACCGGTGATTCTGTGGCTGCTGGCAGGAGTGGCGTACGTCGGAGGAAGGTGGACCTCTGACAAACGACGCATGGACTTCGTCCGGTTTACCGGCGAACTCGCGATCTACTACACCCTGATCGCCTTGGGCGGTGCGGTGCTGATTGCCCTCACCCTCGCGACCCTCCAGGTGGTTGGCGTCGACTTCGAACCGGTCCTGGAAGACTGGATCCTGCCTTTCGCGGTGCCCGGCGCCCTCGTGGTCGCGACCTGGCTCGTCGAGGCCAAGCAGCAGGTCGTGGAAAACATCGCCCCGGTCCTCACCCGTATTTTCACACCCCTGACCGTCGCCATGCTCCTGGTCCTTCTTGCTGTCATCGCTACCGCGGGCGGGTTCGTGGACATCGACCGCAACCTGCTGATCCTTATGGACGCTATCCTCGTGCTGGTCCTGTGCCTGCTGCTCTACTCGATTTCCGCCCGCGACTCCCTCGCGCCTCCCGGACTGTTCGACGCTCTGCAGCTGGTCCTCGTCGTCGCCGCCCTGGCAGTCGACGCCGCGATGCTCACGGCGATGCTCACCCGTATCGCTGAGTTCGGCTCCAGCCCCAACAAGATCGCGGCGCTGGGCCTGAACCTTCTACTGCTGGTGCACCTGTTGCGGGCGGCCTGGCTCGCTGTCGGATTCCTGCGGGGCCGGCGTTCGTTTGCCTCGTTGGAGCGCTGGCAAACACGCTACCTGCCGGTTTACGGCGTGTGGGCCGCCGTCGTCGTCGTCATCTTTCCACCAGTCTTTGGCTTCCTCTAGCTGCCTGTCCTGTTCCTAACACCGGGCATACAGGACCCGGGAGTACCCTTGGCCAATGGCGCACCGGACATCCGCACGAAACATCTCCATGATCGCTGCAGTGCTGCTGACTGCAGCCATCAGCGGGGGGCTCGGTGCCGTAGGGCCCGGGCATGCCCAAGCTTCCATTGAATCCGAGGCAGCCACTCCGGAGCGCAACGTCCCCGGCCTGGCCGCCCCCGTCGTCGCTCCCGTGCAGGTGACGGTCACGCCCGCGGAGGGCGCCTCGCAGATCAATCCTGCTGCCCCTGTAACGCTCAAAGTTGCGGACGGCGAAATCGAGCGTGCCTCGCTGACCAGCGACTCAGGGGAATCAGTTGCGGGCAAGCTCGACGGCGATAGCACCACCTGGACGACCGGCAGCCAGCTTGCGTTCAACACGGGCTACAAATTCAGCTACACCGTTCGGGATGCCGCAGGGCGTGAAACAACGAAGACCTCTTCCTTCACCACCGTAACCACCGCCAACGAGGCCGATGCCGCCATCTACCCGCTGGACGGCATGAAAGTTGGGGTCGCACAGCCGCTTCAGATCACGTTCAGTGAGCCCGTGGTGAATAAGGAAGCTGTGGAAAAGGCGATCAGGATCAGCAGCACGTCTGGTCAGACAGGCGCCTTCCATTGGTTCAGCGACAAAATGGTCCGCTACCGGCCGGAAACCTTCTGGGCCGCCAACAGCACGATCACGATGGACATGAAGATGTTCGGTGTTGATCTCGGTCACGGTCAGATAGGCAACTTCGACAAGAACGTGACCATCCGCATCGGCGACAAAAAGGTGGCCGTCGCCGATGCCACCGCACACACCATGACTGTAAGTGTCAACGACCAGCCAGCAGGGTCCTGGCCCGTCACCATGGGGGACACGCGGTTCCCGTCTGCCCGCGGCTATCTCGTGCTCATGGAAAATCACCGGGTTGAACACATGGACGCCAGTACAATCGGTCTCAAGCCCGGCGATCCTGCTTATTACGGACAATTGGACGTCAACTACGCCACGCGGCTCACGCCCAGCGGAGAGTACATCCACCAGGCAACTGACACCGCCATGCCTTACCTCGGCCAGACAAACCTGTCACACGGCTGCATCGGAATGAGCGAGGCAGGCGCCAAGTGGGTGTTCGACAACATGACAGCAGGCGACGTCGTCCAGGTTGTCAACACAGAGGGCGATTTCGCCAGCGTCGACGACGGCTACGGCGACTGGAACATCCCGTGGGCGGAGTACCCCAGGAGGTGACTGTCAGGAATCAGGGTGCCTGGATATCCGTCAGATGGAAATTCTGGTGGCTGCGGCTCGCGGTAGGTCCGCGCTGACCCTGGTAACGGTTGCCGTACTCCCCTGCTCCGTAGGGGTATTCGGCTGCGGAGGTAAGCCGGAAGAAGCAGAGCTGCCCGATCTTCATGCCCGGCCACAGCTTGATGGGAAGGGTGGCCATGTTCGACAGTTCCAGCGTCACGTGCCCCGAGAATCCCGGATCAATGAATCCGGCAGTGGAGTGCGTCAGCAGGCCCAGCCTGCCCAGCGAGGATTTTCCTTCCAGCCGCGCCGCGATGTCATCCGGGAGCGTGACCGTCTCGTAGGTTGAACCCAGTACGAACTCCCCCGGGTGAAGGATGAAAGGCTCGCCGCGGTCCACTTCCACCAGACGCGTGAGTTCCGGCTGTTCCTCCGCGGGATCAATGTGAGCGTACTTGTGGTTGTCGAACAGCCGGAAAAACCGGTCGATCCTGACGTCCACTGAGGACGGCTGGACCATCACAGGGTCGAACGGTTCCAGCACAATCCGTTGGGAGTCTATTTCGGCGCGTATATCGCGGTCAGAGATCAGCACAGCTCAAAAATACCGTATGCACTGTTCTCCGCGCTCTCCCGGCAGTAGATGGTGCCTGCTACGACCAGTGGAGGCGGACTTACTCCTCGGGACCTTGCTTCTCCAGGAGGACCTTGAGCCGCTCCAGCTGGGCCACTTCACTCTTCAGGGACTGATGGACCGCGCCATTGACCAGTCCCATGAGCCCCTTCGGCTGAGACTCGAGGGCAAAGCGCACCCGTGTGCTCTTGCCTTCGGAGCTGAGGTAGTAGCCGCCCCGGGGCTGTGCAGGACCGGCGATGACCTGGAACTGTATCTCTGCTCCGGGACGGACCTGTGTGATCTGGAAATCGCACGCGACGGGCCGGCCACCTGGCCCGGCGATGGTCTGTTGGTAAACGCTGCCCTTGGCTCCCGGTGCACCGCTGAGCAATTCGATGCTGCGGACATCCTTGCACCACAGTGGCAGGTTCAGCCCGTCAGCCAGGAAACTATAAACGCTGATGGCATCACGCTGAATGAGCACCTCGTACTCTGCAAATGCCATGGGGAACCCTTTGGTGATGGACAGCTGGTCGGCGTAGCCCGTTCCCCAACGACTGCAGCTAACTGATTCAGGATAGCCAGCCCGCTCACGCGTCTCCTACGCAGGGACGGGGCCTTTACCGAATGGTTACCGGATGGCACTTCATATGACGCCGGCCCGCTGTAGTTGATCGGGATCGGAATGCCTGCGCCGGGCGGGCAGGCCCCTAGGCGTTGGGCCGTCCCAACCCGCGATAGGCCCAGCCGGCAGTCCGCCATTTGTCAGCGTCGAGAACATTCCTGCCGTCCAATATTCGCTTGGCGGAAACCAGCCGCCCCACGAGGTGCGGGTCCAGTTGCCTGTATTCCTCCCACTCTGTCAGGAGCAGTACAACTTCGGCATTTGCCAAGCACGCGTCAAGGTCCGGTTCAAGGTTGAGTTCGGGGAATCGGCGGGCAGCATTGGTCAATGCGCGGGGATCCGTCACTGTGACATCGGCGCCTTGCAGTTGGAGTTGCGCAGCTACGCTGAGGGCGGGCGAGTCCCTGACGTCGTCGCTCTCGGGTTTAAAGGCCGCGCCCAAAACTGCTACGCGGAGGCCCAAAAGGGTGCCCCCGCAAAATTCCCTGGTCAATTCAACGACACGCGTACGCCTGCGCATATTGATTGCATCGACCTCACGCAGGAACGTCAGGGCCTGATCTGCACCAAGCTCCCCGGCGCGGGCCATGAAGGCGCGGATATCCTTGGGCAGGCACCCTCCGCCGAATCCGATTCCCGCGTTGAGGAAATGCCGTCCGATCCTCTCATCCAGGCCGATGGCATCCGCCAGACGCGTCACATCCGCTCCCGCGGCTTCGCATACCTCTGCCATGGCATTAATGAAGGAGATCTTCGTTGCCAGGAAGGAGTTGGCTGCGGTCTTGACCAATTCTGCCGTTGCGTAGTCGGTCACCATCCTCGGGGTGTCGAGGGCGATCGAAGCAGCGTACACCTCATCCATCACCGCGACAGCGCGATGGTCTTCGTCCCCACCCGGGACGCCATAAACAAACCTGTCCGGATGCAGGGTGTCTTCTATGGCATGCCCCTCACGAAGAAACTCTGGATTCCATACCAGGTGCGCCTCCGGCTGACGCTCCGCGAGAATGTCTGCCAATCCTGCGGCAGTTCCCACCGGCACCGTGGATTTGCCCACTACGACGTCTCCCGCATCAAGGTACTGGAGCAACGAGGCGAAAGCGGCATCAACGTGCCTCAGATCGGCAGCGTTTTCACCGCGCTTCTGAGGCGTACCCACACAGATAAAATGCGCCGTTGAACCCGCAGCGATGGATATGTCGGTAGTGAAGGATAAACGACCCGTGGCCTGGAGACTTGTGAGCAGCTCATCGAGCCCGGGTTCGAAGAAGGGCGCCCTACCTTTGGAGAGCCGGTCGATCTTGTCTGCATCAACATCTATGCCCACCACGTCATGGCCAAGTTTCGCCATACACGCAGCGTGGACCGTCCCCAAATATCCGCATCCAATGATCGATATCCGCATGCCAGGTACTCACTTTGCTCTTGACGGATGGAAGAATCCCAGCGAGCTTCTGGCGCTCAAATTCGGACATGCCCAGAGACAGCGCCGCCGGGAGAGCGGGGCGCGAGGCATCGACGGCAGGTCATTTTCCCTTGGCTCGCATAAGCCAAATTTCAGGCTCGTTACTGCCAGCGGCGGGAGTTCGGAAGGCCCCATACGGGGAAGAATATCGTTTCGGCTGCCCACCGCCTAGCAATTCAGCATCATTGTGAGAGAATACGACAAACCCCGGTGGCAATTGTCGGCGGGCGCGTACTTCAATGCTCCTCACTGGACGAGGTGTGGTTATTGAACGTTTCACTAACGGTCCTGAAGTCTTTTCCAATGCGTCGTTCCACAACCCGTCCTAACCTGGCGCAACCCCTCCGGCGGGTGCCGGAGGAGGGCTTGGAACCTTGGCCATAATCCAGATTAACCAGCAACGCGCTCGTCTTTACGAGTCGCTCCGCACCGCTCATCTTGAGCGTGCCCATCAGCTGGCCCCAGCTGCAATAATCTTCCGACGGCGGCGCTACGATTTTGATGCAGACCTGACTCATGGGCTGGAACTTGTAGAGGCGGGACCGTTGAAAGCGGCAATCGTCCTGGCCCGATCCAGGGTGAGGGCCTTGGAAGTCAACGAGCCCTTGCTGCTGTCCAGTCTCCCGGCTACGGCTGTGGTCCTGCTGATGCTGGGTCTTCGAAGGCTGTTCGGGGGGCAGCGCGTAATGGTAGTCAGCTACGCGATCGCCAACAGCGATCCCTTCAAAGAACGGTTACACCTGACGTGGAAGTCGTCAGTACGCAACATCATCGAGCGCAAGCTGGCAGTTCTTGTCTGGAAGAGGCTGGACCGCGTTGCGTTTGGCACTCAAACTGCCCTGGAAACCTACTATGAGCTCTTGCCGGCCTCGGAGCATTTAGAAAAGGTTCTCATTCCCGCTCTCCCCTCTGCGTGCTCCTGCCAGCATCAGGAGAACAGGGAGACCAACCGGGTGATCTATTTGGGGGACTTCTCGGCCCGCAAAGGTTTCCCCCTGGTGCTCGCAGCCTGGCCCGCCGTTCTCCACACGAACCCCTCAGCGCGTCTGACAATTATCGGCAAAGGAGCACTGGTCCAGGATGCACTGTCCAGCGCTGCGGCGGACAGCAGCATTGAGGTCGTTGTCGACCCGCCGAGGCAGGAAATCCACCGGCAGCTACGGCGCGCTCAAGTCCTTGTCCTCCCCTCCCAATCCACGCCCATCTGGCGGGAGCAAGTTGGTCTTCCCATAGTCGAAGGCTTGGCGCACGGCTGCTCCATAGTCACCACAACGGAAACCGGGCTGGCCTCCTGGCTGGCTAGGCAACACCATTCCGTCCTCCCATCCGAATGCTCATCTGACGCGCTGGCCAAAGCGATCGAACACCAACTGGAAGTAGCTGCCCCGGCCAGAGACATAACCGCGACGCTACCGGAGCAGGACGGACGCTTGGCAGCCGATGTGTGGCTCTTCGAAGCGGATACCCGTGCCCGTGCGAAGTAAGCATGAGAAGGTAAGCGCTGAGCCAAAAGGGCGGCGAGGACTGCTGGCCACCGTAGGTGGCACAGCCATGACCAAGGCCATCGTCATGGGAGTCTCCGGCTTGCTGGGAATCATCACAAGCCAGCTGATAATCTCGCGATTTGGTATTGATGTTTACGCGCAGTACGGGTTGTTGGCCTCTCTTCCCAGTCTCCTGCCCTTTGCCGACTTGGGCATCGCTGCTGTCGTTATCAATGCGGTGGCTGGATCTTCGTCCCCAAGGTCTGATGAATATGTCCGGCGCGCGATTCTTACTGCCCTGCGCGTCCTTTTCGTTTCAGGTTTTATCTTCATTATTATTTCCGTCGCGATTTACGCATTTGGCTGGTGGCCTGGCCTGTTAGGCAACGGCTTGATTCCCGGTGACGGGCCACTGGCTGCCTGCGCATGCCTGGTGCTCTTTGCCCTGGCTCTGCCGCTCTCCATCGGCCAGCGCATTCTTGTGGGAATGGAGAGAACCAACACTCAGGTGATGAGCCAGATCGTAGTTGCGCCGTTCATTCTGTTTGCTGTCCTGATAGTGGTTGGAACTGCTGCTCCGGCAGGAAGTTTTCTGGCTATTTTTTCCTATATCGCAAATGCTTTAAATTCCCTGATCTGCCTGATCATTGCAGGAAAGATCATTTCGCCACAGCTGAAACTGGCTGTCCGGGCGGTTCCTCGGATCAAACGGTTTCCCGGTGTCAAGATTTCACATCTCGCGTGGCCGATGCTGCTTCAAATGGTTGCTTTGCCCATAGCCATGCAGACGCACCGACTATTGCTGAGCCACCTTACCGCGGGGGATGAACTGGCCCAGTACAACTTGGGCTCCCAGCTGTATGGGATCGTCATTCAAACAGTTGCCGCGGCTGGAATCGCTTTCTGGCCCATCTATGCGAAGGCCCGGTCTGCCTCCCGGGTGGAATCCCCTTTAGCCCCGACACTCTGGTTTGCTGGAGGTGGACTGGCTTTGGGCGGCGTTCTCGCAGCTCTCTCACCTTTGATAGTGGAGTTCGTCTCCGGTGGCCGGTTTCAGCTCGATGGCTGGCTAATTGGAGGGTTCGTCGTCTTTGTCGGTCTCCAGGCAGCCAAGTATCCGGTTGGCATGTACATGACGGATCACATAGGACTGCGCTTCCAGACCATTCCGATCTTCATCATGGTGCCCATGAATCTTGCGCTCTCCTGGTGGTTCATTGGACTGGTGGGCGCAGGTGGCCCGATAATCGCGTCTGCCATCTCAGTTGCCTTGTGCCAGCTTGCCCCGAATATCTGGTACGTAAAGCGGGATCTTGCCAAGCGCCGGGCCGAGGCGGGCGCAGTGTCCGAGAAAGTCTAGGTGGTTTCGATGTAGGAGCACAGGTGGGGTAATGTAAATCTCGATGTTTCACCGGGACCATTGACCATCTTTTGGTCGGTCCCATCGCGGCTGTAGCACAATGGTAGTGCGCTAGCTTCCCAAGCTCGACACGCGGGTTCGATTCCCGTCAGCCGCTCTCCTCACCAAACCTCATCGGGAACACCTTGCGGGAATTCTCCCGTTCAACCTCTCGGATAACATTTCGAACCAGGTTCTTTTCCAGGTTCTTCTTGATGGCAGCAAGCCGGGCAGTCTCGCGCTTCCGGTAACCGGCTGCCTTGAGCCGCGCCATGAAGCTGCTCACGCCCTTCGGCTCGATTTCCACGCCAATAGTGACCCGGGTACTGTCCGCAATGGGGTAGAGCGTATAGGAATAGCGGATAGACTCGGTATCTGTTTCCACCGTCTCCGCCCAGGACTTGCCCTGCACGCAATCTACAAAATCGGGAGCCAGGCTCCTGTACCCCGGAATGTTGTAGTGGTGCCGGCCCTCAACACAGAAGGTGTAAAAATCAGAGGGCGCACACGGCACCAGGACCGTGTTTTCAAGAACAATTCCCATTGCCAAATCCTGTTTTCGATGGGCCTGCCCCTTACAGTACCCACAGCGACATTTTGACATCCAATGCCCCCTGGCACAATCACCTAACGCGGCTCTCAGGCAAGTTGTGAGGTTGCTGCACCGGCTCCGTCCCCGGGTTAGCATCCCGGGTGTATCGTCATGAGTCAGGAACCTCTTCGGTTCCGCTACAGGAGCGATCATGGCTGACAAGTCCCCCCGTCAAGCAGCATCAAAAAAAGCCGGCAAGTCCATCAAGGAAAAGCGCGCCGACAAGCGGGCTGCAGCAGCGCCGGCCACCTCACTGGACAAGGCCACGTCAAAACCGGCGGCCGCCAAGAAGAAGTGACGCCCGACAAGAACCTCCTCACGCTCGGAGTTCTGGCCTCCACGCGTAAGCCGGATGAGCGCCGGCTTCCCATACATCCCAGCCATTTGGACCGCATAGCGCCCGAGCTTCGTCAGCGGATCATGCTTGAGCGAGGTTACGGCGAGCGCTATGGCGTCTCGGACGCCCAGCTCGCGCCATTGGTTGGCCGCCTGACGGGGCGGGACGAGCTCCTGGCGAGGGCCGACGTCGTGCTTCTGCCCAAGCCGCAACCCGAAGACCTTGCCGAGCTGCGTGACGGCCAGGTCCTCTGGGGCTGGCCCCACTGCGTCCAGGACCGGGCCATCACACAATTGGCGATCGACAAGAAGCTGACGTTGATTGCTTTTGAGGCCATGAACCACTGGGCCAGCGACGGCGGCTTCGGCCTTCATGTTTTCCACAAAAACAATGAGCTGGCCGGCTACTGCTCGGTAATCCACGCATTGGCACTGACCGGGTCCACCGGCGTTTACGGCCGCCGGCTCAGCGCCGTCGTCATCGGTTTTGGAGCTACGGCCCGGGGCGCTGTGACTGCCCTGAACGCCCAAGGGATCCATGATGTCCAAGTGCTGACCAACCGGGGTGTGGCTGCCGTGGGGTCGCCGATCCACTCCGTGCGGATTGCGCAATTCGATCACGACGACCAGGCCCCCTTCCTCAGCCAGGTCATCACTGAACGGGGACGGGTTCCGCTTGCGCCCTTCCTGGCCGAGAGCGACATCGTGGTCAACTGCACCCTCCAGGACCCGAATTCGCCGCTGACATACCTCCGGCAAGAAGACTTGGCGGCGTTCCACCCTGGCAGCCTCATCGTGGACGTTTCGTGCGACGAAGGGATGGGCTTCAGCTGGGCTCGGTCAACCACGTTCGCTGACCCGATGTTCAGGGTGGGCGAGAACATCGACTACTACGCCGTGGACCACAGTCCGTCCTATCTGTGGAACTCCTCGACCTGGGAAATCAGCGAAGCACTGATGCCGTTCCTCGAAACAGTCATCTCAGGTCCTGAAGCATGGAAGGACAACGACACCATCACCCGCGCGATCGAAATCCGCGAGGGCGTGATCCTCAACAAGGATGTGCTGCAGTTCCAGCTGCGGGAGCCGGCGTATCCGCACCTTCCATTGGCTGCGCGGATTCCCGTCTGACAACGCGGACCAGGTGCCGCCTGTCCCTCACGTCCAGTTTGAGGGTCAGGCGCCCCTTGCGTGCAATCACGACGGCGACGGCCACCGCCGCCAGCGCGGGGACCCCGCCGGAAACCAGGATGGCGGCCTGCGGGTCAACATGCTCGGCCACCCAGCCGATCATTGGGCCGCCGATCGCCTGACCGCCGATCAGCACCATGATGTACAGGCTCATCACACGGCCTCTGATTCCCATGTTGGAGCTGATCTGCACCAGCTGGTTGGAACCGGTGAGGAACATGAGGCACCAGAAGCCTGAAAGGACCATCGCGACGCCGAACCACAGCAGGGACGGTGCCAGCGATGCGAGGCAGAGCATCAATCCGTACATGCCCGCGCAGCTCACTACCGAGCGAAGCCGCAGTTGCCGCCGGCGGGTCGAGGCCACAGCGCCCGCCAGGGCGCCCAGGGCAACCAAGGCGTTCAGCAGGCCGTAGCCGGCGGCGCCGACGTCGTAAACGTGGTCAGCGAAGGCGGCAAGAATCACGGGAAGGCTCATGGCGAAAACGGCCACAAAACCAGCCATGAGCCAGGGCCAGTAGATGGTGGGCTTGCTCAAGGCGTAATGCAGCCCCTCCCTGAGCATGCCTTTTCGCTTAGGAGTGGGCGCCGTGATGAAGAGATTGTCCTTGCGGAGCAGCAACAGCATGGCCACCGTCGAACAGCAAGCAAGGGCATTCGCAGAGAAGGCCCAACCGGCACCCACTGCCGTCAGCAGAATTCCCGCGAGCGCTGGACCTATCAGCCCGCCCAGCTGGAAGGTTGTGGAGTTCACGCTGATGGCGTTGCGCAGGTACTTGGGCCCCACGAGTTCGTTGACAAATACCTGGCGCGCCGGCTGATCCAGCACCGTGACCAGCCCCAGCACCAGGGCGATCACATAAACGTGCCACACCTGGACCACCTGGCTGATTGCGAGAACGGCCAGGGTGGCGGCAAGGACGGCAGCCATGCACTGGCACAGGATCAGGATCTTCCTTTTGGCGAAGCGGTCCGCCATCATCCCGGCCCAGGGCCCCAGGAACAGCGACGGCATAAACTGCAGGGCCACGGTGATCCCAACCGCTGTCACGGAACCTGAGAGCTGCAGCACCATCCAGTCCTGCGCGATGCGCTGCATCCACACTGCAATGACGGCGATGAAGTGGCCTATGGCGAAAAGGCGGAAGTTCGGCACACGCAGGGAAATAAATGTCTGGCGCCAGGGCAGCCGTTCACTCACGACGGCGATCGGCTGGGTGATGTTGCCTGGTTCGGCTGGACGGTGTGTCGCGGAGGTAGCGGAATCGATGACGGGCTGGCTGACAGTTGCCGTTGACGGCGGTGGGGGTGCCACAGAGAATCCTAAGGAAGCGGTGAGCGGGGACGCCCTTAACGCTAGGATGACCCTGAGCAATTATGGAAGCGTATAGTGCCTATAACTAACATTGCGTATCGCAATACGCCCGATTAGTGGCCCTCCGCCACCGGAAAGGGATCCCGGCCGCAAGAGGAGACAATGATGTTCGAACCAACCCAGCTCCGCACATTCCTTGCGGTCGCTGAAACCCTTAGCTTTACTAAGGCGGCCGAGCGCCTTGGACTGGCGCAGCCGACCGTGAGCCAACATGTCCGGAAGCTTGAGACGGCAGCTAAGAGGGTCCTGATAGCCCGTGATACCAGGGATGTACGGCTGACCGACAACGGCGACGCCATGGCTGGTTTCGCCCGCAATATCCTCGCCGCACATGATGCCGCCTCCCGCTACTTCTCGGGTTCGGCGATGCGGGGAAGGCTGCGTTTCGGCACTGCTGACGACCTCGCCATCACAGGGCTGCCGCGCATCCTGCGGGAATTCCGCCAGATTTACCCACAGATCAACCTTGAGCTGACGGTGGGACAGAGTGATCAGCTGTACAAACGCCTCAACGCAGGGCAGCTCGATCTGGTGTTTGTGAAATGGGTGGCCGGCGCGAAGGACGGCACCGTGGTCCAGCATGATTCCTTTGCCTGGGTGGGGCTGGAGCAGACGGCCCTTACACCGGCTGATCCAGTGCCCTTGATTGCCTACCCCTCGCCGAGCCTCAGCCGGAAACTTGCCATCGACGCCCTCGAAGCCGGTGGCCGGACCTGGCGCATCACTTGCACCACCAAACAGATCAGCGGCGTCCTCGCCGCTGTCAGGGCAGGGATCGGCGTGGCAGTCATGCCGTCCTCCCTCGTTCCGGAGGACCTGAAAATCATCACCCGGCGCTTCGATCTCCCGCCTGTGGGCGACGTCGATTTCACGCTGATCCGGAACCCGTTGGCCAATTCGGAAGTCATCGATGCCCTGACCCAGTCCATCGTGGGGCGGACCATCAAGCGCTCGGCCTAGCAAAGATAACGATTGAACATCGAACGCGTATCGCCTATGCTGAATTTTGCTTATGGTCAAGAAGAGGCCTGAGACATCGCTCTGACAACGAACGCGTGTCCGCCACTCTTGGAAAGCGTTCGGGATAGGCCGCCAATGACGACAGCCCAGAATGCCCACGCTCACACCGCACCCGCTGTGCGCCCCCATGAAACCACGCGCCCCACAAGCACCGGGGCCCATCACACCAACCGCACCGCCGCCGCCACCTGGGTAGATGCCGATTACGTCGGCAACCCGTACTGCGAGCGTTGCGGCACCGATGAGTTCATCTACCTGGAAGCCTTCGTTCCGGCCAAGCATCGGCCCGACGGTTCCGTGAAGAAGCTGGGTGAAGTCACTTATTTCTGCACCGGCTGTGATGACTTTTCCGCGCACTCGGTCCCGGCATCGTGGGTGCCGCCGGGCTGGTACTTCGGCTAGAAACCCGCCACTGGGTCTCAACCGCGGAGCAATTCCCCGGGCACGGCAGCGGCATTGAACATTAAGCGGAACCGGGCTGGCACCAAGAGGTGCCGGCCCGGTTTCCCTTTTGTTCGTTTGCTGCCGCGCGCTGCGGCGGAAATAGCCTAGATCAGGCCCTCCGAGAGGTGGTTCGGCGTGCCGAACCGGTGCGCGGTGATGCTGACCGCCTGCTCGTGCACGAACGGAAGCAGCTCCACCCGGCCAGCCTCTGTCACATTGTGGGGATAGATGGCCACATCGGGTCGTCCGCCAAGCGCCGCGGCAAGCCGGGAGGGGTTACCGCCGATCAGGCGGATGCGCCCGTTCGACAGCTTGCCCGCCGTGGCGAGGCGGGCTACGCCGGCCAGCCAGTCGGCGTCGTTCTCCATCCGTGAGTGGATAGCCAGCCCGGAGAGGACCGCCTTCAGCTGGGCGGGAAGTTCGACGGCAGTGGAGACCGTCACTGCCGAACCCGCAAGCACACCGGCAGCAACGGTCCGGATGAGATCCCCGAGCGACTGGCCCTCGGAAAGTCGGACGGTCACCGGGAGCGGGCGGTAACGGAAGACGTTGCGTTCTGCGCTCAGGCCGGACACGTCCTTGGCGGTACCGAATTCCTCTGCCCATGCCAGGGCGTCTGAAGCGAGGGCGCGCTGCAGCGTTTCAAGCTCCGCCGGCTCCAGCAGGTCCTTGGCCGCGTTCAGCAGCCTTCGCACGCCGGAGTTAGTGACGGCAGCCTTTCCTCCGCCACTCTTGTCTGCCGTGCTGGTCTTGCTCACCCAGTCTCCGAGCCCGGCGAGGTAGTTGGGCCCGCCTGCCTTGGTGCCGGCCCCAACGGCTGACTTCTTCCAGCCACCGAACGGCTGCCGCTGCACGATTGCGCCGGTGATGCCGCGGTTCACGTAGAGGTTTCCAGCCTGGATGGTCTCCAGCCAGACAGCCAGTTCGGCGCTGTGGAGGGAGTGCAGGCCTGCGGTCAGGCCGTATTCAATCTCATTCTGGATGGCGATTGCCTCTTCCAGAGTGTCCGCGGTCATGACACCAAGCACCGGGCCAAAGAATTCTGTCAGGTGGAAGTAGGAACCGCGCTTCACGCCATACCGGACTCCCGGGCTCCAGAGCTTGCCCGTCTCGTCGAGCTTCTTCGGCTCCACGGCCCAGCTTTCGCCGGCGTCCAGGGTGGTCAGGGCATTGAGGAGCTTGCCCTTGGCGGGTTCGATTATCGGGCCCATCTGGCTTGTGGGGTCCTCAGGGTAGCCGACTGTCAGCGAGGTGACGGCGTCGATCAGCTGGTTGTGGAAGCGCCTCGATTTGGCTGCCGAGCCCACCAGGATCACCAGTGAAGCAGCGGAGCACTTCTGGCCTGCGTGGCCGAAGGCGGAGTAGGCAACGTCCTTGGCTGCGAGATCGAAGTCGGCGCTCGGCGTGACGATGATGGCGTTCTTGCCGCTGGTCTCGGCCAGCAGCGGCAGGTCCTGGCGGAAGCTGCGGAACAGTTCGGCGGTCTCGTAGCCGCCGGTCAGGATAACGCGGTCCACAGACGGGTGGGAGATGAGCTGCTTGCCCAGTTCCCGCTCGCCGAGCTGGACCATGGTGAGGACATCGCGGGGAACGCCTGCCTCCCACAGCGCCTCAATCATCACGGCACCGCTGCGGCATGCCTGCTTGGCAGGCTTGATCACGACGGCGGAGCCGGCAGCGAGCGCTGCCAGCGTGGAGCCGGCCGGGATGGCAACCGGGAAGTTCCACGGCGGGGTCACCACGGTGAGCTTCGCCGGAACGAACGTGGCGCCGTCGACGTCGTCAAGCTTGCGGGCGGACTCCGCGTAGTAGTGGGCGAAGTCAACGGCCTCGCTGACCTCGGGGTCGCCCTGGTCGAGGGTCTTGCCCGTTTCGCTGGCCATGACTTCGAGCAGGTCAGCGCGGCGGGCTTCCAGGACGTCGCCGGCGCGGTGCAGGATTTCTGCCCGTTCGGCTCCGGACAGGCCAGCCCAGGCCTTGCCCTTGTCCACGGCTGTTGTAATCACCGCATTGAGGGTGTCCTCGTCAGTGATGGTGGCTGCTGCCACCGAGGTGTTGCCCAAGGTGGAGGACGGAACGCGGCCAAGGATCGCCCGGCCCCAATCCCGGTTCGCCGGCAGTGCGGGATCGGTGTCCGGGGCATTCCGGAAACCCGTCCGTGGCATGGGCTCAGGAGGCAGGTTGCGGTTCTGCGTGCGGTTCGGCCCGGGCACCTGGTCGTCGAGCTTGTCCAGGGAGTTGAGGAAGCGCTGCTTCTCGCACTCGAACAGGGATTCGTTTTCGCTGAGCTCAAACACAGCGGACATGAAGTTGTCCTGGCTGGCGCCTTCTTCGAGACGGCGGATGAGGTAGGCAATCGCGACGTCGAACTCGGCGGGGTGGACCACAGGGGTGTAGAGCAGGAGTGAGCCGACGTCCTTTTTGACCGCTTCGGCCTGTCCTTGGGCCATGCCAAGCAGCATCTCGAACTCGATACTCTGCTCTGCGGTATCCGCGATGCCGCGCTGCTTGGCAAGGAGCCAGGCGAAGGCGATGTCGAACAGGTTGTGGCCTGCCACGCCGATCCGGATGTTGCGGATCCGGTCCGGGTGCAGGGCGTAGTTGATGACCCGCTTGTAGTTGGTATCAGATTCCTGCTTGGAGGAGCACGTGGCCAGCGGCCAGTCATGAAGGGAGGACTCAACCTGCTCCATGGGAAGGTTGGCGCCCTTCACGACGCGCACCTTGATGGCGGCTCCGCCCTCGGCACGCCGGGCAGCAGCCCAGTCCTGCAGGCGGATCATGGCAGCCAGTGCATCAGGGAGGTAGGCCTGAAGGACGATGCCGGCTTCAAGGTTCTTGAATTCGGGCTTGTCCAGGATCCTGGTGAAGACCGCGATGGTCATGTCCAGGTCCTTGTATTCCTCCATGTCCAGGTTGATGAACTTTGCCTTCTGCCCGTTGGCTGCATAGGAGGCTGCGCGCGCGAAGAGCGGCGTGAGCTTGTCAACAACGTGCTCGACGGCCTCGTCAAAAGCCCAGGGCGAGTGCGGGGCCACCGTCGAGGAGACCTTGATGGAAACGTAGTCGACGTCGGGGCGTGCAAGCAGGGTATGGGTGCCTTCGAGCCGGCGGGACCCTTCCCGCTCGCCCAGCACCGCCTCACCGAGCAGATTGACGTTGAGGCGGACATCGTTCTTACGGATCTTGGCGATGGCCGGGCCCAGCTTGGCGTCGGTCGCATCCACGATGAGGTGGCCGACCATTTCGCGCAAGACGCGGCGGGCAATCGGAATAACAACCTGCGGGAGGACCGGGGCCATGGTGCCGCCTACACGCACGGCGCTGCGCATGTACCACGGCAGGAAGGCGGGGACCTTCGGCGCGAGTTCGGCAAGGTTCCGGGCGGCGACGTGGAGATCGTCCGGGCGGATGACGCCGTCGACGAATCCAACGGTGAATTCCAGGCCGTTGGGATCCTTCAGGACGCCGGCCAGCTGCTCTGCTGAGGCGTCGACGGGAACCTTGGAAGCTTCGGTCAGCCAGCGGCGCACCAGTGCGATGGTTTCGTTTGCAAGGGCATGGGCCTCAAGGACTGCGGGGGCTCCGGCGACAGCCGCTTCCTGGGCCCTCTTTCCAGTGCGGGCACCGTGCTCCGTGGAGATGTTGGTCATGGCTGGTACTCGTTCTTTCCGTGATGTGGAACCGTCTTCATTCATCAGTATGAGCTCCCAATCACATAAGATAAAGCGATGTTTTCTAAGCAATACAGGTTAGGAAAACCATTGTTTTGGAAAACCGTCCGAACGTTCAAAAAATCCCCACAACCCTCCCTCACCTTTCGCCCCTTTTTGGGCAACCCTCCCTCACCTTTCGCCCCTTTTTGGGCAACCCTCCCTCACCTTTCGCCCAAAAACGCCGAACCCTCCCTCACCTGATGTGAGGGAGGGTTCGGCATAAACGTCCCTTATCTGAGGGAGCGTTCCAGGATTTGCTGCGAGAAGTGAGGGAGCGTCGTGCTGCTGATTCGCCTAGACGCGGCTCGACTCCTCGACCGGCTCATTATGGCGGGGGCTGTTGGGGTTCATCAGCGAGTGCTTACGGCCGTAGAAGAAGTAGATGGCCAGGCCGATGATGAGCCAGACGAGGAACCGCCATTTGGTGTCCGCCGGCAGCTGCCAGATGAGCAGGGTGGAGGCAAGCACACCGAAGGCAGGGATGAACGGCATGAGCGGCAGGCGGAACGTCCTGGGTGCATCCGGCTTCTTGTATCGGAACACGATCACGGCAAGGCAAACAACCACGAAGGCGGCGAGGATACCGATGTTGGTCAGGTCGGCAACGGCCTTTATCGGGAACACGCCGGCCAGCAAAGCGGAGGAAATACCCGCGATCCAGGTCACGCGTTGTGGCGTTCCATGCTTGTCCGTTCCAGCGAACCAACCGGGCAGGAGGCCGTCGCGGCTCATGGAGAACCAGACGCGAGTTACGCCAAGGAGGAATGTCAGCATCACCGTCAGGATGGACAGGACCGCGAATACCGAGATGATGGTGGCAATCACAGGCAGGCCGACGCTGGTGAAGGCGGAAGCAAAGCCTGCAGCCGGATCGATGTCCTTGTAGTTCTGCATACCCGTGAGGACCAGAGTGGCCGCAACATACAGGAGCATGGCGATGATCAAGGACAGGACGATGGCCTTGGGCATGTGCTTCTTGCCATCCTTGGCTTCCTCGGCGGCCGTACTCATGGCGTCATAACCGAAGACAGCAAAGAAGACCGTCGCAGAACCGGCCAGCACGGGGCCGAAGCCGCTGGGCATAAATGGGTTGTAGTTGTTGGTGTCGATGTAGAAGATACCCAGTCCAATGATGAACAGAATAAGGACAACCTTGATTGCCACCGCCACAAGCTCGAAGCGGCCAAAGGCCTTGGTGCCCCTGCTCAGGATCCAGGTCACCAGGAGGCAGACCAGGATGGCCGGAATGTTGATGATGCCACCCTTGCCTTCATCCGCTGTGGACGTCATCCAGATGGGCAGATGAATTCCAATCCCGGAAAGGAAGGCTTCCAGGTAACCCGAAATACCAATGGCCACAACGGCCACAATCGCAATGTACTCGAGGAGCAGGTCCCAGCCGATGAACCAGCCGATCACCTCACCCAGCGCAACGTACCCGTAGGTGTAAGCCGAACCGGCACGAGGGATCATTCCGGCGAACTCTGCGTAAGAAAGCGCTGCGGCCGCCGAGGCGAGTCCTGCGATCAGGAATGAAATCAGCACTGCCGGACCAACGCCGGGCGCTTCTTCAGTGCCTGCCGCCACCAGTCCGGCGAGGGAGAAAATCCCGACGCCGATAATCCCGCCGACGCCGATGGCCGTCAGTTGCCACAGTCCTAGTGACTTGAATAGCCCACTGTGTTTGTTCTCTTCTTCGATATCGTCGAGAGGCTTTCGCCTCATGATCGACTGGGTCATATCTTTAGTACTCATCAGGGACTCCTGCTTGTTGTGTGGACCCATCGCTCCGCCCTGTGATGGGGGTTACTGCATCCTGAACAGTATGCAAGTGTCATCCCATTAGATAAAGTGACTTTTGCTAAACATTAATCATTAGAATCTGTAACCATAAGGGGTTAACGGGAATGCGGGAGAAGAACCGATGCTCGATGTAAGGCGCCTGAGGTTGCTTCGGGAACTGCAAATCAGGGGCACTCTGGCCGAGGTGGCGGAGGCCCTACAGTACAGTCCCTCGTCAGTCTCGCAGCAGCTCGCTCTGCTCGAGAAGGAGGCCGGAGTCGAATTGCTCCGGAAGACCGGGCGAAGAGTTCAGCTGACCCCGCAAGCCGAGGTCCTCGTGGCCCACACAGCCCAACTCCTGGAGACGTTGGAGCAGGCAGAGGCCGACCTCGCCGCTTCCCTCACAACGGTGACCGGAACCGTCAGGATCGCCGTCTTCCAATCCGCAGCGCTGGCTCTCATGCCGGACACGCTCACCAGGATGGCAGCCACCTATCCTGAAGTGCGGATCGAGATGACGCAACGGGAGCCTGAAACCGCCTTGCACGAGACCTGGGCCAGGGACTTTGATTTGGTGATTGCCGAGCAATATCCCGGCCACGCAGCCCCTCGCTACCCCGAACTTGACCGCATCAAATTAACCAGCGACGCCATCAGGCTCGCCGTTCCGCCCCCTTCTGCGAACCGCCCGGCGATCACTTCCATTGCTGATGCGGCCGATCTGGCCTGGGTCATGGAGCCGCGGGGGGCAGCTTCCCGTCACTGGGCAGAACAGGCCTGCAGGACCGCAGGATTTGAACCGGACGTGCGCTTCGAAACCGCCGACCTCCAGGCCCAGATCCGCCTGATCGAGTCAGGGAACGCCGTCGCGTTTATGCCTGACCTCGTCTGGACGGGGAAGACGACGACGGCGCAACTCCTGTCCCTGCCGGGGGATCCGCACAGGACCGTGTTCACGTCAGTCCGCCGCTCCAGCGTGAAGCGCCCGGCCATTCTTGCGGCCCGTGAAAACCTTGCCTTGACGGCTGAGTCGATCGCCCCCACGGTAGCCCAAAACGGATAAGCCTGAAGCGTCCAGCGGGATGAGCCCGGGCCTTGAGGTTACGTGAATCACTGCGGCTACGGCACGGGTGACGCTACACTGGGCGGGTTATGAATCGCACAATGTTCAAGTCTAAAATCCACCGGGCCACTGTGACGCATGCCGATCTGCACTACGTCGGTTCGGTCACCGTTGACCTCGACTTGTTGGATGCTGCCGACATCCTCCCCGGCGAGCTGGTGGCCATCGTCGATGTCACCAACGGCGCGCGCCTGGAGACCTACACGATTGCCGGCGAGCGCGGGTCCGGCGTGATAGGCATCAACGGTCCTGCCGCTCACCTGGTGCAGGAAAATGACATCGTCATCCTGATCACCTACGCCGAGATGACCACCGAAGAGGCCAAGGCGTACGATCCCAAAGTCGTCCATGTGGACAAGGACAACAAGATCGTCCAACTGGGCAACGATCCCGCCGAGGGCATCACTCCCGGTCTCATGCGCCCGCCTTACGCCTTGAACAATGCCGCTCTGAGCTGACTGGGCCTCCTTCACCTTCGCAACCTTGGGACATGCTGAACCGGTCCCTCGTTCGCCCCGTTGCGGTCCGCATTCCGAGATATGGGTCGCCCCCGGCAACTTCGGCCTAATAAATCTGATTAGCTGTACCCGTGACAGCTCACCATTGCACCCTTGACCCTCTTGGGATGTCACGATGGTAGATGTTCTCGCAGGCTTCTTTGTGGTGTGGTCCATCATCCTGGTGGGAATGTTCGTCGGCAGGCGGAAACTTCTGGGTGACAATGCCCGCTCCGTCCTGAGTGGACTGACGTTTTTCGTGGCCAGTCCGGCCCTGCTGTTTGAGACTCTGAGCAAGGCGAAACTACAGGACGTCTTCGCCGCTCCCCTGCTGGTCGCCGCTGTTGGCGCCGTGGCAACAGCCACCCTTTACCTGCTGATTTCCCGGCTGCTCCTCAAAAGAGAAATGCCCGAAGCGTTGGTTTCCACAATGAGCGCCTCGCTGGCCAACTCCGCGAACCTGGGCATCCCCATCGCGGTGTTTGTCCTCGGCGACGCCAACTACGTGGCTCCTTTGCTGATCTTCCAGCTGGCTTTCTTTACCCCTGTTCTGCTGATGGCCCTCGATGCCACCACCAGTTCACATCGGACAACTCCACTGGGCTTTCTGCTGCTGATTGTCAGGAACCCCATGATCGTCGGTTCCGGGCTTGGCCTGCTGGTGGCAGGCACCGGCTGGGAGGTTCCCGCGCTGGTGATGCAACCCATCCACCTGATCGGCGGTGCCGCCATCCCCGCGATGCTCATAGCGTTCGGGATGAGCCTGAACGGTTCACGCCCCCTGCAGGCCTCGGCCGCACGGCGTCTGGACACGTTGCTGGCCAGCGGGTTCAAACTCTTCGTCCATCCGCTCCTGGCCTACTTGTTCGCACGATTCGCCTTAGGGCTGGAAGACCATGCACTTTTTGCGGCCGTGGTCACCTCTGCCCTGCCGACGGCACAGAACGTCTTTGTGGCTGCAAGCCGTTACAGGACGGGCATCACGGTTGCTAAGGACACGGTGCTCATCACGACCGTAGTCGCGGTCCCGGTCCTGATCGCGGTGGCGTTTCTGCTCAAATGATTGGGGCAGCTAGGCGGCGCACCGGAGAACAACCACTGTGGCGTCGTCGGTGACATCCCGCCCGTCGGTGAGTGACAGAATCGCGTCACAGGCAGCCTGCGCGCTTGTACAACCCAGGACGGCACCGGTGGCCACAGCAGCCAGCACAGTGACGTCGGGATAAATGTCCAGCAGCGCGTCACTGACAGCAGCAACGATGTCCCCTGGCTCCAATCGGACCTGGAAGGCGTCCCATTCCTGGCCGGGCCACGCCCCCACGGGTGGGCCCCCGGTCTTCAACCGCGTACAAGTGCCATCTGCCTTGATGTGCAGGGCCAGACCGTGTCCGGCATCAACGTATTCGAGAATGCGGGTGGCGGCGTCAAGCCTGGCGTGGAAGATGGTGACAAATGATCCGGACTGCTCCAGATCCCCTTCCAGAACCTCCCCGGCAGACTTGAGGGCTCCGCTGATGGGTGTCTTGTGCGCCACGGAGCGCAGTACTGCCCTGACGGTGGCGGCGATGAGCGCAGCACCCATTCCCTTGCCCATCGCATCGGCCAACGTCATCTGCAGGCTGCCGTCGAATCGGTACCAGTCGAAAAAGTCGCCTCCGACCTCACGCGACGGCCTGAAGGCTCCGGCGATGTCGAATCCATCCATGCGCAGTTCTTCCTTTGGCAGGAGACTGCGTTGAACCTCTACAGCACGCCGGAGTTCGTCGTCGGTTGCGGCTTGCTGGACGGCGCTGATCCGCGGCCGGCGGAAAAGGGCGTCGATCCGGGCCACGAGTTCGCGCGGGCTGAAGGGCTTGGACAAGTAATCGTCCGCCCCGGTTTCAAGACCCGTGAGGCGGTCCAACTCTTCGCCGCGGGCGGTGATCATGAGTATGTAGGCATCGGAAAAGGTGCGGAGCTGCTGGCACACTTCCACGCCGTCGATATCGGGCAAGTTGAGGTCGAGGGTGACGAGCTCGGCGCCATTGCGGCGCATGATTTCCAGGCCGGCCTCTCCGCTCGCAGCTGTGGAAACTTCGAAGCCCTGCTTGGTCAGGATATGGACCAGCAGCCCCCGGATATCTTCGTCGTCCTCAATAACCAATGCACGGCGTTTGTCCGGCTGGTTAGTCATTCCCTTATTACACTCTGTGAATGCTGGCTTGTCACCTTGCAGTCACATTATTTACAAGACCTGCCGCCTCAGCCACGAGCTCCACAGACCTGAGCCTGCCCTGGGTCCCGGTGCTTTGATGGGCGATGATCAGTTCGTCGGCATCGGCATGGGAAGCAAACCCGTCAAGGTACTCCAGCACCGCCTCAGAGGTGCCAACGGCTGAGTACTTCATCATGGTCAACACGTGCTGTCCTTGCGGGGAGTCCAGGATCATGTCCGCTTCGTCGTCCGTGAAAATGCGGCCGTTGCCGAAAAACAGCCCCACCCGGGCACGCTTCGTGGCCTGGAACATCTCCTGCGCCTCCGCCGTGGTATCCGCTGCGACCACGTTGACGCCTGCAATAACGTGGGGCACCTCAAGTTGCGCGGACGGTTTGAATTCGCGTCGATAGAGGGCGACGGCGTCCTGCAGGGCATTCGGGGCAAAATGTGAGGCGAACGCGTAGGGAAGGCCGAGTTGAGCAGCGAGCCTGGCCCCGAATAGCGATGATCCCAGGATGTAGAGCGGCACGTCGGTGCCCTTGCCGGGAGTGGCTTCTACTCCCTGGATACGGGTGGGACCCGTCAGGTAGCCCTGCAATTCCAAAACGTCCTGGGGGAAGCTGTCCGCTGCCAGCGGGTCCCTTCGGAGTGCACGCATGGTGTTCTGGTCGCTGCCGGGCGCGCGGCCGAGCCCCAGGTCGATCCGGCCTGGGTGAAGCGTTTCCAAGGTGCCGAACTGTTCGGCGATGGTGAGGGGCGAGTGGTTGGGCAGCATGACTCCGCCGGCGCCCAGCCGGATGCTCTTTGTATGAGCGGCAATGTGTGCAATTAACACGCTGGTGGCGGAGGAGGCGATGGCAGACATGTTGTGATGCTCGGCATACCAGACCCGCCGGTACCCCAGATCCTCCGCCAATTGCGCCATGGCTACACTGCCTGCAAAACTTTCCGCCGCCGTCTGGCCTTTTCCGATTGTGGCCAGGTCAAGGATGGAAAACGGGATAGTCACAGGTAGTGGCCTTTCGTTGCAGCGGTTTAGTCCCGGCCGCTTCACGGCGCCGGCGATTGCGGGCGGACCCACTCTTTGGACAACGACGGCGGCAGTCCCCTTATTTCTGCACCTAACGCGACGTGGACCACAGGACGGCGAAAACGCAGCAAGAGGGCCGGTCTGATGGGGACCGGCCCTCTTCCCGGATGCCGCTGCTATAGCATCCTGACCTGAGCTTTTACTTCAGTTTGAACAATGCGGTGATAACGCTGCCGTCGAGGGCTGTCATGTTCAGCTTGTAGCAGGCTCCCGGCGTGGACGGGGTTTTCCAGTTGTAGACGTACTGGCCGGCTGTCGCATCGTAGCGCAACGTCGTATTGCCTGAAGCCGTGATCTCAATCTCGTCGAAGGCACTGGATGCAATGCACGTGGTCTTCCCGGCGCTCATGGTCACGACGCTCGTATCCGTGATCTCCCGGTTGCCGATGAACAGTTCGAACTTGGCAGGTACTGTGCTTCCAGCCTTGACGACGTTAGTCACGTTCGACATATCCACCGGCTGGTAGAACCCCTTGGCGGTCCAGGGCAGAACTTCGTACGTCTGCTCCACTGTTGAGATGTTGCCGGCCTTGTCCTTCGCCGTCGCCGTCAGAGTATGAGAGCCCACAGAGCTGGAGTAGCCCGCGACCTCGCAGCCGTCTGGACCGGAAAGGGAATCACTGGACGTACAGCTTGGCGCAACCGGAACGGAGCCAAAATAGACCGCCCCGATGGGATCCCCAGCGAATGCGGCAACAGGGGCGGTAGTGTCGATCTGGAACGTGGCCTTGGCCTCGCCGGCAGGCCTCACGTTGCCGGCGACGTCTTCGAAGGCCGGGCTCTGCAGCTCCACCGCGGACCCTTCAGTGTTTGACGTGACCTGCTGGCTCTGGGATGCCGGGCCCGAAATCAGATCTACTCCGGTAAATGTTGCCGTGACGGGGCTGTTGTACCAGCCGTTGGCATCAGGAGCCCGATCGGCCACGGTGTATGTCACGGACGGTGCGGTGTAGTCGATGTCGAAGGCGGTGCCCGCTGCACCCGCTGGCGTGGTGTTACCAGCGAGATCCTGGAAGGCCGGGCTCGTCACAGGAACATCAGCGCCCTCGCCGCTTGAAACAGCCGTCTGGGTAGCGGACTCCGGGCCGGACAATTCGTCGACGCCGGTGAACGTGGCCGTTACAGGGCTGGTGTACCAGCCGCCGTTCCCGACAGTTCCGGCCGCGCTGGTGTAGGTGACCTCAGGAGCCGTCTGGTCCAGCTTGACAGCTACCGTCTCAACGTTGGAGATGCCGCCGGAGCTTGACGCCGAACAGGTATAAGTCATGGCGCTCTGATCTGCCGAAATTGTCCGGTCCCCACAGCCGCTCGCTGTCAGTGTGCTGGGCGAGTCCGACTCTGTCACGGTCCAGTCCAGGAAAACGCTGTTTCTGTACCAACCGTTGAGTCCATCAGGCGCAGCCGGGCTGAGCGTGTAGCTGACACCGGGTGCACTGGAATCAGTGATGCTGTAAGTTACCGAGCCGCTGGTAGTCAGCTTCCCGCTGTCTTGGTGGCTGCAGCTTGCCGTCTGCGAACCGACGCCGAAGGCCGCGTCCGGGCCCGTGATGGGGCTCAGAAGTGCAGCGACGGATGAGGGGCCATCTTCGGCGTCCGTGACTTTGCAGACGGCCGACGGAACGGAGCCCTTGTCATAGGTACCGCCCGATGCCACGCCTTCAATGGTCAAGACAGGAGCCGTATTGGCGGGCGGGGCGACGTTCACCTCGAAGGTTGCCGGGGCGAGATCGAAAGTGCCTCCTGTCGTGTTCGTGAGTTGTCTAGCGGAAATCGTGGCGCTGCCGACAGAACGTGGAGTGAGGGTCAACGTCTTCGTATCTTCACAGGTCCCAAAAGTGACAGAAGCGGGACTGACGGTGGCAACACTTGTGTCGCTGGACGACAGCTCCAGGGTCAGGACGGTATGGCCCGTAAGATTACAGCCATTCTTCACGTCCTTGGTCTCAAAGAGGCTCAGGGTCGTCGTCCCGTCTGCCCCGCCCACATTCAGGGGCATGATCTCCGCCATTGCGTCAATGCTGGGATCCAAGTTGTTGTAGATGATGTCCGCCTGGGCAACGCCCGCGCTGGCGATCAGCAGGCCAGCGGCCGCAACGACGGCAAAAATCTTCCTGGCCAGCAGGCCTACAGGATGCTTCGGGAGCGGACCAGCTCCCCTGCTCGTGGCAGGCACTGACGGCCTGCCCACAGTCTCCCCATAATTCTTCATTTTTCAGCGCCTCCATAGCGAACACCGCCGCCCCCATTGAGCGCAATGTAATGTCGATCGTACGGGCGGGAATCAGCTTAAACACTGGACAACATCACCCGTTTTTGGGTGATGAGTACCTGTTTTTTGGTTGTTTTTCGAGCCGCCACTACTTGGTTTTGGCCGTGAGTACTCAGTTCACGATCTTGAGAACCTCCGATAGCTGTGTGACTGCATCTTCATTCCTGCCGAGCCGTTCTCTTTCCCAGAATGAAGTTGCCTGTAAAGACGCCGCCGGAGGGCGGCCTGCCCTGTCTGCAGGGGCGGCGGAGGCATGCTGTGAGCGAGCCAGTAAGTAGACCGATTGATAGCGCAAACATTTTTTCCGTTTGTCCGTCACGATCGGGCTCGAAGTCCGTAAACTGAGTGGACGTTCTGCGGGCCCCAACGAATGCAATGGTGCGCGCATGAAGAAGCCCTGAAATCCAGGGCACGTCCATGGGGTGGAAGACGAGCGATCGTGACGCTGGAGCGGATATCAAGATTTTGGGGCCATGATGCCGAGGCCAGGGCCGCCGTCGCGCACCCGCAGATGGTGCCCCCGCAGAGACAGACAACATGACTGTCTCCAATGTCGCCCTGATCGCCGATGAAGATTTAGTCGCGGCCGTTGCAGATGGGGACGACCCCGCGGCTGTCGAAGAGCTTTACCGGCGTCACTGGGATGCGAATCTACTATTCGCCAAGCGGCTGATGGCAAACGACTTCGACGCAGAGGACATCGCGTCGGAGTCCTTTTTGAAGGTTGTCGCAGCCATTCGCCGCGGTCTTGGACCCCGGGGGCCATTCCGGCCCTACATGTTCAGGGCTGTCCGCTCCTGCGCGGCCGACCATTGGGGTGCTCAGGCAAGGCACAGCCTTGACGGGGCCGTTGAGGCATCTCCTGAAGAGGATCCAGGATATGCCAGGGTCCTGGATGAAGCTGACCGGTCCCTGGCGGCGTCCGCGTTCGCTGCACTGCCCGTTCGCTGGCAAACGGTACTGTGGCATCTCGATGTTGAGGGCGATCCTCCCCGCAGGGTGGGCCCGTTGTTGGGGCTGGAGCCCAATGCGGTGTCCGCTGTCGCCGCTCGGGCACGCAGGGGCCTGCGGCAGGCGTATCTGCAGGCCTACGTGGCAGAATCTCTAGATGAAGCGTGCCAACCAACGCTGCCGTTGCTCGCAAAGTCCGTGGTGGAAGACCTCTCGGGACGAGAGGCCAGGAAACTCAGGATCCACACTGACCGCTGTCTCAAGTGCAAGAGTGCGCTGGGCGATCTGGAAGACGTGAGTTCCACCATGCGCCGGGCAGTGGGCCCTTGGTTCGTGGGCCCGCTGATCCCCATGTTGGGGCTCAAGGGTGC
Source organism: Arthrobacter rhizosphaerae (assembly GCF_023062595.1). GTDB lineage: Bacteria > Actinomycetota > Actinomycetes > Actinomycetales > Micrococcaceae > Arthrobacter > Arthrobacter rhizosphaerae. Next base: position 148,423 of record NZ_JALLAN010000014.1, read on the forward strand.
CGGGCAGCTCGGCTCTTTGCCCGCTGATCCCGGCTCCTGGTTGGCGGGGCAAGCGGCCCTTACCCAGCTGTCGATGGCGGCAGCGGGCATAGCTGTCGTCGGCGGCATCGCGACGGCGGTCGTGGCCCCTACGCTGCTGACACCACCGCCCGGTGTGTCCGCGGATGCGAATGCGCAAATATCGGTCTCGCCAGGGAATCCAAAGGGGCAACCGGCAGGATCAAATCCAATGCCCGGCTCGAATGTTCTAGCGCCAAGTAGCGGGGCTGATCCCACAGCTGTGCCCGATACCGCTGTGCCTGAGAACCCTGACCTGGGACAGCCCGGGACGGACAGCGAGGCCTTGGCTGCGACTGGTCCTTCTCCTCAGCCGTCCGGTGTTTCAGTGCCGCTGCTGCTTCAAGGAGTCCTCCCCCCAGCGGTGACGGATCCTTTGGCCGGTATTTTGCCCCCGGGAGTCCTTCCCCCTGGAGTAACCGATCCCCTGACCGGCCTCCTGCCGTCCTCCCCCAACCCGTTAGTCACCTTAGTGCCCGCACCAGGTCCGGCAGTGACACCGGTTCCGACAGTTGCGCCAAGCCCTACTGCTCCCGAAGAAAACTGCACAGTGATTCTTGTCCTCTCCGTCTGCTTGGGCGCCTGACCGGGCAACATACGGAAACTCGGCCTGACTTGCTTTTGCTTTTAGCGGGCAAGAGAGCCGCGGAATAAACACGAGTTAAAAATACTCAACCGGCGGGCGGCACAATCGTGACGCGAATTTGGCAAATACTTTTGTGGTGATCCTCACAGAGAGAACTTGCCGCCAATATCCGGGGTCCACGATGATTCACTTAGTCGCCGCAGCAGCAACATGGAAGCTGCCACAAAACTATTTTAAAGAATCTCGGATTTATGCCGTCACGATTCAGGCAAAGGCTCGTATATAAACGGGTGCACTTTGAATTCCTTGGCTTGCTGACCGCAATAGCCGCCTTCCCTCCTGTGTTGTTGGGGGCCACAAGAGGGAAGGCGCAAGGTACGGAACGCCCTTAGTGTGCTGCCACGTAGTCAGCCATGACGGCAGCCTGGACCCGGCCGCGCTCATTGACTGACAGCCCTTGCGCCTTGGCCCATTCGCGAACTTCGCCGGAAGTCGGAGAAGAGACGTGGGCGGTGGCGCGAGGACGTCCTCTGCCGCGGCTTGGCACCGACGAACGTCGCGCAACAGAGATGTAGCGATCCAGGACAAGACGGAGTTCGGCGGCGTTCCTGTCATTCAGATCAATTTCATACCCGACACCGTCGATTGCGAAGTTCAATGTTTCATTTGCTTCGGAACCATCAAGGTCATCTTCAAGGTGAATTACCATCTTTTTTGCCATGAGAAAACGGTATCATCTCTCATTAGCCGAAATTCGGGCTTTTGCACACCGGAGCGAATTAATTCACGCAATCCCTAACCATTATTGCTCCATTTCTGAACGTTGGCTGTATCTCTGCCGGGAATGGATATATCAAACCTGGCCAGCCCGAGGTATCGGCGCAAAGTGGCGTTTACTAGTTCCGTTGGGCAAGGCGGTAGAAAGGAGTGAAACGTTGCCGCTGTTCACTCGGCCTGTCCGACAGGATCAATGCTTCCGCCTCGAGCAGCGACAACTGATATTGGACCTGTGCCCGGCTGGCCCCTAGTTCTTCGGTGAGGGACGAGACCCGCGAGGCCCCATGCCGGCTAAGAAACTCGATGATGTCCGTTTTCAATCGACGCGAGTCGGACACGGATGAACGGGTAAACAACTGCTGTGACATTGTCTTCATTTCCTCGCCTTTGAGAATGTTCCACGGCGCCCACGGCCCATCTGAGAGAGTCGACCATTGCTTGGTCGATCGTCGGGGAACGTTCGATTACAGGGTCAGGGCCATACCCGGGGTGTTCACCGACTTCATCGTCAGTGCCGGGCAGCCAGCCATCATGAACCGTGCGCCATGGAGACGTTACCCGCAGAGGCTGCACTGGAAAAAATTCACCGTCGATATGACGTAACCCTCTCCATAACCCCCGGCTAAGCTAAGCCGCATGGCTGAGAAATCAACTGCGGAGAAAGTGCTGACCATCCAGCAGGGCTACGATCTGGCTGGGCCGGTCATTGAGCTTGGGGCGGCAATAGTCGACGGCGGGTTGCACAAGGACGCCCCCGTCAGACTGCCCCTAAGCATGATGAACCGGCATGGCCTCGTTGCAGGCGCAACAGGCACCGGCAAGACTGTCACTTTGCACATGATGGCTGAGCAGCTGTCCACCGCAGGAGTGCCGGTATTTCTTGCGGATCTCAAAGGCGACCTGTCAGGACTGGCCACCGCCGCCGTCGCAAGTGAAAAACTGCGCCTCCGGACGGACGGGATCGGCCAGCCATGGTCGGGCAAGACTTTCCCGGTTGAATTCCTGGCCCTGGGCGGCGACGGGATCGGCATCCCTGTCCGGGCCACTGTCACCTCTTTTGGCCCCATTCTGCTGTCCCGGGTTATGGAGCTGAACGATACGCAGGAATCGAGCCTGCAATTGGTTTTCCATTTTGCTGACAAGAACAATCTGGAACTGATCGATCTGAAGGATCTTCGCGCTGTCATCCAGTTCCTCACCTCACCGGAAGGCAAGGATGAGCTGGCGGGGCTCGGCGGCCTATCCAAAGCCACCGCGGGCGTCATCCTCCGGGAGCTCGTGTCGTTGGAGGCGCAAGGCTTGGAGAGGTTCTTCGGCGAACCGGAATTCGACTCGGCCGAGCTTCTCCGCACGGCGCCAGATGGCCGTGGCGTCATCTCGTGCCTCGAACTTCCCACACTGCAAGCCAAGCCCATGCTTTTTTCAACGTTCCTCATGTGGCTTCTGGCTGACCTTTTTGAAGAGCTGCCGGAAGCCGGCGATCTGGACCGGCCCAAGCTTGTCTTTTTTCTCGACGAGGCGCATTTGCTTTTCAACGACGCGTCCAAGTCTTTTCTGCAGGCCATCACCACTACCGTTCGGCTGATCCGGTCCAAAGGAGTCGGGATCTTCTTTGTGACCCAGACTCCGAAGGACCTCCCGGCCGATGTTCTGGGGCAACTCGCCAACCGGATTCAACATGCCTTGCGTGCCTATACCCCGGAGGATGCCAAGGCGCTCAAGGCCACAGTCTCCACGTTCCCCCTGAGCGACTACGACCTGGAGGAAATCCTGACATCGGCCGGGATAGGCGAGGCCGTGGTAACTGTGATGAATGAGAAGGGAGCCCCGACTCCTGTCGCGCTTACGCGGCTTCGGGCCCCTGAATCCGTGATGGGTCCCAGCCCGACGGAGCTTCTGACCAGTACCGTGGCAGGCTCATCCCTGCTCGCAAAATACGGAACGACCGTTGACAACGTCTCGGCCTACGAAAAAATAGCCGGCAAATCTGCTGCCCCCACCGGGCCGGCAGCGCCCGGCCTGCCGCCAACTCCTTTCGAACCCGACGGCGTCCTCAGGGAAAGGGTGGACGTCGAAACGTCTGGCCGCGAAACTTCCGACACCGACGCCGAAGCCCGCCGAATCGAGGAGGAGATCCTGGGCCGCCCCAGCAGGCGGCCGCTTCCGACTGACCGTGAGCTTCCCACGCCGCAGCGACGGACGGCCCCCGTCCCGGGGCCCCGCGCCGGCGGGACAAATGACGGGCTCCCCGGAATTCTTGGGGATGCTTTGGGAGGCGGACTGAAGAGCATGGCCCGATCTGTCGGGACCCAGTTGGGGCGGGAACTCTTGCGCAGCGTTTTCGGCACCTCGTCCAGGCGTCGCCGTTGATTTGCTGCCGCCGATTCGACGGCGCTGATTCAGCGGCGTCGCCCTGGTTACCCGTCACAAAGGGCGTCAACAGGACGCCGTTGCACGGACCTTTCGTCATACCCATGACACTCTTCACCGGGAAATCCGCGCCTAACAGGTAACGTAAGGTAAGTGCAGATGAGTCAAGCGTTGGTGAAGATCGCGGCCGGATGGCTGTTGGGTCTGATGCTTGCCGTCGCCGCTGCCGTTGTGGCGGTCAACCTTGTGAATGACTCCGTCGCCAGTCCACAGCAGCCGGTCAGGGAGTATCTGGACGCGTTGCACGAGGGCGACGGCGGAAGGGCCCTTGGGCTGTTGAGGGCATCCGTACCCACGAGCAGCGCCGCGATGTTGGACGGTTCAGCGTTGCAGACCGCAGCAGCAAGAATTACCAACGTCAAGGTGGGCAAAGAAGAGGTCCAGCCTGATGGTCATGTGAAAGTCCCCATGGACTACACCATCGACGGCAGCAGACTTCATACCGACTTCCTGCTGGAAAAAACCGGAACCGAGTGGCTTTTCTTCGATACTTGGGCCTTTGTTCCGGCGCCTCTTCCCGTTCTGGATGCAACGGTTGTGAATTCGAGCCAGGCAACACTCAACGGTGTGCCAGTGAATATGCCGAACGGCCGTAACTCCTTCGCGGTCTTCTACCCCGGCGAGTATGAAGCCAGCCTCAACGACGAGTATTTTTCGGCACCGCCAACGAAGGCCACGGTATCCGGCAGGGAAGTCCCTCCCGCGCCCTTGAACCTGTTGACCCAGGCCACCGACAGCCTGAAGGAAGCAGTGAGCGGCAAGGTCAAGGAGTTCCTGGATACGTGTGCCGCCGGGGCCGTGGAGCAGCAACGCCTCCAGCCGGACTGCCCGTTCTATCACGCCACCAACAACAGGGTGACACCCGGCACCATCAAGTGGGAGATAACCGAGTATCCGAAGGTATCCATCGAGCCCTTCGGAGGGCGTTGGGTGGTCTCACCTCTTGATGGCAAGGCCAGGGTCACAGCGCAGCAGGAAGATCTGTTCACTGGCCGTGTCTCGGAGTTGAACGTCGTTCAGGACTTCAGCTTCACAACCCGCCTGGACATAGGCGCCGACACCATCACCGTTACGCCCATCCTGACCTATTGACCGCAGCCCGCCGGATACCGGCGGATACCGGCCGACGGCGGCGTACTGCAGCCACCGGCGGCGCCGCCCCGTCCAGTCTCTAGTCCATACCGCGCAGATCCAGCACAAGTTCCGTGTCGCCGTCGGCCTGCAGGAGAACCGGGATGCCCCAGTCCTGCTGATACAGGTGGCAGGCAGCGTGGTCCGGGATCTCGCCGTCGGCCGTCTCAGCTCCGTCACAGGCCGCAGCGCGCGCCGTGATGTGCAGAATACCCTCCGGGATGTCGGAGGCAAGCTCCAGCGTGCGGAGCAGGCCCACGGAGGTTCCGGCCCCGGATACCAGGAGCTCAGGGGGTGTGGAGGAGATCTTCAGCTGCGTGGGGTCGCCCCAGCGGTCATCCAGCTTTTGCCCGGTGGGAGCGGTAAAGCGGACTGTGAGCTCCATTGGCCCCGGTGCTACAGGACTCTTGGGCCGGTGGGTCTGCACGGCGCCCTCGTCCACCTGCTGTGCTTCCTTGGGGATTGGGACGTAGACCAGCTGGTGCTTGTTGGCTTCGACCACCACCAGCAGGGGCTCACTTCCCGCAACCTGGGTGTGATCCACGATCACGTCGGAAGGCTCCGAAAGTCCGCGGGCCAAGGTGGAGACGGTGCCGGCCACGGGGTCATAGCGGCGCACTGCCCCGTTGTAGGTGTCGGCGATGGCGACGGAACCGTCAGGCAGTACCGTCACGCCGAGGGGATGCTGCAGGCGGGCGGCAGAGGCCTCCCCGTCGCGGAAGCCGAAATCGAACAGGCCCTTTCCGACGGCGGAATGCACCGTGAGCGAGCCCGAGTCGTCAATCACCAGTTTGCGCAGGGCTGAGGTTTCAGAATCAGCTACCCAGATGTTGCCGTCTGCGTCTTCAGCCAGGCCTGATGGCTGGGCGAACCATGCCTCATGCGCATCACCGTCCAGGAGTCCTTCAAGCCCGTTTCCGGCGAGGATGGAGACAGCCCCCGACCGGGGATTGAAACTGAAGATCTGGTGCACGCCTGCCATGGCGATCACGACGGCATCAAGTTTGCTGGACCACACCACATCCCACGGTGAGCTGAGCGAGACGTCCAGCGGGTGATCTCCCAAGGATCCGCCGAAGCCTGCCCCGTCCTCGTCCACTCGGGCGGGGCCGGTTTCGAGGAGACGCTGGACACCGTTACCGACGATCGTGCGAACCGTTCCGGCTGTGAGCGAAAGTCCGCGCAGGCGGTGGTTGACGGAGTCTGCGATGACGACGTCGTATCCTGCTTCGGCGGCGACGTCTTCCGGCAGCAGGACCAGGCCCTGCGGCTCATTAAAGCGGGCCGTAGCGTCCGGGCCGGCACCGGGGCCGTCTTCGTGGCCCTTGATTCCGGAACCAAACGTACCCAGCACGGTCTGGAAGTCGGTATCGAGTTCCACCAGACGGTGGTGCCCGGTATCGGTCAAAAGCCAGGACCCGACGTCGGACGGCGTCCCGGTGGCGTCTCCGGCCGCAGTTCCACGCCCGGCTGGCAGGTACAGCGCCTTGCCCGGGAAACGCAGGGTTCCCGACGTCGGCTCCGGAGCCACGTACGGACCATTTCCGCGGTGCAGCGTGCCCTTCTCCTCGTGCTCGGCGATGAGTTCAGGGATCAGCACAGAGAGGCCGTCAGCATGGCCTTCGCCCGACAGGTGCGCCACGATGTAGCCCTCGGGGTCAACCACCACCAGGGTGGGCCAGGCGCGGGCAGCATAGGCCTTCCACGTTTCCAGCTCGGGGTCGTCCAGGACAGGGTGGTGGATGTCGTAACGTTCCACGGCAGCCGCAAGGGCCACGGGATCGGCCTCATGCTCGAACTTCGGCGAGTGCACGCCGACAGTGACGAGGACGTCGGAGTACTGCTCCTCGAGGGGGCGCAGCTCATCAAGGACATGGAGGCAGTTGATGCAGCAGAAGGTCCAAAAATCAAGCAACACAATCTTGCCGCGCAGCGACTCCAGGTCCAGGGATTTTCCGCCCGTGTTGAGCCAACCCCTGCCCACGAGTTCAGAGGCGCGGACCCGGAGGTGGGTGCGTACGGTCTCGCTCATCAGCGTCCTTCCAGCTTTTGGTTTCGTTCGGCAACCTTGGCATCACGCTCAGCCAGCTTGGCAAACATATCGTTGTAAGCAGTCAGATCGGCGTCGTTATTCCTGTCCGCCGCCCGATCTGTCCGCCGGGTTTCCCGCTCATCCGAGCGGGACCACATCACGGCAACGCCGATTGCCACCAGCAGCGTGGGTACCTCGCCGATTCCCCACGCCACGGCTCCTCCTGTTTGCTGGTCCAAAAGGGCCGGCTGGCCCCAGGAACGGCCGAGGTTGCCGAAGTAGTCGGCGGCAAGCAAACCAGTGCCCCCCATGATGGAAACACCGAAGAAGGCGTGGAAGCCCATGGTCGCCAGCAGCAGCAGGAGCCGCATGGGGTAAGGGGCACGCAGCGGCAATGGATCCGTACCGATCATGGTCAACACGAAAATATAGCCCGTCAGTGCGAAGTGCAGGTTCATGAGCTCATGGCCCACATGCTCCCGCATGGCAAAGCTGAAGGCATCCGAGAAGTAGAACAACACAATCGAGCCGGCAAAGTTGGCAGCGGCGAAGAGCGGGTGGGTGACCAGCTTCGAGAACCGCGAGTGCACAAACAGCAGCAGCCATTCCCTGATCCCGCGCGAACCGTCTGAGCGGGCAGGAAGCGCCCGCAGGGCAAGAGTCACCGGCGACCCGAGCACCAGGAAGATGGGGGCCACCATGGTCAGCGCCATGTGGTCCACCATGTGCGCAGAGAACAGCACGCGTCCGTAGACCGACGGTGCGCCGGATGTGATGTAGGTCAGGACCAGAAGCCCGATGACCCAGTTCACGGTGCGGAACCAGGACCATTTGTCACCGCGCCGCAGGACTTTCCGGACACCGAGGATGTAGGCCACAAGTCCGAAGACAGCCACCGTGATCCACAGCCAGTCCATGCGCCACTCAGTGAACCAGCGTTCCGGGGTCAGCTCTGGGGGGAGCTCATAGCCGGTAAGGATGAACGCCGGAGATGCGTTGGGGGCGTACGTCGTGGGCTGTGGCGGCGCCGACCGTGCCAGCGCGACGGCGATTCCCGACGTCGCGCCCATGATCAACAGTTCCGCTATGACCAGCTGCCAAAGAACCCGCCGGGTGGAAAGCGCGGCTCCTGCCCGGCTCAGTTGCGGGATGATCCATTGACGGTGCATGAGTCCGATGGCGCCCAGCACCAGGGTGGCAGTGGCTTTGGCCATGACCAGCTGGCCATAGTCCGAGCCGAACAGGTCGTTCCAGTTAGTGAGGCGGATGCTCGCGTTGATTACGCCCGACGCGAAGACCAGGAAAAAGGCGAAGCCGGCAAGCGCTGAGAACCGGCGGAGTACTGCTTCGGTGATGTCGGTCTTACCCGCCGGTTTGGAGCCGGTGAGAATGCCGGACAGGGCCGCCAGCATGATGATTCCGCCCACCCAGGCGGTCACTCCCATCACGTGCAGGCCCAGGGAGTTGATGGCGCCCTCGTGATCGCTCGAACTGGAAGAGTGGCCGACGAGGGCTGGCGGCACCAAACCGACCAGCGCCAGTACCAGAGTCAGTGCCAGGCCGGTGAGGGATCGCACGCCAAATAGTGCTGTGGTGACCACGGCAGCGATGATGACGACGGCCAGCCAGGCCCTGCCCGTTTCGATATCCGTCATGAAGTACACCAGGGCACGTGTGAATTCGGCATCTCCTGCGACGGCCTGGCCGGCGACATCCGAATACGTAAGCACCAGGACGGCAATGGCGGAAAGAGTCCACGCCACACCTGCCGCTGCGGCCACAGCCAGTGCCCTCGTAAAGGCGGGGTGCTCTGGCGATTCGTTGTCCTTGGAGCGGGATCCCCCGACCGACCTGGGGAGAATGCCTACAGCGAAGATGAGCCCTCCGACTACAGTCGCCAGCGACACGTTATGGACGGCCTTGCTGATTGGCAGCCCCCAACGGACAAAAGCTCCTGGATCGGACACGTCACGCGCGGCTGCGGCACCAGAGAAGAGCAGTGCCGCTGTCAGGCCGAGCAATAGAGCGATGAGGCCTCCCAGCAGCCACGGCCTGGAGACGCCTAGGACGCCGGCGGCTCCCCGCTGCCCTACTGAGGGCGGCAGCGATGGGGCTGTGGAGGGGGATTTTGATGCGGAAGGCACCTATCCATTCTCCGCTACACCGGTGAACTCCGCGAATCGAGCCGGCGAGGCTTAAACAGCAAGGGAACGGCAGCCGTTAGGCTGCCGTTCCCTCTAAGCCTGAAAGAAGACTCTACTTCTTGGAGACAGCAGCCTTCAGCTTGGAGCCTGCCGTCAGCTTGACGCTGTGGCCTGCGGCGATCTGGATGGTCTCGCCGGTCTGCGGGTTGCGGCCGGTGCGGGCAGCGCGGTCGGTACGCTCAACTGCGAGCCAACCCGGGATGGTGATCTTTTCGCCCGAGGCGACAGAGGTCTCGAAAACCTCGAACAGTGCATCCAGCACGGAGTTGACGGCTGCCTGGCTGGTGCCGGCCTTGCCTGCTACCTCTGCAACAAGTTCACTACGGTTCTTAGCCATTTATGTCCTCCTGGACGGTCATGATTCTGGAGCCTGCATGCGGCATGCGTACAAGCCACTGTTCGAAAACTTACCAGCTTGCCGCGATGAGGGCTGCAAATTCCGCGTGTTTCCGCGAGTTTTTGAGGAAAAACACGGGAAATCTCCCCTTTCGAGGGCATATTTCGCCCACAGCGGACGCTCCCTCACGTTTCGCGGTACCTGGCCGGACGCTCCCTCACATCCTGCGGGTTCCAGCGTGACGCTCCCTCACATCCTGCGGGTTCCAGCGTGACGCTCCCTCACATCCTGCGGGTTCCAGCGTGACGCTCCCTCAGGTTTCGCAAGTTCCTCGCGTGACGCTCCCTCAGGTTTCGCAAGTTCCTCGCGTGACGCTCCCTCAGGTTTCGCAGGTTCCGGCGTGGAGGGGTCCCCGGGTTAAGGGTCGGGAGGTGAGGGAGGGTCCCCGGTAAACGGTCGGAAGGTGAGGGAGGGCCCCTGTTTTGGGGTCGGGAGGTGTGGGAGGGTCCCTGTTTTGGGTCGGTTTGTGGGGGAGGGTCCCTGGTGTGGGTGTTGTTTTAAATGGGGAGAGCCCCGACCAGTTCCCTGGTTCGGGGCTCTCGACCTTAATGGTTGTCCGGCGGTGACCTACTCTCCCACACCCTCCCGGGTGCAGTACCATCGGCGCTGT
>NZ_JALLAN010000015.1 GCF_023062595.1 Arthrobacter rhizosphaerae
GCGGAACGGCTCCTCTACGGAGGCGACTGGCCGATGTCGATCGCCGCTGGTGGATATCGACGCGTTTTCGACTCGCTCAGCTCGATTGTGTCTGCCTGGCCAGCCCAAGCCCAAGAGCAGTTCTGGTCGGGGACGGCCGCGAGCATCTACCAGGTATCAGAATCCAACAGAAATGGCATCGACGGTGATGTCGGCTGAGGCTATGTTAGTTGACTAAGAATCAACCTGAACGTACGAAGAGGAACCGGAGACAGCATGCAGCGTGTGGCACAAAGAATCGATCTGCCGCGATCAAATCAGGAGGAATACCTACGGCTTCACCGAGCAGTCTGGCCGGAGGTAGAAGCAACGCTCACCCACGCGGGTATCCGTAACTACAGCATCTTCCTGGTCGACGAACATCTCTTTGCCTACTTCGAGGTGGACGATGCAACGTCACTCTCAGAAGCATCCGCGGCTATCGCACAGGACCCCAAGACGCGGCAGTGGTGGACACTCACCGACCCGTTGCAACGACGCCTGGAAGGAACACCCGACGGCGAACAGTGGCTCACGCTCAAGGAAATCTGGCACCTCGACTAAAGGCCCGGCGGTAAAGCCGCATTTATCGCGGAACGGGAGTCCTCTCATCTACTAAGGTGCGGAGTTTGGCATGGGTTCCCTTTGGGCGGCCGCAGGGGCAGCTGGAATGCGCTGCGAGTCCCACTTCGGGCACAGCAGATCCCCTCGTCGGAGGGGTTTTTGCTTTAACGTGTGTACAAAGCTTGTGGTGCGTACCTCTGACGCTAGTACGCGGGCTTTGGCCTGGCCGCCGCGGTGGCCTGTTCAGGTGTGTGGGATGGTGGGGTCAGGACCTTGGCTGTTGGGCCCTCCGCCTGCTGTCGCTGGGTTTATGCGTTCCTCGTCCGGTTCTGTCGAGTTGGTCGTGTGTGGCCAACACCTGTTCATGGTTCGGGGTTGCGGGTACGACATGACGTCGCCGGCTTTGGTGCGAAATTCTTTCTTGAAGGGCTCTTGTTAGATGCAAGGGAGCCGTATGTGCTCGGTTTGTCATGCCAAAGTGGCTGTGGACATTGTCCACACTTACGTCTGCTTTATTTGAGTTCCGTAGTGAGGTGGTAGCGCGGAAGGTGCCGGGGAGCAGCGGGGGGACTGAACGTGTGTGGGACCGGAGCCTTCTTCCGTTCACGGTTTTGCTGTGGTGGATCAGTCATGCCTGTCCATGCTCGGATGGTCGGTATCGATGTGACTGCCTGAGCGCGTTTTTCCCGTGTCGTCGGAGACTCCATTGGATCGCCATCAAATGGAAACCATTGGCGTAGCCGTGGGCGGGCCTGGCTGGCCGGCAGAGAAGGCGCCGGTCGCCGTCGTCGCGGATTCCCGGCCGACGTGGTCGGTGAAGGCCGTCGGGTCGTATACAGCCAAACGAGATGAGGAACTTCGGCATTTTGTGCCCGCCCTTGCCTTACCCCATCTCATACTTGAGGGCATGGACGACCAAGAGCTAAACAAAGTGCTGAGAGCCTACAGCGAAGCTTGGCGCCGGTACGCCTCCGGTCAGGCAAGCCCTCGCGTTGAACCGAAACTCCGTCCGGAAGCGCGAGCCGCCATCGATAAATTGCGCGCTGAAGCGAATCGCGTGCCCGACCCGGGTGGACCGATCACCAACTATGGCGCCGCCCTGGACGCCTGGGCGGCGGCGAACCATCCAGAAATCGATTCGTCCGAGATGTGGATGCATGTCACGGACAAGCTTGTCTTCGAGCACGCCTGGTAGGCCAGCTTGGGTTGCCTTTAAGTTTTTGGTCGCTTATTCTAAAATAGTCGATCAAGAATTGGAGTGGGATGGGACGTAGTCGTGAATATGATGAGGAAAGCGTGCTTGCGGGGGCGATGGATGCGTTCCGCCGGCGCGGCTATGCAAGGGTCTCGGTGAAGGATCTGGAGGATACGACAGGGCTCAAGGCCGGGAGCATCTATAACAGCTTCGGCAGCAAGGACGGGCTGTTCGAGGCATCGTTTGCACATTACAACCGCGTAGTACTCGCTAGGCGTATCGAAACCCACGCTGCTGAGGATCGGGGGCTGGGTGGCCTACGATCGCTTTTCATCTCTCTTCTGCACGAACCGGGAAACGAGTCCTTCGGCTGCCTCATCACCAATTCGGCGGTCGAACTGAACCCCGGACACGAAGCCCGCAAACTGGTCGATGACGGCCTCTCCATCCTCCTGAGTCTCTTTCGGGACCGCCTCACGGCAGTGCACGGAGTGGGCGAGTTGAGGTCTGACGCGAACCCGGAAGCGGAAGCCCTGAGACTGCTCGCCCTGTATCAGGGTGTGCTCGTCCTCATACGATCGGGCTGGGATCACCCAGCCCTCGAAGCCATGATCGATGATTCATTCGATCATTTGGAAAGGAATCAGCATGAACACTGACGGTATCGAGAACCTCTGGGACCAGTACGCCGCCTGTTGGTCCGCTGACCCCGACAGTCGGGAATCGGAACTGGCGAATTGCGTCACCAGGGATGTGCAATACCAGGATCCGAACACCACAATCGACGGGCTATCCGAACTTTCTGGTTACATGGAGGAGTTCCGCTCCATCTCGCCGGCAAGCAGCTTCCGAATCGAGACCGTATTAGGCCACCACGATGCCACCATGGCCCGCTGGTCGCTCCTTGACGCTGAGGGCCGATCCATTGGGACGGGAGCCAGCTTCGCCAGTAACCGGGAGGGGCTCCTCGGCAACATCACGGGTTTCTTTGATGCACCGTGAGTAGCCCAGCGGCGCACGGCCAAGCCCTCAACATCGCTGACCGGCTGGCGGAACTCGGCACCGTGCGAGTCAGTCCTTATTTTGGCGGTGCCGGACTCTCCCTTGGCGGACGGCAATTCGGTTTCGTCATGAAGGACGGATTATATTTCCGGGTAGACCACGGCAGCCTCCCCGAGTTCAAGGCATCTGGGTCTGAACCGTTCCGATATGACACGCGGCTAAGAACGGTCACCGTCGCCAGTTACTGGCAGGTCCCGGACGAAGTCAGAGCCAGCGAGGAACTTCTGGGAAAGTGGGCAACGGAGGCAATACGGGCCTCCCGCCACTGACGTTCCTCTGACACGGATGCAGGCTCCCGGAAAACCAGGAGCCTGCATCCACTTTTACGGCCGGATTTGGGCCATCCGTTGGCGACACGGAAAGTGCGGCAGCATCGTCTTCCTTCATAAGTTCACCAAAGTGGGTTGCCGGGCGGAGCTAGGCTCGCTCAAAAAACTTCACGCCCGGAGGAGCGTTTCTGCAAACCCAGCCGCGTGGGCCAGAGTCAGTGACGTATGGTGTTCTCGACTCCACTCAGGCCGCCGGAGAGGGCATCCTCAACAGTGCAGGGCCTTGTCACTGGCCGGCGAGTGCCTCTTCCAGTCCGTTCAGGATCAGGTCGAGGCCGTACTCGAATTCCTCTCCGTAGTCGTAGCCGGGCTTCATCACGTGGTCCGTGACGAACTCTGCCAGGTTCGGGTACTCGTTGGCGGGGAACGGCTCGAACATGTCCTGGGCCATGGCAGCCATCTCGTCCGTGGTTTCGAAGGGGATGTTCACCTTCGTCAGGGCGTATCCGTAGGTGTAAGCGTCAAGAAGTGAGTAGGCGTGGGCCACCATCCCAATGTCGAAGCCTGCTGAGCGTAACTTGCCGATGACGGCGTCGTGATGGCGCAGGTTGCTGGGTCCCGGACGTCTCCGGGACTCCATCAGCCCGATGGCCCAGCGGTGGCGCGCGAGGACGTTGCGAAGCGATACGGCTCTGGTCCTCATTGCTGTTTTCCAGTGTGCGCTGCCCAGGGGAAGGGCGATTTCGCCGAAGAGAACGTCGATCATTGCGTCGATGAGGTCGTCCCTGTTTGAGATGTGGCGGTACAAGGACATGGGAGCGACCTGCAGCAACCCGGCGACCTGCCGCATGGTCAGCGCGTCCAGCCCTGCTGAATCTGCGTGCTGTATTGCGGTTTGGACAACTAGCTGCCTGCTAAGACCCGGACGAGGATCCTCGTGCTTCCCAGCCGTCGTGGACATGGACACTCCTCTGTTGGGCCAACGGTTAAAGATACCTTTGGGCCGCATGTGTACTTTGTACGCTTATCAATATACATTGTACGCATCACGTGGTGAACGTCCACGCTCTCCACTCGAAAGGGAACAAGATGAAAACTCCAGGCGGAATATTCGCAGAGCAGCCCACGGGGGTTCCTCCGGGCTCGCCGCGGCGGTTGGCGGCGATCGCGGGCGTCTTTTACCTCGTCGTCGGCATTACAGGGGGCTTCTCTGAAGGGTTCGTCGATCCCTCGCTGTATATCGCCGGGGACGCGGCCGCAACCACTGCGAATGTGGTGGCCAACGAGGGGCTCATGCGTCTTGGCGTCGTCGCCCACCTCACGGACGCTGTGTTCTTCCTGCTTACTGCCGTGACGCTGTACCTGCTGCTGAAGCATGCTGGCAAGCACGCAGCGCGTCTCATGGTCCTGGCGGTGATAGTAGCAGCGGGAATCATCTCCATCAGCGCCGTCTTCACGTTCGTGGCGATGCAGGTGGCAACAGACAGCTCCTATGCGACTGCTTTCGGACCCTTAGGATCCAACGCACTCGTCCTGCTCTTACTGGATATCCAGCACTACACGGTCCTTGCCGCCCAGGTCTTCTTCGGGTTGTGGCTGGCCCCGTTGGGATATCTCGCGTACAGGTCGCGGATGTTTCCCAAGGCGCTGGGCGCCATGCTGGTACTCGCCACCGTGAGCTACCTTGTTGACGTCGTTGTGGCATTCCTGCTCTCCGGACTGGCTGAGCAGATCCATGGCTACCTGGGGATAGTGCCCGCCATCGCAGAGATCTGGATGGTCCTGTACCTGCTCATCGTTGGCGTACGCTCTCCACGCCCTATAGATCGGACGCCCACTGAGGAAACGGCCCGATCCCCGCTTCGAGTCAAAGCGCCATGACCTGTCAGTCCATCGCACCGTAGTTCCCACCGATCGACAAGACTCGTCCGTTGCTAAAATGCCCGAGTCGTTCCGGCGTCTTCATTCGATTTCCATACCCATATTGAGCGTATGTGGGCAATCCCTGCTCGGCAGCGGTCGTGATGCCTTCAGGTGACCAATCCCGGCCGGGCTGTCGGTGACGGTCGAAAAGTGAGCCACTATGACGGTTGAAAACGAGCCACCCGTTCCGAACGATTGGATGGGTGATCTTTATGAGGATTGGGCACTGATTCGGCGGTTGCACCTGGCCTAGGATGAGTCGATAAGGTCGAACGTGTGAGCGTCTCGGCAAAGTTGTGTCCTGCGGGTGTGCCATCACGGCTTGGGCGTTCCCCCCTTAACGGTGGTGGAACCGCGGGCCGGGAGCAAGTTTTGCACGATGGTGCGGTCTTCGTGTTCGCGCCAGGCAACGTATACGGTGCTTCGAGCTGATGTGTTGGTCAGGGGTATCGCCCGAATAGTGGGCGGCGCTGCGTAGGTAGCGCTGAGGGGTGCGATCGTGATGCCGAGGCCCACTCCAACGAGATGCATGATTGTTGCCCAATGCGAGGCCTCCTGAATAACATCAGCATGTTTGCCCGCCTCGGTCACCGGAGTGAGATTCGTCCGGTACGCACGTGCTCCTGCCGACTCAGGGTAGAAAATGAAGGGCTCGTCGCCTATGTCTCCACCTGTGAGCGTTTCCGAACCTGCCAACGGGTGATTCAAGGGAAGAACCACCCTGAAGGGTTCGGTGGCGATGGCTTCAGTAAGCACACCCGGCGAGGGGTCGGGATCTCGGACAAAGGCTGCATCAATCTCACCCCTGGCAAGGATCCACATCAGGTGGGAAGTGAATCCCTCATGAAGATGCACCCGGACATTTGGGTAGTCGAGCCGGTACCGCTGTATCTGGTCGGCAAGCCCCAATGGGAGCGTGGAGCTCGCGAACCCAACGTGCAGCGCTCCGCTTTGACCGCGGCCAACACTGCGAACCTCGGCAAGGTCCCGCGTGGTCTGCAGAAGAATCATTTTTGCACGTTCACGCAGCACAATTCCTGCGGGAGTCAGCTCCACCGACCTGGACGTCCGATGGAAAAGCCTGGTTTCGAGATCCGCCTCCAGTTTTCTGATATGTCCGGACAGGGCAGGCTGCGCAATTCCAAGTGCTTCCGCTGCGCGCCCGAAGTGGAGTTCCGCGGCCAGTTCGACGAAGGACCGGAGATGCCGAAGCTGTATATCACCAGCCTCAACGCGCCTCCCTCCTCGGGGTTCGTCACGATGCTCAAGATCCATACAGTTATCTTATCAATCATGTACAAACTGTTATTGGACTATATTGATCCCTTCAAGGATGCTTACAGGATGAATCAGGAGCCGTCCCAGGACCTTCTTGGGCAAACAGCAAGAGCCATCATCTCCCCGTTGTCCAGCACCAGCGACGCATACGCTTTCAGAGAGCTCAATGAGGAGTGGATCAGCAAACTGTTTGCCCTTGAGGACGCCGACCGGCTAATTCTCGGTGATCCGCAATCTGAAATTATCGACAAGGGCGGCCAGGTCCTGCTGGCCCGTACCAACGGCATCGTGGTGGGCTGTGTGGCGCTGGTCCCGGCCGGCAACGGCGTCTTCGAGCTCTCAAAGATGACCGTTTCCCCATCGAGGAGAGGGAAGGGCCTGGGACGCGCCATCGTCATGGCCGCAATCGGAAAGGCCCGGGAAATGGGTGCGTCCACGCTGTTCCTGGGAAGCAGCACCAAACTCGCGAACGCTGTGCGGCTCTATGAATCTGTCGGTTTCCGCCACGTGCCGCTCGACGAGCTCGGCCCGCTGCCCTACCGCAGGGCAGACGTGTTCATGAAATACGAATTGTGAGCCGCGGGCAACAGCCGTGCCAACAGGACTCACTGCCGCCACGCTTCCTGCAACTACGGTGATGCCATGAAACGCATCGGGTTGCTCGGAGGCATGAGCTGGGAGAGTTCAGCACTCTACTACTCGCTGATCAACGAGCAGGTCAGGGAGCGCATGGGAGGCCTTCACTCGGCCTCCTGCATCATGTCCTCCGTGGACTTTGCAGACATTGAACGACTGCAGCACCAGGGTGATTGGGCTGGGGCAGGCGAACTGCTTGCCACGGAAGCCCGGCGCCTCGAATCGGCAGGGGCTGAACTTCTGTTGCTGTGCACTAACACCATGCACAAGGTCGCCGGCGCCATCGAGTCGGCGGTTTCCATTCCGTTCCTCCATCTTGCCGATGTCACAGCGAAGGCGGTGCTCGCGTCGGGAATCAACACGGTAGGGCTCCTCGGGACACGCTTCACCATGGAAGAGTCCTTCTACACGGAGCGCCTTGCCTTGCACGGGTTGACAATCGTCACTCCGGACGCGGAGGACCGGGCCCTAGTAAACGCGGTCATCTACGACGAGTTGGTCCTCGGAAGGATTCTCACCGGTTCCCGGAACCGATACCAGGCGATCATCAATCGCCTGGGCCAAAAGGGCGCCCAAGGCATCATCCTGGGATGTACAGAAATCGAGTTGCTGATCCGTCCCAAAGACACCCCCCTGCCGCTGTTTGCCACAACGAGTCTGCACGCGAAGGCCGCCGTCGCGGCAGCGATGACGTGAGAGCCTCTAGCAAAAAAAGTGTGGACAATGTCCACACTTTTCGCTTCGGATCGGTTCGTACATCGGCCGGACTGGCTCGGATTGCCTATGTTTTCCGGACTTCCGAGTGTTTATAGGGGTTGGAATGCGGTTCGAGTCCCACCTCGGGCACAGCAGATCCCCTCGTCGGAGGGGATTTTTGCTTTAACGTGTGTACAAACTGGCTGCGGTACAGGTTGTTGCAGGTCCTGTAACTACTGTGAAGGACTTCATATATTCGGGGAAGACGAGCTTTCTTATACGAAGTATTTGTCCTGTTGATAGTCATTTCGGTCCTTATATGAGGCCCTGTTCCCACTGCTGCGCAGCTGGATTTGGGAGAACGAAGGAATCTGGGAGGTTGCTTTCGGAGGCATCTCTGATACCACTGGACTATTACTCGCCCAGGGGCGGAACACAGACTGCCGCCACGCACTGGACCCTAACTATGGAAATATCATTAGATGCAGGAAACCCATTGCGGCATGACTCAGGAGCAACCCTTCCGGGCCTACATAGGTAGTCCTCCCCGCAAGGCTTGCTGGAGTCAAAAATGTCCAGCTCCTTCTTGCGGAGGAGTTCTCGGAGCTGCTTCAACTCATGGGGTAGAAAAAGCCGAAACGTAGGTTTTCATTTGTCCGCTGTACGCGTGGAGTTCATCCCTGGTGCAAAGCTCCCATATAGGGTTCACGTCCGGCTTCATCCGAAGAATTTCCTCCGCGATTATTCGTGCTTCCACCTGATAGCGGAGCTACCTCTGGATCAGCATTCGGAGTGCAAATCGGGGAACCGGCCGAACCCGGGAAGCTCGAAGGACGTCAGGCCTATTTAGGTATGTGGTGTGGTGGGTTCAGGACCTTGGCTGGTGGACCCTCCGCCTGCCGTGGTGTTGTTTCGTGGTTCCTTGTTCCGGTTCTGTCGGGTTGGTCGTGGGTGGCCAACACCTGTTCATGGTTGGGGACCGCGGGTAGGACATGACGTCGCCAACTTTGGTGCCGGATTTCTCTTGGATGGCTTCTGGCAGACTTTCGGGGGAGCGGCCTGTGGTTTCTTTGTCCTGCTAAGTGGGTGTGGACATTGTCCACACTTACCTCCACGGCGGGCCCGTCTCATGCATTGCTACAGTGACCCCATGAGCATGTCTAGAGGGGAACACAACCCGTCGGACGCCAAGCCAGCGGCCCTGCCGGACAGCCCGGTCGGCGTCGGTCCTGCTGCTGTTGAACCCGCTGATGGGACGGTCCGGAATCCTGCTTCCCGGCCCTCTATCGCGTCGGCTGTCCGGCTGCCTCAGCGGCTGCCCGCCTGGCTGGTCCGGTATCCGCTGCATGCAGGCTGGGCGTGGACGGGTTTCTGGGCGTTGTTGATCGTCGCCGACGAATTCGTGGACCTGGCAGGCTGGACCTGGTACGTGCTTGTGGGGATGGCTGCCCTGCCCACAATGGCTTGCACCGTGGCCGTGCTCCATGCGACCCCGCGCCGGTACCTCAAGCCCCAGAAAGAATCGGTGCTTGCGCACTTCTTTGTCCGGTTCCTCGCGCTGACGGCTGCATTTATGGTGTGGGGCCTGTCCGTGGTGGCCAGCGCCTCGATTTCCACAACAGTGCAGGCACTGGCCGGGAAATCGGAGAGCGCGGTGACGTCGTTGGGGTTCAACCTGCTCCTGGCGGCGGTCCCCGTGGTTGTTTCGGTGTTGTGGATGGCGCTTATTGTGCGCTGTGCGTGGTTCCTGCGCCGTCTCCGCGGGTGGCGCCAGAACCCGCAGGATTCGCGGCTGCCCAAGAGCTTCCTGCAGCATTCGCCCCAACTCCGTCGCGTTGTGTTGGGACTCGCCCACCCCGGCCTGCTTCTTGTGGCCGGGCTTGGCACGTCGGTTCTGGCACTCTTCCTCGGCGCCATCGAACTCACGCTCAACCTGATGGCCTGAGGACCGGCAGCTTTCGGCAGGAAAGAGACCTCTACGCTGGGTGCCGGGCCGCGCGGCGGCGGGAATGACGGGAACGTACGGCCGTCACCTGTGTGCTGGTCACGGAGGCATCGGCAGTTTTGGTCCTGCACCTTTTCCTGGGAAGTTCCCGCGCCGTTGCGGCCAGAAGGCAGGGCACGGGGTCGCTTGGAGCGGTTAAGTGTGGCGCATTTCGTGTATGAACCATTCACGGATGAGGCTGACCCTGGTGTCGCTTGGGTCTCTTGAGAGGAATACGTACTTGCTGCCGTCTTCAACGAAGCCGAAGGGTGCGACGAGACGGCCGTCGCGGAGGTCGTCCGCGACCAGGAAGTAGGGGCCGATGGCCACCCCAACTCCGGCCACGGCGGCCTGGAGAGAGAGGTAGAAGTGCTCAAAGGTCGTCTCACTTATGACTGGGAATTCGGGTGTTGGGGCGTTTTCTTGCCAGTCCATCCAGGCTCCGGGCCGTGTAGCCGAATGGAGCAACGTAAGTGACTCGAGGTCATCAACTGACGAGATTTTGCTTGCCAAGTCCGGGCTGCAGACAGGGCCGATTCTTTCGGACGACAGGATTGTGTTCTCCATATGGAGCGGGATGGCGAAGTCGTTGCGGCGCACGGCTATGTCTACGCCTTGGCGTGCAAGGTCGATTCTGCCGCCTGCGCCGGAGAGGTGAATGTCAACGCCCGGGACGGCTTGATAAAGGGCGGGCAAGCGCGGCAGAAGCCATCGCATCAGCAGTGTGGGTTCGCACGACAGAACCAGATTGTCAGTCTGCCGGAGGCGTTGAACACGCCTAGTTGCTGAAGACATAAGGTTCAGGGCGTCGGTTATCTGGGTCGCGTAGTCGGCCGCGGCCTGCGTTGGAACGATCGCACGGTTACGGCGCTCAAAAAGGTTCAGGCCCAGAGAACGTTCGAGCGCCTGAATCTGCCTGCTCACTGCGCCATGGGTTAGGTGTAGCTCCGCCGCCGCTGCAGTGACACTTCCGAGTCTGATCGCGCTCTCAAAGGCAACCAATGTCCCCAAGGGTGGTAGATCCGGCCAAGTCATGTGAAAAATTCTCACACATGTGTGCCAAACAATCCATTTTTATTTGTTCCTCTCAGTGAAATAGTTGAGGAAACCTAACGCGATGGAAGGAAAATGTTGGAACACGTTACGCGGTACGAGGGATTAGGAAAGTTCTCCCATACCTGGCTCCACCAGCTGTGATGCAGTTCAAGATTGCCGTTCTCGCTGATGACCTAACGTCAGCGGGCGATGGTGCCGGCCCTTTCCGCGAGCTGGGGATCCCTGCGAACCTCTTCCTCGGAGCGATCGAAGGTGACCTTCCGGTTGGTGTGTCCGCCGTGGATGCCAACACGCGTTCCCAAAATGTGGGCGCGGCCGTCTCCGAAACAGTCCGTTGCATCCAACAGATCAAACATGCCGACGTCCTGTTCAAGACCATAGACTCCACAATCAGGGGCCATGTGGTCGCTGAGGTCGAGGCGGCCCTTGCCGAGAGCGGGCGATCGACCGCAGTGATTGCACCGGCATTTCCTACCGAGGGACGAACCACCCTTGACGGTATTCAGCTCGTTGATGGTGTTCCCGTGGCGGAAACCCATTTCGGCCTGGACGCTGGGAATCCGGCAAAGGAGAGTGACATCAAAAAGCTCTTTCCCCAGGCTGGCTTGATCACTGCAGCCTCCCCATGGGAACACCGCGTGGGCGAGGAACGGATCCTGATAGCGGACGCCTGTTCAGACGCAGACCTGGATCGGTTGGTCAACCATCCGAAATCACTATCAGACGTTCTCTGGGTTGGATCGCCTGGGCTGGCAGCTGCTGTTGCCAAGAAGTGCGCCGCTTCATGGACTGTTCAGCCTGCGCCTGAGGCTGCGGCGTCAACTCGGGTGCTGATTGTCGTGGGGAGTCTGCATCCATCAAGCAGAGAACAGCTTGATGTTCTCGTGGGGCAGTTGCCCGCTCATAGTCAGGATCCTGCTGATGGGGGCGAGAGCCAAGCCGGGCTGGTAGAAAGAATCGCCAAGGAGCTGTCCTGCAGCGGCTACTCGGCCGTGCACGACCCTTTTGTCTCCCACTCCAAGGATGAAGCCGACCACTGGCTGGCTTCGACCGTGGCGGAACTTTTCGCCGCAGATGCATTTGACGCGCTGATACTAACCGGCGGCCAGACCGCGCGAAGCGTACTGGACGGACTAGGTTCACGCCGCATCGAAGTCATCTCTGAGCCTGAGCCGGGTATCGCTCTCGGAATCCTTGACCACCCCGCCCGTATGCCGGTCCTGATCAAGGCCGGCGGCTTCGGCAATCCCCGGACGCTCGTCCGACTAAAGAACCTTTTGCTCCAACTCCAAGACACTGAGGAAGAATCATGAAACCAATTGCTCTGACGATGGGAGACCCTTCGGGGATCGGCCCGGAGATCGTTATGAAACTGATGGCCGAGCCGGGACTGAACATTCCTGCCCTTGTCATCGGTGACGTCGGAGTGCTGAACAGGGCAGCCAAGCAGAGCAACATCCCGTTGGAAGCCCGGCCTATCACCTTGTCCGAGTTCCGCCCGGACGCCTCTTTCGTTCAAGTGCTCGCTATAACAGAGTTGCCAGAAGACCTGCCTTTGGGGAAGGTCCAGGCCCAGTCCGGCCAGGCGGCCTTCGACTACGTCAAGGCGGGCATTGAAGCTGCTCTCGAGGGTGAGGTTTCCGCTCTGGTGACGGCCCCCATCAACAAGGAAGCGATGCGCTTGGCAGGCCTTCCCTATCCCGGCCACACCGAAATCCTGGCAGAACTCAGCAACTGCGATGACTACACGATGATGATGTCCAGCGACGACCTTCGCGTGGTCCTCGTGACCATCCACGAATCCTTGAAGAACGCCATCGAGCTGGTAACTACGGAGAGCATTCTGCGTGCGATTCGACTCGCCCACACCGCCATGGTGAAGGCCGGGATCGCCGAGCCACGGATCGGAGTCGCCGGCCTGAACCCGCACGCAGGCGAGAACGGCCTCATGGGAACAGAGGAACTGGAGATCATTCAGCCGGCAGTCGAAAAAGCCATCGCTGAAGGAATTTCAGCCTCCGGCCCATGGCCACCAGACACGGTGTTCCTGCGTGCACGTCAAGGCCATTTCGACGTCGTGATCGCCCAGTACCACGACCAGGGCCTCATTCCATTCAAGTACCTCGGTCTTGAACGTGGCGTCAATGTCACTATCGGTCTGCCGTTCGTGCGGACGAGCGTTGATCACGGGACGGCCTTCGACATCGTCGGCCGCGGCATCGCCGACCATCGCAGCCTGCTTGTAGCGCTCAAGCATGCCGTCCTAATGGCAGGTGGACAGTGAGTCGAACGGTACCTGCTTGGCCAACGGCTGACTGAAGCCGGAGGCGTCATCATCGCAAACCTGGGCCAAGGCCCTCACAGGGTCGGGATTCCCGGCCGCCTATTCTCTAATTTGTCCCCCGAAAGGAAACTGACTCCGATGGAGTTCATCTTTATGCTCACCCGCGACGATCAGACCGTCGAAGACTGCCTCAGCGTTCTGGCTGATATCGAAGACGTCCCTTTGAAGCACATCGGCTTCAAGGATGTCGGTGTAACCCCTGAGGTCCTCCGTGAACTTCACAAACGAATCAAAGCGCGCGGAGCAACAAGCCACCTCGAGGTAGTTAGCACCAGCCGTGAGGCCGCATTGCAATCAGCCAAAATGGCAGTGGACCTAGGTGTGGACCACCTCCTTGGCGGCACCTTCGTCACCGAAACGCTGGAGATACTCTCCGGGTCGAACGTGCAGTATCTCCCGTTCCCGGGGCACCCGACAGGGCACCCCACGAAACTCGGTGGAACAGCGGAGGAAGTCGCCGCTCACTGCATCGCGTTTGAACAGGCCGGAGCGGGGGGAGTGGACTTGCTCGCCTTCCGCGCAACCGACGCCGACCCGCTGGACCTGGTGAAGGCGGCGCGAAAAGCCACCCAAGGGACCCTCGTGGTTGCCGGAAGCATCTCTTCCATCTCCCAGATTGAAGCACTAGCTGCAGCGGGTGTAGATGCCTTTACCATCGGCCAGGCTGCCTTCACCGGGACCATCTTTCCACGGTTCGGTTCCTTGCGCAGCCAACTCCAGGAAGTGCTCCAAGCAGCAAGAGACACAGCGAAATCCTCTGCACTCAACTGAGCACGAGCATTCGCATCCTTTGAAGCCGTGCACGCTGGCCACTGCCCATGGCGGAAGTGGCCAGCGTGGGATCGAGCACCACGCCGGCGACAGGGATGTCCTGCTTGGACCTAGGCTCGCGTCCTATCAGTCGGTACAGACGTTCCTTTTCGATCTGGTCGCACGACCCGTGAATGCGTGCGTCGGTTAGACCCCTTCACTACTCAAAGGAAGACCAATGCTGCGATCTCTCCTCGTAAGCGATCTCGACGGAACCCTACTCGACTCAAACAAGCAGGTCAGCGCGCTATCGGCAAGGATTCTTAACAAGTTCATTTCCTGTGGCGGGCTCTTCACGGTAGCAACAGCGCGCATGGTCTACGGATGTCAGGACCGGCTATCTGAGCTTGATCTTCAATTGCCATGGATTGTCATGAACGGCGCCGCACTTTACTCACCCTTGACGCGTACATATGAACATTATTTCTCTGTGGACCCGGCCAATCTTGAACACCTTGCAACGATAATCGAGCAAACGCAGGCAGGCGCCTTTATTTACGCCATCAACAAGGGGCACCTCGTGATCGGCCATGCCCGAAATCGGGATCTGGAGTGGACGCAATACAACAGTCGGGCGGCCAGAGAGGCAAACGTTCCCATAAGCAATATCGGCTATGGCAACTGGTCAGCTCTCGGTAACGTGGTCTATTGCGCAGTCGTAGGGACAAAAGAACAGCTGGCCTCGATCGCCATGTCCGTCCTAAACATAAGTGGACTTCGCGCCTTCCCGTACAAGAACGTCTACAGCAACACAGAGTGCTTGGAGATCGCCAGCAGCGAGGCGGGGAAAGACAACGCGGTTAGGCTCCTCTCTTTGGGCCTCGTTGCACAGGAGCTCATTGTCTTTGGCGATAACTACAACGACCTGGAAATGATGCGCATGGCTGATATCGCTCTTGCCCCTCACGGTGCAGAACCTGAAGCAGTGGCGGAAGCCCACCGAACCATCGAATCTAATGACGACGATGGAGTCGCACGAGAAATTGAACGTCGTTTCCTATAAGCGTCCCGACAACAGCATGCGCTGCGTTGTCGCAGCGGCTATACGAGCCATTCCAAGCCTTCTACATCCTCATCCTTGAAGAATCCCGAGCCTTACTCCTGTGACGCATCATGCGATCCCCGTTTCAGGTCTCGGAACCTAAATCCGTTATTAGCGTGCCAAATCTGGCTGGCATCATCTTGCTCCTATCTGGAGCGCCATCACCGCTTGGCAGATCCTTCCACACGAGTTCGTCAACCCAAGGGAACAGCAGATAGCAGCCCTCCGGGCAGGGGATCCATAGTAATCCCCTGCCCGGATGCTGCTTAGTACCTGTGGACAGTTATTAGTTGGTGGAAGGTGTTGGTGGGGGTGTGGGGATGGTTTTATACGAGTCAAGGTACTGGGGTTCGAGTATGGCGTATTCCATGCCCCATTTCTTAAGGATGTCTTTGTATTCGGGTAGCGATGCGAGGTGTTTTATACCTTGTACGAGAGCGGGTGTGAGTTCTGAGTCCTTTGGCGTTGCCATGGAAAGGATAGTTCCGGGGATGGTGGCTCCGAGTTCGATTTCTCCCGGGTTTTGTTTGGCTGCCCAGCCGGCGCCTGGCGCGTCGACGTAGCCGGCGTCGACCTGACCGCTTTGGAGTTGGAGGAGCAGTTCTTGCTGGTTTGGCACGGTGATCAGGTTGATCGCTGGCTTTCCTTGCGTCTGGCACTCCGCGCTGTATGCAGGGCCTTTGGTTACTGCCTGGATGCTTCCTAGGACGACGGCTACTTTATGGCCGCACATGGTTTTTTCGCCGATATGGAGCGGATTTCCAGGCCGGGTAGCGATTCCGAAACCACCACGGGCGTAGCCAATGAGGTCGATGACTTTCAAGCGGTCCATGTTGACGCCCATGTCCGCGATCGCGGCGTCGAACCGGCGGGCTTGCAGTCCGGGAATGATCGCATCGAAGGTGGAGCTCTTGAAGACGATTTGGATGTCGAGTATTTGCCCGAGGGCTCTGGCGAGGTCGGCGTCCATTCCTACGAAAGCCTTCCCATCGGAGCCTGTGAAACTAGTGGGCGCAGCCGTTGGATCTACTCCGAAAACCAGCACGCCCTTGTCCCGGATGCTCTTGGGCAGAAGGGAGGCTGCAGGGTCATAGCTCGTGATTCCGTCTACGGTCGTGTATTCCTTGACGGTTTTGGTGTCGGCGGGTTCGGGCATTGCGCCTTGGACCTCGATAAGTTTCTTGGCTCCGCCGGTGTCGAGGGAAGCTGCAGGGCTGCATGCTGTGAGGGCGAGCACGAGGCTGGCGAGCCCCACGCTCCAGATGTGTGGACGTTTGCTGTGGTTTTCTGGTTTCACTGGGGTACCGCACCTAACGTAGGTTATAAGCAGGGAACTGCTCGGGGATGATGGGGACTGTGGTCCGGTTCGTAGAGGACCTGGTCATGGGACTGACTAAGGGATTTTTTTGTGCGCTTGGGATACCGGCGCGATTCTCTCGCCATGGGACTAGTCATTCAGACTTCTGTGGGCACTGGCATCTGCCTCCTTTACTGTCTCGCTTTCGTTCCCGGTTCATCGAAAGAAATCCGTCCCAGGGACAGCTGAATTCCGTGTTGTTCGGGAGGACTGTTCAAGCGTCTTCGCCGCTCGTTACTGCGGCGAGCTCAAGGTCGATCGCCCGTCGGAGGCGGATGATGCCTTCCTCTGCCCGTTCGGGAGTGGTGGAGGCGAAGCAGAGCCGCAGGGCGTCGTCGAACTGTCCGCTCGCGGATAATGCCGGCCCGGGAATGAAGGCGACGCCTTCGGCGAGTGCCGTCTCAAAGAGCTTCCGGGTGGAGATCCGTGCATCCTCGCCCTGGAGTGTGAGCCAGAGGAAGAAGCCGCCTTCGGGGTCGGTGGTGGTGATGCGGTCACCGAGATGGCGGCGCAGGCTTTTCTGCATCGCGTCCTTGCGGCGCTTGTACTCCGTGCGCAGGCTCGCAAGGTGGTTTTCCAGGCCCCCTCGGAGGATGAATTCGGCCACTATTTGCTGAGCGGGAACGTTGGTGCACGTGTCCATGGCCTGCTTGGCGTTGATGACCAGCTGGCGGAGACCGGGATCCGTGTCCACCCAGCCAACGCGCAGGCCCGGAGCCAGGATCTTAGAGAAAGTGCGGACCGAGAACAGCAATGGATCGCCGGGGCTGAGTGCTTGGAGGGACGGCAGGTCGTCCCCTTGGAACCGGAGCAGTCCGTAGGGGTCATCGTCGATGATGACGGCGTTCCACTCGTGCGCCAGTTCCAGCAACTGGTGGCGCCGTTCAAGGGAAAGCGTGGTTCCGGACGGATTCTGGAAGTTCGGGATGGTGTAGATGACCTTCGGGGTCCGGCCCGTGGCGGCAACAAGATAGGGGAGTGCCTCCACAATCAGGCCATTCTCGTCGATGGGTGCCTCGAGAAGCTCAGCGCCGTAACTGAGGGCGGTTGCGCTGCCGTTGGTGTAGGTAGGGCTTTCCACGATCACCAGATCGCCGGGATTGATGAAGATCTTGCACGCAAGGTCAAGGCCCTGCATGCCGCCGGACGTAATGGTCAGGCGGTCCTCGGAAGTGGGATTCGAGGTGTTGGCAAGGTACTCGACGAGGGCCTTGAGTAGTACGGGTTCGCCTTCGGTGGCGCCATAAGTCATGGAGCTGTGGTTGATGACCTGCTCAGCGATATCCCGGAATTCTGCCAAGGGCACAGCCTCATCCGCAGGGGAGCCCATGGCGAAGCGGACAATATCGTGCGTCTGGGCTGCCAAGAGGGATGTGCTGGAATCAATGATCGACCCGACGAGGCCGGCTGCGCGGTCAGCCAAAGGCAGGGGAGTACGGGTGGCAACGTGGTCAACAGCCATGGCCTGACCGCCTTTCTGGGTTTTGATGAATTGGGCGTTTGCGAGACTCCCCATGAGAATGAGGTCCAAACCCTGCATCCTTCGCTGGGACTGGTTGGAGACAGTGGAGGCGGCAGTTATTGGGCGACATAGCCGCCGTCAACGGGGAGCGAGGCGCCGGTGATGTAGGCTGCCTCGGGGCTGGCCAGGTAGGCCACAGCGGCAGCAACGTCGGCAGGCTCCGCTATGCGCCCCAGTGGGATCGCGCCGGCCACGCGCCGCATGGTTGCATCGGGGTCCGCCTGGCTCGAAAGCCACTCCGCATAGAGGGGAGTGTTGGTCATTCCAGGCGCCACCGCGTTGACGCGGATGTTATGCGGTGCCAGTTCGACGGCGGCCGCGGTGGTGAGCGCGAGCATGGCGCCTTTGCTTGCGCTGTAGATCGACATCGTGGGTACGCCAATGCTGGCCAGACGCGAAGTGATGTTGATGATTGAACCGCCTCCACCCCTTTCGCGCATTGCTCGGCCGGCAGCCTGCAGGCACCAGATGGAGCCGAAGGTATTCGTCTCGAACGTTTCCCGGACTTCGTCGGTTGGGGTGTCAAGAAGCGGGCCGATGTGGTCGATCGCCGCGTTGTTCACGAGCACGTCCAGGCCGCCCGCCAGGCGTATCGTCTGGTCCACCAGTGATTCTGCGGCGCCTGGTTGGGTGAGGTCCGCACGGATGAAGCGCACCCGTCCTTCAAGCTCACGTGCGACGCGTTCACCTCTCTCCACGGAGCGGCCGCTGATGACTACGGTGAAGCCATCATCTGCGAGTCGGCTGGCGATTTCCGTGCCTATGCCTGAGGTCGCCCCCGTCACCAGCGCGACTCGTCTTTTGGGGGCAGCCCGGCTGGCTCTCGCCACGAGGCTGACAGCAGGGGTAGTCATAGTCATTGTGTGTTCCTCCGAGACTGAGGGAAGGGCCCCCTCAAGGCATCAAGTCCAAGTCGCCTCAAGCATATGAAGCGGAAGCCTTGCGAAGAATGGGCCACGACTTGGCCTTATCCTTAAGCTGGGCTTAAGGGTCCGACACGGATCTTCGCTGTTGGGATCCGGCGTGAGGGCCTACTCCAAATCGCTGGCGGGGCACTCGGAAGCGGCTGCCTGCAGGTGCTTCAGCACAGCTGCGACCGCAGGCCGAGAATGTCCACCACGGCGCGTGACCGCGTAAACGTCGCGGTGGAGCTCCTGCCCCACCGGTCCGGGCCATTCAAAACGGACCGAAGGCTCGGGAAGCGGTGCCGTAGGACCAAAGAAGACCATCCGGGGAATCAAAGCGGCGGCCATGCCGGCAACTACGAGGCCGTGGTGGAGTCGCAGATCCGGGGATTCGAACCGAACCCGCGGCTCGAATCCAGCATCACGGCAGACTCGCCTGGCCCACGCGGATGCGTCACTGTCGGCGGCCTCGAAAACCCAGGGGATGTCGGCAAGTTCCCGGACCGAGTCGACCTCCAAAGGCAGGTAGGCGTCGATGCGGTCCCGCAAAAGGTGAATCGAGGACATCTCAGGGTCCACTCGCCGGGGTGTATTCGGATATTCGTCAATGACCGCTATGTCTGCTCGGCGCCCGGAGACAGCATCCAGCGCATCAGCGGGTTCCACCTGATCAAAATTCACGACGACATCCTGATGAGTTGCGGCCAATCGACGCAGCACATCCGGGAGATAGCGGAGAGCGAAGGTGCCAAATGCGACCACGCGTACACTTCCCTGAACCCGGCGCCGCCGACTCTCGATCTCGGACTCGGCTTCCTCCAGGATGGCCAGAACTTCGTTTCCTCGACTGGCAAGCTTCTGGCCGATGTCGGTGAGTCGAATGTTTCGACCGATCTGTTCAAGAAGGTTCATTCCAACATCGGCTTCAAGCTTGGTCAGCTGCTGTGAGATTGCCGAAGAACTGATGCCGACCGCCCGGGATACCGCCGCGATGCTGCCCCGGGCCTCCAACTCGCGGAGCAGGATCAGACGACGTACTTCAAGCATCCGGCTGCCTCCTCCTCCGTTGACCGACCTGGTTACCTTTGAGCATCACACCTGGTGGCTTTTAGGCAGCCGTCATCCCGGTTGCTACCGGGTACTTTTGTTGGCCGTGACTGCCAGCGCCGTGTATTTGATTTCGAGGAATTCTTCGATCCCGATCTTGCCGCCTTCACGTCCCAGCCCTGACTGCTTCACGCCTCCGAAGGGTGCTGCGGGGTTGGACACAAGGCCCGTGTTCAGTCCGACCATGCCAACTTCCAGTTCGGCGGAGAAGCGGAGTGCCTTGTCCAGGTTTTCGGTGAAGACGTAGCCGACGAGGCCCCATTCGGTGTCGTTGGCGAGGCGGAGCACCTCGTCTTCGCTGTCGAACGCCGTGATGGCTGCCACCGGTCCGAAGATCTCGGTGTTCATCAGGTCCGCGTCCGGGGTGATGTCGGTCAGGACTGTGGGGGTGTAGAAGTAGCCGGAGCCCTCCGGGCGGCTTCCTCCGGTCAGGATGCGCCCACCCTTGGAAACGGCATCAGCCACCAGGCTCTCAACCTTGTCCAGGCCCTTTTGCTCGATAAGGGGTCCGACGTCGATGCCCTCCAGAGCGCCGTTGCCAACCCGCAGTTCGGAGATCTTCTTGGCGAACTTCTCGCCGAATTCTTCGACGACGGAACGGTGCACGAAGAACCGGTTGGCGGCCGTGCAGGCTTCGCCCATGTTGCGCATCTTGGCCTTCATGGCCCCGTCGACTGCCTTCTCGATGTCGGCGTCGGCCAGGACGATGAACGGGGCGTTGCCGCCCAGTTCCATGGAGGAGCGCATCACATTGTCGGCGGCCTGGCGCAGCAGGATCTTGCCGACCTCGGTGGAGCCGGTGAAGCTGATCTTGCGTGCGATGCCGCTGCCCATCCAGGTCCCCACAACGGTGGAGGCGCTGGAGGTGGTGACGACGTTAAGCACACCGTCGGGCAGGCCTGCCTGGCGGAAGATGTCCACCAGGGCGAGGGATGTCAGCGGAGTCAGTTCGGCGGGCTTGAAGACCATAGTGCAGCCTGCTGCGATGGCGGGGGCGATCTTGCGGGTGCCCATGGCCAGGGGAAAGTTCCAGGGGGTGACCAGCACGCAGGGTCCGACTGGTTCCTTGGTGATCATGATCCGGGTGTTGCCGTCAGTGGAGGTGGCGTGGTCGCCCCCGACGCGGACGGCTTCTTCGGAGAACCAGCGAAGCATTTCGGCGCCGTAGGCGACTTCGCCCTTTGCCTCGGCAAAGGGTTTGCCCATCTCGGTGGTCATGATGGCAGCCAGGCGGTCCGTGTTGGCGATGACCAGTTCGAAGGCGCGCCTCAGGATGTCGGCCCGCTCCCGGGGCGTGGACTTCGCCCATTCCCTTTGTACCCGGCCTGCGGCCTCGATGGCTGCGCGGGCTTCTTCCGCGCTGCCATCGGCGACGTGGGCGATTATTTCATGAGTGGCCGGGTTCTCCACAGGGAAGGTGGCGCCGCCGGCGGCCTTCCGCCAAGCGCCATCGATGAAGAGTTCGGTGTGAAGACCCGAGGGGTCGAATGAGGTGCTCATTTCACGCTTTCAAGGGTTGAGGAAGGGAATTGTCGGAGGGGTCCGCTGGGATTTCAAGGCGGAGGGGGTTCGTCAGAAGGCGGTATATCCGCCGTCGACGGGGAGAACCGCGCCGGTGACATAGGAGGATTCCGGTGAGGCCATGAAGAGAACGGCGTCAGCGATCTCTTCTGGACTGGCAAGCCGCTGGAGCGGGATCTGGGCCTCTCGCTGGCGGCGGTAGGCATCGGGATCAGGCCTGCGCTGAATCGAAGCTTCGATGATCGGGGTGGCGGTCAGGCCCGGGGCGACGACGTTGACGCGGATGTTGCGTGAGGCCCATTCGATCGCGGCGCCCTTGGCAAGCATGATGAGCCCACCTTTGGCCGCGGAGTACAGGACCTGATTGGCCATGCCGACCATGCCAAGCCGCGAACTGACCAGGACGAAAGAGCCTCCGGCGGCGGGCATCAGCGGCGCGAAGTGCTTCATCACCAGGAACGAGCTGAGCAGGTTGCTGTGGAGCACGTTCTTCGCGTCCTCGTGGGCCATCTCTGTCAGCGGGCCGCTGACCTGCAGTCCGTGGTTGAGGACGACGACGTCGACAGTGCCGAAAGACTCTGCGGCCTGCCGGGCCAGGCTCTCGACGAACGCCTCCTCGTTGAGGTCTCCCGGGACGTACAGGTCCTCGGGTTGGGCGCTGTCGAGTTGCTCCCTGCGGCCGGTAAGCAGCAAGCGGGCACCTTCGCGGCGGAAATGGGAACTTACTGCCTCCCCGATTCCGCTGCTGGCACCAGTCACCACGGCGGTTGTCTTATCAAGTCTCATGTTTGTTACCCCTTTTGGGAAAAATCTCTTGCTCGGACGCTGATCCGTTCTCGACGGATTAGCTGAGGAGTAGGGCACCGACTGAGAGGGGCATCCGGCACGTCAACTGACGCACCGGATGCCCCTACTCATCAGGACCGGAGAAGGTATTGCTCCTGTCCTATTTGGCTACTACTTGGCTGGCTGCGGTGCGAGGGGAGGGCTCGGAATTTCCTTGTAGGAGTCGAGGTACTTGGCGTCGAGGATGGCGGATTCCATGCCCCATTTGGTCAGAATCTCCTTGTATTCAGGCAGTGTGGAAAAGTGCTTGATGGCTGCTACGACTGCCGGGGTCAGTTCAGAATCCTTCGGGAGCGCCATGGAGAGTACGGTTCCGGGGATTCTGGCTCCCAATTCGACCTCGTTGGGGTTCTGCTTGGCTGCCCAGCCTGCACCCACCGCGTCTGTGTAGGCCGCGTCCACCTGGCCACTGCGCAACTGAAGGTACATCTCCTGCTGATTCGGGACGGAGATAAGGTTGATGGCCGGTTTCCCGTTGGCCTCACACTCTGCGCTGTAAGCCGGTCCCTTCGTTACCGCCTGGGTGCTTCCCAGGGTCACGGCAACCTTGTGCCCGCACATGGTTTTCTCCCCGATGTTGAGAGGATTTCCTACCTTCGTGGCAATTCCGAATCCGCCGCGGGCGTAACCGACCAGGTCAATCACTTCCAAACGAGGCAGGGTCACGCCCATGTCTGCGATGGCAGCGTCGAAGCGTTTGGCCTGCAGCCCGGGGATGAGCGCATCGAAGGTGGTGCTCTTATGGGAAATCTGGATGTCCAGGATCCTTCCCAGTGCGCGCGATATGTCCGCGTTCATCCCGACATAACTATGCCCGTCCGTGCTGACGAAGGTGGTGGGGGCAGCTGTTGGGCTGACGCCGAAAACGATGACGCCTTTGTCACGGATCTTCTTGGGTACGAGGGAGGCCGCCGTTGCATCGGACTTGATGCTGGCTACGCTGGTGTACTCCTTGACGGTGCTTGGGTCAGCGGGTTCCGGCATCGCGCCCTCGACTTCAATCCGCTTGTTGGATTCAGAGGGCTCGGTGGATGCCGCAGTTCCGCCGCATGCTGTCAGCGCCAGCACGACGGCGGCAAATCCGGCACTGAGGACGAGCCGGCGATTGTTGGAGTTTTTGAGTTTCATGGATCAGGCCTAACTTGTTGGGGATGCTAACTGCTGGGGGTGCCTGCCGGGAGAGTCTTCGGTGACTTCCCGGCGGAATTAACAGGTATTAGAGAACCTGGCTGAGGAAGTCTTTGGTCCGGCTGTTTTTAGGGTTGAGGAGTACCTCGGCAGGGTTGCCTTGCTCGACGATGACTCCCCCGTCCAGGAATACGATTTCGTCCCCCACTTCCCGGGCGAAGCCGATTTCGTGTGTGACGACGACCATGCTGGTTCCTCCCGTGGCGAGTTCCTTCATGACATCCAGGACCTCACCCACAAGTTCGGGGTCAAGAGCGGATGTTGGTTCGTCGAAAAGCATCATTTCGGGGTTCATGGCAAGGGCCCGGGCAATGGCAACCCGTTGCTGTTGTCCGCCGGAGAGTTGGCTGGGGTAGTGGTCCGACTTGTTTTCCAGGCCTACCCTTTTCAGCAGGGCATGGGCGCGTTTCACGATGTCGCTCTTGTTCTCCTTTTTCACCCAGCCAGGTGCGGCGCACACGTTTTCAAGCGCTGTCATGTGGGGGAAGAGGTTGAACTTTTGAAAGACCATTCCGATGCGGGAACGTTGCCGGGCGATGCCGTTCTCGTTCAGCTCATGGTATTTATTGTTTCTGAATTCATAACCCATGCGTTCGCCATTGACGAAGATGCTTCCGCCATCTGGTTTCTCCAGAAGATTCATGCAACGCAGCATGGTTGATTTACCTGAGCCGCTGGGCCCTAAAAGGCAGACAACATCCCCGCGGTTCATCGAGAAATCGATCCCCGACAATACCGTATTGTCGCCAAAGTGTTTGTGCAGGTTCTTGACTTCGAGAACTTTATCGGCAGTCATCAGTTGTTGTTGCTTTCTTGTAGGGCCACAATCGGCTGACCGGTTTTGCGTTTCAACACAGCGTTTCGAGGCGTGAATCCCCGGGCGAGCCGCCGTTCGATACGGCTCTGGAAATAGCTCAGGATCGAGGTGATGAACAGGTACCAGAGTCCAGCGACAGTCAAAAGGGGAATGGTTTGGTAATTGGAGGCGTAAATCAGCTGCGCGCTGTGCAGGAGGTCAGCGATACCAACAACACTCACCAGAGAGGTGGCCTTCAGCAGCGAAATGAGCTGGTTGCCTGTGGGAGGGATGATCATTCTCATGGCCTGGGGTATGAGAATCCTCAGCGTATTGAACCTGCCCATACCGAGAGCTTTCGCCGCTTCGGTCTGACCGGGGTCCACGCCCAGGAACCCGCCCCTGGTGATCTCAGCCATGTAGGCCGCCTCGTTCAACGTCAAGCAGAGGATGGCCGCCACAATGGGGGTCATGACAGTATTTGTGTCCACTTGGAAGAACGTAATCCCGAACGGAAGCTCCATACCCAGCGTCGGATATAGTGCAGACAAATTGAACCAGAAAATAAGCTGAACAAGAACCGGCGTGGCTCGGAAGAACCACACGTAAAAGCCCGCCATGGAATTAAGCAGCCTGTTCTTGGACATTCTCATAATGCCGATCACGCCACCGAGCGCCGTCCCCAGCACCATACAGACGACGGTCAACCAAAGGGTAAGAAATATGCCCTCAAGGATAGTCTTGGTGGTGAAGTACTCAGCCACTACATCCCAGCGAAGATTCTCATTCAGCACAACTGAGATGAGCAGTGCCAGTGCAATTCCTGCGACTAAAATTGAGGCCACGATTTTTGCGACGTGACGTCGGGGAACAATGGGGAATGAGTCTTCGGAAACCTCCCCTCCGGGAGACGATACTTGGTCGCGATTATCTTCTTTGCTTTGAACACTATGCATAGTTATCGTGCCTTACCTGCGTGGGTTCCGATCGAGCGCGAAGGCTCCATGAATTGAAATTGTCTGTCATTTTTCCCTTGAACCATGTCGGCTGCGATTCGTCCGATTCCCGGGCACATTTTGAAGCCGAAGCCTGCAAACCCGTTGGCCAGAAGAATGTTTTCGCTGCGGGGTAGGAAGCCAAGGAAAGGGATCCAGTCATCCACGTAGAAGTCTGCCCAGGCGCCAGCCCTTATCGGACTCTTGTTGAGTCCGGGAAAGTATCGGGCGACGTGCCTCTCCATGTACTGAATCTCCTCTACCGTCTGGCCGCGGAAGTAGTCATCAGGTCCGGTCATCTGAGTGGGCGCTCCACCGGGAGCGATTTTGACGGACCCTCCGCCATCCAGGCTTGGTGCACCATAGAGAGTCCCATCAGCGACTAAGCGCTGAAAGACTGGAAAGCTTTCCGCGCTGAAGTCATGCCCGGGTAGGGGGCTGAACCAGGTCAGTTTGATACGGCCGGCACGGCTTTTGGTGCGAAGCTCGGGAGTGAGATGTTCCCCGGACCATGAACCGGTGGTTACGATGACCTTTTTGGCCGTCCACTCGTTTTCACCGTCGGTCATCACCACGCCGTCTACCGAGGCATGCTGAATGCTGACCTTTGAGTAGTCGTGGATCTGGGCTCCCAGAGCCTTTGCGCGTGCTACTGCAGTCAGCACCGCCTGCTCGCAACGTATATATCCCTGGGTAGCGTCGAACATTCCGATCTCGTCGTGGTCCAGCTGATGTTCTGGAAAGCGGTTCTCCATGTCCAGCTGGCTCAGGTATTCCACCTCCACGCCGGCCTTTTCTGACGCTACCCTCGCGGCAACCATCCTTGAATCCTCAGAACGGCCAATCATGAGGCCGCCGGTTTCTGTCAGGATCTGGATGTCCGAGAACTCTTGCAACCTCTCCCACCGTGCGTGAGCCAGCTTTATCACCGGCGTATATTCCGGGCCGCTGGTCTGCATCCGCCTGAAGAGCCGCGTCTCGCCACCAACAGCTCCACGATCGTGGCCGATTCCAAACTGCTCAAACCCAACGACATCCAAGCCGTCTTCCGCGAGCTGCCATAGTGCCATGCTCCCCATGGCCCCCAAACCGATTACGGCAACGTCGAACTCCGTACGCATAAAAATCCTTCTTGCTGTTTCAGCTCATTTGGCCGAGGGAAGTTGCGCCAAACACGAGGGTGTCGGTGTCATATGAGTGCGCCAATTGGCGATTGAAGCCGCAGATCCGGGTGCTGCCCTTACCTGCTGCTGATCGCTTTCACTGCTCCTTGCCCAAGATCCTGGGGCCTTGGAGCGTCGTTAAGTAATGCTACTCACAGAACGGGTAGTTAGACAAGATTGTCCGACATAAATTTTGGACGATTTTCCGCGAAGGGCTTTTTCTCGGGCATGACTGCACCCTTCAGGCGATTTCCGCTCTGTGTTATGGCTACTCAGATCGGAATGATCCCGCTCTATGGCGGACGTTTTGGCTGATGTCCCGGGTGGCAGCACCAAAGGAAAGCGTGCGGCGCGCTTACGGGGGTTGGCTAAGGTAGACCCTCGGGGGACTCAGGCGCGGGAGGGCGTTCTGGGCGGCATCCTGAAAGCTGAGGTCATGCTCCGGCCTCTAGAGCCGTAGGCATCTGGAATATCGGTGGGATTACCGGAAGGTCAGCTCAG
This sequence comes from Arthrobacter rhizosphaerae, assembly GCF_023062595.1. GTDB lineage: Bacteria > Actinomycetota > Actinomycetes > Actinomycetales > Micrococcaceae > Arthrobacter > Arthrobacter rhizosphaerae. Next base: position 26,779 of record NZ_JALLAN010000015.1, read on the forward strand.
CCGATAACGGCACGCCGAGTAGGCCGAATGGGGTGCGCCATAAAGGTTCTCTCTTTACTTCGCGGTGCACTTTGGTAGCCGCGATGGATCAGGGTCTATGATTCTTCCAGCCCCAGTTCAGTAGCAACAGTCACGACGTCGTTGGAAACCTTGACGGGCTGCACTTCGCTGCCGTCTTCGGTCCTGAGCGCCCACTGGGGATCCTTCAGGCCGTGACCGGTGACGGTGATGACTATGGTCTTGCCGGTGGGAACCTGGCCGGCAGCGTGCTTCTTGATCAGGCCTGCGACTCCGGCTGCTGAGCCCGGTTCCACAAAGACGCCTTCGCGGGCAGACAGCCAGCGGTGCGCGTCCAGGATTTCCTCATCAGTGACGGCTTCAATCACGCCGCCGGATTCGTCCCGGGCAGCGACGGCAGTGTCCCAGGATGCCGGGTTGCCGATCCGGATGGCAGTGGCAATAGTGTCCGGTTCCGTGATCGGATGGCCGGCGACAAACGGTGCTGCACCGGCGGCCTGGAAACCCCACATGACAGGTGTTTTGGTGGAGACGGCCGGAAGCGTGCCTGCGGTCAGGGATTCGAAGGGTGCCGAGTACTCCTTGTAACCCTTCCAGTACGCGCTGATGTTGCCGGCATTCCCTACCGGAAGTACGTGGTAGTCCGGGGCGTCACCGAGGGCGTCAACGATTTCGAAGGCACCGGTTTTCTGGCCTTCGATCCTCGCCGGGTTGACCGAGTTCACCAGGAAGACGGGGTAGGAGTCACCCAGCTTGCGGGCGATGTCCAGGCAGTCATCGAAGTTCCCGTCCACCTGCAGCAGCGTCGCGCCGTGGGCGATGGCCTGGCTCAGTTTGCCCATCGAGATCTTCCCTTCAGGCACCAACACTGCGCACTTCAGGCCGGCCGCCGTTGCGTACGCCGCCGCGGAAGCGGAGGTGTTGCCAGTGGAAGCACAAACCACCGCTTTGGCGCCTGCCGCAACCGCTGCCGTCATGGCCATGGTCATGCCGCGGTCCTTGAAGGAACCGGTCGGGTTCATGCCTTCGACCTTGAGGTAGACGGTGGAGCCGGTAAGTTCGGAAAGCTGCCGGGCGTGGACCAGCGGAGTGCCGCCCTCACCGAGGGAGATTACCTTTGTGGCTTCCGTAACAGGCAAACGATCAGCGTATTCGCGGACTACTCCGCGCCATTGGTGAGCCACTTAGACTCCTTCTACCCGCAGTACGGATGTAACGGAATTGATGACGTCAAGGCCCTTCACGGCCTCAACGGCTGCTGCAAGTGCGCAGCTTTATATGCGCCAGAGCATGAGGGCTCGGCGCATGTGTCCCAATTTTGGCCAGAACACCGAACGGCTCCGCCGCTCCAGACCAACGTGTTCGCCACCCCATGCTTTGATTGGGAGTAGTTCCGAAAGGTTGACTTCATCCGATCACAAGGTTCGACCGGGTATCTCCGCCTCGTCGTGCTGGTGGTAGTGGTCCTCTATCGCGCGATGAAGAACCTCGGGATCCCCGCTCACGAGGGCATCGAGCAGTTCAAGATGCCGTTCGGTAGCGACGCTGCCGGGGTACTTGATGCCCGGGCGCAGGATCGTTGGGACGGTAATCACATTTAGAAATGGTTGCTGCCTTAGCCAGGTGTCTATCAGCCATGGGCGCTTAGACTCAGCTATCAGTGAGCCATGAAAAGTACGATCCAGCTCCCAGAACCTGTCAAAATCACGCAACAAGTCGAGTTCGCTCATCTGCTCGGCGCTCTCCCGCATGATCTGCACAGTCTCCGAGCTGACGGGAAATCTGATGCTCCGAATGGCTTGCAGTTCAATCATGGCGAACACCTCGCCGAGTCCCACGACGTCTTCGTGGGTGAATTCCCGGACTGTATAACCCCTGTGCGCTTCCCCTATGACGAATCCCATGGCCGCCAGACGCTGAAGGGCCTCACGAATGGTACCCCTGGAGACCTTGTGCTGTTCTGCCAGGTCAAGCTCGCCGAGCCTTTCCCTCGGGTACCGCGAGCCAAGCAGGATCTCGTTCCGAAGGGCGGTCGCTACCATGTCAACCCGGGTGGGGGGCTTCTTCTGCACCTTGCGGGAATCTGTTCCTGCTGGTAGTTCTTCGATCATTGTCGATACTCCTAGCCTGTTCGCGATACGGACACGAGGCATTACAACCGCGGTCTGCAACATTAATTACATCAGTTGTTTTGCCATCTGTTGTCCGTCCACTCCCAGATGCGATGATCTACATCGGCTGACAGGTTGATGAGGGAGTAAAAGCCTGAACAACTTCAACGGCGATTCCTATCCTCCAATGGGTTGGGTGCGGTATCGGTCCCAGCATGCAATGTGGCGCAGCTACATAGGCGTAGCGATACAAGCGATGAGATCACCAGTGTTCGCCGCCAGACTCGACAACCCATAAATGAGTACGCCCGGAACCGGAGACCGTGCCTCCTGAAGCACAGCCCCAAACGGATCCTCGACGACGCCAAGTAAGGCGCCGGCCTCGATGGATGAACCCGGCGCAAGACGGGGAAACCACAGGCCAGGGCTTTCGCACATCACACGTTGGCTCTTGAACCCAGGCAGCGGTGTTCTCGGTTCGCTGTCCACATTGAGCAGACCCGCGAACTTCACTATTCGATGAAGGCCATCCCGCTGGACTGCCACTTCTGGCGGGGACCACCTGCCCTCTCCGCCGACTTCGACGAGGACCGAGGGTATCCCGGCATGTGCAGCGGCCGTAATGGAAGATCCCTCGGTTTCCACCAACACAACCCGCGAAATATCAAATTGACTAGCCAGCTTGAGTGACGCGTCGTCTATGCCGGGCGTGCCGACCGGGCAGACGCCGGCAAAGTTATCCAGAACCTCAGGGATGTCACCGCTGTGACAATCCACGAAGTAGTTTCCACGAGAGATAACGTTTGACCACAGCCAGTATGCAAGCTGCTCGGTGGGTCCGCCATTTGGATTGCCCGGAAAGGCGCGGTTGAGATTCTTTCCATCCATCGGGTTGATGAAAGGACTTCTGTTCCGGAAAGAGAGAGGACTGGACTGTAGCGACGCGATTACAGTTCCTCGAATCGCCGTGGGATCGAGGCCGAGAACAAATTCCCGCACGGCAACCATGGGAACGTATTCGCCGCCGTGGACTCCCGCCGTCACAGCAAGAACCGGCCCGGGCCTTTCACCATGAACGATCACAACGGGAAGCTCAAGTGCCTCTCCGTCAATCTCGAGTGAACAGTAGCCCGATGACCGTGTCCCTGGCTGAGCAACCAGGTTCCCTACCTTGAACGGCTCACGTGGACGATTCATCTGGATTCCCATGACTACTACTCAGCTTAGAGGCAATGACGTGAATTGAGAGTCTGGTCCAAGGAACCTGGCAGGGTTCATGAAACTGACGTCGGTGGCCGTCGTGCCGTCCAGAACCAGGTCAGCGGCAATAGCTCCGAGGGCAGACGCCATCTTGAAGCCGTGGCCGGAGAAGCCGACCGCCACTACAACGCCTGCCATTCCTGGCACTGTCCCCAACAACCCGGTGTCGTCTGGGGTATAACCATCTGCGCACAGGGCAACCCGCACCGGGTCGGGAATCAGTCCAGGAAGGAATTCCCGGACCCACGCCAAGATGGGCTTCAAATACTCAGGGTCCCACGAAAGAGGCTTCTCCATGGACTCCACCTCGTCCATATAAACACTCCCAGCGACTTTCACCGTCCAGCCATCTGCGCTCGGGAATCCATAGAACCGAACTTTGTCCGGCCGCTCGTCTTCCTCGGACCTCCGGAGGAAGACCGGCAGGCCTTCTCGGCAGAATACGGATGGATCCACAGCGGGGAACCATGTCAGGACTTGCGGCAAAACGGAAAGGTGAACGCCCAGTTCCTTGCACACCGCCCCGGCACCAGTGCCCTGCGAGATGATCACCCGGGAGGCAATTATTTCTTCCTGATCTGTTCGGACGATGTATCGGTCACCGTACGTCTCAATGGTGTGGGCTTTCCGGTTCGCCAAAAATTTAGCACCAAGCCGTGTGGCCTCAATCAGGGCGGCGGTCACGGCCTTTTCTGACTTCAGGTAGCCTCCCTCAGGATCAAAGACAGCCACATCGGTCTCCCTGATCACATGATCGGGATACTTTGCCCTGGCCTCATCGCCCCGCAGAAGTTCGTAGTCGAGGCCATGCTCCTGCCCCGCCGCAATGAGTGATGCCAACCGCGGGTTGTGCTCGTCGAAGATCGTGACGGCGCCTGTGGCCTCAAGCAGCTGTGTCCCGCTAATTTGTTCCAGCTCACGCCATAGATCCTGTGCCCTTTGCAGGATGGGTGTGTAATGCCCGCCTTCTGCATAGACCTTACGGAAAACGCGCGATTCCCCGGCGTAGGCGGAAAAGGGGCCCGGGATCGAAAATCTGTCTATGCCAATGACCTGCAGGCCGCGGGATGCGAGCTGCCAGCTTGCCATGCTTCCTACAGAGCCCACACCGACGACGACGACGTCCGTTTCGAGTGCTGTCATGGTTTTACCTAGCTTTCCGTGATGAGGGTTTGGCTTTGCAGACGACTGGAGCGACCTGTATAAGCTCGCGGCCTGCTCTAACGCATGACCGCTCGACCTTAAACGTGTCTGTCCTGGAGCTTCTTCCGGTGCTCCATATCGTGTTCTAATCAAGATTGTCTGTCATTATTGTAGGACAGAAGCTATCATCAATCTAGCACCACGCACCCCCGTTAGGGAAGCATGGTTCCGCACGAATCAGGGGTGATTCCTACACCCACCGACAAAAATTAATGGCGATCTTTTATCAGGCGAAGTGGCCTAGAACGGGAGCAAGTATGGTCAAGGCGACAGTATTGAATGACACAACAACAGCTGATCCGGGGAAGCACGGTGCTAAGGCGACCAGTAGCACTCCGGGGCAGACTGAGGTGTCCCTGAGGGTATGGGATGGCGACGGTCTTCGGACCGGAATCTGGGAAGTTACCCCAGGCACGTTCACTAGCACACGTGAGGGTATCCACGAGATCTGCCAGATTCTCAGCGGATCGGCGACCATCACGGAAGCCGATGGAAACAGCTTTGATGTTGGGCCAGGCTCGCTTTTCGTCACGCCTGTCGGCTGGTCCGGCAGCTGGACAGTACATGAAACCCTGCGCAAGATGTGGGTTGTCCAGGAGCTCCCCGCCTAGCCTGTTCACCAAAGGTTCGGACCTGCCTGCCGTTGTTTTTCGGGTCCTGGGCCTTGACGAACGGTGCAGCAACAGGTCTCGGTATCTATGGGGAGGCCGAGTCCATATGGACTCGGCCTCCCCGTTTCAGCTGAGATACCCATTGGACTGAGTCCACACGTTCTACTTCCAAACCTCAACAGATCACCGACCGTTTCAGCGTCGGCTGATGAAGGAACCCATGCTTGAATCCAACAACACGCTCGCCATATCTCAGGAAAGTGGCGAAGACACTGCAACAGTCGGGGCAAGGTCAGGGGTTGCGAACCTTCCCGGCGGCGCCTTCTTTGAAGGGCGGTGGCAAACTGCCGAGATGACTGTGGAGGTCCGTGACCCCCAGGACGGTTCCGTGGTGGGCTGGGTCTGTACGTCCACGCCGGGGGATGTGAAGCGCGCCATTGCGCACATTCACCGCCACCTGCAGGTTCAGGACTGGCCGCTGCGGGCTCGCCGGGAGGCGCTGGAGAAGGCGGTGCTGTTGCTGGGGGAGCAGTCAACACGGTTTTCCATAATTGTTGCGGCGGAGAGCAGCAAAACCATTAACGAGGCCGAGCGTGAGGTGCGCCGCTGCATGGAAACGCTGCGGCTTTCGGCTGCGGCGTCTGAGGAACTCGCTGGGGCGACACTGGGCTTTGATGACAGCCTGGCCGCGGGGAGCAAGGTCGGTTGGTACAGCCGGAAGCCGGTTGGCATTGTTGCCGCTATCACGCCGTTCAATGATCCGCTGAATTTGGTTGCGCACAAGCTGGGCCCGGCGCTGATCGGGGGTAACGGCGTTGTGCTGAAGCCGTCGGGGCGGACGCCTCTGAGCGGGTTGGCGCTGGTGGAGCTGCTGCTGGAAGCCGGTGTGCCGTCAGGACGGATTGCTGCGATTGTTTCCGGCCCGGGTGTGTCCGAAGCGCTGGTCACGGACGAGCGGGTTGACCTGATTTCCTTCACCGGCGGCCCGGCTACGGCCGATCGTATCGCTGCGGCGGCTGGGGCGAAGAAGATCCTCTCCGAACTCGGGGGGAACAACGCCACAATTGTCTGCGCCGATGCTGACCCGGTGGCTGCCGCGGCTGCGATTGTCGCCGGTGCCTTCGGCGTGGCGGGGCAGAACTGCCTCTCCGTACAGCGGGTCTACGTCCACACGTCGTTGTTTGAGCAGGTCCTGGAGCAGGTCACGGCCGGGACCAAGGCTCTAAGGACGGGGCCGAAGCTTGACCGGTCCACCGATATTGGGCCGATGATTTCCGAGGCCGAGGCCCGCCGGGTTGAGGAATGGGTGGAAGAAGCGCGTTCCGCCGGTGCAACCGTGCATGCCGGGGGAACGCGCCGGGGAGCGTTCTACGAGCCGACTGTGCTGACCGATGTGTTTTCCCGATGTCGGGTCATCCGGGATGAGGTCTTCGGGCCGGTGGTGAGCATCCTGCCCTTCATCGAGGTTCAGGACGCCATATACGAGGCGAACAACTCTGAATACGGGCTGCAGGCCGGCATCTTCACGCAGTCCATCGATGTCGCTCTTGCCCTGGCGGACAAACTGCACGTTGGCACAGTGGTGATAAATGGCACCAGCGACGTGCGCATCGATTCCATGCCCTTCGGCGGGTTCAAGAAGTCCGGCGTCGGCCGCGAAGGCGTCCGACACGCAGTCCACGAAATGACCCAACCCAAAAACACCATCATCAACCTGGCCGAGCCAAGATCGGACAGGCAGAGCCTTGACGGGCTCATAGAGACAACAGCATGAACACGCCGGATATCCGTAGATAGGAACGATCATGTCAAAGAACCACGGTGATGAGATTGACGCGAGGATACTGGCCGAGCTTCGGAACAACGCTCGAATCAGCCTTGCGCAATTGGGCGAACGCATTCTCCTTTCCCGCAACGCCGTTCGGCAGCGGATTGAACGCTTGGAGCGGGATGGCTACATTCGCGGCTACACGATCAAGGAGTCAGTGGTCGATGGACGTTCAAAAGCCAGCGCGTTCCTGCTAATCCAGCGCAGGGACCGAATGCGAGGCAGTGATGTTATCGCCGGTCTGCGTGCTATTCCGGAAGTGGTTATGTGCGATGTTGTCAGTGGGGAGCTCGACGTGGTCGTCAGGGTTGAAGCAGCCGATGTGGCACGGATCCAGGAGATTTGGCACCGGGTCTCCGAGTTTCCCGGGGTGAAGGACATCACAACTGCGCTGTCCCTTTCCACCGTGATCGACAGGTAGTTCCGGATTTGCACACCTAATTGAGCTCCAGCGGTGCAGGATCATAGGACTCTGCACCGCTGAAAAGAAGAATATGCAGCCCATCGGAGCTCTCAACAGCTACGTCAACATGAGCTGTTCGACTAGAGACGTGGGCGTTTCCTTGGCTTAGTTGAATCCATTAAAGGCGGCCCTGCCCTTCGAGCGCCGCTACTATTACTGGCCACTACTATTACTGCTTCTCCGAAGCACAACATTTTGCGACCAGTGGCGTCGTCGGGCCATACCCATATGACGGAACCATCGGGCATAAGATCATCAATCACTGCAGATCCGCTGAACCCGTCCGCTTCAAAGAACACTCGGGTGCCGACCGAGAAATCAAGCCCCTGCCCTGCGTCCGCATTGATTTGACTGCACTCGTCCACGTGACTGTTCGAGGAAGCTGCCACCTGTTTTGTTTTGGTGATGAGGGGGGTCATGAGCCGAGGGCGTCTTTTGATGCGTTTGCTGCCCTTTACGGGAAGGGGGGATTCAACTGACATTGGCTTAGCCTCTTGAACATCTGCGTTCATGACGCTATTGCGATGACTTTGGGTTGTGTCATTTCCTCATAGGCGAACCTGACCCCTTCGCGGCCCATGCTTCCGTACTTTGAACCGCCGAATGGCATAGCATCATGCCGGTAGTCCGAGGAGTCGTTGATCATGACGCCGCCAGCGTCGATAGCCTTGGCCGTTGCCAAAGCACGTGCGAGATCCTTGGTAAAGACGCCGGCCTGCAGGGCGTATTCGCTGTCGTTGGCTAAGCGGATGGCCTCATCTTGAGTGTCGAAGGGTTCGAGCAGAACGACCGGAGCGAAGAGTTCCTCGCTCCATGCCTCGCACGAGCGGGGGACCGCGGTGAGAACGGCCGGAGTCAGGACTGCGCCGGTCAGATTGCCGCCCGTAAGCAAACGCGCGCCTTCCGCCACAGCCTGATCAATCTTCCGTCTGGCTTCTTCTGCCGCGGCCTGAGTGATCATCGGCCCCACATCGGTGCTTTCATTTGTCGGATTGCCCGTCACCAGCGCGTTTGTTTGGGCGACAAAGGATTCGAGGAAATCGTTGAAGACTGTGCGTTGAACCAGAATCCGCTGCGCGCCGATGCAGTTTTGTCCAGCCGCCCAGAACGAACCTGAGACGCATGCCTCCACCGCGGCGGGAACGTCGGCGTCTTCATACACGATGACGGGGGCGTTGCCGCCGAGTTCCATGGAAAGACGCTTAATGCCGGCGCTTGCGGCAATAGCACTTCCGGTCGCGAAGCCGCCCGTGAAGGACACCATTCTGACCAGCTTGGACTTGATGATGGTCTGGGCAATCGTACGGTCTCCCAGTACAACGATGACAAAGTCGGCCGGGATTCCGGCTTCCAGAAGCAGGTCCACCAGGAACATCGCCGACAGGGGCGTCAGCTGGGAAGGCTTCAAAATGACGGTGTTCCCACCGGCGATTGCTGGCCCAAGCTTGTGGGCGACCAGGTTCAAGGGATCGTTGTAGGGGGTTATAGCCGCGATCAGCCCAAGTGGCTCTCGGCTGAACCAGCCCAGCCGATTCTCAGAACCGGCAAACGAATCGAAAGGTACGACCTCACCGGCATTCCGGCGCGTTTCGGCTGCCGAGAGCTTAAGGGTGTTGATTGCCCGGGACACCTCTTTGCGGGCCTGCCGAATGGTTTTGCCGGCCTCAAGGACGATGAGGTTCGCCGCCTTGTCAGCCCTTTGCTTGAGCAGATCTGCTGCGGTGTCCAAGATTCGGCCGCGTTCATGCCGCGGCATTGCGGCGGCGGATCCGGCAGCGGCAGCGGCGCGCTTCAGCTGACGTTCAACGTCTTCCTCGGTTGATTGGGAAAGGCGGGCAATAACCGTTCCGTCGAATTTGTTGTAGACGGCCAAGTCACCGGCAGATTCCTCGGTCTCAGTGCGGACCGTGATGGTTTCAGACACGGACGCCTCCTTTGATGTATTCGTCAATGGCGATGATGTCGGAAACAAGGGCGTAAGCAGTTTCCATCCGGCCCGCTCCAGGGCCGGAGACAGTGACGGCGCCCAGAATGTCGGTGTTGAACGAAACCGCGTTGGTTGCACCTGAAATGCCCGCAAGAGGGTGATCAGCGGGGAGTGCTGCGGGCCGGACACTTGCAGTGATACGGCCGTCTTTGCCGCGGCCCGCTTCGCCAATGAGCTTCCAGCGCTGACCGTTCGCCAGTGCCTGCGCGACGTGGTCGCTGGTGATGTCCTGGATCCCCTTGGTGTCGATTTCGTCGGGGCGCAAGCTGGCACCCAAAAGTTCGTTTGCGAGAATGGCGACTTTCAGCTGCACGTCTGATCCGCCGATGTCTGCCGTCGGGTCCGCTTCGGCATAACCGCGCTCCTGAGCCTCTGCGATAGCCTCCTCCAGGCGCAACCCTTCTTCCATCCTGCCCAGCACATAGTTGCTGGTTCCGTTGAGGATGCCTTGGACTCCGTTGAGTTCAAGTCCCTTGAGCATCTTCCGTGCCAGACGCAGGACAGGAGTCCCGCTCATGACCGAGCCTTCGAACTCGAACCTGGTTCCATTTTCTCCTGCCAGGGCGTTGAGTTCCTGTCCGTAGAGAGCGACTGGTCCTTTGTTCGTGGTTACGACGTGCTTGCCCGAAGCGAGTGCCCAGCGAACGTGGGATACGGCAGGCTCCCCGTCAATAGGGCTTGTGAAGGTTGCCTCGACGATAATGTCAGCAGGCCCGTTCTTAATGACTTCTTCGTTACGCGGTTCAGGAGATCCGCCCCGGAGTCCTTCGAAGGAGGCACCTCGCGGCATGGCTAGCACTGCAGCAAGATCAATTCCGTCCGCTTGAACAAGCGAACCGAAGGCAAGATCAGTAATCGCTACTACGCGGAGTTCGAATCCGAGAGACGCGAAACGGTGTGGCTCGTCTCGGATGAGCTCGGCTAAAGCTCGGTTGACTCCCCCGAAACCGATCAGGGCCAGGTTGTACGTCGTCACTTGTTCTCCCTTGTTTGCTGCTAAACCTTGTGCTTCCAGCATCCGTCCCTCGAGTGTCAGTTACCTATGGTCACTTCGCTCCCTGACTATGGCGAACCGACCAAAACTGCAGATCCTTTGGAACAAAAATTCAGACCGACCAACGCACCGGGCGAGGCTCGTCATGAGTCAAAGCGACCTATGGCATCCGAAGCTATTCGGGCGTAGCGTCGATTGAAGAATGGCGGCCGCGGCAGTCTGCTATATACGGGCCGTGCAGGCTGGCGTTGGTTTTCAAAGGAGCCGGGATGGCTGGATGGAATGCTGATACGGCGGCAGGCCCATTAGGTGGCGGTGCGGTCACCCTGGTGGAGGGCTCATCCTTCTGTATTTCCATGTCAAACGGGGATATCAATCCTTCACATCCACATGGTGTTTTCGTTCAGGACACCCGTATTCTGTCCGGCTGGAGCCTGAACATTAACGGGCAGCCGCTGGAGCCACTGGCGGCGCAAATGCTGGAACCGTACCGGGCACGGTTCGCCGGCCGAACTACCCGCTCAGACGGGTATGCGGACAGCCCGCTGGTCGTGGAGCGGCTACGCGAAGTGGGGGCCGGAATTCAGGAGCAAGTAACTGTTCGAAACTATTCTCCCGAGCCGGCGGACTGCGTTGTATCTGTTCGAGTGGAGGCCGATTTCGCCGATCTGTTCGAAGTGAAGGAAGCTCGAATCCCGCGCCGCTGGGCTGAGACGCGCCACGTCGAAGGCGGATCGCTGGCTATCAGGGCTTCCTGGCAAGGTATCCGGAAGGGTGTCACTGCCCATGCGCCCGGCGCCAATATCACTGTGGACGGTATTACATACAACATTTCAATCCCAGCTCACGGCGAGTGGAGCACCGTTCTTACCGTGAGGCCGGGTATAGGGGGAGCAGAAGCGGACAGCGGGTTTGTCCATACGGGTGGGGATGGGTTGCTGTCTCCCCGGGATGTGCGGCGACGGGAGTGGGTGGCCAAGATTCCTGTGCTGCATATGGGCAACCGCTCCATCGAGCGGACGTTGCGGCGCAGCTATGACGACCTGGGGTCCCTTCGTATCGAGGATCCTGATCACGCCGAGCGTGTCGTGGTAGCAGCAGGGGCTCCTTGGTTCATGACACTGTTCGGTCGCGACGCGCTGTGGGCATCGGAAATGGCTATGCCGGTGGATCCCTCGCTGGCCATGGGAACGCTGCAGACCCTGGCGGATCGCCAGGGTCGCGTGGTGGATGCGATGAGCGAAGAAGAGCCGGGCAAGATCCTGCACGAAGTCAGGCTCGATGTTTCCAGCGGGTTGTCTTTGGGAGGCAAGTCCATCTACTACGGCAGCGTCGACGCAACGCCCTTGTTCGTCTGCTGGCTCGGGGACGCCAGCCGTTGGGGGTTTGCGCCGGAAACCATAGCCAACCTGCTGCCCAATGCAGACCGCGCACTGGATTGGATACGTGATTATGGGGACAAGGACGGGGACGGCTTTGTCGAGTACGAGCGCCTCAACCCGCAGGGCCTGATAAATCAGGGCTGGAAGGACTCCTGGGACGGAATCAACTTCGCGGATGGCACCCTGGCCGAGCCTCCAATCGCCCTTTGTGAAGTGCAAGCCTATGTCTACTCGGCGTACATGGCTCGTTCGTGGATTGCCTACGACACCGGCGACACGCCCTTAGCCGAGGAACTCGCTGAGCGTGCCGCGCAATTGAAAAAACGGTTCAATGAGCAGTTCTGGATACCCGAGCGCGGCTACTACGCCGTTGCTCTAGACGGAAAGAAGCGCCAGGTGGATGCGTGCGCTTCCAACATGGGCCAGTGTTTGTGGTTCGGCTTGGTGGATGAGGATAAGGCGCCATTGGTGGCCGAACGGTTGATGTCCCCGGAGATGTTCAGTGGTTGGGGAGTACGGACCCTGGCTTCTGACATGGGTGCCTACAACCCCGCCAGCTACCACAACGGATCAGTCTGGCCACACGACAATGCCATTATCGCTGCTGGTCTTTTACGGTACGGCTTCATAGCCGAGGCGCAAAGGATTTCAACAGCTCTATTCGAAGCGGCTGACTTTTTCGAGGGTCGCCTGCCCGAGCTGTTCTGCGGCTTCAGTAGGGAGCAGTTCCCCGAGCCAGTGCCCTACCCAACGGCTTGTGCGCCTCAGGCGTGGGCAGCGACTACACCTATCCTGCTAGTGACCAGCCTCATGAGATACGACGCCGATGTTTCCAAGGGGGGCCTTTGGATGGATCCTGTACTGCCGGAGTCTTACGGAGATGTGCACATCAGCAATGCCCCTATGGCAGGGGGTCGCATCACTATCGATATTGCCAATTCCGTCCCACGCGTGGAGGGACTCCCAAGAGGAATGGTGCTGAACCGTGGGCACCGGCCGTTTTTCACAGAATTAGTGGAGAAAGCCGGCAGAGGCCGCAAACCGCAAGTATAGACAGGCCCGATCCAAGCAACCCCGATTCACCCGTGGCTGCCACCCAAACTCAGCCTACGGGCAGGCTCGGGCTCCTTCGGAGGCAATGCTTTCTACTCGTTCAGTCCAGGATCTTGGACCCGCGCTGTAAATAAACAGGTCAGATCTAGATCCCCGATTGTCCATCAAGATTGTCGGACAGTGTATTATCATGGTCGTAACTCCTTGTAGCTGAGCTCGGAACAGTTGGACCCACTGATGTGTGGATGCCCTCAACCCATAGGATCACCACCCCTCAGTTCCACCTGCTGTTGGTCAGTACCTCCACCGTTCTATTTACAGCACCACTTCAAGGTTTTACGTCCAAGCCAACAACAGTTGGTGTACTTCTTTCTTCGCGGGCAAATACGCCCAGAAACGGAATGACTTATGGTCAAGGCGACAGTATTGAACGAGACACAGACAGCAAATCTGGGAGAGCATGTCCTGAAGCAGACTAGCTCGACCCCCGGGCAGACAGAGGTGTCCTTTACAGTCTGGGAAGGCGATGGCGCTCGAACAGGAGTGTGGGAGGCCACTCCTGGAACATTCACTAGTACTCGTGAGGGCTTCAACGAGGTCTGCGTGATCCTCAGTGGAACGGCTACGATAACGGACGACAGCGGCAGCTTCGACATTGGGCCTGGTTCGCTATTTGTCACTCCGGCCGGATGGCGGGGCAGCTGGACCGTTCACGAAACCCTTCGCAAAGTTGGATTTGTTCAGAACCTCCCTGTCCAGGTGAACTCCTAAGGGGTCCCTCTCAGAGCGGCGTTGCTGCCTTTGCACCCGGGGACTAAGGGCTGCGGCGGGGGAGCCCGGACTCTACGGACCGGACTCCCCTTTAGCCGTAGCCGCCCAGGGACTTCCCAGGCCTTCGCTGGCGCTCCGTCGATCTGTTACCGGCTTTCATTGCCTCCTGACGTAAAGGATCCATCGTGTTTCGTGCCCTCCCGTGCGGCACAGAGAGATGAGGCCGATGGCCGCGCGGAGCCTGAACCCAAAGCCCGCCCAGAGATCTGCCGTCACGGTTGAGCCTGCGCCGCAACTGCTGCTGGCCAGCCAACTCATCTTCAACATCGGCTTCTATGCAGTAGTGCCGTTCCTCGCGGTAGCCATGCGGAACGATTTCGGGATGGGTGTGATGGCAATCGGCATCGTCCTTGGCGCACGCACCTTCGCCCAGCAGGGTCTGTTCCTTTTCGGCGGAGCACTTGCCGACCGGTGGGGAGCACGGCAGTCGATGATCACAGGCTGCCTGGTGCGGATCGCCGGCTTTCTGCTGCTCGCCTGGGCCGCCGACTTCCCGCTATTCCTGATCGGTGCAATCGTCACCGGTATTGGCGGTGCTCTGTTTTCGCCTGCATTGCAAAGCCTCGTGGGCTCTGCCGCTGAGCGCGGCACCATCCAGAAAAACGACCAGGAACCCACAGCCCAACACGACGACGGCGCTCACAAGGGTGATGAAAGGCAGATCAACAGAGCCAAACTCTTCGCATTACTGGTTGTCTGCGGCGAGGTGGGCGTGGTTGTTGGTCCGCTGTTGGGATCTCTCCTGCTCAATATCGGCTTTGACACTTCCCTATTGGCCGGCTCCGCTGTCTTCGCAGTGATGGCCCTGGTCTTTTGGCTGTTCCTGCCAAAGCCCCGTGCCCGAGCCCCAAAAACTTCAGCTGAAGCGCCCGACCACTCGCCGCCGTCGGGCCTTTGGTCCTGCCTGCGGGAGAAGAGGTTCATAGGATTCGCCGCCTTCTACAGCGTCAACCTCCTGGCGACCAACCAGCTGTATTTCGGGCTTCCGATAGAACTGGAACGGAGTGGGGCAGGAGTCAGTGCCCTGGCATTTGTCTTTGCCTACGCATCCGTCCTCACCATCACCCTTCAATGGCCCATAGCCCGGCTTATGCGCAAAGCCGGACCGAAAATCGCGCTTCCACTCGGCTTTGCCCTGCAGGCTCTCGGCTTCGCTTCACTGGCAGCCCTGGCCATCATCCCTCCGCCCTGCGGGGCTCCCTATGCTACCGGCCCTTGTGCTGGTGACAGGTCTTGCCCTGGGCAACATGTGTGTGATGCCGATGGCGATGGGACTCGTATTGGAGTTCGCGGCCAGGCGTCCTACCGGGGCGTACTACGGGCTGCTTGCAGGCGCAGGAGGGCTCGCCGTCGTCATCGGCAACACGGCCCTGGCCCCGCTCTACGAACTCGCCTACACGCCTTCAATCACCGCACCTGCTCCGTGGTTGCTGTTGTCCCTGTCAGCGGCAATAGCGGCAATATTCACGCGCAGGTTCGTCCCCAACCCGTCCAGCAGACATGCCTTCAGGCTGGAGCCGGCATAGCCTGTGCGGAGATTGCAGCCCTGATCATGCCGCCCGTGACCCTGTTGGGGGACGCGGTAGGACGGGAGGTTTCGAAGGCGCGCCCTGGTCGATGGCGACGTCGAGAAGCAGGGCGTCCGGCCGGAGCAGTCTCAGCTGTTCGCGGGTGACGACCTTGGAGGCGGCGCGGCCGGGAACCAGGACGGCTCCGATGACAACGTCGGCTTGGGAAAGTTCGGATGCCAAGGTGGCGACGTCTGACATGAGGACGCGTGCCCGGCCGGCGAAGACGGTGTCGAGCTGGCGTATTCGTCGCGCGGACATATCCAGGATGGTGACTTCGGCCTGCATTCCGAGTGCCAGAAGTGCTGCCTGAGCACCGACCACGCCGCCCCCGATCACCAGCACACGGCAGGGCGCGACACCGGGGGTGCTACCGAGCAGCAGGCCAGGGCCGCCGGAGTTGCCGGCCACATGTGTTGCGGCCGCATGGGCGGCAAGACGACCGGCGATTTCACTCATCGGGGTAAGAAGGGGCAGCCCACTCTCGTCCTGTACCGTCTCGTAGGCGACCGCCAGCGTTCCAGCGTCGAGAAGTGCCTCAGTTAACGGCCTGTCGGCCGCGAGGTGGAGATAGGTGAAGAGAACCAGGTCAGGACGAAGGAAGCCGTACTCTGCTGCGACGGGTTCCTTGACCTTGACGAGGAGTTCGGCCGAGTTCCGGGCTTCGGCCTGACTGACAAGGTGGGCTTGCCCGGGGACGCGCATATGGTCCGGGGACACCCGTATACCCTGTGTGTCCTCGGACCGTGTGCGCGTCATGGGGCCGTTTATTGGGCGGTGTCGCGGCGGGCGATGTTGTAGAAGCGGATGTTTTCGTATTCTTCGAGGCCTTCGGCGCTTCCTTCGCGTCCGAGGCCTGATTGTTTGATGCCTCCGAAGGGGGCGCCGGCGTTGGAGGGGACGCCTTGGTTGATGCCGACGATGCCTGTTTCGAGGCGGTCGGCGACGTTCAGGGCGCGGTCGAGGTTCTCGGTGAAGACGTAGCCGGCGAGGCCGAATTCGGTGGCGTTGGCGCGGGTGATGGCTTCGGTTTCTGTGCTGAAGCGCTGGATCGCGGCGATGGGGCCGAAGATTTCGGATTTGGCGACGTCGGAATCTTCGGTGACGTGGTCCAGTACGGTGGGGGCGAAGAAGTTGCCGGGGGAGTCGTAGCCGTGGCCGCCGGTGAGCAGGGTGGCGCCGAGGGCGACGGCGTTGTCGGTGTAGGCCTGCATTTGGGTGACTGCCCGGTCATCGATGAGCGGACCGAGTTCGGTCTGGGTGCCGAGGCCGCTTCCGACGTTGATCCGGGCGAAGCGTTCGGTGAGTGCTGCGACGAAGTCGTCCGCTATGCCGTCCTGGACGTAGATGCGGTTGGCTCCGATGCAGGATTGTCCGCCGTTGCGCAGTTTCGCTGCGAAGGTTCCGTCCACGGCGCGCTGGAGGTCGGCGTCGTTGAAGACGATGAGGGGTGCGTTGCCGCCGAGTTCCATGGAGCTGCGGAGCACGTTCTGGGAAGCGAGGTTCAGGAGTTGGCGGCCTACCGGGGTTGATCCTGTGAAGGAAACCTTCCGGACCCGCGGGTCAAGGAGGACCGCTTCGCTGAAGGCACCGGATTTTGAGGTGGTGATGACCTGGATCAGGTCTTCGGGCACGCCAGCTTCGATGGCGAGCTGGACGGCGAAGTAGGTGGTCAGGGGGGTGAGGGTGGCGGGTTTGATGACCACGGGGCATCCTGCTGCCAGTGCGGGTGCGATCTTGCGGGTTGCCATGGCCAGGGGGAAGTTCCACGGTGTGATCAGCACGGCCAGGCCCACGGGGGAGCGGCGTGTCAGCAGGCTCGCTCCGCCGTCGGGGGTTTCGCGGAAGTTCCCTGCCGGGCGTACTGCTTCTTCGGCGTACCAGCGGACGAAGTCGGTACCGTACTTGACCTCGCCGCGGGCTTCGGCGAGGGGCTTGCCCATTTCGCGGGAAATCAGGTGGGCGAGGTCTTCGGTGTGGGCTACGAGCTTGTTGTACCAGGCGTGCAGGACGTCCGCGCGCTGACGGAGGCTGCTCTTGGCCCAGGCAGCTCCGGCTTTATCGGCCTTCGCAACGGCTTCGAGTGCGGCCTCAACGTCATGGTCGGGGACATGGGCTATGGTCTCGCCGGTGGCGGGGTCCTGGACAGCGATCCCGGAACCGGGAAGGTTGAGGGACTGGATGACACTGTCAGCACGCTGGATGCCGGCGGGGTCTGCCGCAATCAGGGCTGTTGCGGATTCGAATGTCGTACTCATCGGTTTTCCCTTTCGGTGATGGCCTGGCCTATGGCGGTTATGAAGAGTCTCAGCTCCTGGTCACTGATGATGAACGGCGGGCTCACCTGAACGGTGTTGCCGCGCAGGGTCCGGGCAATGTACCCGAGCTCGATGAGGTCGTCGCAGATCTGTTCGGCTTTGAGGTGGTCGGCCAGGGTGATGCCTCCGAGGAGCCCTGCCACGCGGACATCGGTCACCGATGATTTGCGCTGCGCCAAGGCGGCGAGTTCGTAGCGCAGTACGACCTCCAGCTCCTTGACGCGCGGAACCAATTGGTCGCGCTCGAGGATGTCGAGATGGCGCAGGGCCACTGCTGCTGCGGTGGCGTGCCCGGCGTAGGTTGCTCCGTGGCGGAAGACCGGAGTGTCCGGGGAGTCAATGTAGAAGGGCTCCCACAACCGGGGGCTCACCAGCACGCCGCCGAGGGGAGCGTAACCGGAAGTGACGCCCTTGGCGAAGGTGACCAGATCAGGGTTGATGCCGTAGCGCTCTGCAGCGAACATTGTTCCAAGCCGTCCGAACCCCGTAATGACTTCGTCGAGGATCAGCAGGATGTTGTTCTCGCGGCAGATTTTTTCGATCGCTTCGAGGTATCCGGGCGCCGGGGGGTTGACGCCGCCGGTGCCTTGGACGGGTTCGGTGACGATGGCCGCGATGTTTTCCGGACCGATGTGGGCGACGACGGCGGCGACCTGCTCTGCGTCGTTGAAGGATACGCGGGCGGTTTCAGGGACCAGCGATTCGGTTCCGTAGCCCTCGCGGTTGAATTCGAGCCCTGCGATGCTTGTGCCGTAGGCGTGGAGGCCGTGGTAGGCGAACTCCCGGCTGAGAATCACCTTTTTCGAGCTCTGGCCTTCGCGCTGCCAGTGGCGGCGGGCCAACTTACAGGCCACGTCGATCGAATCCGCGCCGCCCGAATTGAGAATCACCTTTGAACGGTCTATCGGTGAGATTTCTGCGAGCCGCTCGCCCAGGGCGAGAGCCTTGTCGTTACTGAAGCGGGCGAAGGTATGGTACGTCTCAAGCTGCTTCATCTGCTCAAAGGCGGCTTCCGCAAGTTCGGGATGTGAGTGGCCGATGTTGGCGTGCCACAGGCCGGCAGTGCCGTCAAAAAGGCGGCGACCGTCAGAGGTAAAGACGTATGAACCTTCGCCGCGATTGATGACCAGCTGGCGGCCAAGCACCGTTGGGGTGTGAGCCTGGGCGGGCCAGAGGGCCGGTCCGGCCAGCAGCCGCGGTGTCGCTGAGCTTGCTGTGTCCTGGAGAGTCATGTTCGCTCCCTTTCTGGTGCAGTCATTGGTTGCGGAAAAGAAGCGGCGGTGCCCGTTTTTCTGCGTTAAGCCAATGTAGCCAAGGCCATTGGTAAATAAAAGCGAACGTTTTCGACTCTTATATGTAAGTTGTAATTACATATTGGGGGGCCGGAGCACTTGGGTGATTGCTTCCCTTACGGCGGTCAAGGAAGCGCTTCGCTCAGATCCGGACCGGACGAGGAATTGGATGCTGCGCTGTTGATCGGCCGGCAACCAGGAACTTGGCGTGATATCACTGCGTGCTTCCCGCACCACCATGTCTGGCAGGAAAGCCGCGGCCAGGCCTTGTTCAACCATGCGGAGGTGGAAGAGCAGGTCTGAGGAAACGTGGGCGATGACGGGTTCAATCCCCAGTTCCCGGCAGACCCGCAAGGCCCACTGTGAGGCGGCGGAATCTGGCGGCTCTGCAACCCAGCGTAATTCCCTTAATTCTTCAACTGCCGTGAACGACATGCCATGCGGAAGGTAGCCGCGGATAGGGTCCTGGCCGATCAAGGTGGTGTGTATTCCTCCGGGGTAAGTGACTCTTGTTCCGGGAAACGCATCGCTGATTACCGCATCAACCTGACGGGAGACGAGCTGCATAACTGCCTGCTCCGGGTCCTCGCGGCGCAACCGGACGTCAAGGCCTGGAAAATTTTGAGCCAGCTGGGCCAGTGCGACGGGCATAATACTGCGGCTGATAGTAGTGAAGGCGGCAACGGTCACAACGCCTTGGGGGCGTTCGTGGGAGGTCGCAAGATCAGCCTCAGCTCGCTCCATCGCGGCAAGGATTGCCTCCGTATTGCGTACGAGTTCCTCGCCGGCCGGGGTGAGACGGACATTGCGCCCGACCTTTTCCAGGAGGACGACACCTGTTTCCTTTTCAAGCACCCCGAGCTGCTGCGAAATAGCCGAGTGGCTGTAAGAAAGTTCACGGGCGACCGCACTCATGCTGCCGTGCAGCTTAACCTCTCTTAGCAGGGTGAGACGGTGGAGATCGAGCATGCTGGTTACCTGCCTGATTGGTGTCGGCTGCATTTAAGGACGCACAGGGCAGCACTGTGTGGGTGCCCTCATCCAATCAAACCAGTTCAACAGGCCACGCTGTCGGACAAACTGCATGTTGGCAAAGCGGTGGTCAACGGCACTAGCCCCGTGCGCATCGATTCCATGCCCTTCGGCGGGTTCAGAAAATCCGGCGTCGGCCGCGAAGGCATCCGACACGCAGTCCTCGAAAGCACTACCCGGTCAAGCGAGCAGGAACCCGCAAACCAGGACGATGGCGACAAACAAGGATGCCGCACCGCAGATAGCTGCTGTGATAGTTATTTGCTGCAGGGACGTCGCTAGCGGATCGCGGCTTCAGTGATGGCTGATTCTTCCAGGCCCCAGTACTCCAAGGACTCCTTGTATTCCGGGGATTCGAGAACGGACTGGATGGCTTGCTGCAGGGCCGGTGTCAACGGTGATCCCTTCTTCAGCGCCATGGCCACGGTGGTGTTCGTACGGGTATCCATCCTGGGTTCCAGGATGGTGAAGTGGTTGGGCTGCTGCTCATTGGCCCAGGCCAGAGCGCTGGCGTCGTAGAAGACGCCGTCGATCCGCTTGGAGTCCAGTTGTGTCAGGGCCTCTTGGATGCTGGGCAGTGTCACTGCGTTGATGGCCGGCCTGCCCTTTTCTTCACAGGTCCACTTCGAGACGTTCGGCAGATGGTTCAGTTGCTGGGTGGAGCCCTTGGCCACGCCAATGTTCTTGCCACAGAGCGTATCGTTGGTCAGTTTCTGCGGGTTGCCATGAGGGACCGCCACGGCCGAGCCGCCCTTAAGGTAGTTGATCATGTCCAGAACCTTTAGCCGCTGTTCCGTGGCGGCCATGGTGGTGGCGGTGAAGTCGTAGCGGCCGCCGTCGATGCCGGGAATGATGGTGTCGAACGCGGTGTTTTCGAACTTCAGCTTCAGTCCGAGCTTTTTGGCGACCACGCGGGCGAGGTCCGGGTTGACGCCGATGGGGGTTTGGTTGTCCTCGGCGAGAAACGTCATGGGCGGGGAGCTCAGGTCCATTGCGACGGTGATTTCGCCCTTGGTTTTGAAGGATTCCGGCAGAAGTGCGACCGCGGCGGGGTCCGGTTGGACACCTTCTGAGATGTCACGGGTGTTCTGCGTCTTTGGTAGTTCCGTGTCCTGGGTGCCCGGCGAGGTGCCGCCGCAGGCGCTGAGGGCCAGCAAGACGGCGAGTCCTGCAGCGGTAGTCTGGATCCTATTTCTGGTCCTCATGGCGTCCCTTTAAGGGGGGTTCAGGTGAAAGTTTGGTTTTTGGATTGTTCGTTTAGTCCGCCGAGTCTGAAGCCGAATTTTGGCCAAGAGCGAACTCTTGGTGGAGTCCCTGCGTTATTCTCATTGGTCGGCGATGCCGAAGAGCGGCTACGGACCAGGAAGAGTCGAACCTCCAACACTTGAGCCAGATCTGCGAAAACGAGAGATTCGTTCAGACGACGAAAGCTCTGGCATCTACTCTACTCCCGTAGTAGGGTCCCAGCCGCTGGACCTGAAGGGCTGGAGTGCAACTTGGGAAGACGGGGTCCTGGAAGTGGCTAACGCCGAACACTCCAGTGCTCCACGAAAAATGTGCTTGTCGTACTCTGAGGTCCGTTTTTCAATTGACCCACAGCATTAGCTTCCTTGGAATTAGCTTCCATGGAAACAAAATGTTAGGCTCTCTTTTGTGAAAAAGGGCATCGAAACCTCGTCTCTGTACCCTCTCTTCAGCGAACTGACTCGGTTGGAAACTGAGCTGTGGGACGCACTCGATAGCACTTTGCGCAAAGAGCATGGCCTCCCGATGAGCAGATTTGAACCAATGGCTGTGGTCGATCGCCTAGGTTCGTGCCGGGTTTTCGATGTGGCCTCGGCTCTTGCGATTACCGTCGGAGGCACGAGCAAGCTCATTGACCGGATAGAAAAGGCCGGACATTGCCGTCGGAGAAATAACCCAGCCGATCGCAGATCCTCCCTCGTGGAGCTAACGGCGGACGGTCGAAACCTGCTGGAACGGGCCAGGAGGACTGTTGAAGCCGAGCTGGATCTGCGGCTGAGTCCCGTGCTTACCGAGCAGACCACGGATGACCTCATGGAACTGCTGGGCCGGCTGCGAAATGCCGGTCGCTCGGCGGCGGCTGCAGAGCGAGGGAGCTGACGTGCCTGCGGGAACCTGAGTTCCCCATCCAATAGCCACTAACCAGCGGTGTATGCCGTAGCCCACTAAGACGCGAAGGAAGCAAGCAAATGACTGAAGAACTCCGCCGGCGCATGGACCGTTTCGTTGAATTCATCAATTCAGCCGACGAAAAGATTGGTGATGAAATCATCTCACCGTCGGCCACCTTCCATGTGCCCTTTCTGCCTGAGCCGGTGCAGGGTCCAAGCGGCTACCTCAAAATCATCGGGATAATGCGACAGGCGTTTCCCGACGTCCAGTGGTCACTTGAGGAAACCATTATTGAAGGAAACACGGTGGCGGCACGATTCATCCTTCGTGGCACACACCAAGGGGAGTTCCTCGGCGTACCTGAAACCGGCAAAACGATCCAAACGCAGGCAATGAACATCTATCGATTCACAAACGGTCAAATCATTGAAGAGCACGGCCTCCCGGACCTCTTCGGGCTGATGATGCAAATCCGGCCGATAGACGCCTAGGTGTATTAGCCACGGACGTTAGTAACGGTCGGCGTGGTTAGGTGACATGAAGAAGACCTCCGAATGGAGCGGGCCTTGTCTAAGAGTCCTGTTCCACAAACGGAGGTCTTCGATCTCCCACCCGAATGCTTTTCTGTGCCCACGCTGCGTAGTCGATAAAGGGGAGCCGTTGCGGCGGGCGGCGGAACGGTTCCATGTCTCGATTCCAGCGGTACGTGATTGAGCCGAGGCATCAGCGCAGCGATGGGCAGGCGTGCTTGACCGAAAGAGAAGGCGCCGGTCGGCGGCAACTTTACTAACTCGGTCTGGCGGTGATGATGCTTTGGGTGGATGATCGATGTGACACCCCCTGCGGCAGGGTGCGGCAGGACGAGGACCTGACGATGAAGGACACACTTGGAGTAAGGCGCGGACGGGTGGCCGTTGCAGACGCGGTAGTGGACGCCGCCGCCAAGCCCGTTGCCCCTGTCACCACCCAAACCAGAGTCGAGGGCCGAGCCGCGAAGGCCGCTGAGAGGACGGGGAAGCGCGATGCACGGCGCGCGAAGAGCAACGCGCAGGACCCGCCCCAGGCCCATACCTCCCTTATTAACGTAGAGATCGATCCGAGCGATCCGCTGCTGACATTCCTGCAATCCGAGACAGGTCCGGTCGAGATCGCCTCGCTGCCTGCATACTCCCCGGCGGTGAACCGGATGAAGGAGCAATGTGTGCAGGTCGTCGTGCCGCTCGTCACCTCCGGCAAACTCGTCGGCTTGCTCGCGCTCGGCCCACGGCTCTCGGAGCGCTCATACTCGCGATACGACCGTCGCCTGCTCAAGGACCTCGCCAGATATGCCGCGCCGGCATTGCGGCTCGGCCAGCTCATGCACGAGCAGGAGCGCGAGGCCCGAGCCCATGAGCGCCTCGGTCAGGAGCTTCACGTCGCACAACTCATCCAGCAGCAATTCCTGCCGGCTGGGCTTCCCGAGCTCGGGGGTTGGCACGTAGCCGCATTCTATGGCCCGGCCCGTACCGTCGGCGGCGACTTTTACGACATCATCCAACTCGACGACGGCCGGGTCATGGTGGTCACGGGCGATGTGACGGACAAGGGAGTGCCAGCGGCCCTCGTGATGGCAAGCACGTATGGGCTGCTGCGGGCGACCGCCAAAGTGGCCTCCGCCCCAGGCGAGGTCCTGCGACGAGTGAACGAGCTACTCATCCCGCAGATCCCTATGAACATGTTCGTCACGTGCCTTGTGCTCGTGATTGACCTGGGAAGCGGCCGCATAGAATTCGCCAATGCCGGCCACAACCTGCCGTACGTCCGTCGAGATGATCAGGTAATCCAGTTGATGGCCCGCGGCATGCCGCTCGGACTCATGCCCGGCAGCATCTACGACGAGCATGAGATGGTGATCGAGCCAGGCGACATCGTGTTGCTGTACAGCGACGGGATCACAGAACAGCACAATGCCGCCGGGGAGATGTTCGGCTTCGACCGCACGGCGGCCCTCGTTGCCGCAGCGACCTCAGGCGATCAACTGGTCGACAGCAGCGTGCAGGCACTCACAAAGTTCTCGGCCGGAGTAGACCAGGAGGACGACATCACCCTCGTAACGCTCCATCGCGGCCTCGCCGGCACCCCACGAAGCACGGTTTCGTTCTCCGTGCCGAGTGAAATGGGCAACGAGCGCGAAGTCATGGACAGAGTCGCGGCGATCGTCGAAGGCGCTCTCCCGGAGGACGCACTCTTTGCACTGAATACAGCGGTTAGCGAGACTACTATGAATGCGATCGAGCACGGGAACCGCGCGCAGACGGCACTTGAAGTCTCGGTGACTGTGCGGCGCACTGTGGAGACGATCACCGTCGACATCAGCGATTACGGCCGTGGCAGGCAGCACGAAACCGAGACTCCTGACATCGACCTTAAACTAGCCGGCGAACAGACGCCGCGGGGTTGGGGTCTATTCCTTGTGGAGCAGCTTGTCGACCGAGTCGAAGAGTTCACCGAAGGTGACCGACACATAGTGCGGCTCATAATGCGCACCGGCGATGGGTCTGCAATAGAAAGGCAGGAAACATGAGCCTGCACTACGAGCTCGGCAATAGGGACAATGCAGCTGGCGTCCGGCTCATAGGACGGATCGACCGCGATGCGAGCGACACACTCGACGAGGCCTACGCAGGAGTGGCGAGCGACGCCCCGGCAGCGATCGAGCTGGACTTCAGCGCGGTCGACTACATCAACTCGACAGGCATCGCCCTCATCATCGCACTGCTCGCCAGAGCGCGCGCAGACGGCGCCCTCTTGCGTGCAGTGGGCCTGACACCTCACTACCAGCACATCTTCGACATCACCCGCCTCAGCGATTACATCAAGATCGTCCAGCCCGATCCTAAGTAGGAGACAACGTGCCAGCCCATGAAGCAACCATGGCTGTCCTACCCCTTGCACCCGGTGCAGCGGCGATAGCAATAACCGGCGACGTCACTGCCGCCTGTGAGCAGGAGCTCATGTTGGCCCATGAGCAGGCGACGGACAGCGGCGCAAAGCTCATCGTGCTCGACTTCGCAGGCATGGAGTACATGAACAGCGGCGGCATTGGCATGCTCATAACGCTCCTAATTCGCTGTCAGCGGCGACACCAAAAGCTCGTCGCGTCAGGGCTCACCGAGCACTATCGCCAGATTTTCGAACTCACGCGCCTCGACGAGGCGATCAGCCTGCACGACGACATGGATCAAGCGCTGGCGGCGCTCTAGCAATGGAGGACACCGGAATGGACCCCCGAAGCCCGGAACAGAACGGGCAGAGAGACATAGAAAACTGGGCGGCAAAGGTTGACCGACTGCACGTCGCGGACGACCTGCGCACCTACGGCTACAACATCGAGGGCAGACGAATCGCAGGGCCGATGAACGGCTTCGGCCGCCTGTGGCAACGCACTTACACTGCCGACATCGGCACGGCGGCCACTCCGGAGCGGGTCGTGGCTGACTGGCGTGCGCACTTCGGAGACTACTGGCCGAGGATGGGCCGCTTCCACGGCACGATCTCGGCGATCAATCCCGGCGACGTAGCACCGCTCACAGCGGTAGGTGTGACGACCGGGATCATGGTGCTGTACGCGGACGATACGTCGTTCACGTTCCTAACACCAGAAGGTCACATGTTCGCGGCGTTGATCACGTTCTCATGCGAGTCCTCTACAAGCGGCGGGACAATCGAACAGATACGGATGCTGCTGCGCAGCTCGGATCCTATCTTCGAGGCTTTGTGGCCGCTCACGCGTCGTGGGGAAGATATCTTCTGGCCGCGCACTCTGAAGAACCTGGCCGCCGCCCACGGGGTCCACAACGTGACGGTCCAAGAGCACACCGAGTGCATCGACCGCAGGCGCCTCTGGAAGAACTGGTCCAACGTCCGCTACAACGCCGGCCTCCGCACAATAGGGCACACGTTCACCGTCCCATTCCGCCCGCACACAGGAAAGAGCGCGAACTGATGTCGCCGTGCGAAGTCCCGCGGCAGCTCTCCACCAGGAGACACTGGGCAAATATCGGTGCAGCGTGAAGCACGCCTGGCCAGCACACGTGCTCGGTGTACTCGTACTCGCCGTGCTCGCCGCTGCAGTGACGAGCTGGCCGCCTCCTCCGCAATTCTGGACAGGGACCCCAGCTTGGGGATTCCTCGGATTCCTACCCATCATGCTCGTTGTCGGCTGGTTCCTGGCCGTGAAGCTGCCGAGTCACCCCCTCGGCTGGCTCATCATGATGGTGCCGGCACTTTTCGCGCTCCAAGTGCCGCTAGACCTCCTCGGCCACGCGCTGCTGCCCGTCGCGCCCGATGTCGCCGCATGGCTACTCTCATACGGGTCCTCCACTGGAGCGACGCCGCTCCACGGTTTCCCCGGCCCCGACCGCCTGGACATCGACACTTGGTCGTGGCTGCTGCCGGTGGGGCTCATGTTGACCCAGATCCCGCTGCGATTCCCCACCGGACAGCTACCCTCGCCGAAATGGCGGTGGTTCTCCTGGTACTCGGTCGCGGCGCTCGTCGCCTCCACCGCACTCCTATCGACCATGACGGCCGAGGTATACCCCGGCGTCCCCAACCCCATGTATTTGCCGGGCGTCAGCGGGCAACTGCAACCTCAGATTGTTGTGGCCACCTGTCTGTACCCTGTGGCCGTCATCGGCTCAATCGGGTCACTGATTGTTCGCTACAGGCGCGCCGACGCACCCACGCGCGCCCAGGTGCGGTGGGTGATGTGGTCAGTGACCATGGCTTGCGCGGCATTCGCTACCGACGGGTTACTGCCAGTTGAGTTCACAATCGTCCATGACTGGATTCTGCTGTTGTTCGCGCTCATCCCGGTCTCTATTATGGTCGCCGTGCTCCGCTACCGCTTATACGCGATTGACAGCATCATCTCCCGCACAGCGGCGTACGTTATCGTCACGCTTCTGGTGGTCGGGGTCTACGCGCTCGTCGTGACCTCGATGACCTCAGTCTTACCGAACCTCCCTTCGATCGGGGTCGCGCTCGCAACCCTCGCTTCCGCCGCGCTCTTCCTCCCCGTGCTGCGCTGGGTACAGCGTGGGGTCGACCGGCACTTCGACCGAGAGCGGTACGACGCACAGATGGTGCTCGAGGCCTTCGGTGAGCACCTGCGCAGTGATGTCCACCCCGACTCAACCGGAGACGAGCTCATGGAGGCCGTGAAGAAGGTCTTGCACCCTGAAGCGATCGGACTCTGGACGCCGGGAAGTGGCGATGAACGAGACGCTGTGCCCGGTGCGGATTTGGGGGGCCTTAGCGGGTCTCGTTCTGGGTGATGTCCTGAACCGTAAGCACCATCACGCCGTTCCCCGGGGTGGGGGACCGAGCGGCCATCCAGATTGGGTGGCCTTCCTTGCATAAAGTGGTACTCACTGCCATCCCCTCGTCGTCTCCCGGAGGGTTTCGCACAGGGGCAGACCTGGCGCTGAACTGGAAGTGAAGCTCGGACAGGATTCCGGCTGCACCAGCTTGCGGCCGAGGAACACACCTCGAAGTCTGCGTTGCTGCTGCGGAGTGCCGAGCTGGCGCATCAGCGTCACCGGCGCCGCCGTGAGATCGGTGAGGGCCTTGATTTCGTCGTAAGCCATGACGCCGAGCTCCTGACAGGCGCGGCCCACTTTCCGCGACAATTTGGCTCACCTGCGTTGGCTTTCCCGCCCCAACAGCTTGTTGATCCGTGCCCCTGTTTCCATGACAAGGGGCGCTACCCGTTCTATCGTGGCGGGTGTCATCTCGTGATCAAGCGCGGAAGTGCTGAGTCCGCCGATGACTCTTCCGCTCGCGTCCTGGAGTGCAACCCCAACGCACCTGATGTGGAGCTCGTTTTCCTCGTCGTCCACGGCCCACCCCCGTCGGCGGATGAGTTCCACCTGGTTCCAGAGGAGGCTCTTGGACATAATCGTGGATCGTGTTCGGCGTTTCAGTTGCGCGGCTTTCAACAGGTCGCGGCTTGTTTGCTCGTCGAGAGCGGCCAGTATCGCCTTTCCAATGGCGGTGGACCATAGCGGAATGGTGTCGCCAACCCTGGAGCGCATTTGGTAGGCGGCTGGCCCGTCAATTTTTGCGACGTAACTCAACTCGTTATGTGCAAATCGTGCCATGTGGACGGTGAAACCAACGCGGTCCCGCAGCGCTTGAAGTTCGGGCATTGCCATGCGGACAAGTTGTTCGTCATTCTGGAGCAACGATAAAAGCCCTTGGACACGCCGTCCTGGACGATAGGCCCTCTCCTGGTCCTGTTCCACCCAGCGATTCTCCACGAGGTCACTCAGGATGCGGTGGACGGTACTGACGGACAATCCGGTCTCGGAGGCAATGTCAGAGATCCTGTGGTGGGCAGGCACCGCCTCCAACACCTTGAGGCCTTTCATCAGTGCGGACAGTTGGGGCTCCGCAGGCCCCGATTCGGTTGTCACCTGCCCAGCCACCCGCCGTCGACAACCAGAACGTGGCCGTTGATATATGCCGCCTCCGGCCCAGCAAGGAAGGCCACGCTGCCAGCGATATCCTCCGGCGAACCCCATCGCCCTGCGGGGATGCGCTCACGGATTGAGCGCTCCCTTTCGGGGTCGTCGCGCAATGCTTCAGTGTTATTGGTTGCAATGTATCCAGGGGCGATAGCGTTCACCGTCACCCCGTGGGATGCCCACTCGTTGGCGAGGGCTTTAGTCAGGCCCACCACCGCGTGTTTCGACGCCGTGTAGGAGGGAACGTTTATTCCTCCCTGGAATGAGAGGAGTGAGGCGATGGAAATGATCCTGCCGTGTCCCCGGTTGACCATCTGGGTGCCGAAGACCTGGCTCAGGTGCCAGACGGTGTCGAGGTTCAGGTTCAGGACCCGGTCCCAGGCCTCGCTGGCGTGGGCTGCGGCCGGCTCGCGGTGAATTGTTCCGGCGTTGTTGACCAGGATATCCACCGGTCCTGATGTCACGAGCCGTTCCGCATTGGCACGGGCATCGGCAGGATCGCCAAGGTCCGATGTCACAACGTCGATTTTGACACCATGGCCTGAAAGCAGCTCTGCGGTCTGCGCCATGTCCCGATGTCCCCACAGGACGAGATCGGCGCCAGCGCGGGCGAGCCGCTCCGCGCACGCGAGTCCGATTCCTGTCCGTGCCCCGGTAACCACGGCGCGTTGACCCTGAAGTGGACGGGACTGGGTGCTGGATGATTCCATGCTGGCCCCGCTGTTCATCGAAGGTTTCCCGAGCTGACGGAATCGACGTCGCTGTAGTCGATGTTCTCTCCGGCCATCGCCCACACAAACGAATACGCACTGGTGCCGCTGCCACTGTGGATGGACCACGGTGGTGAAACCACAGCGTCCCGGTCGCGCAGCAACAGGTGACGTGTGCTCTCCGGCTGGCCCATGAGGTGGACAAGAAGGGCGTCACCGAGCCCGTCGTAAAAGTAGATTTCTGTCCGACGGTCGTGCAGGTGGGCCGGCATGGTATTCCAGACAGAACCCTGCTTCAGGGTAGTAATGCCAAGGACCAGCTGATTGGATTCAATTCCGTCGGCGTGAACGTACTTGCGAATAACGCGTTCATTGGCCTCTTCTGACGAGCCCAGATGCAGGGCTGCGGCCTCATCGTGGGAAGCAAGCCGCGCTGCTGTTCGTCGGTGCGCGGGGGCAGAAACGATGTATACGGCCCCCGTATCGGACAGCGTCACCGACTTCGTTCCGCACGGCAGGTATAGGACGTCATGCCGGCCAACCTTCCAGGTTTCCCCGTCGGCGGTCACCGACACGGCGCCGTCAAGGCCAACGAGGGCCAGTTCGCGTCGATCCAGGAAGTTCCCGGACCGCAACTCGGTAGGAGCCTCAAGCTCGATCGGATCCCCTGTTGGCACGGCCCCTCCCACGACCATCCTGTCGTCGTGGGCGTAGGCGAGCCGGATCTCCCCGGGTGCGAACAGGTCCGAGACTACAAAGCGCTGGTGCAGCTCCCTGGAGTCGAGGCGGGCCAGGTCATCAGGGTGGGTGCTCCACAGGCGTTTCACAGTTTTGGGCTCCTTATTCGCAAATTATCGCAACGGGCGTCAGTACATCAGGGCCAACCAGACGGGTCCAACGCTGCACTTTAGGTTGGAGTGTAGCCTAGCCGTTTTTCAGCTGGACGGAAAGTGCTTTCCATTGAGCTGAAAATAGGCCATGCTGTTTTCCAGTGTTCGTGACGTTGCGCACATTGTCGCCCCGGCAGGGGGCGATCACCATCAAGGAGGATGAAGTGGCTAAAAAGAGTCGGATAACAGCGCGGTTGATGCTCGCTGTCACCGCAGTCACCCTGCTGGGCGCCTGTGCGCCAGGCCAGGTTGAAGGGGAGGGTGGCGCCGGACAGGAGCCGCTTGCTGTCGAGAGCGTCGACCCGGCGGAGTTCAAGGGCAAGACCCTGAACTACGTCTACTTCACGGACGGGCCAGACCAACAGGCCACCCGTTCCCTCATCGGGGACTTCGAAAAGAAGTTCGACGTCACCGTCAACCTTGAGGTTCTTCCCTACAAAGATCTAGTGACTTCCGTTCAGGCGCGCCTCTCGGGCGGAAACGTGCCCGACGTCGTTCGCCTCACCGGGCTCACTGATTTCAAGGCCGATCTCCTGGACCTGCGCCGCTACCTGGGTGAGAAGTACGCGGAGGAGTTCCTCCCCGGCCCGCTGGTCGGCGCTACCGGCGAGAATGACCAGTTGCTCGCGGTGCCGTCGGACCTCACGCTCAACGGCCCGTTCGTCAACGTGGACATGTTCAAGAAAGCCGGTGTTGAACTTCCCAATCCCGAAGATCCCTGGACCTGGGAAGAGATGATCGCCGCGGCTACCAAGGTACAGCAGGCCACCGGATCGCAGTACGCATTCGCCATGGACAAGTCCGGTCACAGGCTTTCCACCGTTCTCAACCAGTACGGCACGACTCTCGTCGCGGATGGCAAAGCAGTGCTGGACGCGGACAAGGCAACAAAAGCCCTGACCCCCCTTGTCGAGATGATGGGCGATAACCGGATGCCCCGGGACTTCTGGCTCGGCTCGGGCTCGCGCTATACCGGTGCCAACGAAATTTTCCTCGCCCAGGACGCCCCCGTCTACCTCTCGGGCAACTGGCAGGTGGGTCAGTTCGCGGCCAACGCCAAATTTGAATGGGCCGCCGCCCCCAACCCCTGCGCAGAAAACTGCGGCGGTTTCCCGGGCGGTAAGTACATGGCGGCTTTGGCAGAAGGGAAGAATCCGGCCCTGGCCGCTGAGTTCATCCGGTTCATGAATACTGCGGAAAACCAGAAGACCTTCATCGTTGCCGGCGGCTTCCTGCCCACCAGGAAGGACCTTGCCGAGGAAGGCGTCGCCTATCCTGCGCGGCAGCCCGATATGGACGTTTTCCTGAAGGATCTCTCACGCACTCCTGAGGTGGGGTACTCCGCAAATGCTGATCCGGCGTTCGCCGGTTCAGGGACGGAACTGGTCAATGCGGTCTCGGAAGTCGTTGCCGGAAAGACTGATCTGCCGAGTGCGCTGAAAAAGGTCCAGGAAAAGTCACAAGCCCTCGTGGATGAACTGGACCGATGACTGCAGTCCAGACGGCTCCTCCCCGGAAGCGCAAGTCATCACTGAAGATGGGGTTGGTTCCTTATCTCTTCCTCTTGCCGAACATGGCGATCTTTGGACTCTTCACCATCTGGCCGGCGATCAACGGCTTCAACATCTCCATGTACTCCTCCTCCAACGGCCGGACTTTCCGGTGGGAGGGGGCCGGCAACTACCAGAGCATCCTGACTGACGCTGATTTCTGGGGAATTGTCCGAAACACAGCGATCTATGCCTTCGCGTTTGTGCTGCTCTCCGTGGTGATCGGCGTGATACTTGCGGTGCTTGTGGACCAGCAGCGGCGGGGTCGAACGTTCTTCCGCTCCGTCTTCTTCATCCCGGTCCTTATTTCGCCGGTCGTGGTTGGCCTGGTCTGGAACTGGATGCTGGAGCGGCAGGGAGGCCTTGTTAATACCTTTTTGGGCTGGTTCGGAATCCCGGAGATCCCGTGGCTGGTGGACAACAACCTCGCCACCATTGCGGTGATCGCCGTTGGCGTCTGGATGCAGGTGGGCTTCTACATGTTGATCCTCCTTGCCGGGCTCCAGAGCATCGATCCGTCTGTCTATGAGGCGGCGCGAGTGGATGGAGCAAACCGGTGGCGGCAGTTCATCAGCCTGACTTTTCCGCTGCTGCAGCCAAGCATCCTTGTGGTCGTTGTGCTTGCCACCATCCATGGCTTCCAGGCATTCGACTACATCTACACCCTGACTGGCGGTGGCCCCGTCGGCGCCACAACCCTCATCGTTCAATACATCTACGAAAACGGCTTCGTCTCCCCGATCAGGTATGGCATGGCATCGGCGGGCAGCGTCCTGCTGTTCTGCGCCATATTCGCGTTGACGATCATCAACTGGATGGTTGGCCGGAAAAGGGAAGCAGCATGAGCAGCACTACAACTGAGGCCGCACCTGAGACGCTCCCGGGGAAAACCTGGACGTCGACAGGCAAAAACAACATAACCGCCACCGACGCCCTCCGGGTGGTAATCCTCGTAACCTCGGCGCTCGTTGCCCTGGTCCCCATCGTGTGGCTTGTGCTCGGCTCATTCAAGACTCCCACCGAGCTTTCGGCGCGGCCGCCGTTGCTGCTGCCGGAGTCTTGGGGAATCTCGAACTACACCGACGCGTTGACGAGGTTCGACTTTACGACGTACCTCTTCAACAGCACCGTCGTGACGATCGCTGCGACCGTCCTGACTCTCGCAATCAACTCCATGGCCGCCTATGCCCTGGCGAAGTACAACTTCCGCGGAAAAAACGGCCTGTTCCTCCTCACGCTGGCAACGATCATGATCCCGCTGCAAGTGATTCTGATCCCGGTTTACCAGGTGGTTGCGTCGCTCGGGATGGTGAACACCCTCTGGGGGCTCATCATCCCGGCGGCCGCCACGCCCACTGGGGTATTCATCCTGCGGCAGTACATGCTCTCCATCCCGGACGAGCTGATTGAAGCGGCAAGGGTGGACGGATCCGGAGAATTCCGGACCTTTATTCAGATAGTCCTCCCGATGTGCAGGCCGGCGCTGGCTGTTGTGGCCATCCTGTCCATCATGTGGCGCTGGAATGACTTCCTATGGCCGCTCGTCGTTGCCCAAAGTGAAACCGTCTACACGCTGCCGGTTGCGTTGGCGCGCTTCACTGCTGAGGAAACCGTACCGTTCAACCTCATCATCGCCATGAGCGTAGTCAGCATTCTGCCTGTAATCATCCTGTTCCTCTTCTTCCAGAGGCAGATCGTCACAGGCATCGCGAACACCGGGATCAAATGACGCGTGCGGCCGCTCCACCGACCGACCAAGAACAAACGAGGCACCATGAGTGACATTTTTATGCCGACCAACAGGACCACCCACACCACCGACGCCGACGGCACCGTGCGCGACTGGCTGGTCTCGCCCGTATGGGCTTCCCCATGCGGGGACCTGCAGAACTTCCTTCCAGCCGAAGGTGACCCCTGGGGGGATGGCCGATGGGTCCTGACCAACGGGCCCGACGTCGGCGGGCTGAAGGAACGATTGGCGGAAGCTCACCCCATCGATATCGGGCAGACAATGGAGCCGCCTATAGAAGGCGGTGCCGTCAGCTGGCAGGCGGGAGGTTCCACCTACAAAGCCTCGTGGCGACGGGTCCGCACGGGGGAGGACGGGTTCCTGGACTGGTCGGCCTTCTGCTTCACGCCGGAATACAGGTATTCATTGGCAAGCACCGTCCTGGAGATAGACCAGAGCGACTGGCGAACCATTGAACTCCATACAACCGGCCCGTTCGTCCTGTGGCTCAATGGAGAGGTTGTGCTCCAAGGCGGCAAGGTCTCCTACATGGAACCTGAGGTGCACACGGTGCGGGTACGCCTTCCCTCACGAACCACTACTGTCCATCTGGCAACATGGCAGGTGGCCTTCCGCGAGTGCCGTCAGATTGCACGGTTGCGGGTAACAGGCTTGCCCGTGCGTGTCGTCATCCCCTCACCGGGAGCAGATGAACACGCAGCCAGGCTGGCCCAGACTGTCCTGGCGAAAATCGGCTCGCCGTCCTGGGCGCAGGATGCGGCCGAGGCCACCCTGTTAGCTCCTCCGGGCGCTGCCTTGAGGGTGCGGGTGGGGGAGAATTCGCCCTGGCAGCATGTAGCGGCCGACGCGACCGGCAAAGCAACATACCGCCTGGATCATGCTGCGGAGGAGGAGCAGGACGAAGGCGGCGACGTCGCCAGGACGGCAGGGGCATCGATGCTCTCCAGCGGAGAAAGCATCGTCGAAGTTGGTTTGGACGACGAGCGCTGCCCCCAGACTATGCGGATGCGTGTGGCTGTCCTCCCGCCCTTGAGTACCGAAAGCCCAGCCGGAGACATGGCATCGTGGCGCAACGATGTCCTTCGGCACGTCGCCGGACACGGCGAAGGAGCGATCCGCGAGCCCGGAGTCGCGGGACTCCTCGCCCGTTACGCCCTTGATTCCCAGACCACAGTCCAGGCGCAGGACCTTAGCTCTTCGCTGCACCGGATCCTGACGCGCGGCGACTGTGCCGACTTCGAAGTGGTGTCCCTGCTGCTTGCCTGGCATTGGATTCCCGAGGACCGCTGGTCACCCGAGCTGCGGAAGGAGGTTTCCGCGGCAATCACCGGGATGAAGTACTGGATCACCCAGCCGGGCCTTGATGCCATGTGTTACTTCACCGAGAACCATCAGTTCGTCTGGCACGTCGCGGAGGCGCTCGCAGGAGAGGCCTTTCCCGACTCAAACTTTACCGTGGACGACCGTACCGGATCCGAGCACGGAGCGGAGGCCCGTTCCAGGGCTGCAGGCTGGCTGACGAGGAAACTGCGGGGCGGCTTCAGCGAGTTCGATTCCAACGCATATCTGGCCATCGACAGTTACGCTTTGTGCGCGCTTATCGAGCTGGGCGAAGACCAGGCGCTGATTAGCGCGGCGCGCACCCTTTTGGACAAGGTCCTGGTAACGCTGGCTTCCAACTCCTGGCGCGGGACCCATGGTGCGGCTCATGGCCGCTCTTACGTGCACACGCTGCGCAGCTCACGATTCGAGGAAACCTCCCCGATCCTTCGGCTTGTGGCCGGCGTTGGAACCCTCAACGACGCCGTACTTCCTGTGACAGCCCTGGCGCTGGCGCAAAAGTACACGATTCCCGATGTTGTCCGCGAACTGGCCGGGAACGAACCAGAAGAATGGTGGGGACGCCAGGTCTACCGCGGCGAACTTTCCTTCGAACGGGACCTCCTGGAGAGGCCCTACCGCTCCGACCTGCGGGTTTGGAGAACACCTGATGTCATGCTTTCCAGCGTGCAGGATTATCGGGCCGGCCTTCCAGGCCTCCAGGAACACATCTGGGGTGTCACGCTCGGGCGCGAGCTGCAGGTGTTTGTTACCCACCCGGCCAACTCCGACACCGGATCATCTGCCCGCCCGAACGCCTGGGCAGGGCATCGGATCCTCCCTCGTGTACATCAGCATCGGAATGCGCTGATCCACCTGCAGAGGTTCACCACCACGGATCCAATCCGTTCCACACACTTGTGGCTTCCCCTGGCCCAAACGGATGAATACATCCAGCAGGGTGAATGGATCGCAGCACGCCGTGGCGAGGGATATGTCGCTATCGCCACTCCTGGAGGCGTCCGCCCGGTCCTGGAAGGTGAGACAGCCTGGCAGGAATGGCTCCCGGTGGAGGGAGGCGCGGCCTGGATTACCGTCGTCGGACGCAAGCAGGCCGACGGCGACTTCCGGGACTGGGTCAATTCCCTCGCATCCAGCGAGGTGCAGTGGCACCCTCGCGGTGAAGCTGATCCCGGGGTCCGATTCGCGAGGGAGAATGCAGCCGTCATGGAAGTGACTTTCGAAACCGCGTTCCTGCTGGACGGTACTCCTGTTGGCCTCGTCAATGGCGTCCCCGAGAATGAGCCGCATCTGGACAGCCCGGCAGTTCATGCAGAGTTCGACGACGGCCGAATCGACGTCGCCTGGCGTGGAAAGACACTGGCTCTCGACGTCGCCGGTTCACTCGCCACCCTCGCTGAGGCGTACGCCGTCGACAGTGCTTCAAGCCCCACCAAACTCGTAGGGAGCATGTCCAATGGCCGGTGAAGACACTTCCTCAGCGGAGCTCTCCGCTCCTCCTGTGCGTCCATTGGATCGCGCAGATCTTGTCAGGGACCTTGACTCGATCGAGGCAGCATTGATTTCCCGGACAGCCAGCATGGGGGTGGAACGCTGGTTCTGGGGCGAAGGCGTGTGCCTGCTGGCAGCATGGCGGGCCGCGGCCGCGCGCGGAGCCGAAACACCCGAACTCGTCACCACCTTCACGCACAGGTTTCTTCCCAGCCCCCCGATCCTGGAACACGTCAATAACCTGGCACCAGGCGCCGCGGTGGCCGAGCTGTACAGCCGCGTCCCCGACCCGGCGATCAGGGCGCTCCTGGAGGCTTGCCTGGAATGGTATTCGCATGCCCCCGAAGCTACCCGCGCCCCTAACGGGGCGTTGGAACACTGGCCCGGCGGCGTGTGGGCTGACACCGTATATATGGCCGGGGAATTCCTCTTGCGCGCCGGAAACGTCCTGGACCGCCAGGACCTGGTTCAGGAGGCCGTGGACCAGTGGCTCGCGCACGCCGAGTTGCTACAGGACTCGGATTCCGGTTTGTTCGTTCACGGTACGCACGCCGGCGTACGCATCGACTCTTTCTGGGGCCGAGCCAACGCCTGGACTGCTTTGGCCGGGGCCGATCTTCTCGCCTTGGGGCGAACGGCCGAGCGGCTGGGAGAGGTGCGGGAACGTTTGGACCGCCAGCTGCAGACCCTTGCACAACTACAGCCTGAGCACGGCGTCTGGGATGTCCTGGTTGACGGTCAGGTTGAGGTGCGGGGCGTGCTCGAAACGTCTGCCGCAGCCGGAATCGGGGCAGCAATGCTGCGAGCCGATGCCCTCACAGCCATCAAGGAAGCCACCTCAAACCCTACGACTGACCAAGCATCGTCGCGGTCAGCCTTGCGCGAGGCGGGGGAGCGGGCAGTCCGCGGTGCGTTGGCATACGTCCATGAAGGCACCTTGACCCGGGTCAGCGCCGGAACCGTTCTGCAACTCATTCCGTTCGGCTACTCCGTCATCAGGGACGACCGCATCCAGCCTTGGGGACAGGGCCTTGCGCTTGAGGCAATAGCCGCCTGGCGCGAGACGACAAAAAGCGTGAATATGCCCGGCGGCCAACAGGGGGAAAACCTATGATCACTACTAAGTACGCCCACAGCCCTGGGCACGTTGCCACTATGACCAGCCGGCAACTGAGGGATGCCTTCCTCGGAGAGGATCTCTTTCGGCCCGGCGAGGTTCATGGCCTGTACAGCCACAACGATAGAATTCTCGCCCTGGGAATCGTGCCCCTGGCAGAGCCGCTTGGGTTGCCCGTTCCGGACCAGATCAGGGCCGACCACCTGCTGCAGCGCCGGGAAGCGGGGGTGATTAATGTGGGTGGCCCGGGCGTGGTTTCGGCTGACGGCCAAGCGTACAAGTTGAGCCATACTTCCACTATGTACTTGGGGCGCGGCGCCTCAGACGTTTCTTTTGCTTCGTCAGATCCAACGGATCCGGCTGCGTTTTACGTCTTCACAGCAACATCGCATCAGGCCCTGCCCACGGCGCTTATCGAGCCGGAAATGATGAACGTCGTGGAGTTGGGATCGCAGGACGGTGCGAACCGACGCACCCTTCACCAGTGCATCTACGAAGGCGGGACGCAGAGCTCCCAGATCGCCTTCGGATACACCAAGGTTCACGCCGGAAGCTCATGGAATACGATGCCGGCCCATACCCATGACCGGCGCACGGAGTCCTACCTCTATTTCGACCTGGCTCCCGACGATCGGGTTTTCCACATCATGGGTGAACCCCTCGAAACCCGCCACCTGATTGTCGCTGACCGTCAGCTCGTAGTTTCCCCCAGTTGGTCGCTACATTTTGGCTCCGGCACGGGACCTTACACCTTCGTGTGGGCAACCGCGGGCGAAAATACCACCTACAACGACATGGACAGCGTCCACGTCTCGGACATGCTGTGAAAACCGAAACCGAGGTCATATCCACCCTGGGAAAGTGGGGGGTGATTCCTGTCGTCGTCATTGACGATGCAGCGAATGCCGTGCCCCTTTTGACCGCACTCAGCCAGGCCGGACTGCCCATGGCTGAAATTACGTTCCGGACACCTGCAGGAGCAGAAGCCATTCGCGCTGTCGTGGATGCCGGCCTCACGGAAGGACCCGCCCCTGTCCTGATCGGCGCCGGCACGGTGACCACCGTTGAGGAGGTTGACACAGCGGTCGACGCCGGCGCTCAGTTCATCGTCTCGCCGGGCTTCAGTCGGAGCGTAGTGGAACGCTGCCAAGAACACGGTGTCACGATAGTGCCGGGGGCCGTCACGGCAACAGAGATCCTGGCATGCCTGGAAATGGGTCTGCAGACAGTGAAGTTTTTCCCGGCATCAGTGTCGGGAGGTCCGTCCGCCGTCCAAGCACTGCTGGAACCCTTCGGTTCCCTGCAAGTGATCCCCACCGGCGGAATAAACCCGGACAATCTCAGCACTTACCTGACCATACCCAATGTGGTGGCAGCAGGCGGCAGCTGGATGGTGCCGCGAGCCGCGATCCAGTCCAGGGACTTCGTCGGGATCGGTGCACTCAGCGAACAAGCGGTTGCCCTTGCCATGGCAATCCGGCAGGACTGAGCCGTGACCACACCTATCTGGAACACCGGGCTGGATGCTGAAACCAGGGCGGCCACAGGGAAAATGCTGCCACGTGAGCGTGCCGGAAGCACCCCTGAAGTTGTGACGGTGGGCGAATCCATGGCGCTTTTCAATCCGGCAACAGTCGGTCCCCTGCCACACGCCGGGACGTTTACCCTGGGCATCGGCGGTGCGGAAAGCAACGTGGCCATTGCCCTCAAGCGGCTGGATATCTCCGTGGCCTGGGTGGGCCGGCTCGGAAATGACACCCTCGGAAACCTGATCCGCCGGGAACTTCTGGCTGAGGCTTTGGAAGTTGTCTGCGCCCGGGACGATGACGCGCCCACGGGGCTCATGATCAAGGAGCGCCGCACATCGTCCAACACCAGGGTGTCTTACTACCGTGCCAATAGTGCGGGCTCACGGCTCTGCGTTGATGACATCCCCGCAGACCTCATTGCCGGGGCACGGCTGTTGCATCTGACAGGCATCACCCCCGCATTGTCCAGGTCGGCAGCCTCAGCGGTGCAATACTCCATCGACTGTGCAAAAGCTGCTGGAGTTAAGGTCTCCTTTGACCTTAACTACCGGGCTTCTCTGTGGTCCATGCAGGAGGCGAAATCTGCCTACGAGGGTCTGATCGCTCAGGCAGACGTGGTCTTCGCGGGCGAAGAGGAGGCGGCGATAGTCGTCGACTACGCCGAAAATCCAATTCATCTCGCCGAGCGGCTGGTGAAACTCGGCCCGACCGAAGTTGTGATCAAGTTGGGCTCGGCAGGATGTGCCGCTCTTGTCGAGGGCATTGAGTATCATCAGCCCGCAATCCAGGTTGACGCCATCGACACGGTAGGAGCCGGGGATGCATTCGTCGCTGGCTACCTGGCGGAATGGCTCCGTCATAAGAGCGTTCCTCAGCGGCTACTGACCGCAGTTCGCACGGGGGCGTTTGCCTGCCTGGTGCCAGGTGATTGGGAAGGCATGCCCTACCGCAACGAACTTTCCCTGCTGGACGCCACCGAACCCGTAAGCAGATAAAAACGCCAGCCTGAACCAGGCACTCTTCCCAACAAGAAAGGCACACAGTGAGCAACAAAACGATCGTGGAAAAGACACTCGTTATCCATGTCCCCGAGAACCAGCAAACGGTTGACGTCCGTTTAGAGATCGAAACCAACTGCACGTGTTCGCCCAACCTCAGTTCTGGTGCGGGGTCGTACATAGACATGGAAGGCCCGTCGCGCTGAACTTCCAGAAACCCGAAGACGACGAGAATTCGGTTACTTCGGGAACAAGTTGCGTTTCTCTCGCAGGGTACGAGCTAGGGTCGGCTGGCTCCTGGTTTTCGGTTGGGGATTTCTGTCCATCGGCGGCGCAGCGTGTGAGCCGCGGACTTGGGTTTACGGTCCCGCGTGAAGGCGCCTTTCTTGTTGCCGTCCACTCGAATGATGCCGTATGACGTCTGGAAGTCCGCGAAGTTCCAGACTTGCTCTCCCGTGACGGCTTCGACTCGGTCGAATACGCGGTGGTACATGTCCAGGAGGGCTGTTTGGTACTCCTCGCTCCATGGCTGGTCGTACAGGGAGTGAAGACCGGGCAGGGTGTCGGCGCCGTACTCTGTGATGATGATCGGCCGGCCGTATTTCTGATCCCACTCGCGGAGTTCTTTTTCGAGGGCTTGCTCTGCTGAGGCCAAGTCACCGGTGTGGACGTACCAGCCGTAGTAGCGGTTCAGCATGATGACATCGAAAAGGTCTGCGACCTTGTCCTCGTTCGGTGTTCCCCGCACTTCATTGACGAATCCGACAGGGCGGGTCGGGTCCAGCTTGCGGGTCAGCGCCGCGAGGGGCTCGAAATAGGTTCTTGCGCCCTCTTCGGTGACATCGGGCTCGTTTGCAATTGACCAGAGGACGACTGACGGGTGGTTTTTATCCCTGGCAATGAGTTCGGTGATGGCTTGGCGATGGCTAGCCGCTGTTTCCTCGTTGACGAAGTCCTCTGCATAGGTTTTCTTGCCGCCTTCGCCGAAGAAGCCGGCGAAGGCTGCGTTGAGTCCCACTGCTGCTGTCTCGTCTATTACTACGATGCCGTGTCGGTCCGCAAAGTCCATAACCTCTTCGGCGTATGGGTAGTGGGAGGTACGGAATGAGTTCGCGCCGGTCCACTTCAAGAGCTGGAAGTCGTTGATCATC
The DNA here is from genome assembly GCF_023062595.1 of Arthrobacter rhizosphaerae. Taxonomy (GTDB): domain Bacteria; phylum Actinomycetota; class Actinomycetes; order Actinomycetales; family Micrococcaceae; genus Arthrobacter; species Arthrobacter rhizosphaerae. Next base: position 67,902 of record NZ_JALLAN010000015.1, read on the forward strand.
TGGGCATTGCTGTGGCCCTTCCCGATGGTCACATGGTCCTCGTGCATGCCGAATCCGGTGAAGTAGAAGGGTTCGCCGTTGATCAGTAACTGTTTTCCTTGAACCTCGACACGACGGACTCCAAAGGGTTGGCTGTATGAGTCCACTACGGATCCCTCTTCAACCACCTCTACCACCATGGTGTACAGGTAGCCCATGCCGGGCTGCCACAGCTCGACATCGGGTATCTCAGCCGTTCCCTCTGCGCCGGCCGCTCCGCCCACCTCATTGCCATCGGCGTCGAGTATTCGAACGGTGACTTGCTCGATGCCGCTGCCACCGACCAGGTCAATCCGGTAACCGACAGAGCCTCGCTTTCCCTCGAAGTCCGTCACCACAGTGACGTCCTCGATGTGGGCAGTAGGCGTGCTGTAAAGCCACACGCTGCGGTGGAGGCCTGAGTAGTTGTAGAAGTCGTGCAGATAGCGCTGCTTGCGTCGGCCGTCTTCAAGGACGGTTACGCTGCCTGGTGGAATAGTGGCTTGCGTGAGCTCATTGTTGACCGCGATGGTGAGGCGGAACTCCTCCCCGGCCGTGACATGTTCTGTTATATCGGCGCTGAAGGGCGTGTAGCCGCCGGAATGTTCGGCCACCAAAATTTCGTTGACGAACACTTTTCCTGAGTGGGTTGCGGAATCAAGCCGCAAGTGAATGCGCTCTTCACTCCATCCCCTGGGTACCCGCACCTGCCGCTGGTACCAGACGTAGCCCACGTGCTCGCGTATGGCAGGGTCAGTGAAGACGTCGTTGTAGCTGGCCGGAACACCCATTTCTAGGGTGGTGTCCAAGGTAGAGTTTTGCCAGCCGTCACGAATCCCTGCCTGTTCGTGGTCAACTTGGAAACGGTAGAGGCCGTCGAGATTGATCAACTCGCGCGTGGGGCTGTTTTGTGGTTTCAGCATATTTTGGCTCCTTTGAGGTCTTGAGTGTCTTCGGCCAGCGTGTGCAGCCATGCGGCTGCATCGGCGGCGATTGCTGCTGGATGCTTAGCGATGTCGAATAGCTTTCCGCGCTCCCCTTGTTGAAGGGGCTCGAGAGTTGCCAGCTGTGAGTCGAGGAGAGACGCAGGCATGAAATGCCCCGGGCGGGCGCTTAGTCTGGCGGCGAGCAGCTCTTTGGTTCCGTGCAGGTGTATGAAGGTGCTGTCCGGTGCGGCAGCCCGGATTTGGTCGCGGTAGGTGCGGCGCAGTGCGCTGCAGGCAATGATGGTTATGTACGGCGCGGCGCTAAGTTCTCGACCGATGACAGTTAGCCAGGGTGCACGATCTTGGTCCGTTAGTGCCTGACCGGCTTTCATTTTGGCTATGTTGACTGCAGGGTGCAGGTGGTCTCCGTCAATGAAGTGTCCGCCCAATTCCCGTGCCAGTAGTTGACCGACAGTAGATTTGCCACAGCCCGAGACCCCCATGATCACGACTTTCAGGGGGCGGGGATTTGCGTGGGGGCTCACCAGTCGTGGACCGTTCCGTCGATGAGGCGGTTGTAGGGCAGGTAGGCCTGTTGGTACGGATAGGCAGCTGCGGCCTCCTCATTGAATTCGACGCCGATGCCGGGCTTGTCGCCCGGGTGCAGGTAGCCGTCCTTGAAGGTCATGGACTGTTCAAAGACCTCGTTGGTCTTGTCCGAGTGCTGCATGTATTCCTGGATGCCGTAGTTGTGGATGGCAAGGCCAACGTGGAGCTGTGCGGCGAAGCCCACCGGGGAGATGTCCGTGGGGCCGTGGAAGCCGGACTTGATCTGGTACTGCGCGGCGAAATCCATCACCTTCTTCAGCGGCGAGATCCCGCCGAAGTGGGTGGATGCTGCCCGGACGTAGTCGATCAGCTGTTCCTTGATGATGGTCTGGAAATCGTACACGGTGTTGAAGATCTCACCGATGGCCAGGGGTGTGGTGGTGTGCTGGCGGACCAGTCGCAGCGCCTCCTGGTTCTCGGCCGGGGTGCAGTCCTCGAGCCAGAACAGGTCATAGGGTTCCAGGGCCTTGCCCAGTTTGGCCGCCTGAATGGGGGTCATCCGGTGGTGGCCGTCATGCAGCAGCGGCAACTCCGGGCCGAATTCGTTCCGGACAGCCTCGAACACACTCGGAAGGTGGTGCAGGTACGCGCGGGTGTCCCAGTCCTCCTCCACCGGGAAAGCTCCGCGGCCCGCAGGTTCGTAGTCGTAGCGTTCGCCCGTCGCCTGCACTTGCGAGGCGACGCCGTAGATGGACTTCAGCGAGGGCACCGCGGTCTGGATCCGGACGGACTTGTACCCCAGTTCGAGGTGTTCACGGACGGAGTCGAAGAGCGAAGGAAGATCCATTCCTGAGGCATGACCGTAAGCCCTCAGCCCGTTGCGGGACGCCCCGCCCAGCAGCTGGTAGACCGGCATGCCCGCGATCTTCCCTTTGATATCCCACAGCGCCATGTCGACGGCGGCGATCGCGGCCATGGTCACTGGGCCACGGCGCCAGTATGCAGAGCGGTAGAGGAACTGCCAGGTGTCCTCGATCCGGTGCGGGTCCTTACCGATCAGCAGCTGCGCCACGTGTTCCTTCAGGTACGCTGCCACGGCGAGCTCGCGGCCGTTGAGGGTGGCGTCGCCGATACCCGTCACACCGTCCTCGGTGGTAATCCGCAGGGTCACAAAGTTACGGGAGGGACTCGTCACGAAGACATCAGCGGCGATGATTTTCATTCTTTTTTCCTTTCAATGCTGGTGGGCGGGAGGAGCTCATCAGCCTTTTTTCAGTTCGCCGTGAAGCTGCCCAGAAGGCTGTCAACGCGGTAGGTGATGTCTCCGTCTTGGGCGAGGGATGGATCTATGAGTGCCAGCAGATTGGCGGTCCGTTCCCTGCCCTCGAGGGCCAAGGCGTCCAGTATCTGTTCCCGCAGCGGGTCCTGAAATGAACTGCTGGCAGAGACGAAGTCGATCCAGGCAGCAAGCATGGATGCTGCGGCCAGACCCGACCGGCCGGCCCGGCGTTCTGCGGTAAGGACTGGAACTGCCCGCATGCGCAGCTTGGTAGTTCCGTCTGCGGAGATCTGTTCAAGGAAATGAGCGATGCGCGGGTTGGTGAATCTGTTCAGGAGCATTGCACGGTAGGAGGGGATATCAAGCTCCGATGTAGTCAGGTGCCGCTGGGCTTCGTTCCAGAACGCTTCGACGGCGTCACGGCACCGGGCATCGGCCAAGGCATCCGAGACCGTTGAATGCCCACGGAGGCTACCTGCATAGGCGAGCATTGAGTGTGCGCCGTTGAGGAGCCACAGCTTACGGTTTTCGAAGGGCTCAATGTCGTCAACAAACTGGGCTCCGGCGTCTTCCCAAGCGGGCCGCCCGGCGGGAAAATCTCCGGCCATGATCCAGTTGGCAAATGGTTCGGCAACTGCCACGGCACGGTCGCGGTAACCGCACCGGGCCTCGACCTCGGCGATGTCATCGTCGGTGGTGCGGGGCGTTATGCGGTCAACGGAGGTATTCACGAAACTGACGTTCTCCCGGATCCAATTCGTGAGGGAGGCCGCCTCACCACTGGTACGGTCCCGAGCTTCTGCAATCCGCAGGACGGCAGCCTGCGCAACATCACCGTTGCTGGCCACGTTGTCGCAGCTGACAACGGCAAGCGGCCCAGCAGCTCGGGCGCGCCGTGCCGCGAGGCCTCCTACAAGACGGGCAAGCGGCGAGTCCGGGCCATCAGCTTGGTAAGCGGCCTCGGTGATTGTCAGTGTCACCACTGAGGTGGTGGTCGCAGCCAGCAGCTCGTCCAGCAGGTGTGTCTTTGCTCCGCTATGGGCTTCCGCTATGGACTGGACTGTCTCGAAATGGTCCCCGTCAGGGCCTCGAACAATGAGGGTGAACAGGCCGTCTTGGGCCGCCAGCGTTTCGGCAGCCTCGGGTTGCCGTCCTGTGAAGGCGGCTATGCCCCACCTGGCAGCATCGGGTGAGTGCTGGGTGAACCAGGCCTGGTGCGAACGATGAAAGGCGCCCAGGCCGAGGTGGACGATACGCACGGGAGGGGCTGCCTTGCCTTCGCGGGTCAACAGGGGCAGCAGGCCCTGACTTTTTGAGGCGGATACGCCGGTTTGGACATCCCGGGATTCGGAGTTGGCGGGAGCGGTCACAGCTTGAACACCCTTCGCGGGGCGGCGTCGACGATGTCGAGGATGAGTTCGTGTGCACGGTCCTCGGTGATGCGGTGCTCTGTCACCAGCCGTGCCAGGAATGCGGATTCGATGCGCCGTGACGTGTCGTGGCGGGCGGGGATGGAACAGAACGCGCGGGTGTCGTCAATGAATCCGGAGGTTCGCGAGAACCCGGCAGTTTCCGTAACGGCGGAGCGGAAACGAAGCATGGCATCGGGTGCGTCCAGGAACCACCAAGGGGCCCCGACGAAGACAGAAGGGTAGAACCCGGCCAACGGTGCCAGCTCACGGGAGAAGACCGTTTCGTCGAGGGTAAAGAGCACCAGGTGAAAGTCTTTCGCTGTGCCGAAGTCCTGCAAGACAGGTCGAATGCTTTCCGTGTAGTCGATCGCAAAGGGAATGTCGTGCCCCGTATCGGGCCCAAACCGTTTGAAAGTGGGATCGTGGTGGTTGCGGTAGGAGCCGGGATGTATGGTCATGACCAGCCCGTCCTCTACCGACATGCGTGCCATCTGATAAAGCATGTGCGCCTCGAAGGCATCTTGCTCAGCTGGCGTCGATTCACCCTTCAGGGCTGCGCTGAAGAGGCGGGCGGCCTCGGCCTTGTCCAGCTGGAGGGTGCGTGGGGTGCGAACGCCGTGGTCGGCGGAGACGGCGCCGTGCTCGATGAAGTACCTGCGCCGGTTTTCCAGTGCCAGGAGGTAGCCTTCGAAGCCTTCCACGCCGGCGGATGCCTCGGCCATCAGCCGCTCCACGCGCAGTTTCCAATCCGGGTTGGATGGTGTCAGGTATGCGTCGGGCCGGAAGGTTGGCAGGACACGTCCTGCGAAGCTGGGATCCTCTGCCAAGCGGCGGTGCGCATCCAGGGAATCGAGCGGGTCATCGGTGGTGGCGAGCACCTCGATTCCAAACTCCTTGAACAGGTGGCGGGGCCGGAAACCGGGTTCGGACAGCTTTGCGGCGAGGGCGTCGTAGACGGCGTCTGCTCCGCCATGGGGGAGACTGTCCACCAGCGAGGAAGGCAGTCCGAAGACATGTTCAAACTCACTGCGGAGCCAATATCCGGATGCTGTGCCATCAAAGAGAGGCCAAGCACCGGCGAAACGGCGCCAAGCGGCCCGGGAATCGACAGGGCCTCCGCCGGCTCCCACCTCGCTGAGCGGGATGCCGGCGGCATGGAGAAGCCGGGTCACGTAGTGGTCCGGAGCGATGAGTAGCGCCGTGGGATCCTCGAACGCAGTGTCGTCCGCAATCATTTCCGCCGGCACGTGACCGTGAGGAGAAATAATGGGCAGCTCCTGCACCGCAGCCAGGAGGTCACGGGCGATAACCCGGGTACCAGGGTCGGCAGGCAGCAGACGCTCTGGATGGGCAGCTAGGGACTTTGTCATGGTTTCCGTTTCTCGGGTTCTCCGGAAGTGGTTGCGGGCTGGCTTTAGTTGTTCCAAGGGGTTATGCCCCCACGGGTTCCGCCCATTTGGCCAAGAGTTCCTTACGTGCCTGCCTGCGGGTCGCCTGGCGGTCGGGGTCTGGGACCGGGGAAGCGAGGAGGAGCCGTTGGGTGTAGGGGTGCTGCGGGTCGCGTGTAACCTGCTCGGTCGGGCCCTGTTCGACAATTGCGCCTTGGTACATCACAGCCACCCGGTGGCTGATATGGCGGACCACGTCCAGATCGTGCGAAATAAAAAGGTATGCGACGCCGGTGTCCTTCTGGATTTGAAGAAACAGATCAAGTACACGTGCCTGAGTGGAAAGGTCCAGTGCTGAGACGGGCTCATCGCACACGATGAGCTTGGGGGAGAGGGCCAAAGCCCTCGCGATGGCAATGCGCTGGCGCTGACCGCCGGAGAACTCCCGTGGCAAACGGTGGATGGCATCTGACGGGAGGGCCACCTGGTCCAGAAGTTCTTTTACCCTGGCGTGGGCATCAGACGGGCTCTGGCCCTGGACGGTGAGCGGTTCAGCAAGAATGGCCCCGATTTCCATCGCAGGATTCAGCGAGGTGTACGGGTCCTGGAACACCACTTGGATATCCCTGGAAAGGGCGCGCCGGTCTTTGCGGGAAGCGTGGCTGATGTCCCGGTTCTCAAACAGGATTCTGCCTTCAGTGACCGGGGCAAGGCCAAGCACCGCTCGGCCCAGGGTCGTCTTGCCTGAGCCAGATTCGCCGACGAGGCCAAGCGTCTGGCCAGGGTTGACGTCGATGCTGACCCCCTTCAAAACCCGGAAAGGGGCTGCCCGGAATCCCTTGCCGGGGTATTCCACCACAAGATTGTCGACGTTCAGCAAGCTACTGGAAGTCATCGCAGTCCCTCCTTCTGGTCGCCACGGCCGCTGGCAGGTGCCGTCTGTGCGGTGAGCATGGTCATGGGTTCCTTGCCCTCCAGCATCGAGGCAAGGAGGGTACGGGTATACGGATGTTCGGGGGTACGGAGGATTTCCCTGACCGTGCCTTCCTCCACCAGCCTGCCGTTCTGCATCACCACGACGCGGTCGCAGAGGTCGGCGACCACTCCGAAGTTGTGCGTGACGAGGATGACGCCGATATTCAGACGGCTTTGCAGTTCACGCAGCAAGTCGAGGACCTCGGCCTGAACTGTCACGTCCAGTGCCGTGGTTGGTTCATCTGCAATGATCAGGTCCGGTTCGCAGCTGATGGCCCCTGCTATCAGCACGCGCTGGGCCATGCCTCCGGAGATCTCGTGCGGATAAGCTGCAAAAGTACGTTCAGGATGCGGGATTCCGACGTCGGCGAGCAGCTTGAGAGCCCGTTCTTTAGCTTCGGCCTTCGAGATGCCCAGTACGCGGATCATCGGGGTAACCAGCTGGTAGCCGACAGTAAAGGCGGGGTCTAGGTTGCTCATCGGCTCCTGCGGGATGTAGCTGATCCTCTTTCCCCGAAGGGATGCGAGCCGGCGCTGGTCGACAAGGTCGTCTGACGGCGCCACGGTGTAGGAGCCATCAAACTGGATGGATCCGGCCACGATGCGGGCCGATTCGGGCAGCAGCCCCAGGATGGAGAAGGCGGTCTGGGACTTTCCGGAACCGGATTCACCCACAATTCCCAGGATTTCACCCCGGTCAACGTGGAATGAGACATCGTCCACCACCCGTTTGACGGTGCCGTCCGGCTGGGGATAGCCAACGCCAAGATGGGACACCTTGATGAGGTGGTGTTCGGTTCCCTCCTCTACCTGCGGCGGCTCTTTTGATGCACGTGTCCGTGGTTTGGGTGCTGCATGATGCAGGTCGCCGACGCCCGACGTTGCTCCCATGGCTGCTGCGGTGTTGGCCGACTCGGCGTCGTCGAGGGCTTTGACCTCACGGACCTGGTCCGAGTCCTCCAAGGCGTCGCGGACCGCGTTACCGAGCAGAACGAGGGCCCCGATGGTCAGGCCGATGGCCAAAGCCGGCCAAAGCAGAAGCTGGGAGTTGAGGTAGACGTTTTTGAAGCCTTCATTCAGCATGACCCCCCATGTTGCCTTGGACGGGTCACCCAGCCCCAGGAATTCAAGACCGGACTGCACCGCGATGGCTATGCCGCATACCGCGGCTGTTTGGATGATGATGGGAGCGCGGACGACGGAGAAAACATGGCGTCCAATGATGGCGCTGTCCGAAAGCCCGGCAACCCTGGCGGCGTCCACGTAGAGCTCATTGCGTACGGACTGCACGGCGCTCCGCGTGAGCCGGAAGTAGCCGGGACTGATGAGGATGCCGAAGAATAGCATTGCTATCCAGACCGAAGGCCCGAACGCAGCCCGAATGGCAAGCAGGACGATGAGCCCGGGCAGGCTCATGAGGATCGAGACCACCCAGTTGGACGTGGCGTCGAAGGCACCGCCGTAGTACCCGGCAATGAGGCCACTCGGCAGGCCTATAGCGATGGCCACCGCTGCACACAGCAGTGCCGAAAGAAGTGTCAGCTGGGCTCCATAGAGCAACCGGCTCCACACGTCCCGGCCGGCACTGTCAGTGCCGAGGATGTTCGTGCTGTCAGGGCTGGCCAGGGTGTTGCTGATGTTCGCGAAGTTTTCGTCGAATGGTGCCAGAAGCGGTGCAAACACTGCCAGGAGCACCATCACGATCAGCACTGTCAATGCTATGAGGCCCATCGGGTTTTTGAGCAGCCGCCGGAAGGGGCTCGAGCGGACGACCGTCCCGGACTGACCGAAGCTGGCTGAGGATGGGGTTAAAGGAGCCATGGAGGAGCTCATGAGACACGCACCTTGGGGTTGAGCCAGCCGTTGATGACGTCAACAACGAGGTTGACGACGATGACGACGGCGACCGTGTAAATCACCACGCCCATGACCACCGGAAGGTCGCCTTGGCTGGTAGAGGAAACAGCGAGGGGGCCGATGCCGGGCAGCGCGAAAATGGCTTCGATGATCACGACACCCCCGAGCATGCCAATCAGCTGCAGGCTCAGGACCGTAAGGCCCGCAGGGGCGGCGCTGCGGAGGACGTGTTTGAAGAGGATCTCGTTTTCACTGATTCCGCGGCTGCGGAGGGTGCGTACGTAGTCGCGTTCCAGCTGTTTGATAACTGCCGAGCGGATTTGCTGCGCACCGCCTGCCACGCCATTGAGGACCAGCGCAAGAACGGGCAAAGCCAGCGAAAGAATCCACGCGTCGACTCCGACGCCGGGTGCAATCGTGCTGGTGGCCGGAAACAGCTTGAGCTGAATGGCCAGAAGAGTGACAAGGACAATGCCTATGACGAAACCGGGGATCGAGTCCCCGATGATGGCGCTTACCTGGACAGCCCTGTCGATGGGTCCCCGTTTCACAGCCGCTGCCACTCCCAGCAGAGCCGCGAGGATGCCGATCAGCAGCATAGCGGTGACGACCATAACCATGGTTACGGGAATTCGACTTGAGAGGGCCTGTGCGACGGGCTCCGATGTGAACCAGGAGCGTCCGAGGTCGCCAGTTGCTGCGGAAGTGAGCCATGAAGCGAAGCGCGCAATCAGTGGCTGGTCGAGTCCCAGTTCAACCTCCTTGGCCGCCACCTGTTCCGGGCTGGCCTGGTCTCCCACGATGTTCCGGGCGATGCTGCCTCCGGCAAAGTAGAGAAGAAAGAAGGTCAGGGCTGACACAGTCAACAGGACGACTATGCCGCTGAAGAGACGTTTAAGGATGAAGGAGAACATACGGGTGCTCCAGAGGGTGGATTCAGTGGCGGAGGTGGTGGAGAACCGGTTGCGGCCCTCCACCACCTGTGGGGCGCCTAGTTGGCGGGCGCGTAGTTGTAGATCGACGGCACGGCCTGCTGGACCTGTGGCGTGACCGTGATCTTCGAGTTGTGGTAGTACATCTGGTCCACCCGGAAGAGCGGCGCGAACCATGCGTTTTCCGTTACATAGCGGTTGACGTCCTTGGCCTTTTCGCCCGCTTCCGGCCCTGCGGTCTGCACGGCGTCGATCATCGCCTGCAGTTCGGGGTTTGTGTTCTTGAACGGGTTGTAAAGAGCCTTGGTGGAGATCATCTGGTTGATGGCTACCCAGGGCTCGCCCTGGAAAAGGTTGAACTGGATGGCGGGGTACTTCTTGGCTGCAACGTCAGTGGCGAACGTGTTGGCAATAGGAGCCCCGACGTTCAGTGTGATGCCCACATCGGAAAGCTGCTGCTTGAGGATGGCCAAAAGTGTTGGCTCCTCGGCCGGAAGTGCAGGCAAATCAAGGGTCACGCCGCTGCTGTAGCCGGCTTCCTTGAGTAACGCTTTGGCCTTTTCGGGGTCATAGGAGTATTTGTCCTCCAGGTCCTCCACCCATGCGCCACTCTCTTTACCGAACACCTGGCTTGTAGGCGTGCCCCGGCCGAGTCGCACCTGATCGAGGATCGTTTTCCGGTCGAATGCGTGGTTGATGGCCTGGCGGACACGGACATCCCCGAGGGCTTTGTTCACTTCGCCATTTCGGTCCATCAGCAGCAGACCTGTCCAGTCCACCTGGTTTGTCACCAGCTTCATTCCTGCCCCCTCGGCCTGCTTGCCGGTCTTCGGGTCAAGGAGCGCAGCGTCCACCTGACCCGAGACGAGGGCGTTGGTACGGGCAGTCGAATCCTGCAGCGTCTTCAATGTCACTTTGGAAAACTTCTGAAGGTCCTTGTTCCAGTAGCCCTCCCGGGCTGTGAATACCAGCTGGGAACCTGCAACGGAAGAGGCCTTGTCCAAGACGTATGGGCCACTGCCGACAGGCACGGTCTTAATTCCTTCAGAGCCCAAGGCTTTAGGGCTGCCCATCAAACCCGCAGCCTGGCTGAGGTAGAACTCCAGGGAGGGGTCCGGTGCGCTCAGATCAAGTTCCACAGTGTCCGCGTCCACGGCCTTCACCTCCTCAACTACTGCGAGCTGGTTCAGCTGAGGACCGTTGGCCTTGCGGAAATTGTCGAGATTGGCTTTCGCGGCGGCCGCGTCAAACTTTTCACCGTCGCTGAAGGTGACGTCCGTCCGAAGATCCAACGTCAGCACGGTGTTGTCTTGGTTGTACTGCCACTTGGTGGCAAGCATGGGGCTGAGTTTGCCGTCAGGTTCACGAAGCAGCAGTGAGTCGTAAGCCACCTGATAAGGCTGCAACCCGTGACCGACGTGGGCCTGGGAAGAGTCCCATGATCGCGGTTCCCCGAAAATACCGAGAGTTAGAGGCTGGGGACCGGCATTGCCGCCCGAAGTTGTTCCGCCTCCACCAGAGGCGCAGCCTGTGAGTGCTACGGAAGCTGCTGCGGCCAGCCCCAGTGCTTTTGTACTCAACTTCATTGTTCAGACTCCTTGTGTCAGCAGGGCAGGGCCTTCACTTACTGTGAGCGGGACCACAAACCGAGTTGTCCTCAACTTTAGAATCGCACTGCAACTTCAGCAATAGAGTTGCCAAAAGTTGCCAAAAAGGTGGTTGCGTAACGCAGCGGCGCTTGTCAACGGGCTCGTTCAATCGGGATTTCGAGGTGCCGGCCCCGTTGAGTTTCTTACTTTCAGATACGTGGGAATGACTGCCAGTTTTCTGGCTGCGTCGCCTGGCTTCGCATCAAGCTGCGCCATAAGCATCGAGACCGCCACCCTGCCGACACGTTCGATAGGGGAGGCGATAGTTGTCAGGGGCGGGTTGCAAAAATCTGCACCAAAGATGTCGTCACACCCAACAACGCTAATGTCCTCAGGCACCCTGACTCCTCGTGCCTTGAAGCGCTGCAGCATGCCGATGGCAATCAGGTCGTTGAACGCCACAAGCGCGGTGGCGCCGGTACCGATCGCTGCGTCGCCTGCGGCTGCTCCTGACGAGGTGTTGGGGAGGTACGGCCCAATTTTACGGACCGTGATGTCGCGTTTTGATGCCGCCGCTTCAATGGCGTGCCAGCGTCGGTGGTTCGACCATGAACCTGTGGGACCACTGACATATGTTATTGATTTATGGCCCAACGAGGCCAGGTGGTCCACTGCCTGAACCATGACCTCAGGGGTGTCCAACAGCACTGTGGGCGCGTCTGCGGCGGGCCGGTTTATTGTCACCAACGGCTGACGACGCGCCTCTTCCGCCAGCTGCTGGTCCGTTAGCCGGGAAGCGGCCAGGATAAGGCCGTCCGCTGTCCGCCGCAATTGCCGCAGGGTCTGGAGCTCGATCTCCGCTGACTCCTCGGTATCTATGAGCAACAGAGTGAAGCCGCGCGCCCGCAACTCAAGTTGAGTTCCCCGGATAATGTCGAAATAGAAGGGGTTCGTGACATCCGGTACAAGTAATGCAACCGAGCCCGTGCGGCCGGTGGTCAAACTTTGGGCTTGCGTGCTGGCGACGTACCCGAGTTCGGCAGCAATGACGGCTATCTTGCTCCTTGTTCGTTCATTGACGCGGCCAGGCTTTGATAACGCACGGGACACCGTTGACGGAGCTACGCCTGCCCGTTCGGCGATATCGTAGATAGTCGGTGCTTTGCCTGAAAAGCCCTCGCTGTTGATCACAAGAAGATTAAAGCAATGTGGCAAGCGTAATGGCAACCGGTAGCCAAGAACCGGGAACTATGAGCCCTATTGAGCTGGCTTTAGCAGCACGTCAATAAACTGCGAAAGGCCCGCCGCCATGTCCACTTCCCTGTCGTAAAGCCACTGCAGCTGCAGGCCGTCAGACAGGGCAACCACCATCCGGGCGAGATCCCTCGGAGGGAGGTCCTGGCGTGCCTCTCCCGCGGCCTGCCGACGTCGAATGTCCTCGGCCAAGGCGTCCACAACCTCCGCGTAGCGGTGCTTGAAGTAGCTGTGCGAGTCGTGTTCCGGGTCAATTGCTGTGGCGGACGCCACGGCATAGAGGGCAGTGAGCCCCGGCTCATGTCGGTTTTTCTCGGCGGTCCTGACAATCAGGGGTAGGCTGCCATCGTCTTTCGTCGGGGCCTCGACGCTGCGCCGGTCCCTCTCACTGAGCACTGCGGTAAGTAACTCCTGCTTGCCACGGAAATAGTGAAAAAGAGTCGGTTCCTTCACACCCACCATCTCTGCTACCCGTTTGAGAGCCGTGCCCTCAAAGCCCTCAGTCGCGAAGACGTCAGTTGCCGTTCGAATGATCTGTGAGCGTCGTTCCGCGCCCTTGGGGTACTGGCCACGTGGCTTTGATGAGGACATCTTTTGAGTGTATTTCACTCCTTTTGCTATAAAACCTAGTCATACTCGATTTTTGACGCTAACATCAGTGGAAACTCCCTGAGACCTCATCCGGGGTCATTACTGCCCTATAGACAAGGACGTCAATGGAAACCGCCACTGTGGACCAACAACTGACAAACCTGCTTGCCCAGCTGACCCTTGAGGAAAAGGTTCAGCTTCTGACCGGCCGTGATTTCTGGACAACCTGGCCGATGGAGAAGATCGGCCTGCGCCGGATGCTGGTCTCCGACGGCCCCATAGGGGTCCGGGGTGAGGTCTGGGACGAACGTCAGCCCTCCATGAACTTTCCGTCTGCGACGGCTATCAGCTCATCCTGGGATCCTGCCATCGCCGACCGTCTAGGTGCCGCCTCGGCAGTCGAGGCCCGCGGCAAGGGTGTCGACGTCGTTTTGGGCCCCACAATTAACCTCCACCGATCGCCCCTGGGCGGCCGCCACTTTGAAGCTTTCAGCGAGGATCCCGTCCTGACGGCGGAACTCGCCGCTGCCTACGTTTCCGGTGCACAGCGGAACGGTGTCGGAGCTACCCCCAAGCACTACGTCGCCAATGACTCCGAAACTGACCGGTTCACCGTGGACGTCAAAGTGGGGGACCGGCCGCTGCGCGAGTTGTACCTGCTCGCCTTCGAGAAGGCCATTGTCGAATCGAAGGCTTGGCTGGTGATGAGCGCCTACAACTCCATTAACGGGGCCACCGCCACCGAAAACGAGCTCCTGGAAACCCCGTTGAATAGCGAATGGGGCTTCGATGGTGTGGTCATCAGCGACTGGACGGCAGTCCGGAGCATAAACAGCGCCCGGCATTCTCAGGATTTGGTGATGCCCGGACCTGAGGGCCCGTGGGGCGAAGCCTTGGTTGCTGCAGTCAACGCAGGGGAAGTGGAGGAGTCAAGCATCGACCGTAAGGTCCTGCGGATCCTGCAACTGGCTGCCCGGGTTGGGGCCCTGGAAGGTTTTGAGGGCGTTGGCCTTCAGGAGACGGACAGTGAAGACCCTGTTGCATTCGCGCGGGAAGCCTCCGCCGCCGGAACCGTGATGGTGAAAAACGACGGCGTCCTGCCGGTGGATCCCTCTGCGGTGAAGAGGGTCGCGGTGATTGGTCACAACGCCCGCTACGCGCGCACCCAGGGTGGCGGCTCCGCCACGGTGGTCCCCGAAAAGATCGTGACGCCTCTGGAGGGTATCCGGGAGGTGTTCGGCGCCGACAAGGTGACTTACAGTCTGGGGGCGGTAGTGCATGAAGGCATTGCCGAACTGCCTCTGGAGCGCCTGCAGAACCCAAAGACGGAAGATCCCGGGCTCCGGGTACGCTTCCTTGATGCCCAGGGAGCGGAGCTCTTCGCGGAGGACCGCCGGGCCACCGCTCTGGTCTGGTTCGGCGGCGATGCCCCGATCGAAGCATCGTCCGTGGTTGAGTTCCATACAATATTCACCCCGGAGGAGACCGGCACCATCAGGCTGGGCTTTTCCACCGTAGGCCGTGGCAGGATTTTTGTGGACGATGTGCTGCGCCACGAAGAGAACATCGTGCCAGTGGGCACGGACCTCGGCGCTGCATTCCTTGCACCACCATCAGCGTCTGTAGAAATCCAGACGACGGCGGGGGTCCCTTTGGACGTACGAGTGGAACTGGACACCAGCGACCGTACCGGACCGCTGTCCAATGCCCTCAGCATCACCATCGGAATAGAGCCGGACGACTCGGACCCGGACACGCTGATAGATGAGGCCGTCGAAGCCGCGCGGGATGCCGATATCGCCGTCGTCGTGGTGGGCACCAACTCCCGCGTTGAATCCGAAGGCTACGACCGGACCTCCCTGGACCTCCCGGGCCTGCAGGACCGTCTGGTCCACGCCGTCGCCGCCGCCAACCCCCGCACCGTGGTCATCATCAACTCCGGTTCACCAGTCCTGCTGCCGTGGCGTAACGAGGCCGCCGCGACGCTGATCGGATACTTCGGCGGCCAGGAATTCGGACACGCCCTCACCGACATCCTCACCGGCGCCACCGAACCCGGAGGCAGGCTCCCCACCACCTGGCCCGCAACCCAGGAAGACGTGCCCGTCATTAACGTCACCCCGGACGCCGACGGAAAGCTCACCTACGACGAAGGCATCCACATCGGCTACCGCGGCTGGCTCAAAGCCGGCATCTCCCCGGCCTACGAATTCGGATATGGCCTCGGCTACACCGCGTGGACCCTGGATACCGCCGACGCCCCCACCACCGCAGCACCCGGCGTCGTCGTCCCGATTTCCGTCACGTTGACTAACACCGGCACCCGGCCCGGCAAAAACGTGGTCCAGGTCTATGCCGAAAAGCCCGGCTCCGCTGTAGATCGCCCCGTCCGCTGGCTCGTCGCCTCCGCTCCTGCCTGGGCAGAGCCCGGCGAAACCGTCACTGCTGTCCTGGACGTCCCCACCAGGCTCCTGGCTTACTGGGATAAGGGCTGGATTTATGAGCCCGGCGAATACATCCTCCGCATCGGTACCTCGGTCACTGAACTGCCGCTCACCGCGAAAATCGATCTGCGCTAACGCGAAGGGAAGCACCAGGATCCGAAACGATGGAAACTAACGGGACCGAACCAGTTCACTGCCCTTCCACCTGAGCCGAAAGTGCGGCGAGGCTAGCTCGTGGCTCAGGAGCTGTACGGCACGCGCTGCCAGCTCAGCACGTCGCTGCTGGTGGAAGCCTCCGGTGCGACAGTGACGCGCAGCCATTCGTTGGATGTAGCGGCCCCTTCAACAGTCACACGCCGGAGATTCGGCACGTGGTCTACGTCGTAGACGTCCAGCCAAGGCGAACCCTCCGCCAGCGGGGAGTCGTCGTTGTAGATGTGGCTGTCGCCGTTGATGATATAGACCGGGCCGCCATAGGCCTGGGATCCGGCAGCGATGGTCTCGACTATCGAGCGGAAGCCGCTCACGAGTTCAGGGTTCTCTTCGACGCCCTGGGTCAGCATGTACGGATCGAACATGTCGGCCTGGGTCATGATGACGACGGCCCGGGCATTGGTCCTCGTGGCGTCGGCGAAGGTGTGCTCCAGCTGGGCGACATCCGCAGCCGTCCTTGCATCGACCTCGGCCAGTTGCGCCTGGTTCGGCTCGGTCTGGCCAAGACCTGACCACGGCAGGAGCGAATTGTTGGATCCTTGTACGTTCACCACGGAGAAGGCGATCCGCTGCTCGCTGAAAGTCACGTTCTCCGGAAGGCCCTGGTCGGCTGCGGACTTCACCGGCATGTTCCCGCCAAGGGTCTTCCCTGGCGTGGCGAAGAACATCTCGCGGAGCGCGTCCAGCCGCTCGAGGGGATCGTAGGCGCCGTTGTTGAGGCGATGGCAGTCCACCCATTCGTTGTCCCCGGGAGTGTAAACCAGCGGGGCCTCGAAACGGTCAAACTGGGCCCTAATAGCGGCGAAGTACTCGTCCGTGCATTGGGCCGAGCCGGCCTTGATGTCCCCTACATGTGTGACGAAGCGCAGCTCATCCTGGTTGTTCAGCTCGGAAACCATCTGCGGGAAGCGGTCAAACTGGGCTGCACCGTAAGGCACATCGCCGATTACACCGAAGGTAAAGGAATCCTGCCTCGAGTCCTCTGCCTCGGCTGAATGGGCTGCCTGGGCCGGAACGGCGGAGCTGCCAAGAAGGGCAAGGGCGGCAGCAGCGCCCAGAATGAGGGCACGTTGTGGCATTGGCATAGCAGGCTCCATCGCGGTCTGTGGTGTCTTTGGGCAATGACCGCAAAGTTAGCCGCCGAAGGCTACGCGGACAGGAAGCTCAGGCGTCCTAAAAATGAACAGCCGCTTCTTATGCATCGCGGCAGCCTGGAGATTGCTTCCGGCTAGAGCGGGCGGCTCCGAAAATTCGGAGGCGGGACCTGATTCTGGACGACACGCTCCCGGGGGACCGCCGGTATCGCAGCTGCTTTACTGCCGCAACGATGCGGCACGTCTGGCCGCAGAAAAGCTAAGCCTGTTGAGGTAGTCGGCCAAGGCAACAGGTTCCCCTCCAGGGACGCTAATAATCAGGTCTCCGTGCCGTGTCAGGACCATTGCGTTCCCCCGGGGTTCTTCTGCTTGCTTCACGGCACCAATGAAATCCTCGTAACTTTCAACCAGTCTCGGGCAGCTGAGGGGAATCAACTTGTGTGCAATGGCGGCGACCTGCACGGGGTGGTTGCGGACCAAGCGGCCCGATCCATCCAGCACCACCTCCGCGATCGCCATCCTGGAATCACCCTTCAATTGGGAACTGCGGCGCTCCAGTCCGCCCAGAACGTAAGCCGGGGCCCAGTTTCGCCCACTGGGATCGGTGACAGGGACCGGCGATAGTCCGGCCACCCGGAGCGACGCCACGGTAGCTCCTACCAACTCGGCCAGGCGTGGTTCTACTCGCATCCTCACCTGCCAGTCCAATGGGGGCAGTAGGTCGACCAGCGGCCGAGCCATGGCCTGCTTTCGGTGGAAGGTGCGCCCGAGAAAGCCTGCCGAAATAGCCATGCCGGTCTCCTATTCCAGGCCCCGCTGCTGGAGCCCTCACACTAGAATGCGGTCCGCGCTGGCCAGCTGTCCAGCCCCGGCAGGTAGGCCTGGACCGAGTTATATGGGGATGACTTCCGACATTGCCATGGGGGCGAGATGCGCCACCATGGCTTTGCCCATAGTCTGGCCAAGTGGATACCAACACCGTGAAGTCCGGCGAACAGGGCGACAGGCAGTCGCGCATCCTTGAAGCGGCATTGGGCCTGCTGTCACGCCACGGGATCGCAGGAGTCAATATGCGGGCGGTGGCCCGTGAAGCCGGCGTCGCACTCGGGCTCGTGAACTACTACTACGAAGACAAGATGAGTCTGATCCGTGCGGCTCTGCACCGCATTGACCAGCACGACCTGATGCTGGTCGCGCCCGACCCGGAATTACCCCCGGAAGAACAGCTCCGGAAGGCCCTCCGTCGCGTTGCGGGCCCGGACCTCCTAACCACACAGTATCTGTCGCTGCGTCTCCATCTGTGGGCGCTTGCGCAAGCCCATGAAGACTTTGCATCCATCAATGCGGCAGCGTTCGAGCGCTATCTCGAAGGGCTCGCCACGCTCATCGGAAATGCCACGCCCGAGCTTTCCACTGAGGCGTGCAGGGAACGGGCAGCCGACATCGTCGTGGTGCAAAACGGGATGTGGTTGACCGCACTCCTTGGTGTTGACAAGGAATCCATCCGGCGCAGCATCGCGCGCACCGAAGAGATCGCATTCGCCGCTTAGCGGCTGCTGCAACACGTATCCCCGGACGTCGAAATCGTCCGCGGTGGCAAGGCGCTGCCCCGTCTCTTTCATGACAAACGCTCGTCACATTCAATGGCCGGTTGCAGCATTCCCAATCCTTTTGCCGTGCCCTTGTTTCGTCGCTGTTAAATCTTGAACATTTGTTCAGTCGAACTATTGAACACTTGTTCAAGGTGCACTACTGTGCATGGATATGACCTACACCACACTCCCGCATTCAGGTCGTTACCGGCCTACTGCCCGGTAATGGTGCTCAAGAAGTAACGCAGGAATTTTCAAGGCCTTTCCCCGGCGCCACGATGTGGGGCGAGCTTCCGGAAGAAGGACGACCAGCCCTCAGCGGGTCTTCTGTACCAGCTAGAAGGAGAGTTTCCAGCATGACAAAAACCCACTACGACTACGTCATCGTCGGCGGCGGAAGCGCGGGTTCCGTGCTTGCCAACCGGCTGAGCGAAGGAGGCCAGAGCAGCGTCCTCGTCCTCGAAGCCGGGCGCAGCGATTACCCCTGGGACCTTTTTATCCAGATGCCTGCGGCGCTGACGTTCCCCAGCGGCAACCCACTGTACGACTGGCGCTACCAGTCCGATCCTGAACCGCACATGGGCGGCCGCCGTGTGGCCCATGCCCGCGGCAAGGTCCTGGGCGGCTCAAGCTCCATCAACGGCATGATCTTCCAGCGCGGCAACCCCCTCGACTACGAGCGCTGGGGCGCTGACGCCGGAATGGACACGTGGGACTTCGCCCACTGCCTGCCCTACTTCAACAAAATGGAAAACGCCCTGGCGGCGGATCCGGCCGATGAACTCCGCGGCCACGACGGCCCGCTGGTCCTGGAGCGCGGTCCGGCCACCAACCCGCTCTTCCAGGCGTTCTTTAAGGCCGCCCAGGAAGCAGGCTACCCGCTGACCGATGACGTCAACGGCTACCGCCAGGAGGGCTTTGCGGCCTTTGACCGCAATGTCCACAAGGGCCAGCGCCTCTCAGCTTCAAGGGCCCACATCCGCCCCAACGCAGGCCGCCCGAACCTCACGGTGCTGACCCGGGCGATGGTCACCATGGTCAACTTCAAGGGCACCATGGCCACCGGAGTCACCTACCGCCGCAACGGACAGACCCACGTGGTCAACGCCGGTGAGGTCATCCTGTCAGGCGGCGCCATCAACACTCCGCAGCTGCTGCAGCTCTCCGGCGTGGGCGAAGCCGGACATCTGAACTCCTTGGGCATCAAGCCTGTGGTCAACCTTCCCGGCGTGGGGGAGAACCTGCAGGACCACCTGGAGGTCTACATCCAGCACGCCTGCACCCAGCCGGTGTCCATGCAGCCAAACCTGGACCTCTGGCGCTACCCCCTCATCGGCCTCCAATGGCTGCTCGGACGCAAGGGCCCCGCGGCCACGAACCACTTCGAAGGCGGCGGGTTCGTGCGCTCCAACGAGGACGTTGCGTACCCGAACCTGATGTTCCACTTCCTGCCCGTTGCTGTGCGATATGACGGCCAGAAGGCGGACGCAAAGCACGGCTACCAGGTGCACATCGGCCCCATGTACTCCGATGCCCGCGGCACCCTGAAGATTAAGTCCACCGACCCCACCGTCCACCCATCCATGCTCTTCAACTACCTCTCCACGGAGCAGGACCGGCGAGAATGGGTGGAGGCCATACACGTGGCCCGCGACATCCTGGGCCAGTCCGCCATGATGCCCTTCAGCGGCGGGGAGCTCTCACCCGGGCAAAGCGTCCGGACCGACGCCGAGATCCTGGACTGGGTGGCCCGGGACGCCGAAACAGCCCTGCACCCCTCCTGCACCGCCAAGATGGGCCCGGAGTCCGATCCGATGGCCGTGGTGAACCCGCTCGACATGTCCGTCCATGGAACCCAGGGCCTCCGCGTTGTGGACGCCTCGGCCATGCCGTACGTGACCAACGGCAACATCTACGCCCCCGTTATGATGCTCGCCGAGAAGGCCGCCGACCTGATCTCCGGGAAGGCGCCGCTGGCCGCCCAGCACGCCGAGTTCTACCGCCACGGGATCTCTCCCCTTGAAAAGGGCGGCACAGTACGTCACGGCGCCGGTACTGCGGCCGCCCCTGCGGCTGGGGCCTAGACATGATTGATGGACTGGAGAAGGAGAAACAATGACCGCCACCGTTGAACAAATCAACCACGCCGGGAAAGGGCAGGACGCCGTCAAGGGCCTGTACATTGACGGCGCCTGGCAGCAGGCTTCCGACGGCGGGACAACAGTTGTGCGCTGCCCGGCGGACGGGCGCGAGGTGGCCGTTGTCGCCTCGTCCACTGTCGAGGACGCGGAGCGGGCAATCGCCAGTGCCCGTGCAGCGTTCGACGGCGGTGCGTGGCGCCGGCTGACGGACATTGAACGCGGCGAAGTCCTGCTTCGCATCGCCGGGCTGCTTGAGCGGGACAAGGCGGCTTATGCCCGCGCCGAGGCGCTGGACACAGGCAAGCGCCTCGTCGAGGCCGAATACGATATTGACGATATTGCCGCGTGCTTCCGCTACTACGGCAAGATTGCAGGCCTCGATGCGGGCAGGGTGATCGACACGGGCCGGCCGAATGCCATCAGCCGGGTGGTCTATGAACCGCTTGGCGTCTGTTCCCTCATCGCACCATGGAACTACCCGCTCCTCCAGGCGGCCTGGAAAGTGGCACCGGCACTCGTCGCGGGAAATTCCTTCGTGCTCAAGCCCAGCGAGCTCACGCCGTCCACCTCCATCCTGCTCATGGAAACGCTGGCAGAGGCCGGGGTTCCCGCTGGCGTCGCAAACCTGGTCACGGGAAGCGGATCGAGGGTAGGTCCTCTGTTGAGTTCGGATCCGCGCGTGGATCTCGTCTCACTGACCGGAAGCCTGGCCACGGGCCAGACGATCATGGCGGCCGCCGCGGAGACCGTAAAGCGCGTCGCCTTCGAACTCGGCGGGAAGAACCCCAACGTCGTCTTCGCGGACGCGGACTGGGATGCCGCCGTCGACAATGCCCTGACAGCTGTTTTCCTGCACTCCGGCCAGGTCTGCTCGGCCGGGGCCAGGCTCGTCGTCGAGGAAACCATTGCGGAGCGCTTCGTTGCCGAGGTGGTGGAACGGGCGAAAAAGATCCGGATGGGCGGGCCATTTGATGCCAACGCAGAAACGGGCCCGCTGATTTCCGCCAAGCACCGCGAACAGGTTCACGCCTACGTCCAGGCCGGAATCGCCGAGGGCGCCGAGCTTTTGTGCGGCGGCTACATCCCCGAGGACGGAGCGCTCGCGGACGGGTTCTTCTACCCGCCCACCGTGCTCGATAACTGCCGTTCGGGGATGAGCGTGCTGCGGGAGGAGTCATTCGGCCCGGTACTGACCGTCGAGACGTTCCGGACCGAAGCCGAGGCCGTTGCCATAGCCAACGACACGGAGTACGGCCTGGCGGGGGCGGTCTGGACGTCGGATGCGTCGAAAGCGCAGCGCGTTGCGGGTGCTCTCCGGCACGGAACAGTATGGATCAATGACTACCACCCGTACGTACCGCAGGCGGAGTGGGGCGGTTTCGGCAAGTCCGGCATTGGCCGTGAACTTGGCAGCGCGGGCCTCAACGAATACCGCGAGGCAAAACATATCTGGCAGAACATCCAGCCCGCACCCAGCGGCTGGTTCGGTTCATCCCCGAACGAAACGGGGGCGGGCCTGGCCGAATAGGCAACGGCAATGGGGGAACGGCCGGGCGCTGCCAAGCGCGGTGCCCGGCCCTGATATAAACCCGCGTCCAATGGCGGCCGCGGGTCATCACCATCGTGCTTTTCTCATTTAGGAGCTCAGATGTTAGAACCCACCAAGCGTGCAGACGCAAGTGGCATGGACGAATTCGGCTATGCCCAGACCCTGGATCGCAGCATCGGCAAGTTCGCCAGCTTCGCCGCGGGTGTCAGCTACATTTCCATCCTCACCGGCGTATTCCAGCTCTTCTACTTTGGCTTTTCCATGGCCGGCCCCGCCTATGCGTGGTCCTGGCCCCTCGTTTTCGCCGGCCAGCTGATGGTGGCGCTCTGTTTCGCTGAACTGGCCGGCCGCTACCCGGTGGCCGGCTCGGTGTACAACTGGGCCAAGCGGCTCTCGTCAGGGACGTTCGCCTGGCTGGCCGGCTGGCTGCTGCTCATCTCCTCGATCGTGGCGCTCGGAGCCGTGGCCCTTGCGCTGCAGCTCACCCTGCCCCAGATCTGGTCCGGTTTCCAGATCATCGGCGACGGCACCGGCACTTACGATTTCGCCCTCAACGGCGTGCTGCTCGCCAGCATCATGATCTCCATCTCTACCGTCATCAACGCCTTCGGTGTGAAGCTGATGACCAAAATTAACAGCATCGGCGTCTTCGTGGAGCTCGCTGCCGCCGTGCTCCTGATCTTGGCCCTTGCCTGGCATGTGGTGCGGGGGCCGGAAGTCCTTTTCAGCACCGAAGGCTACGGCATGGACCATGATCTTGGCTTCTTCGGGGTGTTCCTCATCGGCGCCATGGCCTCCGGTTACGTAATGTATGGCTTTGACACCGCCAGTTCCCTCGGCGAGGAGACGAAGGACCCAAAAAAGACAGCCCCCAAGGCCATCCTTCGTGCTATCACGGCGTCCTTCATCCTCGGCGGCCTGATTCTCCTCGGCGGACTACTGGCTGCACCCGACCTCAACGACCCCAAGTTGGGCGCGGCCGACGGCGGCTTGCAGTACATCGTGCTCTCCGTATTGGGAGGCCCCTTCGGCAAGGCGTTCCTGGTGTGCATCGTCGTGGCCGTGACCGTCTGTACCCTGGCCGTTCACGCCGCTGCCATCCGCATGATGTTCGCTATGGCACGGGACAACAACCTGCCCTTCAGCCGCCAGCTCAGCAAGGTGCATCCGGAGCGGAAGACGCCCACGGTGGCGGCCATCGTCATCGGAATCATCGCCATCATTCCACTGATCGTCAACGTCTCCCAGCCCGCGATCTTCACTATCCTTTCGAGTATCAGCATCGTCCTGATCTACCTGTCCTACCTGCTGGTCACCGTTCCGCTGCTCCGCAAGCGGTTCCAGAAGAAGTGGCCGCTCGCGGACGACGGCACCGAGCCTGGCTTCAGCCTGGGCAAGTGGGGACTGCCCGTGAACATTGTGGCGGTGCTCTGGGGCGGCGCCATGACCCTGAACCTGATCTGGCCCCGCCCGGAAATCTACAACTCGGTGCCCCCGTTTGAGTGGTACCTGCAGTGGGGCGGTGTCCTGTTTGTCGGCGCCGTCACCGGCGGCGGCGCGCTCCTCTACCGCTTGAAGATCAGGCACCAGACCGGTGTGCTGGCGGCACATGCGGCGCCCATCCACGTGGACTCTTCGCAGGACTCCGCCGCAACAGGATCCCCTGCTGGCACTGGACTCGTTTCGTCCCCTGCCCATGCCATGGCGCCACAGTCCTCTCCGGACATTGGCGGTGAGATTCCCGATGAACTGGCAGTCCAAGGTGCCACGTCAGGGAAAGGTTCGGGGTCGTAGCCACATTACCTTTCGGGAGTAAGCACGACGGCGGGGCGTAGTCAGCCCTGCTCAGGCATCCCTTCGCCGGGCTCCGGCGGAGGGATGCCTTTTCGGCGGAATCGAGTACTACAGTGGATGCATGGCTCCCAGCCGCCATCCGCTCGACGATCTGCGCGAAACCATCGGCCATCTGGCCGATCAGCTCAAGCTGCCCGGTTCAGAGCGCGTCGACGATCTGGTCGGCGATCTCCTTGGTGCGAAACCCGGGCCGGCCCGGCCGCTGTCCGAGGTGCAGGCGGAGCTCGACGCGCTGGTCGGACTGGAGACCGTGAAGGAACAGGTGCGGGCCCTCGTGGCACTGCTCCAGGTCCAGGCCCGCCGTAAGGCGCACGGCCTGCCGGAGGTGGCCACATCACAGCATCTGGTGTTCCTCGGAAACCCGGGCACGGGCAAGACCACCGTGGCGCGGCTCCTGGCCGAGATGTACCGCGCGGTTGGGCTGCTGCAGAAAGGGCACCTGGTCGAAGTCGACCGTTCGGGCCTGGTGGGGCAGTACGTCGGCGCGACCGCCATCAAGACGGACCGGGTGATCCGGCGTGCGCTGGACGGCGTCCTGTTCATCGACGAGGCCTACGCGCTGGCCCCGGAGGACGGCCGGATGGACTTCGGCCCCGAGGCGATCGAGGTCCTGCTCAAGCGGATGGAGGACCACCGCCACCGCCTGGTGGTGATCGTGGCCGGGTACCCGCGGCTGATGGAGTCCTTCTTGCTCTCGAACCCCGGGCTGCGCTCCCGGTTCGCCCGCGAGATCACGTTCCCCGACTACTCCGTCGACGCGCTCCAGACGATCTTCCACCAGATGCTGGCCCAGCATGAGTACACGCTGGAGGCGGGTGCGGACCAGATGCTGCGCCGCATCCTCAGCGGGCTGCACGCCGGCGAGGACTCCGGCAACGCACGGTTCGCCCGCACGCTGTTCGAGCAGGCGCTCAACCGCCAGGCGCTGCGCCTGTCGCTCGACGAGGAACAAAGTCTCGACGCACTCGATCGTGAGTCCGTCATGACGCTCACCACGGACGACATCGTCGAGGCCGCGCTGGCCTTGGGCGAGGAGCCGGAGCCGGAACCGGCGCCGGAACCGGAGCAGTCACGTTGGTGGCGCTGGCTGGTCTGACCGAATCCGCGGTGGCTGGCAGGCGAATGCCCGTCACGCCCCCGGGCAGGAAATGCACAACTATTCCACTGTCGTACAACCGGAGGACAGCTTTCCACCCCACTCCCAGAACCTGAGGGAATGGAACGCAGCTCGGCCTCTGCCGCTGGCCGACCTTGTATGCCTCCCAGTATCTGCTGGGATCATTGTGCCCTCGGAGCTTCCGACATGTATGCTGCCTGGCTCCTATGTAGACACCGTTCGTGAACGGTGCCACCATGGCCTAATACAGCGCTTGGCGCGCCGCGCCGGCGTAGAGGCGAGGCTGGAGGAACCAATGTCGGGGTCCGATCTCGATCTTGTGGTGGAGCAGTATCATCGAGCGCTCGATGCTATCGTGCGGGGAGACTCGGGGCTGCAGAAGAAGATGTTTTCGGGGCGGGACGATGTCTCGCTGGCAAATCCGATCGGCCCGCCGGTTCGGGGCCGGAGTGCAGTTGAGCAGACGATGGATCGGGCGGTTTCTCAACTTAGGGAAGGCGAGCCCACGACCTTCGAACGAATCTCGGAGTATACCGGGACGGAACTCGCATACATTGTCGAAATTGAACGGACTCAGGCCAAGGTTGGCGGAGCCGATGAACTTTCCCGGATCTCTCTTCGGGTGACGACGATTTTCCGACTGGAAGACGGTCACTGGAAGGTTATCCATCGTCACGCAGATCCGATCACGTCCCCGCGGCCGATCGGGTCCATCGTACAGGTTTAGGTCCGGGCGCTGCCGGACGTCGCTTTCCTGCGGCCGCCATTCTCGAGGCCCTCGATGTACCGAAGGCTCTGACGGATCCCGTCGAGGCATGGGTGCGGGATTCAGCGGTCCTGGTTCCCGCTCGTGCACGCGGTTTCCCTCGTGGTACATGGAGGATCGGGTGCGCGACGGCGTGAGGATGCCCGCCTAAGCTTGGAAAGCAGTTTTGGCGGGCCCCCTCGAGGCCGTGGTGCGTTCTGGGGAAACAATCCCTGAGGCTGTCCTGCCTAGAGCAGCGGGAAACGGCTAGGCATCGATCACCACATCGGTCCGCGCGGTGGAGCAGCAGGGCAGGAACTTGCCTGCATCGATTTCCCGTGCCCGGATCCCACCCTGGTGGTTCATGTCGACCTCCCCGGAAAGCTTGACGACCTTGCAGGAGCCGCACATGCCTTCCTTGCAGTTCGCGCCGATCCTGACGCCCGCACGCTGGGCCACCCCGAGGATGTGTTCGTCAGGGTCGATGCGCACATTGATGCCGGTGCGCATGAAGGACAGGGTTAGGCTCCCGGTTCCGACCGTGTCGAAGCTTGAGGCATCGGGGGACCCGGCCTCCGGCTCAACGTCCGGACTGCCGTTAGGGGCTTCGGGACTTGGCGCGTCCGGGTCGACGGTTTCCAACGGCAGCCCTGTGGCCTTCAAGGTTCCGTCGGCGTCGTACCCTGGCTCGTAGAGCCCGAACGCCGTGGGCTGGCTTTCGTAGTAGTCCTCGGCGGAATCGGCTATTTCCTCCGCGATTTCCTCCGCAATGTCGGCCGCCAGCGCGAGCTCTGCCTGGTATTCAAGGATCGTCTGGCGATCTCCCGTAAAGAACTCCATGTGGATGGACGTGTCGTCGACGCCCACCTTCTCCAGGAGCTCGGTGGCGGTGTTCAGGTAGCCCTCGGGGCCGCAGGCATAGACCTGGCGGCCGTTGGCATCGGGGGCCACGTGGTCGAGCATGGCGGCCGTCAGCCTTCCGCTGAGCCCTTCCCAGTCCTCGGGTTTGCCGCGGTCGCCCAGGGAGTAGAAGACCTTGATTCGCGAGTCCACGGAGGCGATGTAGGCGAGCTCCTTGTTAAAAGCAAAGTCTTCGGCCCCAGCTCCGTGGTACAGCACCACCACATCGGCCTGTCCGGGAAGGGAGTGAATAGTCCGCACCATGGACATGATGGGGGTGATACCTGCTCCGGCGGCCAGCAGGAGGTACCGTGCCCGTCGGTCAGCATCGGGCAGGTGGAATGCCCCCACCGGTCCGAGCATCTCAAGGACGGTGCCGGGTTTGATGTTCTCATGCACCCATGGTGAGACCAGACCCGTGGCATCGCGTTTGACCGTGATGTCGAAGGTCCACGGCTTGGTGGGTGCGCTGGACAGCGAGTAGCTGCGGTCCGCCGGATCCTGGTCCTCGCCATTCACGGGGAAGGCAACATTGACGTACTGGCCAGCACGGAACGCCAGGGGCGCACCGTCGGAGCGACGGAACACGAAGGTCATCATGCCGCCCACTTCGGGGACAACCTCGACGCATTCGGCCATGAACTCCTGCGGATGCCAGGGACCCAGGGCACGGGCTGCACTGGCTGGTCCCTCGGTGCTGCCCATGACCCTGTTCCACGGCATCTCAAGACCGCGGATGCGATGTGGTTCCTGGACTACCGTCTCAGTGAGGAGTTCCGTCATGCCAGGTGCTCCTGCACACGCTGCACGTACCAGTTAATGAACGCCTCCACCTGGTATTCACTCTTCATGTACGGGCCGGGCTCGTAGGCGGGGCTGCCGGCGCCCTTCTGGCACAGCTCCACGAACGCCTTGTCCTGCAGATTGGTCTGCTTCCAGGTGTAGGTGAGTTTCTCCAGATCGTAGTCCACACCTTCCTCGGCGTCGTCAGCCACCAGCCAGGTGGTGCGTACCAGCGTCTGGTGTTCGTTAACGGGGAAGACAGCGAACGTGATGACGTGGTCCCCCTGGAAATGGAACCAGCTGTTGGGCTGCAGGTGCATCGAGCAGCGGCCAAGGCGGAAGTCCCGCAAATCGCCGAGCAGCTTCTTGGAGAGCCTGCGCCCATCGGGCGAGAACGATTCTCCCTCACCGTCGAGCGATTCCCGTGAGATGCGGATACCAGCTACGCGTGTGTCGAGCTCCTCCACCACCTCATAGGGAAGGCCATAGCGGCGGCAACGTTCCTCGAGCGAGGACTGTGCTTCCTTGTTGCGGTCCCACACTTCCTCGAGATGGGCCGGGATCAGGCCCTCCGTCAGGCCCCAGGTGGGAAAGAGGGAGCAGGCGAGCTCCGGGTGGCCATCGCAGTGGTAGCACTCACGGTTGT
Source organism: Arthrobacter rhizosphaerae (assembly GCF_023062595.1). Classification (GTDB taxonomy): domain Bacteria; phylum Actinomycetota; class Actinomycetes; order Actinomycetales; family Micrococcaceae; genus Arthrobacter; species Arthrobacter rhizosphaerae. The sequence goes on from NZ_JALLAN010000015.1 coordinate 95,750, forward strand.
TCTCCATGACGAGCTTCCAGTTACCCTCCTCAATGATGTTCTGCTGGTAGGCGATTTTCGTCTTCGACAGATCGTGGGGTGCGAGGTAAGGCTCGAAAATCTTAGAGGTTTCCTCGAAATCCGCCGGCGGCTCGTTCGCAATGCAGACGAAGATGAGTCCGGCGACCACGCGGCTGTGCGCGCGCTTGAGGCCGAAGCAGCCTTTGTCGAACTTGGTTTCCCCAGGTGCCGAGGCGTGGATCAGATTGCCTTCGGGGGAGTAGGTCCAGGAGTGGTAGCCGCAGACCAGGTTTCCTGTTGACCCCGCGGGTTCGGTCAGGACGCGGGCGCCGCGGTGGCGGCACACGTTGTGCAGGACGTTCACGCCGCCGTCGTCATTGCGCAGCACGATCAGGGAGTAGGGCCCGTAGTCGACGGTGATGTAGTCGCCCGGCTCCGGGAGTTCGGCGATGCTGCCGGCAAAGATCCAGTGCTGCCCAAAAATGGCCTGCATGTCGATGTTGAAAATCGTCGGGTCGGTGTAGAAGGGGGCATCGAGGGAATATCCCACGCGTCGGAAATCGAACAACTCGGTGATTTCCGCAAGCTGCTCGGCAGGCAATGATGAAGCGAGTTTTCCGCGTGAATTGAGGGGCAAGACTGGAGCAGACATGTGTTTCCTCCCGGGAGGCGTGGGATAAGCGGGCGATGCGTTGCGACCACGGCTTGCGTCGGCGCAAGCGGCGTTGTCGAAAACCTTGTATTTACGAGATTAGGGCCGATCGATCTGCAGCAAAAGCGCAACATTCAGAAGATATCCGTGCACAATAGGTGCATGATCGATCCAAGGCTCATCACACTTCGGGTGTTTGCCCGCTGCGGCACCATAGGCGCAACCGCGGAGCTCACAGGTTATTCTCCCTCAGCCGTCTCCGCCCAATTGCGGGAGCTCCAGCGCGTGCTTGGAATGCAGCTGCTGACGAAGGACGGTCGGGGTGTGCGGCTGACTGCCACGGGCCGTTTTCTCGTGGCGGGCTCGGACACCCTCATTGCCGAATGGGAGAGCCTGCGCGCTGCAGCCATGGAGGCCGGCGAGCAGGTGCAGTCCCATTTTGGCCTTGGCGGATTCTCCACGGCGGCCGCCCAGTTGCTCGCGCCGCTGGCCGCCACCCTGCGCACAACACGCCCCCTGCTGGAGGTGCAGGTGCTCGAGGCCAACCCGGCCCGCTGCTTCGACTTGTTGGTTGCCGAGCGCATCGACCTTGCGGTCATCGTCGCCATGCAGTCCGATACCTATGTCGAGGACGATTCGCGCTTCGAGCAGACCGTACTGCTCGACGATCCGCTGGACGTGATCATTCCTGCTGACCATCCGCTGGCATCGCGGGAATCGGTGACGCTCGAAGAGCTCGCATCGGAACCCTGGATCACCGAGGCCGCCGGTTCCACCTACCATTCCCTATTCACTGCGGCATTCACGGCAGTCGGGGTCACGCCGCGGATTGCCCATGAGGCCGTTGAATGGGAAACCCAGATCGCATTCGTTGGTGCGGGGCTGGGCGTGGGCCTGCTGCCGCGTCTGGCGCCCCTGCGTGGTGCCGAAAACGTGGTTCGACTGCGCATTACTGGCAAGGGGAAGCCCGCACGCCGTATTGTCGCTGCGGTGCGAAGGGGCAGCATCGCATCGCCCCTGATCCAGGAGTCGCTCGGCATCCTGCAGCTCAGCGCCAATCGGATCCTCGCCGCCCGACCCGAAGACGATCTCTGAAATCGCCTGGTCGCGATTCGTTGCCGACAGGCCAGCTATCAGGTAGCCGGCCGCGCCGGGCCTCACCGCTCGTCCACCCAAACCGGCACCAGTCCGCCAGTTTTCTGCGGATTGCTTGCCTTCCAAAACCAGCACGGTGCATGGTTGCGCTGGCCGGCAGCAGTGGTGGAGGTCATGCACATGCCGGTGTGCCGCCGTCGAAAGTTGCGGGCGTCAGCAGCGCCGGCGGACTCTTGATGGTCATCGCCCTGGAAATAGCGACGGCGTTTCTCGCCGCAACCTTGGTCGCCCGCCTACGGTCCGTCCTCCACGTTAACATTCCTGGAGATTCGCGACAGCGTTCTGGATCTGAGCGCATAGGCGGAGCGCCCCACCGTCCGGGGCAGTGGCCAACGGCCACGGCATCGGCGTAAGAACGTGCCGCGAGACTGAACGGACTTGGACTCCATTCGCATCCCGGCGCGCAAGTCGCCAACACTGTCCAGCCCATCAGAAGGGCAATGCTGATTGGCGGATCAGGTCGGGCTTCGCCCGCCCCTCCACACCTGCAAAACGCCGCGGAAGTTCTAAACATCCCACGTGTTCGTAAATACGGGCTTCGTTCCTGATCCGTGGTGGCAGGGTCTAAATGGAGGAGTCGTCTGGAATCGCAGCCAAAGTCTGGTTCGTGGAATGCCCTGGGCCCTAGAATTTCGGTGGGCACGCAATCAGTGCAGGGCATTCCGGGCCCGTGGGGGACTCTACTGTGCCCTGCGGTGAAAGGTACCCAGGTTATGACTGACATCCCCAAGCTCATCGACTCCCTTGCGCCGGAGGAACTGGCGGCACTTCAGGACCGCGGTCCGGACCAATGGCTGGACGCTGCCATGATCGATGCCTTGGACAAAGCGGCCGGCGGTCCGGGCGAGGGACGCGGTTACTACGTTGTCCGCGGGAGTCTGGAGCCGACGGAGCGCCGGCATTATGTCCTCCGCCACGACGTCGTCGCTGCTGTTTTCGCCCCGCGCACAGCCGAGGGGATTCCTACGGGATCACGGTGAGCTATTGTCCCAGGGGCCGGTGATGGCAAGAGTGAATCCGGGTGACTGGATGTTCACGAACAGGGTCTTGCCGTCGGCGCTGAACGCCGGGCCGCAGAACTCGCTGTCGTTGTACTCGTTACGGGCCAGCGGGTAGGGGTTACCGTCCTCCGTGACGCCGACGAGGTGGGAGACTCCGTCGCCGTCTTCAGCCAGGATCAGGCCTCCATACGTGGAGACGGTGATGTTGTCCGGGCCGTCGAAGTTGCCGTTGTCCGCATCCACATCAGGGTTGACGCCGAAGATGGTCTTTAGGGTGATGGTCTCGGTGTCGGGGTCGTAGAACCAGACCTGACCGTCGTGCTCGTTAACGCTGCCGTCTACGACGCGGGCGAAGCTGGAGACGAAGAATACGCCGCCATCGCCCCACCACTGGCCCTCGAGCTTGCGGGCGCGGGTGATCTGGTCGTTCGTGAACTGCTTGCGCACCGAAACGGTCTTGGCGCTGCGGTCGGGGACATTAACCCACTCCACCTTGTAGCGCGTGTTGACCGCCGTTGCTTCAGACAGGTCGTGGACGCGGGATCCGTCCTCGCGGGAGCAGCTCATTGCCTGCAGTTTTCCGGCCGTGTCGCCGCCGGTGGAGAGGGCGAGTTCGCGCAGGGCGTCCTTGCCGGAGACAAAGCCCTTGGGCGGGACCCAGCGGAAGTACAGGCCGTTGGGCTTGCTGGCATCTTCGGTCAGGTAGATAGCGCTCCTTTTAGGATCTACGGCGACTGCCTCATGGGAGTAGCGGCCCATGAACTTCAGCGGCACCGGGCTCTTGCCGATGTTGGCCTCCCGGCTCGTCGGGTCCACCTCGAAGACGTACCCGTGGTCCTTGGTGTTACCGCTCTGTCCCGCCCGTTCTTCGGTTTCCTCGCAAGTGAGCCAGGTTCCCCAAGGGGTGACACCGCCGGCGCAGTTGTCTTGCGTTCCGGCCAGGGAGGTGTACTGCTGCACCCGGTTGCCGGCCTTGTCTACCACGATTGTCGAGGTGCCGCCGATGGCCCCGGGGTCATAGGTAATTCCCTCGACGACGGGGACCTTGAAGGGCTCCTCACCGCCGTTCTCATGGTTGGTGACGAGGACGGATCCGCCGTCGGCGCCGGCGAAGACGCCCATGCCGTCCGGGTCGCTGGGGTGGACGCCGTCAAGTGTGGGGGTCTGGCCGGAGCGGGCGATCAGATTGTAGGAAAATCCTGGGGGCAGGGCCAAAATGCCGCGCGGATCCGGAACGAGTTCGCCGTATCCGGTGGCAGAGCGTACCGCTGCCGCGGCAGGGCGGACGAAAGCGTCGAGGCTGCCGGCGCCTGCGAAGACAAAGCCGAGGCCTGTGGCCGCAGTAGCGCCGAGGAAGCCTCGGCGTGAGAAGGGCGAAGTCGTGGTCATGGATAGCCTCCTGGGCTGAAGGTCGCGAACGGAACGGGCCGCAGAAAGTCTTGTGAGCTTCAGTGACCAACGCCGGTCCACCGGGTGACCAATGTTGGTCCAACGGGTGACCAGCACCGGTCGACGGGTGACCAGCGCCGGGGGATCGTAGAGAACTACTCGTCCAGCCGCAGTGCGCTCAGCGTTACGGGCCCCTCCAGGACAATCCGTACCGCCTCGAAATCACCCCCGCGGCCGGCCACCTCCAGGCGCAGTTCACCGTTGAACCCGGGCTGTATTGCTGCGTCGGCACAGTCCCGCCAGGTCCCGCCCCGGCCCGGAAGCTGGACCGCAATCCTGCAGGCGCCTGTGGTTGAGAGCCGGAGCGACGCCCGCCCAGGTGCGCTGCCCTGCCAGCCGCGGTAGACCGCCGTCGCCCTCTCCTCCGGGGACGCAGGAGCGACGGCGGTGCCTGCCATCGGGCTCTCCGGCACCAGTGCAAGGTTGGAGTAGTCATCGAACAGTTCCGCGCGGATCCAGGCGCCGCGGGCGCGCGGGCCGCTGCCTTCGCCGGCGACCGTCAATTCAACGCCCACGGGAAGGTCGTTTGCCGAGGGTCCTGCCATCAAGTCGTACATGCCGGGTTCCACCAGCATCCGGCCAGCGGTGACGCTGTAAGTGGCCAGGCGGTCCATGGGTACAGGTATCCGGACGGTTCTGTGCTCGCCAGGTTCGAGCTGAACCCGCCGGTGCGCCACGAGCAGGCGCCGCGGGAAGTCGAAGCGGTGGCCGGAGGAGGCAGCATAGACCTGCACCAGTTCGTGGGCAGGGCGGCTCCCGGTGTTGCGCAGCGTAACATCCAGACCGTCGCCGGCCCGAACAGCAGACTCGTAGCCGACGGTGCTGTAGCCCAGCCCGTGCCCCAGTGGGAACAGCGGCTCTGCGTCGCTGTAGAGGTACGTGGCGCGGGAGGCGATGAGGTCGTAGTCCAGGATGTCGGGAAGGTCCTCGTCGCGGGCCCACCATGTCTGGGGGAGTCGTCCGCTCGGCTCGGCGTCTCCGCTGAGGACATCAGCCAGCCCGTTGCCCAGCTCCTGGCCGGCATGCGAGGTCCAAACAATGGCAGGCGTGTCTGCCAGTGCGCCCAGCGAGTATGGGTAGGAGGAGACGATCACCACCACCGTCCGGGGATTGGCCTCACGCACCAGCCGGATAAGCTCCTGCTCCTCCTGCGGAAGTGCCAGCGTGGTCCGGTCGATCGTCTCCCTGCCTCCCAGATGGGGATCGTTTCCCACAACCACGACGGCGACATCCGCGGCGGCGGCTGCCTCGCGGGCGGCCTGCTGGCCGGAGCGGACAGTCCGCAGTCGGAAGCGGTCTGCGGTTTCCTCTGTCCCGGCAGACAGGGCGGCGCTTCCGGTGTGCGCCTCAATCCGTACCCACTTCCCTGTGCCGATGTGCTGGATGGCGACGGATCCGTCCACACCGGGATGGAGGCGGAACGTCTCCTGGACCACCCAGCCGCCCACCCGGTCAGCCGATGCGGTCAGGTAGTAGCCGGTGGCCGCCACGAACTTGTCAGTAGCGGGGAACTGCAGTGTGCATTCACCGCCGCCCCAGTCCTTGAGCAGGAATGTTTCCGCCGGCCCGGGGGCGGCGGCACAGGCAGTAAGTGTGGTCTCGGGGCCGCCGGCGCCGAGGTACGTGCCTGTACGGACACAGCGCAGCGACACCGAGTCCTGGCCCGGCTCCGCCACCACGTTGCCGTAGCGCTTGGAGAGGCCATCGAGAATACTGACCTCGTCCTGCAGGGTGCCGCTGTACCAGTCGCTCAGGACTGTAGAGCCGAGGGCGCCGATCACCGCGATCTTCCCTGGCTCTGCTCCCAGCGGAAGAAGAGGAGCGGCCGCTCCCTCCGTGCCAGGACCCGCTTGGTTCCGCAGCAGCACCACAGACTTCCGCGCTGCTTCCCGGGCCAGTTCCACGTGCCCGCGGTCTCCCACCATTTCGGAGCCGACAGAGCCATACGGGCCGCCGTCCGGCTCGAATTCACCGGTCCGCTCCCGCAAGGTGAGCAGCCGGAGCACCGAACGGTCGATGAGCGCTTCATTGATCAGCCCGCGTTCCAGGGCGTCATGGAGATGCCTGAGGGACGGCTCCGGGTTGTCGCTGTCCTCGGTAAAGCTGTCCACTCCGGCGTGGAGGGCAGCCGCGTAGGCCGACGGTCCGTCGTCGAAGTACTTCTCGGCGTTGTACAGCGAAGAAGGCGCGCCGGCGTCAGTGACTATGGTGATCTCTTCCCCGTTGCGCCATCGCCGCAGCTCGCCCGCCACCAGGTCCGAAACGTGGGCGGGGCGTCCATTAACCAGGTTGTAGGAAAGCATCGCCGCGCCCGCCACACCGTCTTCGATGGGACCGCGAAAGGCTGGCAGTTCGTACTCATGAAGCACGCGCTGCCGCAACTGGCTGCTTGTGACGTTGCGGTCAGTCTCGTTGTTGTACGCCAGAAAGTGTTTCAGTGTGGGCACGGTCAGCCAATAACGTTCATGGCTGCCCTTCAATCCCGCGCAGTACGCGGAGGCAAGGAAGGCCGTCAGATGCGGGTCCTCGGAGAACCCTTCCTCGTTGCGCCCCCAGAGCGGGTGGCGAAGGGGGTTTACCACGGGCGCCCAAACGTTGGCGCTCACGCCTGGATCCTCCGCTTTCTTGCCCCTGACTTCCATGCCGACGGCGGTGCCTACCCGTTGGATCAGATCAGGGTCCCAGCTGGCAGCCAGGCCCACGGGCTGGGGGAAAACGGTGGCCGGTCCGAGCCCGGCGACGCCGTGCGCGGCCTCCGAGCCGGTGTGGAACCGGGCCAGGCCGAGGGGTTCGATGGCGGGGGCATGCTGATGGAGCAATGCGATCTTCTGCTCCAGTGTGAGGCGGGCGAGCATGGCCTCCGGAGTGGTTGTGGTTGTGGCGTCAGTTGTAAGCATCATTGAGCCGTCCTTGGAGCAATCTGTTTAAACGCTTGCGTAGATGAGTGACTGGCAAACATTGTCACATTTCGGCCTGTGAGCTGCAACACAAGAAAGTCTTGCGGTCTGATTTCTCATCCTCTAAGCTGTTGGCAATCGAAACGCTTCGATAGTTTCTCTGACCCAAGTTTTACAAATCCCAGGCCAAGTTGCCCCTCGCACAGCTGCGCAGGGCAACTGCTGGCCCGGCAATCAGGCCTGGTCAGGCCTGTCCACACAAAGGAGTGCAAAATGCTTGGAAACAATGCCTCACCTGAACGCAGCGCGTCCCTGAAGGAGCTCGGCCGGACGGGAGTAGGGCGCCGGTCCTTCCTTAGCCTCGTGGGGGGAGCCGTGGCCTTTGCTGCCCTTCCTGCGCTCACCTCATGCAGCAGCGGGGGCGGGGCTCCGCAGGCCACCACATCCGCGGGGATGGCCGATGCCACGTCCAAGCTCGTGCCAAGCTACATCCCGCTGGACACCGTCAAACCGGACATCGCGAGTGTGAACGGTACTGCGCCCGGCTTCACCAGCATCCCCTCAACCTTGGTCAAATCAGTGCAGGGTGTTCCGGGTAAAGGCGGAAGCTACACAGTCATGACCCCGGCCTGGTGGGCAATCCCGCAGGCGGATAACAGCTACTACCAGGCCGTCAACGAACGGCTGGGGGCAAAGCTGAACTTCCAGGTCAGTGACGGAAACACCTACGGAGACAAGATCCAGACAGTATTGGCCTCACCCAAGGACGTGCCGGACTGGATAGTCATCCCGTCCTGGAACATCCCGCCGCGGTTCGGCCAGGCAGTCAAGGGCCTCTTCACTGACCTTTCCCCGTACCTTGCCGGTGACAAGATCAAAAAATACCCCAACCTCGCAAATATCCCCACCGCTGCCTGGAAGTACAGCTGCTTCGAGGGCGGCCTGTACGGGCTGCCGTTCCCGAACGAGCAGGTCGGGAACGCCTTCTTTTACCGTAAGGACCTGTTCGATGAAATGGGCCTGGAACAGCCAAAGTCCGCCGATGAATACATCGCAGTGGCTAAGGAAATCACTGATCCGGCCAAGAACCGCTGGGGTTCTGAAGATGTGTGGACGGGCGCGCAGCTGATGCATGGCGTGGACAACTGGAAACTGGTGGACGGCAAGCTCCAGAGCAGGTTTGAGTCCGACGAATACCGGGCTGCCCTGGAATGGGGTGCAAAACTCTACGCCTCAGGCGCTGTCCACCCCGACGCCGTGGCCGGCAACACCCAGAAGATGGGGCAGCGCTTTGGGTCCGGCGCGTCGTTGATGACCAACGACGGGGTTGGCGGCTGGCATGGAGCCCTGGGCCTGAACCTGCCCAGCAACCCGAACTTCCAGATGCAGCCCATGGACTTCTTTGCCCCCGACGGCGGCAAGCCCACATTGTTCCGCGGCTCACCCGCCGCCATCTTCAGCTTCATCAAGAAGACGGACGATCGAGCCAAGGTGGAGGAAATGCTGGCCCTGGCCGACTTTGCGGCCGCGCCCTTCGGCACGGAGGAGAACATGCTGATCGTCAACGGCGTTGAAGGCATCCACTACACCCGCGACGCACAAAACGTTCCGCAGGCCACGGCCAAGGGCAAGGCCGAAGTCACCAGCACGTACGCGTTCCTGGTGAACTCCGCTGTGGTGAACAACCAGGTCCAGTACCCCGGCTACGTCAAGGCCAAGACGGACTGGGAAATCCGCCAGGCCCCGTACGTGGTTGACCCCCTCTTCTACGGCCTGCAGATCCAGGAGCCCAGCAAATTCGGGTCCCTGGGGAAACCGTTCGACGACCTTTCCAAGGACATTCTCCGCGGGCGCAAGAGTATGTCGGACCTTGATGCTGCCGTCGCCACCTGGAAGAAGAACGGCGGAGACGAACTGCGTGAGTTCTACGCAGGATTCCTGAACGCCTAGGACGCCCGCCATGACTACCTCCGAATCCACGTTGACCGCTTCAGCGGTTCCAGCGCCGGACGGCTATCGCCAGGGCCGCCCGGACCGCGCCCGCCAAGAGAGCATCTCCATAATCCGCAAGAGAGCGGGCCTGCGGACAAGGCTGCGGCGGGACAGATCCCTGGTGCTGATGACCTTGCCAGCCATCGCGCTGCTCCTGGTCTTCGCCTATATCCCGATGCTCGGCAACATTGTGGCGTTCCAGGACTACTCACCCTTTGTGGGCATCCCGGACAGCCCGTTTGTTGGGCTCGACAACTTCACGCGCGTCCTGGGGGACCAAGGCTTTTGGCACGCAGTGACGAACACCCTGGTGATTACGGCCTTCCAGCTGGTCTTCTTCTTTCCCATCCCTATTGTGCTGGCACTGCTGCTCAATTCCTTGCTGTCTCCCGCACTGCGCTCCACCATTCAGGCAATCGTCTACCTTCCGCACTTCTTTTCCTGGGTGCTGGTGGTGTCTGTCTTCCAGCAGGTGTTTGGCGGGGCAGGCCTCCTGAGTCAGAGCCTGCGGGCACAGGGCTGGCAGGCCGTGGACGTCATGACCAACCCGGACACTTTCCTGTTCCTGATTACTTCGCAGGCAATCTGGAAAGATGCGGGCTGGGGAATCATCGTCTTTCTGGCCGCGCTTAGCGCCATCGATCAGGAGCAGTACGAGGCAGCGGCCGTCGACGGAGCGAATCGTTGGCGCCGGATGTGGCACGTGACGCTGCCCGCGCTGCGCGGCGTCGTCATCCTGCTGCTTATCCTTCGCCTGGGTGACTCCTTGTCCGTGGGCTTCGAACAGCTGATCCTGCAACGCGACGCCGTCGGCGCGCAAGCGTCCGAGGTCCTGGACACTTTTGTGTACTACACGGGCATTCGTAACGGCGACTGGGGCTATGCCGCGGCGGCGGGCCTGATCAAGGGCGTGGTATCGCTGGCGCTCATTCTGGGTGCAAACAAACTGGCCCACCTATTCGGAGAGAGCGGGGTGTACTCAAAGTCATGAGCACATTAACCAAACCGGCAGCAACAGGTTCAGCGGCAATGCGCCGTAAGAAGTCGTCCAGGCCAGCGTGGGAGGAGGAGCCAGGCGCGGCGGCGAAGATCAGTAAGGCGGCCGTGCTCACCCTGGTGGTCATTTCCGTGCTGGGGCCGTTGTACTCAATCGTCCTCACCAGTCTCTCCTCCCAAAGCACCATTACGTCGGCCGGCGGAATGGTGATTGTGCCGGGGGAGATCACCCTGGATGCCTACCGCCAGATCATCAGCGGGGGCGTGGTCACCCGGGCGGTGCTGGTCAGCGTTGGAGTCACCGCGGTGGGGACGCTGCTTAGCATGGTGGTCTCGGTGCTCTGCGCCTACGGCTTGTCACGGCCGGGCTCGTTTGCCCACACCCCGATCCTTTTCACCCTGCTGCTGACCATGTTCTTCAGCGCCGGTATGATTCCGGCCTTCCTCTTGGTCTCCGGCCTGGGCCTGATCAACACCTATTGGGCTTTGATCCTGCCGAGTGCCATATCGGTGTTCAATATCATCATCCTGCGCGGTTTCTTCATGGGGATAGACCGCGGAATCCTGGACAGTGCACGGATCGACGGGGCGAGCGAATGGCGGATTCTGGGCCAGATCGTGCTCCCGATGTCCAAGGCGGTGACAGCTGTTATCGCCCTCTTCTACGGAGTGGGCTACTGGAATGCGTTCTTCAATGCGGTGCTGTATATCAACGACAGCGCCATGAACCCGCTCCAGGTGGTGCTGCGCTCCTATGTCCTGCAGGGCGTGATGATCCCGGGCCAGATTGCGGTGGGGCAGGGGGCAGCACCGTCGCTGGCCCTGCAGATGGCAGTGATCGTGGTGGCCGTGGTGCCCATTCTCATGGTCTACCCCCTGGTGCAAAAGCACTTCACCAAGGGAGTCATGATCGGTGCGGTAAAGGGGTGACCTTCAACAGCGCCGGACAGGCCGTCCTAGCTGCGGGCTGCGGAAGTTTCGCGCTGCACCAGGGCGGGCACAATGAGCCGGATCTCCACGGGCTTGTCCGAGTTGAGCCGGTCCATGACCATTTCGACGGCGGCACGTCCAATGTCATGGGCCGGTATGGAAACGGCCGTCCACGGATGCGCGGAGGCCATGGCCGCGTCTTCGGGAGCAATGGCAACAACCGAGATGTCCTTCGGGATCTGCAGCCCGCGCAGAGCGAGGGCTTCCCGCAGCAGGGGGAGCAGTCCTTCATTGTGGACCACCAGGGCCGTAGCCGGCTCCTGGGCCGAGAGGATGGCGTCCAGGGCGACGGCCAGGGCAACGGAGGTGGGTTCGCAGGCCCTCAGGGCAGCGGTGATGCCGGCAGCTTCGCAGGCATCCTCAAAGCCTTTGCGGGCACGGTCGGCATAAGTGGCGTGACGCTCCAGGGAGGCCTGTGGGGAGCCGATGAAGCCAATGCTCCTGTGGCCGAGTTCGGTCAGGTGCCGTACGGCGGTACGGGAGGCGGCTGCAAAATCGAAATCCACGCAGCTCAGGCCCTGCGGATCGTCCGGGAATCCGATCAGGACAGCAGGCTTCCGGAGCTTCGCAAGCTGGGGGATCCGGGTATCGCGCGCTTCGATATCCATCATGAGCAGCCCGTCAACGATGGACTGGGAAGTCACGCGGTGGATGCCATCGGCGTCGTCCTGGGTCAGGAGCAGAACGTCCTGGTTGTAATCTCTGGCAGTGGTCACAACGCCCGCCACGAACTGCATGATCACGCTGACGTTGACGTCCGCCCGCAGGGGGACCATCAGGCCAAGGACGTTGGACCTGCTGGAGGCAAGGGACCTGGCGCCGGAGTGCGGGCTGTAGTCCAGCTTCCTGATGGCGGCGAGGACCTGTTCCCGCGTTTCCTCGGAGATAGTCCGTTTGCCGCTCAGCACGTAGGACACGGTGCTGGTGGATACCCCGGCAGCCCTGGCGACGTCATTCATGGTGGCCATGGACCACTCCCTTCCTTTGCGCGTGGAACACCATCATAGCGACAAAATTGCATTCAACGACGATTCCTTTCGATTGAATTCGACTGGCTCGTCCTGATCAGTCCGCACCAGAACGCCCATAACTGTCCAACCCTGATTGAAGCGATTCGATACCATGAACAACTTTGGCCCTTCTCCCATCTCCACGCCTAAGCGCGGCCTGGACTCCCTAACGGAGACATTGGGACTGATCCACGGCGCTGACTACAATCCCGAGCAGTGGCCGGTGGAAAGCTGGCCGGAGGATATCCGCCTGATGCAGCAGGCCGGCATCAACCTTGCCACGGTGGGGGTGTTCAGCTGGGCAACGCTTGAACCTACGGAAGGAGCCCGTAACTTCGGCTGGCTGGACCACGTCCTGGACCTGTTGCACGACGGTGGCATCAGGGTCTGCCTCGCTACCCCCACGGCATCACCGCCGCCATGGTTGGGCCACGATTACCCGACGACGCTTCCGGTGGATGTGGACGGCCGCACCCTCTGGTACGGCTCGCGCAACCAGTTCAGCCCGTCGTCTGCCAGATACCGCCGCGCTGCGGCGGCCATCACGGAATCGTTGGCCGAAAGGTATGCTGACCACCCGGCCGTTGCCATGTGGCACGTGGGCAACGAGTTGGGGCAGATAAGTTACGACGACGAAAGCGCCCTTGCATTCCGCGCCTGGCTGATGCGGCGGTACGGATCGATGGAGGAGCTGAATCGCGCCTGGGGTACCACCTTCTGGAGCCAGCGGTATGGCAGCTGGGACGAGATCATGCCGCCGCGACGCGCGCCTTACCTGGTCAATCCCAGCCAAACCCTGGACTTCCAGCGATTCACGTCTGACCAGCTGCTGTCCCTCTACCGCGGGGAACGCGACATCATTCGCCGCTACGATCCCGCCAGCCCTATCACTACGAACCTGATGGGGTTCTTCCGCGGCGCCGACTACTTCTCCTTCGCCAAGGAAACGGATGTAGTGGCCAACGACTGGTACACCGACCCGTCCGATCCAACGTCCCATCGGCTGGGCTCGCTGACCCACGACCTGTGCCGGGGGCTCTCCAGTGGCGAACCGTGGCTTCTCATCGAATCCGCAACCTCGGCGGTGAACTGGCGCGAACACAACGTTGCCAAGGAACCGGGGGAACTGCGGGTGGATGCCTTGTCGGCCATAGCGCGCGGTGCAGACGGCGTCTGCTATTTCCAGTTCCGCCAGTCCAGCTTCGGCGCTGAACGTTTCCACTCCGCCGTAGTGCCCCTGGCCGGTGAACATACGCGGGTGTTCCGTGAAGTGGCGGAGTTCGGCCAGGACCTGCAATCCTTGCGGCAGCTGGCCGGCACACCGTGCAAGGCGAAGATCGCGATGCTGTTTGACTGGGACAGTTGGTGGGCCGCCGAATCACCGGATACCCCCACCAGCCGGCTGGAAGTATTGCAGCAGATCCAGGCCTACTACGAGCCGCTTCTCCGCAGAGGGCTCGCCGTTGAAGTGGTTCATCCTTCCGCCGACCTGGGCAGGTTCGAGCTGGTCCTGGCGCCGAGCCTGTTCATACTCGGGCGGCAGAACGCCGAAGCCCTTGGTGCGTTTGTGCAGAGTGGCGGACACCTTGTGGTGGGCCCGTTCAGTGCGGTGGCCAACGAAAACGGACACCTCGTTCCCGGACGCTTCCCGGGAGTGCTGGCGGAACTTCTTGGCGTGGACGGTGAGGAGTGGTTGCCGCTCGAGTCCCCCGTGGGCGTTGAGTTTGGCAATGCTGTACTCGCAGAACAGGCTGAAGGATCCTGGTACGCCGGTATCTGGGCGGAGGACCTGGCACTCCGTGAGGAAACCGCGGAGGCCGTGGCGCTCTTTGGCGAGGGACGCCTGAAAGGCAAGCCCGCCGTCGTGCGTAACCGCAAAGGCGAGGGAAGTGCCTGGTACGTCGGCGCGGACCTTCCCGCCGAGGCGCTGGATCTGGTTCTTGCTGCAGCCCTCGACGCAGCGGGCATCGCGTCCCCGCTGGCCGCACCGCTTCCGGAACCGGTGGAAGCGGCCAGCCGCGGCGGCCACCTGTTCCTGCTCAATCATTCGAACCTGCCGCAGGCGGTCAGGCTCGGCTGGGCGTCCGTGGACCTGCTCACCGGCGCGGAGCACGGCCAGGACCTGACCTTGCCGCCTTTCGGGGCACTTGTACTCAAAGAACTAGGGAAATAGAGGAACAGCATGAAATTCACGGACGGCTACTGGCTCTACCGTAAGGGCCTGTCCGCACTACATCCGCGGGACGTGTCGGATGTGGAAGCGTCGCAGGACAAGCTGACGGTCTATGCCCCTACCAGGAGGATCGCAGACCGCGGCGATGCACTGAACTGCCCCCAGCTGACCATCACCTTCGAATCGCCCCTTCCGGATGTCATTGGCGTGACCATTGAGCATTTCCAGGGCGCCGTGGACAGCGGCCCGCACTTCGAGCTGAAGGAAGGCACAGCGGACGTCAGCATCGGGAACGACGCCGGCACATCCACCTTCACTTCCGGCGGCCTGACCGCCCGCATCAACACAGCGGGCGACTGGAACGTTGACTTCCTGGGTGAGGGCCGGCTGCTGACCAGCTCGGTGCCCCGCAGCATCGGTGTGATCACCGACCAGGACGGGAAGCACTTTGTCCACGAACAGCTGACGCTCGGCGTGGGCACCAATGTCTACGGCCTGGGCGAGCGGTTCGGGCCGCTGGTCAAGAACGGACAGTCGATCGACATCTGGAATGAGGACGGCGGCACGTCCAGCGAGCTCGCCTACAAGAACGTGCCGTTCTTCATCACCAACGCGGGCTACGGCGTTTTCGTGAACCACCCGGAGCGGGTGTCCTTCGAAATCGGCTCCGAAGTGGTGTCACGGACGCAGTTCAGCGTTGAGGGGCAGAAGCTCCAGTATTTTGTGATCCACGGACCGACGCCCAAGGAGATTCTGCGCCGTTACACCGAGCTGACCGGCAGGCCCGCCAAGGTGCCTGCTTGGTCCTATGGGCTATGGCTCTCCACCTCCTTCACCACGGACTACGACGAGAAGACGGTGATGTCCTTCATTGACGGGATGGCCGAGCGCAAGCTTCCGCTGTCCGTATTCCACTTCGACTGCCACTGGATGCGTGCCTTCCACTGGAGCGACTTCATCTGGGACCCTGCCACCTTTCCTGACCCCGAGGGCATGCTCCGGCGGCTCCACGAGCGCGGACTCAAGGTGTGCGTGTGGATCAACCCGTATATAGCTCAGCGCTCGCACCTGTTCCGTGAAGGCGCGGAGCTGGGCTATCTCGTGAAGAGGACGGACGGCTCGGTCTGGCAATGGGACATGTGGCAGGCAGGCATGGGCCTGGTGGACTTCACCAATCCGGATGCCGTCACCTGGTACCAGGACAAGCTGCGGACTTTGCTGAACCAGGGCGTGGATTCCTTCAAAACGGACTTCGGTGAGCGCATTCCCACAGACGTGGCATGGCATGATGGCTCCGATCCGCAGCGGATGCACAACTACTATGCGCAGCTCTACAACCGGGCGGTTTTTGACCTGCTCACCAAGGAGCTGGGCGAAGGCCAGGCTGTGCTGTTCGCCCGCTCTGCAACCGCGGGCGGACAGCAGCTTCCGGTCCACTGGGGCGGGGACTGCGAGTCCACCTTCTCCGCGATGTCCGAATCCCTCCGCGGCGGCCTGTCCCTCGCGTCCTCGGGATTCGCCTTCTGGAGCCATGACATCGGCGGGTTCGAAGGAACGCCTGACCCGGAGCTCTTCAAGCGCTGGATCGCGTTCGGCCTGTTGTCGTCCCATTCACGGCTGCATGGTTCAGCCTCCTACCGGGTGCCATGGTTGGTGGACGACGAATCGAGCGACGTGTTGCGCCACTTCACCGGGCTCAAGATGCGGCTCATGCCGTACCTGCTATCGGCAGCCGAGGACGCCCACCAGACGGGGACTCCGCTGATGCGGCCCATGTTCCTGGAGTTCCCGGACGATCCCGCGTGCGCCCACCTAGACCGGCAGTACATGCTCGGGTCTGAGCTGCTGGTGGCGCCGGTCATGGCTAGTGGCGGCTCAGTGGACTTCTATCTGCCGGAGGGAACCTGGACGCATCTGGAAAGCGGCGAGCAGTTGTCCGGACAGCGCTGGCACCACAAGGCCTTCTCACTGATGGAGGCCGCCCTGTACGTCCGCCAAGGTGCAATCCTGCCACTGGGAACGGTCAGCGATAGACCGGAATATGACTGGGTCAACGAGCTGGAGTTCAAGGCCTTCGCCGCGGTCGACGGCCATAGCAGGTCTGTCACAGTTCCGAAGGCAGACGGCGGTTTCGCCTGCTTTGAGGTGACAGTGGAAGGCGGCCGGGCGGTCGCCGTCGCGGATTCCGGAGCCAAGGCATGAACACGAGCCCAACGGAGACCATCAGGTGGGGCATCCTCGGCCCGGGACACATCGCCAGGCAATTCGCAAAGCAACTTCCGTCCAGCCAGACGGGGGAGCTTGTAGCGATCGGCAGTTCTGACCTGACCCGCGCCAAGGACTTCGCAGTGGAAGCCGGTGTCCCGCACGCCATCACCGGCACGTACGAAGAGGTGCTGTCGAACCCGGACGTTGACGCTGTCTACGTGTCAACCGTGAACACCAGTCACGCGAAGCTCGTGCTGGCCGCCGTGCACGCAGGCAAGCATGTGCTGTGTGAGAAACCGCTCGCGCCGAATCATGGAAGCGTTATGGCTGTTGTCGATGCCGCGCGCACGGCAGGCGTCGTCCTCATCGAGGCCTACATGTACCGGTTCCATCCGCAGACAGCGAAGCTCCTCGAGCTCATCGGCAACGGAGCGATCGGGCAGGTGCAGCACGTCGACGCCAGCTTCTGCTTCGAGGTGCCCGAGAAAAAGGGACGGTTGTTCGACGCGAACCTTGCCGGTGGAGGCATTCTCGACGTCGGTGGCTATCCAGTGTCGATGGCGCGCGCCGTGGCAGGCGCAGCTTCCGGGAAATCCTTCGTGGAACCCAACGATTTGCGGGCGGCCGGATATGTCGGCAGCACAGGGGTTGATGAGTGGGCCGTTGCGCACTTGACCTTTCCCTCAAACCTCACTGCGACACTGCGTGCGGGCATTCGCATCCAGAATCCTGAAGAGGTGACTGTCACAGGTTCGGAGGGCACCCTGTTCCTCTCTGATCCGTGGACAATTCACGACCGGCAGGAGTTGGTACTTCGGCGCGTGGGGGAGCAGCCGCAGAAGTTCACGTTCGCTTCGGACAACCCGGCCAACCAGTCCTACGCTCTGGAGGCCGATGCGCTCGCAAAAGCGGTCGGAACCGGCCAAGAGTCCCGTGAGATGTCCCTTGACGACACGTTGGGAACCTCCGCTGTGCTGGACCGCTGGCGGGAGCAGGTCGGTGTGCGGTTCCCGTTCGAAGCCGATGAGGCCAACATTCCCACCGTCTCTGGCCTGCCGTTGGCCGTCCTGCCCGACGCACCTATGCGCTATGCCCGGATTCCAGGGTTGGACAAACCCGTCTCCAGACTTGTTATGGGCTGCGACAACCAGCCGGACCTGGCACACGCTTCGTCACTCTTTGACGCGTTCTGGTCGGCGGGTGGTAACACATTCGATACTGCATGGCTGTACGGCACTGACGGTGAACACGAGAAGCGGTTCGGGAGATGGCTCGCCAACCGCGGGGTTCGCGAAGATGCGGTGGTCATTGTGAAAGGGGCCCACACACCGCACTGCGATCCTGATTCCTTATCCCGGCAACTGCTGGAATCCCTGGACCGGCAGGGACTCGAATATGCCGACGTCTACCTCATGCACCGTGACAATCCTGACATCCCGGTTGGTGAGTTTGTTGATGTACTGGACGAGCACGCCGGCGCGGGGCGCATAACGGCATTTGGCGGTTCGAACTGGACATTGGACCGGTTTGATGAAGCCAATGCCTGGGCGGCAACGAACGGCAGGCGGCCCCTCACGGTACTGAGCAATTACTTCGGCCTGGCGGAGGCCTACGATGTCCCCTGGGCTGGATGTCGGACTGCTACCGACCCGGAGTCAAAACGTTGGCTCACGGAAGGCGACGTAGCGCTCCTACCGTGGTCTTCACAGGCCCGCGGGTTTTTCGCCCGCGCGAATCCTGACGACCTCAGTGACTCAGATCTCGTACGTTGCTTCTACGGCGATGCGAACTTTGAGCGGAAGCGCCGCGCTGAACAGTTGGCAACAGAATTCGGAGTGCCGGCTACCGCTGTGGCATTGGCCTACGTGCTGGCCCAGCAATTCCCAACCTTTGCATTGGTCGGGCCACGGTCAATCGCAGAGTATCGCGCCACGATGATGGGTCTCGGCATTGAACTAAATGAGGAGCAGACATCGTGGCTGGATCTCCGCAACGGCCAGAACAGCTTTTAGCAACGCTCGTGGCCCCCTCCCGGCTCATCGTCCGGCAAACCAACCAGCTGAATCTACTCATAGACTTTGGAGAATCTTGAACATGGCATCTTCCCCCCGCCTCATCGTCAATCTGGACATCGCAGGTCCCACCATCAGCCGCCACGTCTACGGTCATTTCGCTGAACATCTGGGCCGTTGTATCTATGGCGGTTTCTGGGTGGGGGAGGAGAGCGAGATCCCCAACACCCGGGGCATCCGCAATGACGTTGTGGAAGCTCTGCGCGAGCTGCGCATCCCCAATCTGCGGTGGCCGGGCGGCTGCTTCGCTGACGAATACCACTGGTCTGACGGCGTCGGCCCTCGTGAGCAGCGTCCGCGTATGGTCAATTCCCACTGGGGCGATGTTGTGGAGGACAACTCCTTCGGCACTCATGAGTTCATGGACCTCTGCGAGATGCTCGGCGCGGACGCCTACGTCAACGGCAATGTAGGCTCGGGGACCGTCCGGGAGATGAGTGAGTGGATGGAGTACCTCACACGTGGGGACGATTCCCCCATGGCCGCTCTACGCCGGGCGAATGGCCGGGACGAGCCTTGGAAGGTTCCCTTCTTCGGCATCGGCAACGAGCCCTGGGGGTGCGGCGGTAACATGCGTGCCGATGCCTATGCCGATCTGGCCCGCCAGTACAGCACCTATGTGCGGAATCATAACGGCAACGAGGTATACCGGATCGCTGCCGGTGCCAGCGACGAAGACGTAGCTTGGACCAAAGCCCTCATGGAGGCACTGCCTGACAAAGGCAACTCCAGCCGCAAGAGTTCGCCTTACCAAGGCATCTCCCTGCACTTCTACACGATGTCCGGTCACTGGGATGCCAAGGGTTCGGCAACCGCGTTCAGCAAGGAGGAGTACTGGAAGACCATCAAGTCCGCCCAGCACATCGAGACCCTCCTGTCCATGCACTCCACCATGATGGATGTCTATGACCCGCACAAGGCCGTGGGCCTGGTCCTCGACGAGTGGGGCACCTGGTGGGATGTTGAGCCTGGCACCAATCCCGGCTTCCTGTACCAGCAGAACACTGTCCGTGATGCCCTGGTTGCTGCCATCCACTTCGACTCCTTTCACCGGCACGCGGACCGCCTGGTCATGGCGAACATCGCCCAAACTGTCAACGTCCTGCAGGCCATGCTGCTCACCGATCAGGAGAGCGGCGCCCTGGTCAAGACCCCCACCTTCCACGTCTTCGCCATGAACGCAGGGCACCAGGACGCCGCAGTGCTGCACACGCACCTGGACTTTGACACTTCGCATGAGCTGGACGCCGACCGGCTCCCCACCTTCACAGCATCCGCCAGCACCAAGGACGGTCAGGTGCTCATCTCCGTGGCCAATCTGGAGCTAGAGGGCGAGAGCGAGGTGGTCCTGGACCTGCGCGGCGGCCGGTTGGAGCAAGTGGAGGCACTGGTGCTCGGCGGCGACAGCGTCGCCTCGTTCAACTCTCCCGCGCACCCCTACGCCGTCGCGCCCCGTCCCCTCGCCGTGAAAGAGCGTGACGACCAACTGGTGCTCCGCCTGCCGGCGCACTCCTTCGCGACCGTTCGCGGCACGCTGGCCGGGCACGCCCCCGAGGCCGCCGCCGCTGCCGCCGCGGTGATCACCACTCCCACCACGGGTAGCAAACCCTGCCTCAATTGCTGAGCAGTCATACCCCCCAGGTGCCCTGTCGTGGGCATCGGGGTGGCGAAGGAGATTGCGGTCTACCGGTTCAACAACCACGAGGGCCGGCTCGTGGCTGGATTTACGCAGCTGAAGGGACCGCCGGGTGTGTGTCAGTAGCTGGCGGGCGAGCCGTCGTCGGACGAGCGAATGAACTGGGCTGCCAACGCTTCGGAGCCCCTCGCCAGCAGTGCGACGTCGGCCCCCACCAGGATGAAGTTGGCGCCATTGTCCAGGTAGCTGCGGGCGGTGTCCGGGTTGAAGGCGTTCACTCCGGCAGGTTTTCCTGCCGCTTTCGCGGCTCCGAGGCAGTGTTCGACGGCGGCGCGGACCTCGGGGTGTTCCTGCTGTCCCAGTACGCCCATGGAGGCTGCGAGATCCGAGGGCCCAAGGAAGATGGCGTCCACACCGTCCACGGCGAGGATCGCCTCCACGGCCTCGACGGCTGTGGTGGTTTCGATCTGGACTGTGACGCTGATGGTTTCGGAGGCCCGGGCGAGGTAATCCGGGATGCGGTTCCAGCGTGCGGCGCGGGCAAGGGCTGAGCCCACGCCGCGGACCCCGTGGGGAGGGTAGCGGGTGGCGGCCACTGCGGATTCCGCCTCAGGCACCGAGTTGACCATGGGGATCAGCAGGTTTTGGACGCCCAGGTCCAGGTACTGCTTGATCAGCACAGTGTCGTTCACCGGCGGCCGGACCACCGCTTGGACCGGATAGCCGTGGGTTGCCTGGAGCTGGGCCAGGATGGATTCGAGGCCGTTCGGGCTGTGTTCGGCATCCAGCAGGAGCCAGTCAAGGCCTGACCCGGCACAGAGTTCGGCGATCAGCGGGCTGCCGGAGCAGACCCACATGCCCGCGAGCGGTCGGTCTGCCGCTGCCAGGGCATCCCGGAACGTCTTGTCCGGCTCTATTCGAAGCGGCATGTGACACTCCCCAGGGGTCCATAGTCGGCATGGACGGTGTCCCCTTTATATACCCACAAGGGGCGGGTGAAGGACCCGGCCAGGATGATGTCGCCGGCCTTCATGCTGTCCCCGTGGGCCGCAATCTTATTGGCCAGCCAATGGACACCGTTGGCCGGGTGGTCCAGGACACCGGCGGCAACTCCGGTTTCCTCCACGGTCTGATTCTTGTAGAGGATGGCCGCCACCCAGCGCAGGTCGACCGCGTCGGGCTTAACCGGACGACCACCCACCACCATGGCCCCCATCGCCGCGTTGTCCGCGATGGTGTCCACGATGGTCCTGCCCTCCATCTCGATCCGGGAATCGAGGATCTCAAGAGCGGGAACCACATAGTCGGTGGCCTTCAGAACATCGAAGATGGTGCAGCCCGGGCCCTTGAGCCCGTCCTTCAGGACAAACGCCAGCTCCACCTCCACCCGCGGATGCGTGTACCGGTCCCACTCAACCGAGCAGCCGGTTTCCAGCACCATGTCATCGAAGATAGCGCCGTAATCCGGTTCAGTGATCCCGGTAGCTGCCTGCATGGCCTTGGACGTGAGGCCGATCTTCCGCCCCACCAGGGTCCTGCCGGCGTCCTCATTCCGGCGGCGCCACAGCTGCTGCACCGCGTAGGAATCCTCCACTGTCATCTCCGGATAGCGGGCTGTCAGGCGGGGGACGGGTATTCGCCTCCGGCCGGCTTCGAGCAGTTCGTCGGCGATGGCCTCGACCGTCTTGGTATCCAGCATGGCTAGAGCTGCGCTCCCAGCTTGAAGCCTGTCTTTTCCCCGGCGTCCGCATCACCGGAATCGGCGCCTTCCTTGCGGGTGTAGGAGAACCCGTCAGCACCCACGGTGACTGCCATCTCGCTCTTTTCCTCGCGTTCGATGACGGGCTGCGGGTTGCCGTCCAGGTCCAGGACCAGGGAGGCCTCGGTGTACCAGGAGGGGACAACCGGGTTTCCCCACCAGTCTCGGCGCTGGTTGTCGTGGACGTCCCAGGTCACCACGGGGTTGTCGGGGTCGCCGGTGTAGTAGTCCTGGGTGTAGATCTCGATCCGGTGGCCGTCCGGATCCAGGATGTAGAGGTAGAACGCGTTGGACACGCCGTGCCTGCCGGGGCCGCGTTCGATCCTGTCGCTGATGCGCAGGGCGCCCATCTTGTCGCAGATCTGGATGATGTTGTGCTTCTCGTGCGTGGCGAACGCGACGTGGTGCATGCGGGGTCCGTTGCCGCCGGTGAGGGCGGTGTCGTGGACTGTCTGCTTGCGGTGCATCCATGCGGCATAGGTGACGCCGTCTGAGTCCTGGATGTCTTCGGAGACGCGGAAGCCGAGGTCTTCGAGGTATTTACGGCCGCGGGGGACATCCGGGGTGACCTGGTTGAAGTGGTCCAGGCGTACCAGCTCGCCGGCGGAGTAGAGGTCGTAGCGCTGCGTGAGGCGTTCCACGTGCTGCACGTCGTAGAAGAACTCGTACGGGAATCCCAGCGGGTCCTCCACCCGGACGGAGTCGCCGATTCCCTTCGTGAAGCCGTCCTTGCGGCGTTCGGTCCGGCAGCCGAGTTCCTTGTAGTAGGCCTCGGCGGCGTCCACCTCGGCGGGGGACTTGACCCGGTAGGCAAACGCTGCGACGGCGGCAATGGGTCCCTTGCGGAGCACCAGGTTGTGGTGGATGAACTCCTCCAGGGAGCGCAGGTAGATCGCGTTTTCATCTTCCTCGGTGACGTGCAGGCCCAGCAGGTCCACGTAGAACTCGCGGGACTTGGCGAGGTCAGTGACCACGATCTCCATGTAGGCGCAGCGGACGATGTCCGGTGCCGGGACAGAAGGGGTGGGGACGAAATTTGTCATGGGATTCTCTCTTCTTTGAGGAGGTAGGGCGGACAGCCGGAGGTTAGCCCTCGTTGGCGGCCGAGGCTTCGATGTTGCCGAACTTGGGGGTGTGGACGATGCCAAGGGTGATGTGGACTGCCTGCTGGTCGGTGTAGAAATCGATGGAGCGGTAGCCGCCCTCGTGGCCCAGGCCGGATGCCTTGACGCCGCCGAACGGTGTGCGCAGGTCGCGGACATTGTGGCTGTTCAGCCAGACCATGCCGGCCTCGACGTTCTGGGAGAAGTTGTGCGCCCGGTTCAGGTTCTGCGTCCAGATGTAAGCCGCCAGGCCGTAACGGGTGTTGTTCGCCAGAGCGAGGGCCTCGTCGTCGTTCTCAAAAGGGGTGATGGCGACGACGGGGCCGAAGATCTCCTCCTGGAAGATCCGCGCGTCGGGGGAGACATCGGCGAAGACGGTGGGGGCGATGTAGTTGCCTTCGGGCAGGTGGTCCGGGCGTCCGCCGCCGGCCAGGAGCCGGCCTTCGGACTTGCCGATCTCCACGTAGGAGGCCACCTTCTGGTAGTGCTCGGGGTGGACCAGGGCGCCCACCTCCGTTTTGGGATCGTGGGGATCACCGACGACGATGTTCTTCGCGCGCGCGGCGTACTTTTCGCAGAACTCGTCGTAGACCGCGCGCTCCACCAGGATGCGGGAACCTGCGGTACAGCGTTCGCCGTTCAAGGAGAACACGCCGAACAAGGCCGAATCGATTGCGGCGTCCAGGTCGGCGTCGGCGAATACGACGCAGGGGGACTTGCCGCCGAGTTCCATGGAGAGGCCCTTGAGGTTGGCTGCGGCGTTCCGGAAGATCGTCTGGCCGGTGGTGGTCTCGCCGGTGAAGGAGATCAGCGGCACGTCGGGGTGCTTGACCAGGGCGTCGCCGGCCTCCTCGCCCAGGCCGTTGACCAGGTTGAACACGCCGTCCGGCAGGCCGGCGTTCTTGAAGATCGTCGCCCAGAGCGACGCCGACAGCGGTGTGAACTCAGCGGGCTTGAGTACCACGGTGTTGCCGGTGGCCAGGGCCGGGGCGAGCTTCCAGGACTCCAGCATGAACGGGGTGTTCCAGGGGGTGATGAGCCCGGCGACACCGATCGGCTTGCGGTTCACGTAGTTGATCTGCGAGCCCGGGACCTTCATGGCGTCATCGAACTGGGCCACGATCAGGTCCGCAAAGAAGCGGAAGTTTTCAGCCGCCCGCAGGGCCTGGCCCTTGGCCTGCGTGATGGGCAGACCGGTGTCAAAGGTTTCCAGCTCGGCGAGGCGGGCTTCCTGCGCTTCGACGGCGTCGGCAATTTTGTTCATGACGCGGGCACGCTCGCGGGGCTTCATCCTCGGCCACGGGCCACTAACGAACGCTTCCCGCGCGGCGGCGACTGCCAGGTCGATGTCTTCCTTTTGCCCGGCGGCGGCAGTGGCGTAGTTCTGGTTGGACACCGGATCCAGGACGTCGAAGGTCTTGCCGCCCACGGAATCCACAAATTCGCCGTTGATGTAGTGCTGAATGTGGGTGGGCAGGTCCTGCGGTACGAAGTGGGTTTTGGCTGCCTCTGCAGTGAACGTCATTGTTGTTTCCTTACTACTGCTGGTGGGCTCATGGCTGGGGTTTGCGGGCGGGAAGTGCATCAGAGATTCTTGGCCTGGCTGAGATAGGCGTCCAGGGTGGCGGATCGGTGCAGCCGCGCGGCTTTTTCGATTTCGTCGGCGTCGGCTCCGGTTTCGATGAGCCGCAGGAGAGCCTCGTGCTCGTCCACGGATTCGTGGGCGCGGCCGGGGACGAAACGAAAGGTGGAGGACCGGAGGGAGGCCAACCGGTTCCAGCCGCGGTGGACCAGGTCAAGGAGGTGCGGGTTGGGGCAGTGTTCAAAGAGGACACTGTGGAAGTCCTGGTTCAAGTGGGTGAAGCGGACCGGGTCAAAATGTTTCAGGCATTCCCGCATTTCCGCGTTCACCTCGCGGGCGCGGGCGATGTCCGTCCCGCCAATCAGGGGTGCGGACAGTGCGGTGGCCGCTCCTTCCACAATGCTTAGCGTCTGCATGGTGTACAGGTATTCGGTGGGATCGATCCCGGCCACGGTGGCTCCGACATTACGCTCGAACTTCACCAGGCCTTCAGCCTCGAGCCGCCGGATGGCTTCCCGGACGGGGACCACGCTGAACCCGAGGTCCTTGGCAATGGTGCCCAGTACAAGGCGGTAGCCGGGGGAGTACGTGCCATCAACAATCCACGATTTCACCGCCTCGTAGGCCTGCTCTGATTTGCTGCGGGCCGCGGCGGTGGGGGCGATGGCACTCGTGCTGGTACCTGCGGTCATGGGGGCCGGACCGGTGGCCGTTGCCGTTTCAGTCATTCGCTTTGCCTGCTTCCCATTGCGTCCCATTCGTTGTACTTGGCCCGCCATTCGGCGTTCAGTGGGTAGAGCCCGTCAACGCTGTGGCCCTTCTCTACCATTTCGGCGATGAAGGTTTCCTCGCGCTCCTGGACGATGGAGTCGTCGGCCACTTCCTCGGCCATCGCCGGCGGGATCACCAGGATGCCGTCCGCATCCGCCACGATGATGTCCCCCGGCTGCACCGTGGTCCCGCCACAGGCGATCGTTATGTCCGTGTCCCACGGGATGTGGCGGCGGCCCAGCACGGCCGGGTGGGGGTTGGCGTAGTAGGTGGGCAGCTCCATGGCAGCCACCGCGGAGAAGTCGCGGACCCCGCCGTCGGTAATGATGGCGGCGGCGCCGCGCACCTGGGCCCGCAGGGCCAGGATGTCACCGATAGTGCCTGTACCCTTCTCGCCGCGGGCTTCCATGACCAGGATTTCGCCCTCGTTGACCGAATCGATGGCACGTTTCTGGGCGTTGAAGCCGCCGCCGTGGGTCTTGAAGAGATCCTCGCGGTTGGGGACGTAGCGCAGCGTCCGGGCCAGGCCCACGATCCGCTTTTCGGGCCGGGTGGAGGTGAGGCCGTCAATGCTGACGTTGTTCAGGCCGCGCTTGCGCAGCTGCGAGGATAGCGTGGCAGTGCAGACGCTCTCCAGTTTGGCCTTCAGCTCTGGGCTCAGTCGTGGAGCGGCCGCGGCATCGGCGGCCGGCAGGCCTGCCGCAGCGCGTGAACCGTACGCCTCTTCCCGCTGCAGGTCATCAACCTTGGGCTGGGCACCAAAGTCTGCGAACGGCGTCGTGCCTTCCTCCACCCGGGTCACCAGGCGCCCGGTGGTCAGCGTCCCGTCCGCAGTGCCGACCTCGACCTCCAGCACGTCGCCGGGTTTCGCGACGGACGCGCCGGCAGGAGTGCCGGTCAGGATGATGTCACCCTCCTCGAGGGTGAGCAGCTGCGACAGGTCCGCTACCAGGCGGTCGAACGGGAAGAGCAGGTCTTCGGTGGTGTCGTCCTGGACGAGATCCCCGTTGTGCCAGGCGCGGATGCGCAGCCGGGCGGGGTTGACGGCGTCTGCCGGGATCAGTGCCGGGCCCACTGGAGTGAACCCGTCGCCGCCTTTGGACCGGAGGTTGGAACCTTTGTCCGCATAGCGCAGGTCGTAGACGCCGAGGTCGTTACTCGCGGTGATCGCTGCTACGTGGCTCCAGGCGTCCTCGAGGTTGACGCGCCGGGCGGCCTTGCCAATCACGAGGGCGATTTCGCCCTCGTAACCGAGCAGCTCGCAGCCGGCCGGACGCTCCACGGCGTTTCCGGACATAGCCAGCGACGACGAGGGTTTGAGGAAGTAGGACGGCTGGGCAGGAGTTCGCCCCCGCTGGGCGGCACGGCTCGGGTAGTTGATGTGCACCGCGATCACCTTGCGTGCCGCTGCCAGGGTGTCCCCGTTGACCTGCTCCAAAGCTGTCTCCTCATTAAGTACGAAATCGTATACGATCACTATCGCGTATTGACCTGCGCGCGTCAACCCCCATGCCTGCCGATTAACAGAGGCGGGCCGCCCACTCATGGACGGCCCGCCTGCATTAACTGGGGAGAGACTACTTGGACGTCTTCCAAGCTGCCTGGTAGATCTCGATGTAGCGGTCGGCGCCGAGATCGGTGAGGTTTTTCTGGAACTCGGCCCAGTGCTCATCGCTGTTGATATCGCGGACGCCGGTGACGAACTCCGCGCTGGCCCGGACGATGAAGCTCTCCACGTTGGTCTGGATCGTCCCGAGCTCCTTCGCGGTGTCGCCGGTCACTGTGGCGTCCCAGTACGGAAACGCCTCGTCGGACTCGTGACCCTCGTAGAGCTTCGTGGCCTCGAACAGGCGGCGCTCATAGCCGGTGGGCTCGTAGAGCTCCGTGGAGTAGACCTGCCGCTCCCGGAATTCAGCGTCGCTGAAGAACTGAGCTACGGCGCCCCAGGAATTGTTCACGCCTTCGCCCTTGGCCGGCCTGAGGGTCTTGAACAGCGGCTGGAGGGTATCGTCCAGAGCCACGTCGCCCGCGTCGGCCTTGACCCAGTTGACGCCCTCGACACCGTACTCGCCCTGCATGTGACCCTCATGGGAAAAGATGAAATCCATGATCTGCATGAGCTTCTGCTGCTTTGCCTCACTCGAGCGGTTTGTGATGACGAAGGACGCGCCACCTGCGCTGGGGACACCACCACCAAAGAAAGTGCCGTCGCCGTTCGGTCCGGTCAGCGGCGGGACTGCGTCGTACTGCGTATACCGCCCGTCCGGGTTACCGGCTTTGACGAAGCTCGGGTGCAGTATGGTCACCGACCCAAGGACCACGCCGTCGGCGCTGTTGCCCTTGGCGCTGAGCGCCTCGCCGTTCTGTGTGAAGGCGGCCTCGTCAATCAATCCGCCCTTGTACAGGGAGTTGACGTAGGAGATGCCCGCGCGCCATTCGTCGCGGGTGGGCTGCAGGACCACCTTGCCGTCGACGGCCCCGAGTGAAGTCGGGTTGGCGCCGGCCGCGTTCGCGGACGGGGTCGCGGTATAGACGAACGGGTTCATCAGGTACGGGAGAACCGAGCTGCCGACCAACCCGGAGAGCGGGATCTCGTCGGCTTTGCCGTTGCCGTTGGGATCCTTGCTCTTGAACGCCTCCAGCACGCTCCGCAGTTCCTCGGGCGTGGTGGGCTGCTTGAGGCCCAGCTTCTCCAACCAGGCGGAATTCATCCACAGCTTTGCAGGATACGAGCAGTGGAAACAGTCGTTCCACACGGGAAGCCCCCACATAGTCCCGTCCGTGGATGTTGCCATCTTCTTGAAGTCGGGTTCTTTCGCGAACGCGGCGGTGATGTTCGGGGTGTCATCGCCGATCAGCTCATCGAGCGGCAGAAGCACACCCTGCTTACCGAGCTTCACCAGCTCCTCGTTGGTGAACTGGTCCACCCAAGGAACCAGCATGTAGGCGTCGGGGTAGTCGCCGCTCGCGAGTGAAACCTGGCGTTTCTCCGCGGCCCCGGCTCCGTCGTAGGTGGTCGTCTCGAACTGGAGGTCGACGTCGAACTTCTCTTCGAGCACCTTCGTGAACGCATTGTCATCCAGGTCACCGTCCTTGCCTTGGGGAGCGAAGATGGTGATCACTTCATCTGGAGTGGTTGCCGGTCCCGAGGAACATGCGGAGAGCGCAAGGGCCGATACGGCTACTGCCGCTCCGACCGCCGCCCGGGCGAATCTGCTGGTCATCTTTGAATGCCTTTCATTGAGGAGTTGACCTGATGTGAGGGGAATTGGTGAGCGCACATGGATCAGCCCTTGACCGAGCCGATCATGACGCCCTTGGTGAAGTGCCGCGCCACGAACGGGTAGACGAGCATGACAGGCACGGTGGAGACGACGATGAGGGAGAACTTCATGAGGTCGGCCAGCTGCTGGGCCTCCAGCTGGTCCGCGAGGTTGCTCCCTCCGGCGTTGTTGTTGAGGACCAGAATGTTCCGCAGCACCAGCTGCAGTGGATAGAGGTCCTCGTTTCGGAGGTAGATCAGTGCGCTGAAGTACTGGTTCCATTGCCCGATGCCGTACATCAGGGCGATGACCGCCAGCAACGGTTTCGACAGAGGCAGCACCACCGACCACAGAAACCGCAGATCACCAGCGCCGTCGAGTTGGGCGGCCTCGTACAGCTCTGCAGGAATCGACGAGCGGAAGAAGGTCATCGCGATCAGCACCTGCCAGGCCCCGATCGCGCCAGGGATAATCATCGCCCACGGGGTATCCAGCATCCCGAACGACCTCACCACCATGTAGGTCGGGATCAGCCCCCCGCTGAAGACCATCGTGAACAGGACGCCGCCGATCATTGCCCGGCCGCCTACCAGGCCTGAGCGTGAGAGCGGGTAGGCGATCATGACGGTCAAGGCCAGGCTGACCAGGGTCCCGGCCACGACATAGAGAATCGAGTTGCGGAAACCGGTGACGATGGTGGAGTTGCTCAGCACAGCTTCGTATCCGCGAAGCGTGAAGTCGACCGGCCACAGGAACACCTGTCCACTCGACACCGCCGCGGGACTTGAGAAAGAGCTGGCAACAATGTTGATCAGAGGGACGAGCACGATGAGCAGAAAAGTGGTCAGGAGAATGTAGACGCCTGCCATGAAAACCCGGTCTACACCGGTGTCGCGGATCGGTGTGGCGGGGCGGCGCGTCTTCCGGCGCTTTGTCTCTGGCTCGGCTCCGAAGTCCGGCCGGGTCATGGTCTGGAAGGTCATTGGATGCTCTCCTTTCACCACAGTCCGTTGCCGGTCACGCGCTTGGAGGCGGTGTTGACGGCGAGGAGCAGGATGAGGTTGATGACGGAGTTGAATAGCCCGATCGCCGTCGCGAGGCTGAAATCGGCGCTGAGTAGGCCGATCTTGTAGGTGTAGGTCGCAATAATCTCCGACTGGGTGAGATTAAGCGGGTTCTGGAGCAGGAACGCTTTCTCGAAGCCGATAGCCATGACGCCGCCGACACTCAGGATCATCACGACCACGATCGTCGGAGCAATGCCAGGCAGATCGATGTGCCAGATCTTCTGCAGGCGGTTTGCCCCGTCCAGGCGGGCGGCCTCATACAGGCTCGTGTCGATTCCTGCCAGGGCGGCCATGAAGATGATCGCGGAGTACCCTGCGGTCTGCCAGATGTCGCTCCAGACATAGACGTGCCGGAAGGAGTCGGGGTTGGCCAGGAGGTTGGTGGACTGGCCGAAGAAGCCGAGGAAATCGGCCATGAACCCGATCCGCGGCGAGAAGATCAGGATGAGCATCGAGACGACGATAACCGTCGAGAGGAAGTAGGGCGCATAGGTGACGAGCTGGACGGTCCGCTTGAAGAAGCGCAGCCGCACTTCGTTGAGCGCCAAGGCCAGGATGACCGGGATGGGAAACCCGGCCAGGAAGCCGTACAAGCTCAGCATCAGCGTGTTGCGGATAAGGTCCCAGGCGACCGGGTTGGCGAAGAACCGCTCGAAGTGCTCGAACCCGACCCAGGGGCTGCCCCAGATTCCGCCGACCACGTTGTAGTCCTTGAACGCGATCACGTTGTTCGCCATCGGGATGTAGCTGAAGATGACGAAGTGCGCCACAGGGAGGATGAGCAGTACGTAGAGCTGCCAGTGCCGCCGCACACTACGTAAGCGTCGTTGTCGTCGGCTCGGCATTCTGGCCTCGCTCGCGCCTGGGGGTGCCGCTCCGCCGTGATCGAGCACGGCAATCATCTTCGTTGACATCATCGCTCCCTTGCTAGCGGGATATCGTTATCCTGCCTCTGCCCCACTATAGAGCGCAATCGTTTGTTCACACAAGATCGTTTATAGTGGACCCGTGGTGAGCTTGAGTGATGTAGCCGGACGGGCGGGCGTTTCCGTGTCGGTCGCATCTCGCGCGCTCTCGGGGGATCCCGCGGCGAGGCTGAGTGAAACCACCCGCCGACGAGTCCGCAAGGCGGCCGACGAGCTCGCTTACCGGCCCAATCACGCCGGGAGATCCCTCCGCCGCGCACGGACCGACGTCATCGCGCTGATTGTCCCGGATGTGACCAACGCGCTGTTCGCTGAGCTCACACGAGGAGCGGACGCGGAGGCTGCCTCGCGCGGACTAGCGGTGCTCCTGGGTCGGGGCGATGACACCGCAACAGGGCTGGTCCTCGCCGAGCGTCTCTTGGCCGAGGGGCGCGTCGATGGTGTGATCCTCCAGCCCCGCGACGGTACAGACCCCCAGGACCTGCTGTCGCTGGCCGGGGCTGCGGCGCCCGTAGTCATAGTCCACGATGAGGTTGCAGGCGCAAGCGCGGTACTTCTCGACGATGCGGCGGCCGCGATCGCAGCCGTCGATTACCTGGTGGAGCGCGGACGGCAGCGCATTGCGCTGATCGGCGGAATCGAGGCGTCGTCCAGTGCCCGACGCCGTGAAGCCGGCTTCCGTTTCGCGCTCGCCGCGTCAGGAGTGCCGCTCCAGGAACAGTGGATCACGCGGCTGGGATACGGCCCTGAGAACGGACGAGAGGCAATGGGGCAGCTTCTGAGCTCCGACGAACCACCGGACGCAGTGGTGGTCGCGAATGTCAACGCTGGATTGGGTGCCCTGGCGGAAGCCGCGAGACTCGGAGTCGCTGTTCCGCAGAGTGTCGCCGTCGTCGCGATCCACGACTCCTGGCCGGCCGCCTACGCTGTACCGGCACTCACCTGCGTCCGCACGCCTCTTTACGAGCTCGGCCGTGCCGCTGTCGCGGCATTGTCGGATCGCATAGCTGGCGGGGATCCCCAGGTTCTCCGCGTCTCCTCGCCCGCACCAGTAGTCGTTGCCCGAGCGTCGACGGGATAGCTGATCGGCATGTCCTTGTTCATGCCGACTCTCGCTGGACGAGGGTGGTGGTGAGAATGGGCTGCCTGTCGACTTCGCGCCCTTGCAGCACCGCGAAGATGGTCTCTGCGGCGACGCGCCCCATTTCCTCCAGCGGCTGTCGGACTGTTGTGAGTGTTGGATCCATGGTGGTTGCGATAGCGACGTCATCGAAGCCGATCACCGCGACGTCGGACGGAACGCCTCGACCGGCGGCCTGGAGGACCCGAATCGCTCCGCTCGCCATGAGGTCGGAGGAGGCGAAGACGCCATCGAGGTCTGGATGTCGCTTGAGGAGGCGCGCCATCGCGGCTGAACCGCTCACAAGGGTGAACTCGCCATGCACGATCGGGCTGTGGTCGATTCCGAGCTGGGTGAGCTCGTCGCGCCAGCCCCTAATGCGTTCACGGGCGGGCTCCATGTCCGGCGGCCCGGCGATGATGCCAAGCCGGCGCCGGCCGGCATCAGCCAGGGCCCGCGCCGCGAGCCTGCCGCCTCCATAGTTATCAGAGTCGATCACGATCGCTTCGGGAGCGAGAGGAACGCGCGGGCGCCCAACCCACGCGATGGGCACTGGCGAGTCGACGAGCGCCTGCGCCAGATGCGTGATCTCGTGTTGAAGGATAACAATCGCACCGTCTACGGCCCCAGAGCGCAGAAACCGCGGTATGCGGTCGCCGTCATCGTTGTCGGCCGGCAAAAGGACGGGTTGGACCTCGCCGGCGTAGAGGCCCTTCGCAGCGCCCTTGAGCACGGAAGTGAAGAACGTACCCGTCAGGCTGTCCAGCTCGTTGAAGGCGACGATAAGCGCAATCGCCCCGGCCCGTCCGCCACGCAGCACTCGAGCGGCGCTGTTCGTCTCATAGCCCAGCTCCTTGGCGGCGCGCTCGACTGCCGCCGACATCCTGACGTCGACGTTGGTCTCGCCCGCCAGTACCCGCGCAGCCGTGGCGCGGGACACGCCCGCAACCCGGGCAACATCCACCAGCGTGGGTCTTGTCATTGTGCATCCTTCTGAGGATCTGTCGATGATGGGCCTCGTGAGTCCGAGCGTTGCCAGGAGCTCCAGGCTTCGATCTCCAGATTCCCACGAGAATGAGTCCTCGTCAGCCGAACCCGCCCATTTAGCGGAATTTTGTTTTGCTCAGTATAGAGATCGATCCTTCCACAGGAAAAGGGTTGGCAATTGACTCTTGTCTGAGCGTGAGACGCAAGCTACTCTGATCCCCAGAGATCGTTCTCTCACTCGGGAATCTGAAGCTCCGAGATGTCTTGCAATCCCCAAAGAAGAGGAATTGTCGTGAAAAGAAGTTTGACGGCGATAGTCGCCACAGCAGCAGCACTTGCCGTCGCTTTGACCGGATGCGCGTCCGGCGGGAGTGGCACATCGGCTGGCCCGAACGCCGAGGTCTCCTTCTGGTCCTTCACCGGGATCAACGCGAAGGACAGCGTCAACGAGTACATCAAGAAAGTGCCCGACGCCAAGGTCAAGCTGACCGAGGTCGGCAGCACGACCGAGACTGCGACCGCCCTCACCGCCGCGTTGGCCGGGGGCAAGGTCCCCGACCTCGTCATGATCCAGAATGACGACTTGCCCAAGTTCGTCGAGAACAGCTCCAACTTCCTCGATCTGCGCAAGCTCGGAGGCGACGACATAGCCGATGACTATCTCGGCTGGGCGGCCGATGCTGCGACGGCGACGGACGGCTCCGTCATTGGCATCCCGACGGACGTCGGAGGACTGGGCTTCGCATACCGCGCAGACCTCTTTGAGCAGGCCGGTCTGCCGACAGACCCCGACGAGGTCGCTGCAATGTGGAAGGACTGGACATCGTTCATCGCCATGGGGGAGAAGTACACGGCAGCCACCGGTAAGCCGTTCGTGGACAATATCGAAACCAGCGTTTTCTTCTCGACCGTCAACCAGGTCAGCGAGAAGTACTATTCGCCCGAAGGGGCCCTCGTCTACGATACGAACCCTCAGGTGAAAGACGCTTTCGATATCGCCGTGAAAACCCATGACGCCGGCATCAGTGCAGGTATCGCCGCATGGTCCTCCGGGTGGGCTCCAGGCCGCGCGAACGGTGCCTTCGCCGTGACCATCGCACCTTCATGGATCCTCTCGGGCATCAAGACCGATGCCCCTGACACCGCGGGCAAGTGGCGCATTGCCAGCGTACCCGGCGTCGGCGGTAACTGGGGTGGCAGCGTTATCGCCATCCCGGCCCGCGCCGAGCACCCCGAGGCCGCCTGGCAGTACATCAAAACGATGATGTCAGCCGAGGGCCAAGCGGATCACTTCGCGCAATCGGGCACCTTCCCGGCCGCGGCCTCCGCCGTCGAAAGCCAGGCAGTCCTCGACTACACCGACCCGTTCTTCGGAGACTCGAAGATCGGCAAGGTTATGGCCACCTCGGTCCAGCAGTTCCCGTCGTTCTACAACGGCCCAGACACTACTCCCATCAACGGCGCGCTCCTCAATACCCTCGTCCAGCTGGAAACCGGCGGCGTCACCTCCGATAAGGCCTGGACCACCGCCCTCGACACGGCTAAGCAGGCCATCGGCGGCTGACCATCCCACCTACCCGGGTGACCCGGCGCGGACAGCGCCGGGCTGCCCCTTCGACGGAGGTACCAACAGTGTCAACGGCGACAGCCACTCACCCTCAAAAACAGCGCAAAACCCCTGTTCAGAAAGCCACGCGGATCCTAAACCCGCTCTCGGAACGGATCGCACCCTACGCGTACATCGCGCCGTTCTTCATCATCTTCATCATCTTCGGACTTTTCCCGCTCCTTTTCACCTTCTACGTCTCGCTGTTCGACTGGAATCCCATCGGAAAGCAGACCTTCGTCGGCCTCGCGAACTTCGAGCAGCTCTTCGCCGACGGACGATTCTGGAATGCACTCCTCAACACGTTCGGGATCTTCCTGATCTCGACGATCCCGCAGCTGATCCTTGCGCTGTTTCTGGCACACTTGCTCAACCACGCGCGCCTGCGCTGGGCGAACTTCTTTCGCATGGCGCTGCTGGTGCCGTACATCACCTCCGTCGCAGCGACCGCGATCGTATTCGCGCAGATCTTCGACAGGAACTTTGGCCTCATCAACTGGGTGCTCGGGCTGTTCGGGCTCCCTGCGGTGAACTTCCTCGCGACCAACTACGGCTCCTGGATCCTTATCTCCACAATGGTCATGTGGCGCTGGTTCGGGTACAACACCCTGCTCTACCTGGCCGGGCTGCAGTCAATGCCCCGGGAGATGTTCGAGGCGGCCTCCGTCGACGGCGCTTCGAGCTGGCAGCAGTTCTGGCACCTGACCATCCCGTCGCTTCGCCCCATCATCGTCTTTACAGTCATCATGTCCACCATCGGCGGACTGCAAATCTTCACGGAGCCGCTTCTTGCATCGCCCGAATCGGGCCTCACTTGCGGCGCGGGCCGACAATGCCAGACACTGGCTCTCTTTCTCTACGAGCAGGGCTTCGGCCTGTTCAAGTTCGGTTACGGCTCCGCGATCGGCGTCGTCCTGTTCGTGATCGTCGTTCTCGTATCGCTCCTCAACTTCTTCCTCTCCACACGTACGAGAAAGGCCAGCTGATGTCCGATGTAATCGATCAGGTTCTCCCGCAGGCGCCGGCCAAACCCGGAGGTAAACCGATCCGCCTCCCCAAGCGTCGCGGCACGGCCGGTAGAATCGGCTGGCCCGTGTACGTGTTCCTCGGGCTCTCCGTTGTCGTGTCGGTTTTCCCGCTGTACTACATGTTCGTCATTGCGTCCGCGGGAGCCACGGCCGTGACCTCGATCCCGCCACGACTGTATCCGGGCACGCAGTTCTTCGACATCGCCGCCAAGGTGTTCGACACCGTCCCGTTCTTCGCCTCGCTGATCAACAGCGTATTCGTCTCGCTCACCATCGCCGTCGTTTCCGCAATCATGTGCGCAATGGCGGGCTTTGCCTTCGCCAAACTGCAGTTCCCCGGCCGGAATCTGTTGTTCCTCATCGTCCTGCTGACGATGACAGTCCCTGCGCAGCTCAGTGTGATCCCGCAGTATCTGATCGTGTCCGGGCTTGGCTGGGTGGACACGCTGCAAGCCATCATTGTGCCTGGACTGGCCAGCGCGTTCGGCATCTTCTGGATGCGTCAACATATGGCGACCACCGTCAGCGACGAGCTCATTCAGTCCGCCCGCCTCGACGGTGCCAATTCGTGGCAGCTGTTCTGGGCCATCGCGTTCCCGGTGGTGCGCCCTGCCGCGTTCGTGCTCGGGCTGATCACGTTCACCTCGGTGTGGAACGACTTCATGTGGCCGTTCATCGTCCTGAAATCGCCGGAGCTGTTCACCGTGCAGATCGCGCTCAAGCAACTTCAAGCCAACCGTACGATTGATGTGGCTCTGGCCATGGGCGGATCGTTCCTGGCAACCCTGCCGCTGCTGGTTGTGTTCTTTTTCGTGGGCCGGCGCATGGTGTCGGGGATCATGGATGGGGCGTTCAAGGGCTGATGCTGCACGATGCCTCCACAACCCCTACATTGTCAGACACCGGTCCAACCGATACCCCCGGCAAAGGCTGGCGGGACCAGTCGCTTCCTCCCGGGGAACGCGCCCGCCTGCTTACCGCCGAGCTGACCCTTGAAGAGAAAGCGGCCCAACTCGGATCCATCTGGCTAACGGATTCGGCCGATGACTTCGCGCCAAAGTTGGAGCATGTTGGTGGATCCGCCAGCGATCCTTTCGAGGGTGGGCTCGGCCAGCTCACTCGCGTCTTCGGCACGGAGCCGGTCACCGTGGCGGAGGGAGTGCGCCGCTTGCGCGAGCTGCAGGAGCGCATAGTCGCCTCCAACCGGCTTGGTATTCCTGCAATCGCGCACGAAGAGTGCCTCACCGGACTTGCGGCCTACGGCGCGACTGCCTTCCCGACGCCGCTTGCCTGGGCAGCGACGTTCGATGAGGAACTGATCCGGCAGATGGCGGAAGCGATCGGCTCCGACATGCGCGCACTCGGCATCCACCAGGGACTCGCCCCCGTCGTCGATGTTGTCAAGGACTACCGCTGGGGCCGGGTCGAGGAGACCCTCGGCGAAGACCCCTACGTCGTTTCGCAGATCGGTGCCGCGTACGTCGCGGGACTGGAGAGCACGGGGATCATTTCGACGCTGAAGCACTTCGCCGGGTACGCGGCTTCCCGCGGTGCCCGCAATCACGGCCCCGTCAGCATGGGTCCGCGCGAGTTCGCTGACACCGTGCTGCCTCCATTTGAGGCCGCACTGCGGCATGGAGGCGCCCGCAGTGTCATGACGTCCTACACAGATATCGACGGGGTGCCGAGCAGCTCTAACCGGCACCTGCTGACGACGTTGCTGCGCGAGCGTTGGGGTTTCGAGGGCACTGTGGTCACCGACTACTGGGCTGTTCCGTTCCTTTCCGTAATGCATCATGTAGCGGCGGACACTGCTGAAGCGGGCCGGCTGGCCCTGTGCGCGGGAGTCGACGTCGAACTTCCGCAGACAGCAGCTTACGGCGAGTTGCCGCGCTTGATCCGGGAGGG
Source organism: Arthrobacter rhizosphaerae (assembly GCF_023062595.1). Classification (GTDB taxonomy): domain Bacteria; phylum Actinomycetota; class Actinomycetes; order Actinomycetales; family Micrococcaceae; genus Arthrobacter; species Arthrobacter rhizosphaerae. Next base: position 133,101 of record NZ_JALLAN010000015.1, read on the forward strand.
CGTCGTCGACGAGCGCGACCTCGACCGCTCGGTGCAGCGCCACCTCCGGCACAAGTTCGAGGTGGGGCTGTTCGACGACGGGCCGCTGGTCCCGGCCGATGCTGAAAGCGTGGATCTTGACAGCAGCCGCAATCGGGAGATCTCCTCACGCATCGCCGAGGAGTCGGTAGTGCTGCTGCGCGATGAGGATGCACTGGCGCTTCTCCGTTCGGGGAACATCGCGGTCCTCGGTCCGGCGGCCGACCAATTCCGCAGCCTTGTCGGCTGCTACGCGTTCCCGAACCATGTGCTTTCGAAACACCCCGGGCACGACCTCGGCATCAAGATTCCGACGGTGCTGACAGCTATCCGCGAAGAGTTCGGAGCGGACCGCGTGCGGTTCGAGGCCGGAGGTGAGATCACCTCCGATGACATCGTCGACGCAGCCTCCGCCGTTGCCGCGGCCGTTGCGCTCACTCGCAAGAGCGACGTGGCGGTCGTGGTCGTCGGCGACGTTGCCGGGCTATTTGGGGACGGCACCTCAGGTGAAGGCTGCGACGCCGCGGACCTTCGGTTGCCTGGCGGGCAGGACGCGCTTGTCACCGCCGTCCTCGACACGGGAGTGCCGACCCTCCTGGTCGTGTTGTCCGGTCGCCCGTATGCTCTGGGCGCCTACGAGAAAGCGCGAGCCATCGTCCAGGCGTTCTTCCCCGGGGCCGACGGCGCCGCCGCGGTTGCCGGAGTGCTCTCGGGCCGCGTTCCGCCAACAGGACGTCTGCCTGTGCAGATCCCGCGCCATCCCTCCATCTCGACGACGTACCTGCAGCCGGCGCTCGGGCTCTCGAATCCCGGGATCACCGCCCTGGACAACACGCCGCTGTACCCGTTTGGGTTCGGGCTCACCCGGGGTGCAATGGTCTACGAAACAATCACCGCCGCCGCGAAGCTGGGCACTGCCGGCTCGCTCGACGTGGCGGTGAGGATACGCAATGACGGCGATGCCACCGTAGAGGTCGTCCAGCTCTACGTCGCCTTCCCCTCGGCGCCGGTAGTCCGCCCGGCCGTGCAACTCATCGGGTACGCCCGCGTCCTGATCGGGTCCGGTGAATCGCGGACGGTTTCCTTCCACCTGGACGCTGCCCGACTCGCAATAACAGGCGAAGACGGGGCGCTGGGAGTAGACCCGGGCCCGCTGCGGCTGATCGCCGGTCCATCGGCTGCCGATGCCGCCGTGACGGCTGAGGTGACCATCGTCGGCGAACGGCTGCTGCTGGCAGAGCGCGCACTGCGCACGCCATGGTCCATCAGCGCCTCTACCAGCTAGCTGCCCAAAGCCCTAACATAGGCATCTGTGCCTGACAGGAGCCCCGGTCGGGGACCGTTGAGTGCCTCGTCCAGTGCTGTGAGCTGCGCCTGGACGAACGCCCGGGAGATGGCGGTTCTGGGTTCCATGGAATCGAAGTTGTGGTAGGCGCCGGGCACTACGCGAAGGGTGCACGCGACGCCGGCCTGCTGCAGTCGCCGGGCGTAGGCGACGTCCTCGTCATGGAACAGGTCGTTGGTGCCGACGCCGATCCATGCTGGGGGCAGGCCGGAAAGGTCGTCGAAGCGGGCGGGCGCTGCCAGCGGGGGCACGTTGGAGTCCGAGGCGGTGCCGCCGAGGTAGGCACCCCAGCCGAACCGGTTGCTGCCCGGGCCCCAGATGCGTAGCCGCCGCGGGTCAATGTCGGTGCGGGTGGTGGTCCGGTCGTCCAGCATCGGGTAGGACAGCAGTTGCAGGACCGGACGGATCTCGCCGCGTTCCTTCGCCAGCAGCGCCAGCGCGGCGGCCAAGCCGCCACCGGCGCTCTGGCCGCCAATGGCGATGCTTGCGGGATCGATGTCAGGTTGGCTGGCGAGCCATTGCAGCGCGGTGTAGCAGTCTTCCAGCGGAGTCGGGAAGGGATGTTCGGGTGCGAGCCGGTACTCCACCGAGACGACGACGATGTTGAGCTCATTGGCGACGCGGCGGCAGAATTGGCTGTCCTGCGCGGCGTCGCCGAGCACCATTCCGCCGCCGTGGATCCATAGCAGCGCCGGGGTGCCCGGCCGGGCCGAAGCCGGCCGGAAGACGTGTACTGACACATCGGCGTCCACTGAAACGACCTCCGCGTCCGGCCGTCGAACGCGCCCTGTGAGTTTGGTGAGGACCCGGAGGGTGGGAAGCGTTCGGGGAGTGATAATGGTGCGGGGAAGGAACCGCGCGGCCCGGAGCTGCGGGTTGAAGTGTTGCTCAGTCATGGTGTTCCTGTCGATGGGGGGCGGCGTGGCTGGGTGTGACGGGGGTTTGCGGCGAAATGTGGGCTATCGTCCGAGCTCGGCGTCCACCAGGGCCAAGGCATTGCGGAGACCCTGCTCCAGAAGGTCATCGGAGAGTTGTCGATCGGTCAGGGCGCGGGAGAGCTGCAGGGTTCCGGCCATCAGTCCGAGGAGGCTGAGCGCTTTCACGCGAGCCGAAAGTGCATCCTCGGGTGTCATGCGGGCGGCGAGGCCGTCGATGACAACGAGCACGCCATCGGTATACGCCTGCCTGGTCGCCTCGCCGCAGCGCCCGATCTCGTCGAGCAGGGCGGCGTTGGGGCAACCGTCGTCGGGGTTGTCGCGGTGCTGGGCGGACAGGTACCAGCGAACGATCTGTTCGAGGCCGGCCCTGCCAGGCTCCGCCAGCGCAACGATGTTGGCGTGAAGTGTATGGAGTTGGTCTGCGATCGTAATGGCAACGAGGCTGTCTTTGGACGCGAAGTGGGCGTAGAAGGCGCCGTTGGTCAGGCCTGCGTCCTTCATGAGCGTCGCGACTCCGGAGCCGTCGATGCCATCCCGCTTGAGCCGCCGACCGGCGGTCGTAATGATCCGCTGCCTTGTCTCCTGCTTGTGTTCCTTCGTGTATTTCACCATGCGTTCCTCCATCAGTTTCGAGGACATCAAAGATATCGGGACGAGTCCGGGTACGGGAAAGCTGAGCGTCAGCTCGGCATCCGGTTGTATTTGCGGATGACGCGGTCGAAGCTGCGGGCCGGGGCGACGCGGTGGACAGCGCTGATGCGTGCGGCTGCCGAGCCGGCGGTGCGCCGAAGCTTCGGGTTCCGGTCGGTGGCCGCCGTAACGATCACCCTGGCGACGACGGCGGGGTCGTCGCCGCTGCTGAGATTCTTCTCGATCAACTCGTCATAGTTGCGCCGTCCCGCGGCGTAGAGCGGCATGGGGGTGTCGGCCAGCACGCTGTGGCCTGCGAACGGGGTGTTGATCGGGCCGGGCTCAACGAGCAGGACCCGGATGCCGTGCTCGCGGACCTCGTGGTCCAGTGATTGGGAGTAGCCCTCCACCGCGTGCTTGGTCGAGACGTAGAGAGCCATGAAAGGGCTGGGGACGAATCCGCTGAGGGAGGAGACGTTGATGATGCGTCCGCGGCCTTGGGTACGCATATGCGGCAGGACGGCCTTGGTCATCCGCATGACGCCGTAGACGTTGATGTCGAAAATGTCGTGCGTCTGGGTGATCGAGAACTCCTCGGCTGCGCCGGTCGAGCCAACGCCGGCGTTGTTGACCAGGACATCGATGCGCCCGAACTTGTCGATCACCTGCTTGACCGCCGAGGCGACCGATTCGTCGCTGGTCACGTCGAGATCGAGGAAGGTAACCCCTGCGGGCGCGATGACTCTCGCAGTATTGCGGGCGGTTCCGATCACCTGGAAACCTGCGGCGACGAGGGCCATCGCTGTTGCTTTGCCGATGCCTGAGGAGGCACCTGTTACGAGGGCAACCTGCTGAGTTGCTGTCATTGTCTTCTCCTGATGTTTTAGATTACGTTCGTACTACCATAGCCTCGGGCAGCGTCCGCAAACAAGACTTTTGGGAAAATAATATTATGGTCGTAATCTAAATGACTAATCGCCCACCGGCGTGTGTAATCCGGTCCGTTAGGTTTAGGCGACTCAGAGCCCCTCAAACAGGTCTTTCAGCAACTGACTGCCGGGCGGCCTCGGAGGCCACACCATGACCGAGGATTCCCTGGACACGATTCTGGCCCACCGGCGCTCGTTCACCCCGGGGTCGACGATGACATGCCGCTGGGACTTGTGCTCCAACAGGCCTGCGACTATCCGGTGTGCTACGTGGTGCGTGTCCACGTCAATGTCGATCAATTCATCAGGAACCGGGCGCAGGTGATACTCACGAGCAGGGTCCCACGGCTCCATGCCCTGCTGTTGTCGACTCTGGTTCCAGCGTTCGAAGGTTGACGCGCGCAGAGCCCCATGGACAAGTCGCTTCAGACCAGGGCCCGGCACCTGTCGCGCCCGGATGAAGGCTTCATCGGTGGCTCTGCCCACGGCGATATGGTCCCTGTGGCCTGTGATCCCGTCGGGCCCAAAAGTGACTACTACCTGGGGGCGTTCCTCAAGGAGGATCGCCAGAATCCTCCTTACCAGTTCTTCGAAGTCCACTTCCGCAAGATGCCCGTCCGCGTAGTCCAACCATTCGTGCCGATCGGGAATTGTGCCGTGGGCCCGCCAAGCATTGACACTTTCCTTCCGGCGCCACGCACCCAACCCCTGAGGGGTAGTCGGGACGCCCTCGGCGATCTGACCGGCCCCGCCGTCGGTCGCAAGAATCAGGCAGAACCGGAACCCCGGGTCGTTCTCATGCATGGCAATCGAGCCCGCGCAACCGTAGGCATCGTCGTCCGGATGCGCAACCACAACTGCCAGCGAATGTGGTTCATCCATACGAGAGAGGCTAAACCTCTATGACTCAGAACAACAGGCCATCGGCCAATGGCGGGATTATGGAACGATTGTGGTGGCGGATCCGGCCCAGAGGTGACCCACAGTGAACCTGGAGCTTATGCAGCACCCGATCCGTATGGTCGGGTGATCGCCTCGAGAAAATGCCCGTCAGGGTCGGCGAAGTAGACGCCGCGTCCGCCGTCGTTATGGTTGATCTGCTGTGGACGGGACCGTGCCGGATCCGCCCAGTAGGGGATGCCCTGGGCCTGGATCCTTGCGAAGATTCCGTCGAAGTCCTCCTCGCTGACAAGGAAGGCATAGTGCTGCGGGGAGATGGGCCGGTCAGACGTGGCGAAATCCAGGGCCACTCCATGGTCGAGGGCGACGGTCATAAAAGACCACATTGCCTGGGGCTTCGGGAGACCGAGCACGTTGGCGAGGAACTCCGCCGACCGGCGTTTGTCCGTTGAATAGACGATTGTGTGGTTGAAGTTGACCGTCATGACGACTGGCCGACCGGCAGCACCAGCATGTAGCCGGTGGGCAGATTACTACTCCAGCGTCGGGGCTCGCGGACGACGAACTGCGTCGCCAATTGCTCGGGGGTGAGCAGGGAGTTGGGTGCAGGGGAGGGGCCCCACGGATCGCCGCCGTAGGGGTAGAGCGGATCCTGGACCCGGATGCCGGTGACGGAGAACTCCGGGAACTGGTTGGGATCGCCCAGTGATTCGAAGCCGCTCATCACTGATACGTGGCGACCACGCCACAGGACCAGTCCAACGGGCCGGTCAGTCTCGGCGATGGCGCGCGCGGCGGTCTGCAGCGCTTCCTCGTAGTCGGCAACGCTGACAACGGTGTATGGCCCCATTCCGATTTCGTTCAGGACCTGTGCCCAACCCAAGGGGTTGGCGCCGTTGAACGAGTTGGACGATCGCGCCCGGGCCATCTCCCACAGTTCGCCCTGTTGAACGCTGTCGGCCCACGTGCCTGCCCCAGTGTCATCGATGAGGTTGTGCATCATCTGGATGCTCGCCGCCACACACCACTCAAAGGTGTACTGCGGCACGTAGTCTCCCTCTTGGTAGAGGTTAAGGGCGAACGGCTGGGGAACCGGGGGCGGCGTGGGAACCGATGTTGGGCTGTGGGACAGTGTCGGGGGAGGAGCAGGGACGTTTTCGACGGCGGCTGGCGGGGCCGACGAGGTCTGGATGGGCGGATCGGGGGCAGCCTCGTCGAGACTAACCGCGGGTACGCACGCCGAGAGGAGCGTCGCTGGGAGAACGAACCACGCCAGAAGACGGAGCTGGGCACCGGTCATGATCAACCCAGTTTATCGCGGCCGCAATCCGTCATACAGGGGATGCGCCCATGGGCCACCTTCCCCAACCAAGTAGCAGTAGATGCGGTTTTGGACGTCCAGAACAGCATCTGCTGCTACCTAGTTGGGTTGACGGACGACGGCGGCCAGTCACCTTTTTGGTGACCGACCGCCGGCGTACTTGTGGTGAAATGGTCCGAGCCCTCGAAGCTCGCTTTAGTGCAGTGTTTTGAAGGCTCGCGCCAGTGCTTCGATCAGACGGTCGGCGTCGCTGCTGGAGAACGGCAGCGGGGGGCGGAGTTTCAGAACGTTGCCTTGGGCGCCACAGGCGGAGATGAGGATCCGTTCTTCCCGGAGCTTATTCACGATCCCGGCGGCTGTATCGCCATCAGGGGTCAGCGTGGAGCGATCGGTCACCATATCGACTCCTACGAATAGACCGCTTCCGCGGACTTCTGCGACCTGGTCCAGACCCTGGGTGAGGTGCTTCAGCTCGGTAAGGATCTTTCCGCCGACTTTGAAGGAATTTTCTATCAGTGATTCTTCGCGAATCACGTCCAGGACGGCCTGGGCGGCGGCGATGGCTACGGAGTTTCCGCCGAAGGTGTTGAAGTAGCGGATGTTCTTGCCGAACTCTACGAGGAGTTCCGGTTTGAAGACCGCCGCAGCGACGGGGATTCCGTTACCCATGGGCTTGCCCATGGTCACGATATCCGGAACGATTCCGTGGCGTTGGAAGCCCCACCACTGCTCACCGGTGCGGCCGAAGCCTGGCTGGACTTCGTCGGCGATGTACAGGCCGCCGGCGGCGTGTACTTCTTCGATGATGGGACGGAGGAACCCTGTCGGTCCGGCGAAGATACCGTCGGAGGAGAAGATGCTGTCGGCGATGAAGGCCGCCAGTCCGATGCCGTGCCGGTGGAGGTCTGCGATGGCGGCGCGGACCTGGATACGCAGGTGGTCCTCCAGGGATCCTTGATCGGAGGAGAAGCGCAGGGCATCGGGGGCGTCGATGACCCGGACGTTTGCGCCCAAAGGTACGCCGACACCCAGGGACGGCGAGAAGGACGCTACTTCGGCTGTCAGGCCGTGGTAGGCGCCGGAGGTCACGATGATTCCCTGGTTCCCGGTGGCGTATTTGGCTACGCGCATGGCCAGGTCGTTGGCTTCTGATCCGGTGCAGGTGAACATGACATGGCCAAGCTCGGCCGGGAACGTAGAGAGCAATTGCTCCGAGTAATCCAGGATCGATTCCTGGACGTAGCGAGTGTTGGTGTTCAGTATCTGCATCTGTTCGTGGACAGCCGCTATGACCTTTGGGTGGGCGTGGCCGACCGAGGGAACGTTGTTGTAAACGTCGAGGTACTCGTTCCCGTCCCGGTCAAACAGTGTGACGCCCTTGCCGCGGACGACTTCCAAAGGGGTGTCATAGAAGAGCCGGTATCCGGGTCCGAGGCTCTGGTCCCGGCGTCGGATGTTCTTCTGCATCTGATCCGGTAGCTCACCGAGGCGATTGGGATCAAAGCCGTTGACCATGGGTTTGGAGGGCTTGCGGATGATCTGGGAAGAGTTGTCCATGATTTCTCCTTGGTGGCTAGCGGGTCTGGTTCAGGGTGGGAGACAGTGCGGGTGCCGGGGCTGCGGCTGTGGCGGCGAGCCGGTCCCAGTCCGGCTTTGAGTGGGAGAGGAGATAATCGCGCCTTTGAGGCAATTGATTTGCCCGCCACTGTGTTATCAGTGCCCGCAGGAGGAGCCGGGCCTGGGCTGAGACGATAAGGGCCTCCAGCTCCTGGTCGGGCAACGGACGAATGCTCCGGTAGCCATCCACGACGGGAAGTGCCTGTTCCCATGGGTTGGCCGGGTTTGTTCCGAGGAGGTTGGCCATGGTGACGCTGATGTCGAAGATCACGGGGGTTCGCACGACGTCGCCGAAGTCGATAATCCCGGTCACGTAGTCCAGTCCATTCGGATCGACAAGCACATTGAACGGGCTGAAATCCCCGTGGACAACCTGGGAGGTAAGCGTGTTGAGAAGGGGAACCACCTTCTCGTCGAACTGATCGAAAATGTCTTCGGCCAGGGAGCGTTTGTCCTCATCATCAAGATGGTCAAGAAGTGGGCGCATCCGGTGAAAATGCTTGAGGTCCCACATGAGCAATCGGTCCGCGCGAGGATGATCGAAGTCCTGCAAAGCCAGGCCCAGACGGGCAAGGCTTGAGCCGACCAACTCCAGCTGACCGGCAGAGGCCTCGTGGGTGGCCAGCAATTCTCCGGGCATGAAGCGCATCACGCGAAACACCCGGTCAAAGGGTCCCCCAGGCGCCGGAATAAGGATTTGCGGGTCTCCGCCAAGACTCCTGATCAGACGCTGGACCGGAAGTTCAGGGGCAGTCCGTTCCAAATGCTCCATGCATGCCGTCTGGAGGTGGACGATCACCGGATCCTCATCCGGTGGTGACACCTTTACCAGATAGGTTTCTTGTCCGTCCCGGAGGCGGAAAGTATCGTCCTTCTCGGTGGGAATCCGGACAAGCGTCCCTTTCAGCCCATAGGACTGTTCAAGGATCTCCAAGACAGTCGAGTCAGCGAGCTCAGACTGCTCCGCCAAGAGTCCACTCTCCGATGCGACGGCATCGATAAATTCGGAGTCTGTACTGACATTCATGTCTTGGGCTCCTGCCGTAAGTGATTGGTAATTGGCTTTGGGGGGTAACTGTTCACCTGTTCAACAGTTCTACATGGAGTATGGCATGCGGCCAATAGATCTCGCAAGGAAACGACTACACGCATGCCGCAAAGGCCCCGCCGCTTTCGGTCTTTCTGGGTGAGAATGACATCTCACTGTCGTCAACTGTTCAACTGTTGACAGATGCTGAAGAAGAGATTTAGAGTCGACGTGTTGGGCAGCCGGGTCTTCAGTACAAAGGAAGCCGTGGAGCCCAGACACCTCATAAAAGCGGAAGGCCACATGCGGGCCTCTCAAAACTTCAATGAACGGACGAATCATGGCAGACTCCAACCGGCCGAAGTACATCTCCTTTGATATCTACGGCACACTGATCAACTGGAATACTGATTCCACTACCCTTCGGCTGCTCGCAGGCCGTCTGCCTGAAGAGCAGTGGCCTGCTTTCAAGAAGGTTTTCCGCGGATACCGGTTCGACGAGGTCCTTGGCGACTACAAGCCCTACGAGCAGATCCTTCAGAATTCCTTTGACCGCGTATGCAAGTTTTTTGGCATTGGGCCGACCCCTGGTGCGGGCGCAGAGTTCGCTGACGCTGTGCGTAGCTTTGGTGCCCACGATGACGTGCCGGCTCCGTTGAAGCTCATGGGCGACAACTACAAGCTGGTGGCTCTGTCCAACGCCGACGACAGCTTCCTGGAGATCAGCATTCCCAAGCTCGGTGCTGACTTCCACGCCGTGTTGACCGCTGAGCAGGCCCAGGCCTATAAGCCGCGTTACCAGGCCTTTGAGTACATGCTCGATACCCTGAACGCCAAGCCGGAGGACTTCCTGCACATCGCCTCGCACACCCGGTACGACATGCATCCGATGCACGACATGGGCTTCCGTAACCTCTGGGTGCTGGACCGTGGCTATGACCCCATTACCGGGGGCTACGACTACAACGCAGTTAAGTCCTTGGACGAGATCAACAAGCACCTCGGTCTCTAACCGACGTCGAGGCGAAAGGCCAACCCGTGAAACTTAACCCCTATTGGCTGGACACTGCCGAACCATCCGGGGACTACCGGCGCACGCCGGTACCGGAGAATGTCGACGTCGCCATCATCGGCGCCGGATTTACCGGACTCTCCGCGGCCCTGGAATTTGCCAAGCAAGGCGCCAGCGTTGTCGTTTTCGAACGTCACACCGTGGGGTGGGGGGCGTCGGGACGCAACGGGGGAATGGCAACGACCGGGTTGGCCATCGGTTTCGGCACGGCCGTGAAGCGCTATGGAAGCACCCGTGCCGTGGAGATGTTCCAGGAATACAACGATGCCATCGACAGCATCGAAAAGCTGGTGCATGACAATGGCATCGACTGCGACTACGAGCGGCACGGGAAGCTCTCGCTGGCGTTCCACAAGTCCCACTACGAGGGCTTCCTGAGGTCGCAGGAAAAGATGGCCGCCTTGGCCGACCATCACGTCACCGTGATTCCCAAGTCCGAGATCCACAGTGAAATCGGCACGGACTTCTACCAGGGGGCCATGCTTGACCCGCTCGGGGCTGGCCTGCATGTGGGCAAGTTCGTGCACGGGTTGGGCGGGGCGGCTGTTGCCGCCGGAGCCGAGATCTGCGAGGAAGCCGGTGTCACGGAGCTGAAGAAGGTTTCGGGCACTGTGCATGACGTGCACACCACCAGGGGCATCACCCGGGCCAAGCAGGTCCTGGTCGCCACCAGCGGTTACACCGGCGGGGTCACCCCGTGGCTGCAGCGCAGGGTCATTCCGGTAGGCAGCTTCATCATCTGCACCGAGCCGTTGCCCGAAGACGTGGTCAACCGGATCCTGCCGAACCGGCGCATGGCCTCGGACAGCAAGATGCTCTGTTACTACTTCCGGATCACCCCGGACAACCGTCTGCTCTTCGGTGGCCGGGCCCGTTTCGCCCTGTCCAGCCCGGATTCGGACGTCAAGAGCGCCGAGATCCTGCGCAAGGCCATGCTCGAACTCTTCCCGTACCTCTCCAACGCCAAGGTGGACTACATCTGGGGCGGACTGGTGGACCTGTCCATGGACCAGATGGTTCACGCAGGCCAGCATGACGGCCTCTTCTACTCCCTCTGCTACAGCGGTCACGGTGTGCAGATGGCAGCCCACATGGGTAAGAGGATGGCGCACTACATGGCCGGCGACAAGAGCGCGAACGTTTGGGAAGACCTGAAGAATCCGCCCGTCCCGGGCCACTTCGGACCGCCCTGGTTCCTGCCCTTCATCGGCGGAGCCGCAAAAATCATCGACCGGTTCAGCTAGGTCTACGAAGGAAATCCCATGCTTCCATCCATAAACGCTGTTGACGCGCGCCCGGAATCATCCCCAACTTCCGGTATGTCCAATGACCGGGACAACGTCGCGAATCTTCCCGGAGGTGCCTTCTTTGAAGGGCAGTGGCAGCGCGCCGAGTTGACCTTGGAAGTGCGGGATCCTGAGGATGGTGTCCTGCTGGGGCGGGTGTGCACCTCCACGTCAGAGGACGTGGAGCGTGCCACCTTGCACATCGAACGCCATCTCGAGGCGGACGAG
>NZ_JALLAN010000016.1 GCF_023062595.1 Arthrobacter rhizosphaerae
GGAGGGTCTGCAGGGAGGCCGACGACGGCGGGAGGCTCCCGCCGTCGTCGGACGTTCCAATGGGAAGAACCAGGTTCCCCTAGTGGGCCGGCACTGCCTCTGCGCCCAGCGGCTCCTTGGCCGGAGCAGGCTTGGCATCCGTGAGCTTCTTGTTCGGCAGGGCGAAGCTGATCAGGAAGGCGATGCCGGTCAGGGCCGCAGCCGTGAGCATCACGATGTCGATCGACTGGGCGAATCCCTCGGTGATGGGCCTGGTGAGCGTGGCGTTGGCAGTGTGCAGCCAACTGGTGTCGTTCAGGGATTCGTTGGTGGCACCCTGCTTGAAGAACTCGTAGAGCTTGGCGTTGGCGGGATCGGCGGCCACTGCGGGATCGTTGAGGACGGCCTGGTAGTCGGCGTTCTGCATGGCAGCTTTCATGCCGCTGGCGATCTTGTCAGCCGCCATGCTGAACAGCATCGAGATGAACACCGCAGTGCCCACAGCGCCGCCCATTGACCGGAAGAACGCTGCCGAGGAGGTCCCAACGCCCATGTCCTTGGGCGGAACGGAAACCTGCATGGCAAGTGTCAGAGGCTGCATGCAGAAGCCCAGTCCCATGCCGAAGAACACCGCGATCAGGCCCGGGACCCACAGCTCGGTGTCAGCTCCGAGTGAAAGGCCCATTACGACGGCGGAGCCCGTCAGGATTGCTGTGCCCATGATGGGGAAGATCCGGTAGGTTCCGGACGCCGAGATGGTGCGGCCGGCGGTAATGGAACCCGTGAGAATACCCAGCGTGAACGTGATCATCATGAGCCCGGCCTGCGTGGGAGTGAGCCCCTTGACCAGCTGCAGGTACATGGGCAGCATTGCGATGGCCCCAAACATGCCGATGCCGATGATGAAGTTCAGCATCGAGGACAGGCCGAACGTGATGTTCTGGAACAGACGCAGCGGGATCAGGGCGTAGTCGCCGGCACGCTTTTCGGCGAGCAGGAAAGCAACGATTCCCAGCACACCCAGTCCGTAGCAGAGGAACGAGCTGAGCGATGTCCAGCCCCAGACGCGGCCCTGTTCAGCCACAAGAAGCAGCGGAACGATCGCCAGGGTGATGGCCGCAGCTCCCCAGTAGTCGATCTTTTGCCTGACGTGCTTTACGGGCAGGTGAAGGTAGAGGAACACGACGGCGAGGGCGGCCAGGCCGATCGGAAGGTTGATGAAGAACACCCAGCGCCAGCCGTCGAATCCCAGGATGTTCGCTGACCCCGCGAAGGCACCGCCGATCACAGGCCCAAGAACCGAGGAGATGCCGAAGACCGACATGAAGTAGCCCTGGTACTTGGCGCGGTCCTTGAGGGCAACGATGTCGCCGATGATGGTCAGGGCCAACGCCAGCAGACCACCGGCGCCGAGTCCCTGGATGCCGCGGGCAATTGCCAGCTCCATCATCGAATGCACGGACCCCGCGTAAAGGGATCCCAGCAGGAAGATCACAATGGCGGCCAGATACAGAGGACGGCGGCCGAAGATATCGCTGAGCTTCCCATACAGCGGAGTGCTCACAGTGGAAGTGATCAGGTAGGCGGTGGTGGCCCAGGCCTGCAGCGACAAGCCGTCCAGGTCGTTTGCGATGGTGTAGATAGAGGTGGAGACGATGGTCTGGTCCAGTGACGACAGGAACATGCCAAGCATGAGTCCCACCATGACTGTCAGGGTCTGGCGGTGAGTCAGGGTTTCACCCGGTGCCCGCACGGCGGTGCTTTTGGACATGGTTTCTCCAAGGGGTACGAACGGAATTAAGCAGGATAGTTGCTTTCAGTAACTATCTTACTGTCCCGATTGTTCCCGAATGAAGGATTTTTTCTGATGGGAAGTTTTCGTCGAGGCTCCAGCAGGGGCTGAATCAGGTGCAATCCGCGTCTTCACCCCATCCCGTCAGCGTTCAACGAGGATGCCGTCAGGGTCGCACCAGATCATCGCGCCGGACCGGATGGTCACGCCGTCGATGACGAGATCGACGTCGGCCTCCCCGGCACCCGTCTTAGAGCTCTTGCGCGGATTGCTGCCTAGCGCCTTCACTCCCAGTGGCAGTTCCGCGATGGCCTCCCGGTCTCGGATCGCACCGTTAATTACGACGCCGGCCCACCCGTTCTGAACGGCACTCGCCGCAATCATGTCCCCCATCAAAGCGGTGCGCAGCGAGCTGCCGCCGTCCACCACCAGGACAGCGCCGTCTCCCCGGGTGCCGAGAACTTCTTTGACCAAGGCGTTGTCCTCGAAGCATTTGATCGTTCGGACAGGGCCGCTGAAGTGGCTGTGGGCGCCCAAGGACTGAAACTGAAGCGAGACGGACGCCAGCTCTTCGCCGCGTTCGTCGTACAGGTCGGCAGTGGCAACTGGTGTGTCGCTCATAACTTCTCCTCGGTTCAGATGATGTTCGCTTAATGGCTGGTTCAGGGCTGAAGGGATCGCCTGAATGGCTGCTGCCCACGATAGTCTGAACTCACACTGTCCGTGTCTTCCAGGGGGAACCGATGAGCCTGTCCGAAACACCTGGCATGACGCCTGAGACCGAGGGGACGACGACGGCCGGAGCTGCCCTCGCGGAGCCAACCCGGAAGGTAACGCCTGGCTGGGTGACCGGGCTGGTCCTGGTCAATGTCGGGATCAACGCTGCGTTTTTCGGCCCTATCAATGTGTTTATCGGCCAGCATGCCATCGGGATCGATCCGGCGAACAAGGAAGCCATCCTCTCGCTTGTCACGGGCTGCGGAGCTGCTGTTTCCCTGGTTGCCAACCCGCTGTTCGGGGCACTGTCCGACCGCACGGTCTCCCGCTTTGGCCGGCGCTCGCCGTGGGTCCTGGCCGGTGCCATCCTTGCGACGGCCGCGTTGCTGGCGATGTCCGGCGCAACGGCCGTCGCCCTTCTGGTGCTTTGCTGGTGCCTCGTTCAATTGGGAGCAAACGCGGCCTATGCCGCCATCACTGCGGCAGTCCCGGACAGGGTTCCGGTCTTCCAGCGCGGCGGGGTTGGCGGACTCGCGGCCATGGGGCAGACTGCCGGGATTCTCCTGGGGGCAGTGTTCGGCGCCGTGGTCTCCGGGAACTACATGGTGGGCTATTGGCTTTGTGCGGCGGCGCTGATTCTGAGCATCATTCCGTACCTCTTTAACAGGAATGACCCGGCGTTGCCGCTGAACGCCAGGCCGGTATTCACCTGGCTGGGGTTCTTGCGAGGCTTTTGGATCAGCCCGGTAAGGCATCCTGATTTTGCCTGGGCCTGGCTGACACGCTTTCTTGTTAACGTCGGGAATCAGTCCACCATCATTTACCTGCTTTTCTTCCTGCGGGACGTCATCAAGCACGAGGACCCGGCCTTGGGTGTGCTCATCCTGACGGGCATTTACGCAATGATGGTGATGATTACCGCTGTGCTTGCCGGGCCCTGGAGCGACCGTGTGGGAAAGCGCAAGCCGTTTGTGATCGGCTCATCTGCCACCATTGCCACCGCCGGTCTCATCATGGCTTTCTTCCCGGTGTGGACGGGTGCCCTGGTGGGCGCCGGAGTGCTGGGAATCGGCTTTGGCGCCTACTTGGCCGTCGACTTCGCCCTCCTCACCCAGGTTCTTCCGACGGCCGTAGACCGTGGAAAGGACATGGGGGTGATCAACGTGGCCAACTCACTCCCACAGGTAGTCGCCCCGGTGATCGCGTTCGTCTCACTCCAGTACCTTGGCGGGTACGTGACCCTCTTCAGCACGGCTGCTGCCATTGGACTCCTCGGCGCAGTATTCGTGGTCAAGATCAAGGGCGTTCAATAGGAGGCGTGCACACCGCGTCTGCTGGTCGGTTCATCCCCTTTTCCTGAATACGCCAAACTTACGTGCCGTATAGTTGTCAGCGAATTGCTGCTGCAGTGCGGTGACCGGGGGCCTGCTTTGCCGTTGCAAAATAAGCCCTCTCCCGGAACGTGCTGATGCTTGAACTAAATTCAGATCTGCCACCCATGGCCGCTCCGCCATTGCTCCCGCGCCAGCAGCTGCGCTACGCCCGGATCCTGGATGAAGCCGCCGGATTCGCCCGCAAAGGGCTTGAGTCCATCACTCTTTCCGAAGTTGCCGCAAAAGCTGACGTCCCGCTGGGTACGCTGTACCGCTATTTTCCATCCGCCACGCATCTGATGTTGGCCCTCTACCGGAAACAGCTCGGCGAGCTGCAGGTGGGAAGCTGGCCTGGAAAAGGCAACATCCGCGTCCATGCCCTGGTGGGCGTCACCATGGAGATCTTCCACATGCGGGTCATGCAGCCGGCCGTGGAGCAGTGCCTGAGCCGGACCAGCTACCAGAAGGACAGGGACACCACTGACCTGTTGCGGGAAATCGACGCGATCGCGGAGCAGGCGGTAACGGTGGCCAGCGGGGACTTTGCCAAGTCCCGCATACTCCTGCTGACCATCACCGGATTGGTGCAGGCAGTCCGGTGCCGCAGACTCTCCCTTTTTGAGGCCGAAGAGGATCTGAAGAGGGCTTGTTCGCTTCTGGCGGCAACCCGGTCGTTACAGGCAGTGGTCTAGACCAGCTAGTCACAATCGAGACACAAGGCAGTAATTTACGTCACTCAGACAGCCTAGGCACGCCTTAATCCGGGCGCTGGGCCCAAGAGTGGTCTGGTTGGTCACGTTCGGCGATTTACCATGGCAGTACCGGAGGGCAAGCAGTTCCTCCCGCAGGAGACACGGCGGTCCAGCCACCCCTTGGATCGTTCATGGACTTCGCTGACCTGCCCAACTCAAGCGGCCCGCGCTTGAGCCTTCCCTATCCCGTGCGACCACGGCCTAGACCAGGAGACAACGACGTGTCCATTGAAACGACCACTCCCACCGACCTTGAATCCGCTGCAACCTTGAGCGAAGAGGAAATTTTCGCGTCCCACCAGGGTGGCAAGCTGTCCATAGCCAGCACCGTCCCGTTGGCTACCAAGCGTGACCTCTCCATCGCCTATACGCCCGGAGTGGCTCAGGTCAGCCGGGCCATCCATGCCGATCCGAAGCTCGCAAAAACCCTGACGTGGGCAGAGCGCCTCGTCGTCGTCGTCAGTGACGGAACAGCGGTTCTTGGTCTCGGTGACATCGGCCCCAGCGCTTCACTGCCGGTTATGGAAGGCAAGTCAGCACTCTTCAAGGCTTTTGGTGACCTCGACTCCATTCCACTGGTCCTCAACACCACCGACGTCGACGAGATCGTGGAGACCCTGGTGCGCCTGCGTCCCAGCTTTGGCGCCGTGAACCTGGAGGACGTTTCGGCGCCGCGCTGCTTCGAGCTGGAGGAGAAGCTCATAGAGGCATTGGATTGCCCTGTGATGCATGACGACCAGCATGGCACCGCCGTCGTGGTCCTGGCCGCCCTCACTGGTGCCGCGAAAGTCACTGAACGCGAACTGACAGGCCTCCGGATTGTCGTATCCGGCGCCGGCGCAGCCGGTGTTGCAGTTGCAGAAATCCTTCTCGCCGCGGGAATCGAAGACGTCGTTGTCCTGGACTCGCGTGGGGTCATCGTCAAGGACCGGGCAGACATCGCGGCGAACCCTGACAGCAAGAAGGCAGAGCTGGCGCAGAAGAGCAATCCGCGTGCTTTGTCAGGCGGCCCTGCGGAGGCACTCCTCGGCGCGGACGTCTTCATTGGCGTATCGTCATCGCAGTTGGCCGAGGAGCACCTGAAGCTGATGAACCACAGCTCCATCGTGTTTGCCCTCTCCAACCCCGACCCCGAAGTACTGCCGGAGGTCGCCTCCAAGTACGCCGCAGTTGTGGCTACCGGCCGGAGCGACTTCCCCAACCAGATCAACAACGTGCTGGCCTTCCCCGGAATTTTCCGTGGGGCGCTCGACGCCGGTGCCCGCCGGATCACGCCCGCCATGAAGCTTGCCGCGGCACGCGCCATCGCCGAACTCGCCGAGCCGGAGCTTTCCGCAGACTACATTGTGCCGAGCCCGCTGGACCCCAGGGTGGCTCCGGCCGTCTCCGCAGCAGTAGCCGCGGCAGTCACCGAGTAAAGCGGCAACGACACAAAAAGCCTCGCGACGGCGGCATCTCCCTTAGCCGGGGGTGCCGCCGTCGGGCTTTAACGTGCGCTCTGCACAAGGCTCGACTTTGCGAGTACCAAGGGGAAGCCCTCCACCCGAATCGAGTACACACTACTCGGGTCAGTGGAGCCCGGAATCCCTAGCCTAAGGACTAGCGGGCGAACCCAGATAGGCCGCGCAGTGCGGAAACGGGTCGCTGCTGACCGGGCGGTGGAGAACATGCAGTCTCGACATACGAATGGCGGGATCCGGCAGGCCGGAGCACAACTGTGGAAGTTCCTTGCCCTGGATAAACCGGACCCTGCGTTGACGCCGTAGAACGAGGCAAGGGGACCGTTCTGATGAATCACCCGATAAGGAGCAAAAAATGAAGAAATTGCTAGCTGCCGGTGCAGTCGCCGGATTGGTTCTTCTGGGCGGCGGCGCCATGCCGGCCAGTGCTGCCCCGCCTGCAGACCTGGTCTGCCCGGGGCTGAGTTCCGGCAAGATTGATGCACAGGTCGGCGAGGACGACACTATTACGTTGACGGCTCCCGACGGCTTCCTGATCTCGTCAGTCTGCCTCAAGTCCGGGCCCGGCTTCGAGATCATTCCGGTTAATCCCCCGTTGGCCGAGGTGACTGTGTCGACCACTTCGGGCAAGGACATCTCGCACTTCTCGTACACACTGGTGCCTGACGTCTACACCCCGCCGCCTTACGGCTACTAAAGGGTGAAGGGCGGGTTTCCTGCAGACTCCCCGCGGTCTCTGCAGGAACCCGCCTTTTCCATGTCCGCACTCTTTCCGCCTTTAGACTGGGGCCATGACCTCCGAAACCGTCGTGACCATACTTTGCGGCCTGGCCATCCTGGTTGGAGTCGCTGGAACGGTGATTCCGGTGCTGCCCGGCAGCATCCTGATTGCCCTGAGCCTGCTGTCCTGGGCCATCTGGGGTGGGGCGGGCGCAGGCGGCTGGGTGGTGTTCGGGATCGGCATGGTGTTCGTTCTTGCCGGCATGGCCGCAAGCGCTGTTTTGACCGGGCGGAAACTCAGGGAGCACAGCATCCCCAACCGGAGTGTCGTCGTCGGGCTGATCCTGGCCGTTGTGGGGATGTTCCTGATCCCGGTAGTAGGGCTCTTTGTGGGCTTCGCTGCAGGCCTGCTTCTGAGCGAATACCAGCGGACGCGCAATTTCGGAACCGCAGTGACCACGAGTTGGGCCGCGCTCAAGGCCACCGGTTTGGGCATTTTGGTGGAGTTCGGCCTTGCGTGCCTCGCCGCAAGCACGTGGCTGATCGGCGTGTGGGTAGCGGCCGTCAGCTAAAGCCGCGGCTATTAGCATGGACTCATGAGCGCCGGACCCAGCGAATCCGCACCCCTGTACCGAGACATCCGCGATCTCACCCCGTTCCGCAGCCCCCTGATCAGAACTCCGGTCAGGGAACTAGCAGGCGGTGTTGCAGGCTTTGTTTCGGGGGTTGTTGGGCGGCGCGACCGGGGAACCCTCACCATCGAGGGAAGCATTCCCAGGCTCCAGCGCATGCCCGGCAAAGCGGCCCGCTCCGTACACGACGCGATCTTTACGAGCAGGGAACCGGACAGGCTCATCTTGCTGGCGCGGGCCCATCCGGGCTGGGCCGGGCTCTGCTATCTTATGGCTGGACTCCTCGCGTACCGGCATGGCAGTTTCCTGCGCGCCTCGGAGCTCCTCCAGCGAGGGCTGTCCACCAGGAACGACGACGACGCCAACAGTTACGCTGCCGCGCACCTCACCCACGTGGTGACGAATGTGGAAGTTGCCGAACGCGTGGAAGTTCCGGTGCTGTTCAGCGAAGAGGCCGTGTTCCTGGCGTTGTCCCACGCCCTCCGGGAGACGGGTCAGCCGGAAGCGGCCCTGGCTGCCCTGGTGGCGTTGCCGCCTTCGCTTCCGCTGGCGCTGGCCCGCTGTTCCCTCGCCGCATCACTGGGCCGCGACGCCGAGGTGGTGGCCGAGACGGAAGGCTTGTTGAACGCTGATGACCTTTCGGCAGCCCTGCTGCTGGTTAGGGCCCGCTCACTGCGTAAAAGGGGTGATTACGCCGCCGCCCGGGCTGCCCTTCAAGAGGTGCTGCGGCGGCGGAAGACTGACTTTTCGCTGCGCAATGACGCCCTGACGGACCGGGCACTCCTGCTGCTGGACACGGGCAGGAAATCGCTTAATCCGCGGGACTGGCAGCGTAGGAAGCCTGCCGAGCTGGAGGCTGTCCGTGCCATCCGCAAGGACGACGAGATGCGGAAACTGTGGGAGCAGGACTGGAAACAGCTCGGTGGGGACTGAAGGCGGCGCTGCTTTCCCGCACGTTGTTACCCTCCCAGCAGACCCGTGGTCCGATACGGGATAACTTCCCGCAGGAACATGCTGGTGGAGGTGCGCACGATTCCCGGGCATAATCTAATTTCCTCGGACACGCGGTAGAGGTCGTCCGGGCTGGAGGCCACCACCCTGATCAGCAGGTCGGTGTCCCCGGCGGGCGCATGACACTCAAGTACTTCGGGGATCTCCCGCAGGGCGGCAATCGCCTCGTTCAGATGGCTCTGGTCCAGTTCAGCACTCACTGAGGCCGCGACTCCCCGTCCGAGGGCGGCAGGAAGAACACGGCTGCTGTTCGGGCGAAGGGCGCCCGACGTCGACATCCGCTCAAGGCGCGACTGCACAGTTCCGCGGGCGAGGCCGAGGCGCTGGGCAAGGACCATGATGGGCAGGCGCGGATCTTCGTCCAAAGCTCCAAGGATGCGGCGGTCCGTCGCGTCGAGTTCCTGCAATATGACCACTCCTGTCGACAGTTGGTGGATAAAGTTGGTCAGTCTGATCAAGCTAGCGGCAGTCTGTTGCTCCAACTGTAGGGCTTCTGGTCAAATGGTGGCACTCGTGGAGGAGGCTACCGCCGAATCCGCACAGGCTAAGGGCACCCCGGTACACCACCCGGCCCCCGGACAACGCCTCCCGTAAGGAGGAAGCCGCTGATTGACACTTGTTCACGCATAGTCGCCAGCAAACATCGTCTCCATAAAAGCTTTTACGCGGGTCAGGAAAGACGCATCCGGACCCTTCACGACAAGAGCCCCTGAGCCACCGGCGCCGGTTCCATTGAATCCTGCGGTAGCTGAGGGGCTCTTGTGTGCCTGCAAGCTTCTTGGACGTGCGCCTAGGCTGGAGGCATGACGTCAGCAGGCCGCTTTGCCCCGAGCCCTTCGGGCCAACTCCATGTGGGGAACCTGCGTACCGCCATTCTCGCCTGGCTCTTTGCCTGGTCAACCGGCCGGCAGTTCCTGCTCCGTGTTGAAGACCTCGATCGTGCACGGGCGGGGGCGGAAGAAGAGCAGCTCCGCGATCTGGCGGCAATCGGCGTCAGGTGGGACGGCGCCGTCGTACGCCAGACCGAGCGCGAGCCGATCTATGCGGAGGCGATTGCCCGGCTCACCGCAGCAGGCCTGACCTACGAATGCTTCTGCACCCGGCGTGAGATCCAGGAAGCACCCTCGGCGCCGCACGCTCCGCAGGGGGCCTATCCGGGAACGTGCCGGTATTTGTCCCCTGCCGAGGTGGAGTTCCGGCGCTCCAGCCGACCGGCCGCTATCCGCCTGCGTGCCTGGACTGACGAGTGGACCGTGAAGGACATTTTGCATGGCAGCTACACCGGAATCGTGGACGATTTCGTCCTTCGCCGGAATGACGGCGTCACTGCTTACAATCTGGCCGTTGTGGTGGACGACGCAGCCCAGGGCATCGATCAGGTGGTCCGCGGTGACGACCTGCTGCCATCCACGCCGCGTCAGGCGTACCTCGCATCCCTGCTGGAGGTGCCCGTTCCGGAATATGCGCACGTACCGCTCGTGGTGAATTCCGACGGCGTCCGGCTGGCCAAGCGCGATGGTGCCGTGACGCTCGGTGACCTGGCAGAGAAGGGGATCCCGGCTGAGACAGCCCGGGACATGCTTTTGGAGTCGCTGGGGCTTCCGGCCGGGCCATTGGATCAGGCCCTGAGTGTATTCGACCCCTTGGTGCTGCCCCAGGAGCCGTGGGTCTGGCCGCTCCGGTAGAACGTGAGCCCGGCATTCAGTGCGGGGCGTTCGGTAGGGTGTGGGAATGCATATGGGGACTGTCGCACCAGGATTTGAAGCCGTCGCTGAGCTCTTTGGCACTTTTGTCGCTGAGGATCCCGAGTACTCAGCCCAGGTGGCGGCCTACCACCACGGCGTCAAGGTGCTTGATATCAGCGGAGGCCCGCACACCAGGCCGGACTCCGTTACAGGGGTGTTCTCCTGCTCGAAAGGCGCGGGTGCACTGGTGATGGCACTGCTGGTACAGGACGGCGTGCTGGACCTTGACGCTGCCGTGGCCGCCTACTGGCCGGAGTTCGCGGCTGCCGGGAAGGACCGGATCACCGTCCGGGAACTGCTTTCCCACCAAGCCGGGATTCTCGGCCTCGAAGGCGGCTTCACCCTTGAAGAGTGCAACGATTCCGCACTCGCGACCAAAAAACTTGCGGCTGCCCGGCCGGCCTGGAAGCCGGGGGCTGCCTTCGGCTACCACGCCCTGACCCTGGGCATGTTCATGGAAGAAATCTGCCGCCGCGTTACTGGAACCAGCCTGCAGGAGGTGTACCGGGACCGAATCCAGTCGGTCACGGGCGCGGACTTCTTCCTGGGGCTCCCTTCTGACCAGGACCACCGGTTCGCTGCCTTCCGGTCTGCTCCGGATCCGAACCCGCGCTGGCTTGATCCGAACAGCCACCTGGGCTTGGCACTCAGCCCCGATGGCAGCAACCTGTTCGACTTTCCCAATATCCCCGAAGTGCGGGCAGCCGGTTTCAGCTCGGCCGGCGGTGTTGCCAGTGCCGACGGTCTGGCTCGCGTTTATGCTGCCGCCCTCTCGGGGCTGCCGGCAAACAACGGCCGTCCGGAGCTCGCGCCGCTCCTGTCGGCCGATACCATCGAGGACATCAGCGCGGAGCAGGTCTATGGGATCGACCGGCTCTTCGGCGAGATGGGCAGCTTCGGCACAGTGTTCCTCAAGCCCAGGGCCACCCTGCCGTTCGGAAGTTACCGGGCGTTCGGGCACGACGGCGCCGGCGGCTCGTTGGGGTTTGCCGATCCTTTGTATGGTCTCGGGTTTGGCTACGTGCCCCAGCAGGCTGAAATGGGCGGGGCAGGGTGCCGCAACATCATGCTGAGCGAGGCGGTACGGCAGGCCATTCTCGCGCTGGGATAGAGGCAGCGGGGCTGGGCCGGGAGCGAGGGGCTACGCTGGAGTGCGGCCTTCCGGACGGGAACCGGCCGCCTGCCGAGTAGAGGATGCACACATGCCAGAACCACGATTCACCGTTGAGACGGCCATGGTCCTTGCCGAGGTGGCCCACAACCGCCAGAAGGACAAGCTCAAGCGCCCTTACCGCGAGCACGTGCTGGCAGTGGGGGACGCACTCGCGGACTTCGACGACGACATCCGGATCGCCGGATACCTCCACGACATTGCCGAGGACACCCCCATCACCCGGCAGGCGCTTCTGGAAATGGGCGTCTCGGAACGGGCCGTTGGCATCATCGAACGCGTCACCAAGCGCCTCCACGATGACCCGGACGACTACCAGGCCGGCATCCGCTTCATCGCTGAGGACCACGACGCCACTCTCGTGAAGATCGCGGACAACGCCCACAATTCCCTCCCCGAGAGGGTCAAGGCCCTGGCCGAGAAGTGGCCTGACAAGCCGCCGGTCACACGGTACAAGGAGGCGCGTCCCGTCCTGTATGCAGCGGTCCCCGAGGCAGAAGTCCGCAAGATCCTGGAGCGCGTCAACCCCTGGCTCCTTGATGAACTCGACGACTTGCTGGACGCCGACGACGAGACGGATTACACGTCGCTGGCATATGGACCCGGTGAAGGGGCCTCTCTGGACTCAGATCTTGAGGACGAAGAGCCCGATACACGGGAAGCAGCGGCGGAAGATGCCGGGCAGGGCCATCAACAGTAGAGCTCTTCCGTGCGCGCCTATGTGATTACCCGCTACGGCGGGCCGGAAGCCATGGTGCTGCAGGATGTCCCGGTGCCGAGTCCAGGATCCGGCCAAGTGCTCATCAAGGTGGGAGCAGCCGGCCTCAACCCGGTGGATTACAAGATGCGGCAGGGGAAGCTGCGGCCCCTCTTCCGGCCGAGGCTGCCGTTCATTGCTGGCTGCGAGCTGGCGGGAACCGTCGTCGGCGTCGGGCCGGGCACTAACCGTTTCACGGCGGGGGACCGGGTGTATTCGCGGGTGGACGCTCCGGGGCTGGGTGCTTTCGCCGAGTTCGCCTGCGTCCCCCAAGAGCTCGTGGCCTTGATGCCTCAATCGCTGGGGTTTACAGAAGCTGCCGGCCTTCCCCTTGCCGGACTCACAGCTGTGCAGGCACTACGGGACGAATTACGCATCCAACCGGGCACCAGGCTTTTCATTTCCGGTGGAGCAGGCGGAGTGGGGACCCTTGCCATACAGCTCGCCAAGTATTACGGAGCTGAGGTGACCACCACTGCCTCTCCCCGCGGCCTTACCCTGGTAAGCGAGCTGGGTGCCGACCACGTGGTGGACTACACCCGGGAGAATTTCGCGCAGACCCTCAGAGGCTTCGATGCCGCCCTGGACGCGGTAGGCGGGAGGGCTTTGAAGGGTGTTTTCCGCATCCTCAAGCGCGGCGGCAGCGTCGTCTCCGTGGCCGGAATCCCCGAACCGAAGACTGCCCTCCAGGACCTCCATACCTCCCGCGCTGTCGCCGCCCTGTTCTGGATGATCAGCCTGGGCGTGCGGCTCCGCGCCTGGAGATCCGGAGTCTCGTACCGGTACCTGTTCATGCATGCAAGCGGTGATGATCTCCGGTTCCTGGCCGGGCTGGTGGACCAGGGGAAAGTCCGGCCGGTAGTTGACAGCACCTATCCGCTCGCCCGGATTTCCGATGCCTTTGCCGCTTTGGAAACGGGCCGCGCCAAGGGCAAGATCATCGTCACCATGGCCGACGACGGCTCCTCAGCCTGAGCGCGGCACCACGGTGATAGAGGCTGGCGGCGGGCGGCCGGTCATTCAGATAGCGTCGATAAGCAACTCGTCAGGGGAGGCCGCTGAACCCTGAGCTTCTGCTGACCGCCGAACGGCATCGGCGGCGAGAGCAAGGTACGTGCTGGCGGTCCAGGTATAGGCCCGGTCGCGCAGCCCCTCGCCGGTCAGGGCGTCAAAATTCTCAGCGAACCCGCTGGTTTCGCAGAGGGTCCGGAACCGGGTGCTGATTCCGTTTGCCAGGTCCACATAGCCGCCTCTTCGCAGCCCGTCTTCAATCAGGTAGGTCGATGGAGCCCAGATGGGTCCTCGCCAGTATCCGTCGGGTTCGTAGAGCGGGGAATTCGGCGGCTCGGTTGCCGGACCCCAATTGGTGAGGTGTTCGGTGAGGCGGACCGCCATGGTTTGGCCAATTTCCGCGGGAAGCCGGTCAGAGATCAGCAGGGGAAGAAGGTTCAGGAGGCTGGTGGAGGTACTCCAGCGTCCCGTCAACGGGGCGTAGGCCCGGAAGGCGTCCCCGTCCCAGAGCCCCATCAGTCCTTGGAAAATCCTGTCCCTGTGACCACGCCAGACGCCCTCCTCGCCGGTGTTCAGTTCCTGGGCAATGTCGATGAGGACGTCCAGCTGGTAGACGAGGAAAGCAGCCAGATCGGGAGACTCAATGAGCCGGTCCTTATCAAACGTCGTCGAGTTGTCCCACCCGCTGTCATTGCCGTGCTGGTAGTAGGGGAGCCCGCGGCCCGGGCTTGTGCGGTGGTTGACCCAGAATCCTGTCCACCGCGAAAGAGCACCGTAGATCTCCGTCAGCAGCGCGCCGTCCATCACAGGCAGGCTCTCCCGGAGCTTGGAGTAGGCCCATCCATGGATCGGAGGCTTGACGTAGTTGTACAGAAGCTCGGAGTGGGAGATCGAGTCAGGGAGTGCGCCCTCGGGCGTCTGGTGGTCGAAGGGGGCGAGGAACTGGTCCCACGCTTCCTCCGCAAAGCCCGAGGACAGGGCGACGGCGTTGAAACAGTGATCCCAACTCCAGACTTTGTCCATCCAGTGTTTGGACATCAGGACAGATTCACGGTGGAGGAATCCCAGCGGGCTGACCGTTGCCGAAAAGAGGACGTAGGCGGCAAGCGCAGCAGCCGGGGTCTCCTGGTTTCGCCATGAAGCGATCCGGTCCAGATAGCCGGCGAAGGTGGCGTCGGCTGTTGCGATGGATTCCTCGAAGGACGTGTGAAGCACCAGTGGCTCCCGCGCAGTACGGAATTCATCGATGGCGATTTCCCACGTCCCGTTCGAGGCGCTCACTTCAACCCATCGCTTCGCCTGGCCCAATGCTTCGGCGCCTACGGCGGAGAGTGCGCCTTTCAAGACCGTGATCCTGTACCTAAGGCCTGTTTCATAGGAGGTGAAGCACCATCCTTTGCTTGCAGGGTCGTAGTAGAAGAACGTTCCTGTAAAGGGCGTGAGGCTTGCGGCTGCATCTTCGAGGCGCATAGCCAGTCCTTGGCCGGAAAGGCGAAGGATTTCGGGGCCATCGAAGACGGCGTCGACTCTCGCGTCGCCGTCGACCCATGAAAGCATTGAACTGTTGGCCTCAATGGAGGCATCCACTTCGCCTCCGTCCCGCCGCGGTGTGAGCCCCAGAACGCCTGTGAGTCCGTTCTGGTGGCCGTTTTGATGGGTTACGAGGTGGATGTCCGGTGCACTTTTGTGGAGTCCGATAACACGCGACAGATTCAGCCATGATCCGCGGGTGCTGAAGGGGATGTGGTCTATGTCGAAGGCAACGCGGGAGTTTTTGGGCATGGTGATTCCTGTCAACGGTAATGGGCGGCTCAACGGTGAGGGGAGGCCGCGAGCCAGGCGAATGAGCGGTGCGGGCTGCTTCAGTCTTTGACGGCGCCGGCCGTGACACCTGCTGAGACATACTTCTGCGCCACCACGAGCAGGACGGCTGCCGGGATGGAAGCGACCACGGCTGTTGCCATGATGGCGTTCCATTGCTGGTTGTTGTTCCCTATGTAGGCGTAGATGCCAAGGGTGATGGGCCGCAGGGCACCGCCGTTATTCAGGGTCGATGCAAAGATGAAGTCCGACCAGGCCCAGAGGAAGGCGAAGAGCGAGACGGTGACCACTGAATTTCGGCTTACCGGCATAACGATGGAGCGGAAGGTGCGCCAGTTTGATGCGCCGTCGATCTTCGCCGCATTCAGCAGCTCATCAGGGATGCCGGACATAAAGGCTGAAAAGATCAGCACTGCAAACGGAACAGCGATGGTCGAGTCGGCCACGATCAGCCCCGGAAGCGTGTTCAGAACTCCCATGCCCAGGTAGATGGCGTAGAAGCCCATCGCGATGATGATGGCCGGAATCATCTGGGCGATCAGCATGAGGAAGTTCAGGAGCCCTGCTCCGCGGGGGCGTAGTTTGGCCAGTGCAAAGGCTGCCGGGGCTGCCACAGCGACAGTCAGGATCACTGTGCCCAGCCCCAGGATAAGGCTGGTCCCCAGGAAGGGCATCTGCTGCTGGAGGACAGCTGAATAGCCTTCGAAAGTCACGTCCACGGGAAACAGGCTGGGCGGGGACTTCCTCATATCCTTGCTGGGCGTCAAGGAGACGTTGATCATCCAGTACACCGGGAACAGCATGATTGCGGTCAGCACGATTCCGAGAATCGTCTTGAAAGAGAAGCGGCGGGTACTCACTGATTTTCCTGTCTGCTCTGCACAGGGATATAGATGAAGCCGAAGACCACCGCGAGCACGATCAGGAGGTTTCCAATGGCTGCTGCGGGACCGAAATCGGGAAGGACCGAGCCAAAGCCCAGCTGATATGTCCAGGTTGCCAAGGTGGTGGACGAACCTGCCGGACCGCCCTTTGTCATGATCCAGATGATGTCGAAGACCTTGAGGGTATAGACAAGGCCCAGCAGGATGGTGATGGCTGAAACGGGCCGCAGCAGCGGAAGGGTGATGCGCCAGAACTTCTGCCAGGCGTTGGCTCCGTCGATGGCGGCGGCTTCATACACGTCGGTGGAGATTCCCTGCAGGCCGCTGTAAAGGATCACCAGGTTGAACGGCACCCCGATCCAGATGTTGGCGATCAGAACGGCCACGAGGGACCAGTCCGGTGAGGTGAGCCAGTTGATCTGCGGCATCCCCATCGCTGTGAGGGCCGCGTTGACTATGCCTGAATCGCTGTTCAGCATCCAGGACCAGGTGGAGGCGGAGACAATCAGCGGCAGCAGCCAGGGCACAAGAAACAGGGCACGCAGAGTGCCGGAGAGCCGGAACCCTGAGTGAAAGAACACTGCCAGCGCCAGGCCTATCCCGAACTGGAAGACAATCGAGACGACGGTGAAGGTGGCCGTGTGGGAAAGGGCCGGCCCAAAAGTGGGTGACGTGAAGACATCGATGTAGTTGTCCAAGCCTGCGAAGGGGGCGTTGCCTTGGACGAAGCTGCGGACGGTATAGGCCTTGAGGCTCAGTTCGATGTTGCGGTAGAGCGGGTAGGCATAAAAGATGGCCAAGTAGAGCAGCAGGGGTGCCAGGAAAGCCGCCGCAGACCAGCGGGTCGACGCCGCCGCCCGCCGCACGCGGGTATCCACGGCGTCCGCTGTCGCGACGGCCGGGCTTACTTCCCGCAGTGCGGTCCCGATGTTCACGGGTGACATGGTGATTCCTTCTGTTGAGGTGCGGTCTTTGACGCGGGCGGCGCGGGCGCAGGATCAGTTGGTTCCCTGCGCCCGGACCGCTACGTCGTTGCCACTACTTTGTTGCGGCGGCTGCGGCCGTCTGTGCGGTCTTGGCTGCATCCTGAGGGCTGGCGGATCCCGTCACTGAAGCCTGGACTGCCGTCCAGAGCTGTTCCGAGATTTTGGGGTACTTGGTGCCCAGGTTGTCGCTGGTGCGTCCCTTGGCGGCGGCGACGGCGTCAATCCACGGCTTTAGCGTGGCATCGGCTGCCAGCTGGGCCTTCTGGGCTTCCTCGGTGGGCGCGATGTAGTTCAGTGTGTTGTCGGTGGCCACGACGTTGGAGGCATTGGTGAGGCACGCGATGATCTTCTTGGACGTTTCGTACCGCGCGGTCTCCTTCTGGACAGGGATGGTCAGGAATTCCCCGCCGGTGGGGGCTGCTGCGGCGCCGCCGGACTTAGCTGGGATCGGCATGACCTTGTAGCCGGCCTTCGCGGCGTCTGCTTTCTGCCAGGTTCCGTTCTCGGCGAAGGCAAAGTCGCCTGCCATGAATTCCTGCCAGCTTGTTGTCTGGGTGTTGTTGATGACCGAGTTGGGAGCGTGCCCCTGTTTGATCCAGTCCGTCCACAGGGCCAGGGCGGATACGGCGTCGCTGGAGGAAAGGTCATCGAGCTGTGCTCCGGACCCCCAGAACCACGGCAGGAACTGGAAGCTTCCTTCTTCGGTTCCGACGGCGGAGAACGTAATACCCTTCTTGCCTGACGCCTTCACCTTTTCCAGCGCTGCGTTCAGGGATGCCCAGTCAGTCACGGAGGTTGCGTCAACGCCGGCCGCTTCGAGAACCTTTGGATTGTAGTAAAGGGCAAGCGTGTTTGCCCCGATGGGAACGCCAAACGCATCTCCATCGATTTCACCTGCGGCCAGGAGGTTCGCCTGCGTGTGAGAAGCGTCCAGGCCACTGTCCTTGGCGGAGGTCAGCACGCCGGCTTCGGCAAGTGTGGAAACCACCGGATTGTCCACCAGCAGAACATCAGGTGAAGAGCCTTGCTGGCCGGCCAGCAGGGCCTTGCTGGTCAGATCGCTGGTGTCATAGGCAGTCCGCTTGATGGTGGCTCCGGCCTCGGAACCACACTTATCGATGGATCCCGCCCAAGCGGACGTTGCATCGTACTGGGGGTAGGGATCCCAGAAGGTGAATTCGCTGCTGGCTGCAGACGTGGCCTGGGACGGACCTGAGGCGCAGCCTGCCAGCCCGCCACCGGCCAGAACGGCCAAGGCAAGGACAGCGGCGGACCTGGTTTGGATTGATTTCTTGTAAAACACGGTGATCCTCTCTGAAAAACGTGCAGGTATTGGGGGTTGAACGGGATTTTGGGTATGCGGTAGCTGGGGGTGGAGCTGTTTTGGGCGTGGGGGAGTAGCTCGCGGACCCTGCGAGGTCCGCGACATGGGGTGTACTGGCTAGCGGACCGTGCCCCGGTCCACGAGCTCGGGGGCGACAAAGCGGACGAGTGGTTCGCCAGCCTGGTCGGGATTATTGATCCTTTGAACAAGCCGCTCGACTGCCATCCGGCCAAGCTCGCCAGGGGAAGTCTCGACGGCGGTGTACGGGAGTGAAAAGTCCCGTCCGAACTCCTTGGAATAGAGACTGACGACGGACAGATCGGATGGAACTGACATGCCACGATTGCTGAGGAACGCGGGCAGCGCTGCGATGGTCGCATCGTTGTGGACAATCAACGCGGTCGCGTCGGGCCGTGAACTCAGCATTGCCTCGAGGCTGGTCTGAATGGCAGGCTGCCGCGATTCGCCATAGTAGGTGTGCAAGTGGATGCCGTAGCGGGCTGCACGCTCCTGTGCCGCATCCCGGAAACGCCATGTATACGCTGCACCCCGGTCAAAGACATGCTTTGGCGGGCAAAGCAGCATGATGTCGCGATGCCCCAACCCGTAAAGGTTGTCGACTATAACCCTCGCCGCCTCTCCGAAGTCGAGATCGAAGACGTCAAGTCCATTGGGCTCACCGGGAAGCCCGATGAGTGCGCCGGGCTGACGCGCGGACCTCATCACCTCAATCCTCGGATCGGAATGGTGGATGTCCAGGAGGACCACTCCGTCGACCATGTTCGACTCCGTCACCCTTCGCAGGGCCGCGGCGCCGTCGTCCTCGGTAATCATGAGGATGTCGTAGCCACGCTCCCGTGCCGCGCTGGAGACTGACATGACGTATTGCATCATTGCCGGCGCGAACTCGTCAGCGTTGAAGTGAAGCAGAAGCCCCAGAACCATGGTTTTCTGGCTCGCCAGTGCGCGTGCTCCGGCGTTAGGGGTGAAACCCAGGTTCTCCACTGCCGCCCGGATGCGTTCCTGGGTTTCCGGGGAGATGGAGCGTTTCCCCGAAAGGGCGTATGAGACAGTGCTGCGCGAGACACCAGCCTCACGTGCCACGTCACCAATGGTTGCCAAGGGTCCTCCTGAGTCGAATCGGTTCGCTAAATGTAACCTCGATTTTTCATTCTGGCAATGACGTGTAGTCGAAATGCCTCCAATCCGCTTCCGGAAGCGTGGCATAAGGCATCAGAAGGCCAGAATAAGACGGATTTCGGCCCTGCTCTTGTGGCCTCCATCACGCATATGTACACTGCTCGAACCGGTTCGACAACGTTATGACGTCCCCTCAAAAGCTATGCCCAGCAGGAATAACGACGTCGTTTCCCAGCGCTACGAACCCAACGTCCCCAACCAAGAAAGCGATACTCGGTGAAACGACAACAACGTCCACTCCCCAGCCGTGTCCTCTCCGCCACCCTCGCCGGCGCATTATGTGTCGGTGGAGGACTCACCCTGTTTGCCCCTTCGGGGGCACAAGCTGCCCCGGCGCCGATGATGGTGGCCGCGGCTGATGTTCCTCTTCCCGATGAGAGCCTGATCCTCCACTACGATTTCGAAGCCAACCAGGTGGCCGGCTCTACAGTTACGGACCTGTCAGCCAAGCACCTCAACGGTGCGATCGCGAACGTAGCCAACGCTACGTTCGTGGACGGCCGCACACCGGGCACGCGGGCCATCAGCCTCCCCGGCGGTGCGTCAGGTTCGACGACGGCGCCCTACGTCACAGTGCCGAACGGGCTCTTTCAGAGCGCGACAGCCATGACGGTGTCATCGTGGATGAAGTGGGATGGCGGCGCTGATTTTCAGTGGCTGTACGGCCTCGGCAAGGACCTGAACAACGCGACGTTCCTGACGCCGTCGTTCGCGGGAGACTCCAAAACGCGGTCATCGATCAAGCCTGTCAACGGGGCAGTCGAAGTCGGTGTTTCAGGAAGCAGCAAGATCCCGATTGGCAGCTGGGTCAACGTGACCACCACTATCGACCAGCAAACCATCACGTACTACCTCAACGGCGTAAGCCTGGGGACAAAGCCGGCAACGGTGGACCTGGTGGCGAAGATGTACTCGCCGACGAACACCACGTCCGGGGCCTTGGGTAAGGCGTTTTGGGGAGGGCACCCCTTTTTTGACGGCGCGATTGATGACTTCAGGGTCTATTCCCAGGCGCTGAGCCCGGAGCAGGTGCGGACCCTGGCCGGTGACACGGTTGCGAGGGCGGACTTCACGGTGGATCTGGGAACCAGCACCGGCCCCTTCCACGGCGGAGCTTCAGGCACGCTTTACGGCGTGTACGGCGAGGGGCTGCCTTCCGCCAATCTCCTGGAAGCCATCAAACTGCGCACGGTCTCCACCAAGGCCCAGGACGGACCCCAGCACCCCGGAGCCGACGCCCTGGAAGTGGTCAAACCTCTGGCTGATGCCTCCAATGGTGATGTTTATATCTACATGACCGACATCTACCGCGGCTTCCCCTACCAATGGCCCGGGAGCACGCCGGAAGCACGCCTGAACGACTACAAGGCCAAGGTTGCTGCCCAGGTTGATCAGGTGCTGCAGCTTCCCGTCGAGTACCGGGACAATATTGTTTTCGTGCCGTACAACGAACCCGAAGGGAACATGTTCGGCACCAGCACGTGGAGCTACAACAACATCAGCTGGCTGAACGACCCGCAGTATTTCTTTAAGGCGTGGGACGACACGTACAAGATCATCAGGGCGAAGATGCCGACGGCCCGGATCGGCGGCCCGAATACCAGCACGCTTTATAACCAGGTGGAGGGTTTCCTAAAGCACACGGTGGCGGCCGGAACGGTGCCGGACGTGATGACCTGGCATGAACTCAGCGCTCCGCAATTGATCCGCACCAATGTTGCCCGTTACCGCGGTTGGGAAGATAGAGCGTTCGCCGGCACTGCCCTGGCCGGGAAGCATCTGCCAATCAATCTCAACGAATATGCCTTCAACTACCACACGTCAGTCCCGGGGCAGATGATCCAGTGGTTCTCCGCCATCGAGGACTCAAAGGTGGACGGCGACATCGCCTATTGGAACATTGACGGTAACCTCAGCGACTCGGCCGTCCAGGCAAACCGCGCCAATGGCCAGTGGTGGCTGCTGAACGCCTACGCCCAGATGTCCGGGGATACTGTGAAGGTCACCCCGCCCAAGCCCAACGTCAGCTACACCCTTCAGGGCGTGGCAACTCTGGACAAGGCCAAGGCGCAATCGCGTATCCTCCTTGGTGGGACCAGCGGCAATCAGCATGTGCAGGTCAACGGAGTGGATCCGGCAGTGTTCGGCAGCAGCGTGCACGCCCTGGTCAGGGAGATCGGCTGGAGCGGGCAGTTGGGTGATGCGGCCCAGCCGTCGGTGGTTGGTCAGCTGAACCTCCCGGTGACGAACGGCTCGATCGGCTTCGATTTCGGTGCGCACCTGCCCGCTCTCAACGCTGATTCCTCCTATGAGATCATCCTCACCCCCGGCGGGAAAGCCTCCACCGGCACCCCCGCAACCACGTTGTGGAAGGGAACGTACGAGGCCGAGAACGCCGCCTTCACCGGAACCGGCTACACCAAAAACGGGCCGGAAGGCACGCCGTCGGCCGTCTCGAAGTTCTACACCTCAGGAAACTACAACGTCGGCGGCCTTCGCACGGATTCAGACATCAAGCTGAACTTCGATGTCACCGTGCCGCAGAACGGGGACTACGATCTCAGCGTCTTCGCAAACTCCCTGAACACCTTCGGGCTGGTCCAGGAACAAGGGCCCACAAACGTGTTCCTCACCGTCGACGGCGGAGCGGAGCAGGAAATGTACCTCCCGCTGGGTTACAAGTGGGTGGTCTGGGATCACGCAGACACCAAGGTGAAACTGACCGCCGGGAAACACACCATTTCCCTGTCTGCGAAGAACCTGGCCGGAACCAAGGGGACCAAGGGCGACGCCATTGTGGACAAGATCGACCTCACCCTGAAAAACCCAGCTGCGGCACAGACCGTATATGAAGGCGAAAACGCAACCCTCAAGGGGGCAGTGGCCGACTACACCCGCACCGGGGTTTCCGGTTCGGGAACGGCACGCATCACTCAGGGCCAAAGCGCCACGTTCTGGGTCTACTCTGCCGCTGACGGCGAGGCTGAGCTCTCCGCGGACGTCCTCGGCACCGGTACGGCGAACCTGAGCGTAAACGGCCAGAAGGTGGCCGAAGGAATCACCGGGCCGCTCACCAAGGCGGTGTTCCTCGCGGGAGGCATCAACAAGGTCGAGGTAACAGCTGATTCGGGCACACTCTACGTGGACCGGGTCCGCACAGGGGCATCAACCGGGAAGCTCACCTCCACCGCCTATGAAGGGGAGACGGCTACGCTCTCCGGTTCCGCTGCCATCACCAACTACCTGTTGGCCTCAGGCGGCAAGGCAGTGACGAATGTTGGCGGAGATCCTGACAACACCAACACCCTCACTTTCGGAAACGTCCAGGCACCCGTAGCCGGTACGTATGCGCTGACCGTGCGCTACTCCAACCAGGAGCAGTCTCCGGCCACGCACTACAATCCCGACCCGTTGGCACGCCATGCGGAAATCCAGGTCAACGGCGGAACCACCAAGCGAGGCTGGTTCCCCCACACGTTCCACGCGGACAACTTCTGGGAGCTGACAATCCCCGTGGAGCTGAAAGCAGGAACGAACACCATCCGGTTCTCCTCCCAGGAGCTGCCGAACTTCAACAGCACCGAACTGCTCTCAGCGTCCGCTCCGGAACTGTTGAGGTCGAAATACGCACCAAACATCGACCGCATTCGGGTGACCGCCTTGAAGTGACGCAGAGTTCTTCGTGAAGTAAGAACGATGCATCACTCATCCTGACCCCCACTGGCAAAGAGGGAGGGGAGGCCCAAAAGCCTGCCCTCCCTCTACGCGTTTGCCACAGCACAGGGGGCGGGCTCACACTGGGCCCGCGAGCCGCCTCAGAAACGCGGTATACCCAACGTGGAAAGAAGGTCCTCGTGCAGCTGGAACCAGACGGAGTGATAGGAGGCCGGACTGTCCGTCACGTAGTCCAGGTCTCCGAACTTGCTGCGCGTGATCGCGTCCCCGAGCCGTAGGGCGTACCGCTCAAACCGGGGCAGTGCCGTGGCCAGCTCGGAACAAACAACTCCGGCTCGGGCATGAAACTCCACAAACCTGTACAGGACGCGCGCGTCGTAGCCGGAATCGCTGTGATCGTTCATCTTCAGAGTTCCGTCACCGGGTATTGTCTGCCACGCTGTACAGAGATCCAGCAGCTCCGGATTCAGCACCAGGAAGCGCCCATATGCCTCAGTCAAAGCTTCTCTTGTGCCGGCCGCGGCGAGCTCGCTGGCGATCAGCTCCGCATCTTTTGTTCGGCCGGCTTCCGTCAGGCCCCACCCGCCGAAATGGCCGGGAACGCGGGTCACCAGACCGGCCACAGCCAGGTCCAGAAGTTGCGACTCAGTCTCGGGTTCAGAAAGTCCGGCAGTAGCAGCGATGCGCTGGAGGCTCGCGAAACCGATGCAGCGGATGGTGTGAAGCACCAGGGGATCGAGGTTGCTTGGTTGGGGCGTCTCGCGCATGGGGCTGATGCTACCTCGTACGACGCTGAACTACAGGTTGGCTTGACCGGAATCGGGGCCAGCCGCCGTGACCCGCCCCAGAGTTCCGTCCACCTGCACACTTTGCCCGTTCACCAGCGTGCTGGTCCCCGAGCCCGTGCCCATGACGGCCGGGATTCCGTATTCTCTTGCCACGATCGCAGCATGGGAGCCGATGCCGCCCGCATCCACCACCACTGCGGCTGCCCGCCGGAACAGGGGTGTCCAGGCGGGATTGGTGTAGGGGCAGACGAGGATCTCACCGCTGCGCAGCAACCCGAATTCGTCCGGCCCCCGGATGATCCGAACAGTTCCGGTGGCAACACCACGGCTGGCCGGCATGCCCGATACGAGTGTTCCCGCGGCACGGCGCTTGTGTAGGAACAAGACTGCCGGATCCACCAGCGGAATTCCCTCCAGTTCCCGGCGCTTGGCCATCCTGGCCAGTACCAGCCGGCGGTACCGTTCGCGTTCGACGGCGGGCAGCGCTCCGCCGTCGTTCATTTCCGCCAGTTCCTCGAAGCGGAGGTGATGGACGTCCGCAGTGTCTGCCAACACTCCGCCATCGTGCAGGCGCCTGCCCAGGTCAAGTAACGCTCTGCGAAGGGGTGGCATCACCTTGGTGGCGTAGAAGTGGCTGTCCTCGCGGAAGGCCATGCCGGTTTTTGCGGCCTCGACGGCGGACAGCAGGTGCCGGCGTACGGCCGGTATCCTCCTCATGGCGGGGTGCCTCATCAGCTCGGCCAACGCCGCCCCGGTCTGGTCTGTGGCCGGCTTCCGCTCACCCAGCATCGAGGTGACGAGGCCCAGCACGACGTCCGGGGCGTCAGACCACGTGGGCGAGCTGCTCAGCACGATGCTCACCGTTTCCCGGTGCCCGTACTCCGCCAAAAAGGCCCGAAAGCCGCTGTGAAATTCCCTGAACTCAGGCTCGGACTCCAGCCGCGCCAGGAGTTCGCCCGGGCCGCCGGGCCCGGCGAAGGCAAGCATCAGGCCGGGATGCGACCTCACCTGCAGGGCCAGGTCCTCCAGCGCACGGTTGGCCTGGCTGGTGCGTGTTTCCGCACCCGCAATGAGTACTGAACCGAGGTGCTTCTTGCCCAGCAGCAGGAGCATCAGCCGCAGCTTCAGCTGCGGAACAAAGGCGCCAGGCAGGTAAGAGATCCGCAAATCGGTGATCCCGCGCATCGTAGCGAAAGTCTCCTCGGCGAGCCCCACCACCTCCTGCCAGGTCAGGGACCGTGGATCCTGCGCCTCGAGCCGGCTGACGTTATCCAGGAACATCGTGAATCTGCTGTCCCGCGTCCACACAGCAGGATTGAACCGTCGGGCCCTCCGCGCCACCGAGACGGGGGCGGCGAGGGTTCGAAGCGTCGGGTGCGGCACCGGAGGAACCAACCGGAGCACCACGCCGTCCTCCTCGGGAAGCAACTTTTCAACCGTGGGAAAAACGACGCCGACGCTGCCCGCCATGCCCCGGAGCATGGCCAGGACCCCGCGCTGCATCCACCCCGAGACGTCCAAGGGATAGGGCCGCATCTGGAACATCTCGACAAAGAACGGTCCCATCAGCCTCTGGAACGGGTTCAACCGGAGCGGCGGCGGCGGCAGGGCCGTCATCGGCCGTGCCTGGAGCACATACACACGGCCGTCCGCCACGGCCCATTCCATATCCTGGGGCCTGCCGAAATGGTCCTGTGCCCGGAGCGCCAATCTTGCCAGCTCCTCAAGGTGCCCCTCAGAGAGGGCGGGACGGGTGGTGCCCGTACCGGCACTCTCCTCGGTGCCCCCGCCGGCCACGGAACGGATGCTCAACTGGTGGCCGCCAGGGGTGAACGCCCGGACCTTCCCTGTGGTGTCCAGGACATAGTGCTCCGGTGTGACCAGCCCTGAAACCACGGCTTCACCGAGACCGGGGCTGGCATCGATGACGATCTCACCGCGCTCGCCGGTCACCGGATTCGCACTGAACATGACACCGGCCATCTCCGCCTGCACCATGTCCTGAACGACGACGGCGATGGCAACCTGCCGCTGGTCGATCCCCTGCCGCTGCCGGTACGAGATGGCCCGGTCCGTCCACAGAGAGGCCCAGCAATCCAACACGGCCTGAAGAAGTGACTCCTCGCCGACGATGTTCAGAAAAGTGTCCTGTTGACCGGCAAAAGCGGCCCCGGGCAGGTCCTCAGCCGTGGCGCTTGAACGCACGGCCACCGGCCCGCCTCCCATTGCCGTGTAGGACGCGGCGATTTCCGCGCGGACAGCGTCCGGTATCTTCGCCTGGCTGAACAGATCCCGGATTTGCGATGCGGGCGCCTGGTCAGCGTCGTTGAACCCCGCAAGCAGCCTGTCCAGCCTGTCTCGCAAGCCGCTTTCCGCCAGAAGGGCGCCATAGGCGTCGGTGGTGACAACGAAACCTGCCGGCACCGGGAAGCCTTGGCGTCGCAGTTCGCCGAGGTTGGCGCCTTTTCCTCCAGCCAATAAAAGATCGTCGGCGCCAAAGTCGGCGAGGATGCCGACGGTGTTCTGCTCAGTCATTCGGGGCTCCTGACGGGAACTGGCTGGTCCTTCACAAGCTACGCTCAGCTGCCGGCCACGGCCACCCTTGAATGCAGGCGTTCCAGTGCAATCTTCCGACGGTGGGCCGCCTTCGCCCGGGGATGCTCCTCAACGACAACCGAGACAGCCAAGGCGGCACAAATCACCAGCATGCACACCGGAACGGCCACGCCCACGGTGGCCAGCCCCACGCTCAGCCCAAGCAGAAGCACCACTACCGCTGCCACACCGACAATTGTCCGGTCAAAGCCCAGCATGGCGCTGTACAGCCATGTCAGCGAGAGCTTGAAGAGCGCGACTGGAACGGCGATGGTGGCTACAGCAACGGCGGCACTGATATGGGCCTCATGGTCAATAAAATAGGCGGCAACATGCAGACCGGCGCCCGTTGCGGCAATCGTGGCAAAAATCGGCATGTGGGCGTAGCCGAAAAGATAAGAACGGTGCCGCTGGAGATGCAGCGACTGGCCCGCCGGCAGGATGAAGTAGATCCACCACATCCCAAAGGCGATTGCAGTCCCGGCAAAGCCCACCACCGCAGCGTCCAGGCTCCATCCGTGGTTCGCAACGATCGCGCGCAAGGTCTCGATGGCCCCGGTCAGGCATTCGCCCAGAGCAATGATGGCCAGGAGGCCGTAGCGTTCGGCAATGTGGTGGGCGTGCCAGGGCGTCCTGATCTTCCGTTCGGCGAGGGAAGGGGTGGCCATCTCGAACACCATGAGCGGCACCATCATCAGGAAAGTGGTCAGGATATCGGCCTGGACGATCATCACTACGATCCAGCCGAGCTGTGCCAGCACAAGATACTTCGCATAGTTGAGGCAGGTTTGCCGCCTTTGCGAATCCTGCCGGGCAGCCCGCAGCCACTGGGAGACGAGGGCCAGCCGCATGATCACGTAACCGGCCACGATCACCGTACTGTTAACATGGCCACCCTCCACCAGGGAGTGAAACATCGGCTCGATCCCCATGGCCAGGATCAGGACGCCCACCATCTGCACCATGGTGACAACCCTGAAGATCCAGTCGTCCGTGTCGTAAGCGCTGGCAAACCAACTGAAGTTGATCCACGCCCAGATCACCGCGAACATGGCGAACAAAAAACCCAGGAGGCCTGCACCGAAGTGGGCCTCGGCAATCTCGTGGGCAAATTGGCTGCCGGCCACGCCGAAGGCAATCACAA
Organism: Arthrobacter rhizosphaerae; assembly: GCF_023062595.1. Taxonomy (GTDB): domain Bacteria; phylum Actinomycetota; class Actinomycetes; order Actinomycetales; family Micrococcaceae; genus Arthrobacter; species Arthrobacter rhizosphaerae. The sequence continues at coordinate 27,538 of NZ_JALLAN010000016.1, forward strand.
AAGTGAGATCGAAAAAGAGCTCAAGCGGAGTGGCGGCCCTGTGCTTCTCCCCGGGGTCCCGGCCTCCCATCCGGATGAGTGCATGCCCGAGTGGGTTCGTGGCCATAAAGGCGCCTCCTGCTATACGCGGCCGAGGGAGTCGATGTCCTCCAGGAACTCAGCGTAGACCTCTTTGCTGACGGTGGTCCGCGTTTCGCCGATCGCGTCCAGGTAGTCCTGCGTGGCCGGTCCCTTCCGGATGGCGTCCCGGACTGAGAGGCTTCCGCCGGAAGCGAGCCCGCCGTCGTCGTACACTGCTTTTTCCAACGCCCGCTGGGACGCACTGCGCGCGGCGTACTCGATGTCCGCCGGCGAAAAGCCTTCCGTGCGGTCAACGAGGAGTTCGACGTCGACGTCGTCCACCACCGCCGGAGGGATGAAGCGCTGCCACATGGCCTCACGCGCGAGACGGTCCGGAAGACCGATGGGGATGACATAGTCGAACCGGCCGTGGCGCAGGAACGCAGTGTCCAGGGCCCGGATGAAGTTGGTGGCGCACACCAGCAGGCGGCCGGGCTGTTCGCGGAAGGCCGGGATGATCTTGAGCAGTTCGTTGGTGACGCCCTGCAGCGGCGACGGGGGTTCGCCCGAGCGCTGGGCCGCAATCTCCTCCACCTCGTCAATGAACACCACGGCATGCTCCAGCTCCGCGATTTCAAGGAAGGTTTCGCGCAACGCACCCGCGAGCCCCTTGGGATCCGAGGCCAAACGGGAAGGGAACACCTCCACGAACGGCCACTCCAGACGGGAAGCAATGGCCTTCGCAAACGTGGTTTTGCCGGTACCTGGGGGCCCGAACAGTACCACTGCCCGCGGCGGCACCACACCGTATTCGTCGGCTAGATCGGCCTCGGCCAGCGGCAGGACCAGGCGCCGCTCCAGCAGCTCCTTCTCGTTGTGCATGCCGGCGACGTTCTCCCAGAGGTTCCGGGCCAGCACCCGGCCGCCCAGCAGGCCCAAAGGTTCCAGTTCCTGGCGTGCCACTGGAATTTTGCGTTCAAAGTAGCGCAGGTTCTTCTTGAGCTGGAAGCCTCGGCTGAGGAAGGCCTCCACCCGGGTCTCGGATTCCGGCATCAACGCGGAGAGCTTGTTGAGCCCGTGCGGCGCCATCCGGTTTTCGACGGCGGCCAACAGTGAAGTGCCGATTCCCCGGCCGCGGAACTCAGGCAGCGTGGCCAGGAAAACCACCCACCCCTGGTCATGGGCGGCACGTCCGACGGCGGCACCCACCACTTGCTCGCCCTGCACCGCCACTACGGCGTAGTCCTTCTCGCAGGAGGCCAGAACTTCAGACAGGGCATAGACGGGTTCGACGTTGGTGGCTTTGAGGGATTCCCACAGGTGCAGGATCCCGTCAAGGTCGGCCGAATGAAAATCCCTGATCCGCCAGGTGGTCATGAGGTGTCTCCCGTGTGGTTCGTCGTTGAGCCAATGAGTGCCCTTCGAGCATATGCGACCACAGGTAGCGCCAAGGTAGCCGGGAGAGATCCTGAACTTTGGTTACGCCGGGAGATCGAAGTCCAGGTCAAGGTCTTCCGGAGAGTGGAGCCGCCGCCAGGCCGAACCCAGGCGGGCGGATGGCAATACCGCCGCGATGGGCATCCGGTCCAGGGCTATCAGGTGGGCGAGTTCCAGGCCACTTAGAGCGGCGATATCCCGGATCGGTACTTGGAACGTGCGGAACGGTCCAAGCGGAGGAGCGTCTTCCCCGACCCCGGGCCGCGGCACATCCGGCAGCTCTGCGAGTTGTGGTGACTGATCTACGACGTACCCGGTGGCAGCCAGCGCGCCGCTCTCGATAAACACGGCGACCTTAAAGTACTGCAAGGGGATCTCGACACCCCGGTAGACGGGATCGGCCTCACCGAAGATGGGGCCGGTGAAAATGACAAGGCGACGGCGGTTGTCGGCCGCGTTCTCGAGCAGGTAAGACTCCAGACCCAGCCAAAGCTCCAGGCCCTGGTTGAACTTGGCCGCCTGTGGCGCAGCGTTTGTGTAGTGGAAGGTGTCTTCGTTCGCCATGGCGGCTTCTGCCACGGTGTCACCCCACACGGCTGATGCCCTGCGGACCAGGTGACCGCGGTCGATGTCGTTGCGGGCGTAGACCCTTTCACCTGTCTGCTGATCCTCGGACAACCTCGGGTCCAACCTCCATTGGATTCCATCGCGGTCCAGGTTCATCAGCTTCCCACCATCAACGCAGAGGGCCGTTACGGCGGCCAGTCGCTTGTCCAGCCGCATCAGAACTGAGAAGTGCGTGTATGGGAGCAGGGCAGTGTCGACGTCGTCCAGCGTGGGGAGGGGAACACGGGTCCCGAGGAATTGATCGTCGTATCCAGCGCGGTCAGAGAGATCGTTCACCATCAGGGACAGAGGGTCGGGCAGTAGCTGGTTCATCCGCAGAACGTATCAGCGGGAGGTGACAGTAACGTGAACGTCAGCTGCACGGATCCCGAATTGACCCAGTGGCGGGTTCATTCCAAAGGCGTTCCAAGAGCCGTCACCGTCGAAGCCGACGACGGGTGACGGCTCTTGGGTTTCTATACGTCGCGCAGGTTCGGGGAGATGGTCTTTGCCGGGTCGGTCTCGGCGAGGGAGCCGATGGCGTCGTCGATCTGCTTCATAACGGCCGGTTCGAGCTTCACTCCGGCGGCCTTGACGTTCGATTCAACCTGCTCCGGGCGGGAAGCCCCGATGAGGGCGGCGGCCACATTCGGATTCTGCAGGACCCAGGCGATGCTCAGCTGCGCCATGGTCAGCCCGGCCTCGTCCGCGATCGGCTTCAGCTTCTGTACGCCGGTGAGGACGTCATCCTTCATCCAGCCCTTGACCATGTCGGCGCCGCCCTTCCCGTCGGTGGCCCGGCTGCCCTCCGGTGCAGGCTGGCCGGGAAGGTATTTTCCGGTGAGGACTCCCTGAGCAAGCGGTGACCAGACGATCTGGGACAGGCCCAGTTCCTCCGACGTCGGAACAACCTCTTCCTCAATGACCCGCCACAGCATGGAGTACTGCGGCTGGTTGGAAATCAGCTGGATGCCGAGGTCCTTCGCGAGTGCATGACCAGCCCGGATCTGCTCCGCATTCCACTCGCTCACGCCGATGTAGAGTGCCTTGCCCTGTCGGACGACGTCCGCGAAGGCCTGCATGGTTTCCTCAAGGGGAGTGGAGACGTCGTAGCGGTGGGCTTGGTACAGATCCACGTAGTCCGTCTGCAGCCGGCTCAACGAACCGTTGATGGACTCCATGATGTGCTTGCGGGAAAGCCCGACGTCGTTCTTTCCGCCGGGGCCGGTGGGCCAGAAAACCTTCGTAAAAATCTCGATGGATTCGCGCCGTTCACCCTTGAGTGCGTTTCCGAGGACGGTTTCTGCGGAAGTGTTCGCGTAAACGTCGGCGGTGTCGAAAGTGCTGATGCCAGCGTCCAAGGCCGCCTGCACACACTGGGTGGCGACGTCGTTTTCCACCTGTGAGCCGTGGGTGAGCCAGTTGCCGAACGTGATTTCGGAGATTTTGAAGCCGCTGTTGCCCAGATACCGGAATTCCATAGTGTTTGAAGCTCGCTCTCTTGAATTGAACAGTCATTCCCCACAGGCGCAGCGGATAGCACTGCGGTTGCGGAGGTTGTCTCCAACCTAGGTGCTTCCCGTCCCGGGATAAACCCTTTTGCCTGTCCCTGTTCTTCCTAGGACTCGGAAACCTACCCTCGGCGGACTGCTCGATCAGGACCTTCTGGGCCACCTGATGGACGCGGCGCAGAGAACTGCTGACGACATCCATAAAGCTCCGCCCGGTCCCGCTGGGGCTGCCAGCAATCCTGCGCCGATCGGCAGGACCACCTGTCCGAGGCGGTTGCCAAGCAGCCTCAGCGCCAGGGCGGCACCTCGTGCGTCCGGAGGAACAGCCTGGGTGATCAGGGTCATCGTGATCGGTTGTCCGAGTCCGAGGAAAAATCCAACGATGGCTAAGAGGACCGCCGCCGAGACAGGATTCCCAAACAGCCACGGCAGGATCGACAGGGAGACCCCCGCCCCTACAAGGCTGGCGGTTATGAGTCCGGTTCTGCTCCATCGGGTCAGCATTACGGATAGGAGCAGACGGGACGTGATGGAGGCGGCCGCCCGGACGGCCAGCAGGATTCCGATGCCGACGGGGGCGATCCCTTTTTCCTCTCCCAGCAGAGGGAGGAACGCAACGATGATGTCGGTCGTGGCCAGCAATGCAAGGCTGGCGAGCATGTTGGTTTTCACGGTGGGGATACCCAGAAGGTGGGCCACAGACTTCGATGTGGGAGTCTTCGCAGGCGCTGCGGCTGAGGTTTCCGGGGCAGTTGCGCGTTTTTTCGTCGTTGCCCCAAGGGCTACCGGAATGGCCAGCACGGCTATTGCCCCAGCAAGTAGCAATGCTGCGTTGGCGTCCATGAGGCGGGCGGCTGCCGACGCGTTGCCTGCAGAACCCATGGCCAGGCCTGCAGCAAGTGGACCAAGGAGTTGGCCGAGGGAGAACGCTGCAGTGAACCAGCCGAAGGCCGCATCCATCCGGCTGAGCGGAACGAATCGTGCGATGGCCGACTGTCCGGCAATCGTGAAGCATAAATGCCCAACGCCCAGCACCGCGCTGGAGATGCCAACGAGCAGGAGGGATGGGGCGGCGGATAGGAGGAATGGGCCGGCCGTGAGTAAGAGCGTCCCTGCCACGGTGATGCCTCTCATCGATGTTCGCCGGTCTGACATCCGCCCAAGCCAGAGGGCGATCGCCACCGGAAGGAGGGCAAAGGAGGCTGACGTCAGGCCCACTGCTACCGAGTCGCCGCCGAGCGCCAGCACCTTGTAGGAGATAAGTGGCCTTGCCAGGTTGAGCGCGATCTGGCAAAGGACTGCTGATGCAATCAGCATCCACAACCACCGCCCGGAGTTCCTCACCGGAAGTCCGCGGTGGTATCTTTGGCGACCTCCAGGAGCGTTGCCTGGAAGGCCATTTCCGCGGCGGCGCGTACCCTGTCGTGGCGGTGAGCGAGGAGCACCCTTCGGGATGGTGCGCTCGAACCGAGGGAAACTATGCTGACACCTGGGTGCTTATTAACGACTGCTGTCCGCGGAGCCAGCGCGATACCAAGGCCAACACTGACCATGGCTTGGGCCTCCTGGTAGTCGTTGGCCTGGAAAGCGATCCGTGGAGTGAACCCTGCCGCACGTGCGCTTCTCTGCAGCACTTCAACCACCGGATGGGCCTCACCGCGGACGATCCATTCTTCTGTGGCAAGGTCTGCCATGTCCACCTGCTTCCGACGCGCGAGTCGGTGGTCCTTGCCCACAATGAGCGCTGTGGCGTCCTCGAAGACAGTAGTTAAGGCAAAGTCCCTCGGGTTGATCCGGTTCCATTCGTAGTCCCAGAGAAGAGACATCCCAACCTGGCCGTTTTCCAGCATTTCAACCAGTTCCTCGAAACGGCTGCTGCGGACGTGCAGCTCGATCGCCGGGTACTCCTTCTTGAACCGGCTGATCACGAGCGGAAGAAAGGAACCACCCAAAGTGGGAAAGGTGCCCATCGTGAGGCTGCCACGATGAAGCCCTGCGATTTCCGCGAGATCCGCCTCCGCGGCCGCCATTTGGCGCAGAATGCGGCGCGTGTGCGCGGCGAGAACATGCCCGGCATCCGTCGGAACCATGCCGCGGGTCTGCCGCTGAAGAAGCGGCTGCCCGATTTCGGCTTCCAGGCGCCGCAGTTGCTGTGACACTCCCGACGGGGAGTACACGTGCTTTTCTGCAGCAGCGGTAATCGAGCCAAGCTCGACCACGTCCAACAGCAATTCGAGTCGTCGAATGTTAAGCACAAGCGCTCGCCTCCTTTGAAGTATTTCTTACTCCCCCTGCACAATCTTATGCGCATGCTTCAGGCAGGGCGCAATTTCGCAGATTGAATGACTGGATTGTCGCTCGGCACGGTTGAATCCCTCTGACCCGGGCGCTTTCAAGGGCTGATGATTGAAGTATAAGTGCATGGATGTGCATTTATTGGCGCTTGTAATTCATCTGAGCCACGGATCACACTGAGACCAGCCGACAGGGCTTGCGAGCCCCAAATAAAGGGCCAGGGAAGGTGTGAAAGCAAATATGTTCAAGATCCCAGCGGCGTGGATGCGGGGCGGAACCAGCAAATGCTGGGTGTTTGAGTGGGACAACCTGCAGGTTCCCGGGAAAACAGTGGATGAAGTTCTTCTGCGTCTTTTCGGCAGCCCCGACAACCGTCAGGTAGACGGTGTCGGAGGCGGAACGTCCACCACCAGCAAAGCAGTCATCCTGTCCCGATCCCTCAGCGAAGAGGCCGATGTCGACTACACCTTCGCACAGGTTGCCATTGACGAGCAGCGGGTGGACTGGGGCAGCAATTGCGGCAACTGCTCAGCCGTAGTTGCCCCGTACGCAATCCAACGCGGTTGGGTGGCTCCCGGCCAGGAGAACACATCGGTCCGAACGCTGAACACCAACACCGACCAGCTCATCCTTCAGAAGGTTCCGACGCCGGACGGCAAACTTCAGGATCCAGGCACCCAGATGATTCCCGGAGTTCCGTTCCCCGGGCTGTCGGTGGGCATGGGATTCCTGGACCCAGCCGGGAGGACCACCGGAAAACTGTTCCCGACCGGCGAACCGGTGGAGAAAGTGACATTCGACGGGCGTGAAGTTTCGGCCACGCTCATCGATGCAGGTGCTCCCCTGATCATTCTGGACGCGGAGTCCATCGGCCTCACCGGTACAGAGACGGCCGCAGACATCGACAGCCAGGCTGCACTCCTTGTCCATTTGGACGACGTTCGCAGGGATGCCGCCGTTCGGATGGGACTTGCGGCCACAAGAGCTGAAGCCGCACGGGCGATACCGAAGCTGGCACTGGTCAGCAAAGCGTCCCAGGACGACGAAGCTGACCTCAACGTGAGGATGCTGTCTATGGGAAGGCTTCATCCGGCCTTGGCTATCACGGGGAGCGTCGCACTGACCATGGCCGCGCAGCAAGAAGGCACGGTGGTCAGAGACCTCCTCACAACTGATCCTTCATCCGGGCTGATCATGCGCACTCCGGCCGGCATCGTCCAGACATGGGCGGAGATACGCGACGGCGTGCCAGTCGTCGGAACCATTCGGAGCGCCCGCCTCATCGCGGACGCCGAACTGCTGCTGCCAGAGTCCTGGTAAGCGGAACACAAAAACAACAGGCTGACCTCTTATTGACGCCGGAGTGGTGTTGCATTGAGGTAGGCCCTAACCAAAGGATTTCTCAATGACGAGCAAAATGTCATCCTTGGAACCGCCCGGGCTTTCTCCGGAAAGTAGCGAAGGGCAAGGCGAACAGCCTGATCCGCCCAAGCACTCCCGGCGCACCATCCTTACAGCCGTAGGCGCCTTCGCGCTGCTGGGCACCGCGACCACCGTCCTGGGTGGAAGTTTGCTGAACCCGCCCTCCAGCACCGAAGATGGCGACTTCAGCGGCGAAACCCTCGAATTCCTGATTCCCCTGGCCTCAGGCGGCGGAACAGATACCTGGGCGCGGTTCATCGGCACTGAACTGACTAACTATGTTCCAGGCCGGCCCGGTTTTGCACCCGTGAACGACGCCGGCGGCGAAGGCATTCTGGGCACTAACAGATTCGCCCGCTCAGCCAAGACCGATGGCACGGAGATCCTGGTTGGCACGGCCTCAACCGTGGTGCCGTGGGTTCTGGGACGTTCGGCCGTGAAGTACTCCTTCGAAGACCTTAAGCCTGTGGTTGTGAACGGCACCGGCGGAGTCATCTACGCCCGTGCCGAAGCAGGGGTGGCCGGTTTGGAAGACCTGATCAACAGGGACCAGCCGCTCGAGTTCGGCGGTATCAGCGCCACAGGCCTGGACATCACCACCCTGGTAGCCTTCGACTTGCTCGAAGCCGATGTGACAAGCACCTTCGGGTTCGAGGGCCGGGGCCCTGTCAACCTTGCCCTTCAGCGCGGGGAAATCGACCTGGACTACCAGACGACCTCCGCCTACGGCTCCGCCGTCGCAGGCATCGTCAAGGAAGGCAAAGCCGTCGTCCTGATGTCCTTCGGCCAGCTGAACGAAGCCGGTGACGTCGTCCGTGACCCCAACTTCCCTGACGTGCCCACGGTGGCCGAAGCATACGAAACGCTCCACGGCAAGAAACCCTCGGGCGAAAAGTACGAGGCCTACAAGACCCTGCTCGGACTGACCTACACCTACCAAAAAGGACTCTGGGTTCCACAAGAGACCCCCGAAAGCGCCTACGAGCTGCTGCGCCAGTCCAGCGAAAAACTCGGAGAAGACAAAGGATTCCAAGAGAAGGCCGCCAAAGTGCTCGGCGGCTACCCCCTGGTTGCGGACCCCGGCACAGCCGACCGCGTCCGGGACGCCTACAAAGTCAGCGGCTCCGTCCGGTCCTATGTCACAGGGCTGCTCGCGAGCAAATACAACATCCACGTTGAGTAAGGACCATCATGCTTGACTCCGCAATGGCAGCGCTGGCATCGCTCGCTGACCCCTCCCTGCTCATCATGCTCCTGATCGGCACCGTCGCCGGCCTGATCATGGGCCTCATCCCCGGACTCGGCGGGACGGGCGCCGTCGCGATCCTTCTGCCCATCACGTTCGGAATGGAACCGCCCCAGGCCCTGGCACTCCTGATCGGCGCCCTGGCCGTAGTTCATACCTCGGACACCGTCTCGGCGGTATTGCTCGGCGCCCCCGGCTCCGCCTCAGCCAGCGTGACCATGCTCGACGGATACGCCATGGCAAAGAAAGGACAAGCGGCGCGGGCCCTAACGCTGGCGTTCCTGTCCTCCATGGCCGGCGGCATCATCGGCGCCGTCGGTCTGACCTTGGCCATCCCGTTGGCCCGGCCTCTGGTCCTTTCCTTTGCCAGTCCCGAGCTCTTCATGCTGACCGTCCTCGGTGTGGCTCTTGCCGCCGTCCTTTCCCGGGGAAATATCATCAAGGGAGTCTCCGCAGGCCTCCTTGGCCTGATCCTCGGGATGGTCGGGACGTCACCGACTACGGCGGAGGAGCGCTTTACGTTCGGCAGTCTGTTCCTCGGCGACGGCCTGTCCCTCGTTGCTGTAGCCCTTGGTGTCTTTGGACTGGCCGAAATTGCGTCCCGCGCCAGCCAACGCCGTGGACAAAAGCAAGTCATCACCCTCGGCGGCGGCTGGGGACAAGGCATCCGAGAGTGGCTCACCCACTGGACTCAGGTCATCCGCGGAGCACTCATCGGCATCTGGGCCGGCGTCCTGCCCGGCGTCGGCGCCACGGCAGGAACCTGGATGGCCTACGGCCAGGCCGTCGCAACGGCAAAGGATAAGCGGCAGTTCGGCAAGGGCGACCCCCGCGGCATCGTGGGCCCTGAAAGCGCCAACAACTCCGTGGAGGCCGGCGACCTGATCCCCACCCTGCTGTTCGGCATCCCTGGCGGGGTCCCCTCCGCGATGCTTCTCGGAATGCTCCTCACCTACGGTATCCAGCCCGGCCCGTCCATCATTACCGAGCACCTCGACCTTATGTACCTGATCGTCTGGTCATTCGCCATCGCCTCCGTTCTTGGCGCGCTGCTCTGCTTCCTCAGCGTCAAGCAGCTCGCCAAGCTGACGAAGGTCCCCTTCGCTGTACTGGCGGCAGGCCTCGTAGCCATCATGCTCCTGGGATCATTCCAGGAAGGCGGCCAGCTCGGCGACCTCTGGATCATGATCGTCCTCGGCGCTTTCGGCTGGCTGCTGAAATCGACAGGCTTCCCCCGGGCACCTTTCCTGATCGGCTTCGTCCTGGCAATCCCGCTGGAACGCTACTACTTCCTCACCGACAGCCTGTACGAAGGCTTCGACTGGATGGCCCGCCCCGGTGTTCTGTTCTTCCTGGCAATCCTGATCCTGCCGATGATCTGGGCGTTCATTAAGTTCATCCGCGCCCGTCGCCACACCAATGTCGACGACGGACACCGCGACGAGCAGCCCGAGGACGACGAAGCCCCGCTGAAGAATTCAACCTGGTCCCTCGTAGCATCAGGAATCTTCTTCGTCGCCTTCGCCGCGGCCTTCATCGCGTCCTTCTCATTCTCACCGGAAGCCAGGCTGGTCCCCCAGCTGGTGAGCACCGGAGGCCTGATCTTCTCCGGCATCCTGCTCTTCATTGAGACCCGGAGAAGGCTTCGCGACAGAACCCCGAAAGCAGATGCGACCCTTGCGGCGGAGGCAGAGGGGATCCTTGACACACAGACCACGAAGGCAGGTTGGACCCTTGATGCAAAGTTCGCGTTGAAGACCTTCCTATGGATGACAGGCTTCCTGGCTCTCACGGCCGCCTTCGGATACCTGATTGCAGTCACGATCTTTATCCCGGCGTTCCTGCTGATCGTGGCACGGGCCCGGGTCAAGACGGCCGTCGTTTATACCCTGGTGCTGTACGTCGTACTCCTGGCACTGCCATCGCTCCTGCCCATCGACCTTCCGCAGGGATGGCTCAACACAATCGTCTAGCGTCCGAAGCACTGCCCATCGAAAGCCATTGGAGAATCAAGAATGACCGTACTCGTAGCCTACGCACCCGCTCCCGAAGGCAGGGAGGCGTTGACGGAGGGGATCAAGGAAGCCCATCTGCGGAAGTCAGACCTGCTCATCGTCAATGTTGGCCGTGGCCACCACGACCTGGATGAGCAGGAACTGCAGGAGCTGGAGGGCCAACTCACCGATGCCGGGCTCGCACTGACGATCGAATCCTCCATCCTGGCAGATCCGGGGGACGCGGTCATCCAGATCGCACAGGACCGCAACGCCGAAATGATTGTCATTGGACTGAGGCATCGGTCCATGGTCGGCAAGCTCATCCTGGGAAGCACCGTACAGCGCATATTGCTGGACGCCACTTGTCCCGTACTCGCTGTCCGGTCTGACAAACTCTGACCGAACGCCATGGCTGCCGGACTCATTGTCCGGTGAGCGTGCTGCCGTTCCCGCACTCCATCGCAACAGGTAGCCCGAAGGACGGGCGCGCGAACAGCGCAGCATGCAAAGGGAGGCAGGGTGACCAAATGGTCGCCCTGCCTCCTTCTATAACTACCCGGAAGAACTTTCTGCCGAACCGCACTAGATGAAGGATCACCGAGATGGACATCCGCTCTCGCACGGCTAAGACCCACACTGGACCCCGGACGCCTGAACCTGTTCTCAACTGGTCAACACTTTCCCGCACGGATGAAGTGGAGATCCACAGGCACGGACGAGTCATAACGTCTGGCCGGATCGACATGCTCGCCATGGATGGCAGCGTCCTCTGGCTGCAGCAGGACGAAGGACAGGGCCGGGCACTGTTCCTTCACAGTGATGGGCTGAGGGTGTACCGGAGATGGGAGAACCAAAGCTGAGCTAAGGAAGCCCCAAGCGCTTCAACGGAGTTGCCAGAATCACGAGTCGGGCCATGGACAATGGAAACCATGGGTCAGAGCGTGGAGTTTGGAAAGTTCCTCAAGGCGATGCGGTCACGGTTGAGTCCGGAGCAAGCCGGGATCAACACGACGTCGGGTGCCCGCCGTGTGCCTGGCCTGCGGCGCGAGGAGATCGCGGGCTTGGCCGATGTCAGCACTGATTACTACACCCGGCTCGAACAGGGCAGGAACATCCATCCCTCCCGGGCGGTGCTGGATTCGGTAGCCCGCGCACTGAGGCTGAGTCCGGGCGAATACACCCACATGATCGACCTCCTCGAAAACTGTGAGGAGTCCTTGCCGCTACCGGTACAGGGCGTTCGTCCTGCGCTGCTGCAGCTTCTCGACGCCGTGGGAAATGTGCCGGCCCTGGTCCTGGGGCGCCGGACCGATGTTCTGGCCGGAAATCCTCTTGCGTTCCTTTTGCTTGCCGACTTCCCGGCCATGCCGGAAACGGAGCGGAACCTCACCCGCTGGCTTATCCTCGATCCGTCCGCACGGGAGCTTTTCCGGGACTGGAAGGCGGTCGCGTCCGAAGCCGTGGGAACTCTCCGCTCGGACGTCGGACGGCATCCCAACGATCCCCGGGCCAATCAGCTGGTGGGCGAACTCGCGGTGCGCAGCGAGCACTTCCGCCAGTGGTGGGCAGGACACCGCGTGGCCAAAGGATCGGCCGGTGTAGTCCGCCTCCATCACCCGATCGTTGGAGACCTGGAACTGAACTTCGAAGATTTGGCACGCCTGGATGACCCGGATCAGGTGCTGCGGGTGTTTTCCGCCAAGCCGGGGTCGCCGTCGGCCGATTCCCTTACGCTGCTCGGGAGCTTTGGCGCCGAAGCGCCGGTCCCCAAGTCTGCGCCAGTAGAAACGGACGCGTCCCCCAGTCAGGGCTGACAGAATGTGAGGATGTCACGGGGCTCTCTTCGCATTTTCCTGGGCGCAGCTCCAGGTGCCGGCAAAACGTATGCCATGTTGCAGGAAGCCCATCATCTCGTGGCCGCCGGACGGGATGTTGTGGTGGCCGCCGCGTATGACAAGGGCCGGCCGCAGACGCGAAATCTGTTGACAGGGCTGGAAGCCATACCGGCCGCTGCCGCTGGGGCAGGGGATGCGCAGCCGGAATCGGACGCCGGCGAAATGGACGTCGACGGCGTCCTGGCCCGCCATCCTGAGGTGGCCATCGTTGACGAATATGGGCGAAACAACGCGTCCGGGAGCCGCAACGAAAAGCGCTGGCAGGACGTGGAGGAGCTCCTGGCCGCCGGCATCGATGTCCTTTCGACGATGGATATCCAGCAGCTGACGTCGCTTGGTGATGTTGTATCCGCCATAACGGAGGTCCCCCAGCCTGAAACGGTGCCTGATGACGTTGTGAGGAGGGCCGACCAGATCGAGCTGGTCGATGTTTCCCCCGAGTTGCTGCGGCAACGGTTGTCAGAAGGCAACGTCTATCCGCCGGACATGATCGACACTGCGCTCGCCAACGAGTTCAGGCTCGGCAACCTCTCGGCGCTCCGGGAGATCGCCCTTATCTGGCTTGCCGACAGGGTGGATGAAGGACTTGCGAAGTACCGGGAGGTGGAGGGCATCCGCACCAGCTGGCCCGCACGCGAACGCGTGGTTGTCGGACTCAGCGGAGGCCCCGAGGGGGAAGTGCTCATCCGCCGCGCATCCAGGATCCTGTCCAGGGTCAGCGGCGGCGATCTGCTGGCGGTTCATGCCCGCCGTGCTGACAGTGCAGCCGCAGAGTCTTTGCAGGACCTGGAGATCCAGCACCGCCTGGTGACCGAACTCGGCGGAAGTTACCACACGGTGGCCGTTGATGACCCGGCCGACGGCCTGCTTGAGTTTGCCCGCGACGTGAACGCCACCCAGATCGTGGTGGGCGTGTCCCGCGGTTTCAAAAGGTTCCTGGGCGGCGGCGTGGCGGCCAAGGTGGTCCGGGACTCAGGTGACATTGATGTCCACATGGTGACGCACCCCTGGGCACCCCGGTCACTGCCACGGCGGGTGCCCGGGCTCCTGGGCCGGACCAGAACGGGCCTGGGTTTTTTGCTGGCAGTACTTTTTCCGGTCCTGGCCACGGCGTTGATGTCCCTTGGCCCGGAGCTGAACCTTGCGACGCACGTGTTGGTTCACCTGACGGGCGTTATAGCTGTGGCCTTCATCGGAGGCCTCTGGCCGGCCGTGGTTGCAGCGATCCTGGACTCACTGTTGATCAACTATTTTGAGACGGGACCCATAGGCACATTCAGCATCGATGATCCCCAAAACCTCTTTGCCCTTGTGGTTTTCCTGGGTGTGGCAGTGGCCGTGTCCCTGGTGGTGGGCATCTCCGCGAAACGATCGCGTGAGGCCGCCCTCGCCCGTGCGGAGGCAGCCACGCTTGCTGATTTGGCCCGCGGTGCTCTGTTAGCGGACGACACCGTTGGAGCATTTCTTGAAAAAGTCCGGGAAACCTTTCGCGTCCGATCGGCCGGGCTGTTCACGAGAGGGGCCGCCGCAAACCAGGAGGAGTGGGACTTGAAGGCGTATGCCGGCGACGCCCCGCCCCTCCCTCCGGGAACCCCGGACTCCGGTACAGAAACTACTGAACTGGCTGATCCGGTGACCGCCGTGGTCGTGTCCGGCAGAACCCTCACTGCCGGGGAGCGCCGGCTCCTGTCAGCCCACGGGGCACACCTTCTCCTGCTGCAACAACGGCAGGCACTCAAGCGAAGCCTCGAGCAAACGACGAAGCTTGCCGAGGGGAACAAGATCAGGACTGCAATCCTGCGTGCCGTCAGCCATGACCTGCGGACACCGCTGGCAGGAATCAAACTGGCAGTCACCGCCCTCCAGCGGCAGCAATCCCGGTTGCCGGAAGAGGTCCAGGCCGAGATGCTGCATACCATCGACTCGTACTCGGACCGCTTGGAGGCTCTCATCGGGAATCTACTGGACATGTCCAGGATCTCCAGCGACGCCATCACGCCGCAGACCGCTCCAGTCACTTGGCGCGATGCCATCGAAGACTCGCTGCGGGGAATACCCGCCGGACGCTTGCGCGTGGAACTGGCCCCGAACATGCCGGCGGTTGACGCCGATCTGGGCATGCTGGAGAGGGTCATTGCCAACATCGTGGAGAACGCCCTCAAATACGCGCCCGAGTCCGACGTCGTCATTCTGGGACCCTCGAGCGCTTCCGTGGTTGGCACCGTCGATGGGCGGCCCTGCGGTGAACTGCGGGTTGTGGACCATGGCCAAGGCGTCCCGGCCACTGACGTCATTGCCATGTTCCTGCCTTTCCAGCGCCTCGACGACGCTCCGGAAGGTCTAGGGATCGGGCTCGGACTGGCCGTTGCCAAGGGTTTCACCGAAGCGATGGGCGGAACGTTGACGGCAGAACCAACCCCGGGGGGCGGGCTGACCATGATCATCCGCCTGCCCCTCTCCGCCGGAAGTGCCTCATGAGAACAGTTCTTGTGGTGGATGACGAACCGCAGCTGCTCCGCGCACTCCAGGTCAACCTTCAGGCAGAGGGATATCAGGTCCTGGTCGCCCTCGACGGAATGACAGCGCTCCAGCACGCGGAAAACCACCATCCTGACCTCATAGTCCTTGACCTTGGACTGCCCGATATCAATGGCGTGGACGTCATCACCAGGGTCCGCCGCACGGCCGGCACCCCAATCATCGTGCTGTCCGCCAGGCACGGATCCGAGGACAAGGTCCGGGCCTTGGACGCCGGGGCGGATGACTATGTCACCAAACCCTTCGGCCTCGACGAGCTCCTTGCCCGGCTGCGCGTCGCGGAACGGCGCCTCACGGCCTCCGACGGCGGCGAACAGCTCAGCGTCGTCGAGGCCAGTGGCTTCAGTGTTGACCTGATCAATCGGAAGGTCATCAGGGACGGCGAGTTAGTGCGTCTGACTCCGCGGGAGTGGGCCATCCTGCAACTCCTGGTCCGCAACCCGGGGCGCCTTATCACCCAGCAGCAGATGCTGAAAAAGATCTGGGGTCCCGCGTACGGGAGTGAAACCCAGTACCTCCGCGTCTATATGGGACAACTCCGCCGCAAACTGGAAGCCGATCCCGCCCGGCCCAGGCACCTGCTCACCGAAGCCGGTATGGGATACCGCTTCGAGCCCTGACCGGGGCTACGTGCCGTCCTTGTGAGTGGTGCATTCCCGGAGAATACAGGCGTAAAGGATTCATCAAAAAACTCCCCTTTCCGAAATTCCGGTTCCCTGCCGCTGCTAGTTTCGGCTCTGGTCGCGGTGCTTGGTGCGCCGCACGGAAAGGAACCAGTGACCACTTTAAGCAGGCCGCCGGCTGACCCCTCGGCTCAGCAGCCAAGCGGCAAGGCAGCAGTCAAAAGTTGGCTGCTCTTCGGACTCCAGGACAGCAAAGGCAGCCACCAGGGTCCCGGCGGCGTGACCTCGCAGCAGGAAAAGAAGCATTCCTGGTGGCAGGTGATGTGCCTGACAGGTGTGGACTACTTCTCCACCCTCGGCTACCAGCCGGCCATCGCTGCCCTGGCTGCGGGTGTTATTTCTCCGCTGGCCACACTCGTGCTGGTAGCGGTCACCTTGTTCGGCGCATTGCCTGTCTACCGGCGAGTCGCACGGGAAAGCCCTCGCGGGGAGGGGTCCATCGCGATGCTGGAGCGCCTGCTGCCACGCTGGGGTGGCAAGCTCTTCGTCCTTGTACTCCTGGGGTTCGCTGCCACGGACTTCATGATCACCATGACGCTGTCGGCCGCTGATGCCAGCGCCCACCTGATCGAGAACCCGATCGTCCCCGGCTGGCTTCATGGTCAGAACGTCCTCGTCACACTTTTCCTGCTCGCTCTCCTGGCAGCGGTGTTCCTGCGCGGATTCAAGGAAGCCATCAACGTCGCCGTCGTCCTGGTCATCATCTATCTTGGCCTCAATGCTGTGGTGGTGGCAGTAACGATCGTTGGCGTCATCAACCATCCCGTCGCCGTCGGGGACTGGTGGACAACCCTGTGGACGTCCCACGGCAACCCGCTGATGGCCGTCGCCGTTGCACTCATTGTGTTCCCGAAGCTGGCACTAGGGCTGTCGGGCTTCGAAACCGGCGTGGCTGTGATGCCCCAGGTCCGGGGAGATGCGGATGACACCGAGGACAACCCAACAGGGCGCATCCGCGGAACCCGGCGCATGCTGACCACCGCCGCGGTGATCATGAGTTCCTTCCTGATCACCACCAGCTTCATTACGGTGGTGCTCATCCCCGAGCACGAATTCCAGGACGGCGGCCAGGCGAACGGCCGCGCCCTGGCCTACCTCGCTCACGAATACCTCGGCGTAGGGTTCGGCACCGTCTATGACATCAGCACCATCGCGATCCTGTGGTTCGCCGGCGCCTCCGCGATGGCCGGACTCCTGAACCTCGTTCCCAGGTACCTGCCCCGCTACGGCATGGCACCCGAGTGGGCCAAAGCTGTGCGACCGCTGGTGCTCGTGTTCACCATGGTCGGCTTCCTGATTACATACCTCTTTGAGGCCGACGTCGATGCCCAGGGCGGTGCCTACGCCACCGGTGTGCTGGTGCTGATGACCTCTGCAGCCGTAGCCGTAACATTGTCCGCGCGACGGCGGAAGGAGCGCAAACAAACCATCGGCTTCGGAGTCATCGCTGTCGTGTTTACGTACACAACCGTGGCAAACATTATTGAACGCCCCGAGGGCATCAGGATTGCCGGCGTGTTCATTCTGGGAATTGTTGTTGTGTCCCTGCTGTCCCGTGTCAGGCGTTCTTTCGAGCTGCACGCCACCCGCGTCCACCTTGACCAGGAGGCGTTGGAGTTTATGTCCTCCAACCTGGACGGGCCGATAACCATCATCGCCCACGAGCCACTCCGGACATCCGCAGAGGCATACCGGGACAAACTCATATCCGCGATCGAGGTCAGCCATCTTCCCCTTGCACACGAGGCCCTCTTCCTTGAGGTGATCGTTGACGATTCCTCCGACTTTGAAACAGAACTCCACGTTCGCGGGGTTGTCCGACACGGCTACCGCATCCTGGAGGTTCACGGTCCCGTGGTGCCCAATACCATCGCCTCGGTGCTCTTCCACATCCGCGACGCAACAGGCCTGATGCCCCACATCTACTTCCGCTGGACTGAAGGAAATCCGGTGGCGAACCTGCTGCGGTTCCTCTTCCTTGGTGAAGGTGAGATCGCGCCGGTCACCCGTGAGGTACTGCGCGAAGCCGAGTCGGACGTTACCAAGCGGCCCTGGGTACACGTGGGATGAGCCAGGACAGTCCCCGCGGAAGCCCGCCGATTATCATCCTCAGCAAGTTCCCGCAGGGGAAGGGCGTTAAGAAAACATAAGGATCCGCGGAAATACGCCTTGGCAGGTCCGGCCCAGTGCTACCGTCCGGTGGTTATCAGCACAGCGCCGCGCCTGAAACAGGTACCCCGTTGTGCCCATTTCAGGCAGTACAGAAAGTGATCTCCTTGACGGCTTCAGCCCGATTCACCATTCCTGCCAGCGTCCCCAAGCCTGAACAGAAGACCAGACCCGACAGCCCCCTGGTCAGGTGGTTGCTTGAACACCGGGTAAACCAGCCTGTAGGTCCGGAGACGTCTGAGGCTCATGCAACGCAGCAGAGCTGGTGGAAGGTTATGTGCCTGACCGGGGTGGACTACTTCTCCACGCTGTCCTATCTGCCCGGGATCGCAGCCCTTGCTGCCGGTGCACTCTCGCCGCTGGCGACGCTGCTGATTGTGGCCCTGACCCTGCTCGGGATGCTGCCCATGTACCGGCGGGTGGCCAAGGAGAGCCCGCATGGCCAAGGGTCCGTGGCGATGCTTGAGCGGCTCCTGCCCTTCTGGAAAGGGAAGATCTTCGTGCTGGTTCTGCTGGGCTTTGTCGCCACTTCCTGGATCATCACCATCACCCTTTCAGCGGCAGACGCGACGGTGCACCTGCTGGAAAACCCTTACCTGCCGCCTTTCCTTGAAGGGCAGGCTGTCGCCATCACCGTGGTTCTCCTCCTGATCCTGGGCGCGGTGTTCCTGATGGGCTTTTCCGAAGCCGTCGCGGTCGCAATTCCCCTTGTGGCTGTCTTCCTGCTGATGAACGCCATCATCATCGGGGCAGGGATAGCAGACATTTTTGCCACCCCCGGATCACTCGGTAACTGGACCGAAGCTTTGACCTCTTCCGGCGGCGGCTTCAGCGGGATCATCGGCCCAGCGTTGGTCGCTTTTCCCCTGCTCGTCCTGGGCCTGTCCGGTTTCGAAACCGGTGTCAGCATGATGCCCTTGGTTGCTTCCAAGGGCACCACACCCGAGGAAAGGCTGGCCAGCCGGATCAAGAACACCCGCAAGCTCCTCACGGCGGCGGCACTGATTATGAGCGTGTACCTGCTGGGCAGCAGCTTCGTCACCACCGTGCTGATTCCCGCCGAGGAATTTCAGGCCGGAGGCGAAGCCAACGGCCGGGCATTGGCATACCTGGCCCACGAGCGCCTCGGTGACGGCTTCGGCTCCGTCTACGACATCAGCAGCATCCTGATCCTCTGGTTCGCGGGCGCTTCCGCGATGGCAGGCCTGATCAATATCGTCCCCCGGTACCTGCCCTCCTACGGCATGGCGCCGGACTGGTCCCGCGCCGTCCGCCCCGTAGTGCTCGTCTATACCGCCATCAGTGTCCTGATCACCATCGGTTTCAACGCCGACGTCAACGCTCAAGCCGGAGCCTACGCCACCGGAATCCTCGCCATGATGGTATCCGGAGCCATCGCTGTCACCATTTCCGCCATCCGCAAGAAACAACGCAGCGCATCCATCGGCTTCACTGTCCTGACTGTGGTGATGCTCTATGCCCTGGCGGCCAACGTTATCGAGAAACCAGATGGCATCACCATCTCCGGGTTCTTTATTCTCGGCATCGTCGCCGTCTCGCTTGTTTCCAGAGTCAGCCGTACCACCGAACTGCGCGTGGACAATATTAAGTTCGACGACGAGGCGCGCCGCTTCATCATCGACACCCTCGAGTTCGACGGACGCATAAATCTCATCGCCAACCGTCCCCAAGCGCGTAACGGTGCCGAATACGCGGATAAAGAAGCAGTCCAGCGCGAAAACAACCCGGTACCCGGGACGGCCGACGTCATCTTCCTCGAAATTGACATCACGGACCCTTCTGACTTCAGCGACACGTTGGAAGTCCGCGGCGTCGAAGTAGACGGCCACCGGGTTCTCCGTGCCCAAAGCCCGGCCGCTCCCAACGCCATAGCTGCGATCCTCCTGGCCCTGCGTGACGCCACAGGCGTCCGTCCGCACGCCTACTTCGAATGGTCCGAAGGCAACCCCCTTGCCCACCTGATGCGCTACCTGCTCCTGGGACGCGGCGATACCGCCCCGGTAGTCCGGGAAATCATCCGCGAAAACGAACCTGACCCCGCCCGCCGCCCGGGCATCCACGTCGGGTGAGTACCCGCAGGAAGACCGTCGGGCGCCCACACGGTATCGGCTACATCGCAGCAGAAGCAGAATCAATACGAGGTGACCCGGCATGACAGTGAATCCCATCCTCCGTCGAACACTGCAGGGTCTCGCCGACGGAGGAGAGTACCTTGCGAGGGGTCTGCTGCATCCGGTCCGCTTGGTGCCGCTGGCATTTCTGGCTGTGATAATTGTGGGCGCACTTTTGCTGATGCTGCCAGTGTCGCGGACCGGAGACGAGGGCGACACCTTCACAACAGCTCTTTTCACTTCTGTCTCCGCTGTCTGCGTCACCGGCCTGATCACCGTGGACACGGCAACATTCTGGACGCCGTTCGGCCAAGGCGTGATTCTCGGATTGATCCAGGTGGGAGGGTTCGGCATCATGTCCCTGGCGACCCTACTGGCACTCCTCGTCCGCAGGAGTATCGGCGTACGCGGCCAGCTCGTGGCGCAATCCGAAACCCACACCCTGAACTTCGGCGACGTCCGGGCCGTGCTGTTCAGAGTGGCCAGGATCATGATCCTTTTTGAGGCCGTCACAGCCCTGGTCCTGACAGTCCGCTTCTGGATCGCCTACGACGACAACCCTGCCACAGCCCTGTGGCACGGCATGTTCCATGCCGTCTCGGCTTTTAACAATGCCGGCTTTGGCCTCTACAGTGACAACCTGATCGGCTTTGCCGAAGATCCCTGGATCATCGTGCCCATCTGCGCAGCCATCGTCGCCGGGGGACTGGGTTTCCCCGTCATCATTCAACTCATCAGAGGCGAAACCAGGATCAAAAACTGGAGTGTCCACCTCCGCCTGACGATTTATGGCACACTGCTGCTGCTGGCCGCCGGTATCGCCCTGTTCGCGGCATTCGAATGGAACCGCCCTGAAACCCTCGGCCCCTTAAGTTTCGGAGGAAAGCTGCTCGGTTCACTGGCCGGGGGCGTCTTCCCCCGAACCGCCGGTTTCAACAGCATCGACTACGGCCTCGCGACACCGGAAACCCTAATGGTCACCAACGTTCTGATGTTTATCGGCGGCGGCAGTGCAGGAACAGCCGGTGGCATCAAAGTCACCACATTCCTGGTGCTCGGCTTCGCGATCTGGAACGAAATCCGCGGCCGCGACCAGGTCACCATCGCGCACCGCTCCATCAGCTCATCCTCACAACGGCAAGCGCTCACTGTTGCCTTGCTCGGTGTAGCCGCAGTGGTCACCGGCACCATGCTGCTTCTCATGTTCACCGACTACAGCCTCGAAAAGGTGCTGTTCGAATCGATCTCCGCTTTTGGCACCGTCGGCCTAAGTACCGGTATCACCTACAATCTGCCCGCCAGCGCCGAATGGGTCCTGATGGCCCTCATGTACACCGGTCGCATAGGCACCATCACTGTCGCCTCAGCCATCGCACTCTCCTCCCGCCCCAGGCTCTACCAACTGCCGGAAGAACGACCGATCATCGGTTAGACCGTAAATCTCCCTTCCCAGTGCGGTATTCAGTATTGCTATCTACCGGTAGTCATGCTTACTATGTACCAGTAGTCAGCACTACTAGGTAGGTCAAGGGAGGATTCATGGGCAAGCAGATGACCGAGATGCTCAAGGGCACGCTGGAAGGCATCGTCCTGGCGATCCTGGCCGTGCAGCCGGCATACGGATACGAGATCACAGCGCGGCTGCGTGAGCAGGGTTTCTCCGACATTGTCGAGGGCACCGTCTACGCACTGCTGGTCCGGATCGAGCAGCGCGGGCTCGTCGACGTCGCGAAAATCCCGTCCGAGAAGGGGCCGCCGCGCAAGGTCTATTCACTGAACGCACTGGGCGGCGATTACCTCGAAGAGTTCTGGAGGAGTTGGCGCTTCCTCGAACAACGGATCGAACAGCTCCACCACCACATTGAGCACGCGCAGGAACAAGGAGAGAAATAATCATGGCCGCAAAGTGGATAGAAGCCCTCACCGGTTCGCTCGAGCAGAAGAAACAGTACCGGCAGTACAAGGCCCGCATCGAGGCACTCCCCGAGCCGTACCGCGGCGCCGCGAAGGCCTTCGAACGGTACTTCATGTACTACGGCGGAGTCACTGACGGCGACACCCTCATCACGATGTTCGGCGACTTCGCCGACCTCTGGGAGCGGGCCGCCGTCGACGGGACGCCGGTGCGCAGCATCGTAGGTGAGGATCCGGTGGAGTTCGCCGAGACCTTCACCCAGGCCTATGGCGGAACGCGCTGGATCGACAAGGAGCGCGCCCGCTTGATGAAGGCGATCGACGCCGCTACCAGTCAGAACGGGAAGGAGACCACAGCATGACCACCAGCCAGGCCCTCGAACCAGCGATCAGGGTCCAGGGCATCGAGAAGTCATTCAAGGACCTGCACGTACTGCGGGGCGTCGACTTCGAGGTAAGCGCGGGCAGCATCTTCGCGTTGCTCGGTTCGAACGGTGCGGGCAAGACTACGCTCGTGCGGATCCTGTCGACGCTGCTGAAGGCCGACGCCGGCACTGCCACTGTCAATGGCCACGACGTCGCCACATCACCAGGTGATGTGCGCGAGTCGATCAGCCTCACCGGCCAGTTCGCCGCAGTGGATGAGGTGCTCACAGGCCGGGAAAACCTCGTACTGGTCGCGAAGCTGCGTCACTTGAATGACCCCGGCGCAATCGCCGATGGTTTGCTCGCACGCTTCTCGCTCACAGAAGCAGGGAACCGCAAGGCCTCAACGTACTCGGGCGGCATGCGGCGCCGGCTCGACATCGCGATGAGCCTGATCGGGAACCCGCCCATCATCTTCCTGGACGAACCGACCACCGGACTTGACCCCCAGGCGCGCATCGAGGTGTGGCAGACAGTGAAGCAGCTTGCCGGTCAAGGCACAACGGTGCTGCTCACTACGCAGTACCTCGACGAGGCCGAACAACTCGCCGACCGCATTGCCATCCTGCACAAAGGCAGAATCATCCAGAACGGGACCTTGAGCGAACTCAAGCAACTCCTCCCGCCCGCCAAGGTCGAATACATCGAAAAGCAGCCCTCCCTTGAGGATGTCTTCCTTGCCCTCGTCGGTGACACGGTCCCGGCACGAAAGGAACCACGATGAGCACCCACGTCCTGGGCGACACCGGCATCCTGACCGGTCGCTCGCTGCGCCATATCCTCCGCAGCCCCGACACGATCATCACCACTGCGGTCACCCCGATCGCCCTGATGCTGCTGTTCGTGTACGTGTTCGGCGGTGCGATCAACACCGGATCCGACGAGTCGTACCTTAACTACATGCTCCCGGGCATTCTCCTCATCACCATCGCGTCCGGCGTCGCGTACACCGCGTACCGGCTGTTCCTCGACCTGCAGGGCGGCATCTTCGAACGCTTCCAGTCCATGCCGATCGCGAGGTCGAGCGTGCTCTGGGCGCACGTACTCACGTCGCTGGCTGCGAACCTGGTCTCCGTGGCGGTCGTCATCGCCGTCGCACTGATCATGGGGTTCCGCACGGGAGCATCCGTAACCGCCTGGCTCGCAGTCGCCGGCATCCTGATCCTGTTCACCCTCGCCCTGACCTGGATCGCCGTGATCGCCGGGCTATCGGCGAAAACTGTCGACGGTGCCAGCGCGTTCAGCTACCCGCTGATCTTCCTGCCGTTTATCAGCTCGGCGTTCGCGCCCACCGACTCGATGCCTGGCCCGGTGGCATGGTTCGCCGAGAACCAGCCCGTGACTTCCATCGTGAACACCATCCGGGCCCTGTATGCAGGGGAGCCCGTCGGCAGTGACATCTGGATCGCCCTTGTCTGGCTGGTCGGGATTCTGGTGGTCGCCTACACCTTCGCGGCCACCATCTACCGTCGCAAGATCAGCTGACGGGCCTGAGCCGCAGTCCCTGCATACCGCCGTCGACCGCCAGGGCCGTGCCGGACGTTGACCCTGACCGCGGGCTCGCCAGGTAAGCCACAGCCTCAGCCACTTCCTCGGCAGCCACGAGCCTGCCATGCGGCTGGCGTGCGTTGAGGGCAGCCCGCTCGGCCTCAGGATCGGCCGCCTGGCTTAGCAGCCGGGAGACCCAGGGAGTGTCCACTGTTCCAGGGTTGACGCAGTTCACGCGGATGCCTTCACGGATGTGGTCGGCGGCCATGGCCAGTGTCAAGGACAAGACCGCGCCCTTCGACGCTGAATAGAGGGCCCGCTGGGGCAGTCCTGCGGTGGCCGCGATGGAGCAGGTGTTAACGATGGCTGCTGCAGGTGATTGGCGCAGGTGGGGGAGGGCCGCGCGGGTCACCCTGGCGACCCCCACAACGTTGACGTCCAGCACGCGGGCCCACTCGCCGTCGTCGTTCGCGGCAACATCACCCATGGCTCCGATGCCCGCGTTATTCACCACGATGTCCAGCCGGCCGAAGCGGGCAGTGACCCTTTCGACGGCGGTCCGCACCGAGGCGTCGTCCGCAACATTGCATTCAATTCCGAAGTGCGGCGTGCCGTCGGGATCCAGATCCAGGACAGCTACTTGGGCGCCGCCTGCCGCGAGCCTGTCCGCGACTGCCGCCCCGATCCCCGACGCTCCTCCGGTGACGAGGGCCACCAGGCCTTCAAATTCGCTGTTCACTGGACTGTTTCCTAACGTAGTCACTGGGCTGTTCCGTGCCGGTAAAACTCCTGGCGCTGGCGGCCGAGTCCTTCTATATCGAGCTCTACTACGTCCCCCGGCTGGATGTACGGGAAGCGGCCTGACAACGCCACTCCCTCAGGGGTGCCGGTGAGGATCACGTCGCCCGGCTCCAGCAGCATGTACTGGCTGACGTGGTGCACCAGGGTAGCCACGTCAAAGATCAGATCCGCTGTTGAGGAGTCCTGGCGCACTTCACCATTGACCAGGGACCGCAGCCTCAGCCGGCCGGGATCAATCTCATCTGCGGGAACAAGCCAGGGGCCCAGCGGTGTGGATGCCGGCAGGGATTTGCCCTTGGTCCATTGGCCCGCCGCGCCGGGCAGTTGGTAATCGCGCTCGGAGAGATCGTTGGCCACCACATAGCCAGCGACATAATCCATGGCATCGGCGGGGTCAGCAAGATAACTGACCTCCCGTGCGATGACCACGCCGAGTTCCACTTCCCAGTCGTACTTTTCCGACGACGGCGGGATGGGGGCGGCGTCGAATGGTCCGCTGATGGTGTTTGACGGCTTGAGGAACACCACTGGAATCTCCGGCGGCGCTGCACCCGACTCGGCGGCGTGGGCAGCGTAGTTCATCCCTATACAGACGATGGCGCCGGGCCGGGCTACGGGCGCTCCGACCCGGAGGCCGGAGGCCGAAAGCTCCGGCAATGTCCCTGCTGCGAGGGCCTGCCGGGTGCGGGAGATGCCCTCATTTGCCAGGAAGACGCCGTCGATGTCCCGCGTCAGTGGTGCCAGGCTGAAGTACTTGTCGTCCCCGTTGGCGTCACTGATGACCACCGCCGGCTCTTCATTGCCGCGTTCGCCCAAACGGGCCAGCTTGATATTCATGATCTCCTCTGACTTTGGCGCACGGTATGCCGCTAACATCCGAGCTTTTGCTGCGGGCTTTCCCTAATAGTACGCATTAGTTACCCATTGACAAGTGAAACATCGGATGTTTAGGTTAATCCCAGATTCCCCGACCCGGCAGCTTCATGATGTGCCCGGTCGGCCACGAAGCGCCACTTCCGGCGGCTGCACAGTCAGGAGCACTATGAGCGTCATTACTGCGGTAGAAACCTTTGATATCCGCTTCCCCACGTCCCAGGAACTGGACGGCTCCGACGCCATGAACCCGGATCCCGATTACTCAGCGGCCTACCTGATCATCAGCACGGATGCAGGCGATGAGCTGGAGGGACATGGCTTCGTATTCACCATCGGGCGTGGAAACGAAGTTGAGGCTGCAGCCATTGACGCGTTGCGACCCCACATTATGGGCCAGAACGTCGAAGACTTGTTGGCCGACATGGGCGGCACGTGGAACCTCCTGGTCCATGACTCCCAGCTGCGGTGGCTGGGCCCGGAAAAAGGTGTGATGCACATGGCGATCGGCGCCGTGGTGAATGCCCTGTGGGACCTGAAGGCCAAGCGTGCGGGGCTTCCGCTGTGGGAGTTGCTGGCCTCCTTGAGTCCCGAGGAGATCGTGGCCCTGGTTGACTTCCGGTACCTCAGTGATGCGCTGACCCCCGAGGAAGCGCTGGAGATACTGCGCCGCGCCGAGCCGGGCAGGGCTGAACGGCACGCCAGGCTCCTCGCTGAGGGCTATGCCGGCTACACCACAACCCCTGGATGGCTGGGGTACAGCGACCGGAAGCTTGCTCGCCTGGCCAAGGAAGCTGTTGCGGACGGCTTCACCCAGATCAAACTCAAAGTGGGCGCCTCGCTGGAGGATGACATCCGACGTGTGCGTGTAGCCCGCGAGGCTGTGGGTGCTGATATAAAAATTGCCGTCGATGCGAACCAGCGGTGGGATGTCCAGGAAGCCATTGACTGGATGGCACATCTGGCGCCCTACGACATCGCATGGATTGAAGAACCCACCAGCCCGGACGACATTCTGGGACATGCCGCCATTGCCCGTGGCGTGGCGCCAATCCCCGTTGCCACGGGCGAACACGTGCAGAATCGGGTCATGTTCAAGCAACTTCTGCAGGCAGACGCCATCGGAGTGCTCCAGCTGGACGCTGCACGGGTGGCTGGAGTGAACGAGAACATCGCCATCCTGCTGCTTGCCGCGAAGTTCGGCATCCGGGTGTGTCCGCATGCCGGCGGGGTTGGCCTTTGCGAGGCCGTTCAGCATATTTCCATGTTCGATTTCATCGCTGTCTCCGGAGAAAAGGACGACCGTATGATTGAATTTGTGGACCACCTCCACGAGCATTTCGTCACCCCCGTGGATGTCCGCGGAGGCTGCTACTGGCCGCCCTCAGCACCCGGCGCCGGCGCCGAAATGCACCGGCAGACGCTGTCCGTCTTCAGCTTCCCCGACGGCGCCACCTGGAGCAGCGATGCCGCGGACGGTCAGCAGCCTGCCGAGCGGGAACTGGCCCTCAAAGAAGCCGCGGCTGATGCCTGAGACCATCGTCCTGCACACCCGGCTGAAGCCGGGAGCAGCACAGGCCTATGCCGACGCGCACGCTGCCATCCCGGCCGAGCTGGTCACTGCCTTGAAGGCCGCCGGCGTTGCCAATTGGCGCATCTGGCGCAGTGGCCTGGAGCTGATTCATGTGGTGGAAGTGGAGGATTACAAGGCCATGCGCCGTGACCTTGCCCAGCACCCAGCGAACCTTGCTTGGCAGGCCCGTATGGCTGAATTACTGGAAATCGAAGACGATTACAGCGGCAACGATTCAGGTGTTCCGCTGGTCTGGGAGCTGCCATGAGCGCACACACATCTACCGACGCCGGCAGCCGGGGACCGGGCAGCCTGCAGCTCGGCAAGCTCGGCTACGGCACTGCCGGGCTCGGCAATCTCTACCGTGCCATGACCGACAGCACTGCCGCGGCAACCCTGGAGGCGGCATGGGATGCAGGCATCAGGTATTTCGATACAGCCCCGCACTACGGCCTGGGCTTGTCTGAACACCGCCTCGGTGCCTTCCTCCGAGGCAAGCCCAGGCAGGAATTTGTCATCTCCACGAAGGTCGGACGCCTCCTTGCACCCAAGCAGGGAGTTACCGCGGCTGAGACCCCCACGGACAACGAACGCGATCCGGAAGGATTCGACGTGCCAGCCGCCAGCCGCCGCGTCTGGGATTTCACAGAGCGCGGAATCCGGCAAAGCATCGAGGAATCGCTGGAACGCCTGGGCCTGGACGCGGTGGACATCGCCTACCTGCACGATGCTGACATGCATGACCTCGCGGGAGGCATCAATGAGGGACTTCCCGCTCTCGAAAAGCTGCGCTCTGAGGGACTGGTCCGCGCCATCGGCGTCGGACTCAACTCAGCCGAAGCTGCCCTCGAATGCGTGGAGGCGGCCGACCTGGACCTTGTGATGCTGGCCGGCAGGTATACGCTGCTGGAGCAGCCACAGGTGCCGCTGATGGAGCGCTGCATCGGAAAGGGCACAGGCGTGGTCAACGTCGGAGCGTACAATTCCGGGCTGCTGGCCCGGCAGGACGTTCCCGACGACGCCCATTACAACTATGGGCAGGCACCGCACGAGCTGCTGGAACGCGCCCGCCAATTGGCAGCGATCTGCGCCAGCTACGGCGTAGAGCTCCCGACGGCGGCGCTGCAGTTTGGTTTGCGGCACCCGGCGGTGGTCAACGTGACAGTCGGGGCCACGTCGCCTGGGCAGATCCTCGACAATGCCACGCGGATGGCTGAAGAGGTTCCCGAGGAACTCTGGAGCGAGTTTTCACGCCGAGGATTGATCCCGTCATGATCGATTCGCATCTTCATCTCTGGGAACTGCCGCCTGCCGCCGACCAGCCAACGGAACCGGGGGCGCCGCGGCGACCCTACTCGTGGCTCGGTCCTCAGCATGGTTCTCTCTTCCGCAGCTACGGCGAAGCAGAGGCACATGAAACGCTCGTAGACGCCGGCGTCAGCGGAGCGGTGCTGGTGCAGGCCGACGACGCCCTCTCTGATACGGAATTTATGCTGGCCGCAGCTGACCGCAACGACTGGGTGCTCGCCGTCGTGGGCTGGATCCCTTTGGAAGAGCCTGACCAGGCCGAGGCAGCGCTGGAACGCCTGGGCCAGAACCCAAAGTTCCGCGGTGTCCGCCACCTGGTCCACAACGACCCCCGGGATAACTTCCTGGCGTTA
The DNA here is from genome assembly GCF_023062595.1 of Arthrobacter rhizosphaerae. GTDB lineage: Bacteria > Actinomycetota > Actinomycetes > Actinomycetales > Micrococcaceae > Arthrobacter > Arthrobacter rhizosphaerae. Next base: position 56,265 of record NZ_JALLAN010000016.1, read on the forward strand.
CCTGAGGTTCGGGAATCACTGAAGCTGCTGTCCGCCAAGGGACTGACACTGGATGTCCCGGACGCCTATCCGAGGCATCTCCAGCGTGCGGTAGACCTTGCAAAGGACCTTCCGGAACTCACCGTGGTGCTGGATCATCTGGGCAAACCCCCGCTCTCGGGCACCGTCACCTCCGGCGGCAACGGGTCATGCGGCGAGTTGGAGCGCTGGCGCCGCGAATTCCGGGCTCTGGCTGAACTGCCCAACACGGTGGCCAAGGTCTCCGGTCTGCACTTGCCAGGACTGGAATACACGGCCAAGGCATTGCGTCCCCTCTGGGAAGAGGCGCTTGAAGCCTTTGGACCCGAAAGGCTGATGATCGGCATGGATTGGCCGGTAAGCACTCTCGGAGCACCCTACCGCCGCACCGTGGAGGTACTGCTCGAACTGGCGGCCGACTTGAGCCCCGCAGAGCGGCACGCTTTCCTCGAGGGCACAGCGGTCCGGACCTATGGACTGGAAACCTCCGCGCTGTCAGCTCTGCCTGAGGACGGAACGGCCCCGGAAACGGAATCGACACTAACCAAGCAGGACGAGGTGAAAGCATGACGGCGGATCAGACACCACTGTTGTCGGTGCACGGCGTGGAGAAGAGCTTCCCAGGCGTCAGGGCACTGCACAACATGCATTTGGACCTTCGACGCGGTGAAGTGCTGGCTCTGGTGGGCGAAAACGGTGCAGGCAAATCCACTTTGATGAAGCTGCTTTCCGGCATCTACGTCCCGGACGAGGGAACGTTTGAACTCAACGGTGTGGCCTTTACACCAGCCGGACCCAAGCATGCCCAGGAGCTGGGCATCAGCATCATCCATCAGGAGTTCAACCTCATGGCCGACCTGACCGTCGCCCAGAATATCTACATTGGCCGGGAACCCCGCCGCTTTGGGATGCTCAGTGAGCGGGCACTGAACCGGAAGACCCAGGACCTGTTCGACCGGATGAGCCTCAAGCTGGATCCAAGGGAGCGCTGCGGTGACCTGACGGTGGCCAAACAGCAGATGGTGGAGATCGCCAAGGCCCTGAGCCATGACTCCAAGGTGATCATCATGGACGAGCCCACTGCTGCCCTGAACGATGCCGAGGTGGCCACCCTGCACGAACTGATCCGCGGCTTTGTCTCGCCAGAGACGGGAGTCATCTACATTTCGCACCGAATGGATGAGCTCAAGCAGATTTCCCAGCGCGTTACCGTTATCCGTGACGGCGAGTACGTGGACACTGTGGACACCGAACAAACCAGCATGCAGGAGGTCATCTCGCTGATGGTGGGACGTTCGATTTCCGGTAACCAGCGCCCGCCGGCCGACGCTGCAGACTGCGCCGACGACGTCGTACTTTCCGTTGAAGGGCTCACTACCCCTTCCCTGCTGAAGAGTGTCAGCTTCGCGCTGCGCAGGGGCGAGATCCTGGGGTTTGCCGGACTCATGGGCGCCGGACGCACCGAAGTTGCCAGGGCCCTGGTGGGCGCGGACAAGGCCAGCTTCGAACACCTTAAAGTGAACGGGACCGACGCCCAGATTCCCAACCCGGCCGTAGCGGCGAAGCTGGGCATCGGCTATCTCTCGGAGGACCGAAAGCATCTTGGGCTCATGCTGGAGCGCGACGTGAAGGAAAACATCATGCTTTCCTCGCTCGTGGAGAACTCGGCAGGCGGCTTTATCAAGGATGCTGCTTTGCGCCGCACCGCCGACGAATACGCCCGCAAACTCCGGATCAAGACGCCGTCCATCAGGCAGCTTGCCCGGAATCTCTCGGGCGGCAACCAGCAGAAGGTAGTCATCGCAAAATGGCTGGTCAAGGACTGCGACATCCTCATCTTTGACGAGCCCACCCGCGGGATCGACGTCGGAGCCAAAGACGAGATCTATAAGCTCCTCAATGAACTCGCAGCCGCCGGCAAGGCGATCATCATGATCTCCTCGGAACTGCCCGAAGTCCTCCGCCTGTCCCACCGGATCGCCGTCATGTGCGAAGGGCGAATTACCGGCTTCCTCACCAATGCCGAAGCCACCCAGGAAAACATTATGGAACTTGCCACCCGGCGCGTCTCCATCACCACAGGAGCACCAACCTCATGAGCATTGTAGAAACCCCCGCACCGAAAGAATCCGAGGTGCTGACGGCGCCGTCTTCACCGCCGCGTGGCCAGGGCCTCTCCCTGCGGCTCCGCTCGTCCCTGCAGCAGCTCCTGGCCTTCGGCTCGCTGATTGTCCTGGTGGTCTTCTTCGGCGTCATGAACGCCCGGTTCCTGCTGCCGGGCAACCTCTCGGACATCCTGCTGTCCACGGTGGTTATCGGGCTCCTTGCCCTCGGAGCGACGTTCGTCATCGTCACCGGCGGCATCGATCTCTCCGTGGGCACCGGCATGAGCCTGTGTTCTGTGATGGTTGGCGTCGTGCTGACTTATCTGGGCCTGCCGATATGGGCCGGTATTGCCGGTGGCATCCTGATGGGAGCAGTGATCGGGGCCGTAAACGGCTTCCTCATTTCCTTCCTGAAAATCCCACCATTCATCGCCACCTTGGCGACCATGCTCGTTTGCCAGGGCATGGCGCTGGTGGTTTCCGGAACCAAGCCCATCTATTTCACAGGTACCGAAGGTTTCGCCAACCTTGCCCTTGGCAAACCCATTGCCGGGCTGGTCATTCCCAACGCTGTCTTCATTTTCTTCGGAGCGGCAGCACTGGCCGGTGTGGTCATGAGCAAGACCCTTTTGGGCCGCTACACCTTCTCCATCGGCTCCAACGAGGAGGCGACGGCGCTCTCCGGCATCAACGTCCGCAGCTGGAAGCTCTGGATCTACACCGCCGCCGGGGCCTTCACCGGGCTGGCCGGCGTGATCATCGCCGCACGGTTGAACTCTGCGCAGCCAGGCCAAGGAATGGGATATGAACTCCAGGCAATTGCGGCCGTCGTCATCGGTGGAACGTCCCTGGCCGGAGGCAAAGGCTCCATCGTCGGCACGGTGATTGGTGCCCTCATTATGTCCGTCCTTACCAACGGCCTGCGCGTCATCTCGGTGCCGCAGGAGTGGCAGAACGTGGCCATCGGCGTTGTGATCCTGGTGGCTGTCTACCTGGACATGCTTCGCCGGAAGGAGGCAGCCAAGTAGGGTCTTCAGCCGGTCCGGTCCGGACTTCCCCTCCAGCACCATCCCCCCTCGTTCCCACCCTCTCTCCCTTTCCCAATGAGAAAAACAACGGAGTTTTCATCCATGAACAAGTCAACTTTTGACCGGCGCAGTTTCCTCACCCTGTCCGGCCTGGCCCTCGGCGTCGTAGCCATCGCAGGCTGCGAGGCCCCCGCCGGCACCCCCGGCGCTTCTCCCGCCGACGGAGCAAAGCCCTACATCGCCATCGTCTCCAAAGGCTTCCAGCACCAGTTCTGGCAGGCCGTGAAGCAGGGCGCTGACAAGGCAGCAGCAGAGTTCGACGTCGAAATCACCTTTGAGGGTCCCAACACCGAAAAGGACGTGGATCAGCAGGTCCAAATGCTGACTACGGCACTGGGCAAGTCACCCGCAGCTGTTGGCTTCGCCGCCCTGGACTCCCAGGCCGCCACCCCCTTGCTGGAGCAGGCCAAGAGCAAGAACATCCCCGTGATCGCTTTCGACTCCGGCGTTGATTCCGACATTCCGGTGACCACGGCTTCCACGGACAACAAGGCTGCTGCGGCCGAGGCCGCCAAGCACCTCGCCGAGCTCATCGGCGGAAGCGGCGACATTGCCATCATCGGCCATGACCAGACCTCGAAGTCCGGAACTGACCGCCGCGACGGCTTCAAGGAATACATCGAAAAGAACCACCCGAACATCAAGATCGTGGCCATCCAGTACGCCGGCGGCGATCAGCTCCTTTCAGCTGACGCAGCCAAGGCGATTGTCACGGCCAACCCCAACCTCAAGGGCATGTACGGCACCAATGAGGGTTCGGCTATCGGCGTCGTCAAGGCGGTTGAAGAACTTGGCCTCAAGGGCAAGCTGACCATCGTCGGCTTCGATTCGGGCAAGGCCCAGATCGACGCCATCCGGTCAGGCCTCATGGCCGGTGCCGTCACGCAGAACCCGGTAGGAATCGGCTACGAAACTGTGAAGGCTGCCGTGGCCGCCATCAAGGGCGAAAAACTGGAGAAGATCATCGACACCGGCTTCTACTGGTACGACGCCAAGAACATCGATTCAGACGAGATCAAGCCGAACCTCTACCAGTAGCGGTTCTCTTCCTCTTACATCTGCTGCGGCCCCCCATCGTTGGATGGGCGGCCGTTGGCGTTTGTGGCTGCTATCGGTCCGGCACGGTCAACCCGGACCAGCCTTGGGCGGATCCGGTGAGCGACGGGGACAGCCGAAAGCGGCGCCCGGCAGGGTTATCCCGGGCGCCGCTTCCTGGTCTCAGTTCTCGGTCTCAGAGAGAGCTGTACCTCTTATTGAATTGGCCGGTTATTGAATTGACCGGCGACGGACCTTGCTGACCGTCATGGCCCCTCCACCAAGAAGAACCAGCAGGAGCGCGCCCAAGGCGAGCGGTCCGGCGTCGAGCCCGGTGTTAGCCAGGTTGCCTGCAACGCTCACTGCCGAGATGGGTGCCTGAGTGGACAGCTTCGCCGTGGAGGAAGCCGAGCTGACGGCTGGTCCTCCGGGTGTAGCGCCGGAACCCGTTGCGGTGTTCGTGATGGTGCCTCCGGTGAGGTCTGCAAGGGTGACCGTGTACGTTGCCGTGCAGGTGACGCTCATCGCCGGAGCGAGTGATGCGGCTTCTGCCGTGCAGCTAACGGCGGAAAGATCGCCGGTTCCGGTGAATTCGCCTTCCACTGCAGTGACATTGGTCAGGGTTACGTTGCCCGTGTTGGTGAGGAAGAACGAGTACGTGAGCACCTGGCCAACCGTTGTTGCCTTTTCCGCGCCGACCGTCTTGAGCAGCGTCATGGCAGGCGCGTTCGGGGTCGGTACGGTTATGCCCGACGGCGGTGAGACCGGCGGGGGAGTGGTTCCCGGCGGAACGCCTGTGGCTGTGGCCGTGTTCGTGATGGAGCCGGCATCGACGTCTGCCTGGACAACCGTGTAGGTGGCGGTGCAGGTGATGACGGCGGCCGGTGCCAGCCGCGCAGCTTCAGCCGGGCAGACAACACCGCTGAGTTCGCCGGCGCCGGAGAAGTTGCCTTCGTTGACAGTGACGTCCCGCAGGGTCACGTTACCGGTGTTTGTGACAAGGAACGAGTATGTGATGTTCTGGCCGACGACGAGATCGGCCTGGGCGGCTTCATCGGCGGTTTTCACTACTGTGATGGCCGGTGCCGGCGGTGCCGGAACAGTGATTTCCGACGGCGGCGAAACCGGCGGAACCGGGAATCCTTCGGGCGGGGTTCCGGTACCGGTAGCGGTGTTGGAGATCGAACCGGCATCGACGTCGGCCTGGGTGGCCGTGTAGGTGGCGGTGCAGGTTACGGTTGCTGCCGGGGCGACAGGGCCGGCCGGGCAGACCGCGACGGGGGCGTTGCCCGTTCCGGTGAATTCAGTTTCATCGATACGGATATCGGTGAGCGGCACAGCGCCGGTGTTGGTGAACGCGAACGAGTAGGTGATGATTTGGCCAGGTTCGATGTTCTCCATGGCAGCTGCGTCAGCTGTTTTTTCCAGACCGATGCTGACGGCTACGGGTGCGTTGGTGACTGCACACGTAAACGCTGCTGCATCCGGAACCGTGAACGTCCATGGGCCGGTGCCCTCGGTTGGGACGGCGTCACCGGTTCCTGTGTTCGTGCACGTCACAGCGGCGTTGTACGCGTTGATAGCGCCGGCCGAGCCTGCCGCCATGGTGTCGGTGATTGTGTAGGTTGCGCCTTGGGATACCGGCTGGTCGGTGGTGCTGACCGTAGTGGCCGTTCCCGTAGTCGTGGCTGAGGTGAGGACAGTGCCGCCGGCGTTCTGCAGGCCAACTGTGAACTGGTCCGCAGGAGCCTGACGGCCTTCGACGGTCTTGGTAACCGTGAGGGTGGGGATCGGCGCCAGGGCACAGCGAGCACCGTCATTGCCGCCGGATGCAGGACCCGTGGAAACCGGCACCAGCTGAGCGGTTGTGACGTTGATTCGCGAGATGTTTCCGGTGGGGTTGTCGGATGCGTAAAGGTATCCGGCGGCGTCGACGTAGACGGCGCCCACAAGAAGACCGCTTACCGGTGCGCCGGCAGAATTGGTCAGCACACCATCGTTGGTCTGGGTCCCGGTTGCCGGGTCGAACTTGACCAGGATGCTGTTTTCATCGGCGTCTGTCCCGACGCTGTAGAAGGCGCCGTTGGTGAATCCCCAGTCAGCACCGGGGAACAGGCCACCGACCAGTCCCTTGCTTCCTGAACTGACTACGGTCCCGTAGGTGGGAGAACCCGGGGCGAGGTCAATCTCAAAGTAGTCAGAAGGGCTGGCGCTGGTGGTAACCCAGTAGTGGCCGGCAGCGTCGAAGTCCCCGACGTTGAAAGCGACGCCCGCTGTGCCGGCGGGAACGCCGAGATCGGTCAGCGATCCGTTGGCGCCGATCTTGACCAAGTGGCCGTTGTCGCTGGCGATCCCGTAGAAGTAATCATCCAGGGTGTTGTAGCCAACGCCGTTCACGCCCCGGGGCAGATTGAACGCTGTTGAGTATGCGCCCGATACCAGGTCGACCTGCTGGACAAGGTGGGGACCACCAAGGCCGGCCGGGCTCTGGAAGAGGTAGCCGGAAGCGTCGCAGGCCCAAGGCTGCTCAACGAACTCGACAGTGGATTCCCCGGGAGGATTGATCCCGATGCCGGTGATGTTTGACGGGCCGTTGGTAAACGAGCCTGCTGCCGCAGCCGCGACATTGACGGTGACAGTACAAGCGGTCATGCCGGCAGCAAGGTTTCCGGTCACAGCCACTGAAGTGGCGCCGGCTGCAGCCGTGACGACACCCGCCGGGCATGTGGTGGTGGCAGCTCCGTCGGCGACGGTCAAACCGGCCGGAAGCGTATCGGTAAAGGACCAGCCGTTCTTGGCGGCCAGTTCATCGGTGTTCGTGACCGTGAGGGTCAGCGCGGAGACTGCACCAACGGGCACGGATGCAGGACTGAATGACTTATCCAGCTGCGGAGTGACATCGAGGATCTTGAAGTTGTCGAATGCTTGGTCATTACCGCTGCCGTTTGGCTGCTGATTGGCGACCCGGAAGCCTACTGTCGAGTTGGTAACCAATGCTGCCTGGTCTCCGGTGAAGGTCCCGACACTGACGACGTTTCCATCGACGGTGAATGTCTGTCGGTTAGGGTCGGCACAGATGTTGTAGTCGGTGGCGTTCAATGCAATCGGCGTTGAGCCGTCCATCAGGTAGAACCGATCCAAGGCCTGGATCCCGATGTTGCACAGGTTTCCGACGTCCATGGAGAAAGTAACGAACCGGTTCGTGCCGCCAACGTTGATGCCCGAGCCCTCCAGCATCACCCCGGCGTAATCGTTGAAGCCGCCGAGCGTCTGCTCGGCCACGGCAAGGTTTGTGTTGGGATCAGCCATGCCTGCGTACTGGCCGATCGCCGCCGGAACAGTTCTGGCGGTGGTCCACCAACTAGGGATGCTGAAACAGAACCCGGAGGCGCCAAGATCGGCGTCGGTGGCCTGATGGCCGAAGATCACACCGTTGCACCTCTGTGCGTTCTGGTATACCGGGTCCGTCGTGTACGCCGCGCCGGTGGTGCTGGTGTACGCCGTGATGTTGGTCGCGCCTGTCAGAGGCGCGTTCTGGAAGTCCTCGGAATAGAGAACCGTTGACGCCTGTGGTGTGCCGGGGCTACCCGGAACGGTTGCTGCCTGGACGACACTCGCCGTGCCCGCAAAAGAAAAAGCGAGGAGCGCTGCAACAGCAACAATGGCTGTGACCGGCTTCCCCCCGCTTCGCTGCGACATCCAACGGCTCATTGAGCCCGGATTCTTACCTTGCTGTCTCAAAGTGCGATACCCCCTGATAGGTGAACAGGGTCAGACCTTGACCCCCCATAGATCCCGAGTTGCAGTCGACAGCGCTTTAAGCGAGTGAGTGCTTCCCCCAAAGCTAAATACTATTGAGCAATTCATTAATGTCAAAGAATTGATCAATAATTCGACAAGAATCTGCTCTCAGGGAGAATTCTCAGTTTGCTTATAGGGAACTTGGCCGAGAAATTATGGGCAGTTCACTTACTAATTTGGCCTTTGATAATTGGTTTTCGTTCGGGATCCTGTTCAACCACGTGTGGCTGGAAACCTTGGCAGGACAGGCCGCATTGAGCCAGTCGAGACGAACGGGCGCTTGTGGTGAAGCGGGAACAAAAACGAGACATGAGGTTGTGCCTACCGCTCTTGGTCAGCAAATCCACGTTAGTTCTACAACAAATGTTGGCCAAAAAGTCGGCAAATTATGGTGAGTAGGCAGTGTTTATGCGTTTTTGCCGATGGCGCGAAGGCTTAATTCCAAGCGGCGGAGTTGGTTACAGAGCCTGCCTCAGCCAGCTCTCGACACCACTGATGTGGACGGTGACAAGGGCCTTTACCAGTTCGGCGTCACCACGCGCCAAAGCGTCGGCAATGGCCTTGTGCTCTGCCAGGGTGTGCGCAACGGCCCGGTCCTGAGTCAATCCGCGCCAGATTCGCGCCCGCACCGTGCTGCCGGACAACGCATCCAGAAGGCTTTCCAGGTACGCGTTGCCCGCTGCCCTGCTGATGATGCGGTGAAACTCGAGGTCGTGGGCCACCAGTTCCTCAACGTCTGTGTGCTCGTCGATCCCGTCCATTGCGGCACCGAGCTCCTGGAGTTCGGCACTGCTGATTTTGCTTGCTGCGATGAACGCCGTGGCTGGCTCCAGGATACGTCGGACCTCGAAGAGTTCAAGGATTGATTTGTCTTGATGGAGTTCCACGACGAAGGCTACGGCCTCGTTCAGCAGCTTCGCGTCCAGGCTGGTTACGTAGGTGCCATCGCCGCGCCGCACATCCAGAACCCGGATAAGCTCCAAGGCCTTGACGGCTTCGCGCAAAGAACTCCGCGACAAGCCGAGACGGTCACTGAGCTCTTTTTCGGGCGGCAGGCGGTCGCCGGCTTTGAGCTCGCCCCGGAGAAGCATTTCCTTGATTTTGTCGATCGCTTCGTCTGTCACAGCCATGGGAACATCTTAGCGGGGATTCATCCGATGTTTGCGGTGTGGAATTTTGTTCCCTTTGCCTGTGGTGAGGGTCTGTGACAGTATCTGCATATGAATGCAGATAAGCAGCCTTGTACTTTCGACGTCGACAGCCCCTATGTCGAGTTGGCGGTGGAAGTGTTTTCCATGCTTGCAGACGCCACGAGGGTGCGGCTCATTCTCGCGCTCAGGGAAGGCGAAATGCCGGTGAATGCCCTGGCGGAAAAAGTCGGTAAACCCGCTGCAGCCGTTTCCCAGCACCTGGCGAAGATGCGTCTGGTGGGGATGGTTACGACGCGCCAAGAGGGCACAAAGGTCTACTACCGGATGCAGAACGGCCATGCGCGGCAACTCGTGGTGGACGCGGTCCATCAGGCGCAGCATTCACTCGGCACAGCCCCCCACCACGGCGCATGAGCGGCTCGGACCAGACCTTGGGCGCGCACGAACACGGCCACGGCCACGAACACGCGCACGGCCACGAACACGCGCACGACCACAGGCACGGCCAGGGCCTGAAGGGATGGCTGAGGGAAGTGTTCGTCCCTCACTCGCACGACGCCGCCGACTCCATTGACAATGCCCTGGAATCGAGCGCGCAAGGCATCCGTGCCGTCAAGATCTCCCTGCTGGGCCTCGGAGCAACCTCACTGTTCCAGCTGGTTATTGTGCTGGTGAGCGGATCGGTGGCGCTCCTTGCGGATACAGTCCACAATTTTTCCGACGCGCTGACCGCTGTGCCCTTATGGATCGCTTTCCTGCTTGGCCGCCGCAAACCAACCAAGACATATACCTACGGCTTCGGTCGTGCCGAGGACCTCGCGGGGCTCTTCATTGTTGCCATGATCGCCCTTTCCGCCGTGGTGGCCGCCGTCGAATCCATCCGCCGCTTCTTCGAACCCCAGCCGGTTCAAAACCTTGGCTGGGTCCTGGCAGCCGGCCTGGTGGGCTTTGCAGGCAACGAGCTGGTGGCGCTTTACAGGATCCGGGTTGGCCGACGGATAGGTTCCGCAGCCCTGGTGGCCGACGGTGTGCATGCCCGCACGGACGGTTTTACGTCCCTCGCCGTCGTGGCCGGCGCGATCGGCATCATGCTCGGTTTCCCCCTTGCGGACCCCATTGTCGGGCTGCTGATTTCCGCGGCCATCGCAGTGCTGTTGTGGGGCACCGTCCGCGACGTCGGCCGTCGGCTGATGGACGGAGTGGACCCCGCGCTGACCGACAAGGTAGCTACGGTTGTGCGGCAGCATGACCCTTCAGGAACTGCCCGGCTGCGCTGGTCGGGCCATTACCTGAACGCCGAAGTCACTGTTCCCGCTGCCGCGGCCACCAGCTTGCATGAGTTCAGCCTCCACACGGCAAAACTCGAGCGGGATCTCAGGGCTGCCCTTCCTCAAATCCATTCCCTGACCGTGGTTCCCCGGTTGCGGTAGCCGGTGACTCAAAGAACTCCGACTGCCAGCGCTGGGTGGCCTGTGCTTGCCGGCTGGTTGGCGCCGTCCAGGGCGGGTATATGCGAAACGCGCGCTTGCCGCCGAGCCCGCCTTGCGAAACCACGCCGCGCCGGATCAGGGCTTCCTGCGGGAAGACGAACTGTCCGGAATTCACCGAATCCCCAACGCTGACAACAAACAGGTCCACGGCGTCGCCTACATCAAACGGCCGGATGGGTTGTCCGGGCCCTGGTGATCGCTGCCAAAGCGTCACGAACTGGCCGATCTTTGTCGGGGTGGTCTTGGCGATCCGGAAAACCACGGACTGAGTGTTGAGGGAAAACTTGTAGGCGCAGTATTCCTGGCTCTCCGGCTCTGCCTCAGGCTCGGAGCAGCCATAACCGCGGGAGTGATAATCCGCAATGGTGGCCAGGAGTTCAGGGGGCAGAGTCACCCGCCAATACTATGGCCCGCAGACGACGACGGCGGCACTCCAGGTTCCGTGGAACAAAAACCTGAGGTGCCGCCGTCGGACTTAACCGGAAGGGACTAGATACGGTCAGCCTTGCCGGGAGCCGGGAGGTTGGCCACCACCGGTGACATGCCGGTGTAACCGTCACGGGCTTCGGCGATCTCATGGATCTGCTTCCGGCACAAGTACCAGCCGACCACCATCAAGGCGCAGGCGATGAGCGTCACCAGGAGGGTCAGGGGTGAGTCGATGAAGACCATGACCAGGACACTGACGAGGAACAGCAGCGAGAGGTAGCCGGTGTACGGAGCGCCGAACATCCGGAAGGAGGGGCGCTTGAGCCAGCCCTTGTCCGCCCAGCGCTTCAGCTGCATCTGGCACAGCACGATGGTGGCCCAGGTAACGATGATGCCGACGGAGGCGACGTTGAGGACAATTTCGAAGGCATCGGAGGGGACGAGGTAGTTCAGCGGAACACCCAGGAGAGAGACGCCGGCGGTGATGGCGATGCCGCCGTATGGGACGCCTGCCTTGTTCATGCGCTGGGCGAACTTCGGGGCCGAGCCAGCGACGGACATGGAGCGCAGGATCCGCCCGGTGGAGTAGAGCCCGGCGTTCAGGGAGGACAGCGCGGCGGTGAGGACCACGAGGTTCATGATGACGTCCACGCCCTGGATGCCAATGGAGCCGAAGAAGGTCACGAAGGGGCTGACACCCTTTTCGTAGGCGGTGAACGGCAGCAGCAGCGCGAGCAGGATGACGGAGCCGACGTAGAAGACGGCGATGCGGAAGACAACGGAGTTGATGGCCTTGGGCATGATCTTCTCAGGGTTCTCGGTCTCGCCTGCCGCAGTACCGACGAGCTCGATCGAGGCGTAGGCGAACAGCACACCCTGCATCAGGATGATCATGGGCAGGATGCCGTTCGGGAAGATTCCGCCGTTATCGGAGATGAGGCTGAAGCCCACTTGCTGGCCGTCAACGGGGGTGCCGAAGATGACGAAGTAGCTGCCGATGACCAGGAACGCGACCAGGGCGGCGACCTTGATGATGGCGAACCAGAATTCCATTTCGCCGAAGACCTTCACGGAGACGAGGTTCAGGCCCAGTACAACAACGAGGGCGATCAGGGCCCAGGCCCACTGCGGGACGTCGGCCATCCAGGGCACGTAGTGGCCAAAGAAGTTCATGTAGAGGGCCGCGGCGGTGATGTCCACGATGGTGGTGGTGGCCCAGTTGATCCAGTAGAACCAGCCGGCGACGAACGCGGCTTTTTCGCCGAAGAATTCGCGGGCGTAGGAGACGAAGGAGCCCGAGGAAGGCCTGTGCAGGATGAGTTCGCCCAGGGCCCGGAGGATCAGGAAGGCGAAGAAGCCACAGACGGCGTAAGCGATGACCAGGGAGGGGCCTGCGGCATTGAGCCGGCCACCCGCACCGAGGAACAGGCCGGTGCCGATGGCGCCGCCGATCGCAATCATCTGGATCTGCCGCGGCTTCAGGCTCTTGTGGTAGCCCTTGTCCTCGGCATGGAGAAGGCTTTCGCTGGCGTGCGCCTGGGCCGGGACGGTGTGGTCCGTGATGGCCGCTTGTTGCTCGGCGGCCACTGGAGGCTGTGTCATGGTGGAGTCCTTTTTCTTGGAGGGACTATCTGGGTGGAGCGGTTACTGTCGTTTTGCCAGGTTGGGGCTGAGCGGTTCTTCGCGCTGCGCTTCGGTGAGCAGCCCGTGTTCAAGGACCAGTCCCGCCGCGCCCTTGCCGGTGGCGAGGGCTTCCTGAGCGATTGCTGTGGCCGCCGCTGCGTAGCCCGGGTACGGGTTGAGCTCGGCGGCCAGGCCGGTTGACGGTTCCACGGTCAATCGGAGGTTTTGGGTGTAGGCGGTGTTGCCGCGTCCGGGAAGAGGAAGTCTGCAGCCTGCAGCAGGCCGACCTGATGGCCGCCTCCCAGAACGGGGGCGGTGGCGATGCCCGCGAGCTGTGAGGTGTCGACGTCGAGGGCGTCCAGGACGCGAACGGTGACAGGCATACGCGCGCGGTCTCCGCCGTCGGAAATTTTCACGGCAACGCCACGGCCATCGGGGAGGCCCACCAGCTGCACGCCTTCAAAGCCGTCCTTTGCCACCAGCCCCGGGACCAGCCGCATGAGTTCGGTGACGTCGCGGCCCTCGCCGGCCACCATCTCCGGATGGCGGGCCATTGCAAGGGCGACGGCGGCTTCCGGGCTTCCGTCCGCTATCTCGGCTTTCCGACGCGCTTCAGGATCTACGGCGGTTGCTGCCGCAGCGAGTCGGCCGAATGCGCGGGCCATTCCGAGCAGGGTCAGGGCGTAAAGGGGAGTCCCGCAGCCGTCGGTGCTGATCCCTGCCGGTGCCTCGCCAGTGAGGTCTCCGATGGTATCGGCCACAAGTTGCTGGAGAGGGTGACTCGGATCAAGGTAGCCGCGGACCGGCCAGCCATTAATCACGCACGTGGCGGCCATGGCAGCGTGTTTTCCGGAGCAGTTCTGGGCCAACTGGCTCGGCTCCCCGCCCTTTCGAAGCCATTCCTCGCGCTCAGGCAGGCCGTAGGGGAGGTCTGTGGTGTTTTCCAGGGCGTCAGGGGTGAGCCCGTGGAGCTCGAGGATTCTCAGGGCACCATTCCGGTGAATTGGGGCACCGGAGTGGCTCGCCGCCGTCAAGGCCAGCAGCTCCGGGGAGATGTTAAGTCCGCCGCGGACCAGGGCAACCGCCTGCAATGGCTTCAAGGAGGAACGCGGGTAGAAGGGTTTCAGGGGATCGCCTGCCTCCAGCAGCGTTCCAGCGTTGGGAGCCGTTGCGATGAGGGAACCATAGTGAACGCCTTCAACCAGGCCGTCGCGCGTGAGGACCGCGAGCGGAGTGTGCCGCGGCAGCAGGAACTGCGCCGGGTCGGAGGCGTGCTGGGCTAAGGCGGGGGAGAGCATGGAGTCCTTGAGTCTTAGGGGTTACTTGTTCAGGATGGAGTTGAGCGCGACGCCGACGGCGTGGAGGTGCGCCTCCATTGCGGCCTGTGCGTCCTCGCTGCTGCCCACTTCGATGGCGTGGAGAATGGATTCGTGTTCCCGATCGGAGGCGATCTTGCGGTCGGCCACCATATTCAGGGTTTCGGACTGGTTGGCCAGGGCCTCACGGATGTCCGCGACGACTCGTTCAAACACCCTGTTGCCGCTGGCGCGTGCGATCGCCGCATGAAAGCTGGAGTCCAGGGTGACCCACACTTCGGGATCGTCCTCGGACGACATGGCATCCACGATGCCGCGCAGGCTTTCGAGTTCTTCCTCGGTACGCCGCTGGGCGGCAAGCCCAGCAGCAGGAACTTCAATGTGGGGCCGGGCTTCTGTCAGATCCCGGGCTGAATACTGGCCGAGCACCAAATCCGCGGCCACCCTGTTGGCGATCACGAATGTTCCCTTGCCCGTGCGCGTCATGGTGAGCCCAAGAGCTGTGCAGGAGCGAAGTGCTTCGCGAACTACGGAACGGCTCACGCCGTACTCCTGGGCAAGCGCAGCTTCAGAACTTAGTTTGGCGCCGACCTCGAGCTTGCCGGATTCGATTTCCCCACGGAGAACGTTGAAGACAGCTTCGGCAGCCCCGAGGCGCGCCAAGGGGCGGCTCGGTTCTGTGGCGCTTCGTTCGGAGGCAGGCTGTCCTGCTGTCCGGCTGTCTGACAGGTTCACACAAGAAATATGGCACGGGTCACAGCTTGCTGTCAATGCCGGAAGCAAGATGGTGAAAAGTGTTAAGCAGGGCCCTCAGCCCTGTCGTGGGCCATCCGTGAGCTGAAGAATCCGGTCCACCGCGGCACAGTAGGGGTAGTAGTCGGAGGTGCGCCGGCCATTGAGGTGGTCGGTGGCGATGCGAAACAGTGCAGCACGAATGAGGTGTTGCGGAAAGGCCGGGTTCGGGCTGATCGTTTCCAGGAGCGACAGCGGGGCCCCCTCGAAGCACACCGCGTCTATCGCTATGACTGCGACTGAATACTCGACCGGTCGCCAGTATAGGGTCAGGTCGATAACCGCCGGTGGAAGGATTGAATCGAACAAGACGTTGCCGGTCAGGTCGCCATGGATGAGGGCGGGGGGATCGGACACGGGCCGCCGTGCGTTCACGAGGTCCGCTACGTAGGGAGCATCGACGGGCGAATCCTCATGGTCTTCGTTCCAAGCGAAGCGGTCAGCCCTTGCCCAGGCGTGGGTCCGCATATCGACGAAGGCCGGGCGTCGCACATCAGAGAAAACCGCGGCGAACTCACGGGCAATCCTCGCGATCTCCAGCCATCGGCCAGCCTGGTGCTCGCCGGCGAGGTAAGGGAATGCCGTCCAGCCGTCCACAACCAGTTCTCCGGACTGGCTTCTGATTGGCAGGCTCAGGCGCAAACGACTGTCCCCGGCGTGAACACGTGCAACCTCGTCCAGCCAGAGCAATTCCTGCGGAAGGACGTCGAGGGGCTTCAGCGTTACGTCGCCGGCCTTCCAAGCAGTTCCCCTGCCGCCCGGCAGCTTTGACACGGTTGCGGCCGCCTGGAAATCCGCCTGAACCCCAGCGGGGGGAGGCGCCTCAACATGGTCCAATGTGGCTTTGGCATCACCGTTCACTCCAAGAGTCTTGCATGCTGGAGACATCCCGGCGTGGTCTAGTGGAATGATGCCGACGAACATCGAAATCAAAGCGCGTGTGGAAAGTCTCGCGAAGCTGCTGCCGGCGGTCGCTGCTTTGGCAGACGCGGAACCCGAACACGTTGTGCAGGACGACACCTTCTTCTCCTGCCCGAACGGCCGCCTCAAGCTTCGGGTTCTTGGCGAAGGCGAGGGCGTGCTGATCTTCTACAGGAGGGCGGACGAACCCGGTCCGAAGCCTTCGTTCTACGTCCATTCAGAAATTGCGGACCCAGACCGACTCCGTGCAGTCCTGACTGACGCCAATGGGAAAGCTGGCCGGGTTCGAAAGCACCGCACTGTGTTTCGCATCGGTCAGGCGCGGGTGCATCTGGACCGCGTCGATGGTCTGGGCGAGTTCCTGGAAGTCGAAGTCAATGTCGATGACACGCTGGAATACGACGCCGCGGTTTCAGAAGCTAATCGCCTCCTTGCTGTTCTCGGAATTGAGGATTCCGCGCTCGTTGAAGGTGCGTACGTAGACCTCTTCGCCGCTGCCAGCGCCACACCGCTCCGGCCCTAACGCGGGCTACTTGGCTCTTCGGGCAAGCAGCGCGGCCTGTCTCGTGCGCTCGAACTCCCCCGGAGCGCGCTCCATCTGTGCGACGACATCGAACGCGGCCTGGCCTAAAAGGCTCGTGATGTATTCGGGTGTAAACAGGTATGCATCCAGCGAAACCTTATGGCCGTAAGCGTTTGCCATGTGGCGCGGCCCCTCACCAACCTGGAAGCCGAGCAGCAGAAAGCCACCTGGAGCCAGGACACGGAAGAATTCAGCAAGGACGCGTGACAGATCGTTGGGGGCTGTGTGGATGATGGAGTACCAGGCGAAGACCCCTCCGAACTCACCGTCTTCGGAGGGAAGATCCGAAAGATCGGCTACGTCGAATGTGAGATCCGGGTGTTTGCGTTGGGCGATCTCGATCATCCCGGGCGACAGGTCGACTCCGGAAACCAGGGCTCCTTGAGCTGCGAGCAACCCTGTCATCCGGCCGGTGCCGCACCCAGCATCCAGGACGGAACTCAGTTCTGCTGCATGGACGTACTCAACGAAGGCGTTGATCATCGCCCGGTCGAGCGGGGTTTCGAAACTTGCGTCAGGAAGCACTTTGGAGTAGCTCTCGGCGACGGTGTCGTAGGCCGATCTAACTGACGCGAGCTCGCCTGAAAGGTTCATGGCCCTACCGTACCGGCCTCGAAGAGGGCTGCTTCGCGGCCGCCTCGCTAGAGGTGCTGGATACCTGCGCGCTGCATGGCGTCTTTATAGATGTCCACGCTCTTGGTGAGGAGTTCCTCTTGTTTGGTCTCGGAGACCGCGAACGCCCGGCCGCCCAGTGCCGTCGCCTTGTAGATCTTGATGCCGTGGTTCTTCAGGGACGAGTGGTAGGTCTTCTCGAAGAGGGTCAGGAAGGTGTTGGCGTCAGCTCCGTGGGCGATGATCGCTGATACCCGCTTGTTGATCTTGAGGAACTGGCGGAAGGGCCTGAGCCCGTCCGTCTTTTCCTGGACGTTGAGTGCCGAAGGCATCTCCGGGTCCCGGACCCAGGGATATGCATTCCAAGGCATGACATACCGGGGATCCAGTTCTGCCAGTTCGTAGATGGACGTGGCCCGACGGGCGGCTTCATCGTCGTTGAAATGGGAGACAAAGCCTGACTCGGTTCCCCGTCCGGGGCTGGTCTGGAGGCTGACTATGCGGCATTCGTCTTCGTCGTGGACGGGGTCGATGTACGGAACAACCGATCCTGGCCTCTTAGCCATGAGTTCGTCGCAAAGCTGCGTTACAGCCGCGATATTCGGTTCCTGCAGCAGGGCCTTTTTTTCGTCCCAGTCAATCGTCACGATCTCTCCCTCAGCACACGGCGTCCAGAATCAGGCGTCTGGGTCCACTCTACGCGCTGGCGCGGGGTTGGTGGGTGGGAAACTTTCTGGCGCAGCCGTGATGGCAATAATGTGTCAGCCGTTCTTTCAGCGGGAAGCGCGTACGGTTGGCAGTCGATAGAGACGCCTCTTCAGGGGTGGAAGGAACAGCAGTCAGATGGATAGACAGAAGCTCATCGACGATGGATTCACCGGATTCCGGGCGTTTTCGAATCTGGATATCAACAGGATTCCGCAAGGCCCGGGCATCTTTGCTGTGCTGATCCCGGCAGGGTTCGAGCCGGTGTTTCTGGCAAAGAGCACGGCTGGCCGGTTCAAGAAAAAGGACCCTTCATTGAAGCCTGCTGAGCTGGCCACCGAGTGGGTAGATGGCGCCGACATACTTTATGTGGGGAAGGCCGGCATCGGCAGTAAGGGCAACCGTGGCCTGCGGAGGCAGATCCAGGAACTGGTGGATTTTGGGCAAGGGAAGCCGCCGGGTCACTGGGATGGAAGGTTGCTCTGGCAGTTGGCCGACGCCAAGTCCCTGCTTGTCGCTTGGAAAGAATTGCCCCCGGATCAAGTGAACCGGGCGGAGGCGGAGTGCCACGCAACCTTTTATGCTCTTCACGGCAAGCTTCCCTTCGCCAACCTTGTCCAGGCACGCGTGAAGAACTGAATATTCCTCAACCGTTATAGGTGATCCTCCCACGCACAAGGGTTGCTGCCACGGGCATACTCGCGAAAACATCGTCTGGAACAGCCAACGGGTCGCCGTCGAGTATTGCGATATCCGCCGGGTCTCCCACCTGTATCCGTTTGCGTCCTCTGGCCGACGCAGCCAGCGCCTCTTTGCGTGTAATGGACTGCTCGGGGTGCCAAGGCTCCCGTCCGTCCCGCCTGGACCGGGTGGTGGCAGCCGACATCGCCGACCATGGATCCAAGGGCGCCACCGGAGCGTCAGATCCCAGTGCCAGCGTGGCTCCCGCTTCCAGCAGCGAGCGCAACGGGAAGGCACGGTCAGTGTGACCGGCCCAGTTGGCCTCGGCCGCATCCCGGTCATCCAAGGCGTGCAGCGGCTGGACGCTGGCAATAACATTCAGTTCGGCGAACCGGGCGAAGTCCTGCTCCCGGACAAACTGGGCATGTTCGATCCGTCCGGAAATGCCGGCCCGGCCAAAGGCATCGAGCGCGACTTTATTGGCGGCGTCGCCGATGGCGTGGACTGCCGGTACAAACCCTGCCTCGCCCGCCTTCTCCAACAGCCCGAGCAGTTCTGCTTCGCTCACGGTGAGGACTCCGTTCCCGCCATGGGGGTAGGGATCCATGCAGAAGGCGGTGCGCGTGTTGAGGGAGCCGTCGATGAGGACCTTCATCGGTCCGACGCGCAAAAGGCTGCTTCCGGGAAAGCTTTGTCCGGTTCGGAGCCCCATGCCGGCGGCCCGCTCAAGATGCTCGGCATAGACGCCGACGTCGACTCTCAAGGAGTCGAATCCGGAGGCCTCGCGCCTGAGCCAGGAGTCCCGGTTCCAGGCCATTTCGAAGTCCACGATGCCGACTATCCCGCGGGCCGCAGCATTTCCTGCGGCATCGGCCACCCAGGCGTCCACCAGATGGTCGGGCAGGTGGTCCAGCTGGCGGGTAACCGCGAATGCTGCGTCTTCCCGCAGCAGGCCGTCAGCATCCAGTTGAACCCCATAGCGTTCTGCGGCCGCACTGTTCAGCCACACACAATGGAGGTCGTGGCTGAGGAGCGCCGTCGGCTGGCGATGGGTGACGGCGTCGAGCATCTCGAGTGTTGGGGCGTCGCTCCACACGGCGTCCCGGAAACCCACCCCAACAAAGGTTGTGCTGTGCTCCGCGCCGGCGAGGTGAGGGCGGAGGAGCTCGACGGCGTCCCTCGCCGACTCTGCTGGGGAAAGGTCCAGACGCTGGGCCGCAAGCGCCCACTGAGTCATATGGACATGTTCGTCCCAAAGCCCGGGGATGGCGTTGCCGCCGTCGAAGTCCAAAACCGTGGAGCCGGCCGGACGGTCTCCCACTGGCGAAATACGTGAAACCACCCCATCAACGATGTGAATGTCAGAGGGCCCGGCATCGCCGGGTTGCCGGATGGAGGCAAGAACTACTTCGGGCGGGGCGGCGGAGGGGTGAACCATAGCAACAGGCTAAGCGTGGTGGGGCAAGCAACAAAGTGCACCCAGGTGCGGGGCGTCATCAGACACGGGATCTAGGCAGCCTTGACGAGCAGGAGCTCATCCCAGTGCGTGGTGTAGCGGGGGGACATCATGTCGCGTTTCATGGTCCAGTCCGGCCCACCCCTGATCCCGGCATGGCCCAGGCCGATGGAGCCCCGGCCGTAGCGGCGGGCTACCTCCTCCAGGAGGGGGCCAATGCCGCGTTCCTCGTGCTGGTTCTCGAAGGGAGACAGCGGCGGTTGGTTCCCCGAAGGGCGCAGATCGGTCACCATAATTCCCGCTTTCGCATACTTGATTCCCTCCTGGATTTGCGGGAGGAGAGCATGCGCGGCCCGGGTCAGGAGCACGGGGTCTGCGGTGGGCATGGGGAGCCTGATGCAGGCCGACGGGTAGGAAGTGTCCTTCGGGTTGTAGTAGGACGTGGCGGCGTACGCAGTGAGGACCCTGGCCTGCAATCCGTGCTTGGCGAGCCTGGCGCTCGCCTGCTGGCCGTAGATGCTCAGGACCTGTCGCAGTTCATGGACGGTAGTGATGGGCGTGGAGAAGGATCTGCTGAAAATCAGCTGATCCCGGCCGATCCGTTCCTCCTCCATGGGAATGCACGGTGTGCCTTGAAGCTCAAGGACGGTGCGCATCACCACCACGGAGAAGCGGTCCCGGATCATCACGGGGTCGGCTCTGGAGAGGTCAAGGATCGACTGGATTCCCATGGCGTTCAGTCGTTTGGTCAGACGGGAGGCAATGCCCCAGATCTCGATCACGGACAGCCGGGCCATCAGCGCTTCCCGCTGGGCGAGGGGGAGGGAATCCCAGAGGCAAACACCGTTGAATCCTGGATTGTTCTTGGCCCACTTGTTAGCCAGTTTGGCCAAGGTCTTGGTGCCGGCGATTCCGACGCACACCGGAACACCCACATTGCGGCGCACGGCGGCCTTCATCTCCAACCCGAGCCGGAGGAGTTCGTCAGGGGTTCCCTTGACGCCTAGGAAGGCCTCGTCAATGCTGTAGACCTCCAGCCAGGCCGAAAACCTGCTGAGGAGTTCCATTACGCGCGCACTGATGTCGCCATACAGTTCATAGTTACTGGACCTGGCCACCAGGCCCCACTCCTTGACGCGGGGTGCGATCTTGAACCACGGTTCGCCCACGGGGATGCCGAGTGCCTTGGCCTCGGGTGACCGGGTAACGGCACACCCGTCGTTATTGGACAGCACAACCAGTGGCAGGCCTTCCAGGGATGGATCAAACGCACGCTCAGCCGAGGCATAAAAACAGTTCACGTCCACGTGGGCGATCTGCTGCATCCGGTGCATCATTGCAGGCTTAGACATGATGAAGGCACCTCGTGGCTACGCCCCAGATGACGAGGTCGGACAATGCTGCTACGCGGATGTCCGGATAGTTGGCATTTTCCGCCTGGAGCAGGACGCCGCGTGGTGTGAGGCGCAGGCGTTTAATGGTCAGTTCACCATCCAGGACGGCGACGACCACGGAGCCGTCCTTGGGTTCCAGAGCACGATCAACGATTAGTTCGTCTCCGTCGCTGATGCCCGCACCTTCCATGGAATTCCCCGCGACCCTCACCACGTACGTGCTGGTGATGTCCTTGATGAGGTGTTCGTTGAGGTCAATCCGGCCGTCAAAGTAGTCCTGCGCGGGCGAGGGGTAGCCGGCAGCCACCGCCACAGGGGAGATGAGCACAGTGAGCAGCGAGCTTCCGGCAGCTATCACACGAGGACCCACAATAATGCCCACAACACACCTTTATTCGAATATATGTTCGATAATTCAGTGTACTGCGAGATTGGACAAAAAGGCCTTTCCGGCTGGACGAAGTCCCTCTATTCGCGCCAGTTCAGAAAGCCCTTTCGGCCTTCGGCAGGGGCGAGCACCACATCACGTCCATACTTCTTCAATGAATCCTTGCCATGGAAGGCGTCGGGCGTGACACGGACTGCCTTCGTCACCTTGCCGTCCTTGAGGAAGATGAACAAGGCCGGTGACGCCGTATATCGCTTCTCCTTGCTGACGGGGTCGCCGAAGGCCGCCTCGATCTCCGATGCCAGGGTCCCTTCAGTGGCGAATCCTGCCTGGTCCCAGTCGAAATCGGTAGCATCTGCGAGCCTGAGTTCCGTGCCGGTAGTGGCTGCGTCCAGGACGCGGCTGTCCAGCTTGTCGTTTCCTTCGGGCATGGCGTTTCCTCCAATTGAGCACCCGGCCAGGGCGCAGGCAAAGACAAGGCAAAGTACGGTCAACGAGTACCAGCGGACCGTCAGCCATGGCAAAGTTTTCGTCATGATGTGGTCCTGGATTCGTCATTGAACTCCGGGTCCTGCCCCGGGGCGGCTGGAGCATCGCCGGCATCGCCCGTCTGCTCCGCAGGAATCTCGTTGGAGGGGTGTGGGAGCAGGTCCTGGCCAACCACAACAGTGTCTCCGTTCTTCACGGCCGCCTCAATCAGATCGGCAAGTTCCTCTGCGCTGGCATCGGGATTGGCGACGGCAATGTCCCTGCCCACCTCGTTGTTGTAAAGGTCCATGGCTTCGCGAGGGCCAGGGTTTCCCGGCAACTGTTCATGAGCGGTGGCGTAATCCTCGGCCCACTCGGCCCCGTACTCCTTGACCATGAGGGCGTTCCAGTAGGCGTGACGGAAAGCATCGTTCTGGTCGTCGTTCCGATCCGCGCTTTCGAAACGGGCGTCAGCTTGCTCGAAGGCGTCGTCATGAATGTCCTTGAAGGCATCCAATTCCAATGGCCCCAGGCCGTTGAGCAGTTCGGCTTCCTTTTCAGTGACCGTTTTCTGATCAACTACCAGCCGCAGCGGGTCCCAGTCGGAAGGCCACTCCGTGGTCTCCGCGTCGCTCACCTGATACTGTTCCAGAATTTCTTCCGGTGTTGGTCTGCCTGGTCCGGCCGGGTCGGTCTCCTTGGCCGCGATGGTCTGGATCCCAATTCCCGCGCCACTGCTACCGGCGGTCCCTGCTGCGGAGGCTGAAGACTGTTCGTCGGCATTCTGGAGGGCCTTCCTCGAGGCCTCCTCGAGGTCACGGGAAGCATTCACGATCAGGGAGCGGAGCTGTCCACGCCACTCGGCAGCGAATTGTTTGGCGTCCTGGCCCAGCCAAGTGGACTGGCTTTGATCAATAAGTGAGTCCAGTTCCCGGGTTTTTCCCGAAAGTTGTGAGGCCCCTGCGCTCAAGGACTGCGAGAGCTTCTTGAGCTGTTGGACGTCAGAGCCATAGAAAGCCATTCTTCCCCCTAAAGATTCTCAACCATCCTGCTTTAGAGCAGGGGTGCCACGCAATGGGGACAATAACCCATGGGAGCAGCTCGGCTGAGAAGGAGGCCTGTTACCTAAACGTGACTTTAAGGGAGGGTTTCCTGTACGGTTTGGGGGTGGCCCATCTGGATCGGGCCGCGTCCGGGCTGACGCCGAGCTCTGCCACATCCCGGACTCCCAACATTAAGGCAGAGACGGGGGACCCAGAGTCTTCGGGCCGCTACCCAGCGGCCCGTGGGGTGAAGCCGTCACGTCTAACGTGCCGGCCGGTTGACCTCTTCCGAACCCGACAGCTAACCTCGCAGGCGTTGAGAGGCAACCATCATGTCCCGTTCTTTGGATCAGTCGCGCCCTTTACGGGCCGGGCGGCATCGTGCAGAAGCCGCGCCAACCGTCACTAAACCCCTCACCCCAACGAGCCCCGATGCCGAAATGCCGCCGGCCGGAACGGCCTCTACGGAACCCGTTTCAACGACGGTTCCCACAGCCCCGGTGGTTCCCTCTGCGCCGCGGCGAAGCAGGGACAGGCGCCCCGCCTTCGAAGTACCTGCTGCCCCCCAAACTGCGCCCATAATCGCAGCCGCTCCGGAAACCGCACCCGCGAGCCTCGCTCCGGAAACCGCACCCAAAGCCGAAGTAGCTCCCACGCCCGCAGCGATGCGACGGAGCAGGACCCGGCGCGAGGCAGTTGAAAAGCCGGTCGAGCGCACGCCGGCTGCCGCCACAAACACTGAACCGATGAGCGTACTCAGCCCTCAGATAGCAGCCATATTCAGTTCCCAGCCTGATGAGGTCCTAAAAAAAGCCGCTTCGGTTCGCATTGTGGGTCGAAGAGTGGCAATGGTTGCCGGCGCGTTTGTCGTGCTGCTTGGCGTCGGCGCAGCCAGCCAGGCCACAGAGCTGCCCTTCTTTGGCAAGGAAAGTTCCGCGCAGGAGGCCACCGGCCCAACAAAGGTGACTCGGGCGACATCGGAAACCCGGCCGACCGCCAGAACCGCCGCTCCCCAGCCAACAATCTCGGTCACGTTCCCGGGGACAATCAACGGAACCCCTGCCGAAACGCCAGAGGACGCAGGTGCTCCCGCGGCTGTGAGTCTGCAAGCCAGTGGTTTGCCTGGTATCGGCGGCCTCCCCATTCCCCTCGACGCTCCCACCCTGTCCGGGATAGCGGCCGCTACGACGGCTGCAGCGCCGCCGTCATCCGCCACTTCCTTGAACGACCAACCCCCGGCTCCGTCCTCGAACCCGCCTGCTCCCGCCTCGTCGGCTCCTGCTCCAGCACCGGCTCCTGCGACAACCGCTCCGGCTCCGGTCACGAATGCACCGGCTCCGGCGCCGACACCAATCACCGGCTTGCTGGATCCTTTGCTGGGCACGCCGACGGGTACGGAGTCTGCCCCCGACGACGGTGCAGACGCGACCACTACCTACCTCGGCATGCGCCTGTCTCTGTACGGTTTGACGGCGGGGAAATGACGCCCTGAACACGCTCCGGCGCCGAGGCTTCCGCCGGCGGCAGGGCTGACTTCTGGGTCAGACCCCCACGTAGGCTGCCAGGTGCTCGCCTGTAAGCGTGGAGCGTGCTGCGACAAGGTCGGCGGGGGTGCCCTGGAAGACGATCCGGCCGCCGTCGTGCCCGGCGCCGGGACCGAGGTCGATGATCCAGTCGGCGTGAGCCATCACCGCCTGGTGGTGCTCGATGACGATGACCGACTTGCCCGACTCCACCAGACGGTCGAGCAGGCCCAGCAGGTTCTCGACGTCGGCGAGGTGGAGACCCGTGGTGGGTTCGTCGAGAATGTAGACATCGCCTTTTTCCGCCATCTGGGTAGCCAGCTTGATGCGCTGGCGCTCGCCGCCGGACAGCGTGGTGAGTGGCTGGCCGAGGGTGAGGTAGCCGAGTCCGACGTCCACGATCCGGTCGAGGATCTTGTGGGCGGCAGGTGTGCGGGCTTCCCCATCGCTGAAGAATACGTTCGCTTCAGCCATCGACATGGCCAACACCTCGGCGATGTTCCGTCCGCCGAGCGCGTATTCAAGGACCGACGCCTGGAACCGCTTGCCCTCACAGTCCTCACATGTGGACTCAACTGTGGCCATAACGCCCAGTTCCGTGAAGATGACGCCGGCGCCGTTGCAGGTGGGGCAAGCGCCCTCGGAGTTGGAGCTGAAAAGCGCCGGTTTCACAGAATTGGCCTTCGCGAATGCCTTGCGGATCGGCTCGAGCAGACCTGTGTACGTGGCGGGGTTGCTGCGGCGCGAGCCTTTGATGGACCCCTGGTCGACCACCACCACACCGTCGCGATCGGCCACGGAACCATTGATCAATGAGCTCTTTCCTGAGCCGGCAACTCCCGTGACGACCACAAGAGCGCCGAGCGGAATGTCGACGTCGACGTTTTGAAGGTTGTGTGTGCTCGCTCCGCGGACTTCAAGTGCACCCTTCGCGGCGCGCACCGTCTTTTTGAGGGCAGCCCGGTCATCGAGGTGCCGCCCGGTGGTGGTGTCGCTCTTCCGCAATCCCTCAAGGCTGCCCTCGAAGACCACCTCGCCACCGGCGGTGCCGGCGCCGGGACCGAGGTCGACGACGTGGTCAGCAATGGCGATGGTTTCGGGCTTGTGCTCGACGACGAGCACCGTGTTGCCCTTGTCCCGCAATTGCAGCAGGAGCTGGTTCATCCGCTCGATATCGTGCGGGTGCAGGCCGATGGTGGGCTCGTCGAAAACGTAGGTGACGTCGGTGAGGGAGGACCCGAGATGCCGGATCATCTTGGTGCGTTGAGCCTCGCCGCCGGACAGTGTTCCGGCCGGCCGGGCCAGCGAGAGGTAGCCCAGGCCGATTTCCGCGAACGAGTCGAGCAGATGCCGGAGTCCCTTCAGGAGCGGTGCAACCGACGGCTCGTTGAGTTCGCCGACCCACCCGGCCAGATCGCTGATCTGCATCTCGCACAGTTCGGCGATGTTCTTGCCTCGGATTTTCGCGGACCGGGCCTCCGGGCTGAGCCGCGTGCCCTCACATTCGGGGCAGGACTGAAAGGTAATCGCGCGCTCAACGAAAGCGCGGATATGAGGCTGCATGGCCTCAACATCCTTAGAGAGCATCGACTTCTGGATCTTCGGGATCAACCCCTCATAGGTGA
The DNA here is from genome assembly GCF_023062595.1 of Arthrobacter rhizosphaerae. Taxonomy (GTDB): domain Bacteria; phylum Actinomycetota; class Actinomycetes; order Actinomycetales; family Micrococcaceae; genus Arthrobacter; species Arthrobacter rhizosphaerae. Next base: position 82,512 of record NZ_JALLAN010000016.1, read on the forward strand.
GGTTGATTCCCTCCACCTTGATCTTGGTCGGTTGCTTGTAGAGGAGGTCGTTCATTTCCTTCTTGGTGAACTTGGCGATCGGCTTGTCCATGTCGAAGCCGGCGCCGCTGAAAATCCGGCCATACCAGCCGTCCATGCTGTAGCCAGGGACAGTCAGGGCACCTTCGCCGAGCGATTTGCTGTCATCGTAGAGGGCAGTGAGGTCAAAGTCGGAGACCGAACCCATTCCTTCACACCGCGGGCACATTCCGCCCAGGTAGACCGCGTTCTGCACCACGGCCTTCTCCACATGGCCGCTCTTCTCGGTGCTCATCACACCGCTGGCCTTCCGCGTCGGGACATTGAAGGAGAATGCCGTGGGCGGCCCGACGTACGGCTTGCCCAGCCGGCTGAAGAGGATCCGGAGCATGGCGTTCGCATCGGTGGCAGTGCCTACCGTGGAGCGGGGATTCGCTCCCATCCGCTCCTGGTCAACGATGATCGCCGTCGTGAGCCCCTCGAGCACGTCGACGTCCGGCCGCGCAAGCGACGGCATGAATCCCTGTACGAAGGCACTGTAGGTTTCATTGATCATCCGCTGCGACTCTGCGGCGATGGTGGCGAACACCAGCGAGCTCTTGCCCGAACCGGAGACGCCGGTGAACACCGTGAGTCGCCGTTTCGGGATCTCGATGGTGACGTCCTTGAGGTTGTTCTCCCGTGCACCCTGCACACGGATCAGATCGTGGCGGTCGGCGGGGTGCTGCTCTGCGGACCGCATGTCCGTGCTCGTGGCCGTGGTCATGGTGTCTCCATCTGTTACGCGGGGGTCGCCTACGCGGTTTCCGTTGGCGGCATTTGGCTTGATCTTAACCAGCTTCGTGCAGTCATACTAGGTCCGCTTCGGCGCCCGGCGCTTCTCCATTCCTGATCGGTCGCGCGCCTTCGAACCGTGCAGATCTGACCCTCTTTGGTGCAGAGAAGGCCGCGACACTCAGATAAGCCGGGAGTGTCGCCGTCGTATTCCACCAAAGAGGGTCAGGAGGGCCCCGCCCGATCTTGACCGGATCCTTGGTTGGCATTGCCGGGACCTTAAGTAACCTTCGCAACACTGGAATCCAGGCATGGAATCAACCTGCTGGAGGACGGCGGATCACATGGGGAGAATTCAAGGCGGACCAAAGCTGTTGGCTGTTCCGTCGGCAATCCGTAAGCTGCTGGGGCAAACGCTCGAGCATCACAAACGGGTCAAACGCCATTTGCAGCATTCGTGGAAGATTCGCAAACTCTCCAAAGCGCTGGCCCAAGCATTGGCCGACTCCCACGAGGCGTCCACGTGGCCGGGAGACCGCCTTCCTGTCGGGTTACAGATGTCCCAGGACGTCGAATTGCTCACACAGCGCATTCAGCATGAAACCGAAGCGTGGGGTGACCAGGTCTCGCTCGCGTGAATCGGCTAGTTTTGGCCATTCTTTGACGCGCGGTCAACGGCAGCGAGAATCGCCACGCCGAGTTCCGCAGGCCTGGTGAACTGCGGCCAGTGCCCGGTGGGCAGGTCCACGTAATCGACGTCGTGTATGCGTGCGAGCTCTGCCACGAACGGATGGCCTGATTCCATCCATTCAATGAGCAGGGAAGACGGGAACTCGCAGGCAATAACGGTGGCAGGGACGTTGTAGCGGCGCTCGTCATGCAGCTGCTGCCGGTCGCTGGTGACAAGGCGTGGCTCAGGGATGGCCCGTTCCCGGAATGCCGCCCGCAGTTCGTCATTCAGGTCCGTGAGATCGGCATCCTCAAAACCCTCCCATGGGGGCAGCGGGACCTCATCCCCTTCGGCGGGGAGCTCATCGTTGATGACACCTCCCTCGCCCAGCGGGCCGCTGTCGACATATACAGCCCGAGCAACCCGGTCAGGCCGGGCATCTACAGCCCCATGGATAATGGCGCCTCCGCCGGAATGGCCCACCAGGACCACAGGCTCCTCAAGGGCGTCTACGGCAGCGACGACGGCGTCAATATGGTCGCGGAGGCCGATGCCGGCTCTTGGCGCATCCTTTGACTCAAGCCCGGGCAGCGTCAGCGGATGCACCCGATGGCCCGCTGCAACCAGCGGTGGGGTGACGTCTGACCACGATGAAGCATCCAACCAAAAACCGGGAACCAGGATGATGTCCATGACCGTACCCTACGCCTGGACGCCCAGGATTTTCGAGCAGGAGCTGAGTGTTAGAGAAACTATCTCCGGCGTATCGTGAGTCATAGCAAGAACGATGCCGTTCATTGCAGAGTGCGGTGTCGCCGTCCTGAGGAGGGATCGCCGTGACCAGCCAGAGCCTTCAGTCTGCGATCGATATGCAGGGCAACGCCGTGGACGTGTTGCGGAATGCGAAGTCCCGGCCGTTCACCTTTCCAGTGACGCCCGAGTTCACCAATTGGCGCAGCGAGCAGGCCTCCTGGCGGGATTCCTGCGCCTTGCTTGACCAGTCTCACCACATGGCAGACCTCTTCGTCAGTGGGCCCGATGCGGAGAAATTATTCACCTGGATCGGCACAAATTCCGCAGCCGGCTACCAAGTGGGGCGGGCGAAGCAGCTTGTCGCCGTGAACCACGACGGATACCTCATCGGTGACGGTATTCTGTTCCACCTCGACGAGAATTCGTTCGACCTGGTGGGCCTTCCCATGCTGACCGACTGGGTCGAATACAACATCTCCGCCGGCGACTGGGACGTCACGCTTGAGCGCGATGACCACTCGCTGATCCGCAAGGGCGATCCGAAGCTCTTCCGGTACGAGCTGCAGGGGCCCAACGCGCTCGCGATCGTTGAGAAGATCACTGGCAAGCCGGCGCCCGAGCTGAAGTTCTTCCACATGGGAGGGATCGAGATCGGCGGACACCGCGTGGGCACACTGCGCCACGGCATGGCGGGGCAGCCCGGTTTCGAGCTATGGGGTCCATGGGCTGACGCTGCCTCGGTACATGCAAAACTGCTTGCTGACGGCGAGGAGTTTGGCATCACTCAGGTGGGGGCGAAGGCGTATTCGTCGGCGAACCTCGGCTCGGGGTGGGTGCCGTCCCCTCCACCTGCGATCTTCCAGCCCGAGCTCAAGGCATATCGCGAATGGCTGGACCTGTCGAAAGCGGGTTCTTTGGGAGGCAGCTTCTACTCGACTGATATCACTGACTATTACGTCACTCCCTACGACATCGGGCTAGGGCGATCGGTGTCGTTCGATCACGAGTTCCTCGGCAAGGAAGCACTGCGGCGGCACTCCGAAGACCAGCGGCGCACCAAAGTCACGCTCGTTTGGAACGACGATGATGTGACTAATGCGCTTGGATCGATTCTTGGAGATGACCTTCCCGCCAAGTACATTGAGCTCCCCAAGTCGCGCTATGCCCTCTATCAAACCGACCGGGTCCTGACGGATGGGGAGACGGTGGGGGTGTCGTTCGACGTCGGCTACCTCGCCAACGAGAGGGCATTCCTGTCCCTGGCGACGATCGACGTCGCGCATGCGCAGATCGGAACGGAGGTCGTGGTCCTCTGGGGAGAAGAACCTAACTCCGGTAAGGGTCAGGTGGAGCAACACCGCCAGGTTGAGATGCGTGCGACGGTCGCTCCCGCCCCCTTCACGGAGTACGCGCGGGCCGGCTACCGGGCCCCGTAACGGTCAGATCAAGCCTCATTCAAAATCGTTGACAATTTCGTTTCCAATCCGTAGCGTCGGTTTCGAGTGGACGTGAATGATCGCTCCCATCCCGAGCATTGATGCGACAGGAAGGTACAGGGTGGCGGCAAGCCTGAGCCTCAAAGGCGTGAACCTTCACTTCGGTGGCGTCAAGGTTCTTCAGGAAGTGAGCTTCCACGTCGAGCCGGGTGCTATCTTCGGCCTGGTGGGCCCCAACGGTGCCGGCAAGACCTCGCTTTTCAACTGCATCAGCGGCCACTACAAGCCCAACTCCGGATCCATCACCATTAGTGGCACCGAAGTGTCGGGGAGTGCACCGTACAGCCTTGCCCGCCTCGGGCTGGCACGCACTTTCCAGCAACCCGCACTGCTGTTGCACGCCAGCGTGCTGGAGAATGTGCTCCTCGGAGGGCACATCAGGTTGCCCGGTGGGCCTGTTTCGTGGGCGCTGCGACTGCCCTACACAGCGCGTGCCGAGCGCGGTATCCGCGCAGAAGCGCTTGAGCTTCTCAACCGGGCAGGTCTCGGCTGGGCGGCGAACCTGCCGGCGGGGGAACTCTCGCATGGACTGCACAAAGGCGTAGAGCTCTGGCGCGCGCTTCTGTCCAAGCCGGCGCTTCTGCTGCTGGATGAGCCCGCCGCCGGGCTGTCACACGGTGAGGTGGAGCAGTTCATCCAGACCGTGAGGCGGATCCGCGCCGAGCAGGACATTACGATCATCATCGTCGAGCACCACATGGGGCTTATCTCGGCCCTCACCGACAGGGTTGTGGTGCTGGACCACGGGCGCAAGCTGATGGAGGGCACAGCCGCCGAGGCCCAGTCCGATCCGCGGGTGATCGAGGCCTACATAGGGAAGGACGCGGCGGATGACGCTGCTTGAACTTGCCGGCGTGACCGCGTACTACGGCCCTGTACAGGTGCTGCACGGGGTGGGACTCAGTGTGCCGGAAGGCGGCTCGGTGGGCATCCTCGGTGCGAACGGGGCCGGCAAGACCACCACGTTGCGGGCGATCAGCGGAACAGTGCGGACGGGTGGAAGGATCAGCTTCGATGGACACGACGTCCGCGGCCTGCGCCCTGACCAAGTGGCAGTGCGGGGGGTGGCCCATGTTCCGGAAGGCCGGGGCACCCTCGGACAGTTGAGCGTGCGGGAGAACCTCCTCGTGGGCGCCTACCTCCGCAAGGACAGGGCAGCAATCTCCGGCGATATTGACTATTGCCTTGACCTGTTCCCACAGTTGCAGGACCGCATCGGGTCGCGGGCTGCTTCGCTTTCAGGCGGTGAGCAGCAGATGCTCGCGGTAGCCCGGGCCTTTATGGCCAAACCCAAACTTTTGTTGCTCGATGAAGCATCGCTCGGACTTGCACCCAGCACATCCAAGGCGGTGTATGAAGCGATCAGGCGGTTGCGGGTCGAGTCAGGCATCGCAATGGTGGTGGTGGAGCAGAACGCAAACCTCGCGTTCTCGTTGGTGGATAGCGCCACGGTGCTTGAAACAGGACGCAACGTGCTGACCGGATCCGCGGCCGAACTTAAGGGCATGGACGAGATCCGCCGTGCCTACCTGGGGGGCTGAACCACATGGGCACCTTCATCCAACTCGTGGTGGACGGGCTCGCGACCGGCTCAATTTACGCGGCTTTGGCCCTCGCGATCGTGCTCGTGAACCAGGCCACCGGTTTGATCAACTTCGCCCAGGGTGGCATGGCCGTGTTGTCTGCTTATATTGCCTACGCCTTCACACGGCTCGGTCTGCCGCTGATTCTCGCCATCCTCATTGCTGTGGTGGTTTCCTTCCTTATCGGCGCGGTGATTGAACGGTTTCTCATCCGCAGGTTCGAGGGGGGCGACCCCGACACCGCCGTTGTGGTCACCATCGGGCTGCTCGCCCTGGTCACCGGCATCTGCGCCGTGCGCTGGGGGTACAACAACCTGGCGTTCCCTTCGCTATTTCCGCTGACAAGTGTGGAGATTCTGGGCGCGGTGGTGAGCGTGCGGTCGCTCGCCACAACCGTGACGATTGTGGCGATCATGGTGGCCCTGCAAGTGCTCTTCCTTCGTACCAAGCTCGGGCTCGCCCTCCGGGCTGTCGCCGACAATCCGTCTTCGGCCGCTCTGTCAGGCCTGCCTGTCGGCCGGCTGCTGATGGTCGGCTGGGGGTTTGCAGCGTCTCTGGGAGCGATCGCCGGCGTGCTTGTTGCACCGCAGCTGACCCTTACTCCGGGCATGCTCGATACGGCGCTCGTATATGCGCTCGCAGCGGTGATCCTGGGCGGACTGAGCAGCCCGATCGGGTGCGTGGTGGCCGCTTCAGCTATCGGCGTCCTCGAAAACCTTGCGGCCGTTTATGTGCCGCTCGTAGGCCATGACCTCAAGATCGCAGTGCCGTTTGTGCTGATCTTCGTCATTCTCGTCATCCGTCCTCAAGGTTTGTTCGGACGAAAGGTCGTGGTGAGGGTCTGATGCGAACGATATCCGCCGTTCTTGCGAACAGGTCTGTGCGCGCCAGCCTCATAGCAGTGGTGGCCATCGCGCTGATCGTTGCACCGCTCATCCTCCCGGCGTTTACGAACCAGACACTCGTGCGCATTGGCGTGTATGCCGTTGCAATATTGGGCCTGAACATCGTGATGGGGTACACGGGGCAAGTGAACCTTGGGCAGATCTTCTTCGTCGGGCTCGGGGCGTATGTGGCCGCTTACGGAGTCAATCACGACTGGAACATCCTCCTGGTATTCGTTGCGGCCTGCGTGATTCCGGGCATTGTTGGGCTGTTTGTGGCCTTGGCGGCAGCGCGGCTCGGTGGCCTTGCGATCGCCATGGTCACCATCGCCTTGCCGATCGTAGGCGTCCCACTGGCTAAGCGCCTTGATGAGTTCACGGGCGGGTCCCAAGGCACCTCAGCCCGTTTTACGGACGCGCCTGACTGGTCCGGGCTGTACAACGACCAGTGGCAGTTCTACATAGTGCTGCTGGTGACCGCCGCCGCATTCCTGCTGGCCCGCAACCTCGTCCGAGGCAGATACGGACGGTCTTTCGGTGTTGTTCGGGAGAATGAAGCAGTAGCGGCGTCCATGGGCATCTCGCCATACCGCACCAAGGTGCTCGCGTTCACGGTGGCGTCGATATTCGGAGGGGCAAGCGGCTTCCTTTACCTCGCCGCCGTACAGTACACCTCGCCCGAGACCCTCAGCTTCGGCCATTCCATCAGCCTCGTGGCCGCGATGGTCATCGGCGGCGCGGGAAGCATCACAGGGGCACTGATCGGCGGTGCTTACTACGTTTTCGTACCTCAGCTGACTAACGCCATCGATCCCAACCTGACCGCCATCAGCCAGGGCGCTATTCTCCTCGCGGTGCTCTTCCTGTTGCCCCAGGGGCTGGTCAGCCTTCCAAGAGTGATCCGTCGGCTGGCGCGACGGCGGACCGCTCCCTCCACACCATCGGGGAAACCCCCGCAGAACTCTCCTGTGCATCATCCGACTACTGAAGCCGCCGTGCGGGAGGGACTCGAAACACAGAGAGGCAAGATCGATCATGAAGATTAGAAACAAGCCGGGCGGGGTGCTCGGTATCGTCGCGGCGGCGTCGATCGTCGCGCTCTCCCTTTCAGGCTGCGTCCGGGACGGGGCCGGCCAGGGTGGTGGCGGCTCTTCTACGAGCCCAGGCATCACCGACACGTCCATCACGCTCGGCGTCACGACTCCGCTCAGCGGCCCGACTGCGGGGCCCGGAACCTGCACCGTTGCGGGTCTTGCAGCCTACTTCGGAGCTGTGAACGCCGCCGGTGGGGTGCAATTCGGCGATGGCAAGAAGCGCACTGTGGACGTAAAGTCCTATGACGACGCCTACGATCCGCAGAAATCGCTGTCTAACTTCCAACAGATGGTGGCCGATAACGTGTTTGCCGTGACGTCCGGCCTCGGTACCCCCACCAACCGCGCCTTCCGTGATGCAGCTATCAGCCAAGAGGTACCCCAGGTGCTGGTGATGACCGGTGACCCGCTGTTCAGCGATCGGGAGGAGAGCCCCTGGCAGCTTGGGTTCGTGCCGATTTACCAGAATGAAGGAGCTGCCTTCGGCAAGCTGCTGGCAGAGTCCGGCGCTCAGCACAAGGTCGCGATCCTGTCGCAGAACGATGACTACGGCAAGGGCTACGTTTCGGGCTTCAAGGAAGCCATCGGCGGCGCAGCCAATGTCTCGGTGGTCGGAGAACTGACGTATGAGGCTACCGACACATCTGTGGACGCCCAGCTCACCCAACTCGCTGCCTCGGGCGCTGACGTCTTCTTCAACGCCATGTCTATCACTCCGCTGGTGATCTCCTCGCTCCAGAAGGCGCAGCAGATCGGCTGGAAGCCCAGCTGGTTCCTCCCGTCCAATACGTCAAGCCCGACGGCGATCCTCCAGCCGGGTGGTGCGACGGCATACCCGGGCATCTACTCGGTTTCCTTCTCCAAGGCACCGCAGAGCCCGGCCTTCGCCAAGGACGCCGACGTGGTCAAGTTCCTGGCGGATCTCAAGCAGTACGGCAACTACCCGGACATGCCGGCGTTCCCGCACTGCATGTGGAGCTACATGGTGGGAGCGACGCTTGAGGAAGCGTTCAAGAAAATGACCGAGCCCAACCGCGACAGCTTCATGACGGCATTGCGGGACATCAAGGGACTGCAGGCTCCCCTGATGCTGGAAGGCACCGCCGTGGACACCACTACCGACGGCCAGCCGGCGGTATCTTCGGTTCTTGTCCAGAAGTACGACGGGAGGGGCTACACCACTGCTGAGAAGTTCGGGTAGTCAGGCAGAATCCACACGCTGGTCCTGAGGGGCGCCACGGCGCCCCTCAGCCACGGCATCCGACTAAGCCGATTTGTAGTTGGTCCGCCACCCGCCACGGTACGAGGCGCGTGCGACAGCGGAGTAGGGCACCGGGCTTACCACCGCCCGCACCTCGGTCTGGACGTGCGGCTCGACGGCGGCCTTGGCGGTACCGCCGTCGGGTTCTCCCCACACAACCTTCAATTCTGTGCCTTCGGGAACGTCATGGTCGATGGTGGCCAGCGACAGTGCCTGCCGCTCGTTTGCGCTGTAACCGGTGAACATGGAGTACCCCACCACGACGCCGTCCGCGTCGATCACGGAGTCGTAGTTTGCCGAACCGTAGTTGGCGAGCGGCAGGTCAAAGAACTTGTAGCTGGGTCCTTCAGGCTTGAACAGCGACGCGAAGATGGACGTGACGTCGTCGCCGTCCCAGGCGAGGGTGACCTTCTTGCGCTGCGAAGCCTGGTCGATCCGCTCCAGAGCGTCGCGTCCTATGAAGTCATGATCGAACTTCACGAAGGTGCCGTAGCCCAACTCCCACGGGGTGAGGTAATAGTCCTCGATATTCTCGGATACGAACGATCCGGCGAGGGTTCCGGTTGCCTCGTATCCGTCGGCGGGAAGCCACTCACGGTATCCGCGCTCGGCTTCCCCTGAATAGATGGCCGGCAATGGCGATGGGATCCAGCCGGATTCAAGGGTGTTGGATGGATAGGCGCGGGAACCAACAGGCACCAGCCCGAATTCGGCGCCGGCCTCGATGACCGCGTCCCGGATGCGCCCATGGTCGGAATACGGCCCGAAGATTTCAAGACCCGGAGCACCTGCCATGCCATGGCGAAGGGTACGGACGTTTGTACCGTCAATGCTCATTGTTGACATGTTGAAGAACTTCAGCTGTTCAACAGGGCCGCGGTTGAGTTTTTCGATCACCTGCCAGGCGTTCGGTCCTTGGATCTGGAAACGGTAGTACTGACGGGTGACCGGTTGACCGTATGGCCGGGACGGCGAGCGCCGGTCCACGGTCATCTCCAGGTTGGGGTAGCCTCCCGTCTGGCCTTGGTAGAGGAGCCAGTTAGCTGCCGGTGAGCGTCCAACGTACACATACTCCTCCTCTGCCAGGCGGAAGAGGATGCCGTCGCCGATGACGTGTCCGGACTCCGTGGTGGGCACGTACTGCTTCGCCCTGTTGACCGGGAACACCTCGGTGGAGTTGATGGCCGTGGCTGAAATCAGCTTGATCGCATCGGGGCCCTTCATAAACAGATTGTCCATGTGATGGGACTGGTCGAAGAGCACGGCCGTCTCGCGCCACGCCGTCTGCTCCTTGATCCAGTTCTGGAAATCGGCCGGGACCACCGGATAGATATACGACCCGATCTGCGAATTGCGGAGCAGGTCCACTGCGCCGCGGGACGAATCAAGGACTTCCTGCAGATTCCTGGGTGCCATGATCAACCTCTTTTTCTGTATCGGTTTGTTGTTCTCGCTGTCCGTTCACGACGGCGATGCCTCCTTACTCCTGCCCGGCCATAAAGCGCCGAGCCCAGTCGGCAGTCTCGGTCAGGCCGCCGAAGGTGTAGAAATGAAGCCCGACCTGTCCCCGAAGGCCTGGTCCCTGACCCGTGGAATGATCGGCAAGTACCGCGGCAAGATCGTTGACAAAGTTGTCCGGCCCGGCGGTGCCCACGAGGTTGGTGAGTGAAAAGCCGTACTTCTTCACGATCATGGCATTTGCGCCGACGCCGAAGCGGCGTGCAAAGCCCAGGAGCCGCTTTATCCCCGCCGGTCCCGGAGTTCCGACGCGGATAGGCGCGCTGATGCCCTTGGCGCGAACAGCCTCGATCCACTCCGCAACGGGATCGGTATCGAACGCGAACTGAGTGAAAATGACAGTGTCCAGGCCCTGTTCCCTGAGCGCTGCGTACTTCTCTTCAAGCGCTCGCCACAAGGTCTCATCCGGGATGTCCGGGTGCCCTTCGGGGTACCCTCCGATTCCGACTTCACGTACTCCGAACTCCTGCAGAAGACCGCTGCGTATCAGCGCTAGTGAGTCGTTGTACGGACCTTCGGGGTGGGCGGGATCACCGCCGACGGCAAGAACGTGCTCCACGGCGGCGAACTCCTGCAAGCGCCCGAGGAACTCCTGAAGGACCTGCTTGGACTTCAACCGTCGGGCCGAGATGTGAGGTACCGGAACGAAGCCCATTTCCCGTGCCGACCTAGCCGCAGCCACACGCATCTCAAGGTCTTCGTTGCCGAGGAACGTCACGTTGATTCTCGTGCCAGCCGGGATGAGTGTTCGCGCCTGCACGAGAGCGGGGACATCCTTCCCCGTCATCTCCAGCGAGAAGTCCTTCATGAGATCAAGCGAGGCTGCCCGATTGATCGTCTGTGTACTTTTAGTCACAAGCCCACGTCCTTTCGGCGGGCCCTGGTGAATCCCTCAATTTTAGCTATGTGCGTCACCCGGCGGACAGGGCTTCGGGATCGAGATGCGCCACTGAGCGGGTGTCCTGGAAGGCCCGAACGCCCTCGATCCCCTGCTCCCGGCCCATGCCGGACTGCTTCATGCCCCCGAACGGAGCACGAAGGTCCAGCCGCGTGGCCCCATGGTCGTTGACCCAGACGTAGCCGCAGACCAGCCGTCCGCCCACCCTGTTGGCGGACTCGGGATCGGCTGTCCACACGGAGCCGCAAAGCCCTGACCAGGATTCGTTCGCGGCGCGGACGGCTTCATCCTCGTTATCGAACGGAATGAGCGGAATCACCGGGCCAAACTGCTCCTGGGTGACTACGCGGAGGGATGGGTCGGGGTTGATCACCAGCGCGGGACGCAGAAAGTTCCCGCTCCGCAGATCCGGATCTTCCGGCAGGGTCCCGAACTCCCTGACATCGGCGCCCGCCTCCTTTGCTTCCTCGATGATCTCCGAGACGAAGGCCTTTTGCGCCGATTGGTGCAGGGGTCCCATCGTGGTTCCCTCGTCCAGTCCGTAGCCGATCACGGCATTTTCCAGCCGGGCGGACAGTCCTGCCACCAGCTCGTCCAGACGCGAACGGTGGACGTAAATCCGTTTCGCTGCCATGCAGATCTGGCCTGTGGTGTCGAAGATCGAGGCGTAGAGGCGGTCGAGGTGGGCATCGTCAAGAACGGCATCTCCCAGCACGACGGCGGCATCGTTTCCACCCAGTTCCAGCGTTACCCGGGTCAGGGACTTCGAGGCCATCTCCATGATGCGCTTACCACCCGAAACGCTGCCGGTAAAGCAGACCTTTGCGACGTCGGGGCTTGTGATCAGGGCGGACATGTCCGCATCCTTGCCGGTCACAACGTTCAGCACGCCGGGCGGAAGCTTCTCCGCAACTCTCTGCACCACCCGGGTAGTTGCGAGCGGAGTGGTGGGCGGAGGCTTCACAATCGCAGTGTTGCCGGCAAGAAGCGCGTGTGGCAGTGAAGCGGCGAGGATCGCGATGGGCCAGTTGAACGGCACGATGACCGTCACAACACCGAGTGGCTGGTACGCGACGGTAGTGGACACGGGAATGCCCGGCGCCGGCGGGAGCACCTTGGTGGCGTCCACTTCATCGGCGAGTTCCAGTGCGAGGTTCCACCGAAGCTCGAACACCAGCGAATCGACCCACGCCTCCATCCGAATTTTTCCGTTTTCCTGTGACAGGATGGCGGCATCTTCATCCCGGAAGTCTGCGATCCCCTCAAGTGCAGCCCGCATCCGGTCGGCGCGTTCCCGTGCGCTCAGTGCAGCCCATCCGGGGTAAGCCGCTTTGGCGGCGGCAATCGCGTCGTCGACGTCACCGGGATCCGCCGCTGCCGCGTACCCGACGATCACCCCCGGTTTGCCCGGATCGGCCACCTCCAAGGTGGCGGCAGCCTGACGCTCGGCGCCTCCGATGTACAGGCCAGTGGTCACTGGCGCCGACGTATTAACTGTGTTGGTCATGATTTCGCACCTTTCTGGGCTGTGCTGACGGATTCTTTTGTTTCGTCACTGACGACGTTGGGAGTTCCGTGGGTGTGGAACGTTTCGATGGTCTTCATTCCCCAGGCCTGCCCTTTTTTGCGCTCCTCCTGGGTCCACTCCACTACCGGGGAGTCGGGGTCCAGCAGGAGTCGGGCGCCGGCGTTCGCGAGTTCAATGCGGTTGCCCCCCGGCTCCCAGACATAAAGGAAGAAGGTCTGGTTGATCGCATGCTTGTGGGGGCCGGACTCGATGTGGATGCCGTTTTCAAGGAAGATGTCGGCTGCCTTGAGGATGTCCTCGCGGGTATCGGGGGCGAAAGCGAGGTGGTGCAGCCTGTTGCCGTGCTTGAGCCAGTCGTCCGAATAGACGATGTCGTAGGACTTGTTGTTGAAGTGGAACCACCAGGCGGCGTAACCGCCGTCGTCCAGCTTGATTCGTTCACTTTCGCGTCCCCGCAGGGCCGTCGCCACGAACTCTCCGTTGGCCACCACGTCCTTGGCGAGGAAGTTAATGTGATCCAGCCGCCTTGCATTAACGCCACGGCCAGGAAACGCCGAGGCCTGGTTCTTCAGTGCAGGCTTGTCGTCCGTGGCCACGTACCGCTTGGTTTCGTAGTAGATCGCCATGTCGTGTCCGTCGGGGTCATGGAAGGCGTAGGCGGGGCCCGTGCCCACTTCGCCGTCCACCCAGCCGATGCCCAGGCCGGTGGCTTCGATCGCCGCGACCCGCCGCTCAAGCGCCTCCGGACTGGTTGTCCTGAACGTCGTTCGGCCCACGCCCGCGTCAGCGGATGCCGTGAGCTTCAGCGTGTACAGCTGATATTCGTCCCACGTGCGCAGGTACACCGATTTTTTGCCGTTGCTGGAGCCGATTCCGGCATCGCCGGGCTCGCCGGTCTCCGCGACTACGCGCATGGCGAGCAGATCGCGGAAGAACCACAGGCTCTCGTCAAAGGTCGGCGTCAGCAGCTCCACGTTCCCGAGGTGGGCGACGTCGAACGAGGTGTACTCGGTCATGGCTTGTCCTCTCCACGGTTCAATTCACAGGCGCGGTCTCGGGAAGACGCGCCCGTCGAAGATCTTCCGCGCCGTGCGGAGGGCTGCCGAGCGGGTGACAATGAACCCGTCCGGGCTTGAATCGACCGCCACGTCGACGTCGAAGTGGCCGGTGGGGTGTTCGATGCCAAGCGGGGAGCCGGGCGACGGCAGCACCGCGAGTCCATAACCGATTGACCCTTCGGCAAGCAATCCGGCGCCGACGGTGAGGGCACCCAGTACGCCGATCGACGTATGTACCCGCACCGGCAGGAAACTGCGGGTGGCGATGGCGCCGCCAGCGCGCGGCGGGGACAGAAGCACAAGCTTCGGCACCGTTGTATCGGTGACATCTCCCAGGCCCATCATCTTGGCCGCCTCAACGCGGACCCCTCTCAAGCGGTCTCCCAGACCGCCGTCGGACTCCAGATCGGCAGGCGACTCGTCGCCTCTGAGCCCGAGGTCTGCGGCACGTATCAGTACTGTCGGCATGCCGTTGTCCACGCACGTTACGTCCACACCGTCCACCCGGTCCAGCACGTTTCCGGACGGGAAGAGTGCTCCCGTTGACGAGCCGGCTGTTCCCTCGAAGTCGAGCTGGATTGCACCGGCCGTACCGGGAACGCCGTCGATCGCCAGGCCGCCGTTGTAGTCCACCACGCCGTCGGGGGTGGCGAACCGGGCAGTGGCGTTGCTGTCCGTGTTGACCATTCGGATGCGCACTTCAGTCTGCTCGTTGCCGGCCTGAATGAGGCCGCGCTCGACCGCAAAGGGGCCAACTCCGGCCAGAATGTTGCCGCAGTTCTGGCGGTCGGTCACAAACGCGCTGTCGACGCCCACCTGCAGGAAGAGATAGTTGACATCGGCACCGTTATCAGGGGACGGTGCGATGACAGCGACCTTGCTCGTAAGGGGATCCGCGCCACCAAGCCCATCGATCTGCCGGGGGTCGGGCGTGCCCATGATTCGCAGCAGCAGGTTGTCACGTTCCTCGGGGTCTGCGGGGAGGTCGGATGCGAGGAAGAACGCACCCTTCGAAGTGCCTGCGCGCATATACAGGCAAGGGATCCCCTCAACCGCGGCCATGATCCGCTCCGATGTGATCCGCCTCGTCAGCGGCGCTGTACTCGGAAGCGGTGACGTAGCGTACGCCCAAGTCATCCAACAGGCCGCGAAGCTTGTTCCGATCCAGGCTCAACTCACCGGCGAGGTAGGCAGCGCGCGAGACCGCTTCCTTCACCACCCTCGCATCGGCTGCTTCGCAGACGCTCCGGGCGGAATGGCGCGGCACGCACAGTACGCCGTCATCGTCAGCCACAATAACGTCGCCCGGCTTTACCAACGTGCCGCCAACCGTGATCGGCACGTTCACGGAGCCGGCGGTCGCCTTGACCGTACCCTGGGCGTTGACTGCCCCACACCAGACAGGAAAGCCCATGGCCCGCAGGTCGGCGACATCCCGAACCCCGCCCGTTGTCACAAGCCCCCGCACCCCACGATGCTGCAATGCCGTGGCGAACAGTTCGCCGAATGATCCGTCAAGCGAGGGGGAGGCCGTGGTCACCACAAGCACATCACCCTGGCGGCATTGTTCCACTGCAGCATGGATCATCAGGTTGTCGCCCGGCCAACAAAGGACGGTGACGGCCGAACCTGCAATTCGGGTTCCTTCCTGGATGGGGCGGATTGAGGGCCCCACCAACCCTGTGCGCCCCATTGCTTCGTGTACCGTCGCAACGCCCTGTGATCCGAGTGCATGAATGGTGGAAGCATCGGCCCTCGGGATATCAGTGACCACAACGCTTTTCATTCAAGTACCTCGGTGACCTGGGGGTAGTAGCGCATGTACGCCTCTCCCTTGGTGTCAACCGGAAGGCCGAGGTTGGGGCCCGCGTTGCGCTTGACCTGCACGCCGCGGCGCACGGCCAGCGACGTGTAGTAGTCCCACATGTGCTGCTGCGCCGGAAGGCACTTCATCGCCTGTTCCTTGGTGGGGAAGGCGGAGGTGATGTCCAGCAGGACATCGGGTTTGAAGTCGCATTGTTCGGGCTGATGTGGCTCGAAGAAGAACACCGGCGGCGCACCAAGCACTTCGCCCGGAGCCTCGTAACCGATCGCCTGGGCCAGGATTCTGGCCTCGATTGCAAGCCTGCCGGCTGCGGGGTGATCTCCGTTGTATGGGTCCAGCAGCGGATGGGTCAGCACGACTGTGGGCTGGACCCGGCGGTAGATCCGCACCAGCTCATCCAGCAGCTCCCGGCTCGGCAGAAGGGGGTAGTCGCCTGCGTCGAGGAATTCGATTTCAGCGCCAAGGGCAGCGGCGGCGGCCTGGGCTTCTTCTCGCCGGATCGCCTTGATTTCATCCAGTGATTTTCCTGCCAGCCACTGGCTTGCGGATTCGCCGCGCTCGCCGTACGAGAGGCAGACGACGACGGCGCGATCACCGCGGGCAGTAGCGGCAGCAATGGCGCCGCCGGCCCGCCAGACGAAGTCGCCGGCGTGCGCGCTCACGACCAGCACGGTGCCTGCATTGGCCATGATGGGTCCCTCCCGAATCGCTGTCCCATCTCCGCATTCTCTTGCCAGACAACCACTCTCTGGTACTCCGGTCAAGGGATCGGCTACAATTTTGTTACCAATCTTGGTCCCGATGTTTGTTGCTGCCCGAGGCGATCGATTCGGAGGAAAACCTGATGGCGCAGAAGACTCTGCAGGACGTTCTCGACGAGGCAGGAAACACCGTCGAACTCCTGCGCAACTCCCAACTGGGCACCTACATCTATCCGGTGGTCCCGGCTGAGTTCACCAACTGGCGGCGCGAGCAGCGGGCGTGGCGGGAAACAGCAGTGCTGTATGACCAGTCCCACCACATGGTGAATTTCTTTATGAAGGGCCCGGGCGCCCTCAGGCTCCTTTCCGACACCGGCATCAACAGCTTCGCCAACTTTCCCGTAAACACGGCCAAGCAGTTTGTGCCGACGGCGTCCAACGGCGGGGTAATCGGGGACGGTATCCTTTTCCACCTGGACGAGGACCACTTCGTCTTTGTCGGGCGCGCTCCCGCTGCCAACTGGCTGCAGTTTCACGCGGAGACCGGAGGGTACGACGTCGAATGCACCTATGATGACCGGTCGCCGTCGCGTCCCTACGGTCAGGCGGTCCACCGCGAGTTCTACCGCTTCCAGATCCAGGGCCCGAACGCCTGGCAGATCATCGAAAAGCTCAACAACGGAACGCTCGAACAAGTGAAGTTCTTCCACATGGGGCAACTGGGCATCGCCGGGGAGCAAGTGCGTACGCTGCGCCACGGCATGGCCGGAGCGCCGGGACTGGAAATCTGGGGGCCCTATGAGCAGCACGGAAAGATCCGTGACGCCGTACTCGAGGCTGGTGCAGAGTTCGGCCTCGAACCGTGCGGTTCAAGGGCGTACTCGTCAAACACCCTCGAGTCGGGCTGGATCCCCTCGCCGCTGCCGGCGATTTACAGCAGCGAAGCCGAACGTGGCTACCGTGAATGGCTGCCTGCAACCAGCTATGAAGCGATCAATGCGCTCGCCGGATCCTTCGTCTCGCAGGACATCGAGGACTATTATCTGACACCGTGGGAGCTCGGCTACGGTTCGTTTGTGAAGTTCGACCATGACTTCATCGGGCGCGAGGCGCTGGAGCAGATCGATCCTGCCCGGCAGCGTAAGAAGGTCACCTTGGCCTGGAACGACGAGGACCTTGCGAAAATCTGGGCCTCGTTCCTGGACCGCAACAGCCCGGGCTACCAGTTCTTCGACGTGCCGAACGCCAACTACGGATCCTCGAACTATGACACTGTGGTGGACGCCGACGGCACCGGGGTGGGCCTCTCACTCTTCACCGGCGTCACCGCCAACGAGCGCCGCGGGCTGTCGCTCGCCACTGTTGATCCCGACGTCGAGATCGGCACGGAGCTCCGTGTGATCTGGGGCGAGCCCGATGGCGGATCGAAAAAGACCACCGTGGAACCACACGATCAGTTCAGTGTGCGCGCAGTTGTGAGCCCCGCTCCGTATGCCGTCACCGCACGCACTGAATACCACGGCGGCTGGCGGACCGCTGCAGCCACTGCCGCCGGAAACCCCGCCGCTGTCACCGGGAACGGCGGCTCCGGCACGAGTCTGTGACTCAGGTGCCGGCTGTCGGCCCCGACTCAGAGGACAACTCCCGCAGTGCGTCGATCACGCTCAGCAGGTGGATCCGTACGGCTCGCTCCGCAGCGTCCGGATTGCGGGAAATTACTGCGTCGATGATCGCGACGTGCTCCAGAACGGAGACCTTGGCCCGCTGGGGCCGCGACGACAGTTTGAACTGGTGCCGGACGCTCTGTGCGTGCAACCGCGCCAAAACGTCAGAGGCAGTGACATGATGGCTGAGTTCGCGGATGCGGACATCGAGGTAACGGTGCAGCCGCGCATATTCAACAAGATCGCCTTCGGCAACCGATTCGATCAACTGGTCACGAAGGCGCATGAAGGCCGCAACGTCTTCGTCCGCAATCGTGGCCGCTGTCTTCGCCGCGCACAGGCCTTCGACGCCAATCCGCACCTCAAGGATCTCGATGGCCTCCTCGACGGAGATAGCGCGTACCCGGGATCCGCGGTGGGGCAGGCGTTCCACCAGGCCTTCGGATGCGAGCTGAAGCAGCGCACTACGAACTGTCGCCCGGCTGGCCGAGAATTCCACGCCAAGGTCTGCCTCGACGAGCCGTTGGTTCGGGACATACTCGCCCCGGATGATCCCATCACGGATGAGGTCAGTGACCCTCTGATCGACGGCAGCGTCGTCGGCCACCGGTGAAGCACTTTCAAGCGCTGACGACATGTGGACTCAAACTCCCAAATCAGCCGATACCGAAGGGCCCCGAATGCGAGACACCATTTTGTCTACAATCTTAGGACCAATGGAGGCAGCTGTTCCCCTGCGCATTGCCGTTTTGGGCCTCGGAGAAGCCGGAAGTATTTACGCCGCCGATCTCGCTCGGCAGGGAGTGAGCGTTACTGCCTTCGACGTCGCGGCTACTGCAGTGCCGCCGGGTGTGGACCCTGCCGCGGATATCCCTGAAGCGGTCCGTAGGGCCGGCCTGGTGTTAAGCCTGGTCGGAGGCCGGGCGTCGGGAGCCGCCCTTGAGGAGGCCCTGCCTGCGATGGAGCGAACGGGCATCTTCGCCGACATGAATACCAGTGGCCCTTCTCAAAAGCAGGAGCTCGCGAAGCAGGCGGACGGGAAGGGGATCCTTTTCGCCGACGTGGCCATCCTCGCCCCGGTTCCGCGCGCGCGTATAAAGACGCCCTTGGTCCTGAGCGGTACCGGCGCAGTGGGCTTACTGCGCATCCTCTCCCAGCTGGGGATAGCGGCCACCAGTGCGGGGGATCGGGCGGGGGTTGCGGCGGAATTGAAGATGCTCCGCAGCGTCTTCATGAAGGGACTTGCCGCTACAGTCCTCGAATCCGTCACGGCTGCCCGGGCTGTGGGCGCCGAGGAGTGGGTCGTTGATCAGATTGCTTCAGAGCTTGGCCCTGATGGCCCTGGACTCGTGGCGCGAATACTGGAGGGAATGCCGGCACACTCCGTCCGGCGTGAGACCGAGATGCGCGAGGCGTGTTCGTTCCTTGAATCTCTGGGTGTCGCGCACCCGATGACAGACGGTGCCATCGAGTGGTTGCATTCACTTTCGGAATCAGACCCAACCTGACCGCTTGGCCCTGTTGCCTTTTGCGGGGCCTATTAAAGTCACCTTTTCCTAACATGGTGTAAAGTTTTATATACATCCTCCGAGTGGGGGTCCCTTGAAGAGGAGTGAACATGGGTTCCGAAGAAAGAAGCGCGTGGATCATGCTGGTGGTAAGCCTTACCGCCTACGCAATCTACGTAGCAATAGTCGTGGGGCAGGCCGGAAAGGCTCCGCTCGAGGAGGCCCCCTACGTCGCCGCGATGTTATGGACCACCGGGGCAGCCATCGTTGGCTCGATTCTGCTCAACATCATCGGCTCGATGGTCATGCGCGAAGGAGCCGGTAAAAAGGATCAAAGGGACCGGGAAATCTACCGGTTCGGCGAATCCATCGGTCAGTCTTTTCTCGTGATCGGCGGTGTCGCTGCACTTCTGATGTCAATGGCCGAGCTCCCCTACTTCTGGATCGCCAACGCCGTCTATCTCGCATTTTTCCTTTCAGCGGCACTGGCGTCCGTTGCCAAGATCGTCGCGTACAGGCGGGGCCTCCCGGCATGGTGAAGCCAACCAGGGTAACCAATGACATTCGGCGACTGCGGTTCGCCCACAACGAGATGACACAAGCGGAATTGGCTGACCGCACAGGAGTGACCCGCCAGACCATCATCGCCATTGAGCAGGGCCGCTATTCGCCGTCCCTCGAAATGGCCTTCCAGATAGCCCGGGTTTTCGGGGTAACGCTGGATGAAGTATTCCAATACCCGGCACAAGAGAGAGAAACACCATGAAGGCTATCGTCCAGGATGTATATGGCTCACCCGATGTGTTGCGGCTCGAGGACATCGATACACCGGCCGTCGGAGATAAGGATGTGTTGGTCCGTGTTCATGCCGCGGGAGTAGATTCCGGCGTCTGGCACCTCATGACCGGCAAGCCCTACCTCCTGCGTCTGTTCGGCTTCGGCGTGCGCAAGCCGAAGCTGCGGGTCCGCGGGCGGGATCTCGCGGGGACCGTAAGCGCTGTCGGAAAGAACGTCACCCGGTTCCAGCCAGGGGATGAGGTGTTCGGGACGTCCTTGAGCGGGACTTACGCAGAATATGCAGTCACCGGGGAGGGCCGACTGGAGCTGAAACCGGCGAACCTCACCTTTGAAGAAGCCGCCGCCGTCCCCGTCTCAGCCGCTGCGGCCCTTCACGGCCTCCGCGACGCCGGCCGTATCGAGGAAGGGCAGGAGGTTCTCATCATTGGAGCAGGTGGCGGTTTCGGTTCGTACGCAGTGCAGTTGGCGAAGGCGTATGGAGCGAACGTTACCGGGGTCTGCAGTACCAGCAAGGTCGAGCTGGTGCGTTCACTCGGCGCTGACCATGTCATTGATTACACCAAGGAGGACTTTGCCGACGGAGGACGCCGCTACGACCTCATCCTGGAGATAGCGGGAAACAACACACCGCTGTCCCGCCTCCGGAAGGCCTTGGCCCCCAAGGGAACCCTGGTCCTCGCGGGCGGTGAAGGCGGTGGCGAGATCTTTGGCGGCGTCGGCCGGCAGCTCGGGGGGCTCCTGTTGTCCGTCTTCATCGGCCAAAAGATCCGCGCCCTCGTATCTGGAGAGAGTGTCAAAGACCTGCAGGACCTGCGGGAGTTCATCGAGGCAGGGAAGTTCACACCGGCCATCGGCAAGACGTTCTCACTGATCGAGGTTCCCGAAGCGATACGCCAGCTGCATTCCGGGGAGGCGCAGGGCAAGTTGGTCATCACTCTCTCGTGAGACTTCAGGTGGCGCCGCTCTTACCCCCGGTGTCCGGTTTGGCTCCAATAACCACAGTGGAGCAGAGCTCCTCCGAGTAGACCGAGCGGGCAAGCAGGCCGGCGGTTGTCAGAATCCTGACAGCCGCCGCGGCCTGGCCGGCATCCGTCTCGATGAAGACGTGGCCGCCCGGCGCCAACCAGGGCAACACCCCGTCCGCGAGCCGCCGCAGGACTTCCAGCCCGTCGTCGCCCCCATCCAGCGTCACTCGTGGCTCATGGTCGCGGGCCTCGGCCGGCATCAGCCCGATAGCGTCCGTTGGCACGTAGGGGACGTTCGCCACGAGGACATCAACTCTGCCCGTCAAGCCGCTTGGCAGCGGGTCGAAAAGATCACCCTCGTAGACAGAACCGCCCAAGGCCTCAAGGTTTTCCCGGGCACATTCGACGGCTCTCGGTTCAATGTCGACCGCGTGAAGTTCAACGCCGCCGGTCCGGGCGGCAAGAACCAGGCCGAGGGCTCCGCTGCCACAGCACAGGTCCAGGATGACAGACCCCGGGAGGGTCACTCTTTCGGCTTGGTTTACCAGGAATTCCGTTCGCTGGCGGGGGACGAAGACATCCGGAGCAACCCCTATCCGCATGCCGCAAAAGTCCACCCATCCGAGAATGTGCTCGAGTGGAAACCCTGCTTCCCGTTTTGCAAGCATCGTTTCCAGCGCATCCTCTGGCCCGTCGTGTGACAGCAACAGCTGCGCCTCATCCTCGGCGTAAACACAACCTGCTGCGCGGAGTCGCGAGACGACAATGGGAAATGAATAGCGGGAACTTAGGGAATTCGGGCGATTGGAGGATGGCATCGGATGTGATCGTACTGGAAAAGTTCCAGGTGCATCAGTAGCTGCCGGGCAAAAACACCAGCGGGACCTCGTCGTCCCGGAACAGAAGCCGGCCACCAGGGACTTTAGTCCCTTACGGCAGCAGTGCTGTGTCCGGCACTCTTAAGGGCGAGCGGTTCCTGCACGCAATTGGGGGGAGGAACGGCTCGTTAACACCATGGTCTCGTGACGCTGCGGGGAGCGCGATTGAACTCCTTGCAGTTCGGTACGCAGCGATATTCAGGAGACCTTGGGGACAATGACCGATTTTCAGCACCTATGCATTCGCGCTGCGTTCAGTGCTGTTGCTCTTCTGGCCGAAGGCGTGGTCTAGGGCATGGTTCAGCAGCGCAGCGATTCACGGCTAAAAGTTACGGTTCGCATCCAAGAGAATCTGCAAACTGCACGCATCGAAGTGCGGGGAAGTGTCACCCGGGAGAACCTGCGCGCCCTGTACGTTGTCGCCCGGAGAACCAGTGTCATGCTCCCTGGCCGGGAAATTATCCTTGACCTCACGCATGCCCGGGCAGCAGTCGAAGCGATCCTGGAACTGCACGACCCGGACCGGTTGCTGCGCGTGATTGGGGCCGACGACAACAAGGAGCCGTGCCGAATCAGGGTCCTGGACCCCACGACCGGGCAGGACACCAAAGAAACCGCGTGAACACCGGCGTGCCCACTGCCGCCGGGTATTGCCAGCAGCCATCCACGGGAACATAGTGGAGAAATTCACTGCTCTGGCGTTAGGACGGCCATGCTGTACGAAAGTGGTTTGCTGGTAGGCGGCCTTCCCGGAAATGGTCTCCTTCAGGACAGAACTGCACTCATCTACGGTGCCGGGGGGCCGATTGGGGGAGCGGCGGCGAGGGGGCTGGCGGCTGAAGGCGCGCACGTATTCCTGGCCGGCCGAACACAATCCAAGCTCGACAAGGTGGCCAACGGGATCCGCGAGTTCGGCGGCGAGGCAGACACCGCCGTCGTCGACGCCCTCAACGAGACTGAGGTCGAAAACTTCGTTGACCAGGTGGCAAAACAAACTCAACGAATCGACGTCTCGTTCAACCTCATTTCCTATGGCGATGTCCAGCAGCCCCTCATGGAGATCTCGGCCGAGGACTTCACCCGGCCCATCACCAACGCAACTCGCACCCACTTCCTCACAACGCGGGCGGCGGCGAGGCATATGGTCAGGCAGCGGTCCGGCGTCATACTCCTGTTCGGCGGTTCCGGTCCTCAGACCTTGCCGGGCCTCGGCGGGCTTAAGGTCGCCCTTGACGCCCTGGAAGGCCTGCGAAGGCAGTGGGCACTAGAACTCGGGAAACGGGGTATCCGGGTGGTCACGATGGTTACGGGCGGGATCATTGAAACCATTCCGTGGCAGGTAGAGGGTCGTGACGAGATCGTGCAGGAGATCAACCGGACTGCGCACCTTAACAGGACTGCGACGCTGGAGGATGTGGGGAGTGTGGCGGCCTTCATCGCCTCGGATAAAGCGCGTGCCATCACTGATGCCACCATTAACATCTCCAGCGGCGGAATTGTGGACTACTGAAGGCCGGGCACGGACCCTATCTGACGCTCTCGGATTTCGACCGGGCAGAAAGGGAAACGAGGGAGCCGGTGTCAAGCAGGTCCTCCGCGCCCGGCGCGGGCTTCTTGAATGAGCGGGGAATCGGAACAGCTCCGCTTCTTTCCACAGGGCGGTGGTCCAACGCGGATTCCACTAACGGGGCAACCCGGGTCACCTGTTCGGGAAGTACTCCCCGCGGCGGGACGTCAGGGGCGGCCACGTTGATGGCCGGCTTGTCCGCCCTCGCCCTTGCCACGGCGCGGGCATCGGCGCGGGCAACTGCCTCGGCCCAGTCAGCAGCCATTTCGGCCGGTGGGCGATGTGTTTTGCCGATCAAAGGCAGTTGACCCTTGGCAGTCTGCAGGAACCTGGAAATCCGCTTCGGGTTTAGTGGCTCGGAAGGGGCGCGGGGTGCAGTGACCGAAGCCGGTTCGGCGTTTTTCCCGGTAGCCTCGCTCTCTGGCTTGCTGGCCTCCGGCTTGCTGGCGGGTTGGGGGGCCAGGGCAGCGGGCAGGCGCACAACATCAACCGTGTCCTCGCCGGGCAGCCGTCCAAACATGGCCATGACCAGCACCGCAGCCAACCGTCCCACGCCGGCAATGACGAGAGTTGCAATGAACACCAGGAACAGGCCCAGGAACATTACGAAAGCCACTCCGAGGGTGCCAAAAAAGGTCAGGTTCAGGGCGATGGTCGTCGGATCTTCCACTTACCTCTCCTATCCAGCCTGCAGTGAGGTAGTTGCCTGAATCAGTCGCTTGGGCAACTGCCCCTATCCACCTTACGTACAATTCGGCCGGCTTGCTCCCGGCAGGCGGCCGGTGGCGGACTTCGTGTCGCAGCCGTTACCGTTTGTTCACTGCTTGCGGTTGATTCGCCCATCAGACCAACTCCCGAAGGAAAAAATTGACGTACACCGGACGGTGTCCCTGCCTCTCCGGCAACCAGTACAACGAGTGCTGCGGCCGCTTCCACACAGGAGAGGCATATGCCCCCACCGCGGAGCAGTTGATGCGCTCGCGGTACAGCGCTTTTGTAGTGCTCGACAAGAAGTACCTCCTTCAAACGTGGCATCCCCGGACGCGGCCATCATCTCTGGAACTGGATCCTGAGATGCAATGGCGCCGGCTGGATATCCTGTCCACCCGGCTCGGTGGCCCACTCGACGCGGAGGGGACAGTGGAATTCGCAGCCCACTTCCGGCACGACGGCGAACGCGGAGTCCATCACGAGACGAGCCGTTTCCTCCGGGAGGACAAGCGCTGGTACTACCTCGATGGACAGGTGCCCGGATAGGGGCCAGGCGATGCACCGGACGCCGGGCATCGTTGCCCGCCGCCCGGCGATTACCTAGCGGTCCTCGTGCGCCTCATCAGCTGGAGTAAACCCTGCCCTGTCCACCTTGCGGTGGAAGCGCATTCCCGCCATGCCGCCCAGAACCGCCGCAACCAGCGCAACCGCTGCCACAATCACGGCAGCAATAATGCCCGTGGTGGTCAGTTGGCCCTCATTCACCGGGATGCGGGGGAAGCTGTTCAGGTTCGCCAGAATGTTGAACTGCTCGCCGGCAATCATGCCCAGCAGTGCCACCAGTACCGCCACGATGACAGCCCAGAACCAGACCATCAGGCCCTGCTTAGCGCCGTTGAACCTGGCCATCCGTCCTGCCACATACCCGCCGGAGTAGTAGGAGAGGAAGAGCACCACCAAGAGCACGATGATTCCCACGACTCCCACCGTCTGGTCCGAGGCTGCCTGGTTGACGGCCTCGTTGACGTCCGTGTTGGTGGCCAATCCCACGGCGGTCCCTGCAGCGGCGACCAAGGCAGTGAGCAGGACAGCCATTCCTGTTGCCGTCAGCCATCCGAAGAAGGCGGAGCCGATTTTGATTCCGCCGAATGCTTCCTTCTCACGGGCCACCACAGTTTCCCGGGTCGCCAGGCCTGGATCGGTGGCGGGAACGGTCTGGTAACTTCTGGTCGCGTCGTATTCGTCTCCGGTGGAGGTGGCACCGGTGTAGCCGTAGTCTCCGCCTGGAGCATAGTCGCGGCGGGTGGTGTCGTGCACGGGTGTGTCGCTATAGTCGCGTCCGGCGTCGTCCCTGGGATCCACCGCGTTGGGAATGCCGTCTCTATCGCGGTCATGCCTGGACTGCTTGCCGTCGGGGCCGATTATGCTGCTCATCGGACATCCTCGCTTTCATTGGTCCAACCTGACCATTTTTTGGGCAGGCCACTGCAATGCAGAGACCATAGGTCTCACTTCCACCTAACCACGCTGTGGATAAAGTAGCAAGGATGCTTACTATTTTCTGCGTCGTCCCAAAATTGGACCGTCAGCGGTACTTACGGTGCAGATTCTCGCGCTCGGAGGCACCCGGTGTTGCGTCGGCGATCCACGGTCCGGTCCCTTCTGACTGGTCCAGCACTCCTGCTTCAAGCCATTCATAGTCACCGGCGAGGACGCGACGCGAAACTTCGTGGTCGCCGTCGTCCGTGTTCCGCCATAACTGGTCAAAATATTCGTCTACCCGGACCCTGGCCTGCTCACAAAAAGCCTCCGCCAACTCGTACGCAGAGCCGCCCCGTTCGGGCGTCGTCCTGAGAATCATTTCGGCACGGGAACAGCTTGCGGCCATGGCGAACAACTCG
Organism: Arthrobacter rhizosphaerae; assembly: GCF_023062595.1. Taxonomy (GTDB): domain Bacteria; phylum Actinomycetota; class Actinomycetes; order Actinomycetales; family Micrococcaceae; genus Arthrobacter; species Arthrobacter rhizosphaerae. Next base: position 108,565 of record NZ_JALLAN010000016.1, read on the forward strand.
GCTCCGATGTCCACGATCCGGCCGAGGAAGGCCTGCTTGTGCTCCAGCTTGGCCTGCCAGCGTCCCATGCCGTAGAACGTCTGCCGAGCCAGCCTGCGGGAGGACCTTTCCACAAATCTCAGCTGCTTTGCCAGCCTGCCAAACTCCCCGTATGACCGCGGATCCATGCCCGCCCCGGCTACTAGCTTTGGCAGCCATTTCGCGTAGAAACCTGAAGCTCCGACGGCGGCCCTTGCCTTATCTGACAGGCTCGCTTCAGCGGACGCGAGGTCGCCGGCAGCTGCCAGGTGGGCATCCACTGCCTCGCGCGCGATCAGAAGCCGCATGATTTCGGAGGACCCTTCAAAGATCCTGTTAATACGGAGGTCTCGCAGCTGCTGTTCCGCCGCAACTGCACGCTCACCACGCGCCCGGAGTGAATCGGCTGTCTCGAAGCCACGCCCGCCCCTGATCTGAACCAGTTCATCGGCGATCCGGCAGCTTATTTCCGTGGACCAGAGTTTTGCCAGGGCCGCTTCAATCCTGACATCTTTCTGCCCTGAGTCAGCCAGCTCGGCGGACAGCTCAAACACGGCATCCAGGGCAAAGGCGGACGCTGCAATGAAGGCGATCTTCTTGCCAACTGCCTCGTGCTTTCCCACCGGGCGGCCCCACTGGGTCCGGGCATTGGACCATTCCCTGGCGATCTTCAGGCTCCACCGCCCCGACGCGACACACAGCGCCGGAATGGACAGACGCCCGGTATTCAGTGTGGTCAGTGCGATCTTCAGGCCCTGCCCCTCACGGCCCAATCGGTTGGCCGCCGGTACGCGGACCTGGTGGAACCGGGTAACGCCGTTTTCGATTCCACGCAGTCCCATGAAGGCGTTCCGGTTTTCCACGGTGATGCCTGGGGCATCCATCTCCACAACGAACGCGCTGATGCCGCCCTTGTGACTGGTGCCGTCGGCATCGGTGTGGGCAGGAACAACTGCCATCACAACTACCAGCTCGGCAATGACCCCGTTGGTGGTCCAGAGCTTCACGCCGTCCAGAATGTAGGACTCGCCGTCGTCTGAGGGAACGGCTGTGCTGCCCATCCGGGCGGGGTCGCTACCGACGTCGGGTTCTGTCAGGAGAAAAGCTGTGATGGCCCCCGCGGCGCATCGCGGCAGGTACTCGCGCTTTTGCTCTGGAGTGCCGAAGACCTTCACCGGCTCGGGCACGCCGATGGACTGGTGGGCGGAAAGCAACGCCCCGAGGCTGGGATGGACCGAACCCATCAATGCGAGAGCACGTCCATAGTAGACAAGGGACAATCCGAGCCCGCCGTACTCCCTTGGAATTTTCATACCGAAGACACCGAGTTCGGACAGGCCTGCGATGTACTCGTCGGGTATTTTTGCGTCCCGCTCAATGACGCGGCCGGACATTGTTTTGCAGTACTCGGTCAGCCGGGCCATAAACGCCTCGCCGCGTTCGACGTCGTCGGGCTTTGCCTCAGGCCAGGGATGGACCAGGTTGAGATCAAAGCTGCCCAGATACAGTCCTTTTGCGAAGCTGGGCCTGTCCCATTGGGTCTCGCGGGCGGCCTCGGTGATGGCACGAGCGTCCGCTGCCGTGGCCTCAGAGCCCATCTTGTCAGGTGCTACCGGGACATCCGTGGCCGGGCTGTCAGTGGCGGAGCTCATGGGGCATCTCCTCTAACCGGGGTGACCGGGTCGAGCCCTGGGTCCGCCGTGGGTGGAGAACCCTTCAGCTGTCCCTCAATGCTACCCGCGGGTAGCTTCCGGTGCTAGGGGACGGCTGGCCGGTGAGATCAGCCGGCAACTCCGAGGCTGCCGTGTGGTGGAGGACGCGGTCCCAAGCGTGATTGATTCCGTGGACCAATGCGAGCAGAGTTCCTGCGACTATGAACCAGGCCAGCCTGCCCACGCCCAGCAGAACCAAGGCCACGAAAGCCGCGGCTGCGATGAACAGCACAATCACCAAGGCAAATACCAAAGTTCCGACGAACACCATTGTCGCCGTCTCCACCGAACTGAGATCAAACTGCATGCTTCCCCCTGCATCATTGCTTTGGCTCATGTTTGTGGCATGAGCGTAAAGCCATACAATGCATGCCTGCCAGAGTCTGAACGCCGTGCCGCGGCTGTTGATACGGGATTGAAACCCTACTGGCTCGTAGATCACGAACGGGTTTCGGAAACCCCACCAGCAACACCGGTAACAGGGGCTTACCCGTCCGGAGGCAGGCTCTCCGCTCGCCTGGTTCTGGCCGTCCGCTCCGAAGGCCTGCGTTAACCTTGTACTTGGCAGTTTTCCGGTTTGCGCTGCCATAACCCCCACAGCTGAAGGAGAAACGCGTGCCCCGTTCCGCTCTGTCCTCGGCTGAAGCGATCAGTACCCGGCTGGCAGACTTGGAACTCCTCACCAAGGGGCCGGCCTGGGCATTGACGCGTTCTGCGCCGTGGGTGATCGCTGTGCTCCAAGCCTCCTTCACCCGCACCCGCCCGCAGCTTCCGCTGGAAGAGTTCCACGCCGACGTCGACGCCTTCCTTGAGCAGCTTCGTCGCCAGAATCCCGGTGGGGGTGAGCCGCCGGGTGCCCCCGCCGCCGGGGCACTTTCCGGAAAGAAGTATGCCGATGAATGGACGCGGAAAAATTTCCTGACACGCAGGAACCAGTCGGGGCAGATCGTCTACGAAGTCACCGAGTCGGCGGCACGTGTCCTCGCCTTCCTCGACAGCCTGTCCAGTGAGCGTTCCACTTTGAACGGCTCACGGCTGGGTACCCTCTTGGGCGACGTCGAAAAACTGGCCAACGAGACCAACCCCGACCAAAGCGCCCGGCTGGAATCCCTTGAAGACGAGATCCAGGAAAGGCAACAGCTCATCCAGGACATCAGTTCCGGAGAATTCGACGGCCTGCTGGATGACGACGACGCAGTCGAGGCCGCCGGAAACATCCTGGATCTCGCAGCCTCCCTGCCCGCCGACTACAAGAAGATGCGAGACCGGATCGAAGAGCTGGTGGGTGAGCTCCGGAACCAGATCATCGAGGAATCTCTGAGCAAGGGCGCCACCATGGCCCAGGTGCTGGAAGCGGACAAGCGGCTTCGGCAAAGCCCGGAAGGCCGCACCTTCCGTTCCTTCGCAGCCTTCCTGGAGGACCCGCAGCAGCAGTTGCGGTTCCGCTCCGCAATCGGTGAAGTGCTCAGCCGCCAGTTCGCAGACGACCTCAGCCACGAGGACAGGGAGACCCTGAAAAACCTGGTAGCCGAACTCCGGACGCAGCACAGCCAGATCCAGCGCATCTACGGCAAGCTCAGTGAGAGCCTGAACACCTATGTGCAAAGCGACGATTACCGCCAGTCGGTGCGGCTTCGGAAGGTGCTGCGGGAGGCTGAACAGGCCATCCGCTCCCTTCCCTATGAGCGTGACCGTCCCGGACTGATCCCGGGCCCTGCATTGTTCAACGCAGGCTTCGAATCCCTGGCCATGGTCAAACTGTTCGACCCGGACGAATTCGCGGTTCCGGCCAAGCTCGCAGACCCCATCGCGTTCAGCGACATTGACAGGGTGCGCTCACCGCGTACAGGCAAGGCCAAACCGGAGGCCATTCGGGCCGCCCTGGCCGGCGCTTACACGCTCTCCGAAGCCTGGAACCAGCTGCCGGCCGAGGAACGTCACATCAACTCCATCCGGGCCTTGCTCTCCCATGCGCTCCAGGACGGCGCAGCATTCGACCGCGAAGCCTGGGTCACCATCGAATTTGACCAGATAGACGGAACCACGCGAACGGCGTACCTGCCCGCGGTCACGCTCAAGAAGGACTGAAGATGACCGAACTTTCCGAAAGCACATCCTCACCAGAGACCTCATCGGCGGACACCTCTTCCCCAGACACATCTTCCGGGGCGGAGAGCGGGCCGGAGACAACGGGCGAACCACAGCACGTCCATGCCGATGCCTTCACGCTGACTCCCCGGGACACCTTCATCGACGGTGCCGCGCTGTTTCCGGGTGATACAGGCGTCCTCCCCATGAAGCTCCGGCAGGCACTGGTCAAGTTGTTGAAAGGCCCGTATATCGACGGCGGACGCGACGAGAAGCTCTGGACCACCCTCCTGGATAACCAGCTCATCCTGCGCAGCCGGCTGTCCGAGCTGTTCCTGACCCTGCAGCTTGACCATGAGCGAAAAATCGCCGTGGTCCGTCCCGTTGACCCGGAGGCCATCGGAGGCAGTTCGCGGTCCAGCATCCTCCGCCAGCAGCGTGCCCTTAGCCGGGTGGAAACCATTGTGTTGCTACGCCTGCGCCTCCTGCTCGACCGCCACATCACGGCCCAGACGGACCCCACCATCACACGGGAGGAAATTGCCGAGCTGGTGGCGCATTACCAGCCATCCGGCCAGCAGGACGCTCTGCGGGACTCCGACGTCGTCAACAGGGCTGTCAGCAAACTCCTGGCCCGCCAGCTCCTCCTCCCCACCGGCCTGGACGATGTCTACACCATCTCCAACGCCCTGCCGCTGGCCCTGCCCTTCGAAAACATAGGCGACATCCCGGCCCAGATAGAGGCCCTGGTAGCGGTAGCGGCAGACCCCGCAGGAACCGAACCGTTCCTAGAGCTCGACGATACTTCCGCTGGCGATGCGATAGGCGACCACACGGACGAAGCGGAGGAAGCCAAGTGAGCATCGCAACCATGCTCCCGATGGGCGAGCTGACGAATCCGGGCCAGATGCGCCTGGCCCTCGTGCAGGTGGTCAACTGGGGTACATTCCACGGGGCCCACTCCATCCATGTGGACCGCAACGGCACCCTGCTCACCGGGAACTCGGGAGTGGGCAAGTCCACGTTGTTCGATGCAATGTCCAGGGTCTTCGACGCCCGTCCCCGTTCCAATGAGGCTGCGGCCCAACGCGTCGGCGGAGCTGTGGAAGACAAGCGGACCACCTTCACGTACATGCGTGGGAAAGTTGGCGACAAGGCCGTGGGGGAGGGCTCCGCCAGTGCCTTCCAGCGCCCGGGTGCCATGTGGTCCGCTGTCGCTTTGACGTTCGATAACGCCGCAGGCAGCCGGGTAACCATCTCGGCCCTCTTTGATCTGCCAAAAAACGGAACCGAGTCCAGCGTTGGCCGGTTTTACCTGATCGACAGCAAACCCCTCGACATGGATGCCATTGACGGCGTCGCGGAGAAGCGCTTTACCAAGGCGTCCCTCGATGCGCTCTTCCCCGACGCGCAGGTATTCGATGTGCACAAGGCCTTCGCGGAGCGGTTCCGCCGGCTGCTGGGAATCAACTCGGATCAGGCACTTCCCCTCCTGCGCGTGATCCAGGCGGGCAAGGGGTTGGGCGGAAGCGTCAACAATTTCTTCCGGGACCAGGTGCTGGATGCGCCGGCAACGCTCGCCGCCGCTGACGACGTCGTCGAGGAATTCAGCAACCTCATGTCCATCCGGCAGCGCCTGGAAGACGTGCGCCAACAGCGGGACCAATTGGCTCCTGTACCTGCCCTGAACAAGGAATATGCCGAGTCCCTGCTGGAGGCCAACCGGCTGAGGGAACTGGCGGGTGAGGAGTTTGACGCCTACAAGCAGCAGCTGGCCGTCACCGTACACGAGCAAACACTCGCGCGTATCAAGGATCTGGCCCACGCGAAAGCCAAGGAACTCGGCGCTGAGCGTGGTATCAGGGATGGCCTGGCCAAGGAACTGCGCCACCTCGAGGCCGAATACAACAATCAGGGCGGCAACGCCATCTCCGCTATCGAGCAGTCGCTCGAGAACGCCCGCGTGGGGCTGAAATTGCGGGAGCAGGTAGAGGAAGCGGCCCGCAAAGCGCTTGCCGACGCCGGCCTGGACCTCGAGTGGACAGGCGCCGGATGGCAGCAGGCACACGCCCATGCTGCGGCGCGTTCAGAGGACCTTCACCAGAATTCGGAGTCGCTCAAAGAATTGCGCTTCGAAGCTTTCGACGGTCACGCCACCAAGAAACGGGAATTGGCGGCTGCACAACAGGAGCTCCTTTCGCTGAAGACGCGCAAGTCGCTGCTGCCGCCGTCGAGCATTGAAAACCGGGCGGCCATCGCAGCGGCAACGGGCGTGCCCGAGGATCAGATGCCCTTCGGCGGGGAGCTGATTGACCTCGCGGACGGCCAGGAACAGTGGAGGCCCGCCGCCGAGCGCGCGCTTCGGAACCTTGCTACGACGCTGCTCGTCCCGGGCGAGCATTTCCCCGCCGTAACGCGATACCTCAACGATCACACCGTCCGAGGCGCCCTTCGCGCAGTAGATGTGTCCAAGCCTGTGGCCGGCGGCGCATTGGCAGTTGAGAACGTAGCCGACGGCGACCTCCTGACAAAGCTGGAGATCCTCACCACCGGGGCTGTCGCTTCTGCCTCCTCCTCGTCACTGTCTGCCTTGTCCCAAGCGGCGGAATGGATCCGTGAGCGCATCGCCTTGGACTTCGCTTACCCCTGCGTCGAAAGCCCGGACGAGCTTGCCTCCCTGGAGAAGGGCCTGAGCCTGGGCGGAGTGGTGAAGCGCAACCGCCACACGATTGAAAAGGACGACCGCTTTACCGGCAGGCAGGACTACGTCCTGGGTTTCGACAACGCCTCAAAGCTCGAACTCGTGGCCGCCCAGGTGGCCGACCTGCAGCAGGAACTGGCGAAGGCAGCCGAACTGGCGCAAAGCCGCGAGGAGTCGCACCAGGGGATGACCCGCCAACTTGAGGCTCTGCGCCGGGTGGCCGAGGATCACCGGCCCTGGGAGCAGGTCTCTGCGGCTGTCGCCGCCGACGAACTCACCCGGATCGAACAACGGCTCAAGGACGCCCTGGCAGCGCAGAAAGACCTCGAACCCCTGCGGGCCAATATCGAGACGGCCCGTCAAAAACACCAGAGCAGCACCGAATCCGCGGCTGTCCTCCAGAGCGAGTACAAGGCACTGGACCAGCAGCTCACAGCGGCTGATTCGCTGCTGGAAGCCGCGCGGACCCGCCTGAACCAGGGGCCGCCGTCGAACTCCACGGTCTCGGCGCTGGAACCGTACTTCACTGGCTTCGGAGATGTGCTGGAGATGCACGAACTGGACAACCTCGCCAACCAAGTGCGGACCCGCCTGCTGGGCGAGTTGCACGCGGCTGAGTCCAAGGCGCAGGCAACGGCCGAACGCCTGACCCGGATCTTTGAGGGGTTCGTCCGCGAGTGGGGCACGGCGATTTCAGCGGATTACGGCACCTCCATTGGAGCGGCTGGCGAGTTCGAGTCCCGCTACCACGCCATTGTCAGTGACGGGTTGCCCGCCCAGGAAGCCGAGTTCCGGGCGTTCTTCAACCAGCGCACGCACGAGTCCTTCAGTACTCTGCTGCACCTGCTCGATGAGGAACGGCGCTCCGTCACCAGCCGGATCCTTCCCCTCAACGGAATCCTCTCCGAGGTCAACTTCCATGAGGGAAGCTTCCTGCAGCTGGACATCAAGCAGACCCTGCCGCCCACAGCGAAGCAGTTCAAGGACGCCATCCACAGCGCTCTGAAAACCCGGCATTCGCGGCCGGCGAAAGCACAGGCTGCCGGCACAGAAGGGTCCGACGACTCCGAGCTCACCGCCCGCTACAAGTCCCTGGAAACGCTCGTGAAGCGTCTGGGCTCGCAAACCCCAGAGGATCGGCGGTGGCGTGCTGAGGTCCTCGACGTCCGCGGACACCTGTTCATCCAGTGCAAGGAGCACCGGGAAGTATCATCCGTTGAGCCCGGGAAGTCCGGGGCTTCCGCGGCTGCCGGGACTAAAACAGAAGTCTTTATGCATGCTGATACAGGCTCAATGTCAGGCGGTGAGCGTCAGCGGTTCACGGCCTTCATCATGGCCGCCGCCTTGAGTTACCAGTTGGGCATCGCAGAGCAGGGCTTCACTACATATGGCACGGTCATGATGGATGAGGCCTTCGTTCTGGCTTCGGAGGAGTTTGCGGGCGCCGGGATCAAGGCGCTGCACGAGTTCGGTTTCCAGTTGCTGCTGGCCGCTCCGGAGAACGTCATTGACCTTTCCCGCCACCTTGGTTCCGTTACGGAAATCCTGAGGGACAAGCGGACCAACCGCTCCGGGGTGCTGACGGAACCCGTGATCAAACCCGGACCCGACACCTTGGGCAAGTGGCGTTCTGAGGCTAACCCGGTGGATATTGTCCTCCGCTGACCGCCCCCATCAGGACGCTCCCTCACGTTTCGCGGGTTTTTGGCGGACCCTCCCTCACGTTTCGCGGGTTTTGTCGGACGCTCCCTCACGTTTCGTCGCCTCTTACCCGACCCTCCTTCACTTCATGTGAGGGAGGGTTTCTGTTTTGGGGTCAGCATGTGAGGGAGGGTTGGCGTTATGGGGTCGGGATGTGAGGGAGGGTTGGCGTGGTCATTAGGTGACCTTCCTCACAAGCTGGAATTAGGTTACGCTTGCCTTTCTTAATAGGCCGGAGGATAGGCTAGCCTTACTTGGGTTCGCATCATTCACCTAAGGAGTTCCGTGGCTTCCCCCGTTTTCCCCACCCCGGCCGCAGTCGCCACCCGTCGTGCCGTCTTGAAGACCGCAGGCAAGGCGACCGCCGTTCTGGCCGCCGCCGCACTGACCCTCACCGCCTGCTCTACAGGACCGGTCAGTTCCGCAGATGCCGGAGCCAGCGCCCAAGCCGCAAGCTCCCAGTTTCCGGTAACAATCAAGAATGTTTTTGGTGAGACAACCATCAAGGAACAGCCCAAGCGTGTTGTCACTATCTCCTGGGTCAACGACGACGTCGCCATCGCCCTCGGTGTAGTTCCGGTTGGCGTTCCGAAGAACGACTGGGGCGGAAACGACAAGGCTTCCACCTCCTGGAAGGACGCCGCCCTCGAGAAGCTCGGCGCTGGCTTCGGTACTGACAAGGCACCGGTCCAGTTCTCCGAGACCGACGGCATCAACTTCACCGAGATCGCCAAGCTCAACCCGGACGTCATCCTGGGCGCCTACTCCGGCTTGACGGAAGAGGACTACAAGAAGCTCAGCGAGATCGCGCCCGTCGTGGCCCAGCCGGAGCTGGCCTACGGCACGTCCTGGCAGGATTCCACCACCATCATCGGCAAGGCCCTGGGCAAAGAAGCCGAGGCGACCAAGCTGGTTTCGGACACGGAAGCCACCATCAAGGAAAAGGTCTCCAAGTACCCGCAGCTTGAAGGCAAGACCTACATCTACGGCAACCTGGAACCAGCCAAGAGCGACGGCGTGAACGTCTACACGGCCAACGACAACCGGCCGCGGTTCCTCAGCTCCCTCGGCATGAAGCTCGCTCCGGTTGTGGAGGACAAGTCCAAGGGTTCCAAGGAGTTCTTCCTCGCCTGGTCGGCAGAGAAGGCCAATGAACTGGACTCCGATATCTTCGTGACCTGGGTTCCGGACGCAGCCACCACTGATTCCATCAAGGCTGACCCGCTTCTCGGCCAGATTCCGGCCATCAAGAAGGGCGCCTTGGTTGCGGATCCGGACAACACCCTGACGCTGGCCATCTCGGCATCCTCGCCCCTGAGCCTGCCGTGGTCACTGGACGCATTCTTGCCGCAGCTTGGCAAGGCAGCCGACGCCGCAGCTAAGTAACACCCATGACAACGACGACGGCGGCCAACAGTACGCGCCCAGGTTCAGCTTCCGCCGAACCCACCTTGCGCGAAGAGGCAGCCAATGCCGCCAAATTACCCGCAAAAGGGCATCAGCTGCCGGTCCGCGGTGGTTCCAGGACCGCCTGGCTGTTGGCCGCCGTCGTCGTTCTTATCCTTATCAGCGCTGCGTCTCTGGCGATCGGTGCCAGAGACGTTTCCCTGCAGACCGTTTGGCAGGCGCTGACCGGTTTTGATCCTGCCAACGGTGACCACGCCGTTGTGCATGCACGTCTCCCGCGGACCGTATTGGGCCTTGTGGTGGGCGCCGCGCTCGGGCTCGCAGGGGCCGCCATGCAGGGTGTGGCCCGCAACCCCCTCGCGGATCCAGGCATCATGGGCGTCAATGCGGGCGCTGCTCTCGCCGTCGTCACCGGCATCTACCTGTTCGGAATTTCGTCACTGACCGGCTACATCTGGTTCGCGTTTTTCGGCGCGGCCACTGCCGCCACCGTGGTTTATCTGGTTGCGTCGCTGGGCAGGGACGGCGCGACGCCGGTAAAGCTCGCCTTGGCGGGTGCTGCCCTGAGCGCGGGCCTCTTTTCCCTGATGAACGTAATCCTTGTTTCCAGCCAGGACACGCTTGACCGATTCCGGTTCTGGCAGGTTGGCGGCATCGCCGGGCGTGAATGGTCAGTGGTGCTTCCCGGACTTCCCTTCCTGGTGATCGGGGCCGTCATAGTCCTGGGCACGGGAAGGATTCTGAACAGCCTGGCGCTTGGCGACGACACGGCGCGCGGGCTGGGCCAGAACGTCAGCCTGGTTCGGGCAATAACCGCAGTCGGGATTGTGCTGCTGTGCGGCTCCGCCACTGCCTTGGCCGGACCGATCGGGTTCGTTGGCCTGGTCATTCCGCACGCCGTGCGTTTCCTCACCGGTCCTGACTACCGATGGATACTGCCGTTCTCCCTCGTCCTTGCCCCGGTCCTGCTGCTGGCGGCTGACATTATCGGCCGCGTCGTGCTGCTTCCGGGCGAAGTTCCGGCAGGCATCATGACAGCCCTCGTGGGTGCGCCGGTGTTCGTCTGGCTGGTTCGGCGCGGAAAGGGGGCAGGACTATGACCACGGTAAAGACTGAACGCGACGCCGAGATGGCACTTCGCGGCAGTGGCGGGCGCCAACATTGGGGTTTTCTGCCACATCGGCGCACCGTCAACCGCACCGCGATCCTCTCCGCCGCCGTCGTGCTTCTCTTTGCCGCCAGTATCCTGCTGGGAAGCTACACCATCACGATTCCGGACTTCTTCAAGATCCTCGTGTCCCACCTCACCGACGGACCCAAGATCCCCGGCGCGAGCTTCATCGTCATGGAAAACAAACTGCCCCGGGCGGTAATCGGGACCATGATCGGAGCTGCCTTCGGCCTCGCGGGAGGGCTGTTCCAGACCATGCTTCGCAACCCCCTCGCCAGCCCTGATGTCATCGGCATCAGCTACGGCGCCAGCGCGGCGGCCGTGACGGCAATCGTCGTGTTCGGAGCAACGGGAGCAGCAATCTCGGGTGCGGCTTTTGCCGGCGCTCTTGGCGTCGCTGCCTTGATCTACGCCATTTCCCGCAGCGGCTCACTCGGCTCAGGCGGCGGACGTGGGGGCAACGCGGCAGGTAACCGCCTGATCCTGGCCGGCGTCGGTATTGCAGCCGCCCTGCATGCTGTGGTGAGTTTCCTGATGACCAGAACAGATATCCGCACCGCCGCGGATACCCTCGTATGGCTCAACGGGTCGCTGAACTCCGCCACGTGGGACCGCGCCGGAGTTCTGGCGCTGACCCTTGTTGTCCTTTTGCCGGCTGTCGCTGTGCTGGCCGGGCCCCTGCGCATCCTTGAACTTGGTGACGACGCCGCCGCCGCCCTGGGTATCCGGGTCGGAATGACCCGCCTGGCGGTTGTCCTCACTGCCGTGGCACTCGCTGCGGTGGCGACGGCGGCTGCCGGCCCCGTCGCGTTCGTCGCCTTCCTCGCCGGTCCCATCGCCCGCCGTTTCACCCGGAAGGCGAGTTTGCCGGCGTCGGCGTTGGTAGGCGTGCTCATCGTTCTTGCGGCAGATTACTTTGCTGCGAATATCGCGCCTCTGCTGCTCGATGGCACCGTATTGCCGGTCGGCGTGGTCACAGGCGCCCTCGGTGCCCCGTTCCTGCTGTGGCTCCTGGTCACTTCCAACCGAAAGGATGCCTGATATGGCAGTTCTGAACGCCAAGGACCTGACGCTCAGGTACGAACAGCGCACTGTCATCGAACAGCTGTCCGCAGAGATTCCGGAAGGCAAGGTGACCATGATTGTCGGCGCCAATGCCTGTGGGAAATCCACCCTGCTGCGCGGACTATCCCGCCTGCTCAAGCCTGCGGCCGGAACCGTGACGCTGGACGGTAAGGACATTCACTCCAGGCCTGCACGGGAGGTGGCCCGGACGCTCGGCCTGCTCCCGCAGCACCCTACCGCACCTGACGGAATCACCGTCCGCGACCTTGTGGGCCGTGGACGATACCCTCATCAGGGCTTTTTCCGCAGCTGGAGCCCTGAAGATGATCTTGCCGTGCAGACCGCGCTGGATGCCACCGAGACCATGGAACTTGCCGATCGGAACGTGGACGAACTCTCCGGCGGCCAGCGCCAGCGCGTGTGGATCGCCATGGCCTTGGCCCAGGAGACGGACGTGCTGCTCCTGGACGAGCCCACCACGTACCTGGACCTGGCGCACCAGGTTGAAGTGCTGGATCTCGTGACGGATCTGAACCGCAAAAACGGGACCACGGTGGCCATGGTCCTGCACGATCTCAACCTTGCTGCCCGATATGCGGATCACGTTATTGCCCTGAAGGCGGGAAGCATCGTGGCAGAGGGTCCTGCGCTTCAAGTAGTCACGGAACAGCTGGTCCGGGAGGTCTTCGGACTCGAATCCCGCGTGGTCCCCGATCCCATTTCAGGGACTCCTCTGATCATCCCGATCGGGCGACATCACGCGGAGGACACCACCGCCCCAAAAGTGCCAAGCAAAAACCTGGAGTTGGTCTCATGAGCACAGCAAGTAACGTCCCGGCAGGCACCGTCAAGAACCAGTTCGCCACTGAACCCATGACCTTGGCGTTCGACGTCACCGTCAGCGCGGTCCAGGAGCTGAGCCCTAACTTCCGGCGGGTCACCTTCGGCGGGTACTCGCTGCGGGACTTCGGTGTGCACGGAGGAACCCTCGATCTGCGCATCAAGCTCATGATTCCGTCGCTGGCAGCAGACGGCACCTACCTGCCCCTGCCCGTTTTCGAGATGGAACAGGCCGGTTGGTACCAGGAGTGGCTGGCAATGGACCCGGCCATCCGCGGATCAATGCGTACCTACACGGTCAGGTACGAACGCCTTGACGGGGTCTACCCGGAGATCGACGTCGATTTCGTGATGCACTTCGACTCAAAGGGCGACGGCGGCCCGGCGGCCAACTGGGCGCTGAACGCCAAACCCGGCGACGCCATCACCATCATCGGGCCCAACAACCGCGCAGCCCATTGCGTCACTGCAGAAATCTACTCGGGAATCGAATGGCGGCCGGGTCTGGCCCAGCGGATCCTGCTGGCCGGGGACGAGACGGCAGTGCCTGCAATCAGCGCCATCCTGGAAAGCCTGCCAGCTGACATGACCGGCCATGCCTTCCTTGAGGTCCCCGAAGCGGGCGACTTCCTGGACATCAAGACGGCTGCCGACGTCGAAATCACCTGGCTGGCGAGGGGCGCCTCCATCGGTCGCTCCCGCCCGCACGGGCAACTCCTCACGGAAGCGGTTAAGTCTGCCGTCCCCGTGCCGGGCTGGGTGGGCATCAGGACGCCGGATGGTGCTGCAGGGCCCGAACCCGAGGACGTCGACGTGGACCAGAACATCCTGTGGGAAACTCCAACGCGGATGGACACAGCCGCGATCGGGGCAACAAAGAACCCGGGAATGCCCGCAGGTGCCATGCCGTTCTATGCATGGATCGCCGGGGAGGCCGGCGTGATCAAGGATTTGCGCCGCTACCTGGTGCGCGACGTCGGCATCGACCGGAAGCAGGTCGCGTTTATGGGGTACTGGCGGCAGGGAAAAGCGGAACTCTAACCGTGCTGTGCGCCTCGGACACGAGTCGCACAGTAGTGTTTCCGCCGAGCCTCCGTGGGCCGGGATCCCGGCCCACCACTTGTGGAGGCAGTTCGATCAGGCTGCCATCCTCGATTGATGATGACGCGCCCGCGACCGGCGGGCTTTGTGGGGCTTGGCGGCAACGGCGACAAGACCGCCGTCGGGAATCCTGCTGTCCCCGTCAAGCGTTGTCCCGTGGCCCAGCTGGGCTCCGGCGCCGATCCGTGAGTGGCTGCCGATGCGGACCCTGTTGCCCACAATCGTTCCCTCGCCCACGTAGACGCCGTCTCCAATGAGGGCCAGGTCGCCAATCTTCGCCCGGCGGTCGATCCAGCTGCCATCACCGATCCGGCAACCCGAACCGACGCATGCCCCTGCTTCGATATATGTAGTTGAACCGATGAAGGAACTCTCTTCCACTTCGGCGCCAGGCCCGATCAGCCCACCGCCGTTAGGGTGCCGGCGGTACCTGGTGACCTTGCCGGCGTCGTCCTCAACTGATTCGATTTTCTTGCTCATTCCATTCCTATCTAGTGCGCACACCGCACCCAAGGAAATTAACGTTTTCAGGGCCTAATTGATTCCATAGCCTGAACGATTCCGGACCTTCTGCGCTCTGCCGTCTGCGCGCAGATGTCGTCCGGGGTTAACGCCATCGTTGCCTGCCGGCCGCTTCCCCGCCGACTGTTCGTTGCATGGGCAAACTAGGTTTCTGGGGTGGCTGTCGACCCATCCCCAGAGCATGCTCTTCCGGGCAAGGACGGACGACGGCGTTTTGTCGCCTTGGGCGATTCCTTCACGGAAGGCGTCGGGGACTGGAACCGGAACCTGCCTAACGGCGTGAGGGGCTGGGCAGACCGGGTGGCGGAAAAGCTGGCGAAGGCGGAGCCGGGGTGGGAGTACGCAAACCTGGCCGTAAGGAGCAAGCGCCTGCGGCATGTCATTGACGAGCAATTGGAGCCTGCGCTGACCCTCAGGCCCACGCTGGTCACGCTCTATGCCGGCGGAAACGACATCCTGGATTTCGGAACAGACATCGACGCCCTGATGGAGGACTACGAGTTTCTGGTGGCCAGGCTCGCGGGCACGGGTGCCACCCTGCTGCTTTTCACCGGGTTCGACGTCAAAGTCTCGGCCGTTCTCGAACCGCTGAAGAAACGCAACAGGGTCTACAACCAGCGCGTCAGGGAACTGGCTGACAAATACGGGGCCATCCTGGTGGACTACTGGTGTTTCGACGCCTTCCACGACCGGCGCATGTGGTCCTCCGACAGGCTCCACATGTCCAAAGCAGGGCACAAATACCTGGCCGCCCGGGTGCTGGATCATCTGGGCGTTCCCCACAAGATCAGTCCCAAAGACTGGGATCCTCCGGTGAAACTGACCCTAAAAGAGTGGGAGCGGCTGCAACGGCGCTGGGTCCACGACTGGGTGATTCCCCTCCTGGGCCGCAAACTCAGGGGAGTGACCCTGGGAGATCAGCTGGGACCGCGTTGGCCTGTACCCGTCAAGGTCCCCGCTAAGGGCGGGCTGAAACGGCTCGCTGAACAGGCTGACGAGACGGCTCAGTAAGGAGCCGTAAGGCCGGGCGTGGCGCGACAGGGAGTAGTCCTGTCAGTTGTCCAGCAGATTATCGAATCCGGGTGCCACCCTGTTGGCGTGGAACTCCATCACCTCAAACTCAGCTACGCCGTTGACGTAGAAGGGATCCTTGGCCAGGGACGCATCCAGGCTGTCCCGGTCGGCAGTAGACAGGAGCAGCCCGCCGGTGCGCGGAATCTTCCGACCTGCGGCGATGAACACACCCTCATCGAAGGCGTCCTGCAACCAGGAAACATGGTCCGCCAGGTGGTAATCCACGATGTCCATGGGCACCTTGTAGCTCAGGGAAATAACGTACATGCGAACAGCCTACCGACGCAGCGCCGAGGGGACTTGAACCGTCAAGCATTTTTCCTCTTAAGATGTACGTATGAGCGAACCACGATGGCTGAATGCAGACGAACGCCGCGCGTGGCTTGCCCTCATGAGCATCAACACCCTGCTCCCGGCTGCTCTGGACTCGCAACTTCACAGCGCGGGCAAATTGTCCTTGTTCGATTACCACGTCCTGGCGATGCTCTCTGAGACCGAGTCCCGATTCCTCCCCATGAGTGAGCTCGCTGCACGGACCAGTGCATCCCTGTCCAGGCTTTCGCACGTTGTTACCAAGCTGCAAAGCAGGGGCTGGGTGGAGCGCCGCCCGCACCCCGGGGACGCCAGAGTCACCACCGCTCACCTCACCGACGCCGGGATGGACACCATCGTGGGCCTGGCGCCCGGGCATGTGGAATCGGTCCGCGCCCTGTTCCTGGACGCGCTCAGCGACGAAGATGTTGCGGAGCTCGCCCGGATCGGTGAAAAGATTGTGTCCCGCCTGGACGATGATCATTGGATTTTGCGGGAAGGCTGAACGAATCCGGCGTTGCGGCCCCTTTTGTTGCTCCCAGCAACTGATGGCAGACTGTCGCTATGGATTTTTCTTCCCGGTACGTGGCTTTGGGGGATTCCTTCACGGAAGGCGTGGGCGATGACGATCCCGGCCGCCCAAACGGGGTCAGGGGTTGGGCAGACCGCGTAGCGGAACAACTCGGCGCCGCGGACCCTTCGTTTGGCTACGCCAACCTCGCGATCCGCGGCAGGAAGCTGCGCCGGATCCTCGCCGAACAGGTGGATGCCGCCGTCGAACTTAAACCCACGCTGGTGACCATCTACGCCGGAGCCAACGACATCCTGCGCCCGAAGGTTGATATCGATGGACTCCTTGAGGAGTACGACGCCGGTATCCGTAAGTTGAGTGCCACGGGTGCCACTGTGGTGATGTTCACCGGGTTTGACTCCCGTGGCTCCAAGATCTTCAGCACCACCCGCGGACGAACGGCTATCTATAACGAGCTCGTGCGGGGTATCGCCGGTGATCATGGCGCACTGCTGGTCGATTACTGGCGCTTCAGCGAATACTACGACTGGGGCATGTGGGCGCAGGACCGGATGCATATGTCGGCCGCCGGGCACGCGAACATGGCGAAACGGGTGCTGACTGTCCTGGAACATGATCACTCCATTGAGGTCCCTCCCATGACCCCGGTTCAGGAAATGAGCCGTGCCGAGGCGCTGCGTGCAAATGCGCGATGGGTCCGCGAGTTTGCCGGCCCTTGGGTCATGCGCCGGGTAACAGGAAAATCATCCGGTGACGGCCTCAATCCGCGGTATCCGGAGCTGACGCGCCTCTAGCCGTAGGCAGAGTGCTTATACACCCTGAGAGGGCGGATTGGTCTTTAGTTGCCTTAACTCGTAGACTTGGTAGGCGCTAAGTGCGCGGAGCGTGCGCAATTGCTCCGGTGGCCCGGTAATTTTCTCCAGGGTAGCCGGTAGTTAGGGGCTCAAGTTGCGTGACTAACCGTTCACCCTGATCACTTTGGGTCGCACTTACACGCATGGTCCTGCAGCAGATATGCGGATCATTACTTTCAATTCTTGAGGAGAAGTCATGGCAGCACACTGCCAAGTGACCGGAGCCGAGCCGGGCTTTGGGCACAGCATTTCGCACTCGCACCGTCGCAACAAGCGTCGGTTCGATCCGAACATTCAGAAGAAGCGCTACTGGGTTCCGTCCCTGCGCCGTAATGTCACCCTGCAGGTCTCTGCACGTGGCATCAAGACCATCGACGTTCGCGGCATCGACGTAGTCGTCGCCGCCATCCTGGCACGAGGAGTAAAGCTCTAATGGCAAAGGATAAGGACGTACGTCCCATCATCAAGCTCAAGTCGACCGCTGGCACGGGTTACACCTACGTCACGCGCAAGAACCGTCGTAACGACCCGGACCGCATGGTCCTGAAGAAGTACGACCCCAAAATCCGCCAGCACGTCGAATTCCGAGAGGAGCGCTAAACATATGGCTAAGAAATCCAAGATTGCTCGTAACGAGCAGCGCAAGGTCATCGTTGAGCGTTATGCCGAAAAGCGCCTCGCACTGAAGAAGACGCTGGTTGACCCCAACGCTACTGACGAAGCACGCGAAGAAGCACGCCTCGGCCTGCAGAAACTGCCCCGCAACGCGTCCCCGATCCGTCTGCGTAACCGCGACATCATCGACGGCCGTCCCCGCGGTACCTTCCAGAAGTTCGGTATCTCCCGTGTTCGCTTCCGCGACATGGCTCACCGCGGTGAGCTCCCGGGCATCACCAAGTCCTCCTGGTAATCCAGCACTGCTGATTCCAGCTGCTTGAGAAGGGCCGGCAACCATATGGTTGCCGGCCCTTCTTTTCGTTAACGCCACCTCTGCTGCCCAACTGAGTAGCAGTTGTTGTTGTTTTGAGGGCTCAGAACGGCGCCTACTGCTACTCAGTTTGGGATGGGGCCCGGGTGACGCACCACACATAACTGAAGTACGACGGCGCGTGGCTCAGTGAGGCCCCTTGTGGACCCTTTTACCCCGGAATGGCGGGGTTTCGAAGGGGGCCACGGGTGGGTTTGCGGTGGCGCCGTTGTGGGTGTATTGTTTTCTAAGTCGCCGAGAGGGGGCCAGCGAAGAGCTGGTGACCGGAGAGCGGCCAAACCCCAATTCAAGACCAGATTCTGGTAGAGCTTTCGAGTGCTGCCAATCGGGTCCGGGGACGTGTTTTCAACCGGTGCGGTCCTGAAAGATGGATTTGCACAGGAGCTGGAAACCGGGTAAGTTTGAAAAGTTGCTCCGGAGCGATCTACGGCTGTGAAATGTTGTGGTGGTGCCGGGTGTGTCTGTTGTTTGAGAACTCAATAGTGTGCCAAGTTTGTTGATACCAATTGTTTTATTGATTGGTTGTTTTGGCCAGGCCTGTCCACCCCGTGGATTGGGTTTGGTTTTTACAGCTGGTTTCAAA
>NZ_JALLAN010000017.1 GCF_023062595.1 Arthrobacter rhizosphaerae
CCAAGCCGGTCCCGGTGACAACACCCCCCGGATCATTCATGACTGGGGGCAGAAACCATGCCGGGACCGACCGGCCAACACCCCTTATCCTGCAACAGGACCGGGGCTACGAAAAAGGTAACGGGGGCCAGCTCCTAAACTGACCGCCCCGCCGCTGTTCAGTCAGCCGTGGCTGGCGCAGCGACCATTGTGCGGCATGAGGGCCAGCGATACGATTCTGGCGGGGAGAGGTCCTTGTCTCGCACATCGACCGTTAGGGGCCTTCAAATGACTGATTTCTTCACCATGCAGCCCGGCGAGACCGCAGCGCCGTTGCCGCCGGGACCCGTCCTGTGTAGGGGAACGGCCGGCATGCGACGCATCCACCGCTTTTTCCTGTGGGCGTACGAGGAGGCACCGGGACTGGTGCGCTCCGCCGCAGCCGGCGACACCGCCCGCGCCGCTTACGTGGGCGAAGTGCTGGGGAACTTCGACAAGGTGCTCCATCTTCACCACGATGGCGAGGACCAGCTCATGTACCCGCAGCTCGCGGAAAGGGCACCGGCGTGCGCGTTGCACGTGGCGCAGATGCTTGAGCAGCACCGGCAGGTGACGCAGCGGCTCGAGGGCATCGAGCCGGTCCGGCTTCGCTGGATGGAGACGGCAGACCCGTTGATTGGCCGGGACCTCGCGGAGCGCTACGAGGACATGAAGACGGTCCTCAACGTTCACCTGCGCCGCGAAGTCACCGAGGTGATGCCCGTCGTGGACAGGGTGCTGACCGAGAAGGAATTGCAGGAGGGCGCTACGCACGGGATCGATCAGCTCGACAAGAAGTTCCTGGTTGGCTACCTCGGGATGGTGCTGGCCACGAATCCACGCCAAGACCAGAAGGAAATGATCAAGGACATCCCCGCCCCGGTGCGCCTTGGCTACCGCCTCGTGGGGCGCAGGATGTTCCGGAAACAGTATGCGACGCTCTTTCCCGGGCGCCCGATTCCGGAGACACTATAGGCCGCGCCATCGGGCTGACGGTTGCCCAAGAGGGGCAACTCATCGCAGACGCCGCTACCTCGCCTCAAGGCCGCCCCAACCGATGCAATCGAGCGAAGCGGTTCGGATTCCCTCTCCCGCCCAGCAGAGGAAGCAGCACGTCAGCAGCAGGCGCCGCCCGCACAGCCCGCCGTCCCCGCAGCTCCGTCCGGATGCGATCCAAACTATGCGGGGCCATGCGTGCCTATTGCATCGGACGTAGATTGTGCCGGAGGCAGCGGCAATGGTCCTGCGTATGTACGGGGACCCGTTACCGTCGTCGGATCTGACATCTATGGTCTCGACAGGGATGGCGATGGAGTGGGATGCGAGTGATGGCCTAGTAGTCCAGCGGAAGCAGGCCGGTCGACGATGGCTTCCAAAGGCCTCCGTCAACCGGTCCTGCCCCGAACGCCTAGGAGAACGAAATAGGGCTAGCCCCGAAGGCTCAGTCCAGGACCGGCGTCGAGCGACGCCCCGGCGAGAACATGAGTACGACGGCCGCGATCGTAAGCAGCACGAATACGCCAACCAGCAGCTTGATTGCTGTTGGCACGTCGACGAAGAACGCCGGCAGTGCGGTGAGGGTGATGAGGATGATCGCGCCAGCCGCGACACGGAGCGCGGCGCGGTTGCCGGTACGCCAGGTAACGATCACGGCGACCAGGCCGACGACGCCGAGCACGCTGTCGATAATGAGGATGCCGCTCGGCGGGCCAACCTGGCCGTCCGGAGTGGGGAACAGCACGCTGAGGATGTTAAACGCGCTGTAGCTGCCAGCCAGAAGGAGGCCGACCTTCTGTCGTTTCGATGTGGTATTCATGGTTGCTCCTCGGATGGGTCGGATGAAGTGGACCACTCCACTGTCGGCCCGCGCCGCTTCCCTCCACGAGAGACGGCCTGCCCGTTCATTTTCCCGCGGATTCCCGGCGAAAGGGAGGAAGTTCCCGGGTCAACCGGAGCGGACGCGCCCATAATGGGTTCATGAACCTCAGGGTGCTGATCGCGGACGACCATCCTGTCGTCCGCGGCGGGCTCCGGGCGCTGATCGAGACCCTGGAAGGACTCGAGGTGGCCGGCGAGGCAGGCGACGGCGAGACCGCCGTGCGGGAGGCCCAGCTCCTCCGGCCCGACGTCGTGCTCATGGACGTCCGGATGCCCGGTCTCGATGGCGTGGAGGCCACCCGCCGGATCCGCGCCTCGGTGCCGGAGACGGCCGTGCTCATGCTGACCATGTACGACGACGACGCGACAGTCTTCACCGCGATGCAGGCCGGAGCCCGTGGCTACCTGCTGAAGGGAGCCGGGCAGGAGGAGATCGTCGCCGCCATCCGTGCGGTGGTCACCGGGCAGGCGATCTTCGGGCCTGGCGTGGCGGCACGCATACTGGGCTACTTCACTGCACCACCCACACCAAGGCCCGCCCCCTTCCCGGAACTCACCGAGCGCGAGCGCGAGATCCTCGACCTGCTCGCGTCCGGACGGCG
This sequence comes from Arthrobacter rhizosphaerae, assembly GCF_023062595.1. Lineage (GTDB taxonomy): Bacteria > Actinomycetota > Actinomycetes > Actinomycetales > Micrococcaceae > Arthrobacter > Arthrobacter rhizosphaerae. The sequence continues at coordinate 2,499 of NZ_JALLAN010000017.1, forward strand.
TACGTCGGCAATCGCCGAGGCGCTGTTCCTCTCCCCCAAGACGGTCAGCAACCACCTGACCAGCATCTTCGCCAAGCTCGAGGTGTTCGACCGGGCCGCGGCGATCATCCGCGCCCGTGAAGGCGGGCTCGGCACGTGACCGCCTATCCCTCACTGCTCGCGCTGGCCGTCCTTGGCGCGAGCGCGGTCATCAGCGGGTTGGCGTTGCTGGGCGTGCGGCGGGTCCGGCCGAGCGCCGTACTCATGGTGTTCGCAGGACTGGCCATCACCTCGGGGACCGTTCTGGAAGCGACCGGAGGCGGCTACCCGCCGCGCCTGGCATTCATCATCGGCGGCGCGTTGCTGGCGCCGCTCGCACTGACCGCTTACCCGGCGCTCACCTGGCGGCACCCGGTGGACTTCGTCTCGCTGGTGGTGATCGGAGGCTCGGGCGTCCTGGCGGTGGTCTGGGCGGCGAGCGACGCGGTTGCCACCGCGATGGTCCTGGTGATCGGCTGTTCCCTGATCGCGCACACGTGGTGGAAGATCGAACGTGCCACGGACCGCGACCGGTGGGCCCTCAAGTGGATGGCGCTCGCGGGTTCACTGGTGCTGATAACCATGTTCATTACCCCGTTCATGCAGCTCGGCACGGTCGGAGAGGTGATTGCCTACCTCGCCCTGGGCACCATCGCACCCGCCCTGTACGTCGGGGTCCGCCGGCCCGAGGTGGTCGATGTTAGGGGCCTGATGGTGCGGCTCGTGGTTTTCGTGACCGCGGTGGTCGGTTACGTGGCCCTCTTCATGACGGTCGAGTCGCTGGTCGAGATCCTGGGCGGCCGTGTCCCGCCTCCGGGCACGCTGGCGATCATCGGCGCCCTCGCGGCGACAACCTTCCATCCGCTGCAGGTGGTTCTGCGGGCCGTTGTTGACGAGCTCCTCTTCGGCGCACGCCCGGACCCGCTGGGGGCGGCCACCCGGGTGGTCGGCCACATCGGTGACGACCCGGTGCTCGCACTGCGGGCGATTCGCGAGGCACTGGTCCTCCCATACTGTGCGCTCCGCCTGGACGGGAAGACCGTGGCCCAGTCCGGGGCGGAGGTCACCCACACCAGGACCCTCCCGCTTTCCTTGGGGCCGGACCGGTCAGGGGAGCTCGCGGTGGGGCTGCGGCCCGGTGATCTGACTCTGTCCGCGGGTGACAGCAACGTGCTCAGCCTGGTCGCGCCGCTGCTGGCCCAAACCCTGCGGGCCCGGGTACTGGCCGACGAGCTGCGGGAGTCACGCGGGCAGGCCATTACCGCAATCGAAGAGGAACGCCGTCGGCTGCGCCGCGACCTCCACGACGGCCTCGGCGCCCGGCTGTCTGGGATCGCGTTCACTTTGGACGCCTTACGAAATACCCTGCCCAACGACTCCTCCGCGGCAGAGAACCTGCTGAGGACCCTGCGCCAGGAGACGGTGACAGCGATCGAGGACATCCGGGGGCTGGTCTACGCGATGCGACCACCTGCGCTCGACGAGCTCGGTCTCGTCACCGCCCTGCGGCAGCAGGCCCTGGCCCTGCGGGCTCCTGACGGGACACCATTGCGGGTCGATCTGCACGCAGACAGGCTGCAGGCGCTGCCCGCGGCCGTCGAGGTGGCGGCCTACCGCATCGTCATCGAGGCGCTGACCAACGTGGCCAGGCACTCGACGTCGACTAACGCGACGGTCAGCCTCACCCTCAGTGACGAGGCCCTCGAGATCGAGATCACCGACGACGGGAGCACCGGTACGTCGTGGCAGGCCGGCGTCGGCATCACCTCCATGGGCGAGCGGGCGGCCGAGCTCGGCGGCACGCTCTCCGCCGAGAGCACACCCGAAGGTGGCCGGGTGTATGCAGTACTACCAACCTCGCCGTGACTGGATACGGCCATTACGACGCCGGGATCCCCCGTCAGCACGAAAGCCTCCTTCGCCGTCCAGGACGGCGGCTACCCCCGTCGTTGGGTCCGTCGAAACCTACGCGCCGCGGCCAACAGACACCAGTTCACGCTCCGGCAGGTGCTCACGGGCTGGACGATCGACGTCGGGCTCAAGCCTTTTGTTTGCCCATCGGCGGAGGGGCTGCTCCACCAGACGGAACGACGCCCAGGCCAAAAGCACGGTCAGCGCCGCAGCCAGCGCGATGCGTAGCGGCAGTTCCGGGATCAAAGGCATCAGCAGGAGATACACAGGGATGTGCCAGAGATACATCCCATAGGAAAGGTCGCGGCCGGGCCCGGCAAGCCAGGGGTGGCTGAGGACCCGTGCGATGAAGCCGGCGGGCTGCAGGACAAGCGAGCCGATCAGCACCGCAGCCAACAGGGAAAGCACCGTGGGGCCGGCAGTCCAGAACGCGTTGAACCAGCGGCCGGGCGTGTCCGGTTCCTTCAGCAGGAACAGCGCTGCCACCAGGGTGAGGGCAGCCAGCGGCGCGCCCCGCCGTGCAGCAGACTGAAGGTAAACGTGGAGCGTGGAACCCGGGCGGATACTGGTGAACAGCAGGGCCAACGCGCATCCGATCAGCAACTCATCGGCCCTGGTGTCGGGCCCGTTGTACAGGCGCCCCAACGGCGCACCGACCAAAACCAGCAGGGACCGTTCCAGCAAGAAGGCGGCAGCCAGGCCGGCAGTCGCCCAGGCGACGGTGGGGACCCTCCAGAACCGCAACATCACCAGCAGGAGCAGCGGCCACACCAGATAGAACTGCTCCTCCACGGCGAGTGTCCACGTGGGGCCGAGGGTCTCCCCGGTGATGGAACCGCCGAACACGCCGACATGGGCCAGGTTCATCACGTACGCGGCCGCCGGCAGGACAAACCCGGTTTGGCCACCCCACGCGGAGCCCGGAAAGACTAAACCGACGGCGACGATCACCCCACACAACGCCAGGAGTGCAGGCCAGAGCCGGGCCAGCCGCTTGGCATAGAAAACACCCAGCCGCAGCCGTCCGGTGGCGAGCCGCTCCTTCAAGATCAGCAGGGTGATCACAAAGCCGCTGAGCGTGAAGAAGACGTCGACGCCGATGAAGCCGCCGGGAACGAGTTCCGTTGCCGTGTGAAAGAAGAAGACACCGACCACAGCCACCGTGCGGAGCCCGTCGAGGGCGTGCTTCCGCCCGGAGATCAGCCAGGTTTCGGGGGCTGGAGGACATTCTTGGACTGACAATTTTCCGCTGCTCGACCTAAAATCCATCCATCCAGCCTACATAACGTTTCGGTAACTCCCCTGAACGGTGTCTGGATGCACGCTTGGAACGTGGGGTTGAGCCCCTTGAACTCACGCTTCTTGATCGCGAGACCGCAGCGGCCCAGAACCCGTCGACAATAGGGTGACGACCGTCCCCCACGGCACCAGCGCAGCACCCTGCATCGGGGCCGCCATTGCACCCTAGCCGTCGAGGATTAGTTCGACGTCGGTCCTGAGACCGCCGCGTTGCCTCAACGCATGTCCTGCCGCGTCGGCTCCGAGAACATCGCCGGCGTCGCTACCGCGATCGCCTTAGGCGGACCGGGCGCCCGTTCTGGATGTGGGCAGTCGCCTTCGTGGGCGCGTCGACGTCGTTCATCGACTAGACGCTCGGCCATTTCTACAACACCGGCGACCCCCTGACCGGCGAGTATCGCGTACCGGCCTACTCCTTCTCCCGCACCTTCGCCCACACAAGGGCGCCGCGTTCTTCAAGGTCTCCAGCTAGTCTTCGCCGGCGTGACCGTTCTGACCTGTGACGTTCTGATAAGTCGATCGGCGGCGCCTCGCGCTGCCGGATTACTGAGGGCTGGGTGGACGCGAACGTCCGCAACGCCATTGTCTTCACCTGTAACGTGCACAGCAACTGGGCCGACGACCTCAAGGTGGACTAGAAGAACCCGGCCTCACCCGTGGTCGGCTCGGAACTGGCGTGCACCTCCATCACGTCCACCGGCAACGGATCCTGCTCCATCGTGGATCCGAACATGTCCTGGAACCGCACCTGAAGTTCTCCAGCGACAACTGCGCCTACGGGAACACGAAGATCATCAAGGACGCGCTCAACGCCGACTTCCGCGTGCTGGGCTAACTTCACGACGCCGGGAGCCCCCGTCAGCACGAAGGCCTCCTTCGCCATCCAGGACGGGTCCCGGGCTGGATGGCGCGGGGCTAACCTGCGCGGTCAAAGCATGACGACGCCGAGCAACGGCTACGTTGCCGGCAGACTGCCGCATTCCACGCCGGGGGCATCGACCGCGCTGCTCCAGGGCGGAGGTGCTGGTAAGCCATTGAGGTTGGTACTCGAAAAGTTTACAGTCGGGCTCAAGGCAGATGTCTACGGCGTACCGTATATCCCGAACCCGCAGGGTGTGTGGTGCCCCAGTTCAGCCGTGCACTCCAAGTGGCATTCAAATTTGGTCGCGCCAGTTTTTCGTTTGCGTTTCAACGCAGGCCCTTAGGCCAACTGCTATTGTATTCGTCCAGAATTGAAGATGATATGAGGATATCAAAAGATTGGATCAAGAATTCCATTCTCTCGCGCTGATTCGAAGCAAGAATATCCGTCCTCTATTGCGCTTTAGGCCGTAAATGCCAAGATTATCAAATGACGACGTATAACCGCCGAGGTCACTACCGGCGCGGGCCGAAAGGACAACGTGTTTGGGTTTCCAGCCACACGGTTACCCGAACGAGCGGACAGACGTATTCGCCCAGATCATCGCCCCGCTATGTGCCCGCCTCATACGTGCAAACGCAACCTAGCTATAAGAATCCGGTTTCTCCGATAGTCCGGATGCCCCGCTCCACAGGATTAATGCGCCCCAATGCTGTCTGCCCGGTTTGCGGTGCGTATGTGTACTTTTACTCGAATGAGTTTGGAAGCCGGGTGTATTTCGACGAGATCGGTCCTCCTTGGCCCATACATCCCTGCACTGATAATGCACGAAACCTTAGTTCACCGAACCCTGGTTCTAACAAGCGCCGCGCTCCAGCGCTTTATCCGGCTGCCGCCGGACGCCGGAAGTTGGTTTCCGAGCAAGTTCCTGCCTCTGTCATAAGAAAAGCGTTCACCATCCTCGGCTTTCGGCAACACGAAAGTGGCACGACGCTGCGTCTCCAGCCGCTTTATCAGAGGTTTGGTGAAGAAGCGTGGGTGACGCCTTTATATGTCGCTCCGCCAGTCGGCCAGCTAGTGTTCGTGCACGATAATGTGCTGTCTTACGTGGATGAGGCACGGATTGAGGCAGTGCAGTTACCCATTCAACTTGATCGGCTGTTACCAAAGGATTCATTTATCGCGCGGCTTCGAAAGAGGTGGAGCTAGGTGCTTTCCTTTGGATGAAGGGAACCGGCGATTGGCCAGCCTTCCCAGAGACGCAGGAATAGACGAGCAAGACTCGAGAGTGTCGTCGAGTCCGGAGCCCGCTGACGCACATTCCGGGTGGTCCACCATAGAATTAGATTTCGCCGCTGGGTTTGACTTCAGCGCATTACTCTTGGTGGCACTCATCACAGTAGACGCTGATATCAACGCACAGGACTGGCGGGCGTGCTCTCGAGGATCCGCCACCAACGATGCGTCCTAGAGTGGGAAAGATGACCAAGAAGACACCTGGAAGATTTCATCGGTTAGCTCATTTTTGAAGCACTGAAGCTCGCATAACTTTGTCGAACCCATTAATCAGGAGTCAACAGTGAAATTGTCCACAATTCTTGACCAGATCGACAGCCAAGATATGGCCCTTCCTGAGTTTCAGCGTGGCTATGTCTGGAACCGCCAGCAGGTCCGTAGCCTCTTCACATCACTGTACAAGGGTTACCCCATTGGCGGCTTCATGACTTGGAATACCGCTGTAATGACGGCCAGAACACGAGGCGGGGAAATTGATCGGGACGGCAGTGTCAAGCTGCTCCTGGATGGACAGCAGCGCGCCACGACTCTCTATGGCGTGATGCGCGGGGTACCCCCGAAATTCTTCGAAGGGAATGCCCAAGCATTTACTGATCTGTACTTCAACGTTTACGACGAAGTTTTCGAATTCTATGCCCCGGTCAAGATGAGAGATAACCCTGGATGGGTCGATGTTTCTGAACTGATGGTCAAGAACGTCGAAAACTATTTGGCTTCTCATCCCGACATAGCGGAACTGGGACCGACGCAGATGCTGAAAGTCATGGCCCGCATAACTAAGCTCGCCGGCGTGCAGCACCGGGATGTTCACATCGAAGAAGTCAGCGGGTCGGACAAGACCATCGACGTCGTTGTAGACATTTTTAATCGGGTGAACTCTGGGGGCACCAAGCTGTCCAAGGGAGACCTCGCCTTAGCCAAGATCTGTGCATCCTGGCCTGAGGCCAGGTCTGAGATGAACGGACACCGGTTGAAGTGGGAATCTGCCGGCTACCGATTCACACTCGAGTGGCTTCTCCGTAACGTGAACGCTGTCGTGACAGGTGAGGCGCTTTTCACCGCGCTGGCACCAGTCACTGAAGACGAGATTCGTAAGGGGTTAAAGGAGACGGCCGGTCTCGTGTCCATGGTTTTGGATGTTATCGCCGCGCGCCTCGGGCTTGATTTCGATCGCGTGTTCCCGGCGCGTTTTGCCGTGCCAATCATTGCCCGATACCTGCATAACAACAACGGACGGTTCCCCAATGCGGTCGAGCGAGACCGAATTCTGACTTGGTACATCCATGCAGCCATGTGGGGACGTTTCGCCGGTTCCACCGAGTCCTTTCTAAATGTCGACCTCAAGGCCGTTGATGAGAATGGTATTGAAGGTCTGATGACGCAAATGCTCCGTTCTCGCGGCGACTTGGCGGTTAGAGAGGGAGACTTCGGAGGCAACACAATTGGCGCCCGCTTTTATCCGATGCTGTACATGCTTACACGTACACAGGGGGCGAAGGACTTCACTACGGGCATTGCTCTCTCAGCTCATATGCTCGGCAGGAACTCGTCCCTTCAGGTCCACCACATTTTCCCCAAAGCCCGACTCTACGAGGCCGGGTACACGAAGGAGGAAGTCAACGCTGTCGCAAACTATTGCTTCCTCACACAGGACGCGAACCTTGATATTACAGACCGCGATCCCGCCGAATACTTCCCTGCCGTCGAGGCCGCCTTTCCGGGGGCGCTTGCCAGCCAGTGGATCCCCCAGGACCGATCTCTATGGTCACTTGATAAGTATCGCGAATTCCTGGCAGCTCGCCGTCAGCTCCTGGCGGACGCCATGAACACCGTTCTAGACGAGCTCTGGCACGGTACAACCTCGGATGACCTCGAACGAACGGCACTCGCACCTGATGTCTCCACGACCACGTTGGCGGAAGTTGAAGAGCTAGTTAGGGACCTATCGGATATGGGGTTCGCTGTTGGTGAGGTAGACGCTGAGGTCCGCGATCACGAGTCCGGTGATCTCGTATGCGTAGCAGAAGCGCACTGGGCCGACGGCCTCCAGCCAGGGATGACCCCGCCGCTCGTGCTGGAACTGGATGGGAATGAGAGTGAACTGAACCAGCTTGCCAGTCTCGGGTATCTTGTTTTCACGGACGTTCAGGCTGTTCGACAACACGCCACTGAGATCGTGCTTGCTCCATCAATTTAGCCGTGCCGGAGGAGCCCGCCGCGTTCCTTCTTGGTGAGTCACACATAGCGCGATGGAAGTGTAACTCGAAATCTTAGTCGACCCCATCGGGTCGGATGCGCAAATCGCTGCTTCGTGAGATGCTTTCCTCTAGCCGTGTCGCCGCCCCGTTTCATCCCGTCTGCTCGCCTTCGCCCCACTCCTCGTGCCCGAGCGGGGCTTCGTTCAGCTCGTCTCGCCGTGCGCGCCAGTTGGGAAGGACCTGGTCCATCAACGCCACGAACTTCTCGCCGTGCCCACGTTCACGCAGGTGCGCGAGTTCGTGGACGACGATGTACTCCAAGCACCGCGGGTCCTTCTTCGCCAACTCCGGATTGAGCAAGATCGTCCGTGACGTGGTGACGCAGGTGCCCCACTTGGTCTTCATCCGACGCACGACGAACCTGTCCGCCTCGACCCCGAGGATCGGCTGCCACTTCTCCAGCAGCGCGGGCACGGCCGCCCTCAGCTCACGCCGATACCAGCGATCCAGTGCCCCAAACCGCCCGACGGCGTCGGTTCCATCGGGCGTAATCACCCACAGCGTGTTGCCGTTGGTCTCGACACCGTACGCACCGCTCGACTTGGAGACGTCGAGGAGATACCGCTGACCCCAAACGTAGTGGGTCTCCCCCGAGACCATCTTGCGCTCTGTCTGCCTGTCCGCATTCTGGAGCTGCTCCCGCTGACGCTTGATCCACGAGAGCCGCTGCACGACCGCGAGCCGGATCGCGTCCTCAGTCGTCCGCCGCGGTGCAGCGACCCGCACCCGGCCTACCGGCGGGTAGACCGAGATGTGCAGGTTCTTGATGTCTTTGTAGACGATGTCGACGCCAAGGCCCGCGACGGTGAGGTAGCCGCTAACGGTACTCATCGTTGTTCTTCAACAGTTCAATGAACTCAGCCAGTGAGTACTCTTCGACGCCTGGGAGTTCCTTGCGCAGCTCACGAGCGAGCGCGCGTTCCTTCATCCTGCCGGCACCGGCGTCGGCCCATCCGTGTTCCTTGCTCGATTGGATTCGGCGATGCAGTGCTTCTTGGTCGACGACCAGATCTCCTGGATGCCACTCAAAGTCCACGATTGCCCGACGCGCAGGTGTGGTCGCCCATTCCGGGTAGGTCTTGCCGTCTGCTGCCTCTCGGGTGCCGACCTTCTTCGTCAGCTCGATGAGATTTCGGAGGTAGTCCGCGTAGTCCTCGGCATCTTCCTTCTGCTTCTCGATGAGTGCGTCGAGGAGTTCGGACATGTGCTCGTAGTAGCGCGGGTTCATCGCGTGCTCGTCCACGATGGTCTTGCGGACGTTGTTGATGATCGTCTCCGCTGTGGCTGCGCTGCTGCCCCTAATTCCAGGTGGCAGCGTGTCGATCGCGTCCGGCCCGCGCTCGACGATCAGCTCAACCAGGGTCTTTTCCAGTTCGGCGACCTGTTCGACGGGTTTGGCGTTGATGTAGGTGTCGAGCAATTGACGCATCCCGGCCTCGTACTGCTTCATGTCGATGTTCTCACCGGCTCCGGCCTCGACCTCGCTCTTGGCGGCGGCGTAGTGGGCGACTTCATCCTTGATCGACGCGATGTCAGCCGCCGTGTAGCCGGCGGCTTCCATGTCGCTGGCGACGGCTCCGAAGGCGCGTACGAGGGTGGCAACGGACTTGTAGAGCAGTACGCGTTTGGGTTCGTTGTCCTTGATCTGGTCGGCATCGCCGGGCGTGGACGCAACGAAGTAGCGCTGGTATTCGAGCGTATCCTTGGGCGGGGCGACCGGCTCGCACAGAGCACGGACGGCGTCGAGAGCCTCCTCGAGATCTTTGCGGTCTTGCTCACTGCGATCGCTGATCAGTCCGTCGACGTCATCGGTCTCGTACTCGCCGAAAGCTTCGGAGGTGTAGTCGGTGACGGTCTTGTCGAGCGACTTGAACAGGTCTCGGTAGTCGACGATGTATCCGTAGGTCTTGTCGTCGCCGTCGAGGCGATTGACGCGGCAGATTGCTTGGAAAAGGCCGTGGTCGCGCATCGACTTGTCGATGTACAGGTACGTCGCACTCGGCGCATCGAAGCCGGTCAGGAGTTTGTCGACCACGATGAGCAGCCGCATCTGCCCGGGCTCTTTGATGAACTTCTTCTTGACGTCGGACTCGAACTCTTCAACGCGGCCGATGGCCTTGTCGGGGTGCTCGCCGAAGTGGTCGGCAAGCATTTGCCTGTAGATCTCGTACTTGCGGAGCTCTTCTGTGTCGCCGTCGCCCGCGTCTTCCTTTGAGATCGCGGTCGGGTTGGGCTTGTAGCTGGTGACGATCGCGACCTTGCCCTTGAAGCCGCTCTTCACGAAGGCCTCGTAGAACGTGCAGGCCTGGTAGACCGAATCGCTCACCAACATGGCGTTGCCACGCCCGCTGAGCAACCGCGGCTGGGTCTCCATGTCCATGAGGATATCTTGGACGATTTGCGCCGAGCGGGGTGCAGAGGAGAAGACCTTCTGCATCGTGCCCCACTTCTTCTTCAGCCGTGCCTTCGACAGGTCGGTAAGGTTGCGGGTCTTAGCGTCAAACCACTTGTCGACCGCGGCAGAGCCCTGAAGCTCCTGCTCAACCTTGCGGGCCTCGTACTTCAGATCGAGTACGACGCCATCGCGGACAGCCTCGTCGAACTTGTACGTGTGGATGAACGAGCCGAAGGTCTCGATGCTGGTCTTCTTGTCGCTCTTCAGCAGCGGCGTACCGGTGAAGCCGATGAACATCGCCCCGGGCATCAGGTCCTTCATGATGCGGTGCATCTTGCCGCTCTGAGTGCGGTGGGCCTCATCGACGAAGACGAAGATATTACCCTTGGCACTGAACCCGTTGGGGATCTTCGTCCTGAGTTCCTTAGCGAAGTCCTCGGCATCTTTGTCGCGGGCTTCGTCGTCGGTACCGCGGAACTTGTGTACCAGCGAGCACATAAGCGGCGGGTTGGATGTGTTGAGCATCGCAAGCATGTCCGCACCCGACTGGGTACGGACGATCTTCTCGCCGACCCCGGAGAAGCCGCCCTCAATCTGCTCGTCCAGCTCAGTGCGGTCAGTGATTACAAGGACACGTGCATTATGTTGGGTCTCCAAGATCCACTTCGCCAGCCACACCATGGTCAAGCTTTTACCCGACCCCTGGGTGTGCCAGATGATGCCTCCCTCGCGCTTGGCGATCCGATCCTGCGCGGCCCGGACGCCGAAGTACTGGTTGTGGCGCGGGGACTTCTTGACGCCCGCATCGTAGACAATGAAGTCATGGATGATCTCCAGGAAGCGCTCCTTTGAGCACATCTGAGTGATGGCGAGGTCGAGGTCGGCGTTCTCGCGTTCTTCCTTCCACCGCAACCAGTACTTCTCCGGGGTCTCAATCACCCCGTAGTGCAGCCCCCCTACATCGTTGCCCGCGAACAGCAGTTGGATGGTCGTGAAGAACGGGCGGACGAAGTCATGGCGCTGGTTGCCGATGTTTTGACGGATACCACTGGCGACGCTCACCGTCGAGCGCTTCAATTCGACCACACCGAGCGCGATCCCGTTCACGTAGAGCACGAGGTCAGGTCGCTTCGTGTGCTCGCCTTTGACCGTGACCTCTTCGGCCACGACGAAGTCGTTCTTCACCGGGTTGGACCAGTCGATCAGGTGGACTGAGTGGGTTGTCACGCCGAAGTCGGTCTTGACCTTCGCGCCGTATCGGAGCAGCTCATAGACCTTCCGGTTCTGGTCGTACAACGAAGAGCCGCCGCCGAACGCAGCGGCGGTCAGGAGCTGCTGTACCGCTCGAGAGGCAAGAGCCTCGTCGTACCCACGACCGAGCAGGTAAGCGCGGAGCTTCACCTCATCGACGTTGCGGTTGTCCTGATCCTTCAGGTTCCCGCCGTAGGCATAACCGAGCTTGTCCTTGAAGAGCTCGACGACCCGGCGTTGTGTCGCGCGCTCCTTCTGACCGACCGTGCTCATGCTTCCTCCGTCACTCTCAGGCGGGTCCGACCCGTCAACAGCTCCTGCATCATCCCAACCTTCACCGCACGAGCAGACTCCAAACGACGCTCCAACGCCCTGATTTCGGAATCAGCGTCTCTGAGCAGCTGTGCGATTGCTGCCTGCTCCTCGATAGTGGGAGGAACCAAGAGCTCAAGAGTCACCAAATCACGCTGATACAAGTGAGTGATCGTTGAGCCTGCACTGAGTCCTGCAACGAACTCCTCGAACACGCGAGACCGCAACATCCAGTAGATGAATTCGGAGTCGTAGGCACCACGCTTTGGACGCAGAATAAAAACGCCACTGTTCAGTGTTGACGGTCCAGGCATCGAGTCGACTATTGCAACTTTCCCAATCGTGCCATCCTTCGTTATAAGCACGTCGCCATTCTGAAGCTGAATGTTCTTGTCCTGATCAAAACGCCGCTTGTCTACGAACGCAGTGGCACCCCAATCGACATGGCCACTCTTGAAGTCAGTACCGCCGACGAGCCGATACTCGCCCGAGGTCAGATATTCCCCGGTGGTCAGTCCTTGCCAGCCGATGCGAGCTTTGAGATGGGAGTAATCCGCCACCGGAAGGATCGCCCATGCGCCGCTGAAACCGGGGAGGCGTGTGCGGCCGGTGAGAAGTTGCTGCATCACGCCCCGTTTGACATCACACTTCTTCGCGATCAGTCTTTCCAGCGCGTCCAAGAGGTCATCAACCCGTCGTATAGCTTCAGCGATCGCACGCTGCTCTTCGATGCGCGGTGGATTGATTTCGAGCTGCGCGAGCTGCTGCGCATTAACTCCAGGCTGCCCGCTACGCATGGACTCCGCGGCGATCCAGTTCCAATAGTTCTTACTCTGGAAGATGCACGATAGATAGTCCGGATCTAGAACATCCGGATCCGGGCGTACCGCCATGAGGAATCCCGCGAAGACGAGATCGCCGTCGACAGGTCGATAGCGGTACGACTTGCCCACACTAGCGCCTGTACGGGCGACGACGAGATCGCCGTCCAGGAGAGAGTAGTTAATTGCCTTTGGGTCGGCGACGCTAACGGCCGGGTCGGGACGAAACCGGCCATACTGGTCGATATCAGTAATCCGAATGTACGCCGGCAGCTCCGCGCTCCACGGGACGGCCGATGCCCCGATTCCATAGCGAGGACGACTCTCAAGGTAACTCTGGAGCGATGGCATCAGACTCCCATCCTGCCCAGGTCATCAGCAACCGCAGCTCCAAGACTTTCAACCTGAGCTTCCAGGGCTTGAACCGTGTGCTGATATCGCCTCCCAAGCACTCCGAGCCGCGCAATGAGGATCTGCCCGAGGGCCGTTACTTCACCGTTAATCTTACGCTGGAGAGTGCCACCCCATTTATCTTCGATGACAAGGTTCTGCACTTCAGTCTCCGTCAGCGACTTGTACTTCGCGACCACCTTCTCGTTGAGAGCCATGGTCGCGTCCTTGGCCGCGCCCTTGGCCTTGGCCTCTGCCGCGTAGAGGACCAGGACATTGGCAAGTGCCGCGATCTCGTCCGGGTCCCCCGTGGTGGTCTTGAGTTCCTTCAGTGCGGCCTTCGCGGCAGCATTGGTGAGCTTGCCCTCGTCGTCCGCGGCATCGAACAGCAGCCCGCCTTCGACGGCGTTCTCTTCGATGTATTCAGCGACCGCGAGAGTGGCTGCGTCGCGTGCCTCTGTGAGGCCGTCCAGTTCGGCCCGTTCCATGGCGAAATAGCGGGCGACCACGTGCTCTGGCGGGAGGAGGTCCATCACCCAGCGTTTCGCCGTCGCGCCTGTGCCGAAGACGATGTGGGCGTCTTCGTACTTGGGCTTATCGTTCTTGTCCTTCCACATGCGTGCGGTGCGCGGCTGCACAGCCTTTGTCCAGCCTTCGCTGGCGATCAAGAAGACATCGTCGTGCATGACGTCGTTCCAGTAGCTCATGAGCTGCTCGTAGACACCGTACTCGTCGATCAACGGTCGCGACCGTTGTGCTTCCAGGAGTGCCTCGGAGATGTCAAGGATGAGGTCAGCGGGCTTGGTACGCGGTTCGATCGTTTCGAGAAGGCCACGCTTGCTCGCCCACCACTGCTGCAACGTGATTGCAGTGTTGTGATCGAAAGCTTCGTACTCACGGGAGCCGGTGACCATGGACCGGATCGCACTCGGCTCGACTTTCAACTCCGAGTAGCCGTCACGCAGCGGCGCAAAAAGCTCGCCACGGAGGCTCGGGAAGGCTTCCCAGTAGGGCTGGAGTGCGTCGAGGTCGCAGTTGGGGATGCCGCCGAGCATATGGGCCCGCAGGTTCTGGATGTCCTCGGGTTCGGAAGAATCGATGTAGCGCGGGATGTTGAGGTTGTAGTCGTTCATCGGATCTGCGATCTCGCTGACGGGCACCATCCGGGAGTACCTCGCGATGTCCTTGCCGCTTGTGAAGGCGTCGACGATCTTGTGCATATCGCGCGGGCGCAGCCGGTTCTTGGGGCCGTCCTTGGCGAAGCCCTTGCTCGCGTTGATCATGAAGATGCCGGTGCGTGCCTGGGCGTCCTCCTTGTCGAGGACGATCAGACAGGCGGGGATACCGGTGCCGTAGAAGAGGTTCGCGGGCAGACCGATAATCGCCTTGATGTAGCCACGCTTGATCAGTTCGGTGCGGATCCTCGCCTCCGAGTTCCCACGAAACAGCACACCGTGCGGGAGAACAACGACGCCCTTGCCCCGCGGCCGCAAGGACTTGACCATGTGCAGGAGGAACGCGTAGTCGCCGCTCTTGTCCGGCGGGGTGTCGAATCCGTCGAAACGGCCGAAAGAGAAGTCGAATCCGTTGCGCCAGGTCTTGACCGAGAACGGCGGGTTGGCCACCAGGTAGTCAAAAGTCTGGAGGTTGCCGTTGTAGGTAAACTTCGGGTTGGCCAGCGTATTGCCCTGCCGCAGGTCGTGGGTCTCGTTGTCGTGCAGGATCATGTTCATGCGCGCGAGCGCCCAAGTGGCGTTGTCGTTCTCCTGGCCGTAGATTGTCAGCCCGTTCACGGCGGCGTCGGCGACCTTGATCAGTAGCGATCCGGAGCCGCATGTCGGGTCGTACACGGTGGTGGACTTCGGGGTGTTTGCCGGGATTTGGAGCAGCTGCGCCATCACGCGGGAGACCTCGGCTGGAGTGTAGAACTGGCCCTTACTCTTACCCGACTGGGTGGCGAAGTGCCTCATGAGGTACTCGTAGGCGTCGCCAAGGAGGTCGTCCCCTTCGGCTTTGGAGCCGGTGAAGTCCATGTCCTGGAAGATGCCGATCAGGTTCGAGACCTTTTCTTGCAGCTCCCTGCCGGAGCCCAGCTTCGCCGGGTCATCGAAGTCGGCGTTGTTGATAACGCCCAGCAGGTCGTTCTCTTCGGCGAGACGCCTGATCGCGATGTTGACCTTTTCCCCGACGTCGGGCTTGCCTTTGAGCGAGATTAGGTAGTCGAAGGAGCCGTCGTCGGGGACGTAGATGAGCGCCGACTTGTCAGCCTTAGCCTTGTCCGAGACGTACTTCACGAACAGTAGGGTGAGCACGTAATCCTTGTACTGGCTTGCATCCATCGATCCGCGCAGCTCGTCGGCGCTGCTCCACAATGAGGAATACAGATCAGATTTCTTCAGCGCCACAACTCACTCTTTCTACGTAAAAATTGGTATATCTGGAACGGCGAGAGGTTTTCCCGGACCCGCTAACACTGCACAAGGTCGTTACTCGCCGTCGCCCGCGTCCGAGATGGCGGCCCCGCCGCTGCGTACCCAGGCGTCGACCTCGATGGTCTGGAACTTCCAGAGCCTGCCAACCTTGTGGGCCGGCATAGAACGTTCGGCGATCCAGGTGTAGACCGTCTCTTTGGTCACGCCTAGGTGGGCTGCGATCGCGTCGGCAGAAAGCCACGGTTCTTTCACTACTGCACTCCTCGAGACAGTGAGCGGCCGACTGGTCGCTGACTGTCCCAATCTTAGCGGTGACTTACACGAAGTGACTCGGTTTAGATCGGATTGACCCAAATATGCAGCTTTTCTCGGCGGCAACGATTGAGAAATGGAACATTCGACGAGAGTCAGAGAGCCCCCCGCGGCGATGATCGTCGATAACCGCCGTTACGTCCCGGCCCTGCTGCCCGGGACTGTCTACGATTTCCAGTCCAGGTCCGGCCCACTTCCCTCAGGAGCCCACGGCAGCATTAGGAATCGATTCCGGGGACGACGAGCATTTCCCGCGCGATTCTGCACGTGCCCCGAAGCTGCGGACGGTCCTCTACGAGCTCGCGCTGACGCGACCCCAGTTCATGCAGCACGTTGAGGATCACGATGGCCGTGATCACGTCCACGACGGCGATCAGTTCGTCTATGGAATGAGTGGGAGTCTTTCCTTCGTACGCCATTGTCGTCCCGGACCAAAGTGGTCCGCCTCAGCCCACGATTTCACGTCCGGCAGGAGAAGTGAGGTTGCCGTCGGGTCGGGATGCGTAGCAAGAGCGTACAGGCGGTCTCGCAGTGCCGGGTCGTTGCGGAGGGACCCTTTGAACCACTCCTTGGTGATCCTGATCCGCGGGCACTTGCCCCAGCATCGCTTCGCGCATCGTCCTGAACTCGTCCGCCGGGATCGGCCGCTCGTCCATGCATACATCGCCTCCTTACCCGTCATAACTAAGAGACCTAGCCGAGTTCGTCCCCTCCGTAAATCACGCCAAATCCGCTCGGATTGCGAAGCACCCTACGATTGCCCACACTGTGGACATCGCCAGTGATTTCAACAATCTTGTCGGAGCTATGTGCCTCTGCAGCTACCAAATAATCCTCAGCGGTCAGCTCCACCCAATAATGTCCAAAGGAGTTCTCCGGACTATCAACATCTCGACCAGCAATTGTAATCTGCCCAGGGCCGTCGGAAGGGCCCTCGCGGACCAAGCGCACTACCACCCCGTGGATGGTCACGCCTTCATCCACGGCTTCACGCCTGAACTCCCGTCCCGCCCACGCTATGATCTCGAGCTCTGGCAATGAAATCTCAATTGGCTCTAGCCAGGCACCAACAGGCCTGCGAGTTGCCCAACGGAACCGAATCGACAGCGGACTCCGCCCGCTCGAGGAAGAAAGGTCTAACGCTTCACATAGGTTCGCCGTGACCCCCTGATTTATACGTTCACGAAACGGTTCGAGAGAACCGCCCTCCCGGTGCACTGTCTGTGCCGCGCTGACGGTAGCCATTGTCGATGAGTAAAGAAACTTAGTAGTGAGCCGGGAGTAATCATCTAGGCCATTCCCTCCAGGGATTTCATCAAACGAAAACGAATCTTGTCGTGGGTTATCTGCTATCGGGGTGGAAATGCGCCAAATGAAACTCCCAACTCCTGGAACAAGAAGATTGGTCGCAGAAATCAGGTCCTGTGCGCGACCTGGCTTTCGTCGCGGAAGAACTGCTTGCGGATGGCCAATTGCCACGCTGACTGCCGCGCTTTCGATCCATTTGCGGATCCCCTCCACAGCTTCCACACCATCTGAAAGGCGAGTTTCGCCTGGCTTCTCCCCAGGGAAGGTTCGGATCTCCTGGATGTCACGGTCCAAGTCCAGCACATCGCCAAGAATCTCTCTGTACGGCCGACTTTCTCGATCTTCGAGATTTCGTAACAGCTCCAGAATTCTAGTCCTAAAGGTTATTACTCGTGTGTGGCTTGGTAGCCATATCTCGCCGTCCTCGTCCGGCTTAGCCCAATAGCTACCGGAGCTTTCACTATCAACTTCCATCCAGCCCGATGATGCGAGGTATGCCCTAAGATTCTCAAGGGGAAAGCCTTCGATCGGCAATTGATGAACTACATCGATAGCCATTCGCAGGCCCTCTCCGAGTCTTCCAGAAGCACTTCGGACAATAGATTCGGAGTGAGCAATTGCGCAGTTGGTAGTGTCATTGATTTTGAGGACTGCTCTTGTCCTACTGGCTGACTTGACATTAGGTCGATCAGATATGCTTCATGGCTGAGGGCCAGCCCCTGATCTGTCATCGCACCGTAGCCATGAAGCCGTTCGGGTACAACCACAACGACTAGGTAACGTCGGATATCGAAGTCCACGCCCATGGACCCGCACAGTACGTCGTGGGCACCTGACTTGATCTCATACATGAGTCCGTCATCGTTATAAGTTCGAGAGGAGGTTGATTTGACCGAGACCTCGATGGTCTTGGAAGGCCAGGGGACATCTTTCCGACGTTCATATTTGATCTGGAGATCTATCCCGACCGGCTCTGGATCAGACTTACCAACGCTAAAGCCACTGGCGCTCGCAAGAGCTCGAACGTATTGCTCGGCATAGTGGCCCTGGCCCCGATTTCGGTAACCTCTGGCCGATCGCTGTGCAAGTGAAGTCGACAATGAACCCCCTGTTATTTATGCCACCATACTATGGACTGAGCTCTCCCTAGGGTGGGGTCCTCGTCATTGCGCCACTGCAGCCGCGGCCGCGTAGACATCCGCTGGCATCGGCCGGTGCAGTTTCCAAGTGATCGCAACCGGCTTTTCACCCGAGTGCTGCACGTAATCCACCTGCCCGAGACACGTATAAGGAACCGTCAGGCCGGTCTCGTCGTCCGCCGTATCCCTCGTGAAAATCAAGGCCTTCGAGCCATGCGAGGCCCGGTCCAGGTATCGCCTGCCTGTCGGGCTACCCGGCGAGGTGGCATTCTGCGATTCCCAATGGAACAGCTCAGGGCTGATGGCGTAGTCCTTGTACATCGTCGTCGCCGAGTGCTTCTTGTCGTCCTTGTTGAGGGTGACAAAGAAGGCATCCGTAGACGTCGCCGGGCACCATGCCACGCCCTCGCGGTGCTGCACGTTTTTGCCCAGCTCCAGGGAACCATACTGCAGCGCGGCCAGCACCTCTTCGCGCCGATAAGTCGCGTGCGAGAGCAGTGGAACGTGTTGCAGCCCCGAGCCGAGGCTCTTGGCAGCGTGCTTGGAAGCAGCCACCCCGAGTTTCACGACCTGGCGGATCTCGCTGCAGACAAACTGGTAGCCGCGCAGATGGTCCAGTCCGGCGTCGTACGTCTGAAAACCGCCGCCGTCGTCCCAGAAGGTGTAGAACAGCATCCTCGCGAATGTCTGCTCACGCATGCCAAGCTCCGCGTAGCGTGGCGCATCGGGGCCGACCAGCATCGAGTACGCCTCGGCACGTTCCGGATCGTCCACATGGATGAGCGCCGCCATGCGGCCCAGCAGCTTCTTCTCGTTTGTATCGGTTAGCTCCTGGACTTTGCCGCGGAACACAGCCTCCAAAGATGAGAATCCCTCGATCAGGCCGGCCTGGCGCAGGTATCCGGTCCATGAGTCTCTGGTGGAACGGTAGATGGACTTCAAGTCATTCCCCGACTGCTCGAGATAAGCCTCGAGCTCCGTCTCCGCATACGACGCTATATCCCGGACTAGCTGCGCCTTGTTGAACCGCAGCTGCGCCTTGATATTGTCCAACACCACCTTCTGCGCCACGCGGTCAAGCACAATCTGAGATCCTGATGGCAAGTAAGGGAACTCGTCCTCGACAGCCTTTTCCAATTCCCTGCGTCCGAAGCCGGTGAGAGCCCGGTAACGCAGATCGAAGCGAAACTCACGCCGCTGCTGGCCGATGAAGTCCATGACCGTCAGCACCGCCTTGCCCTCGGCACGGCGCAGCCCCCGCCCCAACTGCTGCAGGAAGATGGTGGCACTCTGAGTAGGGCGAAGCATCAGGATGGTGTCCACCTGCGGCAGGTCCAAACCCTCGTTGAAAAGATCCACCGTGAAGATACAGTTGATCTCCAGCTCCCCAAGACGTGACAGCGCAAGCGCACGTTCGGCGTCGTTCGTTCCTCCGTGGACGGCGACCGAAGCGATCCCTGCCCGGTTGAACACCTCCGCCATGTAGTGCGCGTGCTGCACCGAAACGCAGAAGCCCAGAGCCCGCATCTGTTTGGTGCCGGTGACCTTGTCCCGGAGTTCGCGGATCACCTTTGCGGCGCGGGCGTCGTTGCCGGTGTACAGGCGGTCGAGCTGGGCGGTGTCGTAGTTGCCGCGCTTCCATTCCAACTGGCTCAGGTCGACGTCGTCCGAGACGCCGAAGTAATGGAACGGCACCAGCAGGTCTGCGTCCAAGGCGTCCCAGAGACGCAGTTCGCTCGCAGTGCGGCCGTCGAAGAACTGCTGGGCCACATTGACACCGTCCCCACGTTCCGGCGTCGCCGTCAGTCCCAGCAGCTGTTGCGGCTGAAGGTGGTCCAACAGCCGGCGGTACGTGGGCGCCATCGCGTGATGGAACTCGTCGATGACGACGACGTCGAAGGAGTCAGAAGCCAGCTTGTCGATGCCCAGAGAGTTGAGCGACTGGACTGAAGCGAATAGGTGCTTCCCCTGTTCGGGTTTGTGGGCACCGACGTAGAGCTCTCCGAATGCGCCGTTCTGCATGACGTCGCGGTAGGTGCGCAGAGATTGCTTCAGGATTTCCTGGCGGTGGGCGACAAAGAGCAGTTTCAGCTCCCTGCCGGCAGTCTCGCACAGACGTTTGTAGTCCAGGGCTGCGATGACAGTTTTGCCGGTTCCGGTCGCCGCCACGAGGAGGTTCCGGTTGTAGCCCTTGAGCCGTTCCGCTTCCAGGTCCTCAAGCATTTCTTCCTGGTGGAGGTACGGCTGGACCTCGAGGCCGGTGGCGGCATCCGGGGCGGCTGTCCGCCGCCCCCCGTTGCGTTCGAGCGCGGCATCGAGCTTCTCAACGTCGCGCTCCGGATCATAGCTCTGGAATGCGCGTTGTTCCCAGTAGCTGTCGAAGGTGACCTCGAACTTCTGCAGCAGGGTAGGCGTTCCAACAGAGCTAAGCCGTACGTTCCATTCCAGGCCGTCCAGCAGGGCAGCCTGACTAAGGTTTGAACTCCCGACGTAGGCCGTGTCGAAGCCCGTATCCCGGCGGAAGAGCCAGGCCTTGGCGTGGAGCCGGGTGGCCTGCGTTTCGTAGTTGATTTTGACTTCGGCGCCGTAGCGGTTGACGAGCTCATCGATGGCCCGGCGCTCCGTGGCACCCATGTAAGTGGTGGTGATGACTCTAAGTCGGGCGCCGCGCTCCTGGAGTTGTTCGAGGGCTGGCTGAAGGAGGCGGAGGCCGGTCCACCGCACGAACGCGCACAGGAGGTCGACTGTGTTGGCAGACTCGATCTCCGCTCGTAGCTCAGCTGCGAGGTTCGGCTCGTCCTTGCTGTTTGTGAGCAGTGCCGCGTCTGACAACGCGGTACTGGGGCGCCGGAGGTTGCGGCGCTTGAGGGTGTCCGGACGGTGTAGTGAATGTAGTTGGGTGGGACCTTCGGAGATCCGGTCGTGGTGCTGCAGCTCTTGGAGGAGCTTGTTTGCAATTGCTACACGCTCCATCGGCTTGGCTCCTACGAGCGCGTTGCGGACGGCGACGGCGATGTAACGAGAGAGGATGTCGGGGCTATCCTCGTCGTCGACGGACTCGACATGAGGGTTAAGCTCATGTGTCCTGAGTAGGATGGCGGTCAGCGCATCTGTAGTAAGCAGCTCGTAAAGCCCTTCTGGCAGCTGACCAGCTACCGATCCCCCATCGGATGCATTCATTTGGCCAGAGTATGCGACCACGAGCCATTCCAGAAACTCTGGGGCGACGATAAGAACAACGTCACGCTTGATCCTTGGCGTTGGCCGCTGCGTCTGTACATCCGATGTGGAGTAGAACAGTCGTGAGCCAAGTGCGTCGGACGCCACGGGCCTGCTGGTGTCGTTGCGGCTGCTCGGGATGGACAATTTTAATGCTTCATCCGAAACGCCCCAGTCAGCTGTGCTCTCGCCGTCCCAAGACATTCATGTGCTCAAGCGCAGGCATTTCTCAGCCCTTCAGCCCGTAGTAAACCAAGGGACGGCGATTGTCGCTAGGCGTGGAGCGGCGATCCCAGCTGTTGACAGCGGTTCAGGGACGTGACCTGACGGGGGTGGCGGATCCTAGTCTTTTATTTGTGTGCCTCACGTTTCCAGACCAACTGTCCCGGTAGTGTCTTCCAGGAACCTCAACTGGATGGAAGACAGGAATCATGAAGGAATCTACGGAGCGCCGCATCCTCACTACTGACTCCAGGCGGGGCACCTGGCTCGATTGCACAGGTAACTGATATGGCCGGGACCAAGGACCCATCCAACCTTCACGGTTTTGCCCGAGGCGCAGCTGCAATAATCGGGCTAATTGTCCTCGGCGCCGGCGTCCTAGCCGTTTTTACGGTCGTTAGGGACTGGGGCCCGATCACTCTCCTTATCATCGGCGCCGTCCTCTTGCTCCTCGCCCTCGTCGGTCGTCCGCCCCGACTTAAATGGGAAGGGAAGGAGGTCGAATGGCCTGCTGCCGAGGTCGGTGCCGTTCTTGCCGATCATGCCGAAGACCTACCTGCAGCAGATCGCGATGCCCTGCTGGACGAACTTTCGCGGATTTCCCCCGAGACCGCCAACCCGGTGCTGCAGGCGATGCTGGCAGAGACGAGGATAATGGCGTTGCTGGAGCGCGGACTTCCGGAAGGCACTGAGTTGCTGCCCAGCAGTGAAACCCAGAAATACGTGCAGGTCGGCGGCAACCTGCTCGTGGATGGCGTCCTACGAGACGAGACAGGAAAGCAAGTGCTTGTTGAGGTCCGCGGCGGAGGGAGGCTCCCGACCTCACTCATGGACGCACTTGACAGGATCAAGAAGCTAGACGCGACTCTCGTCGGAGGGCTCCTCGTCACCGAACGGATGCCTCCGAAGCTAATCCGCGACCAATATGCTGCACGTGGCTGGCACGTGCATGTCGTCGATCAGTCCAATCTTGACGTGGCCGCCCTTCAAACCGCCATCTGGTCGGCATTCAATTCTTCTGGTCAGGTCTAAAGACGACTTCTATGATGGCGAGTCCAGCCCCGAGCGACTGGAGTGACGCAAGATCTGATTGGCAATGAAGCCCTCCTGTCTACGAACCGCCACGTCTTTGGCAATGCCGCCGGGTACACTCTGCCCGAGCCGGCGCTCGAACGGCTCCAGGCCGCCAACCATCAATTCCTTAAGCAAACGGAGCAGCCGGAGGGCGAAGTCATGGTTGGCCGGCAGCAGGCCGCTGAGCTGTACGAGCTCCGGCTGGAAAGCGACTGTCTCCGTTGCGACTCAGCTTCCAACAAATAGCAGCGGTCAATCCAAAAGAGCTGCGTCCAGCCCGCAAGGAAGAGTCAATCAGATTGCGCTGCTGACCACCAAGGAGCGTCCCCCGGTCCACCGGGACTTCTCTGACCGGAACGCCACCCCTGAATACTGACAGAAATTCCATGCAATGAGCGAGAATCTATGGCCGCGTTTTGGGGTTCAAAGGGCTTGAAAGCTCCGCGGTTAATCCTGTGCGTCAACGGTTTCAAGGACATGGGAACCGCATCGGAACAACGCTACATGGGATTGTCCAGAGCACGTACCCTGCTTGTCGTCGTTGGCGATTCCCAACTGATGGAACAGGCGGGCGGCAGAGGCTGGCAAGGACCCTCTCCGGTGCTCAAAATTGGAAGCCGATGGCTGGACCAGAATAGGATGAATTGAGGGGCCGAATGCCGAGGCTTCTCTTGCCGCACGCGGAACGCTCCTTCAAGGATGAAGTTCTACGGGATTCCTCGCCTCCCTAACTCCTCAAGCCTCGAGCGCAGAGCCGCTGGGCTTTGCTCCCGGACCGGTGTACGCAGCGGAAGCGTCGCCGCCCGCTGCTGGTCCCCGCCGCGGCGCTCCCAGTCAGCGCGCTGCGGTACTACATAGCCTGCACGATCAGCAACAAGAGTGGTTTTAGAGTAATCGCCAGACACTCGCACAAGTCGCTGTTGGGCGGAATAGCCGAATCGCCCACCAGGGACCGCATTGTCGCACCGTCCTGTTAACGTTGTCGCTGCACCCATATGACACCAGTACACCGGTATTTCCGCGCTAGTTTAGAGCCGGCAGTAAAACCTACAAAGGAGGAAAGATATTGGCCGAATTTATTGCGTACGCATTTTGGCTATCCGTTGGTCTCGGACTCGTATTATTTGCCGTATGGGCGACTTTTGCCTGCGGTTCAAGCCCGACTTTCGGGACTAAAAAATACGGGCTTACGAAGGGGGAGACCAGATTTCTCAGAATTCCTGATTGGCTTCCCGGAATTGTATCTCGCCCCTTGCCTGCAACCATCGAAATCGGTCCAAATTGGACCGCGGTGGAGAGAACCTTCGGTTCGGCCACACGAACAGCAGCACGTTGGAACGCCTCTCTGACTGCAGTGCCTCTCGCCACCTCTCTGGGCATCTTTCTGTGCGGAACCATCCATATGGCAGCCGCTCTTGCTTGGGGATTCAACTGGGATTCTTTCAGATTTGAACCGGATTTCGAGCTTTTTGCGGGGTTCGGAGTCTTCTTGTTCTCGTGCTCGCCATTCGTTGTTACGTACATCCTGCATGACTCCCGGTGGAGAGCTAGAGCCCCATTTGAATGGCAATACGTCCAGGAGTGCCTGTGGCTGATGCACCACACTCAGGCTGCATGCGACAAAGGCGACCACTACCCGCCGTTCGCATCACTCGACCGCATCGAACGGCTGCTCATTAACAGGTTCTTGCCCTCTAATGGACTCGCATCCCCGAGCCGAAACACAACCCACACCCTGTGGCTCGCGCGAATCCAATCATTAATAAAAGATAAGGCGCACCTTCATGCCACTCCTAACGCAACTGATCCGCAAATAGTCTATGGATGGATTGAACAATCGGCGGCAGTAGTGTCTACGCCTGTTCAGAAACCATTTCGTCTGAGTCTCTCACGTCCGAACTTCGCCCTGGCGTTAAACAAAACGAATCCCTTGCCGGAATCTGGTATGCCTGAGCCACGCTATCTCTATCACACCGTAGCTCTCCTCGTCCTAGTCTCAGCCCTGATGGGCGCTTTGTCCTTACTCGACGAAACAGCGTTCGGAAGTGACTCAATATCTCAACGCACGGACCAAATACTGAAGATAATTGGCACTGCCGCCACAATCTTCATTCCCGCGGCGTCCTTGTACCTCAACTGGAAACGCGGAAAGAACTAGCGCCGTCAATCGGCATGGCCTGAAATCGCAGCCCGCCGCCGTCGTCCTCCCCTGAAAAATGCACTAATTACCACCCAAAGAACAGCAACCAGAACCTAGGCGGGCACCAAACCCTCACAGCACCTTAGACAGGAACGCCTTGGTCCTTTCCTGCTGTGGGTTGCCCAGCAGCTCACGGGGCGGGCCTGATTCCACCACTACGCCGCCGTCCATGAAGGCGATGGAGTCCGCGACTTCCCGGGCGAAGCCCATCTCGTGGGTCACCACGATCATGGTCATTCCGCTCGTTGCCAGTTCCTTCATCACATCCAGCACCTCGCCCACCAGCTCCGGATCCAGGGCACTGGTCGGTTCATCGAAGAGCATCAGCTTGGGGTCCATCGCCAAGGCTCGGGCGATGGCCACCCGCTGCTGCTGCCCGCCGGACAGGTGCGCCGGGTAATGGTCCGCCTTGTCCCCCAGCCCCGCGCGCTCCATGAGCTCCCGGGCACGCAGGGTGGCCTGGGCCTTCGGGATCCGTTTCACCCGCATGGGCGCCTGGATGATGTTTTCCAGGGCGGTCATGTGCGGAAACAGGTTGAAGCGCTGGAACACCATCCCGATGTCCCGGCGCTGGATCGCCGCTTCCTTGGGCCGCAGCTCGTGGAGCTTACCGCCCTTTTGCCGGTACCCCACCAGCTGCCCCTCCACGAAGAGGCGGCCGGCGTCGATCTTTTCCAGGTGGTTGATGCAGCGCAGGAAGGTGGACTTGCCGGAGCCGCTGGGCCCCACGACGCACAGCACCTCACCGGTCTGGACCTCCAGGCTGATGCTGCGCAAAACATTGTTCGAACCGAAGCTCTTGGATACCCGGTCCGCCTGGACCATTGCTGTAGTGCTCATCCCTTGCCTCCCATTTCGTTGCCGAGCGGCGCCGCCGTGACAGCCGCCACCGCGGGGTCCATGTCCGCCGTCGGGCCTGTTTGCCGCCGCCCCGTGCCACGGGAGAACCGCTTTTCGATGAAGTGCTGGCCCACCATGAGGACGGAGGTGAACAGCAGGTACCAGATGGACGCCACGATCAGCAGCGGGACCGGCGTAAAGGTCACCGCGGAGATCCCGCGGGACACCCCGTAGAGGTCGATCTGAGCGGAATGGCCGCCACCAGCGACGTCGACTTCAGCATGGAAAATTTCCTCATTGCCCGTGGGCGGAATAATGATCTTCATGGCCTGCGGCACCACCACATAACGCATGGTCTGCCCCCAGGACATCGCGAGCGCCGTGGACGCCTCCTCCTGGCCTTCGTCCACAGACAACAGCCCCGCCCGGACAATCTCGGACATGTAGGCGGCCTCATTGAGCGCCAGCCCGATCACCGCGGTGATGAAGAGGTTGGTGAACACGCCGTTCTCAACGGTGATCCACGGCTCCATGAACGGTATCCCGATAGTGAACACCGGGTAGATCAGCGCCACGATGCCCCAGAACACCAACTGCACGTACACAGGGGTCCCCCGGAAGATCCACAGGTGCAGCCAGGCGATGCTCTTGACCACCGGGTTGGGTGAGAGCCGCATGATGGCAAGCAGAAGCCCCAGGATGATGGCGGCGATCATGGACAGGACGGTGAGCGCCAGCGTCACCCACGCCGCCTGGCTAACCCGGCGGTCGAAGATGTACTTGCCCACGTCCGCCCAGCCGTAGTCGGGCCACTGGGCGGCGTCCACGATGAACAGGGCGATCAGGAACACCAGCACAACTGCGATGGCGATCCGCCAGGGGTGACGCAGGGGAACCGCCACAATGGCGTCCCCCTGCGTTTCAGTTCCGCTTGAGGCGGGGTTCGGCCGGGTCGCCTCAGCAGGCTTGGAAACAGTCACTCCGGTTACCCGTTCGACGACGCGACGTTGAGCGCCGCCGTCTTCACGCCGCCGCTTTCCACGCCCCACTTCGACAGGATCTTGGTGTAGGTGCCGTCGTCGATCAGGGCCTGGAGTGCCTTCTGCAGCACCGGGGAGAATTCGCTGTCCTTATCCACTGGGATTCCGTACGGGGCCACTTCGAAGGCATCCCCGGCGGTCTGCAGCTTCTCCTTGGTCTGGGAGATCGCATACAGGGTGACCGGCGAGTCAGCACTCATCGCGTCCACCTGGCCGACAACCAGGGCGTTGGTGGCCAACGCCATTGTGGCCGCCGAGCGTCTGGGCCTCCACGTCAATACGGTCCGCTACCGTCTGTCCCGCGTGGGCACTCTGTTCGGACTCAACCTCGACGATCCGGAGACTCGGCTGCTTTTGTGGCTCCAGCTGTGGGCCCGGAACAACTGAGCCTGGGCAGCGGTTGATCCTGACTGTCGCTGCATGAATTCGTACTTGTGGTCAGCGCAGGCGTTAGGCAATTACCGAGAAGCTAGATCTTTCACCGGGATCTCCAGGAAGCAGGAAACAACCCGGCAGGATCCGAATAGCCCTTCGCGGTCAGGCCAACCCCGTCTTCACGGACACGTGGGGCGCCGGCATGCCTGTGGCCATTCCCGCCCACAACAGGTCGGTTGTCGCAACAATCAGAGAGTCGACGGATGTTCCATCCAGGAGATTGCCCGCCGCCAGCACAGCGGCTCCGTGCAGGCTCACGAAGCATACGAGGGCCAGCATCTCGCAGTCGCCTGGAGCCAACTCCCCGGCGCCCTGGGCTTCGGCAATGACGGCTCTGGCTACCCTTATTCCGTCTTCGCCGATGCTCCGGAGTTCATCGCTGGCATCGGGGTGGTGCTTGGTGGAGTGCATCACCGCCAAGAGGACCGGGTGGGAGACCGCGAAATCCACATAGGCCCTTGCGATCCGGACAAACCGTGAACGATGGTCTCCGGCAGCTTCAGACGCTCCAATAATTCGGGCGTTCATGCCACGGAAGCCGTCAAGGGCGAGGGCATCGAGAAGCGCTTGCTTGTCACGGAAATGCTTACCGGGCGCCGCGTGGCTCACGCCCAGGTCGCGCGCGAGTTGCCGCAGGGAAAGTCCGTCGACCCCTGCTTCTTCAATGAATTCCGCTGCCCGGGCGAGCAACGCCTCGCGGAGCTTGCCGTGATGGTAGGGCTGACTGGTCATGCGATCAGTGTATCGGAATGTAGGCGTTGACAACAAAGTTGTCACTGCCTACTATGTTGACATTGGCTACAAAAGTGGCCGCGACACGGATCGGATTCACCATGACCATGACCTATACCGGAACTACGGCACTCATCACTGGAGCGAGCTCCGGGCTTGGAGCCGAGTTTGCCGAGCGGTTTGCAGCGCGCGGGGCCAACCTTGTGCTGGTCGCACGGCGGACCGACAGGCTTGAGGATCTCGCCCGGAAGCTTCGCACCGCCCACGGCATCTCGGTCACAACGCTCTCGAAGGACTTGAGCCGGCAGGGAGCCGGTGCGGAAGTCCGCGATGAGCTTGCCGGCCAGGGCATCCACATCGACACCCTGATTAACAACGCAGGCTTCGGCACGAGCGGTCCATTGGTCGAGGAGGACCCTGCGGTTATCGCCTCGGAGATCTCCCTCAACGTGGCCTCTCTCGTTGACACCACGCGGGCGTTCCTCCCCGAGATGCTCGCCGAAGGGAAGGGGGCCCTGATCAACGTGGCCAGCACTGCAGCTTTTCAGCCAGTGCCCGGCATGGCGGTCTACGGAGCAACCAAAGCCTTTGTCCTAAGCTTTACTGAAGCCTTGGCATATGAGACGAAGGATTCCGGCCTTCGTGTACTCGCGCTCTGCCCGGGGGCAACCCGCACCGAGTTTTTCGATGTGCTCGGTAGCCAGGCCGCAGCGGTGGGCCGGCTGCAGAGCGCCAGCGCCGTCATCGACACTGCCCTGCGCGCTCTCGATCGCCGCAATACGCCGGTTAGCGTCGTCTCAGGCTTTGGAAATCGCATGCTTGCCGGACTGGCCCAGCGCCTCCCGCGACACATCTCCCTCGCCATTGCCGGCAGAGCCGTGCAGGACTAGTGCTACAGTCGCATTTCGCTTCGCTCTGCTGTTCTCCACCCGCCCGTATGCTCATAACCCATCGAGGATGTACCAATGAATGAGACTTCCGGTGTACTTCGCTATGCCGCCTTCGCCACGACCCGCGGCGGAGGAAATCCGGCGGGACTGGTATTGGATGCAACCAGTCTCGATGATTCACAGATGCAGGTCATCGCG
Source organism: Arthrobacter rhizosphaerae (assembly GCF_023062595.1). Taxonomy (GTDB): domain Bacteria; phylum Actinomycetota; class Actinomycetes; order Actinomycetales; family Micrococcaceae; genus Arthrobacter; species Arthrobacter rhizosphaerae. The sequence continues at coordinate 31,353 of NZ_JALLAN010000017.1, forward strand.
GCCGACGTCGGATATGCGGAAACGGTGTTTGTCACCGAGGCCGGAGTTGACGGTGACTCGCGGCGAAACCGTGTGCGGTACTTCTCCCCGATTGCCGAGGTGCCGTTTTGCGGTCATGCCACAATTGCCCTGGCTGTCGCGCTGTCGAGGGTACACGGTACGGGAACCTTTATGTTCGATACGCAGGTTGGGCCAGTCTCGATCGAATCTGCCGGCCAGGGAGCTGACCTCACGGCGTCCTTTACGAGCGTGGAGCCTCGCGTGGCCGAGTTCCCGACAGGTGTTCTGGATACTTTGCTCGGGTTGCTCGGCGTGGGCCGGGACGAACTGCACCCCGGCTACCCCCCGATGGTTGCCTATGCCGGGAACTGGCATCCCATACTGGTCTTCGCTGACCGAAAGACCTATGACTCCTTCGACTTCGACCCGGAGCCCATGCGCACGCTGATGGACGCCCAGGGTTGGGCCGGTACTGTCACCACGCTATGCGAGGTTGGAGCGGGCGAGTTTGACTCGCGCAATCTCTTCCCGGTGGGAGCCATCACTGAAGATCCGGCGACAGGTTCGGCTGCCGCCGCTTTCGGTGGATACCTCCGACTGCTCTCGCTTGTGGAAGCACCCAGCGGGGTGGTGGTTCTCCAGGGGAGCCACGTCGGACGTCCGAGCAGACTCACCATTGATATTCCATCACTCGGCGGGATCATCGTGCGCGGAGGAGCCGTCGAGATCGCCTGAGCCGTACGAGACCCTGTACTGGTCATCCCGGGAGTGGCTGGCACTGTTTCCCAGCGGCCCCCAGCCTTACGCAGACCTTCCCCTGCCAGCAGGTCGCCGAACTCATCCTGAGAGGGCATGCCACCCACCGCGTAGCCCACAGGCTTGAGATTTCGCCGTATACGGCCCAGGAGCACCTGCGCCACATTTTCGCCAAGGTGGGCGTCGCCAGCCGCGGGGAACTCGTGGCTGCCCTCATCTTGGAGCGAAGCGAGTAATGCGCCCCTTCACAGCATCAGGATATCGAGATCCTCGAAATGAGACTCACCACTTGCGTCGGCATAGATCCTCATAAACGACACCATCGCAACTCCTCGGGTTGACGCGCTGAGGGCGGCTGCAAACTGATGCCTCTATTCTCTTCAGTCCGCTCGGTTGAAGCCAGCGCAGCTGCCAGCCAGTTGCCACCCTCCCGAACCAGGAGCATAATGGTTAGCGTAGCTAATTAGCACTGCTAAGCATTTCAACAAAGGAGGAGCAGCCGCTCCATGAGCATCACCGAAACGTCGAACCTGGGCCCAAGAGACAGCATCAAGCCGGACGTCCTGGCCATCGATCTTCGAACCGCAGTGATGCGCACTTCCCGCAGGCTCCGTGTCGAGGCAACCGGTGACGTCATCACTCCCGGCCAATACACGGTCCTTGCCCAACTCAACGCCAATGGCCCGCAAACCCTCCGCACACTGGCCGAACGCGAGCACGTGCAGGCACCCTCCATGACCCGGATCGTCAACGCCCTCACGGAGCAAGGCTTTGTCACCCGAACAGCCCACCCCAACGACGGCCGTCAGGTCCAGGTAGGAATCACCCTGGCCGGAAAGGCCGTCCTGGAAGAGGCCCGCGAACAGCGGACAGCCTGGCTGGCCCAACGCGTCGCCGGGCTCAGCGACGACGACCGCAAGATCCTCAGCCGCGCCGCCCACATCATGCAGGAGATGGCCGGCAAATGAGCGCCATGTTCCGGGCCCTGGAAAATCCCAACTACCGCATCTGGGCCAGCGGGGCGCTGGTTTCCAACGTCGGCACCTGGATGCAGCGGGTGGCTCAGGACTGGCTGGTCCTGACCGTCCTCACCAACCACTCGGGCGTCGCCGTCGGCATCACCACAGGCCTTCAGTTCCTTCCCATGCTGCTGCTTGGACCGTACGGCGGCGTGCTGGCCGACAGGTACCGCAAGCGCACCATCCTGCTGTGGACCCAGCTGGCCATGGGCCTCTGCGGCCTGGCCATCGGACTCCTGGTGGTCACCGGCACGGCCGAACTCTGGCACGCCTACCTCGCCGCCCTCTGCCTGGGACTTGCCAGCGCCATCGACGCACCGGCACGCCAATCCTTCGTCTCCGAACTCGTGGGGCAGGACAACATCGCCAACGCGGTTGCCCTGAACTCAGCTTCCTTCAACACCGCCAGGCTCACCGGTCCCGCCATCGCCGGCGTCCTGATCGCCTGGGTGGGCACCGGACCCGTGTTCCTCCTGAACGCGGCCAGCTTCGCCGCCGTCATCATCTCGCTGTTCCGGATCCGCACCTCGGAGCTGGCACCAGCCTCGCCCGCCGTCCGCGGCAAGCATCAGGTTGCCGAGGGCATCGCCTACGTGCGCCGCCGCCCGGATCTGGTGCTGATTCTCGTTCTGGTGGGCCTCCTTGGTGCTTTCGGTATGAATTTCCCCATCACCAATGCACTCATGTCCACCACCGAGTTCGGAGTGGGAGCGGGCGAGTTCGGGCTTCTGGGCTCCATCATGGCCGTCGGCACGCTGGCCGGTGCGCTGTTCGCGGCCCGCAGGGCCGGACCACGGCTGCGGTTCCTGCTCGGCGGGGCACTGGGGCTCGGGTTCTTCACGCTGGTCGCCAGCGTGTCGCCGTCGTTCTGGCTCTACGCGGCAGTCCTGATCCCTGTGGGCCTGGCGTCCATCACCTTCCTGAACAGCTGCAACACCAGCATCCAGCTCTCGGTGGAGCCGCAGTTCCGGGGGCGCGTGCTGGCCCTGTACCTGGCCGTACTTCAGGGCGGAACTGCCCTGGGGGCTCCCCTGATGGGATGGATCGGCAGCGAATTCGGCGCGCGGTGGTCCGTGGCCGCAGGCGGCATCATCGTCCTGCTGGCCGGCCTGGCCGCCGTGATCGTGGTCAGCCGGAGGAACCGGCTGACCTTCCGGGATGCGCTCCGGGTCGCGTTCAACAGGAACAGGCAGCCCGCCGTTTAGGGATCGACGACGGCGGAACCGCCACTCCCCTGCGCCAGCCAGACCCGGCCATGTGGATGGTTCCGGTGGTGCAGGATTCAGGCTTTCGCGAGCACGATCGGCTGATAGTAGCCGCTCACGTCAGGGATGAGCCATTCGAGTGCGGTGAACCCGGCCGATGTCAGCAGGCTTTCGAGTTTGGCGCGTAGCAGGGCCCGGTAGCGGGTGGTACCCGAGCGCGCCCGCCAGGATCCGGCCGCAATTTCGGTGAAGGTGAACAACTCGATGTCCACGTACTCCGCATCCGCCGACCACCGCCAAGACTGACCCGACCCATGTCGCTGCCCGACTTCACCGTGGACTGAGATCGGCACCCCGTCCGGTCGGGTGATTCTCAACGCGTCATAGTCGCGAAGAGAGACGAGCAACAGCCCGGCCGGTCGCAGGCACGCACGAACACTGCGCAATGCACTTTGCAGGTGATCGTCGGTGAGCAGGTGCGGCAGTGCGTTATCGCACGAGATAACCACATCGAAGGTCCCTTCGACGTGGTCCCGAATTTCCCGCACGTCGCAGGCCCTGAAATCGACGTCGATTCCTCTCCCGGACGCCTCCACTCGGGCCCGGTCAACTGCCGCTTTGCTCACGTCGGTGGCTGTGACGCCGTATCCAAGCGTTGCCAGCGGCAGGGCCTGGGTTCCGATACCGCAGGTGCAGTCCAGCAGGCGCCCCTCGCTTATCCCGCGCCGGGCGAGGATGCCGGCGATGACCCGCCCATGCCACTGGGCCGCTGACCACCAATCGCCGAAGAGCAGATGATACTCAGACGCCAGGGCATCGTAGAACTGTTCCGGGGTGGCCATAACGGCTAGCTGTCCGCAGGGTGTCGCTATGTGCGCGGGTGTTCTGCCAGGACCCGGCTCAACGTTTTGAGGTTGCGACGGAGAGACCGACCCAGCAGTCGGTTCACCAGCGGATCGGGCAGTCTGCCCAGGAGGCCACCCATCGCGCCGGTCTCAAGCCGCTCCGTGACGCGGGTGCCGCTGTTGACCGGTTCCAACGTGAACGACGCAGTAATGTCGCGATCTCCTTCGACTGAGCGGGAAACCATTCACCGAGGCGGCTCGAATTCCGTGTATTCGACGGTCCAATCGGACTGCTGGCCCATGAAGCGGGTGGTTCCCCAGCCTCGGGTTCCCAACCCTGGGGGTCCATCCCCAACCTGCCCGGACGCAGTGACGAATGCATCGTAGACCGACAGGTTCTCGAACTTCGCCAGGAATTCGAAGACCTCCTGCGGCGGCCGGGCGATGACGACGCTTTCTTCCACTAGAGGCATCGGGTGCTCCTTTGAGGCCACCTGGTTTTCCTCGCTCGATGAGGAGGGACTCGCATAGACGCACCCCTCCGGAATTCCTGGCTGCAATTCGAGGAGTTGGCGCCATAGGCGGTTGGGATGACAGATGCTCCCGCCATGGACACAAGGTACTACTTCCTTCTTGGAACGTCACTACTTTATGGCGCAGGGCCCGAGGTCAGAACGGCGGTTTCTCACCAACGACGCAACAGGATCGATTTGCTCGCTCTGCTAGCCTCGGCAAGGCTAAGAACGGATTTTTGGGGGAACAGACGAAGTGAAGAACAGCGTGCAAGAGACTTTCGGACTGGGAGTCAGTCAGCGCCTTACCGGCGCGCAAAAATGGTCAATCGCTCTGTCACTTATCGGGGCAGTAATTTGCATGCCGGCTGCAGCTTTCTTTGGATTCGCCCTCGGGCATTACCCTTCCCGGATGGAATGCGCGCCCGAGACGATGGGTTCGGGCTGCTATGAAGGGGACCTCCTATATGCCAGCATCATCTTCATCGTACTTTTTACCCCGTTCTTTGTAGCGTCCCTGAAAGTGGCCTTACTGCATCACAAAACGAGCCGACCGCTGGCCAACTGGTGGCCCCTCTCCGTGCTATCCGCGGTTACGCTAACAGTCATTGCGCTGTCCATCCTCTCTGCTACTGCAAATCCGAACGAATACTTCTAGAAGCGGAAAAGCGATGCCATCGTGGTCAGCCGGAGGAACCGGCTGACCTTCCGGGATACCCTCCGGATCACGTTCAGCAGGAACAGCCAGCCCGCCGTTTAAGGAACGACGACGGCGGCACCGGACCACCGCCGTCAAAGCAAATTGGAAAGCTCGAAAATTGGCTCCCATTTCGTCTTTTCCCAATGCCAATTCATGCAGCATTATTAGCTATGTTGCGGCCCAAAGATTTGCTCTTGAAACTCCTAGAAAATTGCGGCGCATGTGGTCAGGTGCCGGGCTCCGGCCAAGCGCAGGACAAGCCACCGGACCATGTTGTGGTCTTTGTTCACGGCATGGGCAAAGCCCTCAAGGGCGGAACACTGCAGGAGTGGGCACAACCCTTGGCGCAGAGCCTCAGCGATTTCTCTTTGGATGATGTGCCCAACAGCGTATGTGCACCCTTGATCATCGATAAAGCCAATGCTGTTGGCGACACCCCTGAAATGCGCGTTTGGGTCCTCCGGGAACATGAGAAAGGACAAGACCCTCTTTATACTTCCATCCTCATGACTGAAGCCTCCTGGGGCGCGGATTTTGCACCCGCCACGGCCACGGACACATATTGGTGGGGCTGGACGATGGCCTCACGAGTATTCGGCCGGTCAATGTATCTTTTGTGGTGGAACCTTTATCCGGGACGCCTCTCCTCGAAGAACCCATTCTGGTTCTTAAAAAGGTTCCAGCAAATCATCCTGTGCACAGTGGCGGCCGTGGTCGGTTTTATTCTTCTCATTCCGGCACTCATCCTTTTGGGCGTACTGATATTGCTTGCGAATGTTCCAGGAATCGGACGTTTTGTCGGTGCTTTCGTCGCACTCTTCGCGGACTTTCTGGGCGACCCCCAGGTCTGGAAACGCCGTCCACTCCAGGCCGCGGCCATGCGGCAGCGGATCCGGCAAACTCTGGCGCCGTGGGACAACGAGAAAATTCCCGTCACACTCGTGGCCCACAGCCAAGGAGCCGCGGTCGCTGGGCAGGTTCTTTTCCAACACGGGAAGAACGGCCCGATTGCGACGGTCACAAACTTTGTGACCGTCGGCAGTGGGCTCAGCCTGCTCGGCTACGCCCAATGGGGCGGGTCGGGGACAGATCCGGTAGACGACTGGATAAAAAATACAAATATCCGCTGGATCAACATGTGGGGAAAATTCGACTTCGTTCCGGCCGGGCCGATCAGTACCGACCTCAACGGGACCACGCCAGTGTTTAAGAAGGTTTTCGATCGGGACAATCCGGAAGAAGCAGGACCCGGCCCTGAAGAGCATCCTGTCTACAACCGCGCTGCACTTATTTACGATCACATTGTCTACTCCCGAAACCGCATCGAGGTCATCGACCCCATTGCCCGGCTTATCCTGCCGGCCAAGGAGGCGCATGGTGATAACCCGCCGCCGCCCGAACACGCTGTGCCTATCGGCGACCAGGGTGACCGCAGACTGAAACCGCACCGTGTTTTGGTTAAAGGCCTTACCGCCGCGCGTGCACTGTCAATCGTTGCAGGGATAGGAATGGCTCCTGCAGTGATGTTCGAACTGAAATCGTTTGGCTGGGCGAGGACTCTTCTACAATGCAGCACCACCGAGGATGAACAAGGACCTTGGTGGTCCGTATGGCTCTGCTACGGCTCAAGTTTTAGCTGGGCTTCGGCCGGGGACTGGTTGGTTCTGGGCCTTGTCGCTGCCCTTATAGCGGCTCTCTACATCGCCATACTCAACGGTCCGGTCTGGCGCAGTTGCCACGGAATGGTGGAACGCCGACGGAAAGAAGCACCGAAGAGGCTTCACCGCAAACCCGGAGATCTTGCCCGCAACCGGCCAGGTGAAGAAGTAGGGAAACCTTGGCGCGGCGTGTATCTGTATATTGCCGCTGCCTGCGTTGCCACGCTGGCGCCGCTCTTTTTCGTAGCAGGAATAAGCGCAACGCTGGTGGGCGTCCTGACCGCCGTCGTCCTTTTTTCTGACAGTTTCCGGGGCATCGGAATCAGTCCGCTCGCCGCCCGGCGGTCTGCATAACCAGTACTGATAGAGCAGGCGCTCGTCAGAGGGCTGGCAATGGCTTTCTCCCGGGCGCAAAATTTAAATCTGAAGGCTGGAGAGAAAGGAACCGTCGCAGTTCCCGTGGGAAGGGCGGGCAATGGACAATTACGAGGGGTTCATCGAGCGCCTCGACTCTGCCACCGCCAATCTTGAGAGGCGGAGGGACCTGCTGGATAAGTCGCTCGACGTCGTGCAGGTGCTGTTCAAGCAGAACAACACCGGTCTTCAGCTGTGGAGCCAGCGGAGAGGGCGCGTCAGCCAGCTGCTGGACAGGTACAGCGGGAAACCAGCCGGATACCGAGCCCTCAGCGAACTGAACGACGCCGCCGTCAGGATGGAGACCCTGTTCCGGAACCGGACGCGACGGATCGATGAGTACATCGCCGATATCCGCGAACGCTCCAACGTCATTGATAAGTCGCTCGTCGACTTGGAGAAAAGCCGGGCGAAGCTCCACTCCTCCCGAGTCGTGTCGCAGGACCGGGAAAATCTCAACAGGGCCATAGCGGAGCTCTCCGGCACCCCTGACAGGGCCATTAGCGCCGTCCCGGACGCCGGCCTGCGGGATGCCCTTCAGGAAGCACGGGAGGCCATCATCCTGGCCGAGGCCCTACTGGAAGTAAAAGGAATCCAGCCATGACGCTTTCAACACCAGAGCGGAGAGTTCTCGCCACCTTCACCTCCGAACAGTGGAGCGGGAGGCCAGGCCAGCACGTGTTCGGTCGACTCATCGGAAACGGCCTGATGGGCCTGGTTGTGTGTTTACTCCTGATGATTCCCGTTCCTTTTCTCAGGAACCCCGTGGCGCTGATTCTATTTGCCGCCGTATTTGCAATTCTTTTCACAACTGTGTCGCTCAGAACCAAATTCTCGAGTGAAAACCTGTTCCTCCAGGAACTGACAGCTGACGTGAACGAGACCATCCTCCAGCTCACCGGCAACCCAAAGGACCAGCTCTCAGTCGGAGATTTTCAGGAGCTGATCGAGACCGGGAACAGACTCCCGCTGACCATCAACGGGCTCTCAGGAATTGACCTCCGCGTCATCCAGAAACGCACGCAGCAGGCTCAGGAACCTGCTGTAAGGATGGATGCAAAAGTCACCACGACAACCCGTGTGGTCCTGACCATCACTCCTCCCGATTACGGGATTGAGAGCTTCGACCGGTTACTCGCTGCCGCCAAAGATATGTGAACGGTTCTCACGGCCCCGTAGGATCAGGGCCGCCCCGGTGGCAAATCCAACTAAATACACGAACAGGGGAGGAATGTCGCCGGTACCAGCCAACACTCCGGCGAAGGCTGCCGCACCTCCCAGATTCAGCCAGCCCGGCCAACGAGGGATTCCCGAACCAGAATCTCTGCGCTTCTCCCTAAGCAGGGCGCCACCAAGGGCCGCCATCCCAGCCAGGCTCGACCACATATACGCGTGGAATGGCCACAAAGGCTGGTGCCCCAAGGCAAAGCCCTCGGGGTCGTTGAATCTGGCAGACAGATCCACCAGAAAGGCACCAGCTCCAGCAGCCAGGAGAACTGTGCCGGCAACGGCCAGCCGCCGCCCGGGCGGGCGATCCAGCCCGTGCAGCCCTCTGTCCTCGCCCCAATGCCGGGCAAGCATGGCCACACCGACAGGCAGCACGATTGTTCCCGCTCCGAGGAACGCCAGCTCCGCCCTCCACTGAACGGGGTCCGCCAGCAAGATCTCCAACTTGCGCTGCGGTTCCCGTTCTACATAAACGCGGGAGACAGGCATAAAAGCACCCGTCAGAAAGGACGCAGAGCCTGCAACCATGACAGCTCCCGCCGCTCTGATACCTCCACGGATTCGCCGATTCATGCAACAACGGTAGGCCTGGTATCTGGCCGGGACAAGCACTTTGGGGCACTGCCTCGGGAAGCTAGCTGCTCGTCGTCGTTCGCGTCATCATCGTCCTGCTGGCGGGCAGGACGGGTTACGGGATACAGCGCCGCTGATGCAGATTGGCCCACCGATTGTCGGGGATCAGTCGGGCAGCATCAATATCAGGACGTGCATGTCCTCAGTTCCGGTAGCGCGGCTGACGTGGCCTTTCCCGGCAGTGTCCTCAGCAAAGAGGACGGTACCCGCTATCAACTCCCTGGTCTCGCCGTCGCTGGCGGTCATCTCCCCGGAACCCGAAAGGTACACAGCCACTAGCCGCCTCGGAACAGGGTGCCAGTCCCCATGCCAGCCGGGATGGACACGCTCGAAGCTGAACTCCGCGGCAGCTTGCGACGGCGAGAGAAGGACAGGTGGCGCGGGCGGGACAAAGTGGTGGCCTGTTGCAACCTGGTCAAGGGCGCGTTGCTCGGAGGAATAGCCTGGTTGGGATAATGGAAGCATGACCGATCAGGATCAGGAACGGGACCCCTGGGAGGAGTTCGACCGGCTTAAGCCCGCCGCTCCCGACCGTGTGCCAGGCTACCCCGGCGGCGAGCCGCTGGGCTTTGGCTTCCGGACCGGTGTGCGGAGCGCACGGGTGGCCTTTGGCTTCGCCGTCTACGCGCTGGCCCTTGGAACCGCGCTGGTCCTCACCGGCGTCGTCGTCTTCATTACCCAGGGCCAGTGGCTGCTGCTCGGACTTATGGTGCTGATCGAAGCCGTCTTCGTCTTTGGCTTCATCCGGCTCGTCAAGCAGGCCCGTAATCGCCACTGACCCAAGCCGTCAGCCCTAGCGGCCTTCTCGCTCACTTGGGTATCGCTCAGCCGGGTGTCGCTGAATGCGCTCTGCGCTCGAGCGCGTCTTTGATGTGGTGCATGTTGGCGGCCTCGTCGCGTCGCGCGACAAATAGAAAGATGGGGAATAGGAGCCTGAACCAGCCGTGCGGGCGCGGCCTGAACTCTGCGTCGAGGCGGGTTCCTTCCTGGACCGGTTCGAGGCGGCAGGTGAAGGTAACCTCAAGCGGTCCGCCGTTATGCATCGTCCAGGTGCGTGGCCGGTCATAGGCGACGGTCTCCATCTCAATAAGCGGGCTGCCCTTCCACCGCGCCCGGTACCTGGTGCCGAGGCCGGCAGGCCCATCGGTAACCTTCTCCATCACCGTGCACTTCGGGTTCCACTCCAGCTCAGCGCGGTGGTCGGACAGGTAGTCGAACGCCTCCTCACGCGTGCACTGGATCACGACCGAGTTATTGATGACTGACATCGGAGCTCCTTTTGGCAGACTTTGCTCACTAAAGGGTCCACTAGTGGTTCCTCTAGTAGACTGCTGGTTGTGACCCAAGTCAAGCCCCCCATAAAGCAGACTCGCGCGGAGCGGGCCAAGGAGACCCGAGGACGCATGGTCGCCTCGGCCCGCGAGATGTTCGTCTCCCAGGGGTACGCCGCCACCACGATGGAGCAGATCGCGGCCACGGCCGGTGTCGCCGTCCAGACGGTCTACTACACGTTCCGGACAAAGGGGCAGCTGCTCTGCGAGGTCGTCGAGGTAACGGCTGCAGGAGAGGAGGACCCGGCCCCCGTCATTCAGCGCCCCTGGGCGCAGGCGATGCTGTCGGCCACCTCTGCGCAACGCGTACTGGCGCTCGGCGTCGAGCACGGCACCGCCATCTTCGAGCACGTAGCTCCGCTGTGGCCCGCGGTCCGGGCCGCCACGGAGGCCGACAGCTACGTCGAGCAGTACTGGCGCAATGTCACTGCAGGCCGCCGGGCGGGCCAGGCCAGGATCATCGACCGGCTCGCCGAGCTGGGCGCACTGCGCCCGGACCTCGACCGCCAGCGAGCTACGGACGTCGTCGTCCTCCTGATCGGTCACCAGGTCTTCAGCGAGCTGGTCCAGGACTCCGGGTGGAGCGTTCCCGAGTACAAGGCCTGGCTGTTCCGGACCCTCGTCCAACAACTCCTGAAGCGGACCCGGCTCGAGGTGCAAGCGGTCGACGACCTCTCATTCGCGGCGCACTTATCCTGACCGACCTTGGGGGTGAACCCATTTCTTAGAGCACGAGTTGAATTCACCAGTCTCTTCCGCCGCTGGAGGCTCTACTCCACACTGGTTGAACCGGCTCCCCTGGTGGTGGGGTCGAAATCATAGGGTGATGGGCCGAAATGAGGAAGGTTATGCGGAAGGCGCGTATCGCGGCTGTGTTGACATGGATCTATGCCGCGGGGTTCGGTGTCCCGGCGGTTCCGGTCAGCGTCTACCTCCTCCAGCATGGGGAACTGCCGATGTTCATGGACCTATTCCCGATGTATGGGGGGCCATGGGATGTTATGGAAGACCGAGCCTTCGTCACGCTGCTCATCGCGTTCTTCGTCGTACTCCTGGCCGCGGCATGGGTGGCCTGGCTGGCTTGGAAGGGACTCAGGGCCGGTGTGGTGCTCGGACTAGCCCTCCTACCCGTGGAAGCGGTTTTCTGGTTTGGCTTCGCACTACCGGTTCCATGGTTGTTCGGTGCCGCACGCGTCCTGCTATATGCCCTCGCCTTGAGGTCCCTTCACCAGAAGCCCGGCTAGCTCTTGGCCGTGGTTGCAATCCTGGGAGTCCTGCCCACCGGTTTCATTTCGGCGGTGATCCGCAGGGCATCCGCAAATGTAGCTCCGTCCAGCCGCTCCACCACGCGCTTTGCCTGACGGATCACACGCTTGGTCCGCCCTTGCGCATTCTCGGCCAGGGCATCAAAAACGGTGTTCAGGCGTTTCTGTGACTGCCGGCCGATCTCGGCCGTCCCGTCCTCAAGCCAGATGCCGACGTCGTCCAGCAGCCCATAGAGCGCATCCTGCACTTCCGGCCGTTCCTCCGCCAGCATGGCAAGCGCCGGGCTCGCAGCGGCAAATTCGCCCCACCACGCGCCAAGCCCCGGATTCCCGCGGAAGCCATCTTCCCGGAAGACCCGCATGGCGTCGAAGCTTTTGGCCTGGGACTCCCCCTGCTGGGCCTTGTTGCCTTGGGCCTTGTTGTCTTGGGCCTTGTTGCCGGCACTGAAGGAGAAGATCGATTCGAGATTGCAGTCCACATCCGGGAAGCCGAGGAACAGACCGTCAATCTCCCAGTCCCCGTCCCCCGATTCATCCCCGGACCAGCGCCTGTTGATGGTGATGGCCGGCGTGGCCACGAGTTGATCGCTGGTGGTGGTGAACGCTTCCGTACCAATGGTGTCATCGTTGTCGCCGAATGTTCCGTACCAGATGAGCTGCCAGCCGGACATGGCGTTCTTGACTGCCGCCTTGACCGATGTGGCAGCGGAAGCCTTGACCACATCGATCTGTTCCTTGATCTGCTGGGGCGTGGGTGCCGCCAGGGCATGCTGAAAACTGGCGACGACTTTCACGACGGCGAGGTGAACGGCATCCACGAAGGCCGTGTACCCGGTGTTGGCCAGGTGGTCCGGCCACCCATCTTCCTCCATCAGCGCCACAACGACACCTGCTATGGCAGGTAAATCGTCCTCGCCGAGCAGGGCGCGCAGGCCGGCGTCGTTGATCGGTATGGGTTTAAGTTTCGTGGTCCAAGTGCCCACGGCTTCTGGCACCGGAACGACATTCCCGGCGTCCACGTCGGTGTTGCCCAGGTTTCCGTGGCTGCCGTTGCTGGAGACGATCGTGGGTGAACCGATGAGCCCGGATCCGGCTAGGACGGCGAAATTGTCCCCGTCAACTTTGAAGAACACAGTCCAGATATATGGTTCTGCATTTCCCCAACCGTCGCCTTCGTCGTGGCAATGCACTTCCTGCAGCAAGACTTCCAAATTCTGAGTGGCACGCATGGAATTACTTGGAACTTTCGTCGCCAAGCATTGGCTGCTCTTTTTCGCCCGGTAACGGACGGTGCACGGGACGGCGGATTTGGCGCCGGGCGGTCGATTGAATGTGCGGCAATTCTGCGGTTACTGTCAGTCCGGATACCGCCGTGCCCTCACAACGGCCGGAGGAACTCAACTGGCTGGTGAAGCACATTGTTCCGGGACCGTATTGCGTACTGCCGAAGATGCCGAAGGAAAAGGCCCACCACGTGTAGAGCGTTCCGTTTTCACAGCCTTTGAGGTGGCTGGCCAGTCCGTAGCCGGTTTCTTCAACCCAACTGAAGTCATAGCACCACTTGGTCACCTGGCGGGTGCAGGTATCGAACCACTCCCATGGCCAACCGCCAGGGCACCAATAAGTCTCCGTTACCACTACTTGCTGCGGCATGGCCGCCTCCTGACACTCCGCCGGCGGCTTGGGGGCAGGCCGGCATCCCGGCACGCCGGGTAATGCGGGTTAATTAGGACCGGTTCCGTTTCCGGAACCGCGGCAGGCGGAAGAGCCTGTTAAGGAGGGCTGCCCGTTGTTCGCAGCCACTGCACGGTGGGATTCCGGCCAAGGTTGTCAGGTCTTTGACCGCGTCACCCAATCCGATGGTGTCAGCATCGTTTATCCAAAAAGGGGTTATGCGCCGATCCTGCCAATGACGTGAGCGCAGGGGCCATTCCTGAAATTGATTCTGGACCATTACCAATCCCTTTTGGATTTGCTTGGCAGAGTATCTTGGCCTTTCCGGCCACCTGCCTACGCTTCAATATCTTCCTCGCCGCCCGACCCGCGGTCAATGGTTTTTAAGGTATTTACTAAAGTCGTTGTAGACTCTTGTTTTCGCGCATTGCCGGGCTCCATGGTGACTCCACGTCCCTTGCAGGGTGAACACCGCCAAAGCCGCCGCCAAGCCATGACTCCCCCAACCAGGCGGGTGTTCCGGTCACCCTTGCCAAGTGTCCCTGATCACCGTCTCCAAGGAGGGAGAAAGCGCAAAAATCCGGTAAAATTTATGGAGGAATTGTTCGGCCAGCAGCGCCCGGTTCCAACCCCTCCCCCTTGAATGGAACCCCTCCCCCATGTCCTCCGCGATTTCCGCGCCGGTGTCCCAGCGTTTCCCGCTGGCCGCCATGATGGTCCTGGCCACCATCGCCTTCACCGCTATCACCACCGAACTTCTCCCGTCCGGCCTGCTCCCCCAGATCAGTACCGGCCTGAACGTGTCCGAACCGGTAGCCGGCTACCTCGCCGCCGCCTACGCCGCCGTCATCGTGGTGACCGTGGTGCCCGCCGCGCGGTTGCTGGGCAAAGTTCCGAAGCGTCCGCTGCTCGTAGCGCTCGTCCTCACGTTCGCCCTCAGCAACGCCCTGGTGGGCCTCGCCCCCAACTTCACCGCAGCGATGGGAGCCCGGCTGGTGGGTGGCCTGGCCCACGGACTGCTCTGGACCACCATGGCCCCCTACGTCACACGGGTGGTACCGGCCCACAAGGTAGGCAAAGCCCTGGCGATTGTCTTCAGCGGCAACAGCCTGGGCCTGGCCATCGGAGCTCCAATCGGCACCGCCCTGGGTGGCTTCCTCGGCTGGCGCGCGGCCTTCCTGTTCCTCGGCGGCTTCAGCCTGCTGCTCGCCGTCCTCGCCTTCTGGCTGCTGCCTTCCGTCCGGCGCGCCGCCGGCGAGGCCCGCCCCTCCCTGCGCAAAGCCATCGCCCAGCCCGGCGTGAAGCCCATAGCCATCGCCTGGCCGCTGATGATCCTGGCGCACTTCGCGCTCTTCACCTACATCGCCCCGTTCATCCGCGACGCCGGCCTACCCGACTACTCCATCAGCCTCGCCCTCACCGTCCTCGGTGTCTCCGGCCTGCTCGGCATCTGGATCGCAGGCCTCACCGTTGATTCCCACCCCCGACGTTCGCTCCTGATTACGACGGCGGCAGTCGCCGTCTCGATGCTCCTGTTGCCGTTTGTGGGTAGCAACCTGCCATTTGCCCTGGTGCTGATGACCGTGTGGGGCGCAGGACTGGGAGCCATCGGCATCTACAACCAGTCGGCAATCCTCCGGGCCGGCCGCGAGAACAAGGATGCTGCCAACGGCCTCACGGTCCTGACCATCCAGATGGGCATCACCATCGGTGCCCTCTACGGCTCCGCGGCTCTGGTGGTAGCAGGTCCGCTCTTGGTGCCCCCTGCCGCAGCAATCCCGGTCATCGCCGCCCTGCTCGTCACCTGGGGTGGCAAGACGGCCGCATACCCACCCGGCCCACGGGAATCAGTGTGGAAGAGGCCACGGCCGGTCGAGGACACCGTCACTGTCCAGCGCACCGAAGCCACGGGCCGCCGTCGTACTTCCTAGCAAAAGAGCAGCGATGGGGACTCACCGAGGCCCGGCCTACAACCTCCGTTGCCTGAACATCGGGAACAGCTCCCGCACCCGGGCCACCGCCTCAAGTGAGACATCCACTGGACGAACCCCGGGCTCCAGCCCAAGGTCAGCTTCAACCACTCCCATTGGATCAACCAGAACGCTCCGCCCCACCGAGACCGGCGGCGTCTGACACACCCCGGCCACATACACGCTGTTCTCGATGGCCCGCGCCGCGTTCAAGGCCAGCCACTGCTCCGTCTTGTGGGTGCCCGGCACCCAGGACGAGCAGACCAGCAGAACCTGCGCGCCGGCGTCGGCCAGTGACCTGGCCAGCTCCGGGAACCGGAGGTCGTAGCAGGTCATAAGGCCGAACCGCATTCCCCCGTGGTCGAACACCACCGGAGCGGTGGACGGACCCGGTTTGATGAACGTCGATTCCCCGAAGCCCTGCGCATCGAAGAGGTGGATCTTCCGGTAGAAGGCCAACTGGTCCCCGTCGGGGCCGAATGCCACCAGGGTGTTGTGCGCCTTGCCATGCTCGTCCGAGGTTTCCACGACGCCCGCCACCAGCGCGATGCGGTGGCGGCGGGCTGTGCTGGCGAGCTCCTGGCAGACGGGACCGTCGAGCGGCTCGGCCACCTCGGGGAACGTCGCGTCCA
Source organism: Arthrobacter rhizosphaerae (assembly GCF_023062595.1). Taxonomy (GTDB): domain Bacteria; phylum Actinomycetota; class Actinomycetes; order Actinomycetales; family Micrococcaceae; genus Arthrobacter; species Arthrobacter rhizosphaerae. Next base: position 47,194 of record NZ_JALLAN010000017.1, read on the forward strand.
CCTTCTTCTTCTCGTACGTGGCGTATTCCGGGAAGGCGACCAGCCCGGCGCCGTCGCGCGCAGCCTGGGCGGCGAACCGGTCCATCGCGGCCAGGTTGGCCTGGATGTCGGTGCCGGACTCCAGCTGCCCAAGCGCTATCCTCACGGCTGCTCCTCCCTCACGTCATGCGCCAACCTAGGTCAAGCGGAACCCAGGCTCAAGCGGCCGCCTCAACCGTCGCCTTCTCCGTGGCGGTCATTTCCGGCGGTGCCGCCTTGAATCCGCGAGTGATCAGGGCCAGAACCACAATGCCCAGCACCAGCCAGGACACTCCCAGCGTAATGGCGTTGCTGTCCAGCTGGGAGAGCAGGTAGGCGCAGATGAGGGCCCCGATCACCGGGACCACCACGTAGGACACGGGGTTCAGCCGGTGCCCGGCACGGCGCTGGCGCACATAGTGGAACACCACCGAGGCGTTCACCAGCGTGAAGGCGGTGAACGCACCGAAGTTGATGAACGAAGTGGACGTGGCCACGTCCAGGAAGATCGCGATCAAGCCCACGACGCCGGTGATGACCAGGTTCACCACCGGGGTGTGGAACTTCTCGCTGAGCCGGCCGAAGAGAGCCTTGGGCAGGACCGAGTCACGGCCCATCGCATACAGCAGGCGCGAGGCGCTGGCCTGCGCCGCGAGGCCGGAGGCGAACTGCGCCACTACCAGGCCGGCGAGGAACACCGCACCGAACAGCTGCCCGCCGATCTGCAGGGCGATGGAGCTGGCCGCGGAGGCCGAATCCTCGAACACGCCCCCGGGGTGGACGAGCTGGGTCACGTAGGAGACTGCGACGAAGATGCCGCCGCCGATCAGGGCAATGAGCATGATGGCCCGGGGCATGTTCTTGCGCGGTTCGATGGTCTCCTCGGTGAGCGTGGTGACGGCGTCGAACCCGAGGAACGAGTAAGCGGCGATGGCGGCGCCGGCGGAAATGGTGGCGAAGCTGGAGGTGTCGTTGAAGAACGGCTGGGTGCTGACCAGGCCGCTGGCCCCGGAGGTTGACACCACGTTGCCGATGGACAGCGCCACAAAGAACACGATGACCAGCAACTGGAACGCCATCAGCACGTAGTTGGCCTTGTCCGCCACCTTGATGCCCAGGATGTTCAGCAACGTGGTGATGAGGATGAAGCCCACGATCCAGAGTCCGATGGGGATGCCGGGGAACTGAGCGGTCAGGTAGGAGCCGCCGATCAGCCAGATGACCATGGGCAGGAAGAGGTAGTCCAGCAGGATGGCCCAGCCCACCATGAACCCCACCCGGGGATCGATGGACCGGCGGACGTAGGTGTAGGCGGAGCCGGCCACGGGGTAGGCGACGGCCATCCGGCCGTAGCTGTGGGCCGTGAACAGCATGGCCGCGAGCGCCACGAGATACGCGGCTGGCGCTGCGCCGCCGGTGGCTTCGGCGATGATGCCAAAGATCCCCAGCACAATCAGCGGGGTCAGGTACGCCAGGCCGAACAGGACCAGCGAGGGCAGTTTCAGCGTGCGGGTGAGTGTTGTTGTCACTGTGTTTCCTTAGGGCTTGTAGGACGGCGGTGTCCAGGTGGCCGGGTTGATTCGGCCTTGGTAGACGGAAAGTTCGACGGCGGGCTCCCCCTCGCGGAACTGCGACCAGGGGCGGTTGAGGTTCTCCGTGCCGTGGGTTCGGACGCGGTCGACGGCGGCAAGGTCCAGTTCCGCGGTGAGCAGCACCGGGGCGTCGTCGGGTGCCTCGGCGAGGGTGTTGCCCTCTGGGTCCACGATGATGCTTTGGCCCTTGCCTATGGGGCCGGCGCAGTTGACGCTGACCATAAACACCTGATTCACGATGGCGTTGGCCTTGGCGAGGATCAGTTCCTGCTTGCGGTCAGGGGTGGTGGTTTTGACGACGTTGAGGATCACGTCGGCGCCCATCCAGGCGAGCTGGCGGGACACCTCCGGATACCAGGCGTCGTAGCAGATGTTCAGGCCCACCCTGCCGATGCCGGCCAGGTCCACGGTGGTGAACCTGTCGCCGGGGTCGTAGGGCTCGAACGGGCGCCAGGGGAAGATCTTCCGGTAGTAGCCGGCGAGTTCCCCTTCCGGGGACAGGACCAGCTGGGTGTTGAACAGCTGTCCTTCCGGTCCGCGTTCGCAGACGCTGCCCGGGACCAGCCAGATGTTGAGGTCTTTCGCGAGCTGCTTCAGCTCCTTGACCCGCGGGCCGTCCAGCGGTTCAGCACTTGCTTGGAGCATTTCGGTGCGCTGCCGGTCCGGGTCTTCGTCGCCGAAGAGATGCAGCTCGGGGAAGACCATCAGCATGCTATGGGGCTGGGCTTGGAGGGCTGCTTTGACCTCGTCCGCAAAGACCGAGACGGGCTCGCCGATGAGCCGGGGCCGGGCCTGGGCAGCGATGAGGGGAAGGGTGCGTTGCATGGGTTATCTCCGCGTTGGGGATGTGATCTGTCTTATATTAGATCAGAATGATCCAATTATGGGAAGAGGCAAGTTTTCACCGTAAAGTAGCGGATATGACCCGTCAGCTGGAGGACACCGCCGAGCCCTCGCCTATCGGCGCCGGCAGGATGCCCGGGATGGAGCGGCGCAGCGCGATCGATGCGGTGCGACTGCGGATCGGCATGGCGATTTCGCTGGGGCTGCTGAAGCCCGGCGAGCGCCTGCCCGATCAGGAGGACGTGGCTCTAGGCCTTTCTGTCAGTCCGATCACCGCCCGCCGCGCGCTGGCGAGCCTGGCGGAGCAGGGCGTGGTGGTCCGCCGCCGCGGACGTGCCGGCGGAACGTTTGTGGCTGATTCGCCGCCCACGGACGTTTTGGCAGAGCTCTCGGCGTCCCCGGCCGAGTCGCGGGCTGTGAACCGGCTGGTGGACCGGAGGCTGCTGTTCGAGTGCGCGGTCACTCACTACGCGGCGGTTAACGCAACGGCTGAACAACTGGATGAGCTCGAGCGGCTGACGCGTGAGATGGCGGAGTCGAGCGACTGGTCCTATTACCACCGGATGGACGAGCAGTTCCATCGGCTGGTGGGGACGGCGTCGTGCCTGGACACCGCCGTCGAGGTCTACCACGAGACCCTCGCTGAGCTGTACGACTACTTCATCCCCTACCCCATCGAGAAGCTGCACACGTCGAACCGCGACCACATCGCACTGGTGGCAGCCCTCCGCGCGGGGGACGTGCAGGAAGCGGTGGAGATCGCCCGGAAGCACGTGGACATCCTGCACCGAACTATGTTTATGGGGCTGGCGTCGGGCAGCACTGGCACGATGCCGGACTGACTCTGCTGCTGCCTTTTGGGCTGAAAAGTTATTGTTATCTATCGGAGCTGCTTCGCCCAGCGTGTAGCCAGCTCGTCCACCGCTATTTGTTCGGGCGGTGTCGCCTGAAAAGGGCAATCTCTATCTCGTCGGCTCGGACACGCCGCGTCCCATCCAGCCGTTCACCTGCTTGATCGGCCCATCGTCCAAGGAGCCCACAGTACCGTTCGTATGTTTCTGGCCACCAACCTGCAGTTGGCGCCTGTGGCCAAGCATCCAGACGGAGATTCTTTGAGACAACCTGATCCAGGATGACGTGCTTCGGGTCGATCGAACTGCCTTGGGAGAAATACAGGAATTTGGTGGAGAAGGCCGGCCCAAACCACGGTATTCGTCCAGCGCCTCGATCCGTGGTCAAGGCCCGATAGGCATCGTGGAGAGGCGCTCCATCCTGAACCAAGGTCCAGGCTGTTACGAGACGCTGTCCCGCCTTTTCCTGGTGAGCGGCCAGTCCATCAAGCCGCTGGTGGAGTCGGGGCGCGCGGGTACCAAGGCCCCAGGCGAGAGAGTAGTAGAACAACTGATATGCGTTCTCGGCTGACGGGGTCTGGTCACCAAGATCAAATACTTCCTTGCGGGTGACTGATGTACGCCCGGGGCCTGCAAGTTTCCCCTGAGCGAGTGGTAGTCCACGAGCGGTGAGCGCACGTTTCCATCGACCACCATCCACGGATACGGTGTGGTTCAAAACTGCGGAGGTTCCTGCCAGTTTCTCGAAAACGTCATCGGGCAGGTCCGCATTTTCGTTGATCATGAGCTGACTCTACTGGCGCTAGCTGCCACGGGAATGCAGGACACCCTGCGCAGTTAGCGCCTGTGCGGGTTGCGTGCGATACCTGCATGCGGCCACACGTGCCGATCCCTGGCTGCTCGGTTTATAAAATGAAGTTTGATGGCTTCCTTCTTTGGACTGTGTCGAGCGATGACCCAAGCACACCTGCCAGCAGGCATGACTGGGGCCCTTGTCGTCTTGCGAGTTTTGCTCAGCCTTTGTGCGATCGAAGCGGTCCAGTTGTTAGAGCGCGGCCGAGTCCTAGTGTGCGCGATTTCGTTCCGCCGCGGCTACTTCCACTAAGGTTCTTCCCAGTAGTGGCCGAGCAGTTGCGATCAATTGGGGAGAAATGAAGAACCCGTCAAGACTTGTGCCGGCAGTTGTCGGAATGCTGATCGCCGGGCTCACGGCCTGCGCCGCATCAGCGGAGACACCGGAGCCAACACCAACTGCGGTCGCGTCCAAAGCCTTCTCGGAGTCTGAACTGGCAAAGCTGGTCATGTTTGGCCCACGGGACGGAGAGAAGTTCACCGTCGTCACTTCCCAACAGATACGAAAGGCGCGCGACAAGACCAGGGCTGCTATGTCGCAGTGGGAGTCGGAGCCCTCAGACTGCGCCGACATGCCCATAACAAGCGTCCTAGACCTCCCGGAAAACGCTGTCATCACTGCAGCGACTAACGGGACGCCGACGACGGCCGGGACACTGTCCATCAGCCTCCTCCCCGAGCTGGACGCGGCGGGATTGGAGCAGGCCCTCCACGCCAAGGCCGCCCTGATGGAGAGGTGCCCGAAGGTTGTTATCGGTTCGGGCGCGGGTCCGATTCACACAACAGGGAAGCACGTGACGGTCCCGACCAGGACACCCGGTTCGGTTGCGGTGCAGAGTAGCGTCGATTTCCCCACAGGAGAGAAGAAGACAACTGTGTTCATCACTGCCGTAAAGGGGGGTGTAGTGCTGAGCGTGCAGACCACCGGCAGCACTCTCTCCGAAGCGGACCTCCGGGCAGCCGCTGAGATACTGGACCGAGTTGCCGACCACATCGAATGATCCCGCGGTCCCGGCAGCAGGCGCGACCGAGGCACCAAAGATGTAGTTCCTGCTGGTTGGTGCAGGCAACTTCTGAAACGACAAAGAGGGCGCGCCCGGCCAAACCGGACGCGCCCTTCGCAATGCAGCCAACCCAAGAACCGGTTCGCTACCCCTGATTCAGTCGACGAGCACCGACTGCTTGGCATCTTCCGGTGATTCGACAGCGGGCGGAACCTTGCCGGAACGGTGGTGGAGCCAGTTAGCCACTGCCAGAAGTGCCACGAGTCCGAAAGTGCTCAGGAGCTGGGGACGGGAATCCTCGCCGATGAAGCCCACCGTGAAGATCGCCGCGAGGATGAGGAGACCGAAACCCGTGAGCCACGGGAAGCCGGCCATCCGCAGGGGAAGCTCCGTCCCGTCGCGGTCGGCGCGGAGGCGCAGGGCGAGCTGGGCCAGGAGCGCGGACGTCCACACCAGCAGGCAGGTCGAGCCAACAATATTGAGCAGGACGGGAAGGACCATCTCCGGGAAAGCCAACTCCAGCACCACCGTGACAACGCCGAAGGAAACGCTGGCCAGGACTGCAACAACCGGAACCCGCGCCTTGGACACGGAAGCGAGCAGGCGTGGTGCTTCGCCCCGCTCGGCGAGGGAGTAAGCCATCCGTGAGGCACCGTAGAGGTTGGCGTTGAGCGCGGAGAGCAATGCTGCGACGGCTACCAGGGTGATGGCCGCTGCGGCCCCGGGCATGCCCGCGGCCTCCAGCACGGCGGCGAACGGGCTCTTCAGCCCCGCCGAACCCACGGGAACCACCGCCGCGATGATGAAGATCGCACCGATGTAGAAGACCAGGATGCGCCATAGGACGGTCTGGACTGCTTTCCGCACGCTGCGGGCCGGCTCCGCGGTCTCAGCTGCTGCCACGGACACGATCTCGGTGCCGCCGAAGGCGAAGGCCACCACGAAGAGTGCCGTGGCAATTCCGGCAAAACCGTTGGGAGCGAATTCGTCGCCGGTGAAATTGGCCAGGCCCGGCGACTGAACGCCCGGCAGCCAGCCGAAGAGCAGGGCAGCGCCGACAAAGAGGAACACGACGATTGCCGCCACTTTGAGCAAAGCGAACCAGAACTCGAATTCACCGAAGTTTTTCACACTGGTGAGGTTCACTGCGGTCAGCACCACGATGAACACGAAGGCCATAAGCCACACCGGCAGTCCGGGGACGATGGTGGACAGCAAGCCTGCAGCGCCGAGCGCTTCCGCGGCAATGACCACCACCAGCTGCAGCCACCAGAGCCACCCCACCGTGGCACCGGCCACCGGCCCGTACGCCTTGGCGGTGTAGACGGAGAAGGCACCGCTGTCCGGATTGGCTGCGGCCATCTCACCGAGAGCCCACATAACCAGGATGATGAGGGTGCCGGCGACGAGGTAGGAGATCAGCACGGCCGGGCCGGCAGCCTGGATGCCGGCACCGGAGCCGATGAAGAGGCCCGCACCGATGGCGCTTCCGAGCCCCATCATAGTGAGTTGGCGGGGTTTGAGTGCCGCGCCGAGTGCGCGGCGGCCAGACGTCGTTGTCTGTTGTTCCATGGGGATTCCTCTGGTTGTTGGGGAATGGATTGGGTTTCAGGTCAGCGGTTTGTCAGGGTGTGTGGGCTTCCAGAAGCCGGAGCACGCGATCGTTGGAAGCGCGGCTGGCAACGGTGATCCGAACGCCGTCGCCTGGGTACGCCCGGACCATGATGCCCGCTCGGTCAAACGCGTCAAGCAGCCTTGCCTGGAAGCGGTCATCCGCACGGATCCACAAGAAGTTGCCTTGGCTCGCCTGCAGTTTCCAGCCTTGGGCTTCCAGCTGCGCGGCCATCCGTGCGCGCTCCTGCTTGACGGCGGCCACCCGGGCTTCCATCTCCTCCCCCGAGTCCAGCGAAGCGATGGCAGCCTTCTGGGCCAGCGCGCTAACGGAGAAGGGAAGGGCGGTCCGGCGCAGTCCCTCTGCGATGGCCGGCGCCGCCAAGACATATCCCACGCGAAGGCCGGCGAGTCCGTAGGCCTTGGAGAAGGTGCGCAGGATGGCGACGTTCGGGTACTGGCGGTATAGCGCCAGGGAATCCGGGCCGCTGCCCGCTTCGGCGTATTCCACGTAGGCCTCGTCGATCACCACGAGGATGTCGGAGCGGACGGATTGCAGGAAGGCCTCGATACGTTCGTGGCTGATCGGCACGCCGGTGGGATTGTTGGGGGTGCAGAGCAGGATCACCTTGGTGCGGGCAGTGACAGCCGCGGCCATGGCATCGAGGTCGTGGCTCTCAGCGCCGTCCAGCGGAATACGGACCGGCCGGGCGCCGGCCAGCTCAATCAGGATGGGATACGCCTCGAAGGAACGCCAGGCGAAGATCACCTCATCCCCGGCATCGCACAGGCCGGTAATGATCTGCTGGAGGACGCCGACGCTGCCTGGTCCCACTGCAACCTCTTCGGCCGTGACGCCGAGGTGGCTGGCGATCCGTTCGCGGAGTTCGACGGCGGCCATGTCAGGGTAGCGGTTCATCGTACCGGCCGCTGCGGCCACCGCAGCGGCTGCGGCGGGAAGTGGCTCGTAGTGGCTTTCGTTGCTGGCGAGGGCTGCGATGTCAGTGCCGGCGCTGCGCCGGCCCGGGACGTAGGGCGGGAGGCCGGCGACGGCGTCGCGAAGGCTGGGCAGCGCGGTATCCGGTGCGGTCAGGAGCTGATCACGGGTCATGAAGATCGATCATGAGAGTGACCTGCCCCACATTGCAAGATACGCTCTACCTATTGGGACTTCTGCTCAACTTCTACTGTCTGTGGTGAAAATATGACCATCCCGAACCCCCGCACGCTGGATTCTCTCGATGGCAGGATCATCCTGGCCCTGGACAAGGATCCCGAAGCCAGCGCCCTTGCGCTCTCCCGGACGCTCGGCGTCGCACGGAACACTGTCCACGCCCGGCTGGCAAGACTCGAGCGCAGCGGCGCACTCCGCTCCTTCAGCCGCAGGCTGGATCCCGCCGCGCTTGGATATGACCTGATGGCCTTCCTCTCACTGTCCATCAGCCAGACCCGGACAGGTTCGGTGGAAGACGGGCTCGCTGCGATCCCGGAGGTCATCGAGGTGCACGCCACCACCGGGGACGCGGACCTCATGGCTAAGGTGGTGGCACGCGGCACGGCCGATCTCTACCGCGTCACCAACCAGATCCTGGAAATCGACGGGATTGAACGGACCAGCACAGCCATTTCCATCCTGGAACTGATGCCGCCCCGCTACGACGGCCTCCTGAGCCGACTCTCGAAGCAGGAATCCAAGCCTTCCGACTAAAGCGTTGGTGAGGCACACCACATGTGGGCACATTTTCACTTTCATCTCCCCTTCTCTGCCAATTATCCCAATCAAAATCCACTCTCTTGCACATCTGTGAACCAGCCCACAAGATTCCTGCATGACCTCACTTACCGTATCCGGCCGCGTGGCGCAGGTTCTCAGCAGCTATGTCAGCGACGTCTTCGGCGTTATGGGCAACGGAAACGTCTACTTCCTGGACGCCGCCGAAAAGCTGGGTCTCCGCTTTTCCGCGGTCCGCCATGAAGGCGCCGCCATCGCCGCGGCCGATGCTTACTACCGGGCGTCAGGACGTCTCGCAGCAGGCACCACCACCTACGGCCCCGGCTACACCAATGCCCTCACCGCCCTCGCAGAGGCGGTCCAGGCCCAGACCCCCGTCGTGCTGGTCACCGGGGACGCTCCGAGCAGCGGCGCCCGGCCCTGGGACGTGGACCAGGCGGCTATCGCCGCGGGCCTCGGAGCGGCCACCTTCACCGTCACCCGGGAGGCCGCGGGTTCCATCACCCAGCAGGCGGTGGAGTACGCGCTTACCAAGCGGACCGCCGTCGTTCTCGCCATTCCCTACGACCTCGTGGCACTCGAGGCTGCGGAAGAAGAGCTTCCCGCGGCGCTGGCACCGGTGGTGACTGACGACGTCGACGGCGGCCTCTTGCAGGTAGCCCGCCTGCTCGCCGGGGCCAAGCGGCCGTTGATCCTTGCCGGCCGCGGCGCCCATCTCGCCGGAGCCGGCCCGGAGCTCGGGGAGCTCGCCGACCGTCTGGGGGCACTGACCGCCGGAACCGCCCTTGCGCTCAACCTCCTCCAGGGCGAGGGATACCTCGGCGTCGCGGGCGGCTTCGGCACGGATACCGCGGCCGGGCTCATGGGTGAGGCCGATGTGGTCCTGGTGGCCGGGGCGAGCCTGAGCCAATTCACCATGCGGTTCGGGCACCTCCTTGGCCCGGACAGCACTGTCATCCAGATCGATACCGCCCTGCAGCCGACGCACCCCCGGGTGGATACCTTCGTCCGCGCGGACGCGAAGACCGCCGCAGGACACATCCTGAGGCTGCTGGATGGCCCGGCCTCGCCGAACGCCAGCGGGGCAGTAGCTTGGCGCGCGGAAGCCCGCACGCGCCTGGCCGAAGGAGCTTCCCATCATCCAGGCTCCGCCGAGACTCCGGACGGCCGGCTGGACCCGCGCGCCCTTGCCACGGCACTGGATGCCGTGCTGCCGGAGCGCCGCACGGTGGTTCAGGACGGAGGGCACTTCCTCGGCTGGGCACCCATGTATTGGCGCATCCCGCGGCCCCAGGATCTGGTGATGGTGGGGACCGCTTACCAGACCATCGGGCTGGGCCTTGCCAGCGCCGTCGGGGCCGCCCGTGCAGTAGAGGACGGCCACACTCTGGTGCTGGCCTCCGGCGACGGGGGTTTCCTGATGGGCCTGTCCGACCTCGAATCGCTCATTGGGACGGCGAGCAGTGCCGTCGTCGTCATCTACAACGATGCCGCCTACGGAGCCGAAATCCATCAGTACGGCTCCCAGGGCCTGACCGAAAAGCCCATGCTGATCCCCGAGGTGGACTTCAGCGGCATTGCCCGAGCGCTCGGTGCCAGCTCGGCGATCATCCGCTCGCTGGCGGACCTTGCCGAGCTCCAGGGCTGGATCGATGCAGGCGCCAAGGGAACCTTCGTGGCCGACTGCCGGATCACAGCGAGCGTCCGGGCCCCGTGGCTGAGCGAGTGGATGCAGGCGTCGCAGGCCGCGAAGGCGGCGGTAGCGAGCTGACGGCGGCACGTATGGTCCTGCCTGACTGACGTAGGATGCACCCATGCGGATACTCGTCGTCGGAGCCGGAGCCACAGGCGGGGCGTTCGGCACGCTCCTGCAGGAAGCGGGACGAGATGTCACTTATTTGGTGCGACCGCGCAAGCAGGAGGTCCTTCGCCGCGACGGGTTGCGCTTCATCTCCCCCACCGCTGACCGGACGCACCCGGTAAAGACCATCACGGCACCGGGCGGGTCCGAGGCCTTCGATCTGATCCTCGTCACGGTCAAAGCCACAGGGTTCGAGGGCGTCCTCGGCGAGATTGGCGCTTTCGTCGGGCCTGGAACCAGCATCATTCCCATCCTCAACGGCATGGCCCAAGTGGATCGACTTGAGCAGCTGTACGCGGGCCAGGTGCTCGGCGGCCTGGCCCGGATCGTCGCCACTCTCGATGGCGATGTGGTCCGCCAGCAGGTGCCCCTCACTTCCCTCACGGTGGGCGGGCTGAACGGAAACCCCGTCCCACCGGAGGTTTCTGAGGCTCTGGACGTGCCCGGCGTCGACTTCTCGGTAGTGGACGACATAATGGGCGCACTGTGGGACAAATGGGCCTTCATCGCTGCCGCAGGGATCGTCAACTGCCTGTTCCGGGCGCCGGTTGGACGGATCATGGAGGCCGGCGGGCAGCCCAAAATCTTGGACGCCATCAGCGAAACTGAAGCGGTGGCCGCCGCGGCAGGACACCCCGTTTCCGACGCCGCTCATGCACAGGCGGTCGGCATACTCACGGAACCGGGATCGGCCTTCACTTCCTCCCTGTACCGGGACCTCAGAGCAGGGCTGCCCTCGGAAGCCGAGCACATCCTCGGCGACCTCGGACGCAGGGCCCGGGAGCTCAACGTTCCTACGCCGCTGTTGGACCTCACCCTCATCCAGATCAGGGCCGGCCTTCCAACCTGAACCACCGTAGCGTGGGGGCGCACGCGCAGCAGCCGGTCTGAGTATGGCTCCCCTGTGCACCGCCTGCCGTGGGGATTAGCATGATCGGCATCAGCGTCCACCGCCGTCGAGGAGCCGTCATGTCCGGGTTTGTGCAGATCATCGAATTCAAGACCTCCCGCATCAAGGAGATCGAAGAGCTGGGCCGTCCCTCAAGAACCGAGGGAAGCACCCAGCCCACGTTCCGTCGCATTGTTGCCACGGCGGACAGGGACCACCCCGGGACCTATTTCACCATCGTCGACTTCGATTCCTTTGACTCCGCGATGGAGAATTCCGGCCGGCCGGAAACGTCGGAGTTCGCTGCCAAGATGGCGGCACTGTGCGACGGACCCGTGATCTTCCACAATCTGGATGTCATGTGGGAGGACACCGGAGACGGTGCGCAAACCGGTTAGGCGCAGAACATGGCCTCCGTAACTCCCGTTCCCTAGCGGGCCGCCGTAATTTACGACGGCGGCCCGCCGGCAGGCTGCCAAACTCCCCTATTGTCCCGGGGCGCGGTAGGACGACGCTATTCCTCGGGACCCAGGGCGTCAATATACGGGGATACCTTTGCGGGGAAGCCTGTGACTACCGGCGAACAAGCCGCCACAGCGACGTGACCTCGGCCGTGCGCGCCTCGAACAGAGGATCGTCGCGGTCCGATGCCTTCGGATGCGCTGGCCTGGTGTCCAGCCGTTCCACCACCTTCAGCCCGGCCGCCTCGATGGCGTCCAGCAGATCCTCACGCGTCCGCAGGCCAAGGTGCTCGGCCAGGTCGGAGAGGACAAGCCACCCTTCACCGCCCGGCTCCAGGTGGTCGGGGAGTTCGTTCAGGAAGCGGAACAGCATCCTGCTCCCGGGGTCGTAGACGGCGTTGTCCAGGGTGGAATGCGGCGTGGCCGGAATCCAGGGCGGGTTGCACACGATGAGGGGTGCCCGCCCGGGCGGGAACATGTCGGTCAGGACGGCCTCTGCACGGTCCTGGACTCCAAGGTTCCGGAAATTCTCAGCGGCGCAGGCGATTGCACGCGGTTCATTGTCCGTCGCCACCACGCGGTGGACGCCACGGCGCGCGAGGACGGCAGCGAGCACCCCGGTGCCGGTCCCGACGTCGAACGCCAGCCTGTCAGAGGGAAGCGCAGCGCCGGCCACAAGATCCACGTACTCACTCCGGGTGGGGAAGAAGGTGCCGTAGTGCGGGTGGATGCGGCCCTGCAGGGCATCGACGAAGACGCCATTCCGTCGCCACTCGTGGGCGCCAATTGCCCCGACAAGCTCATGCAAGGACACAACGGACGATTCGCCTATGTCACCGTACGCTTCAGCGGCGGCCTGCCGGATATCCGGTGCGCGGCGCAGCGGCACCACTGGGCCAGGGTCAAGAGGAATCAGCAGCAGGCCGAGAATGCGTGCACGATGCGAAGCGGACTGGCGATGCCGATAGAACTTATCGACGGGAGTTGCTGCGATCTCCTTCTTTCCGGCGCCTATCCGCCGGTCCAGCGCGTTGAGGATCTGCCGTGCGTTGTGGAAGTCACCGTGCCAGAGCATCGCGATTCCCTGTGACGCCATCTGGTTCGCATCATCGGCCGTGAGTGAGTCGGAGACCACTTCGACGCGCGACGGCGCAGGTCTGGCGTTCGCCGAACGCCATCGCGCGGTCATGCTGACACCAGCCTCGGTCCAGGTCACGATGGCGGGCTCATCCACCGCAGCTCCTCGTGAGGGCTTGAGGACAGGCGTCGGGATTCCCCCGGGAGCTGGCGTTTCGGCAGTGATAAAAGGTCCATTCCAAGAGTCCGTGGGGCCGATCGGAGAATGACGATTGCGGCGGTGATCCACGACGTGGAAGGCGACGGCCCAGGATTCCGGACCGTCATCCGGCCGCGAACCGAGCTTGGTTGATGGCCGCTGTAGCCATTCAACCTGCTTTTTCAGGATACAGGTGTGCCGTGGCCGGCCAGACCCCTATGGATGGCGGGCAGGGGCACGATAGGACATGATCGGAGGATGCGCCGCTTCGGAAAGCCGCGGGCCTGGTGGGTCCCGCCAGCCTTGCGTGGTTACAGGATCGAGTGGATACGCCACGACCTGGCGGCAGGCATCGCGCTCTTCGCGATCCTAGTCCCCGCGGGCATGGCTTACGCCCAGGCGGCCGGCCTTCCGCCCGTGACCGGTCTCTACGCGACGGTAGTGCCCTTGATTGTCTACGCAGCAGTGGGGCCGTCGCGTGTTCTGGTGCTGGGGCCGGATTCCGCGCTCGCCCCGATGATCGTTGCGGCGTTGGTTCCCTTAGCAGCGGCTAACGAACAGAAATCCGTGGCCCTGGCGGGCCTCCTGGCCATACTGATCGGTGTCATTTTGCTGTGCGGCTCGGCTCTGCGGCTGGGGATCGTCACTGGACTGCTGTCGAAGCCCATCCGGCTCGGCTACCTCAATGGCATCGCCTTGCTGGTAGCTGTGTCCCAGCTACCCACCATCTTGGGGATCTCCGTGGAAGGCGGCACGCCCTGGGAAAAACTTCTCGCCGCCGTGCCAAAGGTGCTTGCCGGCGAGACCAATGTGCCGGCACTGCTGCTCGGCCTGGCCTCGCTGGCGCTGATCTGGGTTCCCCGCTGGCTGAAATGGAAGGTCCCGGGTGTGCTCATTGCGGTGGTTGTGTCCTGCCTCGCCGTGGCCCTGCTGGGACTTCAGGAGCGCGTGAAGGTCACAGGCGCACTCCCGCAGGGACTCCCCGCACCGGCCCTCGGCGGAATCGGCTGGGCCGACGTCCTCACACTGTTGCCCGCCGCCGCCGCGATCGCCCTTATCGTCTTCGTCGATACTGGAACCCTGTCCCAATCCCTCGCCGCGGCAGAGGACGGCAAGGTATCCGGCAACCATGAAATGGCGGCCCTGGGTGCGGCGAACGCTGCCAGCGGGTTGCTGGGTGGCTTCCCCATCTCGGCCAGCACGTCCCGCACCCCGGTGGCCGTGGAGGCCGGGGCGAAATCCCAGCTCACAGGGGTGGTCGGCGCCGTCCTGGTGCTCGGCTTCATGCTCACGGCGCCCGGCGTCACCGAGTTCCTGCCGGCAACCACCCTTGCCGCCATTGTCATCGCCGCAGCCGCAGCCATAGCCGACCCCGCCGGTGTGCGGCGGCTCATGGGCATGAGCCGCAGTGAATCGTTGGTGATGCTCGCGGCGTTCCTGGGGGTCGCCATCCTGGGGGTTCTCCCGGGCATCGCCGTTGCCGTTGGCCTGGCAATCCTGGACTTCCTGCGGCGGGCTTGGGACCCCTACCGTGCTGAACTGGTGGACGTGCCTGGGGTTCCGGGTTACCACGACGTGAGCCGGCATCCGGAAGGGGAACGTGTCCCCGGCCTGTTGATCCTGCGTTTCGACGCACCGCTGTTCTTCGGCAACGGATCCTTGCTGGGATCCTTCGTGCGCAGCGAACTGGACCAGGCGGCGCCCGGCACCGAACGCGTCGTTCTGGCGGCGGAGCCCGTGACAGGGATCGACACCACGGCACTGGACGAGCTGGTGCAGCTTGACGAATGGCTGGACAGGCACGGCGTGGACCTGGTGTTCGCCGAGCTCAAAGGTCCGGTTAAAGACAGATTGCTGCAGTACGGCATGGACGCCCGCTTTTCTCCCGAACACTTCTACCCAACGGTGAGCGAAGCTGTGAGAGCGTTCCAACGGGAGGGCAGGGAAGCCTAGTGACGCCATATCTGCGTAACGCCGCAAAGCCAGCGACCGCCGTCGGACATTACGACGGCGGCCGCTCGCCAGGGTGCCAAACTGTCCTACTGTCCCGGGGCGCGGTAGGACGGCGACTTCTTGGCGGCTTCGTCGAGGTCTTCCACGGTCAGGAGCGGTTTCAGGCGGACGTTGACGTTCCCCGTCGAATTGATCAGCAGCGACAGTGCTGCAGCGCTTGCATCGTCCGGCGCCTCAAGAACGCCAAGGACGTCGTAGTAGCCAAAGGCGTAGTAGAAGCTCTCCAGCGTTCCTCCAACGGATTTGAGGGCCTCCGCCAGAGCGTCACGCCGCTTGGTGCCGCCTTCCTGCATCAGGCCCTTGATGCCCTGGCCCACGTATGTTCCTTCAAACAGATACTTCGGCATGATCTTTCCTTTCCTGGATTCCTATCCCATCGGCCGCTCGTCGGCAGGTAACTGTGGTGCAGGATGACGTCCACACAGAATCCTCCTCACCTGGCTCCATCGCCGTGCAGGAGCGGCCCAGATCCGGCCCCTTGTCCCGTGGAAACGGGGTGGATGACCCCGCTAAAGCAGACGTTATTCCTGGGGCTACAGGCAGTCAATACGCGGTGATAACTAATGGGTCCCGCCCAGTCCCCTAAGGGAATTCATAGGTCCACCACCTAACATGTCCCATATGAAAGCTGCCCGGGACGCCCGCTCTGCCGCCGTTGTGATCAACGCCGGATCACGCCGGGGGGCGGCACACGAACTTGCGGTGGATACGATGCGAAAGGCAGGAATTCCGATCTCCGCCGTGCACCATGTGCTGTCCGGGGCAGAACTGGGCGGGACGCTTGATCGGGTGGTTGCGGACGGGCACGACCTGATCGTTGTCGGGGGCGGCGACGGGACTGTGACCTCCGCCGCCGGTCGCATTGCCGGCACCGACGTCATGCTCGGCGTTCTTCCACTGGGCACTGCCAACGACTTCGCCCGCACACTGGAGATTCCGCATAATCTTGCCGAGGCGTGCGCTACCGTCGCAGACGGGAAGGTGGTGGACATCGACCTCGGCCGGGCCAACGGCCATCCATTCCTCAACGTCTCATCCGTAGGCCTCTCCGTGGCTGTTACTGAAGCTCTCAGCCCCCGCCTGAAGCGGTACATCGGGCCGCTGGCATACGCTATTGCCACACTGAGCGCGTATGCCCGGCACAAGGCGTTCCCGGCCCGTCTCGAGTTCCCCGACGGGGACCACGAGCCGCTGGAGCTCGAAAGCCTGCTTCAGGTGGCCGTCGGCAACGGCCGGCATTACGGCGGCGGCAACACGGTCTCCCCCACGGCGGGAATCGACGATCACACCCTGGACATCTACGCCATCCTGGCTGGGCCGCTCCGTGAGCACGTGAGTATCGCCCGGCTACTCAAGGACGGAAGCTTCATCAAACATGACCGGGTCTACCACCTGACCAGCCGATGTGTACGGCTCGTCACCGAGCAGCCGCTGCCAGTGAACCTCGACGGCGAAATCGCAACCGTCACGCCCACCGACTTCACCGTCCAGCGCAACGCCGTCCACGTCGTGGTACCTCAGAGCAGCACCAGCGCACTGTTCGACGGACCGGGCGCCGCGAACTGGCCCCCCGTTTGAAAGCTTGTTAGTTCACCTCGGCCCTTGAAGGCCCTTGCCTCAACCGCATATCCTGCACGGAAAGGCAGCGTGATCTGCCGGTCTTCGCTTGGGAGCGTGCGGATGAACCTACTGAGTCAGATCTTCGCCGGGGCAACCGCCTTGGCCCTGATCGTCGTCGGCCTTCTGGAGATTTTCGCTCACGGCGACCGCCGCTTTTACCGGATCTTCCTGATCAAACCTGAAGATGTTCAGGCCGTCCGCATGTGGGCGATGAACATTGGCGCCTACAACATCGCCTTTGCGCTGGGCATCGCCACAGGACTGTGGATGCTGAACTTCTCCGGCGATGCTGCCAGCGGGTCAGCAATTGTGATCTTCTGCTGCACGGCCCAGGTCCTCCTCGGCATCTGGCTGTGGATTACGGAGAAGCGGTTGCTCACCAGTGCTATCGGACAAGCGCTGGGTCCCGGCCTGGCATTGGTTTTCTACCTAATCTTCCGATGATAAACAGCCTGCTGCCAACCATCCCCGAACGGTCTACACTGATCGTAGGTTTGCACCCTTTCGTGCTCGCAGTACGCTCAGGGCGCAGCTCCAGGGAGGGAACGCCATGGATGCCAGAGCGAATTCCGAGCCGCTGGACGGCCCCACGCCCGGCCAGGTTAGAACAGGAGGGGCGGCTGGGAGGCCGGACCGCTGGGCCGCGGTGGCTGGTCTGGTGTTCACCGCCGTGGTTGTGGCCAGCTTCTTCATGCCCGAGATACCCAGTAGCGACAGTCCGCCGGAGGACATCGCAGCCCAGCTTGCCGCGGACAGCACCGCCCACCGGCTTTCGCTGCTGCTGGGATTCCTCGCGGACGTCGCCTTCCTGGTATTCCTGGCCGGCCTCTGGAGCAGGCTACGCCGATGGGAGGGCCCTGCCGGGATGTTCTCCGCGCTGATCCTCACCGCCGGCGCCGCCTTTGTGGCGCTCATGCTGGTTTCGGGTGGCCTGCACCTGGCGCTCGTCCAGTACGCCTCCGGTAGCCAGCCCGACCCGGCGGTGCTGCCCGCCCTCGCCCTCCTCAACCAGTGGGTGGGTGCGGCCATTCTGTCCCCCAGTGCCGCGATGTTACTCGGGGCGACGGTGGCCATCCTGACCACCCGGGCGCTACCGCTGTGGCTGGGCTGGCTGGCTGCCGCCACGGCCGTGCTGCAGCTCATTGCTCTCGCGGGAGTATTCCAGACCACCATCGAGGGAGTGGTCGCCATCGCCGCATTCGTCGGCTTCATGCTCTTCTTAGTCTGGGTCCTGGCCACGAGCGTCGTCCTGCTGCTCCGGCCCGGCCGGCAGCCGGCCGGTTCATAACGGCACGAAGCCCCGGAACCGCTTGCGGCATGCATCCCCTGCCGGTCCGTTTATGGCGATAGCGTTCCAGCAGTTCTCACAAGGGCATGCGTTCTGATGGGCCGTACGTAGCGCCACTCGTCCTTGGCGCTGCCAGCCGTCGATATACTCCAAATATGCCGATTACACGCCTCCACACCCAGCCGTCCGCCCTCGAACAGTACGGGGACGACCTGTGAGCGGCGGTCTCGTCGCCCTGCTGGATGACATTGCAGCCCTGGCCCGCATAGCGGCCGCCTCGGTGGACGACGTCGCTGCCGGTGCCGCCAAGGCGGGGGTCAAGGCCGCCGGCGTGGTGATCGATGACGCCGCCGTCACCCCGCAGTACGTGTCCGGGGCGGACCCCTCCCGCGAATTGCCCATGATCAAGCGGATCTTCTGGGGTTCGCTCCGGAACAAACTGCTGATCATCCTGCCGGCCCTGCTGCTCGTCAGCGCCTTCATCCCGTGGGCCATCCCGTTCATCCTCATGTTGGGCGGCACGTACCTTTGCTACGAGGGTGCTGAGAAGGTCTGGCACAAGCTCCGTGGCCACCACACCGCGGAGGAAGATGCGCCGGCTGTCGAACGCGGCCCGGAGGCCGAGGCCAAGGTGGTCAAGGGCGCCATTACCACCGACTTCATTCTGTCCTGCGAGATCATGGTCATCTCGATGAACGAGGTGGCGGGTGATTCCATCTGGTCCCGGGCTGTCATCCTGGTGGTTGTTGCCATCGTGATCACGGTGGCTGTGTATGGTGCCGTTGCGCTCATCGTCAAGATGGACGACATCGGGATGCACCTGGCCGCCAAAGATTCCGCGGGCTCCAAGCGCGCCGGCGAACTGCTGGTCAAGGGAATGCCCGCCGTGCTGACCGCGATTACCTTCGTCGGGACGATCGCCATGCTTTGGGTCGGTGGCCACATCATGCTGCAGGGTGCATACGACCTCGGCTGGCACGGCCCGTATGACATCGTCCATGTCCTTGAGCACCCCTTCGAGGGGATCGCAGTGGTTGGCGGCTTCCTGGCCTGGCTCGTGAACACCCTGTGCTCAGCCGTCATCGGACTCGCCTGGGGCCTTGTCATTATGGCTATCGTGCATCCGCTGCTGAAAGTGCTGCCGTTCGGCAAAAAGCAGGGCGGGCATGAGGAGGGCGACATCCGCGCCGAACTTGCCGGCTATCGGCCGACGAAACATAACGCGGATCCCGACTCTTAGCCCGTAGCTCGTACGCCGGCGGAAACAATGACGCCCGGAGACAACTGATGGCCACCCCATATTGCTGGGGTGGCCATCAGTTTCAGTGCGATGCAGGTGTTAGTGCTCCGCTTCTGCTGCAGCCTTCTTGGCGTTCTTCTCGGCGTCCTTTCCGGCACGCAGTGCTTCCGCCTCGTGCTGCTCCTCGGCTTTTTCCCGGTGGATGACCTCTGCCAGGAGCTTCTCCATCTCTTTGGCCACGCCCGCGGCTGAGGCGGGGTTCTGGCCGGTCACCAAGCGCTCGTCAACCACAACCTTCTCCTCGAAGACATCAGCGGAGACGTGAGTGGCGCCCTGTTCCTCAAGCCGGTCTGCCAAAAAGAACGGGATGACCTTGTCCTTCCCTGCGGCAACCTCTTCGTCGTTCGTGAAGGCGGCCACCTTCCTGCCTTCTACGAGGCGAAGCCCGTTGGCCAATTCCACGTTCAGCAGGCCGGCCGGTCCGTGGCAGACCGCGCCCACTACACCGCCGGCGTTGTACACGCTGGACACAAGCTTTTGCAGGCCTTCGCTGTCCGGGAAGTCCCACATAGTGCCGTGGCCTCCCACGAGGAAGATGGCGTCGTACTGCTCGGGGTCAACGACGTCGACGCGGGCAGTGTTGTAGAGCCCGGCTCGCGTAGTCTCGTCCTCCGTAAAGGCGACCTGGATCGGATCCCCTGAGTCCACCTCGTCGCGCGGGGGCTGGCCGCCCTGGATAGACGCAAAGTCGACGAAATGCCCGGAATCCTTGAACACTTTCCAAGGATGTGCAGCTTCGGCCACGTTGTAGCCGGTCTTCTCTCCGGTATCACCGATCTCGGAAACGCTGGTCAGTACCATGAGGATTTTCTTCATGAAGTGCTCCTTTCGTCCGAGTCCCACCCTACGCCTGCAGCCTTTGGCCCCGGTCGGAGCACCAGGAACACACCCCTGGGAGAATCTGTCAGATAGTGGCCAGGGCGCCCTTGGCGCTTTCCACCAGAACATGGGTGCCTGCGGGAACGTGCACGACTTCGCCGTCAATCTGGCAAGGAACAGCGTCCCGCGTCGTGAAAGCATAGCTGCTGACACTGGGCTGATGCCCCAACCCCAGAGTGACAGCCCGAAGGGTCATCAGCGCCATCTTCCAGCGCCCGGAGTGCGGCAACGTCACCACCTCGAACTGTCCATCGTCGGGGTGGTTGGACTCGCTGACGGTCCCGTACTTCGCCATCCGCGAGATGTTGGCCAGAATCAGACTGTCGAACCGGGCGGTGGCCCCGTCGGCCCTGACGAGCTCAAACGGCTTCAGACGACTGAGGGTCCGGGCGACGGAGAGAAGTTCGAGGATTTTCCCTTTTCCGCCCTTTTCGATCCCGATCGCCATCAACGGTGTGAGTCCGAACCCTACATAGGAATGGGCGTATAGGACCTGCCCCCGATGGGCCCCGCCGAACGTTACGCGCAACAGGTCGATGCGACGGACCTGGCCTTCGCGGATGGCCTCCGTCAACGGTCTTGCCGTCATGCTCCTGTGATGGTCATTGGCATTGCCCGCTGGAAGCACAGTGCACACCGCCATGCTGGCGGGAACGTCCATCACCCCGTTGACCACCTCGCTGTACCCGCCGTCGCCGCTGACCGAGACTATGAGCGGAACGCCTTCCGCGGCTACGGACCGTGCAAGATCGCGCGCGTGCCCCGCATACTCCGTCGGCAGCAGGTCAATCTGCAGATCCGGCTGATCAGTGGCAAGGTCACGCTGCAAGTCATCAATCCGCGTGGCCATTCCGGCTTTGGCTGGGTTGAAGATCAGGACCGCGCGGTCAAATGGGGTGGCAGGTACCCGGTCATCATCCATGTGCCCATCCTCCAGTCCCGATTGCGGTCGAGTCCAGCCTAGCCGTGGATACTCTCACCCAAAGGACATCTCCCCAACTTGGAAGCGATGCTTTATGGTGGTCGCATGATTCATCCCCGAGTCGATTTCATCACCCTGGGCGTACGCAATGTGGATGCTTCGCGTAGATTCTACGCTGACGGCCTTGGCTGGCCCATCCACAAGGAGGTTCCCGGCGAGGTGGTGTTTATTCAGGTTAACCACGGCCTGATGATGTCCCTGTGGGACGCCGGACAGATGCAGGCCGAGGCGGGCGTGGATGCTCCCGGAGGCGTTCCCTGCTTCATGTTCAGCCACAATGTGGAAAATGCGAAGGACGTAGACAGGGTGTTGTCCGAGGCCGAACACGCCGGGGCTACCATCGTGGCGCCATCCAAAACCCAGCCTTGGGGCGGATGCGCCGGCTACTTTGCCGATCCAGACGGCTTCCGCTGGGAGGTAGCCTTCAATCCCATCTGGCGGGTGGACGACGAAGGAAATGTCACCGTCTAAAAAGTACCGGCCGATCCTGAGTCGAGATATCCGCAAA
The DNA here is from genome assembly GCF_023062595.1 of Arthrobacter rhizosphaerae. Classification (GTDB taxonomy): domain Bacteria; phylum Actinomycetota; class Actinomycetes; order Actinomycetales; family Micrococcaceae; genus Arthrobacter; species Arthrobacter rhizosphaerae. The sequence continues at coordinate 68,774 of NZ_JALLAN010000017.1, forward strand.
TTATCGGTACTAAGTCCACTTGCGACGAGGATCGACCCGTCCTTAACACTGCCGGTAATACGGATCCGCCAATGATCCTGGCCCACTTCGCGCTCTTCACCTACATCGCCCCGTTCATCCGCGACGCTGGCGTGCCCGACTACTCCATCAGCCTCGCCCTCACCGTCCTGGGCGTCTCCGGCCAGTCGAAGATTCCGAAGAGGCACGCTTGTAGATATTGGCGTCGAGCCACGCGCCGTCGTGTCCAGAGACCGCCGTCGTCCGGGGACGCCGTCGTGCCGACTGATTAGCCCCTCACCTGAGCGCCGCGCAGATGTCCGTGCTCGTTCCGAAGGTTTCCAGAGATATGAAAGTTGCACCATCCGCCTCAAGCTGGAACACCGTCCGTCCTTGATACACATGAGTGCTGGGGCCGGCAGGGACGTCCTCGGGGAACAGAATAATGAGTGCGGCGCCGCGGATCGTGGAGCTGTACGTGCCATCGGGGTTAGGGACTACCACCTGGCTGGAGCCTGTGGAGGGCAAAACGAGCTCTTCCCCGCTAGTCAGGTTTGTGATGGTCAGGTTGTAACCCTTTCCTGTGGTCAAAATGCGCACGGTGTCACCGTTCCTGTCCAGAAACGTCCTTACCTTCCCCTGGGCGTCCGAGCCTTCGATACTCAAGGCGAAATCCGGGCAGGCAACCCCGGCGTCGAAGACGATGGGCTCAAAATCCGCCAACGGATCGCCCGGGACTGGTGGGACGGCGCTAGCGGCCGTCGGCACGGCGACGACGGCGGCGGCAAGGAGGGCGATAGCAGCAAACCGACGAGGTGCAGAAAACGCATGATGTCTCCAAGGGGATGGACGGTCACGCAGACCGTCAGCAGGACCGGCAGGGCAGCCAAAGGGTTGCCCTCGCCAGATGTACCGCGGGTGATACGCGGCTGGGAGGCGTCAGCGGCCTGACCCTGCCTGAGCAGCCCAAACATGACGCCGAAACAACTACTGTCGCTTCCCCCTGCACGTCAGAGCCTACTCAGGAGCAGTAAGGAGTCAACAATCACTTCGGCCGCACGGACCTAACGTTTCCCCGGCGTCGGCTGCCTTGTCTGCGCTGATAACCACCTTTAGGCTTCAGGTACAACGAATCCTCACCGAGTTCGACTGTTTCGTCGGCTTACTCACCGGCGCTCCTTGACCATGGATTTCCATCGCCGATACAAACTCTTGACCGGCCAGCGGGACACCCCCAGCAACCTGGCGGCCGCAGTGTCTGCAAGGCCTTTCTCAAACCACGCTATAGCGCTCTCACGCTGATCATCAGACAACGTTGCACGCATAAAACTGCTCCCCTGGAGTCGGAACTGAATTTCTCAGTCCAACTTCCGGGGAGCAGTTCAGGTGTGCGGAGGCTTTGCACTTTTCCTGTGAGTTACTGAACGGCGACGAAAGTCTTGTCGGCGAGCATGCCCGCCCTGACGGCGAGGACGCCTTGGCCAGCAGTGGCGGTTGGTACTTCGATGGCCTTGTTGCCTGTTGTGGTGCCGTCCTTGTAGAGCGTGCTCATCGTGTCGATGGACTCCGGTGCGACGACAAAATTGTCGAGTCCATTCACTGTGGTCCCATTCGCAGTGACGTACTCAATTGAGACGAACGCAGGCGTTTGCCCGTCAGGGTCATCGCCAATGTAGGTAGCGGAGTAGTTCACGAGGATGTACTCCGAACCCTCAGTTGGCGGCTTATTGAACGAGTTGGCTGCGACTACGGCATCCGTGGCGGCGAGCGTTACCGAGTTGATCACGACTCGCCAGTCCTTATTCTCGATAACCGAGCCTATTGGCGATGGATTCTCGCGGGTTCCGGCGTCGGCCGCCAGCTTGTCCCCTGCCGCTCCATCCTTGACGCCTGCGTCGCCGGACGGCGCCAGAACTTTGGTGTCGCCACTGCCGAAGGCATTGTCGAACGACGTCCCGACGGCGGCAAAGAACACGATGACTCCGACGATCGTTCCCACGACCGAGAGGATCAGAGCAGCGATACCCATCCACTTGGCCCTGTCCTTGAGGAAGAGAGAAACGAGCGAGAGAACGAATGCGATCGGCAGCAGTATCCAGCCCACGATCAGAGCACCAGGGGTGCATGCGAAAATGAACCCCAGCACGGCAGTGATAAGCGCAATAAGCCCGAGGACGTTCAGCTGCTTTTTCGCCTTAGCCGGCTGCGGCGGGACCCCATAACCTTGCTGCACGAAAGGTGGTTGCCCAGGCTGCCCGGGCGACGTCAGCTGGTAACCCTGTTGATGTGACATTTGTTCCCCATATTTCTATTAGTGTGTTCAAATTTCGACTTCAGCCAGATTGCAAGGAGAAGTCGCTAACCTGTTGTGGTGGTTACTGTTTCAGCGTCGAACCACCGTGAGAGGTTTTGAGGTCCTGGCCTGCCGCTACGGTCACCGAAGGACGACTGACTGAGTCGATGGTCACGTCGGAAGTAGTGCGATGTGTACCATTTTCGGTATACGTGCTGGCCGTCCAAATTCCTTTGGTCACGAGTGATGCCCCCAATTTTGCGTGCAATGCTTCTTTCGGATTGCCACGGTCAGGGAGCTAATCCCGTCACTGGCATCCGGCCGGATTGCGACACTCACCAATGAGCCCGGTGCTTCTACAACCTCGTCGAGGATGAGCTTATTTGCTTTGCCCGGCTAGAGCCCCGGTGCTGGGAGAATCCTCAGTCAACATTTACCGTCTTGGGCTGATCCTGAGGTTTCGTGGGACTCCTGGGTCTATATTCAACATTTGAAAGGCAGGTCAGATGCGAGACATTCTTGATTGTGGGTGCTTCAGACGGTGCTGATCGAGGTGACCTCGTACACCAGGGCCGAGCTCATGGCCGGTCCGCGGCAGGTCAACTGGTGCGGCGCTGCGCGGCGGGCCTCCAGTTCGACGTCGACACTCGCCGGGTGAGGAGGGCTGCCGGTAATGCGGATCCGCCAGTGATCGCCGTCGCGGACGGTACCCGCCACCACATAGTCATTCCGGCCGGCCGGGCCGAAACGTCTGAGCATGGCCGCGACAGCAGCCTGCTGCGCCGGGAAGAGATCGGTGTAACCGCGCAGATACTCCCCGTGGATGCGTCCGGCCAGATGCTCTTCGATCGTGGCGACAGAGGATTCGGCATCCAGACGGCCGTAGTAGACGCCGTCGGGCGCGACGACGACGTTGCCTGCGAACCTGTCACCGCCTATGTGCGAGCATTCCCACACCAGATCCGGCCAGCGCTCGCTCAGCGCACGTCCCACGGGCCGTCCCCACACCGCACAGCATTGGTCACGTTGACTGTGCGTGCACACCAGGAGGACGGGCGGATGACCGAGCTGTCCGGGGAGGCTGAGGGCTGTGGCAATCTCTGCCAGATCCTCATCCTTGTTCCATGTTCCCCATTGCTGACGATAGGCTCCGGAACCCTCATGGCGCAGTACGGCCCAATGACTCAGTCCCTCACGACGGCGGGGGCCAGGCCGCCTCACCAGCAGCACCCGTGCCCGCGCCGCCGTCGCGGCAGAGAGCACGAGCGCTTTGGTTTCAGGCTCGATGTCGAGCCCCTCGAAGCCATCTAGCGGCCACCCGCCCCGGTGCTCGATGAGGACCCAGACGACCCCGTGCGACGCGGTGCCGGCAATCGGATCCCTGCGCAACCGGGCTGCTTCAGAGCAGAAGAAGCGTTCTGTGGCAGCCACTGCGGCGAAGTCACTGTTCAAATCACTGGTCAAATCACTGTTCAAGGGGAACGAGGACCCCCGCGCGCAACAGTCTTTCAACGAGTTCGACGCCGAGATCACCCGCGGAGTGAACCTCCCCGTCGAGCACTCGCCTCACAGACGGCAGATCCGTCTCCGGGAAGTCGAGCCAACCCACGCGCGTGGTCAGGCGTGAGTCCTCAAGCCGTGCTTCCAAGGTTTCGCGAAGCCGGACTTGGGACTCGGGGCTCAGGCTGTTGACGGCCGCGAGCTGGGCCAATGGACCCAGCGGCGCCGGGCGCCCCTGACCTCGCCGCGTGCGGTGGAACAGGTCAGTGGAATCGGCTTCAGCGAGGGCAGCGGCGAGGCGTTCGCGGACGACGTCGATCTCCCCACCCGGCCCGTCGACGCCCAATGGCAACGTGCGGCGCATCTCGGGATCGTCGCCCAGCGCCGCGAGCGCGGCCTGCGCGAGTTCTTCGGCCAATGCGTAGCGGGTCCAGCTGTGGATTCCGAGCGTGAGGTGGATGGAGACTTCGCCCTGCGCCTGGGCGGCATGCAACCAGCCACGCGGCAGGTAGAGGGCATCCCCCGGCTCGAGGACAGTGTCGATGTAGGCCTCGCCCTTCGCGGCCTCGGCGACGGCGGAGCGGCGAGCAGTCCAGGGCTGATCACGCAGCGGGTCCGGGTGGACCGGCTCATGGATGATCCAGCGCTTGGTCCCCTCAATCTGCAGAACAAAGACGTCGTGGACGTCGTAGTGATCGTCGAACCCGCGGTTTTGGGGCGGCGTGATGTAGGCATTGGCCTGCACGGGATGGCCGAGCTCGGTGCTCAGCCTGCTGCTGAAGTCCGAGACCGGCTCCCAGGTACGGTGCAGAGCCTGCAGGACGAGGGTGGCACCGTCGGCGAATTTCCGCCAAAGAGCGGTGTCGTCGAGCTGGTCACCGATTGTGGCGCCGACGCCGGCGGGAGACGTGAATGACGAGTCCGGAAATGTAGTGCCGCCCTTGGCGACGCGGAGGAAGGGCGTGCGCAGTCCGCGGCGCGAGATCAGTTCGTCGACAGCCTCTGCAGAGAACAGATCGGAAAAGTCGCTGATGCCCCGCGTGAGCAGTGCCGTGCGCCCCCAGATGTCGCCGGCGAACCTCTCACGGCCAATGTTGATCAGGCGTGTCTCCAGGACCCCGGCGCCTTCGACGGCAGCGGGGTCCTGAAAGTCAGTACGGGTGGTGCTCAAAATTTACATGCCCCGTTCGGCGGCTCCCCCGTCGGCTCCTCCATCGGCACCGCTGTCAGCACCACTATCAGCTCCACCGTCAGCGCCACCATCGGCACCTCCGTCAGCGCCACCATCGGCTCCGCTGTCAGCACCACCGTCGGCTCCGCTGTCAGCACCACCGTCGGCTCCGCTGTCAGCACCACCGTCGGCTCCGCTGTCAGCACCACCATCGGCTCCGCTGTCAGCACCACCGTCGGCTCCGCCGTCGTGCATACCGGGGACGCCGGCGGCGCCACCGTCCGCGGGGCCTTCCTGGCTCGGATCCTGCTCTGGACTGGTCATGATTCCTCCCGAGAATCGAATCGCTAGGATCAGCTCCGTTACCCGCAACTGATCACCCAATCGGGCGATCCTTCAGCGACACCGCCCGTGATCACACTAACGGCACGGGCCTACTGCGGAACAGTCCCTTTGCAGGTCTGAAGTCAGAATCTTAGGGGGCCAGGCTGGGGACGGCGAGCGCCGCCGTCGTACTCCCCTCTTCTTGGCACGAGGTACGTTGTTTTCCTTCCGGCCGCGCTTTACCGTGAGGGGACGGTCGGCAGAAGTGCGGGTGGGGCATGCGAGCTATTTCCTGGTCATCGCGACGTTTTTTGTCGTGCCTCGTGGCTGCAGTTCTCTTCGTCGGCGTGAGCGGGGCGGCCGTCGCTGCGGGAGTACCGGCGACAGGACCGGCTGCTACTGAGCAGGGCTATGAAGCATTGGACCGGTATCTAGAGGAGCAGATCGACGATATTGGTGTTCCGGGAGCCGCCCTCGTCGTCGTCCAACACGGAGTGCAGGTGCATTCGGCAGCATTTGGCAACTCTGACTCCGGACGGCCGATGACAGCACAGACTCCGGTGCTGCTGGCTTCAACCACCAAATCCCTCACAGCGATTGCAGTGATGCAGCAGGTTGAGGCAGGCCGACTGGAGCTGGATGAACCCGTCCAGACCTACCTGCCCTGGTTCAGATTGAAGGACAGCCGCGCCTCTGAGATCACGGTGCGACATTTGCTCCATCAGGCAAGCGGCATGGCTTCCAAGGACACAGCGTTCGAGGCCTCCATCGCCCAGCACCCTGCGGCACTCGAAGAAGGTGTGCGCGCCTTGTCTGGTTCCGCTCTTGCGGGAGTCCCGGGCGAGGCGTTCGGATACGCAAATGCCAACTTCAATATCCTGGGTTTGTTGGTGCAGACAGTCTCCGGTCAGCCGTTCGGGGAGTACATGGAACAGCACATCTTCGAGCCCCTGGAGATGGCGCATGGCCATACGACTCGAACTGCTGCGCTCGAGGACAACATGGCGGCCGGGCATTCTCTATGGTTCGGCTCATTCTGGCTACGGACCGAAGTCCCCGCAGGCACCACTGGAATGCCTTCCACCACCATGTTCGCCTCCGCCGAGGACAAGAGCCACGAACTGATCGCACTGTTGGGCGAGGGCAGGTACCGTGACCGCGGGATCCTCCAGCCGGCCAGTGTGGAGGCTTTGCTTGAGCCCCGGGTGCGGATTGATGAATCCAAGGAGTATGCCATGGGCTGGTTCACCCGTCCGCTGGTGGAATCCGTGGACCCTGCATTGCAGCTTGATCCTGACACCCTGCCTTTGCTGGTGGAGCATCAGGGGGAATGGGGCAACTCGCACACATACCAGGCTCTGGTCCCCGACTCTGAGCTTGGCGTCGTCCTGATGATCAACGGGAACGACACGTCGGCCCCGTCCCGGCTCAAGGCCATCGATACCAACGTTCTGCGCATTCTCCACGGGCAGGACCCAGTGCCGACGGTAGTGCCCGAGGACTGGCTGCAGCGCTACAGCTGGGCGGTCTCGCTGGGGCTGCTGCTCCTGGAGCTTCTGAGCCTATGGCTCTCGTTCAGGGTTCTGCTTCATGGCCGCGTTCTGGCCCGACGGCGGTGGCCGCCTCTGGCGTTAGGTGCTGCCGCGTTGGTTCTCGACGGCTTTGCCCTTTGGCTGTGCTTCATCTACGCCCCCGCCAAGTTCGACACCAACCTGGCCGTGATCGTCCGCCAGTTCCCCGACGTCGGGCTCACCTTGGTGCCGGTGCTCGTGCTGGCGATTATCTGGCCGGTCCCCCGAACGCTCTGGCTGCTCCTAAGGACCAATTCGGCATCAACCTGAAGGAGGATCTTCATCCAGCCATGCGTTGAGCCGCGCGCAATTTGACTCCGATCTCTGGGCGCTGGTTCCACGTGGGCAATGACCGGACCAGGCCTCTTGGTCCGGTCACTCGGATCCCGCCAGAGCGCAAAGCCGTGGCCCACTTGAGTTCGCCCAGGTGCCACTTGGCGAAGGTGAGGGGATCGTTGATGGTGACGATGACGTCGTCCCCGAACCCGGGGTCGAAAGCGCACAGCTCCGCGTCCCCGAGCTCCACTAGGAGCCACGCTGTGTCTGGCCGACCGCGATATTGGAAGTCAAACCTGACCACGACGCGCTTGACCGGCAGCTGCTCGCGACACAGGTAGACCTGGCACCATGCCCACAGGACGACGCCGGGGTCGGAGTGCTCCGGCCGGACTTCCATCCATTGGTCACCCCAGTTCCCGAGGGCCTTGATCACTGCCTCTAGCGCTCGGCCCGCGGCCGTTGGTTCGTAGAGCGATCCGTGCCCGTCTGGCTTGTCCCGAATCTCGATGACACCGGCGCGTTCGAGCTCGCGAAGCCGTCTGACCAGCAGGGCACGGGACAGCCCTGGCGCTCCAGCCGCAATCTCGTTGAAGGTGCGGCACCCATAGAGGATGTTGCGCATGATGATTGGGGTCCATCGCTCGGCGAAAACCTCAGCTCCTCGAGCGACGGGACAGTACTGGCCGTAGGTGCGCATGTTTTCAGTGTGAGCGTGGCGCCGCGGCCTGTGAAGTTCTTTTTCTGAACTCTGCCGAGGTTCACATCCTGTACTCGACGCGAGCCGGATCCGGCGCAACGCTTGATGAAAGGGTCCGTTGTGAACACGCCACGGTCCCTAAGCTGATAGGAGGCAGTCAAATGAATACCAAGATGTCATTGCTCGCTGAGGGGGAAGGCCGAGCCCATAGTCATCCTGATGAAGTGCTGATGGCGCATGAACGAGCTCTGGTGAGCTCTACGGCACAAAGCAGGTACATCGAGGCCGCGGGCAAACAGGTGCACGTCATCGAGGCAGGCGACGGGCCGCCGCTCGTTCTGCTGCACGGGAGCGGACCAACGGCGCTGGAGTTCCTGCCGCTCCTGGAGCGCTTCTCCGATGTCCGTGCGATCGCTGTCGACCGACCTGGATTCGGGCTCAGCGAACCGGCTCCCACACGCAATGAGGCAGTCCGGGGTGCTGCGGTGGACAGCTTGACCAGCATCTTGGACTGCTTGGGCCTGGCGAAGACCAGCCTGCTGGGGAACTCCATGGGTGGCACCTGGGCCCTGTGGTATGCGCTGGCGCATCCCGAACGCGTGAGTAGGCTGGTCCTCCTGGGCGCGCCGCCGTTGCTGCCGGGGACAAGGGTTCCGCCGCCGTTGCTGTCCGTAGCCGATCCCACTGGTGTTCCTACCGCGCCGCCACCTCCTTCACGGGAGAGCGTGGTACAGAGCATGGGCGTTTTCGGCGAGGCACACACCATCGTCCAGTATCCCGATCTGGTCGCGGCCATGGTTGCCGCCGGCTCCGACCGAACCGCCGCCCATGCCAGGCTCAGCGAACTGCAGGCTGTCATCGCCCCCACAGGTTGGCAACCGTCGCTTGAGTTGAAGGCGGAGGAGCTTCGGTCGCTTGCCGTTGCCACGTTGCTGATCTGGGGTGAGCACGATCCACTCGTTGATTCGGATGCCGCAAGGGTGGCGGCCTCGGCGATTCCAGTCGCTCGTCTGGAGTTGCTGGACGCGGGCCATGCGCCTTGGCTGGGCTACCCGGAACGGGTTGCCGCCATGGTGAGGGACTTCATGGCTTGATCCTCGAGCCGAGTATGGCGTCGACGGGCTCGACGGCGGGATGACATGGCCCGGCGCTCAGCGTCGGATGCGGTAGCGGATGTGTGTGGCCTCGGGTGTATCAATCACCCGCACGACCTCTAGCTCCACGCGCGACCCCAGCACCTCGAACAGCCTCCGTCCGCCGCCGAACAACACCGGAATCTGGTCAATCTGCAGCTCGTCCAGCACCCCTACCTCGATTGCCCTCTGCGCTGTGTAGGCACCGTGAACCAGCACATCCCGGCCAGCCGCCGCCTCCTTAGCCTGAGCCATCGCGCTCTCGATCCCGTCGGTCACGTACGTCACCAACGGATAAGTCGCCACAGAAGGACCCGGCGGCCGATGGCTGGGCACAAAGATCGGCATGCCATGATGATCGCCACCCCAGTGATCCACCTGCTCCACGGTGCGCCGGCCAGCCAGGACCGCGCCAGTCGCCATCCATTCGTCCCACAATGCTCCGGCCGGCCCTGATGGACGGCCGAACTGACCTTCTGGGCTGACGATCCACTCGTGCAGCCGATCGAAGCCGTCGCCACCGGGATTCTCAGGGCCGTCGTTCGGACCCGCTATGTACCCATCGAGGGACATCGACATGTAGAGCACTGATGAGGACATGAGCTGCTCCTTCTTCTCGAGTGCGCCTCAGCTGCGCCTTGCTCCCGTTGCGCGCCGAAATTCCACCCCTTAAGGATGCGAGAGCATCCTCCTAGAGGGCAACAGGAATGGAGCCAGGGTGAATCGGTGTTTGCGTTTGGTTTCACAGCCCTTGCACGGCTTCTTGCAGCGGAACCCTGTCTAGGAAGCCCGTGTTGCTTCGGCACCATGTTTCATTCTGCGCATCTCTGAACTGCAGATAAGTCACGCACCATTCAGCCTTACGAGTGATGGGGCGCGTAAAGCCAGCAAGGGCGTTCGCGTGCTCCGGTAGGGCCCATCCTGTTCGATCCTTGAACGCCTCGACAAAGTACTGACCGGGTGGCAGCAGCTGAAGTTTGAGTGGCTTGAGTTTTCCGAGCAGATCCTGAGCATCCAGGGCAACGTCAAAGATCGGTGTAGTTGATCCATTATTCAGAACCACCCCATAAGCCAACGAGTTCCCGTCGGAATCAAGATGGACCGCGCTCCAGGCAGTGACAGTACTGGCGTGGGACCGGAGACGGTTTTCTTCTGAAGTCCGGTCCCGATTGCTCTCAATCTTGTGCACCTGCGATGCTGTCCACGCCGCCCAGCTGGCAGCAATCAAAGCAACCGAACTACAAACAGCAGTAATCCATTCAGTCAAAACATCCCCCTAGTTTCTGGCGTGATCCCTATGACGCTAATCCCAGGTGGGCCTAGGTTGTCCAGTCAAGAAGCAGAGGACCACGCGTTGACCGTCCTGAACTGCCCTCAGTTCATCCCGTTGAATGTTCTCGACATGTGACCAATCAGTCACCTATTCTGGAGATGTGGACGAAGTATTCAAGGCCTTGGCCGACCCCACGCGCCGTGACCTGCTCGATGAGCTGTTCAGGGAGGACGGGCAGACACTCCATGCGCTCGAGGCCCACTTCGAGATGACCCGCTACGGCGTGATGAAGCACCTCAAACAGTTGGAAGAAGCAGGCCTCGTGGTGACCCGGCGTCGGGGTCGGGAGAAGCTGCACTTCCTGAATCCTGTGCCCATCCGCCTGGTCCACGACCGCTGGGTCAGCAAATATGCAGAACCATGGGCCGCTGCCCTCAGCGACCTCAAAACCAGATTGGAAAGTCCCATGGAAAAGATCTTCGAAATCTATATCAAGACCACTCCGGAGCGGCTCTGGGAAGCCATCACGGACAGCGACATCCGCAGCAAGTACCAGTTCGGGATGAAAATCAACTCGGACTGGACGCCCGGCGGCCGCTTCGAGATGGCGCCCGACGGCGGTGATCTGCTCGGCGAAGGAGAGAACCTTGAAGTGGACCCACCCCGCAAACTCGTCCAGACCATGCGCGCGCTCTGGGGCGAGGACGTCAAGGCCGAAGGCACCTCCCGGATCACGTGGGAGATCGAACCTGTGGGCGACTCCTGCCACCTCACCGTCACCCACGATCAGCTGCGCGAAGGCGCCAATGAGGAGCTCTTCGGCGGTTGGCCGATGATCCTCTCCGGCCTGAAGACCTGGCTGGAAACCGGCGAAGTCCTCACCACGCCCGGGTCACTGATGTACACCTGACTGGACCGACGCATATAGGCGGGTGCCGCCGTCGTACTCAATGGCCTTTCAGATCCCACGGCAGGAAAAGCTCCGCCCATAAGATGAGGCATGGACTTCGAGGACACACTCTGGACAGTCATCGGGGCCGGGCTGATTCTGCTGATGCTCGCGGACGTCTTTTACACCCTTCTGTATCCGCACGGTTCGGGTCCTGTTGGCCGGACCATCATGCGCGGTTTCTGGCTACTGTCGAGAAGGTCAAGAGGGCGGGCTTCCACCGTCGCAGCACCGTTGGCGATGGCCGCTGTTATCGCCGCCTGGGCCAGTCTGGCAGCCATCGGCTGGGCCCTGCTGTACCTGCCGCATCTGCCGCAGGGCTTCGTTTACGAAAGCGGAGTGCCACAGCAGGGCGACTTTGCTGAAGCCCTTTACGTCTCACTGGTGACTCTCTCCACCGTTGGCTTCGGCGAGATTGTGGCAGAGCATCCGCTGCTCAGACTCGTCGCGGCCTTCCAGGCCGTCACAGGATTCGGTTTGCTGACAGCCACGGTCACCTGGATCCTGCAAACATACCCGGCCCTTAACCGCCGTCGGGCCCTCGCCCATCACCTGAACCTTTTCAGGGAAGCTGCTGGCCCGGAGGGTATAACTTCCCTGAACCCAGGACATGCCGCGGGATTGCTGGAATCACTGGCCAGGAACGTGGCGTCGGTCAGCATCGATTTCCTGTCATTCCATGAAACCTATTACTTCCGCGAGGTAGAGCAGCGGGGCTCCCTGCCGGCCACCGTGGCCTATGCCCATCAATTGGCAGCTGCCGCCCAAGGCAGTGACGACGCCGAACTCCGGTTTGCCGGACGGATGCTGCATGCAGCCCTGGACGATCTCGCGGAGGTCCTCCGCGGCAAATTCGGCCATTCAGGAACGACGTCGTCAGATGTGTTCGACAGCTACGCCCTGCACCACAAACACCGGCAGTCGCGAGGGCGTGAACAAAACACTTAGTCAGGTGTCTGCTTAGCTGAGTAGGCTGACCGCCGGGACGATCCTTCCGCTTCAACGCTGCACATCTAGCAGCCGCGGCCTGCTCTTCCAACGGCTCCTCCAGCAGGCCACAAACACTGCGCCGCTGAGGGACCTCGTTATCCCACACAATGAGAGAAATGATCGACTCGCACATCGCCCATCGGCGAGAAGGCTGACCGCTCCGTCCTCGAACTGACTCTTGGACGTCAAAGCCATCTCGTGCTCACGGCACCGTCTGTGCGCCTCAAGGCGGCCATCGTGGTACTTGATGCTGGCAGGTCTGACATCATCGCCGACTTCTTTAGAGAGCTGTCGAACAAGGCCGGGCTGATGACACTCCCGAGGTGATCGACCGCCGCCTGGATATTTATGCCGACGAGGCCGCAGAGCTCTGGCCGATGAGCGCGTGAACCGCGTCGGCACAGCCTCGTTCGTCGGCGCGACCTGACGCTCGCTGCTTACGGCCGGCGGCATTACATTACAAGTGAGCACGGGGTAATCTGTCGAGCCGGCACGTCCACTTTGTCACCCGCCGTCGATAGTCTTGTCTCGGTAGGCGAACCGCAATGAAGTGGGGGAAAACGATGGTTGAAGAGCTCGACGTGAGCAATGCCAAAGAGGGCTTCGGCAAGGCATTACGAGCCGCTTCGACAGAGATCGTCGAGCAGGTCGGCAGCGTCAAGGAAGCCGCCAAGGGCGCGGTTGAGAAGCTGACCGTGAAGGCGGCGGACCCCTACGAGGAGACCATAGCGGAGTACAACCGCGTCTTCACAGCGATGAACGACAAGGGGCTTTCTCTCCTGCGCCAGCGTGAACGGTCGACGGACCTGATCGAGCTCGTCGAGCTGCTGGTGAATAGTATCGCCAACACCCCGAAGTCGTTCGAGACCTTCATCGGTGAGATCGGTGTCCACAAAGCCCAGTTCTTGGATGCGGAGGAGTTCGCCCGGAAGGATCTCGAAGCTGCGCAGAAATCCGTTGCCGGCGCCGGTGCCGGGTTTGCCGCGGGAGCTGCAGTTGTGAGCGTGGCGCCGACGGCTGCGATGTGGGTCGCCACCACCTTCGGAGCTGCGTCGACTGGCACCGCGATCTCCACTCTTTCCGGAGCCGCTGCGAGCAACGCTGCTCTTGCCTGGCTTGGAGGCGGCGCCCTGGCTGCCGGAGGTGGCGGCACCGCTGCAGGCGGCGCTCTGCTGGCGCTGGCCGGCCCCATCGGATGGACCCTCGCAGGAGCCTCCCTCCTCGCGTCAATCGCGCTGTTCGCCAAGAAAAAGTTCGAGAATCGGGCGGCAAAGCAGGTGGCGCTTACTGCGGTAAAGCGAAACACCGCTTTGGTCAAAGGCGATGATGCTCAAATCGACCACCTCCTCCGGAAGACAACCACGCTTCGCGTGGAGCTGGTGAAGTGCTACGGCGAAGCACTGGTGTACTTTGGCGCCGACTTCCTTTCGCTCTCAGATTCCCAGCAGAAGATGCTGGGAATCCTCGTGAACAACACGAAGTCGTGCGCAGCCCTGCTAGGAAGGCGCATCGAGCGGGGCGCAAGTAATGAATGACATGGCGAAGTTCGTCAGGAGCAACCAAGAGCAGGCGGCCGCTTCCTGGGTGAACTACCTTAATCAACTGCGCATAGACCACCTACTGAGCTCGTTCAGCCAGCAGGACGAGAACCTTTTGAACGCACTCGCCAGCGTCAATGAAGCTATCAGGGTGATCGACCTCGAGGTGGTCACCGCCAATCGTGGCGGGCAGCATGGCATGCACGGCTTCATTGCGGAAATCGCCGAGGTGGGTATCAGCAATGCCCGGCGACAGATCCTCGGCCTGGAGACTGCCTACCAGTGGGTGAACGATAACGGACCCGTGGACCTGATGCGCAGCGGCGTGGAGATCCAGCAGAAGTTCGTCGCGGCAGGCGGCCGCTTCTCACTAGGAGCAATCGGTGAGCACCTCCAGAAGTATCCCGACTACGTGCAGAACGGCGGGAAGTACCAGATCCCCGGTGATCACTTCGAGGTGATCCAGAGGCTGCACTCCATGCCGCGCGAGGAAGCAGGAAAGCTATTGTCGCGCAGCGGCGGCGGACCGTCGTTCAGGGATTGGCAGCGGATCGACACCTTCTTTAAGGAGGGATCGATCGGCATGGAATCGCTCGAACCCTCGACGCTCAAATACCGCGAGGTACAGAGGGACGTCTACGAGTCGACCATGGCGGCGGAGGGAAACTCCCTCCTTTCCACCGACCAGTCCCTGCGTGACAACGCCTATCAGGAGAGCTTGCCGAATCTTCAAGAAGGAGCGACGGCCACGCTTGCAGCCGCCGTGATCGAGGGCGGGACAGCTTTAGTGCTTGCCGTGGTCGCCAAACGCCGGAAAGGCATGCGGCTTAGAGAGCTCAGCCAGCAGGACTGGCTCGACGTCGCAGCCGACACCGGCTTCAGCTTCGTCAAAGGCGGAGTCCGAGGCTTTAGCATCTACTCGCTGACGAATTTCACCGCCACGCCCGCGGCCGTCGCCAGCTCGATTGTCACCGCCGCCTTCGGCATTGCTGAGCTGGCGAACAAGCTTCGCCGTGGCGAGATCGACGAGCTGGAGTTCATCGAGAAGTCGGAGCTCGTCTCACTGGAGGCCGCAGTCAGCGCGCTGTCCTCTTTTGTCGGCCAGGCGCTCATCCCGGTTCCAGTCCTCGGCGCCGTTATTGGCAACACGGTCGGCGCCGTGATGTACACGGCGGTCGCATCGTCCCTCTCGAATCGAGAGGCCGAGCTGATCGAGTGTTACCTCGGCGAGCAGCGCGTGCTCGACGAGCAACTCGCCGCCGAGTACCAGGAGCTCATAGAGAAGTTGGACCAAGGCATATCCGGCTATCTTGGATTGCTCGAACGAGCCTTCTCGCCTGACGTGGAGATCGCGCTCTTTGGATCGGCCGAGCTCGCACGAGGAGTCGGCGTGGCTGCAAACGAAATTCTGGACTCCGAGGACAAAGTTCACGCCTATTTCCTCGACTAGTTTGTTGCGCTCAGAACTTCGGGCGCTCCTAGGCCCCGCACCCTTCTGAAATCTCGATCGGACGGGAGATTTGGCACCTCGCGGTCACCCACGAGCACGCCCCAGGGCGGAGGATAGCGGTCATTGGGACCCCCATGCGAGTCAAATACAGCCAATTGATAGACCGATCTCGTGTCCGGCTATGGTTGGACGTCCGACTATTTTGTCGGATGACAAGGGGGATAAATGAAGAAAAAAAGAGTCTCAACTCAACTAGTAAGACTCTGCATTGCGGGAGCGATAACTGCTGCAATGACTTTGGGCCTTGGGAGCGTTGCTACAGCCGCGCCTGCTCCGCACACGGCCCAATCGGTTCAATCGGAGCCCACCGGGAGTGACAAAGCTGGGGTTCGATCGGTCGTGGATGCAGCCCTCAAAAACCGGCCTGGACTTGTGCCTACCGGTGCAGCCACTTCGAATGCCTCCATCGCCGCCGGCCATCTTGGCGGCGAGAATAATCCGGATACCTTGGTCACCGTGTCAGCGGCTCACGGGGCTAAGTCGATTATCAAGAGTTCAGATTCCTCGACAAGCCTCATCACGGTTCTAGAGTCCGGATCGAGTGCGTCCTTCGAGATGAAGCTTCCCGCAGATTACAGGGCAGAAGTCCAAGATGACGGTTCGGTGTCCCTTGTTTCCCTAAGCACGAATCAGTCAATCCGCTTCATCGAGGCTCCCTGGGCAGTTGATGCGGTGGGCAAGACGCTGGAGACCAGCTACCGGGTAGAGGGTTCCACCCTTGTGCAGTCCGTTGTCACCGATGGCGCTGTTTATCCCATTGTGGCGGATCCCCAATTCGGATGGATGGGCATCTTCCCAGTGGTTCAATTCAATAGGGCGGAGACAGCCACCTCGACAACAGCTGCAGGTGTGCTCACCGTGTGCTCGAAGCTTAGCGGCGGGCTCCCTGTCGCTCTAGGGGCTTGTGCGATATCCGCTGTACAAATTGCCCTACAAGCCGTCATTGCAAATGCCAACGGCGAGTGCATTCAACTTGCACCTGCGCCAGTCGGCGCGATGGCGTTCCGTTACAGTGGCGGATACTGTAGTTAGGTTTTGGGAGGAGCATGATGCTTAAGTACCTGCGCGAAAGGTCAGAAGCGCGGATCGCAACACCGGGACGACGCATCTATAGCTATGTCTCGGCTGCGGTCTTGATGGCTATCGGAATTTGGGTTTTCTCCACGAGTGCGCCCGCCTGGATTTTCCTTGCTGCTGTTGTTGCCGTTGCTGCATTTGACGTCTTCCTCACGAGCAAGTGGGTAAGGGAGGACGCGTTGCGGCTCTCACGCACAGCGGGCGAATAAGGCTGATTCTTGTTCTTACGAGCGCATTGTGAATGGGCCCGGTTCCGGTTGGAACCGGGCCCGTTCGTCGCGATCGTAACCTCAACACGCGGTTGACCTCCACTGCCAAAATACCCATGGAGGCTCGCGGACATGGTGGGACAATTGAGAAACGAACGGCGCCAGCCAGCAGGAGCTCCCTGCGGGTCTCCTGAGCGGCCGGGCACAGGAGCTCCGTGATGACGCGAATTCTGATGATGGGTCCTCCGGGAGTGGGCAAAGGCACTCAGGCCTCACGACTGGCAAGCCACCTCCAGGTTCCCTGGATCTCCACCGGAGACCTGTTTCGTGAGCAGGTGCGCAACGAAACACCGCTCGGCCTGCAGATTCGGGACCTCATGGGGTCCGGCCACTACGTTCCAAATGAGATCGCTGACGAGCTGGTTGCCCATCGGCTTGCGGAACTCGATACCCGGGACGGTTTTATCTTGGACGGCTACCCCCGAACCGCCGCGCAGGTGCAGGCACTGGATCGTGTCCTCGCCGCATCTTCCGTCCACCTCACCGCCATCGTCGTGCTCGACGCCGGCAGGTCTGACATCATCGAGCGACTTCTCCAGCGCGCTGGGGAACAAGGCCGCGCCGACGACACGCCCGAGGTGATCGACCGCCGCCTCCAGGTTTATGCCGATGAGGCCGCGGAACTCTTCGGCTGCTATGCCGATCGCGGTGTCCTTCTCCACGTGGACGGCATGGGACATCCGGACGCAGTCGCGGAACGGATCTGGAAGGCACTGGAGCTAACCCCTTAGTAGGGCCCCAACAATCTCGAGACAGTGCGTAATTACTGGGTAAAGCCTGTCAGAGTCCTGTGCCAATACTGCCTCAATTGGCGCCCGTTCTGAGCCATGCTTTAACCCGGGCGGCTACACAGTAGACGCACTTCTGGGGGGAAGCAGACGTCACATGAGCATGCCATGGCACATCGAGCCATCCTTCCGCACCGCCCGACAGCGAATTGCCACGAACACCGTCAAAATTGACGGCCCGTTCCCGCACCCATCACGCACTGCGGGGCGTCCGGTACAAGGGCGTCCTTTGAAAGGAATCCAATGAGCTCAACAGACCCCTACGGCGCACCGCAGCAGCCTCAGCAGCCGCCGGTCACTTACGGGCAGACGCCCTCCTACGGGCAAGCACCCTCCTACGGGCAAGCGCCAGTGGCCACGCAGCCTTACCCCGCCGCCCCCGGTCCCTATCCCGGCGCGCCGGCACCTTACGCAGCAGCCACAGCACCTTATCCGGGTGGCCCGCCCATGGGTGGTTACGGCGTGAGCAACAAATCGTTCCTGGTGACCTGGCTGCTCTCCTTGCTCGTCGGCGTATTCGGCGTCGATCGTTTCTACCTGGGCAAGGTGGGTACTGGTCTGCTGAAGCTGTTCACGTTTGGCGGACTGGGAATCTGGGCGCTCGTTGACCTCATCCTCGTTCTCACGAACAAGCAGCGCGACAGTCGTGGCCTCCTGCTGGAGGGCTATGACAAGCACAAGAAGGTGGCCCTCATCGTCACGGGCGCATTCATTCTTGTCAGCATTATCGTCAACTCGACGCGTGGTCCGGTTCCCGTCTCCGCCCCTGCGGCTGGACCGGCCGCACCTGCTGCCGCACCGGCAGCTGAGGCTCCGGCTGCAGCGCCCGCGGCTCCTGCTGCATCGTCCGAAAAGAAGGTCGGCGAGGCGTTCACTGCTGACATGGGCAACGGAGACACCGCCAAGATCACCATCGTTTCGGCCACCTACGGTCCCACAATCACCACCGGCCCGTTCAACAGCCCGGCAAAGAACGGCGGCTACCTGACGCTCGACGTGCTGTGGGAGACGGAGAAGGGCACAACCTCCAGCAATCCTCTGTACTTCAAAGCAAAGGACGCTGACGGCCGCGCTGCTAATGTCGAGCTCATCATGGATGAGCAGCTGGGTTCCGGCGAGATCCCGGCCGGCGATAAGACACGGGGCAAGGTTGCCTTCGACATCAAGCCAGGCACTTCCACCGTCATCATCACCAACCCGATCCTGCAGGAGGTTGCACGCATCAGCGTCACTCCATAGCCACTGCTGCATCTTTGGGGGAACCCTCGCTTTATTGCGGGGGTTCCCTTTTCGTGTTGGACGTCGACGGCGGAGGCCTGGGAACCTGCGGCTGCGGCTGACCCACTGCAGCTCCGGTAGCTGGAGCCGGCTGGCGCCGCCGGCCCTCAGGATTCCGACGACGCCGGTTATAGACGACGATGGCAGAAGTCACGGATCACGTCAGCCAGGAATGCTGCCCGGGCAGGCGTCGGCCCCTCATGCCCGAGCCCCGGCACAACTGCCAGCTCGGCATGGGGCAACATCTGATACAGCCTGACTGAAAGCTCGAGCGGAATCAGTTCGTCGCGGTCGCCTGCCAGTACCAGGGCCGGGGTCTGGATTGCCTGCAGCTCCCCCTGATCGAGACCTTCGTAGCCCAGCCACATCTTGGCGGTCTGCTCGATGAGCGTCTGCCAATGCCGCCCATCGCCGACGTGCTGCGCCTTCACTTGATCAGCCCACTCGCCGAGTTCGGCGTCGAGGTACGCAAGGTCAGGGACGCCGTCGTCGTCCGCGCCGAGCAGCGCCCGGTGTGCCTCGCGGAGGCCGCCGGCGTTGAAGTCGGGATAGGCGGCGCCCACGATGAGCGCACCGGCGAGCGCAGGCTGGCGGGCAGCGAGCTCCATGGTGATCTGTCCGCCGTCGCTCCAACCGCCCACCATTGGTCGCTGCAACCCGAGAGCAGTGATCAGCGCTGCAATGTCATCGGCGATCCGGCCGTATGAGAGCTCGCCGGCCGGGTTGGTCGACCTGCCGTGCCCGCGGCTGTCGGGCGTGATGACCCGGAACTCACCGACCAGCAAGGAGACAACCGGCTCCCATTCCGATCCTGCGCCCAGCCCACCGTGAACCAGGATGATCGCTGGTCCTTCGCCCCGATCCTCATAGTAGATCGACGCACCGTTGACCTTGAGGCGGCGGCCGGCGCCGTCGTCGTCGTTCATGCCCTCCACAAACACTCGGTCAGTGGCCGAGCGGGGGCGGCGGGACCTGGTCGTCCCTGCCGATGTTCTGCGTGCCGACCGGTTCGCCAGGCTCGTTGTTGGATCTCCTCGTGATCAGCCAGGTGATGAACCACAGCACGATGCCGATGGCCATCAGCAATCCGGCCACCTGGTACTGGATGGGGTTCCGGCCCACCCACGGGCCGGCGAGGAAGGCACACAGCAGCGCCGCGACCAGGGGCAGCTGCCCCGGCGAGGTGAACCAGACCTTGCGGTCGGGGTCCCTCTTGCGGCGAAGCACCAAGCAGGCCACGTTAACCACGGTGAACACGCAAAGCAGCAGGAACGCCGTCGTGCCCGAAAGGTTGGCCACAATATTGCTCCGGGGATCGCTGCTGACGTACCAGATCAGCCCCAGCGCGAGGACGGTGGAGAACAGGATGCCCGCCCACGGCGTGCGGCGGACCGGCAGCACCTTACCCAGCGGCCGCGGCAGGACACGCGCCTTGGCCATGCCGTAAATCAGTCGGCTGGCCATCAGCATGTTGATCAGGGCGGTATTGGCGACGGCGAACACTGCCAGGAAGGGGAAGATCCTGTCGATCGGGAAGTCCGGTGAGCCCTTGTGCACCACCTCGAGGAGCGCGGCGCCTTCCGCCTCGCGGATGTCCTCAAGCTCGGTGGGCGACAGCACGCTGACCACAGAAACTGCCACCAGCATGTACAGCAGCACCGCTATGCCCAGGCCGGTGAGCATGGTCCGCGGGAAGATCTTCTCGGGCTCCTTGGTCTCCTCCACCATGTTCACCGAATCCTCGAAGCCCACCATGGCAAAGAACGCGATGGACGTGGCTGCCGTGACGGCCAGGAACAGCCCCTTGTCCTGGTAATCGTTGAAGACGAAGATCTCGCCAGCGTTCCCCGTGCCCTGCGTCAGCACGAAGAAGCCGACCCCGATCACGATGCACAGCGCGACCATCTCCACCAGCGTGAGCACCACGTTGAACTTCACGCTCTCCCCCACGCCGCGCAGGTTGATCGCCGCGAGCAGCAGCATAAAGCCCATCGCGACGGCGGTAATCGTCTCCCGACCGGGCAGCCCCATCCAGCCGTTGATTTGCATGCCGCCGAAGAAGTTCTGGGCAAGGACGTTCGCGGAGGTGGACGCGCTGGTGATGCCGGAGCAGACGACAGCGAACGCGACCAGGAACGTGACGAAGTGGATCCCGAACGCCTTGTGCGTGTAGAGCGCTGCCCCGGCTGCTTGCGGATACTGGGTAACCAGCTCCAGGTAGGAGAAGGCGGTCAGCGTCGCGACAATGAAGGCGAGCAGGAACGGAAGCCACACGATGCCGCCCACCTGTCCGGCCATAGTACCGGTGACGGCATAAACGCCGGCGCCCAGGATGTCCCCCACGATGAAGAGGAGCAGGAGCTTTGGCCCCAGGACCCGTTTGAGCTTCGGTTCATCCTTCTCGGGCGTTACGTCAAAGACTTCGTCAGGTATGGTGCTCATGGTTGACCTCCACGGCCGGTACACATTCCCCTATAGCGCGGCCGGACCTCCGGCCCCGATGAGACCTACTTCACTGTCTCTCTGTGGGGTCAGTTTGGCAAGATGGTGGACTTAGGTCTTCCGGGCAGCGCAGCAGCCGCGCTCACGCATAGACGGCAGCTACGGAAAGCAGTCCTCAACTGAGCCAAAATGAAGCTTTGCTCCCTGGGCAACGAACTGGCCGAACGTGGGTGCTTCCTGGCTCTCGGCAATGGCCTTGTAATTGCGGACGTCGAGCACCCCGGCTTGCGCCTCGGTGGAGACAATAATGCCAACGCAACTGGCCTCCGGACTCGCTGCGACCGCCGTCGTCATTCCCTGGGAAACAATAAGCGCCACCAGAGCCGCGATGGCGGAAGCGCGCGTGACTTTACTCATTTCGAACTCCTTAGATTATTAATCAATCTCCGGAGCCCAGTTCAGCGGAGTTTCTGATGGGAAGAACGGTACTCCCAGGGCGGCTTTGGCACCAGAGTTCGACAGCGTCCTTGTCCCTGTACGGTCCGGCCACCGCCAGCACTTCCCCGGTCCGGGACAGCAGTGTTCGGTCTGACGAAGCGCTGATGACCTCAAAGCATCTTCTCGGCCAAGGGCTGGCCGGGCGCCGGAGGTTGTTGTGGCCTGGCAGCAGGGACACTGCTGCCTTCAGCGGCAAAATCAGAACCCTCAGCCGGATCCTGGGAGTGGGAGCGGATCTCGGGAAAATCCCGGGACTCGTCGCCTTCAGCCGGAGCCTCGCTGTGGATCCGGATATCGTCTGGATCTGATGTGCCCATTTTCCCCACCCTTTGTTTACTCGTATCTGACAGAGCTACCTGCGTCGCCTGTCCAGAAGAAAATAAGTACCTGTTCCCATCAACAGGAAGCCAGAGACGCCGACGACGACAGTCTGCGCCGCCACTCCTGCAATGAGCAGCACAATTCCGATCAGGCAGGCAATGGAGGCGAAGTAGGTACTTGCCCGGAACCTGTTCGGCACTGAACCGGACGAGAGTTCCTGGGCGAGTCGCGGATCATCAGCCGCCAGGTCCAGCTCGAGCTCGTCAAGTACCTTGCGTTCTCTATCCGACAACGGCATCGGGGAACCTCCATCCGGACACTGCTCCTCGGCCTTTGCAGGGCCCGGGAACCTACCCGCGGCTGAGTAGCTTGAGATGCACCGCTTCTAAATTCATGATTTTGAATATTAGTATAATCGACCATAGGAGCGTTCATGACGGAAGTCAAGGAGGCCAATCCAAGGCGGAATTAAGGCCACTCCCGGCCCTCGTTGATCAGGGCACACAGCACTGCTGCTGCACTAATATTCGGGTCCTTTGTTGCCGTCAGGAGGGTCAACGGGCCGCGGCCCGCCGTCGTGCGGAGGCGCTCAACTGCTGCAGAAGATTCGGGTGCCTGGAGTTCGATCCGGTAGCGGCGGCTGAAGTCTTCGAAGAGGCCAGGGTCGTGGCCGTACCACTTCCGGAGGGCGGGTGACGGGGCTACCGCTTTGCACCATTCATCGATGGAGGCTTTTTCTTTGGCAAGTCCTCGTGGCCAGAGCCTGTCCACGAGGATGCGAGTGCCATCCGTTTCGAGTACGCCCTCATAGATGCGGCGCACTTTCACATCATAACGGGTGACCATCGGCAAGCCTCCTTCACGTCACGAGCTTCAGTTTCGTAGGTTTCGGCATTTCAGGCGAGAAGTACAACGACGACGGCGCGGGGACGTGCGGGCCGGCAGAGCCACGCCACTCTAAAGTTGAATATCCTGAACTTAGAATCCCAAACAGGTTCCGTCAAGCCTGTGGGAGGTGTTTGAATTTCCGTATGGATTCCCCATCAGTTCCAACCCACGGTCCGGACGCGACGTCACTGGCCGACCCGGTACGGCGCTCTCTTTACCAGACACTGATACGCAGCCCCGCGCCGATGAGCCGGGACCAGCTGATCAGGATGCTGAACCTTGCCCCCAGCACGGCAACCTTTCACCTGGAGAGGATGGTGCGGGACGGCCTTCTGGAAACCGAAAGCAGGAAGCTCGGCCCCAAGACCGGACCCGGCTCGGGACGTCCCACCAAACTATTCAAGCCGGCTGTCGACGAGGTCCACGTTTCCTTCCCTGCCCGCGAGTATGAATTGGCTGGCCGCCTGCTGGCCTCCGCCATACAGACCTCGATCCAGACCGGCGAGCCTGTAGAGGAGGCCTTGCAGGCCGTCGCCTATGCCGAAGGTCAAAAGCTCGGGCTGCTCGCAGGAAACGTTAAGAAAGCGCTGGCTGACAACGGTTTTGAACCGGAGGCCGACGCCCAAGGACTGGTCATGGCGAACTGCCCGTTCCACCGCCTCGCCAAAGACAACTCCCGGCTGGTGTGCGGACTCAATGCCGCCCTCCTCCAAGGCACTCTTGACGGCTGTGACGACAAGCTGCACCAGGTGGCGCCGGCCCCCGAGGGCTCAGCCTGCTGCGCCCGGCTCACATCGTCGACAGATTGAATCCGGTTGCGGCTCTGCACTGGCCTTATCAGGCGGCCGGGTCAACAATGACTGCATGGAGTATTCAGCGAAGGTCGCTTCATCTGTTCTGTTCGTCTCCGAACTCGAACGATCAGTGATGTTCTACAGGGACCTGTTCGGATGCGAAGTCACTCTCCGCTCGCATGATGCCGCCCTGCTCCTGACACAGGGAGGCTTCCAGCTCTACATGATCGAGCGCGGCAAACGAGCCGTCCATCATGAAGGAGGGCTGGGGCATCACCTGCTGATGTGGTCAACAGACACCGCCCGGGGCCTGGAGTATTTCGAACAGGCATTGAAGGACGCAGGCAGTTACACGGACACGCACACAGCCGGCGAAGTAACGTTTGTCGAAGGCCGGGACCCGGACGGACTGCGCATCGTCATAGCCCATCCTGATCCCGCGCAACAGCCGCGTTCAATCTTCGACAGTCACTTGTACGCCTGAACCCGATGGCCCCACGGGAAGCAACCGGGGTATCACCACCATCGGTACGGGCAGCGCGCGGAGAACTTTGTAGGCGGTACTGCCGATAAACAACCGGTTCCGTTCCGCCAGCCGTGAGGAACCCACGAGCAGAATTTCATTTTCATCCCATTCGAGGTCATCAATGGCTTCCTCGATGGTGCGGCCGTGGGCAACCTCAACACTGACCATGTGGCGCTCCGGCAACCTGCGGGATGCCTCCGTCAGCACAGTGTTGGCGTGGACGTGGGCTGCATTTACCACCTCGCCGCTGTCCCCTTCGGCGTCCAACTCCACGAGCGAGACCAGACGCAGCGGTACGCCCCGACTCTTAGCCCAGTCGATGGCGGTATCAATCGCAGCATCTGCGCCCGTCCGTTGTCCCACCGCCAGGGTAAGGCGGGTAACGGCGTCCTTGCTGCGGGAGCCGCGAGGTGCCAGGGCAACAGGGACCGGTGATGCGTGCAGGAGCCCATTGGCGACGGTACCAACCGTGTGGCGCTTGAACAGGCCGTTGCCGGCCGCGCCGACGACGATGAGTCGCGCGTTGCCCTCTACCGCCGCTTCGATCAGGCCTGAGGCAAAGGAGTCAGAGTTGCGGACATGGAACTCGACGCTCACGTCTTCAGGCACAAGCTCCAGGCCCTCCCGCTGTGCGGTCAGGACTGTTTGCCCGTCGTGACCCACACGGCCGCCTTCCTCGTTCAGGACTCCGTAGCGCGTCCCTTTGTCAACCACATAGACCAGGTCAAGGTGTGCGCCTTGGGCGCGGGCCAATGCCGAACCGAGAGCGACGGCGTCCGCGCCACGGGCATTGGGCGTGTAACCAACTACAAATCGCATGGTGACTCCTCTTTGGATCTTTAGGGCTTATTTCAGGGGGTCGTCGTGGCCACGCCTGGAGGACAATAGAAATCGCCCGGCCGGTGGACAGCATCACGAGAAAACAAAAGGAACAACGTGGCCGCACGTGCAATCGAAGAATTTGTGGAATCGCTTGCTGCTACCAAAGCCGGTCAGAACAGCGACAACTTCTTCGACTTCACAAACCCCGGAAACGCCGGGCGACGACGCAACCTCGAGCTGTATCTGCAGGAGATGTATCGAAGGGAACCAAATGTGCTGCTTCTGGGGGAAGCACCGGGGTTTCGAGGGATGCGCATCACGGGGGTTCCGTTTACCAACACCAGCATTCTCCAAGGCGGGATTGACCACTTCGGATTGTTTGGGCCGGGCAAAGGCTACATACTCCCCACCGGACTACCCGCTGTACCACCTGAACCGACAGCCACAGTGATGTGGCGGGTCCTGGTGGAACTTGACTTCCTCCCCCTGCTTTGGAGCGCCTACCCGCTTCATCCCCATCTTCCAAACAACTGCCTATCGAATCGCTCGCCCACCACCACCGAGGCCCTGGCCGGCCAACCTTTCTGGCTGGCCCTGAGGCGGTTGTTCCCCATAACCTCCGTGGTGGCGGTGGGAAACGTGGCCTACCGCAGCATCCTCGCCAGCGGACGTTCCGCTCCCAAAGTGCGGCATCCAGCCCACGGAGGCAAGGCCAGGTTCCGCCTGGAATTGCAGGAGCTGCTTGAAGCCGGGATTGCCCGCTAGCTGTACTGCCCAGGCAGGTTGGTTAAGCGGCTGATGGGCGGGTGGCCTCCGATTGCGGTGTGGGGCCTGTGGTGATTGTAGTGGTGAAGCCATGCCGGGAGGGCGTTTCTGCGGGCTGATTCCGTGGC
>NZ_JALLAN010000018.1 GCF_023062595.1 Arthrobacter rhizosphaerae
CGGCGGGCCTGCTGCAATCGCAGCAGGCCCTCCTTTTGTGTCGGTCAGCCCGCTTCTAGACTGACCCGCTTTGTGGAGACCACTTAGTTTCTATTTCTTTACCGTGACCTTCACTGTGGCCACCGGATCCCCGTCCGAGCCCTTGGCCGTGATGGTTGCAACGCCTGCCGGGGTGCCCGCGGGGATGGTCAGGGTGACCTTCGCCGCGCCCTTCTCGTCCGTCAACACCGTGCCCAGGACGGTGGCCCCGTTACTCAGGACCACCTTGTCCCACCTGTCGAAACCGGCCAGTGTGAACGTCAGCGTACCGCCGGGTTTAACACTGGCGGCGCTGGCCTTCAAGGACGGTGCCACGTCGGCGGTGATCCTCACTGTGACGGTGCGGATCTTGTCGGCGTTGCCTGCCTCGTCGAAGGACCGGTAGCTCACCACAAAGTCGCCAACTGTGGAGAACTTCACTGAGTCACCGGCAGCAATGGCGGTCCAGGCGCCCTGGTTCACCTTGTACTCGATCCTGGCGACGCCGGACAACGTGTCCCTCGCCGAGAAGAGCACATTCACCGGGTTCCGGGGAGTTCCGACAGCGGAGACAGGCGTGGTGAGAGCCGTCGTCGTCGGCGTGATCTTATCGATCTTCACCGAAGCACTGCCGGCAGAACCGTCCAGCACCGCATTGTTCTTCAGCAGCCGGTGGTCAACCGTGTGCAGTCCGCTGGTGGAGATGGTGAACGGCTGCGCCGCCGACCCCCAGGCCCCGCCGTCGAGTCGGTACTCAGCTATGGTGCCGGAGGGCGCCGTGATGGTCACGGTCACGTCGTTCGCGTACCAACCCTCGGCTGACGGCTGGGCCGCCGCCGCCAGTGTCACTGTCGCCTTGGCCACGGCCTCCGCCGGAACGAGTGCGGACTGCGCTGCGCTCACGTTACCCGCGGCATCCACCGCACGGTACTCAACGGTGGCCGCACCTGCACCGACTGTGATTTCGGCACCGGCACCTGCCACGGCCGTCCATGCCTCGGCTCCGTCAACCCGATACTCCAGTCCGGCCACGCCGGACTCCGGCTCTGCGTCAGCGCCAGTCAGCGCCACCTTCCGGGCAGCACTGTCCACCACCGCCGACGCCGTCGGAGCCACGCGGTCGATCTTGAAGGCCTGATCCACGACGGCGGACACGTTGCCCGCCGCGTCCACTGCGCGGAGCTTCAAGGAAGGACTTCCATCAGCCAGCACCAACGGCGCGAACACGTCCCAGGTCACGCCGCCGTCGCGGCTGACCTCGATGCGCGGTGCCACACCGCTGTCATCGGTAGCAGTTGCCGAGACGTTCACAATCGACTTCCACCACCCATTCATCCCGTCAGGGGCGTCAGGAGACACCGTGACGGTCAGTACCGGCGCTGCAGAATCCGAAACGACAACCTTGACCTGCACGTTCTTGTACGCATCAGCCAGTTCTTCGGCTGCCGTCATGTTCAGGACCGGCTGCCCGTCAAAACCGAAGTGCACCGTTGCTGCCCTGGCATGCCGCCCTGGATCAAACAGGCCTCCGTCACCCTGGTCGCCCGGGCCGGATACCTCTCCGATGGTCCGCGAGTGGAACACAATGACCGGGTTTCCGTACTCGTCCACGGTGAAGGAGTTGTGGCCGGGGCCTGCCTGGCCGGGAACATCCGCGGTGGTCAGGATGGGATACGGGTTCTTGGTCCACGACGCCGGGTTCATCAGATCGGCGCCCTCAGAAGCCGTCAGCAACCCGATGCAGTAGGCCGCGTCCACGGTGGCCGCGGAGAAGGTGAGGAACACCTTCCCGTCCTTCTTGATCACTGCAGGGCCCTCATCCACCGACTGGCCCGCGTTTTTCTCCCACGCCATGGTGGGCGTGGAGAGCAGGATCGACTTGCTGGTCAGCTGCGAAGGATCGGCGGGATCGATGGTGGCCATCCGCAGGTTCGAGGCACCGGGCTTTTCGGCCCAGACCACATAATGCTTCCCGGCGTTCTCGAAGTACGTCATGTCCAGCGAGAAGCCGCGGAAGGCCTCCGTGTCACCGGCTGCCGGTTTCATCCGACCCAGTTCACTCCACTTGCTGCGGTCCATCAGGTCAGTGCCATCGAGCTTCAGCACCACGGGCCGGATGCTCCACACGCTGCCGTCGACACTGGCGGTGAAGAACACGTACCAGCTGTCGCCCACCTTGTGCAGTTCGGGCGCCCAGACGTACCGGTTCAGTGCCGAGGTGTTCTCGTCCCAGATGGTGACCTCGGGTGCGCTGCCCAGCCCTTCGATGGTCGTGGCCCGGCGGAGGGTCACACGGTCGTAGCCCTCCGGGTCTCCGCTGCCGACCATGGGGTAGGAAGCGGTGAAGTAGTAGTACCCGTCATCGCCCTTGATCACGTCAGGATCGGCCCGCTGTGCCACGAGCTTCTCCGGGTAGGTGGGCCGCTGCACCGTGCCATTGACCGTGTACGTTCCCGGCTTGCGGGATTCGACGGCGGCAACATCGGCAGCGTTCCACTGCACGCCCATCTTGGTGGTGGAGCCGTTGTTGTACTGCACGTCCGACGTCGTCGGCAGCGTAAGCTGCGTACCGCCGTCGAGCTTCACATCACTGAACGGAGCTACACCGGTGTTGACCAGGCGGCTGTACTTGGCGATGACCCGGTCAAGCTCGGCCTTGGTGAGCCCGATGGATGACGACTCAAGGGCGCCCTCCGGGAACGTACCCTGACCGGACGCGGGCATCGCAGGTACCTCAGCCGGATCGGTGAAGGACGCGAAGTCCTTCGTGGTGACCTGGTAGGTCTTGCCGTCGCCCGTTGCGACGAAGGTCAGGCGGTAGGCCGCGATGCTGTTGTCGTACTTCACGGCGACAGACTTCGCGGCAAGGTTCCTGCTGTTGAAAGCGGCCAGCCGCTCCCCCGTGAACGCCGTCAGGTCAGCTGAATCGTAGACGTAGATGGAGGACGAGTTGCTGTCCACCGTGGCGACGAGCCCGAAGGACCCGTCAGCCTTCCGGAACAACGTCGGTGAACCGAACTTCACAGCGCCGATGGTTGGGTAGAGGACCGCACGGCCGTTGTTCAGACCGGTGTACGTGCCGCCGTCTGCGTTCTGGGAAGCAAGGTGCAGTGCATCCGTGCGGGCAGTGTTCCCCGACTGAATGTATGTGCCGATCCGCCCGGCGTCCGCTGCCAGCACCTTCACGGTGTAGTCGCGTACCTCGATCAGGCTGTCGGCGGCGAACGTCGCCGACAGCCTGACCGTGGCTTCGGTGGACGGCCTGGTGACCTTGCCTGCGCCGGAGAGCACTTGGGCATTCGACGATTCCCAAGAGACGGCCACGTTCCCGACAGTTGTCGGGAGACTGATGTCCTCCGTCACTACGCCGATGGCCGGGTTGTAGGAGTCAGCCACCAGTTTCAGGTCCTTCTGCGGGGTGTTGGCAACCACCGTGAAGGTGAACGTGCGGGTGGTGGTCTGGCCTGCGAGTTCAAGCGTCGCGGTCAGGGTGACCGTGACATCCTCGGTGGCGGGCCGGGTGACCTTGCCGTTCGCGTCCAGGTGCGACGGGTCCGAACTGGCCCAGGTGATCTTGGACCCCTTCGTTCCGGCCTGCGGCAGTGTCAGATCCGCCGCGATGGTGTCCGGGCCCAGGTTCAACGCAGCAGCATCAGCATCCAGGGCAGCCTTGGCAACCGCCGGATCCGACCCCGCGTAGAAAGCGTTGGCCACATCAGCCTCAGAAAGCGCCGTGCTGTAAACCGACACGTCCCGCACCCCGCCCTTGTAGAAGTTATCCGGATAAGTGGACCTGCCGATGTATGCAACCAAACCAGTGCCGAAGTCGCTCACGTTCCGGGTGGTTGCAACCGTGCCGATCTTGACCCCGTTGTAGTAGCCCGTGATCGAGCCGGGCTTGATGACCGTCGTGTACAGGCCCCAGTCAGTGCCCGTAGCCGGACCTGCAATACCCATGGACGCCGTCGTCGGGGAAATACCGGCCTCGGTGCCCCACGGCGCCGAAGCGTTCAAGCTGTCAGTGATAACCGACTTGAACAGCCCCTGCTGGTTCCGCGGGTTCAGCAGCCAGTACTGGCTCGGTGGCGAGGCGGGCGAGCCGAAGAACATCGCCGCGTAGTTCCCGGAGCCTGTCTCGTTCTTCAGCCACGTCGACACCGTCAGCGTGTTCTGGCCATCAAACATCCCGGTGGGCAGCTTCACGTGCGCCGCACCGCTTGTTGAGGAACCACCCGGAAGCGTCAGTTCCTTACCCGCAACCGTCGCCCCCGAGCCCACTATCGTCGCCGTCTTACCGTTCCCCGAAGCATCCGGAACAGAGGTCCCGGCAACTGCCGAGAAATCGTAGCGTGCCAGCAGCTTCTGCCCCACCACCTCCGGCGAGGACTTTGCCGAGGCCGGGGAATCACCGACGGCGTTCGTGGCCACTACCGTTGCCTGGTAGCTCCCGGTTTCCAGCTCGGAGAACCGCGTGGAGGTGACGGAAGCATCCACCCGGGAGGTCCGGTAGATGGCACCGTCCGACCGGTAAAGGGTCACGTTGTAACCGGTGATCGGGGAGCCGCCGTCGCCCGGCTTTACCCAGGAAGCGGTCAGCGCCGAGGGCCCGTCCACTGTCAGCAACGGTGCAGCAGGGGCGGCCGGGGCCACCTCCTCGCCGGTCGAGGGGTTCTGGGCAACAACCGTCAGCTGGTATTGGCGTGTGACGGACTTGGTGCCGAGCGTGAGGGTTGCCGTGAGCGTGACCGCAGCATCGGCGTCGGCGGGCCGGGTGACCTGGCCCGTGACGGAGATGATTGCGGGATCCGAAGATACCCAGCTGATGGCCGAGCCCTTGGCGCCACTCGTGGGGAGGGTGAGGTTACCGGTCACCTGGGTGGGACCCAGGTTGATGGCGTCAGCATCTGCCTGGAGGGCGGCGTCAACGACCGCCTGGTCCACGGTGCTCAAGTAATAGTCCTTTATCTGTTCCGGAGTCTTCGCGGTGCTGTGCACCATAACGTCCTTCACGCCGCCCTTGTAGAACGGGTCAGGGTAGGACGACCGGCCGATGTAGGAGACCAGGCTCGTGCCGAAGTCACTCACCTTGCGCGTGGTGGCAACGGTGCCGATTTTGGTGCCGTTGAAGTACCCGGTGATCTGGTTGGGTTCAATGACGGTGGTGTAGAGGCCCCAGGAATTGTCGGTCAGAGGACCGGCGATGCCCTGCGCGGCGTTGGTCGGAGAGATCCCGGCCTCGGTCCCCCACGGCGCGGATGTGCTGTTCCCGTTGGTGATCACGGACTTGAACCGGCCCTGGGAGTTGCGCGGATTCAGCAGCCAGTACTGGCTCGGCGGGTTGTTCGCTCCCCCGAAGAACATGGCGGCGTAGTTTCCGGAGGCAGTCTCATTCTTGAGCCAGGCAGAAATGGTCAGCGTGTTCTGGCCGTCGAAGGTTCCGGTGGGTAGCTGTACGTAGGCCGCGGTGCTGTTGGAAGCGCCGCCTGGCAGGGTCAGGACATTGCCCGCGACGGTGGCGCCGGTGCCTTTGATCGCACCGTCACGTCCCCAAGGGGACGAGTCCGGCACCACGGTGCCGGTGACCTTTGAGAAGTCGTAGTGGAGGAGGGTGTCGCTGCCCGCGGGGATCATGGAGATGATGGCCGTGGCCGTCAGATCCGTTCCGGTGACTGCTCCGGTCACGGTGACGTTGCCTTCGCGGGTGTAGTAGTCAGCGGGTGCCGGAGCATTCCAGGTGACGGCGAGATCCCGGGTGCTGTTGTCGGCGAAAGTCACAGTCGCGGTGCGGGGCAGTTTTGCTGGGGTTCCGACGACGGCGGTTGTCTTCACCTCGGCGACGGACGTCGCCTTCGGCAGGTAGGCACCCATGAGGGCCTTCTGCTCGGCAGCCGTGATCGGCATGATGGTTCCGTGGCGCGGGGCCGGGGACGGCAGGGAGTATCCGGTCGGGACCGCCCAGCTGGCGTTCTGCAGGCTCTGGGAGAACAGCGGGATGTACTTGCGGCCGCCGAATTCGTCAACGAACAGGTAGTAGCCGGGGCCGTTGACGTCGCCGTCGTTCGCCTTGAAAACAGTGGGGCCCTCGACGGCGGCGGTGCCGGCGTTCTTGCCGATGCAGGTGGCGTCGAGCTTCCAGGTGTCAGAGGTGGCGGAGGTAACTGTGGTCACGGCAGTGAGGCTGGTGGAGTGCTCCTGCATGATGTCCAGGCAGCCGCTCGCCTGGGCCTCGTCCTTGGTGAAGCGGTAGTAGGTGCCGTTCTCCGCAATCACCGTGCTGTCGATCCTGGACTTGCCCGTGTTCTGCCAGACCTTGGCCGGGCTGAACGTCACGAAGTCCCGGGTGGTGGCGTACAGCATCTGGTTCGGCTGGCCCTCGCTGTGGTCCGCCGTGGTGTAGAGCTTCGAGGCCCAGAAAACGACGTACTCGCCGAGGCTGACGTCGTAGTAGGCCTCGGGCGCCCAAGTGTTGCCGGCGTTGTCCGGGGAAACCTTCACATGGCGCTGATCCGACCAGTTCACGAGGTCCGTGGACTCCCAGATTTCGATGTACTGGCTGCCCTGGCGCTGGGAAGCATCCCACGTGGTCCCGCTGCCGATCGAGAGGTCGGTGGCGATCATGTAGAACTTGTCGCCCTCCGGGGAGCGGACGATGAACGGGTCGCGCAGGCCCTTGGTGCCCATCGTGGAGGACTTAACCGGCTGGCCGCCGTTGAGCGTCAGCCAGTTGCGGGCGTCGTTGCCGTTGCTGGCGCCGAAGTAGATCTTCTCACCGGCGATGGAGTCGCCGGTGAAGTACGGGAACATGTACGCCTCGAATTTCGGTGTCTCCGGGAGGGCCGGAACCACGGCGTTGAACGTCTTCGTGGCGGACGCGTCGTTCCTGGTGATGGTGGCGGTCAAGGCGACTTCGTCGGTTGCCTGGCCGGTGGCGGGGCGGTGCACCACGCCAGTCGGGTCAACCACCGCGCTGTCCTCTGAGGCCCACGCGATCGAGGTTCCCTCCGCGCCGGCCGACGGCAGCGTCAGGTTTCCTCGCACGTCGTTGATGTTTGTTACAGCGAGAGCGCTGGCTGCTGCTTGGACGGCAGCTGCATCCTCAGGGGCGACGGCGAGCGCAGGTTGCGCCGGCACGATCACCAGGGTTGATGCAATGCAGAAAGTAGCAATGGTGGAAGCAACCCGTAGCCAGGTACCGCTCGTTGTCATGAACACTCCTCTGTGTTTGACTCCCGCCCAGGGCATTTGGGGAACAAGCTGGCGCTGTTGGCGGATAGAGCGTTGTGAGCGCTCACAAGTTGGAACTTTAGAGCGCCACGGAGCTTTAGGCAATAGAAAGGCAGCAAAGTTGCCCTCGTGACGGGGTAATGGCGGCGATTGTTACGCGCAGAATACTGCCCGGCTCGTCGACGCTGTCCGGTGACTTACCCCGCGAAGCCTTGTAGTGTCTTGGGCACCGGACCAGCACATGTTTCGGTCCATACCGCTAGCAAGGAGGAACGATGGCCGCCGCCGACGACGAACTGCAGATCCTGGATGAGTGGAGCCAGCGACTTGCCCAGGCACTGCAACTCCTGGATCTGGAAATTGACCAGGGACTGCTTCTTGACCTGGCCAGGAAATCCGCCGGCTCGGTGATCCACGCGGCCGCGCCGGTAACAACGTTCATGGTCGGCTACGCGGCCGGGCTCGAAGCCGGTACGGGAAGCGCACGTTCCAAGGCGTCGTCGGGAGCCGCTATCCGCAAGGCAGCCGACGTCGCCTTCCAACTGTGTGATCACGGAGCCGACGGCGGCCCGGCCAGTAAGGGCTGGGCGGACACCGCCCAATAGAGGCCGTCAGTTCTTAGCTACAGCGCGGCCAAGGGCCCGGGGTGAGCGCGCTGCTCCTAAAACTCCATAAGGCTCAGTTCCTCGGCTGGTTTGAAGCCCAACCGCTCATAGATGCGGCGGGACTCTGAGGAGGGCGATAGGACAATTCGAACCGCTCCGATGCTCCGGGAGAATTCAATGGCTGCTTGCACCAACTGCTTTCCGATGCCCATGTTTCGGTGCCGCGGCAGGACATAGACGTTTCCGAAGTAGACCCAGCACGACTCCGCCTTCCCTGGCTTGGGCATCCGATGGAAGACCATGACGTTGAGCATCCCGATCAGCTCCCCGTCCTGTTCAGCCACCAGGACCTGCCGGGGGTTCGCCTTCGCCCATTGAAGGAACTCCTTTTCGAAGTCCGGATCTTCGATATCAGAGGGCTCCTGCTCGGCGGCCCAGATTGTCCTTAGCCTGGCAAGGCGGGGGTTATCGTCAGCGGTTCCCTCACGAACAATCAGCATGGGAAAACACTATGGGGTGCGACCCGTCCGTTCGTCAACAGCTGCGGCCGCTGCTCGCGCTACGCCTTTGGGCGGCTTGCGGTGGCTTGCGGTCATCGCCTCGGTGATGAGTGCCTCTCCGCGAGGTCGGCGGCAAGTTGTTGAACGCGTTCGCGCGCTTTGTCCGGGGTGAGTACTTCGATGTGGTCTGCGAATTGAAGGAGTTGGCGCACTGACTCGAGATCAGGATAGCGAAGTCTGACGAGGCACCAGCCGGATTCTCCGGTAGCGACGTCGTCGATGCGGGCGCCGAGGATGCGTAGTGCGAGGTCCAGTCTGTTCTCGCGGAGGCGGACTGTGATGATCACTTGGCTTGACGCTTCGATGCGCTTTTTCAGCTCGGTCCAGACAGTACTGAGCGTCTGCCCGGCCCGGGTCTTGGCAGGCTCTCCAAGGCACTCATATGCCTCAATCCGATCGAGGGCGAAGAGCCGACCTGCTCCATGATCGTCGGCGACGAGGTACCAGCGGTCAGACTTGGTTGCGAGCCCGTAGGGGTCGACGACTCGTATCGTTGACCTGCTCTCTGCACTGCGTCGATATTCGATTTGCAGCTGGCGTCGGCTGCGCAGGTCGAGTGCGAGCTCGGCAATGTTCACGCCCGGTGTCAGGTTGCTCACCATCCACGGGGTGTTGTCGACTGCAATCAAATCCGCAAGCTGCGGGAAGTCCGGGGAAGTGCCGGGGGCCGAGGCTTGGCGGGCGGCGATCTTGTGTCTGGCCATCTGGTGCGCTGCGGACAACCCCAGGCGGTCGAGCTGGCTGCTGTCCAGCCCGGTAACGGACAGGGCTTCCAACTCGCCGGGTTCCAGGTGGGAGGCATTGAGCCGTGCGCCAGGGAGCAGGACGATCCCGCCATTGCGGCCGCGTTCGGCATAGACCGGCACTCCCGCCGCTGAGAGCGACTCGACGTCGCGCAAGACGGTGCGCCGGGACACCTCGAGGCGCTCCGCGAGCTCGCTCGTGGTGATGCGCTGACGCGTTTGTAGTAGGAGCAGAAGGTTCAGCAGCCTGGAGGCTTTCATATCACCTCATCCTCTCAGAATAGGTGACAGGTTCTGGCGTGATTTGCCGATGTTCTGAAGTGGTACTGAGAAGCCATCAACTCTAGGAGTTCGCCAATGCCCGCACCCAATCTGTTCTTGATCTACGTCAGCGACGCTGAGGCTGCCACCGCCTTCTACAGCGACCTGTTCGAGATCGAGCCGAACTTCAGCAGTCCCCGCTATGTGGCGTTCGAGGTGGCGCCCGGCATCCTGTTCGCGCTGTGGACCGGCCGGAATGAGCATGCGATTCCTAGCACCCCGCGCACGTTCGAGGTTGGGCTCATGATTCCTGGCTCGGCGTCCGCAGTAGACGCCCTGTACGGGCGCTGGGTAGCCAAGGGGGTGCAGGTCGCGGAAGAGCCGCACGACGACGTCTTCGGCCGCACGTTCGTGATCACCGATCCGGACGGCAACCTCATCCGAGTCTCCCCGGTGGACTGACCGGCCTGAAGTCGGATCAGGTTCACTAACCTGCCGCAGAAGGCTCCGCGGCCAGTTCTGCGGCAGGCTCCAGCCGGACAAGGACGCCCTTGGACACCGGCGTGTGGCTTCCCTCGGCAACGCTCTCCAGCGGAACCAGCACATTGGCTTCGGGATAGTAGGCTGCCGCACACCCGCGGGCGGTGGGATAAGAGACCAGCCGGAAGTTCCGCAGCACCCGCTCCACGCCGTCGGCATAGATACCGTGGACGTCCACATACTGCCCGTCGCTCAGGCCAAGCTCGGCAAGATCCTCCGGGCTCACAAACACAACGTGCCGGCCTTTCTTGATTCCCCGGTAGCGGTCGTTGTGCCCGTAGATGGTGGTGTTGAACTGGTCGTGCGAGCGCATGCTTTGCAGGATCAGGGTCTTGTCCGGCCGCTCCAGATACTCCAGTTCGTTGACCGTGATCATGGCCTTGCCCGTTGGGGTGTTGAACGTCCGCGAATCTCTGGGGCCGTGCGGCAGGAGGAAACCATCGCGCTGGCGGATCCGCGTGTTGTAGTCATCGAAGCCCACCACCACGTGGGAAATGTGGTCACGGATAAGGTCGTAGTTTCGTTCGTACCCAGCCCAGTCAGCCCGGATCCGGTCACCTACTACCTTCGCGGCGAGCCTGCTGATGATGGCCACCTCGGACAGCAATTGAGGCGCAACCGGATCAACTTTGCCGTAGGAGGCGTGGATCGCGCACACAGTGTCCTCCACGGACACGAACTGCTCGCCAGACTCCTGAAGGTCAATCTCGGTGCGTCCCAGGGTAGGCAGGATCAGCGCTTCCTTTCCGGTGACTGTGTGGGAGCGGTTGAGTTTGGTGGAGACCTGAACCGTCATTTCGGTGTTTTCCATGGCCGCTTCAGCGGCGTTCGTGTCCGAGATAGCAGCCACCAGGTTGCCGCCGACCGCAACGAAAACCTTGATCCCGCCGTCGCGCATCCGCCGGATGGTTTCGACGGAATCCACGCCGTGCTCGCGCGGTGGCTCGAAGCTGAATTCTTCGCCCAAAGCGTCCAGGAAGGCGGGCGGCATCTGCTCCCAGACGCCCATGGTCCGGTCGCCCTGGACATTGCTGTGACCGCGGATCGGGGAGGCTCCGGCGCCTGGCTTGCCGATGTTTCCGCGCAGCAGCAGGAGGTTGATGATCTCCTTGATGGTGGCGACCGCCTTTTTCTGCTGCGTCAAACCCATGGCCCAGGTGATGATGACTTTGTCGGCCTTCAGGTAGCGCCCGGCCAGTTCATCGATCTCTTCGCTGCGCAGGCCGGTGGCCTGGAGGACCACGTTTTCATCCAGCGTGGCGAGGTGTTCTTTCAGCTCTTCCAGCCCCTGACAGTGCTTCTGGAGGAAATCATGATCCAGAACGGTTCCGGGATTCTTTGCTTCGGCGTCGAGCACCCGCTTGGAGACCGCCTGCAGCAACGCCATATCCCCGCCGATGCGGATCTGCACGAACTGGTCCGCGAGCTCCGTGCCCCGCCCGATGATGCCCTTCACCTTCTGGGGGTTCTTGTACCGCATGAGGCCGGCTTCAGGCAGGGGATTGATGGCGACGATCTGCGCTCCGGCTTCCTTTGCTTCCTCCAAGGCCGTCAGCATGCGCGGATGGTTGGTGCCCGGGTTTTGGCCCATCACAATGATCAGGTCCGCCTTGGCGAAGTCCGCATAGGTGATGCTGGCTTTGCCGATGCCGATGGTCTGGCCCATGGCCCACCCCGAGGACTCGTGGCACATGTTGGAGCAGTCAGGGAGGTTGTTGGTGCCATAGGCGCGGACGAACAGCTGGTACAGGAAGGCCGCCTCATTCGACGTCCGGCCGCTGGTGTAGAACGCAGCTTTATCCGGGCTGTCCAGGCCTTTCAGCTTGTCGGCGATGATGGTGAAGGCCTCGTCCCAGCTGACCGGGCGGTAGTGGTCCTCCCCCGCAGGTTTATACACAGGTTCGGTGAGGCGTCCCTGCATCCCGAGCCAGTACTCGGTCTGCCCTCGAAGTTCACTCACGCTGTGCTCGGCCCAGAACTCCGAACCGATCACCACGGGGGTGGCCTCCCAGGTGACCGCCTTGGCTCCGTTTTCGCAGAACTCGAACGTTTTGCGGTGGTCCGGATCCGGCCACGCGCAGCTCATACAGTCGAAGCCGTCTTTCTGGTTCAGCGCCAGCAGCGTCTTCCGCGACCGTTCGAGCCCCATGTGCTCGATCGCGGGCTTCATCGAGTGGTAGACACCAGGGATGCCTGCCGCCCACTTCTTCGGGTGGTCCTTCACCTCGACGTCTTTCTCGTCGACCTCTTCCACCCGCGGGTTCTTGTCCGTCACGCTGCCCACCTCTTGGATTACAGAACGGCAGTCAATCAGCTCAAGTCTAGTCCGTCGGCTCCCGCCACAGCAGTGCCACCAGGAACGCCACCGCGCCGAGCCCCAGCATCACCAGCACCATCGAACCCCAATTGGCCTGGGTGACTCCGCCGCCATAGAGGAGGCCGATAAGCACAGTGGCGGTGATCGCGCCAAGGTACCGTGAGGTCTGGTAAATCCCCGCCGCCACTCCCCTCTCCTGCGGCCTGGTGGACACAAACATCCCCTGGCTCGAGGAAATGCTCACCATCCCGTACGGAACGCCCAAAAGCGCGGTGAGTACCAGCACCAATGGGACGGCGAGGGACCCGGTCAGCAGCCACATCGCGCCGGACGCGAGGGTCAGGAGTACGACGCCGGCGATCAGCACCCGCCGCACGCGGAACCGCTCGATCGCGCGGACAGCGAACGGCGTCGAGACTACGGACATAGCAGCCAGCGGCAGCATCAGCAGGCCCACAATTCCGGGATCGTAGCCGCCTGCTTCCTCCAGCAGTTGAGGCAATCCGAAGAAGGCGAAGTAGTAGAGGCCGTTGAAGAGGGCGAAGCCCACGTAGACCAGCAGGAGCGGGCGGTTCCGGCCCAGCAGCCGCAGGTCCAGGAACGGCGGGGCAAACCTCAGCTCACGCCAGACAAACAGCACGGCCAGCAGCGTTCCGCCGGCCAGCAGCCACCAGCGGAAGTCCGGAAGCACGTTCAGCAGGGACATCATCACCAGCATGAGGGAGCCTACAAAAGCGAGGATTCCAGGAATATCGGAGTCGCGCAGCAGCTCGGACACTTTGCCGTGCTCCCGCTCGGTGTCCGGGGGTGCGAATTTCCAGACCAGAAACAGGGCCGCGAGGGACAACGGGACGTTGATCAGGAACAACGCCTGCCATCCCAACAGGCTCACCAGCACGCCGCCGATCACCGGCCCCACTGCCGCTGCGGAGGTGTTGGACATCTGGATTCGGCCCAGCGGCCGGGTTGACTCAACCTTCGCCAGACGGGCAATCGACCCCACCATCACGACGGCGCTCGGATAGGCCGTCGCTGTCCCGAGGGCCATGAAGGCGCGCGCCACGCAGACCAGCAGGAAGTTCGGTGAAAACGGGGCGAGCGCACAAGTCACAGCCACCAGGGCCATGCCGAACAGGTAAAGCCTCCTCGGCCCGAACCTGTCCGCCAACCTCCCCATCACCGGCTGCCCGGCGGCGGAAGTGAGGTAGAAGACGGTGATCACCCAGGTGACCGAAGCGACGTCGAGCCCGAAGTCCGCGCGCAGCACCACCAGGGCGACGGCGATCATGGACGAGTTCAGCGGGTTCAGCGCAGTGCCGAGGCTGAGGCCGGTGACGGCGAGTCCTGTCCGGGGAGTGTTGCTCACGGCAACAGTCTGGTCCACTGCGTGGAGGCACCACGACTCTATTACGAGTGATTTGCGTCCCACCCGGACTTTTCCGGGGAGCGCACTCCAGGAAACCCAGCCGTCAGGACCTCGCGCCCTGTACCAGGGCAGCGTCGAGGAAATCCAAGTGGGCCGCCGTGACAGGGACCCGGCTGTCATCGTACTCCGGGTGTTTGGTCAGGAATTTCTTGATGTACGGGCAGACCGGGACAATCGTCAGGCCCTCCTGAACAGTCTGATCCAGAGCCTGTGCAGCCAGCTTCTTCGCCAGGCCCTGGCCGCCGTACTCCTCGTTGATGACTGTGTGATAGAAAATGCGCTGGCTGGGATCTGTGCCGTAGGTCCTGTAGGCGGCTCTGCCGATAACCTTGCCGTCGTCGAGCACTTCGAATCGTTCGCACTCCGGGTTGTGCCGGATGGTAATCCCTGACATCGCAACTCCCTGGTTCTTTCTGAGGTTTACTCAGGCCATTTTGGTTTGTCCCCAGCCTAGCCGTGGCAAGGCTGTTCTATGGAGGTCTTATGGCATGCATGCGCTGATCGTTCGCCCAATAACACGCTGCGGCGTTTTCTCCCTGAATGGAATAGTGCACAGGCCCGGGCTTTGCCCGCACCTCCGCTCCCGCTACGCTGTATCTCACGGCTAAAGCAACCTGGCCGAGGATCGTTCCGCCAGGGGGCAGCCACGATGACGCACCAGCCAGCCGACACCGAACTGAGCGAAACGGCCGCAGCATGCTTCGGTTGGGAAACGCTCAAGCACGGCCAACTTAGCGGCATGCGGGCGCTCGTAGCCGGCCGCGATGTCCTGGCCGTCATGCCCACCGGTTACGGAAAATCAGCCATCTACCAGGTAGCAGCCCTGCACCTGCACAGTGAAACGCAACGCCCCGCCGTCGTGGTTTCACCTCTGATTGCGCTGCAGGAGGACCAGGTGGACGGCCTGCTCGAAGTACTGGGACCCGGCGCCGCGGTTGTGGTCAACTCCTCGCACAGTGACTCTGAGATCCAGGAGGCCTGGGAATCAGTGGAAGGCGGCGACGCCGCGTTCCTCTTCCTCGCACCGGAGCAACTCGCTAAAACCGAGACCATGGAACGGCTCGCCGCACTGAGCCCGTCGCTGTTCGTGGTGGACGAGGCCCATTGTGTCTCCTCCTGGGGTCACGATTTCCGCCCGGACTATCTGCGGCTGGGGGAAGTGCGGGCGCAATTGGGCAACCCGCCGGTCGTGGCACTCACTGCCACTGCCTCTCCCCCGGTCCGCGACGACATCCAGCAGCGCCTCCGGATGAAGGATCCACTGGTCCTGGTGCATGGTTTCGACCGCGCCAACATCCGCCTCGAGGTGGTCCGGCATCATGAAGACAAACAGAAGCGAAACACCGCCACAGAGCAGGCCGCAGAACTCGTAGCCAGCCTGCAGGGCCCCGGGCTCATGTACGCGGCCAAACGCAAGGACACAGAGAAGTATGCCGCCACCCTTGCCCAACTCGGGGTCCGCGCAGAGGCATATCACGCTGGCCGTCCGGCAGCCGATCGTGAGCGCATCCATGACGACTTTATGGATGGCGCCCTCGACGTTGTGGCGGCCACCACCGCTTTTGGTATGGGAATCGACAAGCCCGACGTCCGTTTCGTCATCCATGCAGACATCCCCGAGTCGTTGGACAGTTACTACCAGGAGATCGGGAGGGCGGGGCGGGACGGTGGGCCAGCCGTGGCGGTCCTGCACTATCGTGCCGAGGACCTGGGCCTGCGCAAGTTTTTCGGTACTCACACTCCGGATGGGGAATCCCTGCTGGCTGTCCTTGAGGCTCTCCGCGCCGCCGACGGTTTCGCCACTGCGAAAGCACTGGCGGAATCAACAGGATTCGGCGCCCGGCGCGTTACGGGCTTGCTGAACCAGCTTCAAGAGACGGGCTCCGTGAAGAGCGGCAAGAAGGGCGCAAAGCTCAAAGCGAAAGCCGAACTTTCCACGGTGGTGGAGCGCGCCGTCGAACTCGCCGAAGCACGGCAGCGCGTGGACACTTCACGGATCCAGATGATCCGCGGTTATGCCGAAACTGATGGCTGCCGGCGTCAGTTCCTGCTCGGCTACTTCGGCGAGGACCTCCCCGAGCCCTGCGGCAATTGTGATAGCTGCACAGACGGGTCGGCGTACGACGTTGATGACACTACAAGCAACGGTGCAGGCGAACCTTTCCCGCTGCAATCCAGTGTGGTTCATAAGGAATGGGGTCCAGGCCTGGTGATGCGGCACGAGGATGACGTGATTACAGTCCTGTTCGAGCAGGAGGGCTACAAGACCCTCTCCCGCCAGGCTGTAGAGGAGAACCACCTGCTCAAGCGAGGGGTGTGAGTTCTTCCAGGGTAGAGAAGCCGTGCTGCCCTGAGGGCGATGGCGATAGTGTGAGCCGGACAAAAGCCAACAGTTCATCAACGCGTTCTGTCAGGTCCTGGCGGGCGGTCAGCACATTGGACACCATCTGGACACCGGTGAAGCTGGCCACGAGATACCTTCCAAAGGCCCGCGCGTCCACCTTGCCGGAGATCTCCCCGGAGGCCTGGCCCTCAAGCGTGAGCTGTTCCATGATCTGCATCCAGTCGGTATAGGGGCTACTGATGCGTTGACCGAAGGTTGATGACTCCAGAGTCAGCCGGATCCCTGCCCGCACCACAGGGTCAGTCTGGAGAAGGCTGGCAAAACAGGAGCACAGCGCGCAGATAGTTTCGATCGGTC
This sequence comes from Arthrobacter rhizosphaerae, assembly GCF_023062595.1. GTDB lineage: Bacteria > Actinomycetota > Actinomycetes > Actinomycetales > Micrococcaceae > Arthrobacter > Arthrobacter rhizosphaerae. The sequence goes on from NZ_JALLAN010000018.1 coordinate 16,396, forward strand.
CCAGGTTGCGGGAAAAGACCTCGGCAGCTGACTCTTTGGTCCGCGCATGCTGGTCGTCAATGACGGCCAAGGCAAGGAGTTCCTTGGTCTTGAAATGGAAATAGAGGGCGCCGCGGGTCACTTCCGCTGTCTCAGCAACCATTTGAAGGCTGGCAGGCCCGTATCCCGCGTCTTCAAAAACCGCGGCCGCACCCCGAATGATCGCCTTGCGGGTTTCCACAGCCCGGTCCTGAAGTGCCACGCCGATTTCCTCTCCGCAGTTTGCGCTTTCCCGGTTCCCGCTGCGCAGGATCCCGGTCCGGAGGCGCAACAGACATGGTCAGTCTAGGCGCAAGTGCCATCGGTCAGTCGACAATCCAGAATTCCTTGAATTCCCCGGTCGCCGGCGTCACAGACTCCTCGACGTTGTCCACACGTCCCGGCGGATGGCCTGACCTGAGCCAGTTCCTGAAATTCAACACGAGCGGCTGGGGACCTTCGACGACGACGGCGACAGTACCGTCGGCGTCGTTCCTCACGGTCCCGGTGAGCGCAAGTTCGTCAGCCTTACGCTGGGTCCAATACCGGAAGCCGACGGCCTGCACCATACCTTCAACACGCGCCGTCAGCCGTACATTCTTTGCGGAGTCCTGTCCGGAAGTCTCGCCCATGCCTCCAATGTAACCGCCGCTCTCGGGCCATAGAAAGAGCCCCTGTCCCGGATCCATTCCCGGGCAGAGGCTCCTTCTCTTGACCGCACCGACCTGCTGCGCGAACCTAACCGGCTGGCCGCAGCGAGGTGATCATCTTCTTGATGTCCTTGTACTCCTGGGTTTCCATGTAGCCCTGCGGAGTGTCCACATGCGGCTCATTGCCCGGGGTGGTGTCGAAGGGATTGTAGACGCCTGAGAACATGGCAGCGTTTGGAGGCCAGGTGAAGAACTGGAAAATCGGGCAAGCGTCGGGGCCTGTCGGTTCCGGCCCTGAGGTGATCCCGTAGGCGAGCACATTCATCTTCATCGGGTCCGTCTGGGTGGCGTCCATCCGGGATTCAAAGATGAAACGAGGGGTCTGACCCGACTGTGCCAGGGCAGGCAGGGGTTCGGAATCCAACAGTGCGTAGGGCTGCCTCTCAGTACACGTCGAACCGACGGCCATGTGAGTACGGAGGGTGGCCAGCGGCTTTCCGTTGGCGTTCGTGATTTCCACGAAGACGCCACCGCTGGCAGGAGTTTCCCCGGCGGGATCCTTGATGGTCCACGCCGAGGGGTAATCAAACATCAAATCCCCGTCTGTGGTTGTGTAGCTGGTCCGACCGGCTGACGGTGTTGAGGCGGGTGTTGAGGCCGTCCCTGTGGCCGAAGCGGTGGCGGTTGGTGACGAAGTCGACGTCGGCGTTGGGCTTTCGGAGATGGTGGACGTTGCCGTGGGGGTCGGGCTGGCCGTTCCTGTTCCGGGGGCGGAAGCTGGCGCTCCACAGGCGACCAGCAGGAAGGAGAGGCATAGGGCCCCTGAAGCGGCAAGGGCGGATGGCGCGGTGCGGTGCATCTGTAACTCCTGGTTTTTCGTGAGACCGCCGATAATTCATCAATTGTGGACTGCCGGAAGTCGGGCGAGAAGCATTTATTCCAATCGATATCGAAACGTTGCCCACGTAACGAACGTCGTTAAACAGGGGGGATAGGCGAGGGAGGGTTCGTTGCCCGCCTGTGGCATCTGGTCAATAATCGGAACCGTTGACCAAGGCTAATGAGGAGAACAGCGATGACGATCCAAATGGAACCGGCAAACGAATCTTCAACAGGCTCTGAGGACAACGGTGAACTGGAGGCGGGCAGGGACTGGTTCCACGGCGCCGTCGTTTATCAGATCTATCCCCGTAGCTTCGCTGATTCCAACGGAGACGGGATTGGCGATCTGCGCGGCATCATCAGCAAACTGGATTACCTGCACACGCTGGGGGTCGACGTCGTCTGGCTCTCCCCCATCTACGCCTCGCCGCAGGACGATAACGGCTACGACATCAGCGACTACCGCAGCGTTGACCCCATTTTCGGTACCCTTGACGAGCTTCAGGAACTGAGCGAGGGACTCCATAAGAGGGGCATGAAGCTGGTCATGGACCTCGTGGTGAACCACACCTCGGACGAGCACCCCTGGTTTGTGGAATCCCGCTCCTCCAGGGATAACCCGAAGCGGGACTGGTACTGGTGGCGCCAGCCGCGTGACGGCGTCGAACCCGGAACACCAGGCGCGGAACCCAACAACTGGGGGTCTGCTTTTTCAGGTCCCGCCTGGGACTACGACGACGCCACCGGCGAGTACTACCTGCACCTGTTCGCCAAGAAGCAGCCCGACCTCAACTGGGAAAACCCGGAGGTGCGGGCGTCCGTGTACGACATGATGAACTGGTGGCTGGACCGGGGCGTGGATGGCTTCCGCATGGATGTCATTAATTTCATCTCGAAGGACACCGCGCTACCAGACGGGCCACGTGGTGACGGCAAGCTTTACGGCGACGGCAGCCCCTACTACCTGTCCGGACCGCGCATCCATGAATTCCTGCGCGAGATGCACCGGGAAGTCTTCGCCGGCCGCGACAAGCCACTGCTGACCGTGGGTGAAATGCCCGGCGTGACGGTGGAGGACGCGGTGCTGTTCACGGACCCAGAGCGAAAAGAAGTGGACATGGTGTTCCAGTTCGAGCACGTCGCGTTGGACCAGGAGCAAGGCAACAAATGGCGTCCCAAGAAGCTGGAACTGACCGAGTTGAAGAGTTCCCTGGGCCGTTGGCAGGATGCCCTGGCCGAACGCGGGTGGAACAGCTTCTATTGGGGAAACCACGACCAGGCGCGCGCAGTCTCAAGATTTGGCGACGACGGGCAGTACCGTGAGTTGTCCGCGAAGATGCTCGCCGGCGTCCTGCACCTCCACCGCGGCACACCATACGTGTACCAGGGCGAGGAACTGGGAATGACCAACATGACATTCGGGGCCATCAGCGATTACCGGGACATCGAGGTGCTCAACCATCACCGGGAAGCCACCACCCACTTGGGGCACACCGATGCCGAGGTCCTCGCTGCCCTGGCCCCGCTGAACCGGGACAACGCCCGCACGCCGGTCCAGTGGGATGCTACCCGGCACGGCGGGTTCACCACGGGATCCCCCTGGATCTCTGTCAACCCGAATGCCAACCACATCAACGCCGCAGCCCAGGTGGATGATCCGGACTCGGTGTTCAGTTTCTACCAGAAGGTCATCGCGTTCCGTCATGAGGATCCGGTGATCTCCGACGGCGACTTCACCATGCTGCTGCCCGATGACCCCCACGTCTACGCCTACCGCCGCTCGCTGCCGGGCGTTGAAATCCTGGTGTTGGCGAACTTCTCCGGCTCGGAACAAACTCCACAGGTAGATAAAAGCTGGGCCGAGGCAGAACAGGTGTTGGGTAACTACACTTCCAGGCCCGACCTGCACCTCAAGCCATGGGAACTGAAGGTTTTCCGCCGGCTCGGCTGAGTTCTCTGGGGCACCGCCGAGTTCTCTGGAGCCTGGCTGAGTTCCCTGGGTGGCTTGTTCTTTAGAGCTGGCCTGTTATTCGGCATGGTCCGGACGTATCCTGATGTCGCCGTCCAACAATCGGAACCGAGCCACCATTGAGGGGGCACCATGACTATCCCACCTACCCGCGAACCTGATCCCTTCCCGCCGGAACCTGGCCCCCATCCGGGATCGCCCGATCCCACCAACCCGTTCCCGCCGGAACCGACTCCTTCACCGGAACCGAATCCGCCAACTCCCGGGCCTCTGCCCATCCCGGATCCGGGGCCTGTTCCGCCAAATCCGGACCCCACAAGGTTCTAGGGGCTAACGCCGGTTTTCAAGGGGCAGCACCCCCATTCGACAGGACAGCCCGCCAGTGCTTGGAGCATTGGCGGGCTGTCGTATGTTGTGATCCTGTGGCGTCAGCTTGTCATGGCCGGCTGGTGGCAGATCCCAGGTTCACCGGGTCTTCGTCAGTGAGGTAAGCATCCTCAGCATGGGCAGCGAGGTCGATGCCGCGCAGTTCGTCCTCTTCGTGGATACGAAGGCCAATCGTCATGTCCAGGACCTTGGCAATAACCCAGGTCAGGATGAACGAATATGCCAGCACTGCGCCCGTCGCCACAGCCTGGATACCCAGCTGCTGTGGCCCGCCGCCGTAGAAGAGGCCGCTGACTCCGTTGGGGGCACTGTCCGTGGCGAAGAAGCCCACCAGGAGTGTGCCGATGATGCCACCCACCAGGTGCACACCAACGACGTCGAGCGAATCATCGAAGCCGAGCCGGAACTTCCATTCAATGGCCAGTGAGCAGACTGCACCGGCAATTGCACCGATGGCAACAGCACCCAGCGGGCTCACTGCCCCACAGGCAGGGGTGATCGCAACGAGCGCCGAGACGAGCCCGGAAGCTGCGCCCATGCTCGTGGCCGCACCCCTCCGCAACCGCTCGACCAAGGCCCAGGCGAGCAAACCTGCAGCCGCGGCGACGGCAGTGTTAAGGAAAACTACCGACGCCGATTGGCCTGCGCTCAGGGCCGAACCGGCATTGAAGCCGAACCATCCAACCCACAGCAGGCCTGCGCCGACGAGTACCAGTGGCCGGCTATGCGGCTTGGTGTGTTCCATCTTGGGCCAACCGGAACTGCGGCCAAGAACAAGGGCCAGTGCGAGGGCTGCGACGCCGGCGTTCATGTGCACAGCCGTTCCGCCGGCAAAGTCGATAGCCTTGATCCCGCTCGCTATCCAGCCACCGGTGACTGAGCCATCCGCGGAGGTGAAGGCAAAGACCCAGTGGGCGATGGGGAAGTAGACCAGCGTGGCCCACACTCCGGCAAAGACCATCCATGCCCCGAACTTCATGCGACCGGCAGCGGCACCAGCGACCAGGGCCGTGGTGACGCAAGCAAAAAACAGCTGGAAGGCTGCGAAGAGGGCCGGCGGTATGGCGGCGTCCGGGTCCTCGACCAGCAACTTGTCCATGCCCAGGTACTCGCTGACATCCCCGATCAGGCCAAGTCCGCCCACCGAGTTTCCGAAGGACATCGAATAACCGAAAAATGCCCACAGTACGGCCACTAGACTCGCACCGCCGAAGCACATCATCATCATGTTCAGGATGCGGCGAGATCCCACCATGCCACCATAAAAAAGCGCCAGGGCGGGGATCATCATGCAGACCAACGCGGAACTCGCGAGGATCCAGGCGACATCTCCAGGGTTCATTTGGGTAACTCCACTCATAGTCGGATCCGGGCAGCTTGCTGAGACCGACGCATGCCGTCACCTAACATCTTTATTCTCGGACGATGCCTTTGGGTTTCGCCAGCGTTTAATTCGTTGGAATGTTGGGTTACCGGATGAACGGTGAACACAGCTGAGGATGTCGGAAATCCCGCCTCCTACGGGAAAACGGAAGAGCCGGATCCGTTGGGCGGATCCGGCTCTCAAACCCCGAATAGCAGGGCTAAGTAAAGGTGATTACGAGTAGCGGATGTCGTGGGTGCGGTGATCGTACTGGATGGTCAACGGTCCGCCGACGTGGTGCAGTTCGTGGTTCGGCCCGTCGAACGCACCAAACGCACCGTAGTTCTCATCCCAGGAACGGTTGAGCGCGATCTTGAAGGTGTAGTAGCCGGCCGGCAGATCAGCAGAAAGCTTCCACAGCTGGTCCAGCTGATCCAACTCCAGCTGGGCCTCGTCGTACTGCGGGGCCCAGTTGTCCGGCGCGCCAAGAAGCGTGTTGAAATCACCGGCGACGGCGACTGCCTCGGGCTGGTCAAACGTCTCCACGGCAGTTGCCGGCGCAGCGACAGCAGAAGCTGCTTCGACGTCGGGAACAACCGTTGGAGCGACGGACCCTGCCTTCTTGGCAGCAGGCTTGCGGGTCCGGACGGCCTTCGCCACCGGCTTCACAACGTCCTCGATCAGCTGAGTGGCCTTGTCCTGTACCTTGTCTGCCACCTTCGCAGCTTTCTTGGCAGCAGGCTTCTTGTCCTCGGCCTTCTTCGGCGCTGCCTTCTTCGGCGCTGCCTTCTTCGCCGCCAGGTGGGCAGGTGCCACCGTGGGAACGGGAAGGTCAGCCGGAACGGGAGTGCCGGCGTCGAGCGCTGCCCCAAACGCAGAAGCGTCCGGGAAGGCGACAGTTGCGCGCAGGCCGTCGTCGGTGATGGTCCAGCCTGAACGGCCCTTGACCAGCCACCCTGCTTTCACGAGCTTGGCGGTCGCCGAGGTCAGCGTCTTGTGGCCCCGGGGAATGCCACCGCTCAGCAGCACTCCCTCATGTTCGTTGAAAGGAACGCGGCCCGTTGCTTCGCCCAGCACGGCGCCGGCGTTCGCCGATTCGCCGGACCACACCCCTTCGGCTAGAACCTCAAGCACGGCTTTCAGGCGAAGGTTGGTGTTTTCAGCGGTGTTCCCCATGGGTCTCCTTTAGAAGCGATTGATGCACCAGCAATTTTGCCAAGGAATTATTAAATTAGCCCATTGGAAACGGTTAACTCTGTGTGTCGTGAACCACTGTGACAGCCGAAACGGGGCGTTTATCCTGTTTACCCATCAGTAACCCTTATTCTGTCGCCTCACGGAGTCGTTGGGCGATTCGCAAGTAAAGAAGTACATAGACAGTCTGCTTATCAGGCGCCCGAATAGCCCAGCTCTGCCAGTAGTTCGGCCTTCCGTTCCTCGGATGCAAACGAGGACCGGATGGAATTTGAGGCAAGGCGCACGCGGTCAAACTCGGAGAGCCCCAGCACTTCCTGCAGCTCCGTGAAATTGTCGTCCACGTAGCCGCCAAAGTAGGCCGGATCATCCGAGTTCACGGAAACGTTCAGCCCAACCGCCAGCATCTCAGGCAGCGGGTGTTTGGCCAAAGAATCCACCGCCCTGAGCCGCACGTTCGAAAGCGGGCACACCGTCAGCGGAACCCACTCGGCCACCAGACGTTCCACCAGCGCAGGATCTTCCATACAGCGGATTCCGTGGTCGATCCGCTCCACGCCCAGAACGTCAAGGGCTTCCACAATATATTCCGGAGGGCCCTCCTCCCCGGCATGGGCAATCAGGTGAAGGCCGGCATCACGTGCCATCGCAAAGAGCCGCTCGAACTTCGCGGGCGGATTTCCCACTTCCGCTGAATCCAGTCCTATCGCCGAGATGGGCGCTTCCATAGCCAGTAGGTGCTCGAGTACAGCGAGCGCCGACTCCTCGCTCAAGTCACGCAAGAACGCAGCGATGAGCAGGGTGGAGATGCCGAATTCCTGTTCTGACGTAGCAAGGACCGAGGAGACACCCTTGACGCACGTTTCGAGGGAAATGCCGCGCGCCAGATGGGCCTGCGGATCCATCATGATTTCCGCATGCCGAACCCCCGCCTGTGCAGCCCGGGCCAGATAGGCGCGGGTCATGTCAGCGAAATCCTGTTCCGTCTGCAGCACGGACATGTTTGCGTAGTAGAGATCCAGGAACGACTGGAGATCAGTGAACTCGTACCGCGCCCGGAGCTCGTCCAGATTCGCGTACGGCAGTTGGATTCCGTTGCGTTCGGCCAGCGCGAAAATCAGCTCCGGCTCGAGCGTCCCCTCAATGTGCAAATGCAATTCCGCCACCGGCAGCATCCCCGGAGGATTATGTTCCGGCTCGGACGTAAGGGAGTCTTCAAGCGGCAGGTCAGCGCCGTCGTCGTGCGTGGTCATCTGGCAAGAATAGTCGCCCGGCGGCAAAAAAGATCCGGGGTGATGAGCTGGCTCGGGTGCCGCGCGGCGGGGAGGCTCGGCGGCGCGCGTCGGGGCTGTTCGGCGCGGGCACGACACACCTTCGTGGTTGACGATTTGGCTTCCGCAACCAGCTGTCCTAGCGTGGAAGACAGGCCCGCCAAGCGGGACCAAGAATGCCCGGTGCTGCCACTACCAGATACTGCCCGGCCGGCAGACACCGAATACGACCTCTATTTGTCAGGGGCGGGCAGTGGCGCAACGACCTCCGGGGACGGATCGAGCGCAGGTGGCCCTCAGGAGCATCCTCACCCATGAAATCATCAACTCTTACTACTGCCGCGCGCCGTGGAGTCACTGTGGCCGCCGTTTCCGTTGCGGGGCTCGCCCTATCTGCAACCGCCGCCAACGCCACAACCGCTGCTCCCACAAACACTTGGGACGCCCTTGCCCAGTGCGAGAGCGGCGGAAACTGGAGCACAAATACGGGTAACGGCTACACCGGCGGCCTGCAGTTCAGCTCGAGCACTTGGGCTGCCTACGGAGGCACAGGGTCAGCGGCTGATGCCAGCCGCGAACAGCAGATCGCAGTAGCCGAGCAGGTCCAGGCCAGCCAGGGCTGGGGAGCCTGGCCGTCCTGCGCAGCCCAGCTCGGTTTGAGCGGGGGCGCGACGGCGACAGCTCCGCAAAGCGTCCCGGTCCAGCAGGTTCCTGCCGAGGTTCCCGTGGAGGTGCCGGCCATAGCCGCCGTTGCCCCGGCCGAAGGTGCCCCGCTCGAATCGGCACCCCGCCATGCCGCCGCCGTTCCGCTCAGCGGCAAGACCTACACCGTTGAGAAGGGCGACACCCTGAGCAAGGTCGCCGAGAAGCTCAACATCACAGGCGGTTGGCAGACCCTTGCCGACGCCAACCTCGATACGCTCGCGGACCCTAACCTGGTCTTCGAGGGACAGGTACTGCAGCTGCCGGCGTAGCCAGGCAAACGGGTAGTACCTCGTCCAAAAAGAGAAGTACGACGCCGGAGCGTCCCCCATGAGGGAACTCTCCGGCGTCGTACTGCTTTGGGGATATTTTAAAGCTTTGCCTCTGTTGGCTGCGCGGTTGTCTTGGCTAGGCCGCGACGGGCAGTTCCCGGACGATCTGGACTTTCCACGCGGTGTCGTCACTCGTGTCCAGCAATGCCACCGTACCCAATGCGAGATGGAGGGCGACGCGCTTGGCGGCGAGCAGCTCCAAGTAGAGCTGTTCGTTCATGCGGGAAGGAGAATCAATGACGAACTTCACGGCGTTGCGCATTTTGCGGTAGTTATCACTTCGCTCGCGGTGCATGTGGAGCTCCAGCTCATGGCGCTGGCGGAGCTTCGGTTCATGTTTGTTCAGCCAGGAAACTGAAGCGTGGACTCCAATGACCAGGGCAAGTGAAACTCCGTAGATCCACCAGCCGGTGGAGAGCAGGAAGAGCGGGAGGTTGGCGATGGCCACAACCGCAATGATCACCCGGGCCGCCACAATACGGTTCAACGCCTGGGCTACGGAGCCGAGGGCGGCGCGGAAACCATGCTGCTCCTTGATCGCAGCGGCGGGATCAAGGGTGAATTCGTCAAGCACCAGAATGCCGTTCGCGTCCGGGCTGAGCATCTGTCCGTACTTTGGCTGCGGTAACGCGGCTGGAGTGAGTGTCATGGGAGTTCTTCCGGGCGGCGGGCGGCTGGTGGGGTTTATTAATTTTAGTCCTGCTACGGCGTGTTGTCGCTGGTGTCTCACCATATGGTCGAGTAGGCTACGCCGCGCACTTCTCAAACCATGATAAGCCATGCCTTTTTCGGGTATCCGGCGGCCATTTGGACTCTAACGGCGGCGGCTCCACACTGGAGGGATGCAGACCTTCCTCCCGTACCCAGATTTCCACCAGAGTGCAGCGGCCCTTGATCCCATCCGTCTCGGCAAACAACGAGTCGAAGCCCTGCAGATTCTGCGTGCCCTGGTCATTCCGGAGTACGGCTGGCAGTCGCACCCCGCAACCCGGATGTGGATGGGTTACGTCCCCGCCCTGACGCTCTACGGCCTGGCCATGGTGGACGAATGGACCGTGCGCGGCGGCGCCGATACAACACGGGAAAAAATCACCGAGTTTGCCCCGCAGGCAGCCCACCGTGCCTACGCCGAAAAGATTCCGATGCCGCCGTGGCTGGGCGATGCTGATCTTCACCTGAGCCACCGCTCCAAACTCATCGGCAAGGAGCCGCGCTTTTATACGGAGGTTTTCCCGGGGACGCCAGCGGACCTTGAGTACGTGTGGCCCGAACCAAAGCATGTGTTCCTCCCTGAAGACCCTGAGGAGGACCTGCTCTGGATTCTTCGTGCACCCGTGGGCGATTCCGATCCCGAAAAAATTGACACCGTCAGCCTGCCGTCAGTGAGCCGCTCCGGGGCTGTAGCAGCTCCGGGCAACGATCCCGAGGGCGAGGACTACCAGTTTGTTTACGCCGAGACTGGATCGAGGCGTCCAGCCAAACAGGCAAAGAAACTGCCGCCCAAGCAACTCGTGAAGAAGCCGTCCCGGAAGCGCCAGCGCCAGGAAGAGGCCTTCCGCACCCTGCCAGGCAAGTCAAACGTTGCCATCCCCTTGGAAGACGGCGGATCGTTCGCAGTAGGCAAGGTGCTGGGGCGCCCCATCACGCTCCCGGACGGCAGCTTCGGGCGCAACTTCGAGGTCACCGAAGTCATCAGCCGCTCCGCGTTCGACTACCCGGCCTTGCTGCAGGATCCCCGTGTGTTCTTCCCGGTTCCCGCACCCCTGACCTAAGCGCCAAGGTATGCCCTCAGCAGGGTAGGCCAGACTAAGTACGCCCACAGAGTAGCGCTCTGGCAGACTGGCGAGCATGACAGTACTTATGGCCGGTTGTGGCGATCTTGGTACCGAGGCCGGGCTGCGTTTTGCCGCTGCCGGCCATCGGGTGGTGGGTTGGCGGCGCTCAGCGGAGAAACTTCCGGGTGAAATTGAGGGTGTCTCCGCCGACCTAACGTCGGCCAACCTGCCACCCGCATCCTCCGACACCTCAGCCGTGGTCATTGCCGTTGCGGCAGAGTCATCAGCCGAGGCAGCGTACCGCGCTGCCTACGTGGACGGACTTGCGAATGTTTTGCGTGCGCTGGACCGTGACGATGTCAGACCCCGGCGCGTGCTGTTCGTCTCCTCGACGGCCGTCTACGGAGACGCCGACGGCGGCTGGGTTACTGAAGACACGACGCCGGCCCCTGGCGGATTCTCCGGCCGCATCATCCTTGAGGCAGAAGAGCTGCTTCATCGCCACTTCGAGGGAACAGACACGGATACCGTGGTGCTGCGCCTCGGCGGGATCTACGGCCCAGGGCGGACGCGCCTGATCGATCAGGTACGCAGCGGAAGTGCTGCCACTCCCGCCGAGGCCCGCTACACCAACCGTATCCACAGGGATGACGCTGCTGCGGCCATCGTTCACTTGTGCAGCATGGAAGGCACTCCCCATCCCGCTTACTTGGGAGTGGACAACCATCCAGCCGAGATGGGTGAGGTCCTGCGGTTCCTGGCCGAGGAACTGGGGCTCCCCCACCCACCGGCGGCACCACGGGAACCTGAGGCCTCAGCTGGCCAGGCCGGCCGTGGCGGCAACAAACGGTGCAGCAACCAGCGTCTCCGCGACACGGGCTTCGAATTCAGCTATCCCACTTACCGCGAAGGATATCGCGCAATCCTGGAGGGTAAAGGCGTCCGGCATCCGTAATAACCGGGGCGCCGGGAACACTGGGGCGCGGGGAACACCGGGGCGCCGGGAACACCGGGGCGCCGGGAGCACGCGGGAACTTGAAGTGCCGGTAATAATGCGCAATTGTGTGTGCGCATATTGCAACACTCTGTAACGAATGCGGATGCCGAGGTGCTGCCGACTTAGCGTGAGGTGGTCCGACTTCCCGGCCACTCCCCCTGATCCGGAGCCTAGAAATGCCGCAACACTCAAGCACGGCCTTGCAACCACCGCAGGCGAGCGAGCCCGCAGACCTGTCGGCAGCAGACCCGTCGCACACAGACCCTACAACTCAGGAAAGCAGCGGGCTGCTGCGAACCATGGGTCCGCGTCACCTGATCATGATTGCCATGGGCGGCGTGATCGGCTCCGGACTGTTCCTTAGCTCCGGTTACACCATCTCGCAGGCCGGTCCGTTTGGAGCAGTGCTCGCTTATCTGGTGGGCGCCCTCCTGGTGTATCTGGTGATGGCCTGCCTCGGCGAGCTTGCTGTCGCCTATCCAGTGGCCGGAGCCTTCCACATCTATGCTGCACGGTCCATCGGCCCAGCAACCGGCTTCACCACGGCCTGGCTTTACTGGCTCTGCTGGGCAGTGGCACTGGGCTCTGAGTTCACCGCCAGCGGGATCCTGATGCAGCGGTGGTTCCCGGGAGTCGACGTCTGGATCTGGTGTGTGGTGTTCGCCGCCCTGGTTTTCGGCCTCAACGCATTCTCCGCCAAGTTCTTCGGCGAGGCAGAGTTCTGGTTCTCGCTGGTGAAGGTTTCGGCCATCGTGGCGCTGATCGTCCTGGGCGGCGCGGCCCTGTTCGGCTTCCGGCCCTTGAACTCCGACGCTGGCCCTCCCCTGCTGCTCACTAATTTCGTGACGCCCGACGGTCTCTTTCCCAACGGATTCACAGGAGTGCTGGTAACCACGCTGGCCGTCTTCTATGCCTTCTCGGGTTCGGAACTGATCGGTGTCGCAGCCGGCGAAACCAAGGATCCCTCCACGGCCATTCCAAAAGCCCTGCGCGCGACCGTGCTCCGCCTGCTGATCTTCTTTGTCGGCGCAATCACTGTCATTGCGGCGACGGTTCCCTACGGGCAGGTAGGCCTGGATGAAAGCCCCTTCGTCACTGTCTTCAGCGGTCTGGGTGTGCCTTACGCCGCCGACATCATGAACTTCGTGATCATCACTGCCCTTCTCTCTGCCGGTAATAGCGGCCTCTTCTCTTGCGGACGCATGCTCTTCTCCCTCGCAGACGAAGGCCACGCGCCGAAGGCCTTCCGCCGCGTTACGCGCCGCGGAATCCCGCTGATCGCCCTGAGTGTGAGCATGGTGGGCGGGCTGGCTTCCCTACTGTCCAGCGTCATGGCTGCCGAAACTGTTTACCTTGTGCTCGTTTCCATTGCAGGCTTAGCAGCCGTTGGCGTCTGGATGTCGATCGTTGCATCGCATTTCTTCCATCGCCGGGCCTTTGTGCGCGACGGTGGCGACGTCACCACGCTGCCCTACCGCGCCCCGTTCTTCCCCTTGGTACCGCTGCTGGCTTTCGCCATCTGCCTCGTATCCCTCATTGGGCAGGCCATTGATCCCAATCAAGTGGGGGCCCTGGCCATCGGCTTGGCCTTTGTGGCGGGTTGCTACCTGTACTTCCGTTTGCGCTACGGCGCGGGCAAAACCGGGCCACGCACCGCCGTCGACCGTTCCTCAAAAATCGAAGAAAGCGAGGTGTCCCGATGAGCTCATCAACCCTTTGGTGAGCCCGGGATCGCTCAATGACTTCGCGGAGCTGGTGGTTCCTGAGTTGGTGGAGCGTGGGCTGTACAGTGCCGAGCCGAAGAGTGGAACACTGCGTTCCAGGCTTCGTGCTGATGGTTCTGATCTCTTGGCGGATTCGTCGTACGGTGCGGGGTTCAGGCAGGGCGTGGAGGTTTAGCGATAAGGCCGCACGCTAGGCTCGGGTTATGACTGAATCCACCACCGCAAAAGCAGCGGAGCTCCTTCGCCTGCACCAGGCACCCCAGATTTTGCAGCTCGTGAATGTTTGGGACTGCATTACCGCCAAAGTGATTGCAGACCTCCCCGGCACGTCCGCCCTGGCAACGGCCAGCCATTCAATCGCGGCGTCACTTGGTTACAAGGATGGCGAAAGCATCCCCATGGAGCTAATGGTTGAAGCTGTAGGACGAATCGCCGCGGTCACAGAACTCCCCGTTTCAGCTGACCTCGAGGCAGGTTACGGCGACCCCGGTGAAACCACGCGGAAGGCAATCGGCGTCGGGATCGTCGGCGCCAACATCGAGGACCAGATGCGACCCATCGACGACGCGATCGTCCAGATGGCTTCTGTCATCGAGGCTGGAGAGTCCGAGGGAATTGATTTCGTCCTCAACGCCCGCACAGATGCTTTCCTTAGGGGCAAGGACCGCAACCCGGCTGACGTTTTAGCCGATGCAATCGAGCGCGGCCGCGCGTACCTCGACGTCGGCGCAACCACTGTTTTTGTTCCCGGCCTGCTCGACGAAGCCACAGTTGCCGCGCTTGTGGAGGGAATCGGCTGGAACAAGGTATCGGTCATCAACGTACCGGGATCCTTGCCGCCGGCAAAGCTCCAGGAACTGGGTGTATCAAGAATTTCCTATGGTCCTTGGAGCCAGCGTGTGGCCCTCACGGCCTTGGCGGATACCGCGGCTGACTTGATGGTTGGCGGCATCTTGCCCGACGGGATTCGGGTACTTAACTAGGGTCTGTCTCCCATATAGTTCGTGATCGACGCGCGATTCTGCGTGGCAATGGGCTCCACGCCGCCCTTACCTGGGCGACTCTATTGGGAGAGATACCCTAGTCGCCGCGTGACATGTCCACGACGGGCGTGGCAGGAACGAACCCGGCCGCGAGGTAGGTTGCCAGAGCGCCGCTATTGGCTCCTTCGGCGGCCACCACGACACTGGAGGAACCCATCTCCCGCAGCACCGCCGCTCCCGCACGGGTGATCTCCGCCCCGTAGCCGCGCCCACGGTGGTCCCGGTGCACGCCCATAGGCTCGATGAGGCCGGGACGCCCCGGTCCGGCAGACCATACCGTTGTCACCGCGACCGCCTTGCCGTTCTCATCGAAGGCGACGAGGTTACGCGATGCCACTGCGAAGGGCCCGGAGGTCATCGTCAGCCATCGGTTGACGAACGTCTGCCTCGCGCCATCATCGAGCGGAGTGCCCCGGAATGCGGACCAGTGGACGCCGACCCATTCTCCGGCCCGGTCCTCGTCGATCGTCTCGATGAGGGTACCGGCCGGCTGGACAGGTGTGGAGAGATCGAAGCGCAATGGAATCCACGGTTCGTCCTCTTGCCAGCCTTGTCGTCCCAGCGTTCGCGTCAGAGCATCAGCGCCTCGCGCCTCCACCGTTGCCTGTCCGGGGGCGAACACGCCGCCTTCAGGGTCTTCGACCGAGTCTGCGATCCGCGTTGCAAGGCCGGTGTCGTCCCGTCGCGTCGGGTCGATCGCCAGACGAAGGAGCTGCGGGCCGTCAAGAAGGCCGATCGCGGACGGTGTCGCACCGTCCGCCCAGATCCGTATCGACGATGCCGTCTCCTCGGCGCCGCGCAGCGAATACCAGCCGAGGTCACCAGGGTGCAGGTGGACGGGGCCTCCATCCACCTGCCATCGTGCAAGCGTCTCTCCGACCTGTGCGAGCCGTGAGACGTCGGGCGTCGTCACTTCGAGCACAACTGTCCCTCCCCTCTCCGATCGGATTCTACGGGGCGCGCAAATGAGAATGCGACTGTCGACACGGCTGGGCGGCGCCGCCGGAATCAGCGGCGAGCAATCTTGTTGCGGCAAGCATGGGTTCGAGCGCGCGATCGGCTTCCATGGCTTCCGGGCTACGCCGGACGATCATTGGTTCGCTTGGCTCGCGAAGACTCGGCGACGAGGGGATCAGCGTCGACGGGGCTCGCTGGTCCCCGTTTTCGTGGCTCGACGTTGGGGTTTTTCGGGGTTCGATCGTTCGGGCTTATTGTCGTACCCCTTTGGCAGAGTTGTTCCATGGAAGCCATTGGAGAACACGCCCCGAAGCAGGCCACGCGCCTTGGGCTGTTCTCCAACGCCCGCTTCCAGCAGGATTCAGCATCCAGTTTTGCAGCGCCCACCTTTCCGGGGCGGGCGGGCCTCCGCGCGGTGCCCGCCTCTGCCGCATCCCGACGCGCACTGGTTCCGGAAGAGCTAACCGTCCCCGCCGTCTTGGCTGGCGACCCCGCGGTGTTCGACGGCGGCGTGTCGGGTGCGGTGGCGGCGAGTCTTGGGCTGTTGGGAACAGCGCGGACGACGGCGGCGGGTGAGCTCGCGCTGTCCGGTTTCGCCCACGCGGCGGACTTCGCCGGCCAGGTCGAGGAGCTCTCCCGGACGGTGGAATACCTTCAGGTCCTCGCCGCCGCAGCAGTGGACCGCACCCGCCACGAGGCCGCTACAGGAGCCGGTTCCGGGAAGGGCTGGACCACCGGCTGGGGCACAGAACCAGTGGCTAGCGGGTCTCCCGGACCTGGTGTGCTTGCCGCTTCTGCCGGACCCGGGCCTTCCGGGACCGTGCCTGAGAGGTCTTCAGGTTTTCCTGTGCCGGCCGGTTCTGCCGGGCCTGTTGGGGATGGCTGCCGGAATACTGCCGAGTTCCTCCGGGCCCGGCTGCGGATCAGCGCCGCCGAAGCCCGACGCCGCCTGGCCCTGGCCGCCGCGCTCCTGCCCTCCACCGGAATCACCGGCCAAACCGTCCCGCCCGCCAGGGAAGAACTCGCCACCGCCCTCGCCGCCGGGACCATCCCCTCCCGCGCCGCGACCATCATCACCATTGCCCTCGAACGCGCCGAACACGTCACGGACCCGGACACCCTGGCACGGATGGAACACGCCCTGACCCGCACCGCCACCGCAGAAGACCAGGACTTCCTCACCCGCATCACCCGCCGCTGGAACGACGCGATCGACCAGGACGGTGCCGAACCCTCCGAAGAAGAACTCCGCCACCGCCAAGGAGCCTTCATCCGCCACACCCGCCGCGGACTCCACCACCTCGAAATCTTCGCCACCACCGACCAATTCGAAAACCTCCTCACCGCCATGAACACCGCCACCAACCCCCGCCTCCACACACCACCGGAAGGCACAGGGGCAGACGCAGCAGCCGCAGACCTGGCAGCGGACAAATCAGCCGGAGAACCCGTAGCCCTGGACCGACGGACCCGGCCCCAGCAACTCCTCGACGGCCTCATCGGAGCCTGCAAAACAGCCCTCACCACCACCCACCTCCCCACCACCGGAGGCCTCCGACCCCAGGTCATGGTCACCATCGACTACCAAGACCTCCTCACCCGCCTCAACCCCACCAGCGCCAGCACCGGCACCGAGCCAAGCACCGGGCGCACAGGCTCCTACGCGGGCACACGCGCAGGCAGCCCGTCATGCCCCCGTTCCGGTTCCGGCACCGGCTCCGGCACGGGTACGTTCGCGTTCACCGGGCCCGTCACCGCCTCCACCATCCGCAAAATCGCCTGCGACGCCGACATCATCCCCATCCTCCTCGGCAGCGAAGGCCGCATCCTGGACATCGGCCGCACCACCCGGATCTTCCCACCCCACATCCGCAAAGCCATCACCGCCCGCGACCAAGGCTGCACCTTCCCCGGCTGCACCATCCCCGCCCCCTGGTGCGAAGCCCACCACACCACCTACTGGTCACACCACGGACCCACCAGCACAGACAACGGCACCCTCCTCTGCAGCCACCACCACCACCTCATCCACAAAGAACAATGGACCATCCACATGCCCCACGGCACCCCCTGGTTCATCCCCCCACCACACATCGACCCCACCCAACAACCCCGACAAAACCACTACTTCCACCAATAACCACCGGAAGCCAAGCAAACACGCGCGGAAGAGCAACGCCCAGGAGACAGTGACCGCGAGTTTGCCAGGTCGAAAGTGGAGTCTCCGCTGTCCGTGGTGAAACCACACGGCGCAAGCGGCCAATGCACCCGGGGTAGCCCGACACAAGAATGCCCCAAACGAATCCCTCAATAATCCGGTCGGGGCCGACTTGGTTAGGGAGACTCAATGCTGCCCAGCCAGGAACTGGGACGGACTTGCTCGTCCTGGTGGCAGTTGCAGAAAAGTCTGCCGGTCAGATCCGAACTTCAGCGTCCCGCAGCCCCCGACCTTAGTCCTCGGGCAGCTCCGCGGGCTCGTAGTCCTCGGGCTGGGCATCCTGCCAGCCGCGGTCTTCCACGAATGTTGCTACCAGCGTGCCCACTCCATCCTGTAGCGAATTAGAGGGGTCATCATACAAAGATCCTTCCGTCGCCCGGCTGTGGAGAATGAGTTGTTCAGCCTCGAGCTTGGCCTCAGGAACTGTCGCCCCCACGATCGCCGTCCGGGCAGGCAGTTCGGGAGTATGGACGATTTCGGCACGGGTTTCCGAGAGGGGAATGGTTTCCCCGGCGTTTATTTCATCGTGCGGGAACTCGAACTCGGCGTTGTCCGGGCCGGCAGGGATGGTGTACTCAAGGAAATACGTCATTGACCCAGCCTCGCAGAAACCCAGTACTGCCGGAAGTGCCTCTGCCCATGTGGCGCGTCCGCGCCCCCGTACCGAGCAGACACCGCCCCTGTACCGGGAGGGCACCAATACGAGGGCCCGATTCAAGGGCTCATCGCCCGGCAGCATACCCTTGGGCACCACGGGGATTGGCCGCAGCCTGCAGTATCCCGGTGTGGGGATCCCGCGTCACAGCGGACAATCGGCCTAAGGTCCAACCTCCAGCCATGGTGATCCGATGCCCTCGGCGCTCCAGACCCGCAATGACGTCGGCACCTAGCCGGTCTTCGAGAACCGCCCCACCTGGTTCCCAGGTGCGAGGCCAAAAGGAACCGGGCATAGACGTTGTGTGAAACGTTGGCGCATCTATGGCCTGCTGCGGCGAGTAGCCACCCACGATGGTTCGCAAGAGGTAGGGCAACTGCCATTGGTCCTGCTGATCACCACCTGGAGATCCCAAAGCAGTCACAGCGTGGCCGTCGCGAACGATCAAGGTAGGGGTGAGAGTCGTCCGCGGCCGCTTTCCGGGCGACAGAGTTGAGGGAGTTCCCGGCTCCAGCCACGTCATCTGCAGGCGGGTGCCCAGGCAGAAACCCAGTTCGGGAATCGCTGGCGACGACTGCAGCCAGCCGCCGGAAGGAGTTGCGGAAATCATGTTGCCCCAACGATCTACGACGTCAATATGGCAGGTGTCGCCGCGGGTCTCCCCCGTCGGTTGCACTGTTGGTTCGCCCAGACCTGCTGGCATCTGTCCCGCTGTCGCAGGGACGTACTCGGTGCGAAGAGGTGGCATGTAGGGTTTTGGACCCGGCACTGTTCCGGGGCGGAACTCCAATGAGGCGTCCTCTGTGATGAGACGCCGGCGCGCCTCACAGTACTCGGCCGACAGAAGGTACTCGAGCGGCACATCCGTGTCGCCGTAATACGCTTCCCGGTCAGCCAGCGCCAGTTTCTGCGACTCCAGGATCGTGTGGATTCCAAGTTCAGTGGAAGGGTCAAGATACTCGTCGTCGAACCCCTCAAGAATCGCCAGGGTTTGCAGAAGTGCCGGACCCTGCCCCCACGGTCCAGTCTTCGCTATGGTGTGGCCGCGGAAATCGAAAGTCGTCGCGGGCTCAAAACCCGCCTCAAAGCGCGCGAGGTCCTCTAACGCCAGCACCCCAGCGTGATCCCTTCCAGAGGAATGCCGGTGCGGGATCTTCACCGAATCCGCGATTGCATGTGCGACGAAGCCCTCCCGCCACTCGCGTCTAGCGGCGTCAATCCGACCTTCCCTGGACAGGGCCTTCGAACTCCCGGCTTCGAGCAGTCGCTGAAGCGTGCGGGCATAGGCCGGGTTCCGAATGAGCTCACCGTCAGCAGGAATCTTGCCGTTCGGCATCCACAATTCCGCTGATGTGGGCCAATGGTCTCGGAACAGCCCGGAGACGGCAGCGATAGTGTGGCCGACGCGCTCCAGCATCGGATGGCCGTCCTGCGCGTATCCGATCGCAAACTCCAGTACGGATTCCAGCTCCCACGTTCCGTGGTCCCGCAACAGCAGGAGCCAGGCGTCGACGGCGGCAGGAACGGCTGCGGCCAATGCCCCTGATCCGGGAACCATGTCGAGGCCTTCAGCCAAATAGTGTTCCCGGGTTGCACTCAGTGGGGCAGGGCCTTGGCCCATCAGCACCACTGGCCTTTCTGGTTCAGCCGCAGTGGCAAATACGCCTGTCACGTCACCGCCCGGCCCATTCAAGTGGGGCTCGACAACGTGGAGCACGAAAGCTCCTGCTGCGGCGGCATCGAAAGCGTTGCCTCCGCGTTCAAGCACGGCTTGGGCTGTCGCCGTCGCCGTCCAGTGGGTAGAGGCACTCATCCCGAACGTGCCTTGCAGCGTGGGCCTGGTAGTGAACGGAGCCGGCTCGGTGAACGTCATGCGTCAATGCTAGTTCTGGGTGGCCTCCCTGCCTGGCCCGCGCTGGGCCCATGGTGCAGGCATCCGGAGCCAACCGTGTCCTATTTCCCGAGCCCGGCCTTTCGTAAGGCTTCAGCCATGGCCGTGTTCACGGGTGCCGGTTTAGGGGATTGGGTGGTTTTAGCTGGTTGGGCTGGCCGGCCGGACTGCGCCGGCTTATTGGCTTGGCCCTGATTGCCACCCTGGGCTGGCTTGCCCGCCTGAGCTGGCCTCCCGCCGTGGCCAGGCTTCCCGCCCTGGCCAGGCTTCCCGTCCTGAGCTGGCCGGCTGGACTGTGCCGGCTTGTTGGATTGGCCGGGCCTGCTACCGGACGCAGGGCGAGCCTGAGCCGGTTCGTCGTCGAGCCTTAAGGTGAGTGAGATCCTTTTCCGCTCGGGATCCGCCTCCAATACCTTGACCCGGACAACCTGCCCGGACTTGACCACCTCACGGGGGTCTGACACAAAGCGGTTGGCAAGCGCGGAGACGTGGACCAGGCCGTCCTGATGCACCCCCACATCCACGAAGGCCCCAAAGGCTGCCACGTTGGTCACCGTCCCCTCCAGGACCATGCCTGGCCGGAGGTCTGATATCTTCTCGATCCCCTCGGCAAAGGCCGCAGCGGCGAAGGCGGGGCGCGGATCACGTGCGGGCTTTTCCAGCTCCGAGATGATGTCCTTCACCGTGGGCAATCCGAAAGTTCCTTCGACAAAGTCCTGGGCGTTGATAGTCGCCAATGAACCCGCGGCAACGGAAGGACCGCCCCCGGCACCGGGAGCAGCCGTTTTCACTCCAGCGGCTGCCATGATTTTGCGTGCCACAGGATAAGCCTCGGGGTGAACACTGGAGGCATCAAGAGGCTCAGGCCCTCCACTGATCCGCAGGAACCCGGCACATTGTTCGAAGGCTTTGGCGCCCAGTCGCGGGACTTTCTTGAGCTCACTCCGCTTCGCGAAGGGTCCATTCTCGTTCCGGTAGGCAACGATGTTCTCGCTGAGAAGCGGACCCACTCCGGCTACCCGGCTTAGCAACGCAGGCGAGGCCGTGTTGACGTCCACGCCCACGGCATTCACACAATCCTCAACGACCGCGTCCAGGCTCCGATCCAGCTTGGCCGGAGTGACGTCGTGCTGATACTGCCCTACACCGATTGCCTTCGGCTCGATCTTCACGAGCTCGGCCAGTGGATCCTGCAACCGCCGCGCAATGGATACGGCACCGCGGAGCGAAACATCCATCCCTGGCAGTTCGGCGGCGGCCAGGGCGGATGCGGAATAGACGGAAGCCCCGGCCTCGGATACCACCAGTTTCTGCGGTTTGCTGCCGGTGCTGGCCCCCACCCTCTTGATGAGGTCCGTGGCCAGCTTGTCCGTCTCCCGGGATGCTGTTCCGTTGCCGATGGCGATAAGTTCGACGTTGTGTTGCCGGGCAAGGCGCTCCAGGGTTGCCAATGACTCGTCCCACTTACGGACCGGCGCGTGGGGATAAATGGTTTCCGTGGCCACCACCTTCCCTGTGCCATCCACTACCGCAACCTTCACGCCTGTACGGAGCCCTGGGTCCAGTCCCAGCGTGGACCGGTTGCCGGCGGGTGCGGCGAGCAGGACATCCCGGAGGTTATTGGCGAACACCCGAACGGCTTCGTCTTCGGCAGCGGCGAACATCCGGGTCCGAAGATCGGCCGTCAGCCGGGCAAGGACGCGGGACCGCCACGCCACTTGTGCGGTCTGGATGAGCCATGAGTCTGCGGGGCGCCCCCGGTCAGAAACTCCGAGGAACCTGGCCACAGCGGACTCGTAACGGGCGCGCGCACTGGCGAGGGCGTCGTCGTCGGACGGTTCTGCTTCTGCGAGATCGAGGTCCAGGACGCCGTCCTTCTCGCCCCGCAACAGCGCCAGTACACGGTGGGATGGCATCCCGTTGGGAGCCTGGGAGAACTCGAAGTAGTCCGCGAACTTCTGGCCTTCTGCTTCCTTGCCCTTCTTCACTCGGGAAACCATCCGGCCCTGTGCCCAAAGCCGATCTCGGAGAGTTGCGGCAAGATCGGCGTCCTGCGCTACGCGCTCGACCAGGATTGAGCGGGCTCCAGCGAGCGCTGCGGCGGCATCATCAATGGAGTGCTCCGCGTTCAGATATTTTCCGGCCTCACGCTCGGGATCCAGTTCGGGATGTTTGAGCAGGGAGTCAGCCAGCGGCTCCAACCCGGCCTCCTTGGCGATCTGCGCTTTGGTCCGGCGTTTGGTCTTGAATGGCAGATAGATATCCTCCAGCCGGGATTTGGTGTCCGCCGCGACGACGGCCGCCTCAAGTTCCGGAGTCAGCTGGCCTTGGGCAGTTATCGCCTCGAGGACGGCGCGACGGCGGTCCTCCAGCTCGCGGAGGTACCGGAGGCGTTCCTCAAGTTCACGGAGTTGGGTGTCATCCAGCGTCCCGGTGGCTTCCTTGCGGTACCTGGCGATGAATGGCACCGTTGATCCGGCGTCGAGCAGTTCCACAGCAGCCTTCACCTGCCAGGGCTTGACCCCAAGTTCCTGGGCGATCTGGGCATGGATCGCGGCGTCAGGCGTGGCGGAAGGAGACGTGGGTTGCTGTAGCTGGTTCACCCGAATCATTTTGCCCTACCCCGCCGACATTCTCTCAGGCCAGTCCCGGAGGCCTGTCTGATCGAGCACATACAGGAGCAGAAAGAAGCGCCACAGAGTGGTCTCCGTGGCGCTGGTTTGCTTATGAGTTTGTCTGACTTACGAGCTGCTGGACTGCATCCTCTTGCGTTCCGAGATGTGCTCCACCAGTTCGCCCACTTTCTCCTCAGAGTAGTTGCGGGCGATGTCTCCCTGGCTAATGATGCCTACCATCTTGTGGTCGGCAATAACCGGTAGACGCCGGATCTGGTACCTTTCCATCATTTCGATGGCTTCGTCAATGTTGGCGTCGGCGTCGACCCAGTGGGGCTTGCCGGTGGCGAGCTCGCGGGCCATCATCTCGCCTGGATCACGTCCAGCGGCAACGCACTTGAGCACGATGTCCCGGTCGGTGATCATGCCCTTCAATCTGCCGTCATCACCACAGATCGGCAACGAACCGCAGTCAAGATCCATCATCATCCGTGCAGCATCCACGAGGGACTGATTTTCCGTAATACATCGGGCGTTCGTAGTCATGAATTCACGGACAGCACTCATTGGTCCTCCTTCATCGATTGAAATATCGACGCAGGCCCCCGGCTTGCGCCGACAAATCCAGCCTACGCCTGGGCGTTCACCAAGTCGACGGCGGGAGGCCTCCTACTCGGCGATGTCCTCTGCCCAGAGCTCGGGGTGTTCCTGCTGGAAGGCCACCATCATGTCGATGCACCTCTGATCGTCCAGAACCACCACCTCGACGCCGCGGGACCGCAGGAGCTCAAACTCACCCGGGAAGGTCCGGGCCTCGCCCACTACCACCCGCGGAATCTTGAACTGGATGATGGTGCCTGTGCACATCGCACACGGGGCAAGGGTGGTGTACAGCGTCGTGTCCCGGTAACTCTTTTGCCGGCCAGCTGCGCGGAGGGCGGACATCTCCCCGTGGGCAATGGGGTCGCCTTTCTGTACACGCTCGTTGTGGCCACTGGCAATCACCTCGCCTCCCCTCGCCAGGGCTGCACCGATGGGAATTCCACCTTCTCGCAAGCTCTGCACAGCGGCATGGACGGCTGCTTCGAAGGCGGGACCGTCGGCCAAGAGGGCGTCCGCACGCGCAGGTGCGGGCTGGTTCGCGGAGGGCTGCTTGTCAGTCATATGCCTCAGACCCTACCTCTCGGGACCCGGCTTCAACAGGCTGCTAATGCTGGAAGCAAAAATGTCAGCCGCCTTTGATAGCTTGGCAACAGAAGGTCGGCCAACGGAGTTAGCGCCTACAAGCCAACTTAAGCCGGCACCAAGGTGGCAGCCATGTCACGACGCATCAATGAGGAGCGGGGACGCCGTGTTTCTTCTTGAACCAGAAGTTCCCGCGCGGGAACAGGACCTGGTGTTCTCCGCCAGTGACCTCGTGACAGCGGCCACGTGCGAATACCAACTGCTTCGGAAACTCGACGAAAAACTCGGACGATCCCCGCGCGCTATCTTCGAGACCGACGCGATGCTGGAACGAACAGCGAAGCTTGGCGACCTTCACGAACACAAAGTACTGGACAAGTTCATTGAAGAGTTCGGTCCTTGGGACCCGTCCCGGCAACGCGGCGTGTACGACGTCGCGCCCTCCGCTGAGATGGACCGCGCCACGCTGCGGGCCAAACATGCGGAATCCATCGCAGCTCTGCATTCAGGCGCCGACGTCGTTTTCCAGGCTGCGTTCTTTGATGGCACCTTCCACGGGCGCTCCGATTTTCTCGTGAAACAGCCTGACGGTCGGTACGCCGTTTACGACACCAAACTCGCCCGGCACGCAAAAGTCACGGCACTGCTCCAATTGGCTGCCTATGGTGATCAACTGCTGGGAGCAGGTCTGGAGCCCGACCCGCTGGTTACGCTGATCCTTGGCGCCACAGTGATCACCGCTGATGGGAGCTTCGAGAACGTGCGCAGCAGCCACAAACTCGCGGACATCCTCCCGGTTTTCCGGGAGCGGCGTGAGCGTTTCCTGGAACTTGTTGGCGAGCACCGGGCTGTCCCGGTCCCCGTGAGCTGGGGGGCACCTGGAGTCGTGGCCTGTGGAAGGTGCGATTACTGCCAGGAACAGGTCAAGGCTACGGATGATGTCCTGCTGGTGGCCAGGATGAACTCCAGCCAACGCAAGAAACTTCAGGAGCAGGGTATCTTTACTGTGCATCAGCTCGCGGAAGCAGATTTTCCCGACGCCAATCCCCCGCTCCTGAGGCTGCAGGACCAGGCACGGATGCAGACCGGTTTTGGGCCAGTGGACGGAAGCGTCAGCTACGTCAAGGACGGCGAAGAACACGCTCTGAGCTACCGAGTGATCCCCGAAAACACTTTGAGGGAACTGCCACCTCCTGACGACGGCGACATCTTCTTCGACTTTGAAGGAGACCCCCTGTGGCAAGAAGATTCAACCGGCACCTGGGGTCTGGAGTATCTGTTCGGTGTGGTTGAAGCGCCGGTCAAGCCGGGCGTGGCCGGGGTGTTCAGGCCCTTCTGGGCACACACCCGCGCCGCCGAAAAACAGGCCTTCCTGGATTTCCTTGACTATGTACAAGACCGGCGGGCCCAATACCCGGACATGCACGTTTATCACTACGCCGCCTATGAGAAGACGGCGCTGCGCAAACTCTCAGTGATGCACGTTGCTGGTGAAGACATTGTCGATCAATGGCTCCGAGACGGGCTCTTGGTTGACCTCTATCAGACTGTCCGCAACAGTATCCGCATCTCCGAGAACTCCTACAGCATCAAGAGACTTGAGCCGCTGTACATGGGCAACAATCTCCGTTCCGGAGACGTCACTGACGCAGGGGCTTCTGTGGTCGCCTACGCTGATTTCTGCGAAGCACGCGATAACGGACTGGACGATCTTGCGGCCGAAATCCTCGCCGGAATTTCGGACTACAACCAGTACGACTGCGTTTCCACGCTGGAACTGAGGAACTGGCTTCTTGGCCTCGCCCGCCAACACGGCATCGAGCCTGATTCATCGTCATCCGGCGATTTTTTAGCTGACTCCATACAAGCGGATCACTCTCCAAAACGTAAAGATAAAAGTGAGGCTGTGGCGGCTGCTAATGACCTCAGGAAATCGGAGATCGTCCTGCACACGTTCCTGGACGAGTGGGCAAAATCCCGGACGCAAGCCGCCAAGGTTGCCGGCACCATCGAGGACCGCGGGCCCGATCCTGATGCCCACGCCGTTGCTATGGTAGCCGCGGCCGTCAGCTATCACCGCCGCGAGCGGAAGTCGTTCTGGTGGGCCCACTTCGACCGCTGCGAGAACGGACCCGAGAGCCATCATCACGACCGGAATGTCTTCCTCGTCGAGCAGGCAGAAATCCTGGACGACTGGCGCAAAGAGGGAGGCAAGCTGCCCGAACGCAAAGTGAAGCTCACAGGCAGCGTCAGCGCAGGGTCGGATCTGCGTGTCGGCAGTACGTGGTTCCGAATGTACGATCGCCCGCTCCCGCCCGGACTGAAAGGAACGGGGAAAGACGGCGGTGGGCGAGGCGGGTGGTTCGGAACGGAAATCCTGGAATTGGGGCATGAAGACGGTCAGGACACCGTCATCATCCGGGACCGGCTTCATCGCAAAATCGACCCCTACGCCTCTGTACCCATCGCCCTGACCGAGGACCAGCCCCTCGCCACCAAAAGTTTGGAGCAGGCTCTGGCTTCTCTGGCCGACCAGGTGGCAGCGTCCCTGTTGGACAGCAAACCGGGCCACCCCCTTTTCCCTGAACATCCGGGTCTGGATTTGGTCCGGAGGGTTCCGCCCCGCCTTCGGAACCGTGCTGCCCTACTGGAGGTCGGACAGGGACCGGACCGTTTTATCGATGCCATCACCGATGCTGTCCTGGATCTGGACCGCTCCTACCTGGCCGTTCAGGGCCCTCCTGGCACAGGAAAGACCCACGTAGGTTCCCATGTGATCGCGCGTTTGGTTCAACGTGGCTGGAAGGTAGGAGTCGTTGCTCAGTCTCATGCCGTGATCGAGAATCTTATGCGGACCGCTGTCCAAAAAGCTGGAGTGGACCCGGGCAGAGTCGCCAAAGACGTCAAGCACAGCGACTCCCTTCCGTGGGACAACCGATCTGCCGCCGATGTGGAACGGCTCCTCAATTCCCCCGACGGGGCGCTGGTAGGCGGAACTGCCTGGACGATGACAGGGGCCACTGTCCCCGCCGGTTCGCTGGACCTCTTGGTCATAGACGAGGCCGGACAGTTCTCGCTCGCTAACACCTTGGCAGTTGCTCAAGCCAGCCCTCGCCTTTTGCTGCTCGGCGACCCGCAGCAGCTTCCCCAGGTAAGCCAAGGCACTCACCCTGAGCCCGTCAACGAGTCTGCACTGGGCTGGATTTCGGACGGCCACTCGACGCTGCCGCCCGAGCTGGGTTATTTTCTTGCGGACTCCTGGCGGATGACTACAGAGCTGTGCAGGGCAGTCTCAGAGCTCTCTTACGACGGACGACTGGAATCCTCACCGGCAGCGGATCAGCGCATGCTCGACGGTGTTCCGGCCGGAATCGAGACCGTTTTTGTCCCCCACAGCGGAAACACCACGTCCTCCGCTGAGGAAGCAACAGCAGTAGTCCAAC
This sequence comes from Arthrobacter rhizosphaerae, assembly GCF_023062595.1. GTDB lineage: Bacteria > Actinomycetota > Actinomycetes > Actinomycetales > Micrococcaceae > Arthrobacter > Arthrobacter rhizosphaerae. The sequence continues at coordinate 43,667 of NZ_JALLAN010000018.1, forward strand.
AAGTCCACCGACACCTCGGGCTTAAATGGCACGACGACGGCGGGAGCCGCCTGCTGGGCGAAGCGGACGTTCTGGTCGTGGCGGCCTACAACGCTCAGGTAAACGTAGTCCGGGATGCCTTGGACGAGGCCGGGCTCAGAGCAGTTCGCGTCGGCACCGTCGACAAATTCCAGGGGCAGGAAGCCGTCGTGGTGATCGTGTCCATGGCATGTTCTGCCGTCGCTGACGCTCCCAGGGGTATCGAGTTCCTGCTATCGCGGAACCGGATCAACGTTGCAGTTTCCCGGGCCAAGTGGCGCGCCGTGGTGGTGCGATCTCCCCAGCTGACAAACTACCTTCCCTCCCATCCGGAGGGCCTGGCGCAACTTGGCGGATTCATCGGCCTATGCCAGCGGGGAACCGCACCCAGCTAGATGCACCGTCGCGGTGCGCCCGTTTTGCGGTACCCCGCTGCCACTGCAGCTGGATATTAGTTCTGGTACGCCGGGTAATCGGTATACCCCTCGGCACCATCACCGTAGAACGTTGCGGGGTTTGCCTCGTTCACGGGCAAACCTTCACGCCATCGGCGGACCAGGTCCGGGTTGGCTATAGCCGGTCGACCGACCACGACGGCATCGGCGTGACCGTCGGCCACCAGACCCATAGCCTCATCGCGGGTGGTCACCATCCCGAAGCCGGAGTTGACCAGGAACGGTCCCCCGAAGCGCTTCCTGAGGCCCTGAATCAACTCGCCTGAAGGATCCTGGTGGAGGATGCTCAGGTACGCGAGGTTCAGCGGCTCGATCGCATCAACCAACGCTCCATAGGTGGCCAGGACATCGGATGCGTCCGTTTCCAGAACGCCCTGAATGTTGTGTTCCGGCGAGATGCGGATACCCACGCGGTCGCCGCCGACCACAGCAGCCACAGCTTGGGCAACCTCGATGACGAAGCGGGCACGGTTCTCAGGAGAGCCACCGTAAACGTCATCGCGCTGGTTGGATGCCGGGCTGAGGAATTCATGAAGAAGGTAACCGTTGGCGGAGTGAAGCTCGACGCCGTCGAAGCCTGCCGAAACGGCGTTCACTGACGCTTGAACGAACTCCTGAATAATTGCAGGCAGCTCCCCTGTTCCCAGCGCCCGGGGCTTCGGGTAGGCCAGTTTGCCCAGCGGTGTGTGAATTTCGCCGTCGATGGCGATGGGGCTCGGAGCGATCACTTCATACCCACCGTTGACGGCTTCATGGCTGACCCTGCCGGCGTGCATGATTTGGGCGAAAATCCGGCCACCTTCGGCACGGACGGCTGACGTAACGTTTCCCCATCCTGCCTGCTGCGCATCCGTAACGAGTCCGGGCTGGCCCGAATATCCCTGGCCTGCATGGCTGGGATAGATTCCCTCGCTGACAATGAGCCCCAAAGAGGCCCGCTCGCGATAATGCTCTGCCACTAAGGGTCCCGGAACACCCTCTTTTCCTGCACGGACGCGGGTCAACGGTGCCATTACAAGCCTGTTGGGCAGTTCGAGCTCGCCAAGAGTCAGCGGAGAAAACAACATGTGCAAATCCTTTGATAGTGAAGAGGGTCCACCCTCCGCAACTTGTTTGCACAAGCAACTATTCCGCGTGAGACGCACATCACCTTTGGGCCCGACGAAGGGCTATGGGACGCTTGGGACTCCTGGGCAGCCTTGGCCTTGTGGGTTATCGATGCAATCGTCAGCGTAGTTGCGTGTGATCGATCTCCACACGCTGACGGTCTGGGGAGGTGAACTGAACTGCCCCTGCTCCGGGATAGGCAAGTCCGGTCCATTGTTTACCGAGTAGGTGCCTTGGAAGTAGGTGGTCAGCACAACCTGGAAGTCCCCGGTTTCGGTGTAAACGTGGCTGGTCCGGGTCTTTTCGCCCCAACGATCTTCTGGCAAAGGACCGCCCATCAACGTGGTGGGCCCAAGGCTTGCGCCGTCCCCGTAGTCCCATTGGAATTGCACCGGTTTTGCCACGATGGCGACGCTCTGCCCGAGCATGTCTACGGTGAAAGTCTGCTCTGCCGCTTCTGCATAAAAGTTGGTTTCGGCGCCCTTGAGCGTGTGCGGATTGGGCTGGATCCCTGAAGTACCTGCCACTACGGGTAATTGCTCAAACTTAGTCTGGATCTGTGCAGCGATCTGACCCAACACATCTGCTGGGTCTTCTGTGTAAACGCACCGGTCCGGCCTGATGGGCGACCACATTGGTGGATCGAAAACTCGAAGCGATGAGAACCAACGTACAGGCCTTCCCGATTCTCCCTCGTCACATTCAGGAGCACCGGCAAGACAGGCGACGTCGTAGTTGTTTTTACCGCCGTCAAGACACAGGTACTCGAATTTATAGAGATTGGGGTCGTCCGGGATAGCACTCGGAGAATCCACCCAGACCCCTTGTCCCGGATCGAATCGCCAGACTCCAATTCCGGGTCCATTCCATGACAGATCGGAATCTCCTTCTTGTGCTTTCGCTACGGGCAGGTAACCCAAGGTACCGAAAGCCAGGAAAGCTAGAACGATTAGCCATGACAGCGTTTTCCTCCCCCAGGAATCCACTCACTATCCGCCTAATCTGTCGACGTTGGTGACTAACCAGGCGCCGCTGATGAACTTAGCTATGAGCAGGTCACCGAGCATGCTCGTTTCCTGGACGGTTTGCCCAACGGTTGAATCCGCATTCCGAAGCGTTCCTGCACGTTGTTGAGACTGAACAGCAACTTGATATTCTCCTGCAGGTGTCTGCGTGAACTTCGTTTGGAGTGCGTGAACTTCGATCCTTGCCCCTTCAACCCAGCGTCCCTCGATGTTCCATTTCTCCACGGCTGGAAAGATCTTCTCGCACATAGCACAGGAGGAGCCGGGAGCTGCGAGAGCCCTGATCGGCTCAAGGTTGCCTGTCTCATATGCGTAGTTCAGCAGCGCGTACCAGTACTTTGCGAAGGCCTCCAGCCCCTCCTTGGTCTCCGCCTTGGCTGCTTCAGGCATAACCGGGACAGGGACGTTCTGCGCCTTGCCCTTTGAATCGGCTGGCTTGTAGGCAGCGCTGGGAGTCGGCGTAGGGCTTGCACTGGATGGTGACTGGGATGGTGCGGGGGTCGAGGGTGTCCCGCTTCCGCCCGGGGCGCCGCCACCGCACGCTGAGACCGCCACTGCGCCGGCGGTGACCGCCGCTGCCGCTAGAACACGTAGGCGCATGTGGACGGAATTGCGAGCAGTCATGAGCAGCTGTCCCCCGATAGTTTTCGTGACTCTTGGTCCGAACAATGCTTAAAGGGTAGCTGAGGTGACAATTACTAGGTCAAAGTTATCCACAGGCACCTGAAGTAGCTTTCTACCACCACCGCACCCAAATAAAAAGTCATATGGAGGGAAGACAACGCAATAAAACGTCCATCACGAAGAATTCGCAAGGAAAGGGATCGTTTATCCAGCGCCAGCCAACAAATTGCATTTCCCAGAACTCGGCGCCCCCACTGCATCAAAGGCCGGGGAACCCGCGGAGGCACCCGGAAACTTAGACTGGAACCATGGCAGATCGGCTGACACCTGAGCGTCGTAGCTGGAATATGTCCCGGATCAGAGGCAAAAACACCAAACCAGAGATGCTGGTGCGCCGTTTTCTGCACGCCAAGGGGTACCGCTACCGCCTTCACGGGATGGCGTCCGGCGGAAAGCTGCCCGGGAGGCCGGACCTTGTCTTTGCCAGCCGGCGCAAAGTCATCTTTATCAACGGCTGCTTCTGGCACTTTCATGAGTGCCGGGTAGGCCAACATGCGCCAAAGGCCAATGCAGACTTCTGGGAAATCAAGCGGACTAAGACCAGAAAGCGCGACGCCGATCAGCGCCTCCAGCTGGAACGGTCAGGTTGGGAAGTGCTCACCGTGTGGGAATGCGAGCTCAAGAATCTGACACAACTCGAACACCAACTGGACGAGTTCCTGTCAGCTGGCGCCTAAAGGTGAATCATTCCTGAGAAGGAGCGAGCCTGTAACCAATGCCTCTGACCGTCTGTAGCCAGCGGGGGTTCTGTGGAGTGTCGCCTAGCTTCTTCCGCAGGTTTCCCATGTGGACCTCAACGGACCGTTCGTCGGCGTCGGAAATGTACCCGCCGACGTCGTACGGCTCGTCGCGAAGCCGGCGCACCAGCTCCGATTTTGTCCGGACGCGCCGTCCTGCTTCCAGCAGCGAATACAAAAGTGTGAACTCGGTCCGGGTCAGGTTGAGCTCCACCCCGTCCACAACGACCGTTCGTGCCTCGTAGCTCAGTTCCAGGCCATTATGGACAATCAGCTGCTCAGAGGAAGGGGCAGCTGCAGGTTCGGATGCGGGAGAATCTGACCGGGGGCGCCGCATCATCGCCGCGACACGCGCACGCAGTTCCCTGGGACGGAATGGCTTGGTGAGATAGTCATCCGCGCCGGACTCGAGGCCGATAAGGGTATCCAGCTCTTCGGCACGCGCCGTAAGCATCACGATGTAAGCATCAGAGAACTGGCGGATCTGCCGGGCAACCTCAAAGCCGTCGATATCGGGCAGGCCAAGATCCAGGGTAATAACGGCCGGATTCAGCCTTTTGGCTGCTTCGACGCCCTCTGAACCAGTACTGGCAGCGTGCACATCAAAACCGGCCTGCGCCAGGACGACACGCACGAGTCCTCGAATGTCCTCGTCGTCTTCAATGACAAGACCTACACGTGATTCGCTCATCGCAGCCCCCTCAGTCCGCTAGCCCCCGTCTGCAGTATAGCTCCCGACGGATACCCTGTTGTTATGGATGCAGAAACCCACCCTATTTCGGCATTATGCGCATGAGTGCGGACAAAACGTGGAATATCCCATCAGGGCGCCTAATGTTTTTCAGGCGGCCTTTCCATAAGTACTCCATGCGTGGCCGCGTGGGCCTCAGTCAAATGCCGTTGTCAGTGACTACGGCCCTTACTGCGGTGCTGGTAATGGCCTATTTTCCGTCGTCACTGGCTCATCCCCTTTTCATCAGCTTCCTCCTTTCACAGGCTGTCATCCTGGTTCTTTGTTACGCCGTGCCTTGGGATCGGCTCCCCTATCCCAGCTTCCTCGTCATTCCGTTACTGGATTTCATTTCCATTGGACTGGGCCGGGAAGGGGGACAGGAAGGCCTCACCGGTATCAGTCTGATGGCGGTCCTGCCCGTCATCTGGTTGTGCGCCTCGGGCCTGTATCCCCGCGCTGCCATCGCCGCATCTTTCTTTGCTCCCTTGGCGATCATTTGGGTTCCGCTGATTGTGCACGGGCAATTCAATGGGCAGGACGCTGCCCGGTCCCTGCTGCTGCCCGTAGTTACCTTGGGGATCGGCATGTCGGTAAGTGTCCTGACGCTGAGCATGATGCGGCAGCAACGGGATCTGGAAGCGAAAGACGAACAGCTGATAGCCGCACTTACTGCCAGCACCCGGCAGGAAGACCTCCTCAACACAGTGCTGGAAACCGTCCACCTGGGCGTAGTGGCCGTCGACGCCGACGGACACGACATCCTGATGAATCGCAAGCAGCGCGCGCACCACAGACTCGCGACGCCTCCCGACACCAACGATCCGGACGAGACGCAGCTGCTGGTCTTCGAGGCCGACCGCGTCACCCCGGTGCCGCCCGAGTCCAGGCCTGTCCGCCGCGCGGTTAGGGGAGAGACATTCACTGACTACCTCGTATGGCTCGGGAAGGGCCATGAGCAGCGGGCCATGAGTACCAGCGCGCGTGCTATGAAGGATCGGGACGGCAACTTCGTCGGCTCCGTGGTGGTTTTTGGGGACGTGACCGAACTCGTAAACGCACTGGCGGCCAAGGATGATTTCGTGTCCAACGTGTCCCACGAATTCCGCACACCGCTGACGTCGATTCTGGGGTATGTGGAGATCCTCATGGACGAGGGCAAACTGACGGAAGCGGACACCTACCCCCTGAAGATCATCCGCCGCAACTCAGAGCGCTTGCTTTCGCTAGTTTCGGACTTGCTGGCCAGCCGGAGGGGCCAGCTCGTCGTCAGCCCACGTCCGGCAGACATGGCCGAGCTGGTGCGGGCAAGCGTGAGTGCTGCCATCCCGCGTGCGGACAACTCTGGCGTGCGGCTCCTTGCGGAAACTCCACCAACGATGGACGCCCACGTGGATTCGGCCCGGATCTCGCAGGTTCTGGACAACCTGGTCTCCAACGCCATCAAATACTCTCCTAATGGCGGCGAGGTGGTGGTCTCGCTGCGGCCGGATGATCGATATCTCGTATGCGAGGTCAGGGACAGCGGGATGGGAATGAGCGAACATGACCAGGCCCACGCCTTCACCAAGTTCTTCCGGTCCGGCACTGTACGCAGCACCACCATCCCAGGTGTCGGACTGGGGTTGTCCATCAGCAAGGCAATTATCGAGGCACACGGCGGCACGATTGAGCTCGAAAGTGCGGTGGGCGAAGGAAGCACCTTCACCTTCCGCGTGCCGGTCTAAATCGCCGGTGTAAATCACTGCACAGGCCGTTCCCAGGCAAGCTACAGGAGACAGATCTCACTCCTGCCGGTACCATTTATTCAAACCGGCAGGTGGTCTCCCCAAAGGTAGAACTGACCTAGGAGAGTATGCGATGTCCCGAAAACGGATGACCAAAGCAGCAGCGCCTGAGAGCGGATCCGACGCCGGTATCCCCCGAACAATTGACACGTTCCTTGATGTTGAGACGCTGCGCCATCAGGCGTCGGACATCATCGAGTCGATCCTCGAAGAGAGTGAGCCGGAGGGCTCAGAAGTCCGGGACACGCTGAGGCTGTGCTTGAGCCTGAACGTGGGTAATCCGGAGCGGGCACTCCTGCAGCACCTCATGTCCCTGCGCAGCCGGAGCCAGGCAGCCCGAAAAGTGGCCTCAGAAGTCGCATGATCCCGGGCCAAGAGTGGGCTTGGCCGTAAGGGTGGCCTCAGCCGCAGGGATCTTAGCCGTCCCGTGATTGACGCACCACGTCGCCCCACGATTCCTTGGCAAGGTCCGCAATGGATTCCAGAATCCGGGGCGCCGGAAGGGACAAATCGATGGGGTACTCCACGACGTCGATATCCGTGTTCAGGATCCGGCGCAGCTTTATTTCGCCTTGGCCCGCGTACACCAGCCAGGCGGTGGGAACCTGCAGCGCTGTGCAGTAGGCCAGCATCTGGAAGTGGTCCGCTGAGACGGAAGCGCCAATGTCCGACGCCGCCCGGTACTTAGCGTCGTACACCGCCACCGGGCGTCCGCCCAGAAGGTGGACGGCGTCGGGAGTGACCGTGAGCCGATCAGAATCCCTGACTGCCTCATTGAGCATCGCGTCGTACCGCAGCCTTGTTTCACCGGGGTAGGCAGCCATGGCGTGCCGAAGGGCCGTCCCCACAAAGTCGGCGAAAACCCGCGACATATCCACCACGAATGCGGCGGTGTGCTGGTCTCCCTCGCCAGCCTCGGCGGAAGCATTCCTGAGAATGACTTCAGACAGGCGCAGTACAGCGTGATACCGCAGGTTCATCCGGCTTGCCCGCCAGCGCGGCAGCGGAGCGCCCGATTGAAGCCGGGTGACGCCGTCGAGCTTTCCTTTAAGCTGGCGCAGCCTGCTCAAGACGTCCGGACGGACCCCGGGGACTTTTGACATGCGGTCCAAGGCAGCCCGGAGAATGCGGTTTTCCGGGATGTCCTCCGTGAACTCGTCGTAGGAAACTTCAAGTGGTACCAGCATGCCCGGGCGGCGGGAGATCTGGTCCGAAATCCGGATCCGCCCCTTCACCGTCCGCAGGGATTCATCCACATTCAGGTACCCCTGCAGCAGGCCGCGGGTCAGTGCCCGCTCTGCCAATTGGGCGAGGGATTCGGCCAGAGCGCTCCAAAGCTCCGAGTCCTCCACGGCGTTTACGGCATCGTCGCGGAAACCCTGATTGCCGGCGTAGCTCAGCAGGAAAAGGAGCCGGCTCAAACCCAGCCGGTCTTTGGGCCTGACATCCAACTGAACGGTCCCGGTCCGGACCGACCCCACCATTCCCACCGGTTCGATCCGATACAGGCCAAGGCCCATGGGTGATGCCTTGGCCAACCCGCTGGAGTTGATGAACGCAGCACTGGCGGGGTCGAGCTTGTCGACGACGCCGCCGGACAGCTCATCCAGGACTATGTGCCGCGGCTTTTGGATGCCCCTCCCGGTCGGCTGAGTCTGCGAGGTCGGCTGAGCAGTCTGCCTTGTCGGCTTGGCGGACTCCAAGACCAACTCAGCGGTCCGCAAGACGACCCAGCAGCTGGTCCAGGCCGAACCGCTCTTCCAGTTGAGCCCGGTTCAGCTGGCCGTGATAGTGCTCCTCCAGGAGCGGCATCAGCTCATACTTCCAGATCCGGCGAAGCCCTGCGGGCGTCTGCGCTGCCTTCTTCATAAAGTACGACGGCCCGATCATCAGGTCACGGTCCCACTCGTCGATGGCCTCGTTGAGCGCGTCCAGAAGCAGGGCCGGCGTCGTATCCAGCTTGCGGGACTGCAGGAAGCGCAGCAGCGTGCCCTTCACCGGCTCGGTTGTCGGGTGCAGCTCGATGAAGGAGAAACGACGCCGGATGGCAGCGTCCATCATGGCGATCGAGCGGTCGGCGGTGTTCATGGTGCCGATGATGTAGAGGTTGTCCGGCAAAGTGAACGGCTCGTTGGGGCTGTATTGGAGGTAGATGCGGTCGTCACGGTACTCGAGGAGGAAGTACAGCTCACCGAAAACCTTGGCCAGGTTGGCGCGGTTCATCTCGTCGATGATCAGGAAGTACGGCTTGGTCTCATTGCCCGGCTTGGCTGCCTCCTCGGCCAGCCGCCGCAAAGGCCCGGCCACCAGCTTAAAGGACACCTGCCCCTCATCGGTCTTATCCGGGCGGAAGCCTTCGAAAAAGTCCTCGTAGGCGTACGAGGGGTGGAACTGGACAAGCTTCACACGCTCGTCCGTGGCGTCCCCTGCCAGTTCCGCTGCGAGGTGCTTGGCCAGGTAGGTTTTACCCGTCCCGGGCGGGCCGTAAAGGACAAGCTGCCGGTTCTCCTCAAGAAGTTCGGCGATCTCCTGCAGCGGTTCCAGGTCCATGTGCAGCGACGCGGCGAATTCCGGTGTCAGCGGACGGAACCCTTCAGGAACGGGATCGACGACGGCGGTCGGTGCGGCGTCGTCGTCCTCAGTTTCCGCCTCGGCCGGCAACAGCGCCTGCAGGGCCTGGATCACCCGGGTCACGTCCACGATGATGCCTGAGGCAGCGAGCTGGCGCTGGACATGGCGGGGAAGATCGGTCATGGTGTGCGTTTCGTCGAACCAGCGCACCTTCCGGTGTATCCGCCGGTTGTCGTCGTTCTGTTCCGGTTCGCCGAGCACCACGCCTATCCGGACACCGCCGGAACTTTGGTAGAGGGCAAGGTCGCCGGGCTTCATGACGCTGAGGAAACCAAAAACTGCGGTCTTGGTGTCTTCGCGTTCCACATAGCCAAGATGCTTGTAGTCCTCATCGACCGCATGCTGGACGAGCCCAGCGGTGACGCCGGCGTCAAGCAAGCGGAGATGTTCGACGTCGAGAGTCACCTTCTCGTCACCTTGCCAGGTGGTGAGGAGCTCGCTGTTGTCGTGGTGGGTGCGCAAGAGCCAGGCACGGCGCCCCGGGTCCCCGACTTTTCGCCACTGGCTGACGAGCTGCCGGGAGTACCAGTCGATTCGCTGCCCGGCCTGTTCATCCAGGTGCAGACGAATCCGGTGAATGTCGGCGGTGATTTCCTCATCGCTGTCACCCTTGGCCCCGCCCACCAGGGACGCGAAAGCATCCCTGATTTCCTGGCGCTCAACATCAGCCACGACGGGTTCGAAGTAGCTGGGCCAGGCGAGGTACTCGATGCTTCGGCGGATCGCCGGCTGATCCTCAGGCGTTCCCACCGCAAGCTGGTGGAAGGACAGCGGATCCTGGAGGGCATCGGCAATGACAGCTGTTGGCTGCTGGTCCACGTGCTGAACAAAGCGGCACAGCCACTTCAGGTGGTCCCAGATTGTCCAGTTGAATTCAGCGGTGCGGTCGCGGATGACGCCATGGTCCGTCATGCCCTGGTACAGCTCATTGGGCAACTCGAGAGGGGGTTCCAGCCAGGAAGCTGCTTCGGCAACCCTGGCGCGCTTGACCTTGAGCGACTTGACCTCGTGTGCCAGCGGAAGAGACTGGAGGAAGAGCAATTCCACGGCCAGCTGTTTGGCGTTCCGCGAAGCGTCCTGGAGGTTCTCCCGAAGGTTGGTCATCATGGGCGCCTTGGAGTCCGAGACCCCTCGTTCCAAGCGGTCCAGGAGCTCAGAGGCAGCGTCAGCGGTCCATGTCAGCGTGTGACCGTCCAAGGCCGAAGGTCTCCCCTGCAGACCGGCCCCAAGTACGAACCAGGCGGCATCTTCGATCTCCTTGGAGATACCGAGGGCACGGGGCATGGAAGTCTTTAGGGCAGGGGTCATCCGACAAATTTACAGCCTTAAGCTGGGTGTCAGCACCATGGAAGTTTTATTTCTGAAGCCGCATCGGCGAGTCGGAGCCGACACGGCTTCACTTGCCCGCCGGCTGCCTACTTTACTGTTGGTAACTTCTTCCGTCCGAAGGCAAAGTAACTTCCCGGGCCGATGAAATTAATTAATGTCGCAAGCCTCCACATCGTCTTGCTGCCCCTGATCTGTTCTGCCGGACGCCGGGAGATGTCACGTTGTGCGGCAAAGAGCAGGGTGAGCTGGATGGCTCCCACCAGTACCATCCCAAAGCGCGCCTGCGGTGGCATGTCCTTCCACTTGGTCCGGTTGAACGATTTTTTGTCGGCCCGTCTCTTGCTTGCCATCTTCGGCTCCTCTTCAGGTACTGATTGGGACGTTGAAGCTAATGGACGAATGGAGCAAGCCTCTGCTTTTGATCGGGAGTCAGCCTCAACACGCGGCCTGTCCTCTCATCCACAAAGGCCAGGTGGGTGGTGGCCCTGACACAATCCTCGCGAGTGACGGGATCTTGCACAAGGTAGTGAATGTCGAAACTGGCGCCTTTGACACCACCGATCCAGATTTGAACCACGGCAGGCACATTCCGGTATTCGAGGGTCCGCACGTAACGGATCCGGTGCTCCACCACCAGGGCCAGGGTTCCCTCCTCAACGTCGTTGAAGAGGGCAACCTGAGGCTCGATTCCGGGCAGGCCTGCTCCACGGGGCGGGCCGAAGGCCGCTATCCGTGCCTCCTCCAGCATGCGCACTACCTGCACGTTGTTGATGTGGCCGTAGGCATCCATGTCCCCCCAGCGCATGGGTACGAGTACCTCGAGGCGACGGGGCTCCCCGGCGGTCAGCTGCGCACCGCTGCGGACTCGGCAGTGAAGGCCGATTCTTCGGCATCCTCACCGGCGAACTGCGACATGTACAGACGGTAGTAGGCGCCCTTCAGCTCGAGCAGCGCGTGGTGGTTCCCTTGCTCCACAATCCTGCCGGCTTCCATCACGAGGATGGTATCGGCGTCGCGGATCGTGGACAGGCGATGGGCGATAACAAAGCTCGTACGGTCGCTCCGGAGAGCTGCCATCGCCTTTTGCACCAGGACCTCGGTGCGGGTGTCCACCGAGCTCGTCGCCTCGTCCAGGATGAGCAGCGAAGGATTGGCAACAAAGGCCCGTGCGATGGTGATCAGCTGCTTCTCGCCTGCGCTGACGTTGTTGCCCTCCTCGTCGATGACGGTGTCGTATCCCTCGGGCAGCGCCCTGACGAAGCGGTCAACGAAAGTGGCCTTGGCGGCTTCCATCACCTGGTCATCCGTCGCGTCCAGGTTCCCGTACTTGATGTTGTCGTAGATGCTGCCCCCGAACAGCCAGGCATCCTGGAGAACCATACCCACCTTGGACCTCAGTTCGGACCGGCTCAAATGCGTGATGTCCACGCCGTCCAGGGAAATACTGCCGCTGTCCAGCTCGTAGAAACGCATCACAAGGTTAACGAGGGTTGTTTTGCCGGCACCCGTCGGTCCCACGATTGCCACTGTGTGGCCTGGCTCGGCGTTGAAGGAAAGGTCCTCGATGAGCGGCTTGTCCGGCGTGTAGCTGAACGTGACGTTCCGGAACTCCACATGGCCGTCAGTCTTGGCTGGCAGATGCTCTGTGGCTGTCTCGGCATCCTGCTCATCGGCGTCGAGCAGTTCAAAGACCCGCTCAGCGGAGGCGACGCCGGACTGCAGCATGTTGGCCATGCCAGCCATCTGCCCCAGCGGCTGCGTGAACTCTCGCGAGTACTGGATGAAAGCCGTGGCATCGCCCAGGCTCATTCCTCCCGAAGCCACCCGCAGGCCGCCAACAACCGCGATGCCAACGTAGCTGAGGTAGGAGACGAACTGCATCACCGGGAAGATGATCCCGGACACAAACTGCGCCCCGAAACTTGCCTTGTAGAGGGCTTCGTTCCGCTCATCGAAGCGGTCCAGCATGTCGGCATCACGGCCAAAGACGCGCACGAGGTCGTGACCGGAGAAAGACTCCTCGATCTGGCCATTGAGCTGGCCGGTGTTCTTCCACTGAGCAGCAAAGAGCTTCTGGCTGCGGCTGCCGATGATTCCGGCAGCGACGCCTGACAGCGGCAAGGCCACCAGGGCAATCAAGGCAAGCTGCCACGACACGATGAACATCATGATCACGATGCCGACAACGGTCAGGAGTGAGCTGACCAGCTGCGCGAACGCCTGCTGGAGTGCCTGCTGAATGTTGTCGACGTCGTTGGTCACCCTCGAAAGGAGATCGCCGCGCTGCCGGGTATCGAAGTAGTTCAGCGGAAGCTTGTTCAGTTTCTTCTCAGTATCGTCCCGGAGCTTCCGGACCACCCGCATGACCAGAACATTCAGGACATACCCCTGCAGCCAGAGGAACACGTTGGCCACAAAGTACATCACCAGGACGACGCTGATCAGGAAGGCGAGTTTCTGGAAATCGATGCCCACTCCGGGTACGAGTTCCATCCTGCTGACCATGTCCGCGAAGTTGTCCTGGCCTTGGCTCCGCAGGCCTTCGACGAACTGGTCTTTGCTGACGCCGGAAGGAAGTTGTTTTCCGACCACACCGCTGAAGATCACGTCCATTGCCTGGCCGAGGATCTTCGGTGCGATCACGTTCAGGACCACAGCTACAGTCACCATGGCCAAGACCAGGTAAATACCCGCAGCCTCGGGCTTCAACAGGCCCATCAGCCTCTTGGCGGAGGGCCAGAAGTGTTCAGGCTTCTTGGCCGGAACGGATCCGAACATGCCGCCGTCGGCCTCGCCTGGTACAAACTCTTCCTCGACGAAGTCATCGTCGTCTTCCAGCGCATCCGTTACTGGTGCATCCGCTGGCTGGGCGGGATCTTCCTCGCCGGGACGGGTGGACAGCTTCTCATTGGTGCTCATGCCACTTCCTCCGCGGTCAGCTGGGACTCAACAATTTCCTGGTAGGTGGTGGAGTTTTCGAGCAGTTCATCGTGAGTGCCACGGTCCACGATGCGGCCCCTGTCCAGCACCAGAATCTCATCCGCGTCGGCGATGGTGGACACGCGCTGGCCAACGATGATGACGGTGGCATTGGCCGTTTTTGCTTTCAGCGCCCGGCGAAGGCGTGCATCCGTTGCGACGTCAAGGGCCGAGAACGAGTCATCAAACAGAAACACTTTCGGTTCCGTCACCAATGCCCTGGCAATGCACAACCTTTGCCGCTGGCCGCCCGAGACGTTGGTGCCGCCTTGTGCGATCCTCGCGCCAAGACCGTTCTTCTTGTCCCTCACGAAGTCCGCCGCCTGTGCCACTGTCAGGGCGTCCCACAGTTCCTCATCCGTGGCCTCGGTCTTGCCGAAACGCAGGTTGTGCTCGATGGTGCCGGAGAACAGGTAGGGACGCTGCGGCACCATGGCCACCCTGCCCGTGATTTCGGAGCGGTGCAGATCGGTGACAGGGACGCCGTCGAGCAGTACTTCACCGGAACCGACGTCGTAGAGCCTGGGAAGCAAGGACAACAGGCTGGTCTTACCGGCACCGGTTGAGCCGATGATTGCCAGTGTTTTTCCTGGCTCAGCGGTGAAGCTGATGTTGCTCAACACTGGTTCCTCAGCGCCCGGGTACGCGAACGAAACGTCGCGGAATTCGACCCGGCCCGTCTTGTGGGCGGGCGTCACCGGGTTCAATGGCTCGTGGATGGAAGGCTCGACGTCGAGCACTTCACCGATGCGGTCTGCGCAGACGGAGGCACGCGGAATCATCATGGCCATGAAGGTGCCCATCATCACGGCGATCAGGATCTGCAGAAGGTACTGGAGGAAGGCGGTGAGGGCTCCCACCTGCATTTCGCCTGCCTCCACCCGCTGGCCGCCGAACCAGAGGACGGCGGCAGTGGAAACATGGAGGATCATGCCGATGGCCGGGAACATCAGGACGAAGAGGGCACCGATTTTCAGGGACACATCGGTAAGTTCCTTGTTGGCTTCACCAAAGCGCTCAGCCTCATGGGGTTCCCGGACGAAGGCGCGGACCACTCTGATGCCGATGATCTGCTCGCGGAGGACTCCATTGATGCGGTCGATCTTTGTCTGCATGGAGCGGAAGAGCGGCATCAGCCGTACAACGAGATAGCCAACCACCAGAATCAACACTGGAACTGAAACCCAGACAAGCCAGGACAGGTTGAGGTCTTCGCGGAGTGCCATGATGATGCCACCGATGCACATGATGGGCGTGGCCACCATGAAGTTCAGGCCCATCAGGACCAGCATCTGCACCTGTTGGACATCATTTGTGCCGCGGGTGATCAGGGTGGGGGCGCCGAAAACGTTGACGTCCTTTGCCGAGAAGCTGCTGACTTTGCGGAATACCCCACGGCGAAGGTCGCGGCCGATCGCCATGGCAGCCTTGGAGCCGTAGTAGACGCCCGCTATCGCCGTCGCTACCTGTATCAACGCGACGCCCAACATCCACACGCCCGTACGCCAGATGTAGTCGGTATCGCCGCGTGCCACACCTTCGTCAATGATCTGCGCGTTGAGGCTGGGGAGGTATAGGGCGGCGATGGTCGATGCCAGCTGAAGCGCGATGACGGCAATAATGTACGGCAAATACGGCTTGGAGTAGCGCCGTATGAGGGTGAGGAGCATGCCCACGGATCCTTAAGAAGAAGAGCACAGATTGGATAAGAGAAGTAATAGCAGCGGGGGCTGACGGTATCAGGGTTCCCACTCTACGAAATCTGTTGCCTGTGCGAAACATTCTCTGGAAAAGATCATCCGAATGGAGTATTCCTTGGCGACTGCGAGTACTCGAAGCCGATTCCAAGTAGTCGAGGGCTGAAAAAACGAGTACACACTACTCGTGACTTCTGAATCGCTATCCCCATAGCCTCAAAAAGTAAGCATGCTGATGATTCTGGGGGAAGGGTGGGCTGATCCCACGAGCCCTTAGCTCGGGGTCGAGCGGGCAGCTCGCGCGGAGTCGTCAGTTCTACCAGTCGGTCTCGGATGGAGATCAGCTATGAAACGATTCCTTGCAACGATGGGGATCGTGGGCCTTACTTTCCTTGGCGCCACAGCGCCGGCCAACGCAACATCGGAGCAAATTACAATCTGTCATGCTACCGGTTCTGAAACTCACCCCTACGAAGAGATAACGATCAACACAAGCGGGCTCAGCGCGCATGAGGATCACCAGTGGGGCGAAGACATCATTCCGGCCCCGGCAGCAGGATGCCCGGCAGGCACGACGCCGACGCCGACGCCGACGCCGACGCCACCTACAGGACATGATGGCGAGAAGGTGACCATCTGCCACGCAACCGGGTCGGCCACAAACCCGTATGTGATCATCACCATCGACGAGAGTGCACTTCCAGCCCACCGCGACCATCAGCAGGGCGAAGACATCATTCCGGCCCCGGCAGCGGGATGCCCAACAGGCATCACCCCGCCTCCAGGACCTGGACCTGATGGCAAGAAGGTGACCATCTGCCATGCAACCGGGTCCACCACGAACCCGTACGTGATCATCACTATCGACGAGAGCGCACTTCCAGCCCACCGCAACCATCAGGAGGGTGAAGACATCATTCCGGCACCCGCAGCGGGATGCCCGGCAGGTGTGCCGCCACTTGTGCCGCCCAAAGTTGTGCCTCCAGTAGTTCCACCGGGTGTGCCGCCAGCCATGCCTCCGGCAGGAGCTGCAGCAGCTCCACCAGCCGCCGCAGGCGCAGCCAGGGGCTCTGTTCCCGCAATGAACCCTGGATTCAATGCCCAGACCGCTGTTGCCAGTGAAGGGGAAACTGGTATCCCGGCCTGGATCGGAGGCGCCGCACTCCTGCTCACAGCTGCTGGAATTCTTGCCCTTCGCCGGAGAGATCCAGCCACAGCCCAGCACACGGTTGCCGAGTAAGTCGGGCTAACCGAGCAGGTCGGACTAGAGAAGGAGCGAACGGGCATCGCACCACCAGGTGCGGTGCCCGTTAGTCCTCCCCAGGAACGAGAAGCTGAGTGACTTTAGGCCAGCACGGCAGGCACCCTCCCCCCACCCCCGAACGAGGTCAGGGAAGGTTGCTGAACCGCGGAGGAATTTTGTTGCTCGTGTGCGGAGTCCTGGGCTTCTTCGCCCTGGCATTCCTGCCGGGCCTCGTGTCTGCAGGTGGTTCCCTCGGCACAGGCAGCTCGAGCAAGCCCGACGGCAATCCGAGTTCCTGGACCGCCACCTCAGTCCCGGTACCCGCGCCGGTTCAGACCGTTAGCTCCCTGCCGGCTGCTGCCCGCCCCACCCGCATCGCCTACCCCCTGGCCGGGATAGATGTACCAGTCCATCCGTTGGAGCCAAGCCAGGAAGAAAAGGTCTCCCGTACCCTGGTCCCACCCCGGACGGTAGACGGATACTGGCTGGCACCCTTTGGTGTTCCGGGGGCAGGATCAACCAACACGACCTACATCATTGGACACAGTTGGGAGGACCGGGATGCTCCCTTTAACCGCCTGAGTGACGCCTCGGTTCCAGGACAGGAGTTTGATGCAGTGACTGAAACGGGCACGGTTCGCTACAGAGTCGATTGGGTTACCACCTATCTCAAGGACACCCTCAAGGACAGCCCCATCTGGGAGGTTGTTCCGAATCGCCTGGTCCTTATCAGCTGCTACACAGACGACTTTTGGGGCAAGAACGTAGTGGTCGTCGCTTCACCTGTCACAAATTAGGCGTTTCTTGCTGGCGCTGCCGGAATCACGTGTCCAGGTGAGTCGGAGCGAACATCTTGAGCAGTGTCTCAACCACGACGACGTTCGGTCCCTCTGCAGCAAAGGCTGCCTTCAGGGCATCCCCCACACCCTGCGGTTCAACACGGATGGCGGGAACGCCGAAAGCTTCGGCCAGCTTCACGAAGTCAGGCCGGGCAAGCTCGGTAGCGGTTGCCTTGCCGAACGCATCGATCATGTATTCACGCAAGATGCCGTAACCGCCGTCGTCGACGATCAACCACGTAACCGGCACGTTGTGCTGTTTGGCGGTGGCAAGTTCAGAGATGGAATACATAGCTGAACCATCGCCAGAGACCGCCAGTACCCGCGCAGCAGATCCTGACCGCCCTGTTGTTGCCAGGCCGACCGAACCACCGATGGCGGCCGGAAATCCAAACCCGAGGCCACCGGCGCCCTGGGCGGAATGGAATTGCCCATCCTTGGCGTCCCAACAGCTCCAGCCCCAGTAGGCGGAAATGGTCATGTCCCAGAATGTTTGCATATCTGCCGGCACAGCCTCGCGGATGTCAGCCATAAAGTTGAGCTCTTTGGCCAGGTCCTGGGATTCCAGGCGTGCCCGGACCTTAGCCAGAGTCTCCCGCACCATTGCCTCCGGCGTCGAATCGTGCCAGTCCGCAGCCGTGGAGACGCCCTCACGTTGCAGGGCTTCGTCCAAGGCGGCGAGGGCCTGCCCTGCATCGGCGCGGATCCCCAGCCCGGGGCGATTGGATTCGAGGACCCGGGGTTCGGCGTCGATCTGGATAATACGGCCACGCGGTTCGAACGTGAAGTAGTTGGACGTGACCTCGCCCAGGGACGAGCCGATGACAATCAGGACGTCGGCGTCTTCGAGGACGTCGGTGACGTAGCGGTCCTCGATCCAGGACTGCAGCGAGAGCTCGTGGTTCCAGGGGAAAGCGCCGTTTCCGCCGGGAGTGCAGATCACCGGAGCCCGCAGCTTTTCGGCCAGGGCCAGCAGCGTTTTCTCAGCCCGGCCACGCCGCGTACCCCCGCCGGCAATGATGGCGGGACGTTTCGCCTTCGCCAGCCATTTCACTGCCTCACGGATCAGCTCCACCCGCGGCGGATTATCAGCTGCCTCAGCGAGCGCGTCCTCAACGGGAGGCACCATGATGGGATCGAGCAGGACATTCTGCGGAATCTCCAGCCAGACAGGCCCTTGCGGGGAAGAAATGGCTTCCGTCCAGGCGTCCTGAATAGCCGACGGGATCCCCGAGGCATGCTGGATGAGCCGCTGGCTCTTGGTGACGTTGGCAGCGGACGCCTTCTGGTCGTCAAGCTGATGAAGCATTCCTTTACGGCGGGCTCCGAGTCCTTCGAGAGGGATCTGGCTTGCAACCACCACCATGGGGACGCCCGTCGCATAGGCCTCCTGCAGCCCTGCCAGCGACATCAGGGCGCCGGGGCCGGTGGACAGGAAGAGAACGCCCACTTCCCCGGTTGCCCGCGAATAACCATCGGCCGCGAACGCAGAATTGTTCTCAACCCGCGAGGAGACGAAATGCAGGTTTCCCCGGCCCATGGCATCAAAGAGGCCCAGGGCGTGCTGGCCTGGAATGCCGAACACGGTTTTGGCGCCGAGCGCCTCGAGGGTTTCGACGACGAGATCGCCGCCGTTACGGACGGGGCCCTCTGGTCCGGTCACTGTGCGTACTCCTCGGTGGAGGACGCCGCGAAGCCGGCTGGCCGGTGCGATTCCTGGCCAAGGGCTTGCTGGGCGTACCCGTTGGCGGCTCCGAAGCGGTCGCCTTCGACGGCGTTGTCTGCCATCAGTGTCACCATTTCGTAGGCGACGTGGCTGGCTGCGACGCCTGTGATCTCCGCGTGGTCGTACGCCGGAGCGACTTCGACGATATCGGCTCCGACGAGGTTCATCCCACGGAATCCGCGGAGGATCTCCAGCAGTTCACGGCTTGAAAGACCGCCCGCCTCCGGGGTACCTGTACCTGGTGCAAAGGCAGGATCCAGGACGTCGATGTCCACGGAGATATACAGGGGTCGGTTGCCGATCCGGTCCCGGACCTTTGCCACCGTCTCCAGCACGCCTTGGTAATAGACGTCGGCAGAAGTGACGATGCCGAACCCAAAGCGATGGTCGTCGTCGAGGTCTTTCTTGCCATAAAGCGGACCACGGGTTCCAATGTGGCTGATGGCTTCGGTGTCGAGGATGCCCTCCTCCACTGCCCTGCGGAAGGGCGTCCCGTGTGTGTATTCGGCGCCGAAGTACGTGTCCCAGGTGTCCAGGTGGGCGTCAAAGTGGAGCATGGCGAGGGGTGCGCCGGCACGTTCGGCCGCTGCCCGCAGCAGTGGAAGCGCGATGGTGTGGTCTCCGCCGAGGGTAACAAGTTTGCTCCCCCGGGCGGTGAGATCCAGGGCGTTCTGCTGAATCGTCTCAATGGCTTCATTGATGTTGAACGGGTTCACGGCCATGTCCCCGGCGTCCGCCACCTGGATGTTCTCGAAGGGACTCACGTCCCACGCCGGATTGTACGGGCGAAGCAGGCGGCTGGCCTCACGCACATGGTTTGCTCCGAACCGCGCTCCCGGCCGGTAGGAGACTCCCGAGTCGAACGGGACCCCGACAACAGTCACATCCGCCGAAGCAACCTGGTCCAGCCGCGGCAGGCGGGCGTACGTTGCCGCCCCCGCATAACGCGGAATCCGGGCTGAATCGATCGGTCCGACGTTGCCATTTGCTTCAATGCGGAGCTCTTCCAAAGGAATGCCTCTCCTTCGAGGATGGATCAGTGGTTGTGACTGCCATCATACCCCCATGTTGCCTGCAATGCATCAAACGTTTACCTGGGCTCGCTATTGATACTTCAGACTCAGCAGGATTGCCTTGAGCTGGCGATATTGCGCGGTGTTCATCCACGCCTTCGCCGCGTCGATGCTCGGGAAGGCAGGTTCACTAAAAATGACCCTGGCCACTGCTGCCCCGTTGGGGAACGCAACCTGCGGGGAACCGGAACTCGTGGTCCCGGACACAAATTCGTGACTCCGCCTGATGCCCATATGAAACTGCGGATGGTCCGCGAAGGAATCAAAAGCAAAGCCGAAGGAAACCGGCTCCGCGTTGATGTCCACGAGCCCGGGAACCGCCGCCTGGTCAAGAACGGTACGCATCACCGGGCCTTCCGCTCCGTCTCCATATGTGCCGCTGGTGATCGAGGCAACCTCGTTTCCCGTCCCGTCGCTGAGGATGGCTTCCAATGAGTTTTCAGCATTCGTGCCCTCGGGAAGATGCGGCGCCTGTGCAGTCCGAACAGTCCACTCCGCCGGGTAAGAAAAGGAAATGTGCCCGTCGGGGAAGGTAAAGGTCTTGAGCGCAACCCCGGGCAGGTCCGTGGCTGTTTCGGTTGGAGTCGGCGTCGCTTCCTGCCCGGGGGTAGCTCCCGGCGAGGTGGAGCCTCCGGGGGTGGCTGCCGGAGCAGAGTCAGGAGGGCTGCCCTGGGTGCTACTGCCCTGCGAAGCCGTTCCGCTGCCTGTCGGGGTCTGCGACTGGCCGCCCGGCTCGCCGGAAGGCGCACAGGCCGCCAGGCCGAGGGCCGCCGCTGCGGCAAGGGAAAGGTAGAGATATCGGCTCTGGTTCATGGTCCCCCCGGACTGATGTATGACCGGACCAAGTAGTCCGCCTGCACTCATAGTAATTTCCGCCCGGCCCGCAGGAGGCTAGCGAGAAGAGCGAGTTTTGCTCGGGTTGGAAAAGCGGCACAGCCCTAGCGGCTGGCGGCCGGAACCAGAATCCAGAGCACTTCTACGGGCTCATCTGTCGGGTTGACCCAGGTGTGCGGCTCCCTGCCCGGGAACGTCACGGTGTCGCCTGAGTTGAGCTCATACTCCTCATTCGTGAGGATCAGCTTGATTGTCCCCTTGATGACGTGCAGCACGTCAACGTCGCAATCAACGGCGTAGAGCTCGGATTCTCCGCGCCCGCGGGGCTCGATCACAGCCTGGATGAGCTGAATCCGCCGCTCAGAGCGAGCTGTGAGCAGCCGCTCCACGATCCCTTGACCCCCGAGTGAGATCCGAGGGCCGTGATCCTTTTTGGTGAGGTGTGTTTCGGGGGCTGCAAAGAGATCCCCGATGGAGATGGAAAGTACCTGGCACAGCGTCACGAGTGAGGCCACCGACGGCGAAGTCAGATCGCGTTCCACCCGGCTCAGGAAGCCCTTGGTAAGACCCGTGGCGTCCGCGACCTGTTCGATGGTGAGCCGCTGTGATTGACGCGCTGCTCGGATTCTTGAACCGATGGCAACCGGAATATTGCTGGGTTCAACTGGTAGAGCCTTCATTTCTGAACCTTTCACGGCTGGCCGCTCGGCCCATCTCAGGAGTCATCCTAACGGCCAGGAACGAGTGTGACGCAGCAATTCGTCACCCGTTCAAACGCGTCTTGACCGTTACCCAAGTCACAGCTTACTCTTTTACGCAACAACTGTTGTCTATTAGCAAACTAAGTTGACTCGGGGCAATTGTTTGGCCAAGCGCTTATGCGAACAACCTCGGGAATCCATCCGGACAACCAAACCGGTCAGCTGCGGAGACAAACCCCCGTCTCCCAGAGAACTGCGTGCACCTCCCCGTGCCTCCCCTCCAAGCAGCGGTTCCCTCTCCTTCGGCAATTTGCCGTTGAAGATGAACGGCCAAGCAGCTCCAAGGAGCCCTTCTTATGGATGCAAATTTCATCAACATCGCCATCGTGGTGGCCTATCTGGTAGCCATGCTGGCTTTCGGCTGGTGGGGAAAGTCCCGTACCAGGAACAACAGCGACTTCCTCGTAGCCGGCCGTCGTTTGGGTCCCTTCCTCTACACCGGCACCATGGCCGCTGTAGTCCTCGGGGGCGCTTCGACGGTAGGCGGTGTGGGCCTCGGCTACAAGTTTGGTATCTCCGGGATGTGGCTGGTGGTTGCCATCGGATCCGGCGTGCTGCTCCTAAGCCTGCTCTTCGCCGGAACTATCCAGAAACTTAAGATCTACACCGTCTCCCAGATGCTGACGTTGCGGTATGGCAGCCGCGCCACTCAGACATCCGGAATAGTGATGCTCGCGTACACCCTGATGCTCTGCGCCACGTCCACCGGGGCCTATGCCACAATTTTTGTGGTGCTCTTCGGCTGGGACAGGGCTCTTGCCATCGCCATCGGCGGCGCCATTGTGCTGGTCTACTCCACGATTGGGGGGATGTGGTCAATTACGCTGGCTGACCAGGTCCAGTTCGTGATCAAGACCGTTGGCATCTTCCTGCTCATGCTCCCGTTTACGCTCAATGCAGCGGGCGGCCTGGACGGCATCCGCAGCCGCGTGGAGGACAGCTTCTTCCAGATCGACGGCATCGGCATCCAAACCATCATCACCTATTTCGTGGTTTATACCCTTGGCCTGCTGATCGGCCAGGACATCTGGCAGCGCGTCTTCACTGCCAAGACACCCCAGGTTGCCCGTTGGGGCGGCGCCACTGCAGGCATTTACTGCATCCTCTACGGCGCGGCCGGTGCACTGATCGGATTGGGCGCCCGCGTCGCACTCCCGGAGATCGACGTGGCGAACCTCGGCAAAGACGTGGTTTATGCCGAAGTGGCGACCAACCTGTTGCCAATCGGCATTGGCGGACTGGTCCTGGCAGCGGCCGTTGCGGCCATGATGTCCACGGCTTCCGGAGCCCTTATTGCAGCCGCTACGGTGGCCCGAGCCGACGTACTCCCCTTCGTTGCCAGCTGGTTTGGCAAGGACATCAACACCGAGGACAGCGAAAATCCTGAGCACGACGTCAAAGCAAACCGGATGTGGGTACTGGCGCTCGGCATTGTTGCCATCCTCATCGCCATCATCACCAAGGATGTGGTGGCGGCATTGACCATCGCTTACGACATCCTGGTGGGCGGCCTGCTGGTGGCCATCCTCGGCGGTTTGGTATGGCATCGAGGGACCGGAGTTGCGGCAGCTGCGTCCATGGCGGTCGGTTCCGTCGTGACGCTGGGAACAATGATCGTCCTGGAGATCAATGCGGCCGCCCCATTGGACGGGATCTACGCCAATGAGCCGATTTACTTCGGTCTGATCGCTTCAGCCGTGGTCTACATCGCCGTATCGCTGCTGACCAAGCCCACTGATCCCCGTGTAATGCGGAACTGGTTCGCGCGGGTCGCCGGGCGCGCAGAAGAGGAAGAGGCCGTTCCGGCGGACGCACTGAAACCTGCTATCCCGGACGCCGTCCCCTAAAACCGGCACCTTATTACGCGCGTCTTGCAAAACATCGGCTCTTAAGAACAAAGGCACAATGCACGACGGCGGTACCTCCCCGGGTTGGGATCCAACCTCAGGGATGTACCGCCGTCGTGGTTAACCTCGTGGTTGACTGTCAGCCTTCCTCGAAGTCCGGTTCGCGGAATTCGTCGTCGGTGTCCAGCGGCACCACCCGCTCCTCTTCGTCTATTGCGTCATCCTCCGCATCCCATTCCTCCACAGGTACGTCCTCGGCAAAGTCATAGGCGGGATCGGACTCGATAGTCGGCCTGACGGGCTGGTGGTTGGGAACCGGCTCAGTGGAATCCATAATGCAACCTCCGTGTAGTAGGACATCGATCGGTAGGACACCGGCGGTGAGCGTTCTCGGCGAGGAGCGCGTCAAGCGATAACCGCTGAAGTGTCCAGGTGGGTCTGCGGGGAAACCCGCCCTTAAACACATCACAACACCGACGGCACAGGGGGTCAATAGCAGGAGAAAGCCCGCCAACCCTGCCCTGGCAGTGCCGCAATTTTGAGGCACTCCTAAACTTCACGCTAAGGATTACCGGCCGAAATTCCGCGGAAATGCGGGGTACGCTGGAGAGGCAATGAGGCCGAACCATGCCTCGTCAAGCCCAGGAGTCTTCGTGTCTCAGCACGCTAAATCTGATCACCCCACAGATCCACTGCCCTCAGCGGCCGGAACCCCCAGCCCCGCCGATCTCAAACGGTGGCGGCAGTACCTCGCCGACGAGCGTGCCGAAGCCTCCGTTTACCGTGACCTCGCCCAAAACCGTAGCGGTGAGGAACGCTCCATCCTGTTGGCCCTCGCGGAAGCTGAAGGCCGCCACGAGGCACATTGGCTCAGACTGCTCGGCGGCCACGCAGGCAAACCCCGGCCGGCATCGTTCCGAAGCCAAATCCTCGGATTCCTGGCCAGGCATTTTGGTTCAGTGTTTGTCCTTGCCCTCGCCCAGCGTGCTGAGGGCCGTTCTCCTTACGCCGAGGATCCCTCAGCCACTCCTGCCATGGCCGCGGATGAACAGATCCACGAAGAAGTAGTGCGGGGGCTGGCCACACGTGGACGCAACCGGCTGGCCGGAACCTTCAGGGCAGCAGTCTTCGGGGCAAATGACGGTCTGGTCAGCAACCTTTCCCTGGTCATGGGTATGGCTGCCTCGGGTGTGGGGAGTCAAGTGGTGCTGCTCAGCGGGGTAGCCGGTTTGCTCGCGGGAGCACTGTCCATGGGCGCGGGCGAGTTCATTTCGGTGCGGTCCCAGCGGGAACTCCTCGCGGCAACCCGCCCCACCCAGGTCACCCTGGCGGCCGCCCCGTCGCTCGACATCGAGCACAACGAACTCCTGCTGGTTTACCTGGCGCGGGGGATGTCCCGCGAGGCTGCCGAACACAGAGTCAAGGAACGCATGGGTATGTTGTCCTGCGATTGCGATCCCAGCCTGTCGCTGCATCCTGAGAGCACCGAGACTCCCGATCAACATGAAGCGGTGGGCACGGCCTGGAGTGCAGCCGCGTCGAGTTTCTGCTTCTTCGCCTCCGGGGCCGTGGTGCCCATTTTGCCGTTCGTGTTTGGCCTGACGGGTGTGGCAGCACTTGTGGTGGCCTGTGTTCTGGTGGGGCTTGCACTGCTGGCAACCGGCGGCATCGTAGGTCTCCTCTCGGGTACCTCCCCCGCATCCCGCGGACTGCGTCAGCTGGCGATCGGCCTTGGCGCAGCCGCCGTCACTTACCTGCTGGGCATGGCCTTCGGCGCGGCAGTGGCCTAGCAGCTTCGTATGGACAGCCCTTCCAACCCGGACGATCTCCGGCACATGACACCTCAACAGCCCAAACACCGAAGTCCCCTCCGGAAGGCCGGGCACTGGCTCCGGAACCTTCTGGTCACGTTGCTGATCGCCGCCATGGCTTTCCTGGTGGCAGGGGTGTTTTACGATGATCCGCGGGTGACGGGACTGCTCGGCATGGATTCCCGCGCCGACCCGCAGTCTGATCCCATTGCCAGGCCGCCCGTGCAGCAGACCGAAGCTGCGGGGGTGGCCCGCCCGGCCGGCACGCCGCCTCCAGGGCTCGAGGAAAGTGACGCTCCACTTGGTGTGCCGGAATTACAGTCAGTGACGAGCCAGTCCTACAAGTTCCTGGTAGTGAACGACGACGGCAGTCCGGTGGGCTATTCGCCGTGCCGGCCGCTGCATTACGTCGTGAATGAAACCCTTGCTCCCGAGGGCGCCGCCCACCTGGTTCATGACGCCATCCGCACCATAGGTTCGGCAACTGGAATCACCTTTGTTCATGACGGCGAAACAGCCGAAGAACCCTCGGACGAACGGGACCCCTACCAGCCGGCCATGTATGGAGACCGCTGGGCCCCCTTGCTGATCTCCTGGACCACACCGGACGCCGCCCCCAAGCTCAAAGGCCAAGTCATCGGGACCGGCGGAAGCACACACTACAGCTTCAGCGGTGGACCCAAAACATTTGTCACCGGCAGCCTGGAACTGGATGCTGCCCAGATTGACCTTGAATTGGAACGACCCGACGGCGCCGAGTACGCCACCGCCGTGATACTCCATGAACTCGGACATGTCATGGGACTGGAGCACGTGGATGACCCCCTCCAGCTGATGTATCCGGAAATCGGCACCCCTGACGGGTTAGCAGCCGGAGACCTGAGCGGCCTCAGGGAACTGGGCCAGACACAGTGCCGCAAGGACCTGTAGACGCGGGGTCCTGCTGAGCCTAGGCTGGCAAACAACCATAGTTCGAGCCGCCTCCGTCAGCTGCCCACAGCAGGGCAGGGGGTATCAAAATTTACCTACCATCCGGGCCATCGGGCCCCTCCCCCCACCACTTGCATGAACCTGCGACGCACTGGGGCACCCGGCTGATCGCCTTCGTTGCCGCAATGGTTATGTTCGTCTCCATCGGGGTATTTCTTTACGGCGATTTCAGGCCTCTCAGTTTGCTCGGCCTGGATTCCGGCTCTTCCGACTGGGCCCCGATGATGGGCCAGCGCAATTCACCAACGCCAGGTCTTGACGAAGGCCCCGAGCCGTTGGGCGTCCCTGCCCCTTTGACAGAGCTCAGCAGCTCCTACGTTTTCCTCCATTACAACGAAGGGATGCCGGTGAGCTACTCCCCGTGCCGGCCCATCCACTACGTGGTAAATACTGATGAGGCACCCCCGGGCTCGGACGCTTTGATTGATGCTGCCGTACGCCGGATCAGTGAGGCCTCCGGCTTCAGGTTTGTTTTTAACGGGCAAGTGGATGAACGGCCAGCCATGGACCGGGCGAGCTTCCAGCCCAACCGCTATGGGAACACGTGGGCGCCTGTCCTCATTTCCTGGACGGATCCTGAGACAATCCCTGAACTCAGCGGGGACACCGTAGGGATAGGCGGAAGCACCCGCGTGAAGCACTCTTCCGGGCACGTGGGCTACGTCAGCGGGCAGGTCTCCCTGGACTCGCCACAAATTCGGAAGATCATCAGGACGCCGGGTGGGAGTGCGCGGGCCATCGCCGTCATCCTCCATGAACTCGCGCACGTCCTTGGCCTGGGCCACGTTCCCGATCCTTCCCAACTCATGTTCGAGCACGGAACGACGCTGAGGGACTTCGGGCCGGGCGACCTGACCGGACTGGCCAGGCTGGCCGAAGCACCCTGCACCAGAGTGCTGTGAGCACATACGCGCTTCGGTTCCGGCGTCAGTAGCCCTCCAAGACCTGAAGTGCTTCCTCCACCGTATCCACCAAGTGCACTTTGGCAGCCATATCCCGGCCCTCGGCCAGGCCTGCCAGCAATTGCCAGGCGGGATACCGTTCCTGCCAATGCACCCGGCCCACCAGGATCATGGGCTTGATGGTCTCGGGCACACCGTAGTAGTTCTCGCACGCGTCCTGGAAGATCTCCTGGACTGTGCCGGCGGACCCGGGCAGGAACACGATCCCGCCATCGCACAGCTCGAGGAGGATGGCCTCCCGAATGGCATTCGCGAAGTACTTGGCAATGTGGCTCGCGAAGTAGTTGGGCGGCTCGTGGCCGTAGAACCACGTGGGAATACCTAAAGACGGCGTCCCGTCCGGATGGCGTTCGACGACGGCGGCCGCCGCCCGCGCCCACGCGGACACCGATGGCCGGTATCCGGGAACGACGGCCATGCTTTCGAGCTCATCGTGGAAGGCTGCTTCCGGAATCTCACTCAGGTATGCCCCCATGTTGGCCGCCTCCATGGCCCCCGGCCCTCCCCCGGTGGCTACTATGTGACCGCTTCGGGCAAGCAGGCGCCCGAGGGTTCCTGCCGCAGCGAACTCCGGGGTTCCCCGCTGGGCGGCGTGCCCTCCCATCACGCCGACAGTGACCTGGCCCGAGCTGGTCCCGGAACGCCTGAACGCTTCGAGGGCCTCCCCGATTGAATGGTCATGAAGGGCAGCAGCGAGCGTGGCATCGATCCGGCGGCGCCCGGGCTGAATACTCCACTGATACACCTTGGCGTCCGGCGAGGCCTCGTATGGTGCACCGACAATTCCCTCGTAGAGCTCCTGGGCAGTGTAGAGACGGCTGCGGTAGGGGTTGAAGGGAACACCGTCCAGCCGGGGAAAAATCAGGGCCCCGCGGCTTCGCAACGATGCCTCCACGCCGTCGTCGAAAGTGCAGCCGAGAAAGATGCTTCCCTCAACATTGAGGGTCAGCAACGGCTCGGCCCTGCCGCGAAGATCCAACGATTGGGCATGCCACCCGTGCATGGAGCGTGCGCCGGTAACCACCAGCCTGTCGAAGCGTTCCAGGCTGTCGACGTCCAGCGTTCGGGGGCTCGGATTCAAGCTGCCGTGGGCGTCCATGGAGCCAGCCTAGCCTGCGGGAGGTCGCGGTGCTCAGACCCCTTGGCGGTCCGCTACCACAGCCACGGTGACCGGCATCCCCGATTCAAGTGAGGCCTGGGCTGCATCGGCTACACGTGAAGCGGCAACAGCATCCTCAGGAGTGCACGGGTTTTCCCGCTTACCCAGGATGACCTCCACAAAGGCCGCCAGCTCGGATCGGTAGGCCTGATGGAATCTGTCGGCGAAGGTCTTGTGCGGTGCACCCGACGGGAAGGCGATCCCCGGTTCCGCGGATGCCAGTGCTGACTGGTCATCCAGGCCCACCATCACCGATCCGGCGGAGCCCTGAATCTCCAGGCGCACATCGTGGCCGGCCCCGTTGTAGCGCGAGGCAGACACCGTTCCTACCGTGCCGTCGTCGAACGTCACCAGGGCGAGCGCTGTGTCCACATCCCCCACGGAACCGATGGCGGGATCACCGTTGTTCGATCCCCTGGCGTACACCTCAACGATTTCTCTGCCCGTCAGCCAGCGGAGAATATCGAAGTCGTGGACCGAGCAGTCCCTGAAAAGTCCGCCGGAAGTGGCCAGGAACTCTACGGGTGGCGGTGCCATGTCGCATGTGACAGCCCGCAGGGAATGGATCCAACCCAATTCCCCTGCGGTGAAGGCACGTTTCGCTTCGACGTAGCCGGCGTCGAACCGGCGCTGATGGCCGATCTGGACGACCCCCCTGTTCTGCCGGATGTGCTCAAGCACCGGCAGCGAGTCCCCAACGTTCATGGCCACCGGCTTCTCGCAAAACACTGGTATTCCAGCCTCCACACCGGCCCGGATGAGGCCGGGATGGGTGGCAGTACCGGTGGCAATGACCAAGCCGTCGATGCCTGAATCTAGGAGCTCCTGGACTGTGGGTACGAAACCCGCACCCAGTCCTGCCGCCACCGACCGGGCGTGGTCGGCAGCGACATCCGTGACCTTCAGCCGCACGTTCACGCCGGCAGCAGGAGAGGCACCATGACCAGCAACAGGACCGTCGGATCCCTCATTCAGGGAGGCGATGTTATTGGCATGCATGACGCCAATGCGCCCAACCCCCACGAGTCCTAAAGTAATGCTGTTCATCTTGCTCCTGCGGGTTTGGAGGGGTTGCTGTGGAGGGTGTGTCCGGAGTCTGGTGTGGCGGGCGGGGCTATCGCGACGTTCCCGCGACTTCGGCCTGGACTTCCTTGACCACATCACTGTGGCCGCCGAGCTGTTCCAGTTCGTGGGCAAGCTCGGCGAGTTCAGCACCACCCGCCATTTGCGCCGTCAGCTCATCGAGGGTGATGTCCTTCTTGTCGTAGTAGCCGATTGACTTGCCGCGTTTGAGCAGCAGGAAACGGTCACCGACGGGGAAGGCATGGTGCGGGTTGTGGGTGATGAAGATGACCCCGAGCCCCCGGTCCCTTGCCTGCAGGATATAGCGGAGCACCACCCCAGACTGCTTGACGCCGAGCGCGGCGGTGGGCTCGTCCAGGATCAGGACCTTCGCGCCGAAGTACACCGCCCGGGCGATTGCGACACACTGGCGTTCACCGCCGGAGAGCTGACCGATGGGCTGTTCCACGTCGCGGAGGTCGATGCCCATCTCCGCGAGTTCCTTCTTGGTGATGTCCTTCATGGCCTGGACGTCGAGGCTCTTGAACGGGCCGAAGCCGGACGTCAGTTCCGAGCCGAGGAAGAAGTTGCGCCAGATGGGCATGAGCGGGACCACTGCCAGGTCCTGGTAGACGGTGGCGATGCCGGCGTCCAGCGCATCCCGGGGAGAATCAAATTTCCGTTCCTCGCCCATGATGTGGAGCACGCCTTCATCATGCTGATGGAGGCCCGCAATGATCTTGATCAGCGTGGACTTGCCGGCGCCGTTGTCCCCGAGGACGCAGGTGACGCGGCCATTATCAACAGCCATGGTGACATCACGGAGGGCAACGATGTTGCCGTAATGCTTCCCGACGTTCTCCAGGGAGAGCAGGTGCACCGGCGTGTGGGTCAGCGGGTCCTTCTCGTCCTTGAGCAGTTGCTGCTGGTCGATCTGTTTGGCGTTCATGGTGTAAACCCCTCTACTTAAGTTCCGCGCGGCGCTTGACGATCAGGTTGACGATGGTGGCGAGCAGCAGCATGAGCCCAAGGAAGAACTTGAACCAGTCCGGGTTCCACTGCGCGTAAACAATGCCCTTGTTGGCCATCCCGAAGATGAAGGCACCGATGGCGCCGCCGACCGCTGAACCGTAGCCGCCAGTCAGGAGGCAGCCGCCGATAACCGCAGCGATGATGTAGAGGAACTCGTTGCCCACACCCTCGCCGGACTGCACGGAGTCGAAGGCGAACAGGTTGTGCATGCCGAGGATCCAGCCGCAGAAGCCCACGGCCATGAAGAGCCCGATCTTGGTGGCCTTGACGGGAACGCCCACTGCGCGGGCGGCGTTGGAATCGCCGCCGACGGCGAAGATCCAGTTGCCCACCTTGGTGCGGAGCAACACCCATGAGGCGACGGCCACAAGGGCGATCCAGATAAACACTGTGATCTTGACGTCTACGCTGCCGATCGTAACGGAGGAGGCGAAGATGGCCTGGGCCGACTTGAACCCGTCCATGTTGGAGATCGACGGCGACGAGACCGAGCCGCCGATGAGGCGGGTCAGGCCGAGGTTCAGACCGGTCAGCATCAGGAAGGTGGCCAGCGTGACGATGAAGCTGGGGAGTTTGGTCTTCATCAGGATCCAGCCGTTGACGAAACCAATGGCTACGGAAACCACAAGCGCCAGGATGACACCCACCCAGACGTTTGTGGAGAAGTACCAGCTGAACATTGAGGCGGTCAGAGCTGAGCTGATTACTGCCACACCCGTAGAGAGATCAAACTCCCCGCCGATCATCAGCAGGGATACACCCACGGCCATGATGCCGATCGTCGAGCTGCCGTACAGGACGGTGGCTATGGCGTTCGGCTGAAGGAACGTCTGGGAAACGAGGGCAAAAAAGACAAACAGTACGACGGCGCCAACCAGCGCGCCTACTTCGGGGCGCCCCAGCAGATTCTGGAGAGGATTGCGGACGGCCACGCGTTCATCGACGGAAGGCGGTCGGATCAAAGTCTGAGTCATGATGGTTCTCCTTTAGTGCCTGGCCCGGGAGCTCCCGGGCCAGGCTGGAAAGCTGATCTAGCGGATGCCTGCTTCGGTGAACTTGAGGGCGTCGGTGGCTGCAGCTTTGTCGATGATGGCAGGTCCGGTCAGCACAGGCTGTCCGCCGCCGATTTCGAAGCCGCCGCGCTTGTTCTGCCAGAGGGAGTCGATGGCGCCATACCCTTGGAGCCACGGCTGCTGATCCACGGTGAATTCGATCTCTCCGTCGGCGATCTTCTTGGCAAGTTCCGCGTTCAGGTCGAATGAGGCAACCTTGGCCTTGCTGCCCGCCGAGGAGATGGCCTTCAGAATCGTCAGGGT
This sequence comes from Arthrobacter rhizosphaerae, assembly GCF_023062595.1. Classification (GTDB taxonomy): domain Bacteria; phylum Actinomycetota; class Actinomycetes; order Actinomycetales; family Micrococcaceae; genus Arthrobacter; species Arthrobacter rhizosphaerae. The sequence continues at coordinate 75,501 of NZ_JALLAN010000018.1, forward strand.
GTAGGGAGCTCCCAGTCCGACGACGACGTCGGCATCGGCTGTGGCTTGGAGTTTGGCAGTGACTGTGGAGGAAACCTGCGTCATGTCCGTTCCCGTCACGTACAGGATTTCGGTACCGGGCACCTTGGCTTTCACGCCGGCACAACGGGCCTCAAGTCCTACGTGGCCCTGCTCCTGGATCACGCAAACCGGGTGTTTGAGGCCAAGGGAGTTCAGCTTCGTTCCAACGGCTTCACCAGCCAGTTTTTCGTTTGAGCCGAAGTGGGTGAAAGCACCCAACTGTGCTGAGACGGATTCGCCGGCGTTGAGGCTGACAATGGGAATGCCTGCATCTGCGGCCTTCTTCAAGGCGTCCTTAAGAGCATCCGGCTTAGCCAAAGTCACCGCGATGCCGTCAACCTTCTGGTCAACGGCCTGCTCAATCAGTTGTGCCTGCCGTCCACCTTCGGGATCCGAGGTGTAGAGAAGCTCCACATTGTCCTTTGCAGCCGCTTCCTCTGCACCCTTGCGGACGATGTCCCAGAACGTATCTCCCGGCGCGGCGTGGGTGATCAAGGCAATCTTGATCCTGTCCGTGGAAGCCACCTGGCCGGCTGCCCCTGCATTCCCTGAATCGGAGGGCTTGCCTCCCGTGCTCGAGCAGGCACTTACGGCCAGTAATGGAACAACGGCCGCCGCCAGGACAGCCTTCCGCCACGAAAATCTCTTCACGTTGATCTCCTTTATTCGGCTCCCGTCGTCAGCTCCGTCGCTTCAGCCCGCTTGCCGTCTGTAGATGATCTTGGTGAGTGGCAGGAACAAAGTCAATACTTTGTCCTGACATTAGGATGTTTATACGAAGTTAAGCGCTTTCCATGGCCGTTATTACCTTCGGCGCCCATGCCGCCTGCTATTATTCAAAAAAAGGCAGTATGTCCTATCAAGCGAACATGCAACCTGACCCAAGCGGCCCCTGGACGCAGGTAAGCCGCAGCACAAGGGAGCGCTCATATGGCGAAACAGTTAAATCTCAGTATCGACCGCTCATCCCCGGTACCGCTTTACCACCAGGTGGTTCAGGGCATCGAGTCCGCAATCCATTCCGGGCTGTTGGCCCCCGGAAGCCGCCTTGAAAACGAAATTGACCTCGCCGCCCAGTTGAACCTTTCCCGGCCCACCATGCGCAAGGCCATGGATGAACTGGTCCGCTCAGGCCTGCTGGTCCGTAAACGCGGAGTGGGAACGCAGGTGGTGTCCAGCCAGGTCCGCCGCCCCCTGGAACTCTCCAGCCTCTACGACGACCTCAAAAACAACGGCAGCAAGCCCACAACGGATGTCCTGATGTTCGCCCACGACGAGGCGGATGCTCCCACCAGGGAAGCGCTGCATTTGCCGGCCGGCGCCAAGGTCTACCACTTCACCCGGCTCCGGAAAGTAGGGGGTAAACCGCTTGCCCTGATGGAAAACTGGGTGCGTGACGATATCACTACCATCAGTGAGGACCTCCTCAAGGAGCAGGGCCTGTACGCCATCCTCCGCAACGCCGGCGTCAATTTCCGGCTGGCCACACAGCGCATCGGGGCATTGGTTGCCAACGATTACCAGGCTCCCCTGCTCGAAACCCAAGTCGGCTCTGCACTCGTGAGTATGGAGCGCACCGCTGTGGACGACACCGGACGCAATGTAGAGACGGGTCATCACGTTTACCGGGCTGACTCCTACAGTTTTGAAATGACACTCGTCCAGCGCTGAGCGAAGGACTGACACGAACCGGAGAGTTACTGATGGCCGAATGGGTGTACCCGCTGGGAACAGCTTCCGAAGGTGAGTGGGACGTCTCGCTCGGAACCGCAGGCTCGTCCCTCGCTGTTGAAGGATGGGAACACACGGGGCTGAAGGTGGCCACCCTGGCCGCCGGTGCCGCCGTCGAACTTTCCACGGCAGCCGAGGAACGGATCGTCATTCCGCTCAGCGGAGCGTTCACTGTTTCCGTGGACGGGATCAAGTATGAGCTGACCGGCCGGCCCAACGTCTTCAGCGGACCCAGTGATGTGTTGTATTCGGGTACCGGCAAGGCCCTCACCATTACAACGGCCGACGGCGGGCGGGTGGCAATTGCGACCGCCCCCGCCAAGATCGAGTATCCCACGAGGCTTATTACTGCCGCCGAAATACCGGTGGAACTCCGCGGAGCCGGCAACTGCTCGCGCCAGGTCCACAATTTCGGTACGCCGGCGGCACTGGAGGCGGACCGCTTCATCGTCTGCGAAGTCATCACGCCCGCAGGCAACTGGTCCTCCTACCCTCCCCACAAGCACGATGAGGAGAAAGAGGGCGAAACGCGCCTCGAGGAGATCTATTACTTCGAGACCCAGGTGACCGCTGGTGGACCCGATCCCGCTTCGGGTCATGGATCTGATGATGCTGACGCTATCGGCTACCAGCGGGTCTACGCCTCTGACGAGCGGCCCATCAACGTAACGGCGGAGGTGCGCACCGGTGACGTCGTCCTGGTCCCCTATGGCTGGCATGGACCTGCGATGGCAGCCCCTGGCTATGACCTGTACTACCTCAACGTCATGGCAGGCCCCGGCCGGGTCCGCGACTGGCTTATCAGCGATGACCCCCATCACGGCTGGATCCGGCAGACCTGGGAGGACCAGGACGTCGATTCACGGCTGCCGTTCCGAGGATAGCCGGGGGTTATGGCATCTGGTGATGCTGCGACCGGAGCGCACGCCCCGGAAGGTCGAGCTCGAAGTGGATTGTCTCGAACCGGGGGTCCGCCTCGGGCATATCCCCTGTGCGGGCGTCGTGGATTTCCCTGACGGGCAATGACCGCCAGAAGTCTTCCGCTCCTGGCACCTTGGCGTTGGTATGGAGACAGAGCAGGGTGGTGCCGGTGTCCGCTGTGGCAAACTCCCATACCCGGCCGACGAGCTCCCGGGCCAACCCCTTCCTCCGGTGCTCCGGCAGCACAGCCAGCCTCAGCAACTGCGCCACCTGATGGGGATCCGAGTAACGCTCCGCGAGCCAGGCCGGGTGGGGTGGCGAGGATGGTCCTCCCATCCGAAGGGCACAAGTGCCCACTACTTCCTCGTCGTGCATCGCTATGAACATGGCCTGGCGGGGATTCCTGACGTAGACGCCGTCCAGATCATCCAAGTCCCAGTGCCATTCAGGAACGTAGCCGTAGCCGAGGTCTCGCTGCGCAACCTCAAGAACCACACGCCGTGCACCCTCCAACTGGAGTTCGCTGGTGGCCCGGGTGATGCTGTAGTTCATACTGCTGCCTTTCCAGAGCTGTGGACCGAATCGGCATCCTCAAATGGGAGGGGGCTGAAGATTTCCTGTGCGGCGATGATTTCCCGTGCTGCCCTGCTGGTGGCTGCCCCCAGGTTACCCGCCCCGAGTTCTTCCACAATTCTTCCCTCGTCCAGAACACAGATCCTGGGGCACAGCTCTTCCAGAACGGGCAGTTCATGGGAGACCACCAACAACGCCGTCCCTGTTTCCTGTGTAAGGCGGTGAAGGAGTATCAGCATCTCGGCCCGCAGTGCGGCATCCAATGCAGTTACAGGTTCATCCGCCACCAACAGCGACGGCGAGATGGCCAGTGCCCGGGCGATACTGACTCTTTGGCATTGGCCCGTACTGAGTTGGCCCGGCCTTCGCTGCGTGTAGCCGGACAACCCAACCTCCGCCAGCAATTCCATTGCCCGGCTGCGCCGCTCGCCCCGGCTCCCCACTTGATGGAAATCAAGGGGATCCATGATCTGTTCCAACGCTGAGCGCCAGGGGTTCAGGGCAGCTCGCGGATCCTGCGGCACCAGCTGGACACGGCGGCGGAGCGATTTCCACCCGGTTTCTGTCGGGCTTGATCCAGCGATCTCAATAAGGCCTGCCGAAGGCCGTTCCAGCCCGACCAGGCACCTGATCAGCGTGCTCTTGCCAGAACCGCTTCTGCCCAGCAATCCGACAGATTCCCCCGACGCTACCGACAGGTCAAGACCGCGGAGGACCTCTGGCTCCCGGGAGGAGTACGCCTGCCGTAGGCCCTGAACCCGCAACACCAAGGGAACGTGACCCGCCGATGGCACCGAGGCCAGACCTTCCGCACGACTGTTGGTGCCTTGCTCCCCGGACACCTCCGAACCTGTCGCCGCAGGCACAGGGCGTGGGCGTGCGAGCAAGCGTTGTGTCTCCGGATGTTGCGGATCTGCCAACACCTGCCATGCAGGACCGCTCTCCACGCTGTGCCCCTGCGCCAGCACCGTGATGTCGTCGGCCAGGGCGGCAGCCAGGTCCCGGTCGTGTGTCACCAGGAGCACTGCAGTCCCGGCATCCGCCTGATCGCGCAAGGCGCTTGCCAGAGTTCGGCGCGCGACGCCGTCGAGCGCCGTACTTGGCTCATCAGCGAGCAGGACCGCCGGGTTCCCGGCTGCGGCCAGCGCCAGTTCCAACCGCTGGGCCATACCTCCACTGAGTTCGAAGCAATACTTGTTCCCGACGCCGTCATGATGGCCCAAGCCTGCCGCGTCGAGTCGCGCCTGTTCACTTGCCTTCCCCCGAGGCAGGGGCTGGCCAACGTTGCGGAAAACTTCGCGCACCAGAGATCCGGTCCGGCGCAAGGATGTCAGCGACTCTTCCGGGTCCTGGAAGATCAAACCCATGTGGCAGGCCCTCACTTGCAGCCAGTCGTGCTCATTTGCAGCCGTTAGGTTCCAGCGAAGAGTCTGTCCGTGCCTTCCGTTCGACTCAGCAACATCGAGGCGGAAGAGGGCGGACGAGACGTCAGTATGCGGTCCGGACAATCCGATGAGGGTACGGAGCAGCGTGGATTTCCCGGACCCGCTGGCCCCCAAGACCACATGGATCCTTCCCTGCTTCAGGGATAGCCCTAGATCCGTGAGAATCTGTTGCCCGCGGATGCTCACGTTCAATCCGGATACCGTCAGGACATCTTTCGTGTCATTCACCCGGCCACCTCCAAGCGGTCCCGCAACCCTTCGCCGAGGCACGTCAGGCCCAGTACAGTGACCAGGACGGCAAAACCGGGTCCCAGCACCAAATGGGGTGCGGACCAGAGGGCCGCGCGCCCCTCCTGGAGCATGGCGCCCCATTCCGGGCTCGGCGGCTGCGCGCCCAGGCCAAGGAAGCTCAACCCCGCCACAACGGTGATCAATTGCCCGGCCTCCACTGCCGCCAGAACCAGGATGGGGCCGCGCAGCCGGGGCCAGGCCTCCCTACGCAGCAGAAGCCCTCGGTTTGCTCCCAGGGCCAGGGCAGTTTGTGCGGAACGGGATGCCAGCGCCTGCCGGACCAGCGATCGCGAAAGCCGGGCGAAGGGAGCCCACATCACCAGCATGACGCCGGTCAGGACCACCCCCAGCGAGGGTCCGTAGATACCTGCGAACGCCAGGGCAACAATGACTGCAGGAAATGCCACGAGGAGGTCGATGATATTTGTTGCCAGCCGGTCCACGGAACGTCCCGCCGCTGCGGCTAGCGCTCCGAGGACAGTACCAGCAGCAACGATGCCCAGCAGGGCCAGCGCCGTGAACAGCAAGGTCAGCCGGCCGCCGTGCAAAACCCGGGAAAGCACGTCGCGACCAAATTTATCGGTTCCCAACAGATGCTCAGCTGACGGTGCCGAGAGCGGCTTTCCAACGAGCTGGAGGGCGGGATCATAGGGAGCTATCCAGGGAGCGGCACAAGCGAGCACCACCATTCCACCCGTGATGACCACACCCGTCATGTACAGCACTGTGCCTTTGCCTTCGCTGAAAGCACTCATGCGGTTCCCTTCAATTTCCGATACGTCCGCGGGTCCAGTAGACGCTGCCCCACATCCACGCTGCGGTTCACGATGATCGCCATCAGGACCATCACAATGACGTAGGCCTGGATGACGGGATAGTCCTGGGCTCCGATTGCCTCGACGGCATAGGCGCCCACACCGGGCCATGAGAAAACCACTTCAGTGATGACAGCTCCGCCCATCAGTGTCGCAGTGGTGAGGCCGGCGAGTGTCATAACCGGAGCCAAGGATGGGCGAAGTGTGTGGCGCAGGAGAACGGTCCGTGGCTTGGCGCCGCGCGCCTTCGCGGCGGCAGCATAGGTCATGGCACCCTGCTCCAACACGGAGGCACGCAACACGCGTGCCATTGTGGGCACCCCGGAAACAGCCATGACGACGGCGGGGAGCCAGAGCCGCGAGGCAGTAGCCTCCCCCGCGATGGGATAGCCCGCGGCTTCCGCCGCCCACCGCAGGCCCAGGGTTGCGGTCAGGAATGTTGGTACCGCCGCTGCTGCGATACTCAAGACCCTCAGCACGTGATCCATCGGGCCATCCGGCTTGCGAACAGCAAGCCACGCCGTCAGGGCGGACATCAAAAGCAGAAGTCCCATGGCACTGAAGCCCAGGCCAATACTGGCCGGAAGCCGATCGGCGATCTCCGACAGCACGGACTCGCCGGTGCGGAAGGACTTGCCAAAGTCACCACTCACCACTCTGCCCAGCCAGATCACGTATTGCTCGGCCACGGATTTATCCAGTCCCAGCTCAGCACGCCTGACCTCGCGGGAGCGGGTGTCTTCTTCAGGGGTCAGAAACGTGGAGGCGCCGGATGCTCCAAACTCGATATCAACGGGATCTCCCGGGGCTGACCTGATGAGGGCGAACACCAACACAGATGCTGCCAGGACAAGCGACAAAAGGGACGTAAAACCGTGTACGAGCACCCTTAGCACTCCCCATCCAAGCAACCTGCGAAGGCTACTTGCTGATGCCAACATCGCCCGTGATCAGCTGTCCATACTGCAGCGGATGCGCGGTAAAGCCGCTGACTTTGCTGCTCACCGCCGTCGCCACCACGCGCGGGTGCAGCGGTACCGACGGTACGTACTCGGTCATCAACCTGTTGACCTCCAGGAGCGCATCCGATCGTTCCTGGGCATTTCCTGCCGCGGCCGCGGTTTTGAGGAGTTCCTCGATTCCGGGGATCGCCAGCTTGGAGTGGTTCCCCGCGCCGTCCGGGGCGGCCTGCCCGGCAATCAGCGTGGAGGCTGAGCCCACAGTCGTCCAGGCCTGTGTGGCAGCGTCCCAGTTGCCGTTCTTGATGGCTTGGGTAATGAGCGTGCTTTCCACGTTCTGAACCTGGACATCAATGCCTAGTTTGCCCCACTGGGCTTGAAGCACTTCTCCTGTGGCGGCTTCCGCGCCGAATGTCAGCAGCCGCAGCACAAACGGTTTGCCATCCTTTTGCCTTTTGCCGTCCTCCATCGTCCATCCGGCATCGTCCAGCAACTCTGCCGCGCGGACGGGATCATAGGAGGTAAAGCCGGTGGCGGCAGCGTCCGGATAGCCCGGGTTGGAGGCAAGCCAGCTGGGGCTTGGTGTTGTGAGGCTGTTGGTGGCCAGCTCCACGAGCTCCTTACGGTCCACTCCCCAGCCCAAGGCCTGGCGCACCCGCACGTCTGCGAGCGCCGGTGCAATAGCCGAGGATGGGTTCAGGTACGCCGCCACTGTATTTGCAGCCGGGACGTCCACCAGCTGGACGGCCTGTGACTGCTGAAGCTCCTTGGCCCTGTCGCTGGGGATGTCCTGAACGATGTCCGCTTGGGCGGAGAGGGCCAATTGCGCCCGGGCCTGATGATCGGTGACCTGCCGCACTTCTACTGTCTTCAGCTTCGGCCGTCCGCCCCACCAGGAACCGTTGGCTTCCAGGACCATGGTGCGATCGGTGGTGAAGTCCTTGATTCTGTAAGGGCCTGACAGGTCGCTGGCGGCAGGATCAACCCCGCCGACGGCATCCGGCGCCAAGAGCGAAGCGTTGTAAATGACTGTTTGGTAGTGCGCGAGCGCGAAAGGCAGCTCGGGTTGCGGCGATGGCGTTTTGAAAGTCACCTTGTCAGTGCCAGAGGCCTCGATAGTGACGTTTTTCAACTGTCCCTGCGCGAGACTGTTGAGTTTCCGGGACCTCGTCAGCGACGCGACCACTGCCGCTGCGTCAACCGGGGCTCCGCTAGAGAACGTAGCGCCTTTTCGCAGCTGAACTGTCCATTCCGCCGGAGCCGTTGCTTCCATCTTTTCGGCAAGCTCCGGAACCACCTTCCCCTCAGGCGTTATACGCATCAGGGCCTCAGCAGCACCGTGGGCCCGCAGGTAGGAAGCCGACAATTCGGCTGCCGGGTCGACACTCTTGGCTATGGCCCCCGTAGCGACCCGCATCAGCTCCCCGGCAGGAGCTCCGGCGGGCGGAGCGCTACCCGCAGTGCCTGCGCACGACGTGAATGTGAGGGCTAATACGGCAGCACCGGCAAAAAGGGTGGCGCTGTAACGAAATCCGCGCATGGCAGGTCCTTCTAATGAGACGAGGTGGGGGCCCCTCTGCTGACTGCATCAGAAGGACCTCCCGACCTTATAGCAAATGATTCTCATTAGCAATGGAAGGGCGTGCCGTAATCTCCTCCGCGGCTCGCCCTCCCTACAGGAGTTATGAACTGACCTTTTGCACGTACTGCTTCATGGTTTCCAGCTGGTAGCGGGAAACCTCCTCGGCAGCATCGTCTTCGGCGAAGACGCTGGAAACCATGACGGTGTTGTCCCTGTCCAGGAAGCCGATCTCCTTCAGGCCGCCGAAGAACTCGTCCCAGTTGACGTCGCCGTCGCCGATTTTCAGGTGCTGGTGCACGCGGACAGGATTGCCCGGCGGGTTCGTGATGTACCGCAGCCCATGCGAGGCGTGATGGTCCATGGTGTCCGCGACATGGACAAGGCGCAGCTTATCCCCCGCCGCCTGCATGATCTCCAGCGGAGCGTCCTTCATGTGGAAGCTGTGCGAAGCGACGTACACCAGCCCCACGTTCTTCGAGTTCAGCCCCCGGATCACCCGGATTGCGGCGAGCCCTTCCTCAACAAAATCATCCGGATGCGGGTCGATGAGCAGGTCGATTCCTTCGCGTTCGATGATCGGCAGGAGCTCCTCCATCGAACGGTAGAAGGCACGCTCGGACTCCTCAGCCTTCTCCGGCCGGCCGCTGAACTCAGTGTTGATGGTCCCCACCCCGAGGTCCACCGTGATCTGGATGGCGCGCTTCCAGTAGCGGACCGCTGCCTCGCGGGCATCTTCGTCCGGCCCGGACCAGCGCAGCACCGGCAGGACGGAGGCGATCTCTATGCCAGCATCCGAACACGCCTTCTTCAATTGACCCACCAGCTCGTCGTCGGCCTTGGGATGGTTGAAGAACGGGATGAAATCGGCGTGCGGTGTCAGCTGCATGTACTGATAACCGAGGTCGGCCACCAGTCCGGGGAATTCCAACAGGCTGTGGCTGTGATGGAACGGCGTGGGATCGAGGGCGATTTTCAAAGCGGTGACTCCTTCACTGTCTAGTTGTAGAGTGCCGGCTTCGCGTTCAGCTTGACCGCTACCTTCTCCCCGTTTTTCTGGGCTTCCACGCCGGCCTCGCAGCAGGCGGCGGTGGCGTACCCGTCCCACGCGGAGGGTCCGCCGAGTTCGCCACGGCGCGCCGCATCCACCCAGGCCTGGATTTCGACGTCGTACGCCGCCACGAAACGCTCCTCGAAGCCGGAGGTCACCTGGCCGCCCCAGCGCCCCGCGGTGCGCGTGTACAGGCCGCGGTCGCCGCCGATGCTGACAACGCCCTCTTCGAAGGTGGCTTGCGTGGCAACTTCATAGCCGAACCGGGCGTTGACGAAGATTTCCACATCAGCCAGGACACCGGATTCGGTTTCGATCAGAACGTGCTGCGGATCATGCTGGCCTGCCGGAGCGTTCCTGCTGGCCTTGCCCAACCGGACCTGCACACTGGTGATTTCCTCGCCCGTGAAGAAGCGGACGGCGTCGAACTCGTGGACCACAGAGTCGTTGATGAGCATCTCGTTCGTGAAGCCCGGCGGGGTGTCCGGGTTCCGGTGCTGGTGGTGCAGCATCAGCAGTTCGCCCAGCTCGCGGTTCCTGATCACGTTGCCCAGAGCGGCATATTCGGTGTCGTAGCGCCGCATGAAACCGACCTGGATGCGTTTGTGTCCCAGCTCCTGCTCGGCCTCCACCACACGCCAGGCTGACGCGGCATCCGGCGTCAGAGGCTTTTCACACAGGATGGGGAAACCCTTGGCCAGCGCTTTGACCAGGATGTCCTCGTGGAGGAAGCCGGGGGTTGCGATCAGGACGGCGTTGACGTCGCCATTATTCAAGGCCTCTTCGGCATCTGTCAGAGCAACTGCGCCGGGGATATCAGCCACTGTGGACTGGGCACGTGCCAGGTCGACGTCGACGACCGCGGCGACCTCAGCGCCGTTAATGCGGCTGTTAAGACGCTGGATATGGTCCGCGCCCATGCGGCCGGCACCGATGACAGCAACGCGAAGGGTTTCAGTCATTTGTTCGTTCCTTTGAGTGAAAGTTGCTAGTTGACAGCGGTGCGTGAGCCGCAGGAGAGCAGGTAGTTACGTGTGCGCTTGGCGATGGGCATGGGAACATCAAAGGCCACCGGATACATGTCCTGTTCCACGATGCCAAAGATCGGCCGGTTCAGGCCCTCGACAGCCTCAATGACTGCGCGGAGATCGGGCAGCCCACCGGGTGGCTCCGTCATAACGCCGGCCAGGTTAGCGGCCGCCCAAGTCATGTTTTCCTCATTCACCTTTTTCAGGATGTCCGGGTTGATCTGCTTCAGATGCAGGTAGCCGATGCGGTCCGGGTAGTTCTTGATGAGTTCCAGGCTGGAGGCCCCACAGTACTCGGCGTGGCCGGTGTCGAGGCACAGGTTGACGTACTTGCTGTCAGTTGAAGCCAGGAGGGTTTCGATATCCTCCTGTGCTCCCACATGGGAATCGGCGTGCGAGTGGAACTGCTGCTTCAGACCGAAGTCTTCCAAGAGGGTCTTGCCCAGCCGGTTGTGGCCTTCGAAGAGATCGCTCCAGCTCTTGTCTGTCAGCTCTCCACTTTCCACCGCTTCCCCGGTAACGTCATCGCGCCACATCGCCGGGATAACCACAATGTGCTCACCGCCCATTGCCGCAGTGAGCTCGGCAACCTTGCGGGCGGGCTCCCAAGCAGTTTCCCACAGGTCCAGCCCTCGGTGGAAGGCGGTGAACACGGTTCCTGCGGTGACTTTCAAGTCCCGCTGCTTCAGTTCCTCGGCTAGGCGTGCGGGGTCTGTTGGCAGGTAGCCGTACGGGCCAAGTTCAATCCACTTGTAGCCGGATTCCGCCACTTCATCCAGGAAGCGCTCCCAGGGGGTCTGCTTGGGATCATCTGCGAACCAGACGCCCCAGGAGTCCGGGGCGGTCCCGATGATCAGCTTGTTTTCAGTCATTGCTGTTCCTTTTGCGTCGAGTGCTGAGTTGATGCCCTTTTGGAGGTTCAGAAGGGCGGTGGGCCCACGCCGGCAGGGTTCCCTGGCCGAGCTTGCGAGGCGAGGGTGCCGGTGGGGAGCAATCGATGGTGGTTAGTTGGAGGGGAAGTTGTAGGAGGCGCCGGAGGCGTGGGTGGGTTCGGGCCAGCGGGAGGTGACGACTTTGCCGCGGGTGTAGAAGGAGACGCCTTCGGGGCCGTAGATGTGTTTGTCCCCGAAGAGTGAGGCTTTCCACCCGCCGAAGGAGTGGTGCGCGACCGGGACGGGCAGGGGCACGTTGATCCCGATCATCCCCACGTCCACCGAGCGCTGGAACTTCCGGGCATTCGCCCCGGAGGAAGTGAAGATCGCGGTGCCGTTCCCGTACGGGTTCGCGTTGATCAACGCGATCCCCTCATCCAGGCTGTTGACGCGGACGACGACGAGGACAGGCCCGAAGATCTCCTCCGTGTACGCTGTCATCTCCTTCTTCACGTGGTCGATCACGGTAGGCCCGACCCAGAACCCGTCCTCGTGCCCGGAAACCACCAGATCCCGGCCATCGACCACCATCGCAGCCCCGGCCGTCTCGGCCTCGGTGACAATCCTGACGATCCTGTCCCGGGACTCCGGCGTGATCACAGGCCCCATCTCCGCCCCGGGCACCGTCCCGTTGCCCACCTTCACGGCCAGGGCCCGCTCCCCGACTTTTTTGACCAGCAGGTCAGCGGCGTCCCCGACGGCGACGGCGACGGAGATGGCCATGCAGCGTTCCCCGGCGGAGCCGAACGCGGCCGCGGCCAGGTGATCAGCGGCGTTATCCAGATCAGCGTCCGGCAACACGATGGCATGGTTCTTCGCCCCGCCCAGCGCCTGCACCCGCTTCCCGTGCTTCGTCGCGGCCTCGTGCACATACTTCGCGATCGGGGTGGACCCGACAAACGAAATGCCGTCCACATCAGGGTGCGTCAACAACCCGTCGACCGTTTCCTTCCCGCCATGCAGAACCTGGAACACCCCGTCCGGCAACCCGGCATCCTTCCACAGCTTCGCGAGCAGCATCGACGCCGACGGGTCCCGCTCCGAAGGCTTGAGGATAAACGCGTTCCCGGTCGCGATCGCCATCGGCGCCATCCACAACGGCACCATCACCGGGAAATTGAACGGCGTGATCCCCGCAACCACACCCAACGGCTCCCGGAACGAAAACACATCAATCCCGGTCGAGACCTGATCCGAATAATCCCCCTTCAGCAACTCCGGAATACCGCACGCGAACTCCACCACCTCCAGCCCACGCCCAATCTCCCCCTTCGCATCAGAGAGGACCTTCCCGTGCTCGGCCGTGATCAACGCCGCCAACTCATCAACATGGGACGCCACCAGCTCACGGAACCTGAACAACACCCCCGTACGCTTCGCCAACGAAATATCACCCCACGAATCAGCAGCAACCCGCGCCGCAGCAACCGCCGCATCCAGATCAGCACGGTTCGCCAACCGGAGCTCCCCCGAAACAGCACCAGTCGCAGGATTGAAAACAGGCTGGGTACGGTCACCCATACCCGGCGTTTCAGCACCATTGATGAAGTGGTTGATCGTGGTGGTGCTCTTGTCTGTGATAACAGTCATGATGCTCTTCCTTGAGTTCTCGAAAGTCGAAGGGGGATTCAGCCGAGCAGCTTGCGCTGGCGGTTTTTGTGGTCTGCGTAGGTTTTGAACGCCTGTTGGGTGGATTCAAGCTCGGAGACCTGGGAGACGGGAACATCCCACCAGGACTCAGAGGCGGGAGCGTCCAAAAGCGGGTCGGACTCCACATGGATAAGGATGGGTCCGCCCTTTTCCGGCGCAGCCTTGGCATCGCGGATGGCCTGTTCGAGTTCGGCGATGACCTTCTCCCCCGGTTCGATGCGAATGACCTTCACGCCCAGGCTTTCGGCATTCATTGCGAGGTCAACGGGCAGTGTTTCGCCGTCGTCGAAGCTGTGCTGTTCCTCATCCAGCGCCCTGTACTGGGTGCCGAACCGTTGGGAACCGAGGGATTCGGACAGGGAGCCGATGGAGGCGTAGCCGTGGTTCTGGATCAGGACCACGATCAGTTTGATGCGTTCGGCGACGGCGGTGACCAGTTCGGTGTGCATCATCAGGTAGGAGCCGTCCCCCACCATCACGACGACGTCCCGGACAGTTCCGCCCGCGGCGGCTTCGGCCAGCGCTGCCCGCTTGACGCCCAGCCCGCCGGGGATCTCATAGCCCATGCAGGAGTAGGCGTATTCGACGTGGTACCCGAAGGGGTCGCGGACCCGCCACATCTTGTGCAGGTCCCCAGGGAGGGAACCCGCAGCGCAGATCACCACGTCCTGGGCGTCCATGCCCCTGTTGGTGGCACCGATGATCTCGTTCTGAGCCGGCAGCGGGGTAAAGCGCGCGTCGAAGGCCTCGTCCACGGTGGTGTCCCAGCGCTTCTTTTCCGCTGCAATGGTTTGCTCCAGGTCGGCGCCGATGCGGTAGCCGCCCAAGGCCTGGTTCAGCTTGACCAGCGCCTTGCGGGCGTCGGCAACGATCGGCAGCGAGGTGCCGTGCTTGTAGGCGTCAATGGGGGCAACGTTGATGTTGATGAACTTCACGTCCGGGTTCTGGAACGCCGTACGCGAAGCGGTGGTGAAGTCCTCGTAGCGGGTGCCGATCCCGATGATGAGGTCCGCTTCGGCAGCAATGGCGTTCGCCGCCGTCGTGCCCGTGGAGCCGATGGCCCCCAGGGAAAACGCGTGATCCCAGGGCAGGACGCCGACACCGGCCTGCGTGTTGCCAACCGGAATACCGGTGGCCTCAACGAACGCAGACAGTTCCTCGTTGGCGTAGGCGTAGAGCACCCCGCCGCCGGCAATGATCAGGGGACGCTTCGCGGCCCGGATGGCAGCGGCCGCACGGTGGATGTCGTCGTCGTCCGCCTCAGGACGGCGGATCCGCCATTCACGCTCGGCGAGAAATTCCTCCGGGACATCCAAGGCCTCCGCCTGTACATCCTGGGGCAGCGAAATGGTAACCGCCCCGGTCTCGGCCGGATCCGTGAGGACCCGCAGGCCGTGGTGGAACGCAGAAAACAGCTGCTCCGGCCGGGAGACACGGTCAAAGAACTTCGATAGCGGCCGGAACGCGTCATTGACCGTGATGTCGTAGGCGTAGGGCTGCTCAAGCTGCTGCAGGACGGGGTCCGCCGCGCGGGTGGCGAACGTGTCACTCGGCAGCAGCAGCACCGGCAGCCGGTTGGCGGTGGCAAGCGCCGCGCCCGTGAGCAGATTCGAGGACCCCGGACCGATGGAGGTACTTACGGCGAACGTCTGGCGTCGCCGGGTGTGCCGGGCGTAGCCCACAGCCTGATGGACCTGGGCCTGTTCGTTGCGGCCCTGATAATAGGGCATGATGCGCGGATCCTGCTGCTGGTATTGCTTGAGGGCCTGGCCCACCCCGGCGACATTGCCGTGGCCAAAAATTCCGAACGTTCCCGGAATGAGCCGCTCCCGGTAGTCAACGCCTCCGATGGAATCAACGGTGTACTGCTTTGAAAGATATTCCACGACGGCCTGGGCCACTGTCATTCTGCGTGTAGCTGATGCCATAAGAGTTACTCCGTTACTTCTGCTGGTGTGCGGGCGCCTGCATGGCTAAGGCGGCTGTGATGGAGCAGGGAAGCGGCAGTGGCTACGGCGCCGGCCACGTCTCCATCCTGCGGGTACAGCAGGGTACGCCCAACAGTCAGGCCCTGAACGTTGGGCAACGACAACGCCGCCTCCCAGCTGGCAAAGATCTCATCCTGGCTTCCTTCAGGGTCCCCGCCGAGAAGCACTGTCGGCATCGTTGTGGCTGCCATTACGCGTTCCATGTCGGCCACAACAGGCAGTTTCATCCAGGTGTAGGCGCTGGTGGATCCCAGGCCCTCGGCGATGGCAACCGACTTGATGACGGCTTCGGTAGAGAGATCGTTGCGCACCCGGCCATTCTCGCGCAGGGAGAGGAACGGCTCCACCATGGCGATCAGCTTCCGTGCCGCGAGCGAGTCGATGGCCTGGGCTGTCGCTTCTAGCAGCGACACCGTGTCCGGGTCACTGAGGCAGATGCGGGTGAGCATCTTGCCACCGTCAGCACCCAAGGCCTCAAGGGCCGCTGCGGTGTGGCCGGTGAAGCGGTCATCGAACTCGTTGACCAGACCAGCCAGTCCACCTCTGTTCATCGAACCGAACATGAGCTTGCCGTCAAGGGCACCCAACAGGAGCAGGTCATCCATCACGTCTGGCGAGGCCAGGATCCCGTCGACGTCAGGGTTGGCCAGGGCTATCTGAAGGCGGTCCAGGAGTTGGCGGCGGTCGGCCATGGCGATTGGATCAGCGCCAACGCTCAAGGCTCCGCGTGCGGGATGGTCGGCAGCGACAATAAAGTTCTGTTTGCCGTATTTCGGCCCCGGATGGCGGCGCCTCGTTTTTGCGGCACGCGCTATGGCGTCAGGGTCTTCGAGCCGGATGGTGCTCAAATGCTCATAGCGGCGGGGATCGTCGTTGACCGCCCCGGTAAGTTTTCCAGCAGCGACAGTCATAGCGACGCTCCTTCTGAGGCGTAGTCTCCCGCTGCGTACTCTGCTGGGACGAGGCGTCCGCGTTCCGAAAGCAAGGAGGTCACCTCAGCCGGTGTGGGCATCGCATCTGCACAGGAGAGGCG
This sequence comes from Arthrobacter rhizosphaerae, assembly GCF_023062595.1. GTDB lineage: Bacteria > Actinomycetota > Actinomycetes > Actinomycetales > Micrococcaceae > Arthrobacter > Arthrobacter rhizosphaerae. Next base: position 91,557 of record NZ_JALLAN010000018.1, read on the forward strand.
GGAAGCCACAATTGCCCCGGCCGCATTGGCGTAGTCCAGGACCTGAGAGAGCGGCCATCCGGCAAGGAGGCCGTGGCAGAAGGCGCCTCCAAAGGAGTCACCGGCCCCCAAGCCGTTGACAGTGACAACGGGTACGGGTGCGGACACAACACGTTCGGTGCGTGTTTTGGCCATCACACCCGCAGCCCCAAGTTTCACCACGGCGATTTCGACGCCGGCGGCCAACAGGCGGTCTGCCTGCTCGTCCGGCGTTCCCTCGCCCACAGCGACTGCACATTCCTTGTCATTGCCGATGGCTACAGTGACGTGGGGCAGCACCTTCGCAATTTCTGCGCGGGCCGTAGCCTCGTCGGGCCAGAACATCGGGCGGTAATCGAGGTCAAGGATGGTGTGCTGTCCCGGTTTGAGGCCAGCGCGGGGCCTGGCCCCGTGAGCGCGGAGGTGGGCTTCCCTGCTGGGCTCCTGGCAGAGACCCGTTACGGTAGACCAGAAAATCCCGGCTTCCTTTATTGCGGTGAAGTCCAGCTCATCACCTTTGATCTGCAGGTCCGGCGCGGTCGGAAAGCGGTAAAAATAGAGGGGAAAGTCGTCCGGGGGCTTGATGGCACAGAAGGTTACCGGCGTCGGCCATTCCTTGACCGGAAGGACAAAAGAATCATCAACGTTGAACTTGCGGAGTTCCCGGTGGAGGTAGTTTCCGAAGGCATCGTTGCCGGTCCTGGTGATCACTGCAGTGCGCCGTCCGTGGCGGGCCGCGGCCACGGCAACGTTGGAGGGAGAGCCGCCGAGGTACTTTCCGAAGGACGTCACATCCTCCAGGTCAACGCCAATATCGTTCGGGTAGATGTCTACGCTGATTCGCCCGATCGTGAGCAGTTCGTGGGTCACGGTAATCGCGGACCTTTCTGGTTTCAACTCTGTACCTCTAGCAGCCAGGGTTCCGGCAATTTCAGCCCCGTTCGAAGCGGAACTACACGCTCTACTTTGCCCTATGTCCAATGTCCTGTCAAAGGTTTGTACTGACATATTTACAACTTGTTTTTCCTCCAAAAATCAGTAAGCAACCTCTTGCACCTCGCCTGCGCTTTGATTAGTCTTAAACAACCTTCAGGTTGATAAACCAGTTGATTGATAACCCTCCAGAAAAGCGAATCGAAGGGAGGTGGGACCGGAATGGAAAGCGACGACGCGCTCCTCAACTTGGCATTCCTCGCCTTGGCTGATCCGGTGCGCCGCCGCATCATCTCCCGGCTCAGCCGGGGTTCCGCCACGGTCAACGAACTGGCCGAACCGTTCGAGATCACCAAGCAGGCCATCTCGAAACACATCCAGGTTCTCGAACAGGCGCAACTGGTCACCCGGACCCGTGATGCCCAGCGCCGGCCCGTGCACCTGAACCCCGCACAGCTTGAGGCTCTTACCGCGTGGATCGACCAGTACCGCCTGGTCCGGGAAGGGCAGTTCCGAAACCTCGACGTCGTGCTCCGTTCCAATGCCGCCGCGAGCGGCAAACAGGCAAAGGATTGATCATGAGTAACGCCCTGAAACTCACCGTCCCGGACGGTGTGCCCTTTATCGACTTCGAACGCGACTTCGATTTCCCGGTGGCCGACGTCTTCCAGGCCCACAAGAACCCTGAACTGATTGCTCAATGGCTCGGCCCGCATGGCACCAACGTGGAGATCGACAACTACGATTTTCGAAGTGGAGGCAGCTACCGGTACCACCACACCGGGCCAGACGGCGTGAGCTACGCCTTCAGCGGTATCTTCCACACGGTGCGCGAGAATGACGTCGCCATCCAAACCTTCGAGTTCGACGGATATCCGGACGTAGTCAGCATCGAATTCCTTACTTTTGAGGACCTCGGCGGCAACCGGTGCCGGCTGAAGGGCCATTCGGTATACCCCAGCCAGGAAGCCCGTGACGGCATGGCCGCCTCCGGTATGGAAGGCGGAATGTCCGAGGGCTACGAGCGCCTCGATGAGCTCCTCGGCAGCGTCGTTCACGGCAATCAGGGCAGGTGAGAGCGTGAGCAATTCATTGAAGCTCGTCGCCCCGGAAAACGAGCCGTTCGTGCACACCGAGCGAGAGTTTGAGTTCCCGGCGTCAGCGGTCTTCCGTGCACATTCCGATCCGGAGCTGTTCCGGCAGTGGATCGGGCCTCAGGAGCTGACAACGACGATTGACCGGTTCGACTGCCGGCCGGGGGGAAGTTACCGGTTTATCCAGGAGGGCGGAGACGGGCGCCAGCATGCATTCCACGGGGTCTTCCACTCCGTCCGCGCCAATGAGTTCGTGCTGCAGACCTTCGAATATGAGGGGTATCCGGATGTGGTCACGCTGGAGTTCGCTACCTTCGGGGATCTGCCGGACGGGCGTTCCAGGCTCACCGGCCGCTCCGTATACCCCAGCGTGGAGGCCCGCGAAAAGTACCTCTCAGACGGTATGGAATCAGGAATCGCCGCGGGCTACGAGCAATTGGACGAGCTCCTGGGCGGCGGATAGGAACAACGAGTTAAAGTACGACGGCGTCCGGTCACCTTCCCAAGGAAGGTGACCGGAC
>NZ_JALLAN010000019.1 GCF_023062595.1 Arthrobacter rhizosphaerae
GCTATCGGGGTGTGGGGGGGGTGGGGGGGCGTGTGGTGGCGGGGGGGGTTGGGTGTGGGGTGGGCTAGGGGTGCTGGTTGAAGACGTGGCGGCGAATCCACGCATGCATCGCCACAGCTGCTGCCGATCCTGCATTGATGGAACGGGTGGAGCCGAACTGTTCAATGGACAACGTGGCCTCTGCGGCCGCGTGGACCTCAGGAGTGAGGCCTGGCCCTTCCTGGCCGAAGACCAGCACACAGTTCCTGGGCAGCTCATAAGTCTCCAGCGGCACGGAATCGGGGAAGATGTCTATTCCGATGATCGCCAGGCCCTCCGCCTGCGCCCAGGCCACGAAGTCGTCAACTGTGGGGTGATAGCGGACATGCTGGTAGCGGTCGGTGACCATGGCGCCACGGCGGTTCCACCGGCGTCGGCCGATGATGTGGACCTCCTTGGCGAGGAACGCATTGGCCGTGCGCACAACAGTGCCGATGTTGAGGTCATGCTGCCAGTTCTCAATAGCCACATGGAATTCGTGGCGCTTGGAATCCAGGTCAGCAACGATCGCTTCATGTTTCCAGTAGCGGTACTTGTCCACGACATTCCGGCGGTCGCCGTCGGCGAGGAGGTCCGGATCCCAGTGGTCCCCTTCGGGCAGTTCGCCTTCCCAGGGGCCGACGCCGACCTCGGGCTTGGGCTCCGGCTCCTCCTCGGACGGGGGGACGGGCAGCGTAGGGGTCTGGGGGTGGTCAATCACCCCTCAACTCTAGCCGCGTCCGCCCCGCCATCCTGCGCCGTGCCTGCGTCCGGACGGATCCAATGAACGCTAGCCGGCCAGCTTCCAGCGGTTGGCACGGTAGGAGTTGCCGATCTTCTCCAGCAACTCCGGGTTGGCGCTCCAGTAGCTCTCGTGGCCGCTCACGCCCACCATCTGCGGGGTGCCCCACGGAGTCACTGTGAACAGGTTGACCGCCTGGATGGCGTCACCTCCGGCGTTGGTGCAAGTAAATTCCACCACGACGGCCTCAGAGCGGCGGAACTCCCGGATTTCCGGCGTCGACGACACAAAATCCGAGGCGCACTTGTGGCCGACAAGATGTTGCGGCAGGTCCCCCGCGGGGATGGCCTTGAGCTTTGCCTCAATCTCCTTGATGGCTGCCTGGACCTTTGCCGGCTCCTTTCCGAACTTGCCCTCCTCCGCTTCGGCGAAGAAAGCGAAGGCCGTGGAGATGCCGTCACCGTCGCGCTCTTCTGTGCCTTCCGCCTTTTGCTGCATCGGGGTTCCGGAGACGGGGTCCTTGGTGATCCCGAACGTGCCGTCACTGCTCCACGAAGCCAGGTAGGCGAAGGAGGATTCTCCAGTGACAAACCGGGTGAACAGCGTGTCGTCGGCTGCTGGAATGTTGGCGGGGCCCTGCAGTTGATCCCATCCCCCGGGGAGCGGTACAGATCCGGCAGGCATTTGGTCAGCGGAGTTTTCAGACGGTGCGGGGGATCCTTGGGGACTGCTGGTCTCGTCCGCCGGCTCTGGCGACGCCGTTCCGGACGTCGAGGCCAGCGGCACAGGATTGTCCTGCGCTTGCGGCTGGCTGAATCCCGGAATGACCCAAACGAACACAGCGATCAGCGCAACGATCACCGCGGCAGCGACGGCGCCCAGCACAATGATCAGGTTCTTATTGTTGTGCGGCTGCTGCGGCGGCTGTTGCTGCGGCTGCTGTTGGTGCGGCTGCACAGGAAAGTTCTGCGTAGGAAAGTCCTGGGCGGGGAGGTGCTGCGTCGGGAAGTTGGGCGGCGGGTACTGCTGCTGCCCGTACTGCTGCACTGGGTCTGAATCTCCGGGTGGCGGCGGTGCGCCGTGGCTGTTGCTCATTGCGAGCCCTTTCAGGTGCTTGCTGGCATCCTGCGGTTTCCGGATGCCAGGCGATGTCCGGCTGCGGGGACCTCCCGGCGCGGGCCGGACAACAAGCCACCGCAGACATCCCCCGATCCGCGGCCACTGGCACTGATGCCAGCTACGAGCCTAGTCGACTGAGCGGCATGGCCTGCTCCGTCATGATCCGGCGCCGGATGTTCGGCTACCCGAAGAATGAAAGACTGGGTCCGAAAACAGCGTCTCCCCCAACGAGTGCCGGAGGTCCCCATGGCAGAGTCAGACAAAGTGCGTGCATCGGCTGCGGTGTATCGGAACAACCAGGAAATTGAATGCTGGCTGACAGACATGGACGGCGTGCTGGTCCATGAAAACCAACCCATCCCAGGCGCTGCCGAGCTCATCCAGCGCTGGGTGGATACGTCCAAGCGATTCCTTGTCCTCACCAACAACTCCATCTTCACTCCCCGCGACCTCGCGGCCCGGCTCCGGTCCTCAGGGCTCGAGATTCCGGAGGAGAACATCTGGACTTCGGCGCTGGCCACGGCCCAATTCCTGAAGGATCAGGTTCACGGATCGGACTCCGGGAACCGCGCATACACCATCGGTGAGGCAGGACTCACGACGGCGCTGCATGAGGCGGGTTTTATCCTCACCGACCAAAACCCGGACTTTGTGGTGCTCGGCGAAACCCGGACCTACTCGTTCGAAGCCATCACCATGGCGATCCGCCTGATTCTTGCCGGGGCCAGGTTCATTGCGACCAACCCCGACGCCACGGGGCCGTCCAAGGACGGCCCGATGCCTGCCACCGGAGCCATTGCCGCCCTGATTACCAAGGCAACCGGCCGGGAACCCTACATCGTGGGAAAGCCAAACCCGATGATGTTCCGCTCTGCCATGAACCAGATCGACGCCCATTCCGAAACCACCGCGATGATCGGCGACAGGATGGACACCGACATCATTGCCGGCATGGAGGCCGGGTTGCACACCGTGCTGGTGCTGAGCGGAATCACCCAGAGGCAGGACATTGCAGCCTACCCCTTCCGCCCCAACCAGATTCTGGACTCCGTCGCTGACCTGAAAAACCAGATCTGACCGGCGCGTGGCTGGCTGGTGGGAGCGTTAGAACGCCGTGACGCGCCCGCCGCCGCCGGGCAGGGGGAAAAGCTGATCCTCGATGTCTGCCACCACACGGCTGTACAGGGAGGGATTCCATTGCGGGCTGGCGTGGGCCGGCACTGCGCCCTCCGTCAGCAGTTCGTTGGACGTCATGTACCGGGAATACGTGCGTGACCAGGACCTGCGGGCTGTTTCATAGTTGACGGTCTTGTCCCGCGGGTTTCCGATGAAAGCCATGCGCGCCTTACCGAGCTTGTCCACAAAGCGGGTGGCGTCATAGTGGTAGATGTAGGCGGATTCGGACTGGATCAGGATGCTCGACGGCGCCAGCGGTGACAGTTGCTCTAGCGTCTGGTCCATGATCTGGCGCCACGTGCGCTCATCCTTGTGCACGATCCGTTCGCCGAGCTCATATCCTCCGCGCAGCACCGTTGGGACCCGGAAGCCGCTCTCGTACAGCACCACCACTCCTTCGAACCAGCTCTGGTCCAGGACGTCGTATTTGCTGTAAGGGCTCGAGTCCAACAGAATCAGTTCCACCTCGACCCCATGAAGTTCCAGCAGCCTTGCCGCCACCTGGGTGGCCACCATGCCGCCAAAGCTATGGCCGTAGAAGTAGAGCTTTGTCAGCTGCTTTGCCCTGACATGTTCAATGATGGCGATGACCACCTGATCGATGTCCAGGCCTTCGTTGGAATATCCGACGGCGGCGAGCTGGCCTCGTTCGCGCAAGGCACCCCTGAGCGAGTTGAGGATCCACTGCGCCTCCTCCCAGCTGGTTTTGTAGCCCGGGAACAGGATCCAGCTCGAGTTCGGAAAGTACTTCTCGGCAAAGTCGTCGTTTACAGTGAGGATTTTGTTGACTTGGCGTTCCCGTTGCACACGGCGGGTGAACAACATGTCAGCGGCGAGGACCGAGGATGCTCCGGCGCCAATAAAGAAGCTTCGACGCGAGAAGGTTTTGAGTTCGGCGGCGTACCGGAGTAAGCGGACCCCGTCAGGGCTGGGGCCACTATTCGGGTCCACATCCTCCACACGCGGCATACTCCTACCGTATCCACACGTGGCCTGTCTGGTGCAATTCCCCGGGGGCGGGGGCGGCGGAACCCCGGAACCACGAACTACTCGACGACGGATTTACCTCGGGGTTCTCCCTCGGAGGTGGTGCTTTCGCGCCGTTCAAGCTCGATACCGATCGCTTCGTACTGCGCCAGCAGCTCGGATCCGGTCACAGCAGCGGGATCGTCCAGCATGCCGAACAAGGAATCACTGGCAGCGAGCAGTTCGTCATCCGAGTACTTATCGAGCGGATGGGAACCTGAGGGATCGATGGAAGCCAAGAATTCTCCTGTAATTTCGAGCGCCTGCACGTCATCGTTCGTGTCGTGATGGGAACCCGGTCCACGCTGGATCAATTCGAGGGACACACCAGTAGCGCCGCCATCAATGGCGTTGAGGTCGTTGCGGAGGCCTGCGAGCGCGGCGGATTCAACGTGCAGGGCGCGAAAAAGGTCAACACGAATGTGTGACTTGATGCCCATGCGGCGGATTCTACGGATGACGTGCACCAATGCTGGCCGGGAATCCTGTGTGAGGTTACCCCGGACGTCAATCCGGACAACGTCAGAAACGACGTCGAGTTTAACGAAGGCTTGCAGCTTGCGGTCCATAGGTACTCCAAAAATGGATTTCTATGGCCGACGGCTCAACCTTGGTCAGCTTATCCCGGCTGAAGGGTTACGACAAGCCCGGCAGGGTTCAAAGCGCCGTCAGCCCGCCTGGCTTTTTTCGGGCTCCTGGAAGTGGGTTCGCGTTGCCGCGCCGCCTACAGATTCCACGAGCGACTTGGCGATATCCCGTAATTTGACGTTGCTGTTGCTCGAGGCATCGGTAAGGATCCTGGCTGCCGCATCCTGGCTGCAGCGGTTCTGGGCCATGACGATTCCTATGGCGATGTCGATGGTGGTGCGTGACTCCAAAGTGGCGCGAAGGTTGGTGGCACTGTCCGCATGGAGGGAGAAACGCACGGCGAGCCGGAGGGCCTGGGAAATCTCCCGGGTGTAGCCGCGCGCCTTCGCTGCGGCCTTTTCATCGAACTTGTTGGGTGCGTCCGAGTACAAATTCAGGGCCGCCTTGGCATCACCCTGAAGATGGAAGGGGAGGGACAACACGGAGCGCAGACCATGAGCAGCTACGGCGCTCGCGTAGTCAGGGCCCCACCGGTCCTCTTCAAACAGATCCGGAACGTGGACTTCCCGTTCTTCCTCCGCAGCCGTCAGGCACGGCCCTTGGGACAGCGAGTACTGGATCTCGTCCACCTCACGGGCTGAGTCACTGCTCCAGCCTATGGTTGCGGCCTTACGGTCGCGCAGGAGGGTGATTCCGCAGAGTGCGTCGTCGCCGTCGCCCGCCATTTGGTGAGCGGAAAACCGTGCCAGTTCGTTCAGGAAATCCTCGAAGTCAGCGCTCTCCAGAATAAGGTTCTGGATCTGGTCAACGGTGGTCAAGGACTGTTCTGGCGGGAGCATGGCACGGTTCTCCATAGGCAGGTACTGATGTGTGAATAGGCAAATGATAGGTCACTGCCGCAGTGCCGTCCACACGAAAGCGCTAGCTCAGGCCGAGTTCATCCTTACCGAAGGCGAAGAGGTACGGGACTCCTGTTTCGGCTTCAATCTTCTCTTTGGCGCCGGTATCCCGGTCCACGATGACGGCTACGGCCACCACATTGCCGCCGGCTTTCCGGACACCCTCCACCGCGGTCAGGGCTGAGCCTCCGGTAGTGGACGTGTCCTCCAGTACAAGAACCTTGCGGCCTTCAACTGAGGGGCCTTCGACCTGGCGCCCCATTCCGTAGGACTTCTGTGCTTTCCGGACCACAAATGCATCGACCGTACGGCCGGCATCCGAAGCCGCATGCATCACTGCCGTACCTACGGGATCTGCCCCCATCGTGAGCCCACCCGCGCACTCAAAGTCGATTCCGACGTCGTCAACGAGGGAAAGCATGACCTGACCCACCAGCCTGGACGCTTCGTGATGCAATGTGATGCGCCGAAGGTCAATGTAGTAATCCGCCTCGGCACCGCTGGAGAGGATCACCTTGCCGCGGACTACGGCGAGTTCCTTGATCAGTTCCAGCAGGCGGGCGCGGGCAGCGGAAGCGTCAGCTGCAAAGTCAGGGGTGGAAGTCATGGGTTCCAGTTTAGTGGCTGCGCATAGGTGCCCCTGCCCTGGAAAGACCCACCAGTGTTGAACGGCGACGTCGCAGTTGAGGGTAGTTGACACTCCTGACTAGGCTGGGACACATGCGCGAACTCCAGGCCAAGATCATTGAAGAAATGGGCGTGCAGCCCCAGATCGATCCCGCAGGGGAGGTGCGTAAACGCGTCACTTTCCTGAAGGAGTACTTGAAGGCCACCCGCACCAAGGGCTTCGTTCTGGGGATCTCCGGAGGCATCGATTCCTCCCTCGCCGGCAGGCTCACCCAGCTTGCGGTGGAGGAACTCAACGCAGAAGGAGTGGACGCCGACTTTATTGCCGTCCGCCTGCCTTATGGTGTCCAGCATGACGAAGAGGATGCCCAGGCTGCCCTGGAGTTCATCCAGGCCAAGAGCGAAAGAACCTTTAACGTTTCGGCCGCCGTCAACGGCATCGAGGACGAGTTCGAAAAAAGCACCGGCTCCCCCATCTCCGACTTCCACAAGGGCAACACCAAAGCCCGCGCCCGTATGACCGCTCAGTACGCCCTGGCCGGTGAATTCAATTACCTCGTGGTCGGCACGGACCATGGTGCGGAGTCTGTCACCGGGTTCTTTACCAAGTACGGCGACGGCGGCGCTGACGTCCTGCCGCTGTTCGGCCTGAACAAGCGGCAAAACCGTGCCCTGCTCGGCGAGCTTGGCGCCCCCGCCCGGGTCTGGGAGAAGGTGCCTACGGCTGATCTTCTTGACGGCAGGCCCGGCCGCACTGACGAGGATGAACTCGGCGTCACCTATGACCAGATTGACGACTACCTCGAAGGCCGTGAGGTGTCCGAGGGCGTGGCGATGCTGATCGAGGAGAAGTACTTGCGGACCAGGCACAAGCGCACAGTTCCTGTCACCATCTTCGATACCTGGTGGAAATAGGGTTCCGGCCTACCTTTCAGCTGAGCGCAGTGCCATCGTGATCCGGTGCGCCTCCTCCATCAACAACCTGCCCAGGAATTCCTGCCTGTCTTCGCGGAACCGCGGCTCGATACCGGTTAGCGATAAGGCACATGTGGGGCGGCCCTTGGCGTCGAACACTGCCGCCCCCATCCCCCAACTGCCCTCCAGCACAAGCCCGGGATTCACTGCGTAACCGGTCTGGCGCGTCCGCTTGAGGTTCTCCCTCACCACATCTGCCGGATGCCCCTTGGCGAACGTTCCGGCGTGGCTATCCCAGCGAGCCAGCAGCTCCTCTTGTTCCGCTTCGGGCAGGAACGCCATGATGGCCGTGCCGGCTGAGGCGACACCAAGGGGGAAGCGGACGCCCTCATGGAGTACGAATGAACGGATCGGAAAGCTGCCCTCTTCCCGGAGCACACACACCGTTTCCAAACCACGCCGGATCGAGAAAAACGCGCTCTCCCCGGTTTCCTCGGCCAGCCTCCGCAGGCTGGGGCGGGCCACCTCCTCCAACGGGAACCGGGCGGAGGCCACGGAGGACATCAGCAGAATCTCCGGCCCCAGCACCCATTTGCCCGTCCCGGCATCCTGATCCAGCAGCCCCTCGGAAGCAAGGGACGTCAGCAGCCGGTGAACTGTGGGACGGGTCAGCCCTGATTCCCGGACGACGCCGACCAGCGGTATCCCTTCGGGCTTCCTCGCGACAATGCGCAGGAGAGCTGCCACCCTGCTCACTACCTGCGCCCCTTGAACTGGTACTGACGTCATCGATCCTCGCTTTTTCCGTCAAAGTATCCACAATATGGATAGTCTTCAAAGTACCGTCCACACTGTAATCACGCGAGTTCTAGGCCAACAGTTTTCCTTGACAGGCGACTTCCAGCCACCCTAGGCTGCGATGTCAGGACTCCCAGTCCACAACGTGGAGAGCGGGATACACCACTCAATGAGGAGATGCGATGTCAAAGGTTCGATCCAATGCGGCGGATGCACTGCAGGACCTGCTGCAGGACGGCATGACCTTGGCCGTGGGCGGCTTCGGCCTGAGCGGCATCCCCGCGGACCTCATTGAAGCGGTGCGCGATTCACAGGTCCGGGACCTGACCGTGGTGTCCAACAACATGGGCGTTGACGGGAAAGGGCTCGGCATACTCATCGAGGCCGGGCAGGTCCGCAAAGTCATCGCCTCCTACGTTGGTGAAAACAAGCTGTTCGCCGAGCAATACCTGGCCGGTCTCCTTGAAGTGGAGTTCACGCCCCAAGGCACTCTGGCCGAGCGGCTCCGGGCAGGCGGTGCCGGCATCCCAGCGTTTTACACCAAGACCGGCGTCGGAACACTGGTTGCCGAAGGCAAACCGCTGGCAGAGTTCGACGGCGAAACGTATGTGCAGGAGCGCGCCATCAGGGCCGACGTCGCCCTCGTCCATGCACACACCGCAGACACCGACGGAAACCTCATCTACCGCTTCACCGCCCGGAATTTCAACCCGGTGGTGGCAACCGCCGGAACAGCCACTGTCGCCGAGGCAGAGGTGATCGTTGAACCCGGGATGCTTGATCCCAATCACATCGTGACCCCCGGTGTCTATGTCCAGCATCTGGTCCAGTCCAGCGGCCGGATCAAGGACATCGAACAGCGGACTGTCCGGCATCGTAACGGGCTCGTCCCCGCCTGATCCGCTTCCGACTTCAAAGGAGAAACCCGTGGCCTGGACCAGGGATGAAATGGCTGCCATAGCAGCCGAAGAACTAAGCGACGGCGACTACGTCAACCTCGGCATCGGGATTCCAACCCTCGTGGCCAACAACCTTCCCGACGGCGTCCGCGTGGTCCTGCAGAGTGAGAACGGACTGCTCGGCATGGGCCCCTTCCCCTATGAGGGTGAGGAGGATGCAGACCTCATCAATGCAGGCAAACAAACAGTGACGGTCCTCCCGGGCGGCAGCATTTTTGATTCCGCCACATCGTTCGGCATGATCCGCGGCGGGCACGTCAAGGTGGCAATCCTCGGGGCTATGCAGGTCTCTGGCAGCGGCGACCTCGCCAACTGGACCATCCCCGGAAAGATGGTCAAGGGCATGGGCGGTGCCATGGACCTCGTGGCCGGCACGCCGCGCGTAGTGGTTCTTACCGAGCATGTTGCCAAGGACGGCACCCCAAAAATCGTTTCCGACTGCACCCTGCCGCTGACGGGGCTGGGCGTGGTTGACCGGATCATCAGCGACCTCGCGGTGTTTGACCTTATGAAGAACGACGGCGGGCGGAAACTCACGCTCGCCCGCCTCGCTCCCGGTGTGACCGAGCACGAGATCCGCGAAAAGACCGGTGCCGAATTCACGGTGGCCCTCGAGACTGAAGGAGCAGCAGCATGAGCCTGAAAGAACAATTCGGTAAGGACATCCTGCTGACGGGATGGGGCCACAGCCGCTTCGGGAAACTGACCGATGACACCCTGGAGTCACTCATCGTCCAGGTTTCCACCGAAGCGATTGAGAATGCAGGCATCGAGCCCGGCCAGATCGACGAGATCTACCTGGGACAGTTCAACTCCGGAATGATGCCCTTGGCCTTTCCATCTTCCCTGGCCCTTCAGGTTTCGGAAGAGCTCGCGCACGTTCCTGCGACGCGGGTGGAGAACGCCTGCGCCTCAGGTTCGGCCGCGCTTCAACAGGGGGCTAAGGCGCTGCTGGCAGGAACAGCCAAAACCGTTCTGGTGATCGGCGCGGAAAAGATGACCCACGCCGGCGCGGACATCGTCGGTGCCGGTTTACTGGGCGCGGATTACGACATGGCAGGCAAACCCTCCACCACTGGCTTCACGGGCCTCTTCGCGGACGTGGCAAAACATTACGACAAGCGCTTTGGAGAACGCGGCTACGGCTCATCCGGGAATCTGGGCGACGTCCTGGGCACCATCGCGGCCAAGAACCACAGGAACGGCGTTGACAACCCATACGCCCAGCTTCGTAAGGACCTCGGCGAGGAATTCTGCCGGACCGTCTCGGACAAGAACCCGATGGTGGCCGACCCATTGCGCCGTACCGACTGCTCCCCCGTCTCCGACGGCGCCGCCGCCGTCGTCCTTTCCACTGCCACAGCGCCACGGGGCACAGCCACCGCACCGGTCCGCCTTGCGGGCTTCGGCCACGCGAACGACTTCATGCCGGCCGAACGCCGGGATCCGACAGCATTCGCCGCAACCCGTGCCTCCTGGCAGCGGGCACTGGCCATGGCAGGCGTCGGGCTAACGGACCTGGACTTTGCCGAGGTTCATGACTGCTTCACGATTGCCGAGCTGCTCATGTACGAAGCCATGGGGCTGACGGAGCCGGGTCAGGGCGTTCGCGCCCTGGAGGAAGGCTGGGTGTTCAAGGATGGGAAACTGCCCATCAACATCTCCGGCGGACTCAAGGCCAAGGGCCATCCGGTTGGGGCCACCGGTGTGTCGCAGCACGTCGTCGCCGCCATGCAGCTCACCGGCACGGCAGGCGCCATGCAACTGGCCAATCCGCGTCGCGCCGCGGTGCAGAACATGGGCGGGGTAGGCATAGCCAACTACGTCAGCGTGCTGGAGGCTGTGTAGCAGACCTGGCCGTCCTGACCTTCTTGCTCCAGGAACAAGGGCCGACGCGCCGAACCAGCGGCGTGTCGGCCCTTCGTTTGGCGCAAAGAGGGTCAACTGGGGCCTCGCATCGACCAAAGCCGTCTCCACCACGGCCGGCCGGCTTCCGGTTCAGCCTCAGGAGGGCGCGCAGCCGCGGCGGCGGCCCGGCGTTGGCGCCAACGATCCACCTCATGGTCAACGTCCCGGGTTCTGGTTATCACCGGAGGGCCTCCCTGGAGCTGCCGGCGGGCCTCAACCACACGTTTGTTAAAGCTTTCCACCGCTTCGCGGACCTGCTGTTCGGAGTATCGGCCATCGAGCACCGAGTCCAGTTCCGCGTCTTCCTTGCGAAGCAGGATTGCAGGTGGTCCCAGGCCGGTGAGGTTCTCACGCCTGATCAGGCCCTTGATCCACCAATCGGGATCAGTGTTCTCACCCAGGCCAGGGATCGGTTTGCCGGCATATTTGAGGTTGTCAAACTCGCCCCTGGCCATGGCATCCCTGATCAGGTAGTCCGCCCGTTGAGCGTCACTGATTTTTCGCCTGCTCTGGCGTGCGTCGACATCAGCGGCTGCAGCACCGGGCTCGGCTTCCTCGTGGGGAGCCCTGTTGGAGGTTTGGGCGGCCCTGAGTTCGGCTGCGCGCTCGAGTCGCCGCTCGTTATGCTCTGTGGCCCAGTCATTCATCGCCTGCCTCCGCCCCGGCTGGTCAATAGCTCCTTCTATTTTCCCCGATGGGGTGAAGGGCAGCCAAGGCCCACTCCAGGTTTGCGACCCCTCGCAGCGGACGCGTCTCTGACTCTTCCCGCTGCCTCCGTGACTGTTCCAGCCTCCGTTGCTGTGCCATCCTCGACTCATGGCCAGCGGCGTTGAACCCGATGAAGTTGTTGAGAATGAAGCGGGCGACACCGTCGTAAAGCCAGGCGCCGGGCTCGGCTCCAGCTTCTGGTGGCTTTGGGGCTCGTCCAGCTTCTCCAACCTGGCTGACGGCATGGCCAAGATAGCTTTGCCCCTTATCGCCGTTGGCGTCACTGATTCTCCAGTGCTCATTGCAGGGTTGGGGGTCGCGTTGACCTCACCGTGGCTGCTTTTTGCCTTGCTGGCGGGGGCCGTCGTTGATCGCGTTGACCGTCGTCGGGCTATGTTCGTTGCCAACACCTTCAGGGCAACCCTCCTGCTGATCCTGGCGCTCCTTTTTCTTCTGGACCTTGGGTCGATCTGGGCGCTGTACGTCGTCGCGTTCGGGATCGGGACAGCGGAGACCCTGTACGACACCTCGGCGCAATCGATCCTGCCCCAAGTGGTGGGACGCCAGCTGTTATCGCGTGCGAACGCCCGGCTTCATGCGGCAGAGCTGACAGCCAACCAGTTCATCGGGCCACCTCTGGGCGGGCTCCTCGTCGCCGCCGGAGCAGCGGTATCCTTGGCGGCACCTGCTGCCCTCTGGGTGGTGGCAGTGGGCCTTTTGCTGCTGGTGTGTGGCAGCTTCCGCGTGAACCACAACAGTGGTTCCACCCTCCGTTCCGACATCGCCGAAGGCCTGCGATTCCTCTGGCGCAACCAGATTCTGCGGACCTTCGCCATTATGGTGGGCGTCTTCAACTTCGCCTCCAGCGCCACTTTCACCATCCTGGTGCTTCACGCCGTGGGACCGGGGTCCTCCCTGCAACTGTCGGAACCGGGCTACGCCTTACTCCTCACCTCCGTAGCTGCCGGCATGCTGGTCGGTTCCCTCGCCGCTGCCTGGGTGGAGAAACGGCTCGGGCGGTTCCTGTCATTGGCCGTGGCCTTGACTGGAAGTACCTTGATTTACGCCGTTCTCATTTTCAGCGCCAATCCGTTGCTCATCGGGGCGGGCTTCTTCGCGGGTGGTGTGGCCATTGCGCTGTGGAACGTCATCGCGGTCTCCCTTCGGCAACGCATTACCCCGGATCATCTGCTCGGGCGC
This sequence comes from Arthrobacter rhizosphaerae, assembly GCF_023062595.1. GTDB lineage: Bacteria > Actinomycetota > Actinomycetes > Actinomycetales > Micrococcaceae > Arthrobacter > Arthrobacter rhizosphaerae. Next base: position 12,684 of record NZ_JALLAN010000019.1, read on the forward strand.
ATTAACAGCAGCAACCGGTTGCTCGCCTGGGGAACCTTGCCACTCGGAGCTGCGGCCGGTGGGGTGATCGCAGAATACTTTGGGTTCCAGGCCGTGTTCGTCACCATGGGCCTGCTGACGGTTGCGGTGCTCGCCGGCCTGGGTTCCATTACGAACAAGAAAATAGAAAACGCGGAAAGGGAGGCAGCCATGCCGGTACAGCAGCAGGGAGCATCATCCGGCCATGTGGTCCTGCTGGGGGATTCAATCTTCGATAATCAGGCGTATGTCGACGGCGGACCGGACGTTGCGCAGCAACTTCGGCAGGAACTGCCTGGGGACTGGAGTTGCACGCTCCTGGCCGTGGACGGGGACAGAATCGCCGACGTCGTCCGGCAGCTTCGTCTCCTGCCACCGGACACCACCCATCTTGTGGTGAGCGTGGGCGGGAATGACGCGCTGGGCTTCGCCCCCTTGCTCGAGGAGGACGCCGGAACTGTCACCGACGCCCTCCTCATCCTGGGCAAGGCACAAGACCGGTTCGCTGCCGACTATGACGCGATGATCGGGGCCATAGCGGTGAAGGGCCTGCCCACGGCGGTGGGCACTATCTACGACACTCCTCCGTCCGCCCCCGGCCAAAGAATCATCAGAACCGCCTTGGCCCTGTTCAACGACTCCATCACAAGGGCTGCGTTTCAGCGCGGCGTCTCCGTCATCGACCTCAGGCTGATTTGCAACGAGGATCGGGACTATGCCAACCCCATTGAGCCCTCAGTCCACGGAGGACAGAAAATTGCCCGGGCAATAGCCGCCTTTGTCCTGTCCAACGGCAAGGAGCAAAGGTCGATCGTCGTCGCAGCGGAACCTCAGGACCAAACCGCTCTATAGAGGCGTCCTCAGTAGCGGGTTGGGGCCGGCGGCACAATGGGAGGAACAGTACCGTCGTCGCCGTCTTCATTCTCGCGGTCGGCTGCACTCCTCGCCTCACTCCCTGCCATTTCGTCCGATTCTCCCAGCGTGTCCGCCAAGCCGCCGGTCTGGTCGAATGGACGGGAAATCCGTTCCGCTGATGGATCCGAAGAGGCATCAGCCATTGCACCCGCCGTTCCTGTGTCCATCCCGGAGCTGCCCGCCATGGATGCCCCGGTTGCAGGGGGCGCATCCGTCCGGGAAGCGTCAACCCGGGTGACGTCCTCCTCCATCCCCTTTTCCTTGCCTTGCGTTGCAGCAGCAACTCCCGCCGCAGCCGCTGCAGCTACCCCGACTCCGGCAGCAACCTTTCCGGATATTCCTGCCTTTCCGGAGTCGCCGCGTGATCCGGCGGCATCTTCAACGCCAGGAGTGCCAACTGTGGCACCTTCATTGACCGAGCCACGCCAGGCCCCGCTGGCATATCCTTCGGCCTCAATGAATTCCTTAAACCTCTTCAAATCGGCCTCGGCCTGGTTTTCAACCACATTTAGTTTGTCACCGACCTTTTCGACAAGGCCCTCGGGCTCGTACTCCAAGGTCAGCTGGATGGAGGTCTGCCCTCCGCCCACGTCTTCAAACATCACTGCCCCGGCATTGGTTGCTCCTTCGGTGGCAGCCCACGCCACTTTGCGGTCCGGTTCCTGCTCCAGGATTTTTGCTTCCCAGCGCCGCCGGACGCCTGCGATTTCCGCCACCCACTCGAGACGGTCGTCGCTTAGCTGGGTCACGCTCTTAACGCCTCCCATGAACCGGGGGAAATCCTCAAACTGGGTCCACTGGTTATAAGCGGTGCTTACCGGAACGTTGACCAGAATGCGCTTCTCAACCTTCGTGCTCACAGCGTCTCCTTCGACTAGAACGGGCCACGACGAATGCAAATCCATTTCGTCAGTATGCTTACTATATGCCCGCTGCAGGCCGTCGACCACCGCTGGAAGTGACCAAAATCGCACCTCCACGAAGAGTGAAAGCACCTTTATTACCCATACCAAATCGACAACTACGATAGGTAAGGCTACCCTCAGTAGGCGGCCCTTCGTTCCAGAAGTGTCTTGAGAATCCTATGAAGGTGGTTTTGTGCGTTTTCCTGTCCCGTCAATGGTGGCAACAGGCGCGGCAGCAGTCCTCGCGCTTTCCGCCTGTGGTTTCACGCCCGAGAACAACTCTTCAGCGCAGCCTGTAGATACGAACCAGCGCATTGTGGTGGACAACTTCCGCGCGCCGGTGGCCGGCTGGGAGCTGGAGACGGATTCCGCGTACATCCTTTCCTTGGCCGGGTGCCTTGAAACCCTCACGAAGTACGACCAAGCGCAGGGAAAAATCGTTCCCTCCCTCGCCACCGAGTGGAAGCAAGTCTCGCCGCTGGAATGGGATTTCACGCTGCGGGATGACGTGAAATTCCAGGATGGCACGGCTTTGACACCGGAAGCCGTGACGGCTTCGCTCCAGCACGTACTCAAGGCTCAGGTGCCCGCCCGCGCCTTCAATCCCAAGATGGTCAGTGAAATCAAAGCGCTGGACGCACACACCGTTCGCGTTACGACCCCCACTGAAAGTTCTCTGATCCCCTATCGGTTGGCCAGCGTGAACACCGGCATCCTTGCTCCGGCCGCTTATGCCAAGGACACCATCAATCCCTTCGGACACTGCACGGGCCCCTTCAAACCTGTCTCCGAAGTAACCAAACAGTCCCTGACACTGGACCGCAATGAGGATTACTGGGGAGGACCGGTCAAGCTGGCCGGTGCCGAAATACGCTTCATCACCAATGGCGCCACCCGAGCCGCCCAGGTTCAGACCGGTGAAGCCGATGTGGCTCTTTCTGTCCCTGTTTCCAGCCTGGCCACGCTGGAAACAGCCCCCGGTGTTGGCATTCTGAAGGCAGACTCCCCGCGGACTGCCACGCTTTACATGAACAACGGCCGTGCGCCGTTCAACAACCTCAACTTCCGGAAGGCCATCCGCACTGCGCTCGATCTGGATTCGCTGGCGGCCAGTGTCTACGAAGGCGGAGCGCTGCCGTCCACCGGCCCCTTCGCTCCCTCCGAGCCCTGGGCACCAGCCGGCGTCGCCTCTCCCCGCCAGAATCTCGAGGAGGCCAAGTCCCTGCTGGCATCAGCCGGTTACACAGCGGATCGACCCTTGGAGATCCTCGCAATCGCGGAGCGCCCGGAGTTCGCGGACGTTGCAACCGTGATCCAGGAAAACCTCAAGAACATCGGTATCCCCGTCAGCATCCAGACGAAAGAGTCCGCGGCAGTGGACCCGCTCCTGCTGGCAGGCAACTACGACATGGCACTCAGCCAGCGCAACCGCCTCATCGACATCGCTGATCCGATCGGCTTCCTCACTGCCGACTACACGTGTGACGGCACGTACAACCTGAGCCATTTCTGCGATCCGGAATACGACAAAACCATCGCCAAGGCGGCCCAGACCAACGACCAGGAAGAGCGCTACCGCCTCTATGCCGAGGCCGGGAGGATTCTGGACGCACAGGCAGTCAACGCATGGCTGGTGAACCAACAAGCGATCGACGCCGTCCGCACCGGAGTGCAGTCGTACGTTCAGGACCCCCTGTCCCGGTACGCCCTCACAGCCGAGACAGCGAAGTCGGGGTCCGGCTCATAGGAGCCAGACACCGTAGCAGAAACGCATGATCTCCTTTATCGCCAGGCGGACGGCGGCCCTTGTGGTCGCCGTCCTGGTGGCGTCCTTCGCGGTTTTCATGGTGCCGTATGTGACCCCCGGCGATCCTGTACGCAAGATTATCCGGTCACGGGTTGCAGGTGATGTGGTGGACGAATCGTCAGTCCAGGCTTTGAGCAACAGCCTTGGGCTGCAGGATCCTCTGCCCGTGCAGTACTTTCGCTGGCTGACCCGCTTCTTCACTGGTGACATGGGCTTGTCCCACATCAGCCGAACCCCGGTGGTGGAACAGGTACTGCCCGCCCTCGCTGTGACAGTAAGCCTGGTGGTCCTGGCCCTTGGCGCAGCAGTGTTGATCTCCTTGCCCTTGGGGATCTCCGCCGCCCTTCGCGAAGGAGGGCGGACTGACAAGATCATCACCACGATTACCCAATCCTTTATCGCCATGCCCGAATACTGGCTGGCTCCCCTGCTGGTCCTGGTCTTCGCACTCCGCTTGGCACTTCTGCCCTCGGCGGGGTGGACGGGTCCGGCCTCCATGGTCCTTCCCGTTACCACCCTGGCCCTGCGGCCGATCAGCTATTTCACCTCTGCCGCACGCTCAGGCATGATCGATGCCTTGGCGGCTGACCACGTCAACGCTGCCAGAAGCCGTGGATTGAGTTATCGCCAGGCCGTCCTCAGACACGTTGTTCCCAATGGACTGCTGCCGCTGACCACGTTATTTGCTGTGTGGTTTGCGGGGTTGCTGGGAGGATCGGTCATCGTTGAAGTGATCTTCGCAGTTCCCGGCATGGGCAGGCTCCTTTACGACGCAGTCCTCAACGGTGATATTCCCCTTGCCCAGGGAGGCGTTGTTGTGGTCGTTGCACTGGCTGTGCTGATAACAACAGTCGCCGACTTTGTGCACCAACTTCTGAACCCGAGGCTCGGTGGACGTCTTGGCTAGGAAACAAAGAGCAGGCTGGGCCGCCGTCGTGATTCTGGCCATTATTGTCCTGGCCGTGACCTTCTCCCCCTGGCTCATGCCGCATCCCCCTGCACAGCAGAATCTGGCGCTGCGACTGAGCCCGCCCAGCCTCAACAACTGGTTGGGGACTGACCACCTTGGCAGGGATACATTCAGCCGGCTGCTGGACGGTGGGCGGTTCTCCATGTCGATAGCGGGGTTGGCGACCCTTCTGACCTGCCTCCTGGGAACGGCAATCGGCGTGATCAGTGCTCGCCGCCGGGGGTGGTTCGATGAGTTCTTCACCCGCACCAATGACGTCCTCCTGGCGCTTCCCGAGATGGTGATAGCCCTGTTCATCGTCGCCGCGATGGGCACGGGTTTCCCTTCCCTCCTGCTTGCCCTGACGATAACCGGCTGGACTCCCTTCGCCCGGCTTGCCAGGACGCTCGCTTATGACGTCTCCGCGGAAGGTTTCGTGGAGGCAGCCAAGGTGGTGGGCTGTCCGCCGTCGTTCATTATTTTCCGCCACATTCTCCCGTATCTGGCCGGGCCGTTGCTGGGGCAGGCAACGCTGCGGTTCGGTCAACTGCTGATCAGCGTCGGCGCTCTTTCTTATCTGGGCCTCGGTGTCCAGCCGCCACAATCGGACTGGGGCTCCATGCTCGCTGCTGCACAGCCATATTCTGAGAGGGCGCCCCTGGCGATCCTGGCTCCGGGGCTGGCCATCTTCACTGTTGCATTGTGCGTAACGCTGACCGGTCAACGTATCTCCCAAATGGCAGGCAGCCGCCTGCTCATTCCCACCGGGACGGTGAAGGATGACTGAGCAACTGGTTATAGAAGATCTGCATACCGGCACAGAGGGAACGCGTTCAATCCTGGCCGGTGTCAGCCTGTCCGTAAATCCGGGCGAATTCGTGGCCCTGGTTGGCGGGTCCGGCTGTGGGAAGACGATGACGGCCATGTCCATCCTTCAGCTGTTGCCGCAGCACGTGCGCGTCCAATCGGGGAGTATCCGCCTCGGTTCCCATGAGCTGACGACGGCGGATGAGGGTGTATTGAACAGCGTTCGCGGTGGAGGCATCGGGATGTTGTATCAACAGCCCAAGCGTATGTTCAATCCACGCAAGTCAATAGCCAGCCATTTGAAGGAGCCGCTCAGGCGCCATTGCGGACTGCAGGGAAAAGCCGCCGACGCTAAAGTGCTGGAACTGCTTGCTGAGGTGGGCTTCGACGAACCCCATTTGGGTGCCGAGGCCAAAGCACATCAGCTCTCCGGTGGAATGGCTCAACGGGCCATGACCGCCCTTGCTTTGGCCGGCGCACCGGACATCCTGCTGGCGGATGAACCCACCTCGGCCCTGGACAAGATGCTTGAGGTCCAGGTCCTTGAGCTGCTTGACCGGGAACGCCGCGAACGGGGCCTTGGGATTCTTTACATCACCCATAACATCCGCACGGTGGCGCAGTTCGCCGACAAGGTCCTGGTGATGGAGGCCGGCACGATTGTTGAATCAGGCCCCGCGCAGGAGGTCCTGAATTACCCCCGCTCCCCCTACACCAAGCGCCTGCTGGAGGCTGCAAGCCTTGCCCCGGAAGGGAACCGCTCGCGGCAGGGCCAGCCGGTTCAGGAACACGGTGTTCCGGACCACGGGGTTCAAGAGCAGAGTGCTCAGAAGCGCCGTGAGGTGCTGAGCCTGGACCGCGTCAGCAAGGACTTCACGGCGAAGAAACGGGCGAACAAACGCGGAAACCGGCCGGCCTTAATTGATATTTCCCTTGGCCTTGGACAGGGAGAGATCCTGGGCGTCCTGGGGCAATCCGGTTCAGGGAAGAGCACCTTGGCCAGGTCAATCATCGGCCTGGAAAAGATCGACAGCGGAAGCATCAGCCTTGATCTCAAAAATCCCGGTCTCCACAATCCTGATCTCCGGGATGCCGGGAGAGCCGGTCAGCATTCCCCGGTTCAGCTCGTGTTCCAGGAACCGCATGATTCTTTTGATCCACGGATGCGGCTGCAGACCAGCATGGAGGCCCCGTTGCTCCGGCGCAAGGACCTGACCAAGGACGAGCGTTCCGCACTTATCCTTCAGGCCATTGAGGAGGTGGGGCTGGACCCGCAACTGCTGGACCGGCTCCCGGGCCAATGTTCGGGAGGTCAGCTCCAAAGACTCACCATTGCGAGGGCGCTTCTCCTGGAACCCTCAATCCTGATCTGTGATGAGGCGACGTCGGCACTGGACGCCCTGACCCAGCGGATGGTCCTGAACCTGCTCCTGCGCTTGCATCGGGACAAAGGCCTGTCCCTCGTCCTGATCAGCCATGACATGGATGTCATCCGCTATATGAGTGACAGGGTGGCCGTGCTGTTCAAAGGCCGGCTCGTGGAGGTCGCCGAAACGGTGGAGTTCTTTACGCGGCCTCAACACGAGCACAGCCAGGCCTTGGTTTCGGCTGCGCTCCCCGTCTGCGAACTATTGAGCCGGACGGTGCGCCCTTCACCCCTGGCCAAATTTTTCCCGGCTGAAGTAATCTGAGCAGCCCCGATACCTATTCCGTCAGCCGCCAGCCGTCCTGGAAATCAGGGTGGTCCGAATAGGGAAAGGCAAGGGCGTGGAGGGCAAGCGCAGTCCAGGCTATTGCTTCGCTCATTCCAACCGTCTCACCGGGCGTTGACGCTACAAGGCGGGTCAGGCTTGCCTGCCGGGCCGATTCGATGACGGCGATGAGACGCCGTTTTGCTTCGCATTCGAGCAGCAGCCGGTGCTCGTACCATCGCCCGGATTGGGAGACGGAGCGGTCTCCGAGGAGTTTTTGCGCGGCCTTCTCGTCTTCCTTGATTCGTTCGAGCAGGAACTCCACAACGTCCATAGGCAGAGCCTACCCGCGACCGGACAATGAGTAGGGGCAGGCAGGGCAGCAGTCTTTGGCTACGGCTGTCCGGCCAGGATCAGGTAAAGGCGGATTTCCCGGTGACGGCCCGCCCCACAATGAGCGAGTTGATTTCGTAGCTGCCTTCATAGGTGTAGAGGACCTCAGCGTCCCCGAACAACTTGGCCATTTCATAGTCACTGCTGATGCCGTTGCCACCCAGAATGGATCTCCCCATTGCTACTGTGGAGCGGGCCAGCCGGGTGGTGGTGGCTTTGGCCATTGCAGCCTGGGCCATCTCCAATTTGCCCTCGTCCTGGATCCGCGCAAGCTGGACCATCAGGGCAAGGGAAGCAGTGGCATTGCCCAGCATGTCGGCCAGCTGCTGCTGAATCAGCTGGAAGCGCGCAAGTTCCCTGCCGAACTGCTTGCGTTGCAATGAATAGGAACGCCCGACGTCGAACGCAGCCAACTGGATTCCGGCACCTTGCCAGCCCACCCAGGCGCGCGAATCCCGCAGGAGGCTGTTGGCCTTTGAAAAGTCTGTGGCGCCCGGCAGCAGGTTGGCCTCTGGGATCCGAACCTCCGAAAGCGTGATGTCCGCATTCTGCATGATCCGGAGGCCGATTTTGTTGCTGATTTTCGTGGCGGAGTAGCCTGGGCGGTCGGTTTCAACAATGAAGCCCTTGATCTGGCCATCGTCCAGGTCCCGGGCCCAGACCAGCGCGAAATCTGCGATGGTGCCGGCGCCGATCCATCGTTTAGCGCCGTTGATCACCCACTCCTCCCCTTCCCGCCGCGCAGTGGTTTCCAGTCCGCCTGCGATGTCCGAGCCATGATCCGGTTCGGTCAGGGCAAAGGCGCCCAGCTGGGTGAAGGCGGTGAGTCCCGGCAGCCATTGCCTCTTTTGCTCGGTGGAACCGAGCTGGTCGATCATCCCCACGATGAGCTCGTTGTGAATCCCCACCAGCGCCGAGAGCGACACGTCGGCACGGGCCACCTCGACGTACATCAGGCCCTTAAACAGCTGGGAGCTGCCGTCCGTCTGCAGGCCTCCCAACCCGTATTTCCCCATTTCCGCAACCAGTGCGAAAGGGAATTCCTCCCTGTTCCAGTAGTCGATGGATGCAGCGCGGATCCGGGACTGCAGGAATTCCCTCACCTCCAGATACCGGGAATGCTCGGCAGCGGGGAGGAGCTCGGCGATGTACATCAGATCGGCGTCAGCAAAGGGCAGAAGGGAAGGTATCCCGGCTGTTACCGGCGGGTCAGCGGCCGGCCCGTCATGACGTCCTGATGGCTGCACGCGTCCCCCGGCCCTTCGCTCTTCCAAACCCTTGGATGTCCTAGTATATTGCACAGTGATGTGGATCACTAGGCTGAGCAGACGTCCCGGCAGGGCAAGGCTAAGGAGGAACGGTGGGAACTCCCCTTCCCCGTGACCCCATCGCGGACGCCCAGCGCAACTGGGAAGGCCACGGTTGGGGAAACGTGGCAGCACCCATGGCGGCCGTCACGGCCATCATGCGCACCCAGCAGATTCTGCTCGGACGGATCGAGGCGGTCCTCAAACCCTTTGGCCTGACCTTTGCCCGCTATGAGCTCCTGGCGCTGCTCAGTTTCGCACGCAGCGGCGCACTTCCCATGAACAAAGCAAGTGCGCTCCTGCAGGTCCATCCGACGTCGGTGACAAACGCCGTCGACCGCCTGCAGGCCGCCGGCCTGGTGGTCCGGTCCGCCCACCCTACTGACGGCCGGACCACCTTGATAGAGCTCACCTCTGAGGGGCGGACGCTTGCAAAGAGCGCGACGGCGGCGCTGAACTCTGAGGTGTTCGCCCAGTCGGGATTCGCTGACCACGATGTGGACCAGCTGATCAGGATCCTCAGTGCGTTTCGGAAGAACGCAGGCGATTTCACCTAACAGGCTCCTGCAATCACAAGAGCATGCTCCTGCTTTTGCACAGCGCGAGCCGTCCTGTCCGCTAGCCGCGGCGCACCGGTTTGCCGTGCACAATGGGGGTCGCGCGCAAGGCGATATGGGTGCTCGCGCCGGGATCGTCGTCGTCCAGTGCTAACGAAAGCGCCGCTTCGCCAAATGCTTTGAGCGGCACCTCCACCGTGCTGAAGCCGGGAAGTACGTCCCCCAGCATCGGAATCTGGTCGAAGCCCGTGACCTCAACGTCCCGCGGGGACTCGAGGCCGAGTTCGCGGAGCCGTGCGATGGCACCAACGGCCATCGCGTCGCTCATGGCGGCGATGACGTCGAACTCCGCGACCCGGTTGGCGAGCTGATCGATCGCATCGTATCCACCGTCCCGCGAGAAGGTGCGAAAGACGATGTCTCCCTGCCCAACGGAGATTTCGTGAGACGAAAGCCCCTCGAGGAACCCCTTCACGCGGTCCCTCGAAGTGATCTGGATCGGCGGCGCAGAGAGGATTGCGAAGCGCTTCTTGCCGGACTTGGCCAGGGAATCTGCCAACAGGCGCGCTGCCTCGTGATTGTCGACTGTTACCGACGGAAAGTCCAGGGAGCTGTCACCGACGATTACCACCCGGGTACCGTGCTCAGCGAGGGTTCGCAGCCGCGCTTCCAGCGCCCGTTCACGATGCTCATCCGTCGTGCGTCCGGTGGCGATCACCAAGGCACGGTGCCGCTCCCCCCTAATGGCTGTGAGTAGTTCCAACTCGCGGAGTGGATCGTCCAGCGTCGTGCGGACGGCGACGGAGATGCCACGCTTCTCAGCGGCGTGCATGACTCCCGAAATGATTGTGGCGGAGCCGAAGTCCTCGATGTTGCCCACCAGCAAGGCCACGCTGCGTGCACGCCCACCCTTGGTCGCCTGGGCAGCCGGGTTCACCGAGTATCCCAGCGCCCGCGCAGCATCCTCTACCCGGCGCCGAAGCTCGGGGGAACCACTCTCCGCCCCACGCACTCCGCCGTTAAGCGCACGGGAGGCCGTGGGCACCGAGACGCCCGCGAGGCGTGCCACATCCGCCAGCGTAGGCGGTTTATCAGGGCGCAAGTTCGGACTCCTTCCCCATTGATTTTGTGCAAACGTTATCCAGGGAAGGGCATGATTGGCGACCCTGTGTGGGCTCTGCTTTCGTGCTGATGCCAACTCCCGACTCTAGACGGTGGCCTAAAGAATCTTTTGAACCCTTGATTCTCGGTCCTGCGACCGCTAGCCTCCCATACAGGATAACGTTATCCTAGTTCGGCGTGAGATGCGGCCTCCTTCAACCGTCGCCACCGCGCCAAGTTCCGGGAAGGAAAGATGCAATGACGCAAGCCCGCAAACGCAAACGATCACAGCTGCCTGCCTTGACCGCCATATTGGCGATCGTTGCAGGCATGTTCGTGATTGCGTCCCCAGCGAGGGCCGCCGAGTACGATGCCCTGCTCACCAACCACGTGGTCGCGATCAACGAGACGGTCAGCGACGCCGGATTCGTCCACCCCGGCGTGGGCCTGTCGGCCGATGACCTGCGGAACGCGCAGGCGATGGTTCGGTCCGGCCAGGAGCCGTGGGCCTCCTACTTCAAGGCCATGACGGCCACCGGTGCCGCATCCAAGACCTACCGGGCGGCAAACTCGAAGTCCGCCGCCCAACCCGATGTCGCGCTCGACCCTAACTTCAACCACGGGGGCCTGCGGGGCAGGGAGACCAACGACTCCTTCGGCACACTCACCCAATCTCTCATGTGGGTCATGACCGGCAACGAGGTCTACCGCAAGAACGCGATCCAGGCCCTGCGCACCTGGGCGAGCATGAACCCCGACGGCTTCGTGTACTTCCCCGACGCGCACATCCACACAGGCAAGCCGCTTTCGCAGTTCCTCATGGCCGCCGAGATCATCCGCGCCACCGAGCCGGTCGCCGACGACACCCCCGGTACACACGACGGGTACAACGTGGTCTGGAGTGCCGGGGACGACGAGCGCCTGCTCACCAACTTCGCGAACCCCGTGGTCGATAAGTTCCTCTACTCGCCCGAGCGGTGGATGAACCAGCACAACTTCGGGCTCTATGGCCGTATCGCCACCGCGATCTACGCGGACGACGCCGGCGCGTACGCCAAGGGCGTCGAATGGTTCACCGTGAACTCCGAGTTCGTGAACTACACCAGCGGCGGCCTCGCGCAGCAGATCCCGCTCATCGACGCAGATGACCCCGCCAACCCCTATGGCGAGGACTTCGTCCAGATGCGCGAGATGGGCCGCGACCAGGCCCACGGCGAATGCAACATCGACAACTTCGCCGCGATGGCGCGCTTCCTCCACGTCCAGGGCACCAAAGTGGACCCCAAAAACGGCACGGTCTCCACAGCCGACAACGCCGTCACCGCTTACAAGTTTCTCGACAACCGGCTCCTCGAAGGCGCGGACGTCTTCGACGGCTACATGATGGGCCAGCCGACGAAGTACATCGACGACCGCGGGACCGGCGGGACCATCTCACCGGCCTACCGCGGCCGGATGTTCAACGCCCTCAACGAGTTGTACTACCAGTACAAGTACGTCGAAGGCGTTGACGTCGACGCCGAGGCCCCGAACGTCGCCCTGCTCCACGAGCGCATGGACGGCCCCCTTTACAACTACGGCACCGGCGTCAACAACTTCTGGAGCGCAGGTGACAAGAGCATCGAGTACTGGGTGGCGTTCCCGCCCGAGATTGCCGGGACCAAGCCGACCCCTGTGGAGGACACCACAGTCACCTTCGGCCACTATGGCATCGCGCTCGATGAGGGCACCAAGATCGTCACCGAAGGTGACCGGACATTCGCCCGCGCTACCGCGGACGCGGACGGCACCGTGAGCGTTGTCAGCCGCGTGATGTACCCCGGAAACAGCAAGATGGGCGTCCTCGTGCGGACCGACGGCCCCGCCGTCGTTGAGGTGCTCGACAAGGAGGAGCGAGACCCCCGCAACACGCCCGAACCCGAGCCGGGCGTCATGGCGAGGATCGAAGTGCCTGACACCAAAGGCCAATGGCGGTACATCACCTATCCCGCGGGCGGCCCTCACACCCAGTTCTACCGGGTGACCGGCGATGGCACCAAGGTGGACATGGACAGCCTCATGTTCAACGCCCAGACCCAGCTCACCCCGCCCGCCTTTGAGCAGGCCAGGGGCCTGTACTACCTGTGGCCCGACGCGACCTCGGCCTTTGAACTCGGCGCGACCGATGCTGGCGGCGCCCCCGCCTACACCGCCGACGGTCTGCCCGAGGGCGCGGAGCTCGACGCCGCGACCGGCAAGGTCACCTGGAAGCCGACCGACCACGACCCTGGCCTACATAAGGTCCAGATCGTCGCCGACGACGGCCAAGCCATCACCGCACGGACCTTCGAGTTGGTCGTGGCCAAGAACCGTCCCAAGATGATTGAGGCCGCCGTCGCTGCCGGCACCGAGGAGGGTGCGGTCTACACCACGGTCTCCAACGAGCCCTACCAGGCCGCGTTGGCCGCCGCCAGACACGTGTCCGAAACCGGCACCGACGCTGAGTTCCGCACCGCCTTCGAGGCGCTGCTTGACGCCATCGAGGGCCTTGAGCTGCTCAACCCGCGCCTGACGGACGGGTCGCTCGACTACCGCGGCGCGGTCAAGCCCACCAGCATCACTGCGGACGCGGCCCGCGCCCTCGCCGACGGAAACAACAACAGCTTCACCGGCGACCTGCGCGTTGCATCGTTCACACTCGATTTCGGGACCCGGTACCGCGTAGCGGCCGAGAAGTTCGGCCTCCAGGCCCGCTTCTCGTTCCCAATGCGCTCGCAGGGCACCAACGTATACGGCTCGAACGACGGAATCACCTGGGCCCTCCTCACCGAGCGGCAGACCGGCGACACCAACGACATGGAAACCATCCCCGTCAAAGCCGAGCACCGCGGCAAGGAGTTCCGCTACCTGAAGCTCCAGATGGACGAACCGGCCCCGCCGATCGACCCGGCATACCCGGGCATCTGGTCCATCGGCGAGTTCCACGTCTTCGGCGACCGCTCGGAAGTCCCAGGGAACATCACCGACGTCTCGGTGGCCTCACCGGATGCACTGGCGAGCAGGGTGACCGCGGGTGGCAAGCTCAACGTGACCTTCACCAGCGCGAAGCCCGTAAGCAACGTCGCAGTCAGTGTCGGCGGACAGCAGCTTGCAGCTACCAGCGGGGACTCACTGTCGTGGACGGCCACGGGCACGCTCGGCGACCTCACGGGCGGCGGCCGCCTCGACCTCGTGATAGACCACACCACTAAGGACGGAAAGACGGCCGCGACGATCCACGGCTCCACGGACGGCACCGCCCTTTACGGCACGGACGAACGTAACCTGATTGATCTCGCCGATGCCCAAGTGGTCAAGGTGGACGGTTCGGCCGATTCGTCGAAGGCCACGCACTCGGCGAACATGCTCGACGGCAAACCCGCTACCTTCAGCGACGTGCCCGCCGTCGACGGCCAGTACTACCTCATCTGGGACTTCGGCGCTGGCAGGCAGGTCAGCGTGGATCGCTTCGACTACCTTGCACGCCAGGACCCTGAAGGCGTGCGCCGTATGAACGACCAGGTGCTGCAAGGTTCGAACGACCTGAACACGTGGACCACCGTAGCCGACGCGTCGTACAAGACGCTCTCATGGCAGAACCTCGACGCGACCGACGCCGGCAGCTACCGCTACCTGCGGGTCACGAACAAGGCGCCCATCTACGTCGCGGAGCTACGCCTCTTCGGTAAGTCCGTGTACGAGATCGATCCGCTCCTACAGCGTGCCGATGCCGTGGACCTGAGCACCTACACCCGCGGCTCGAAGCTCCTGTTTCCCCGCGAGGTCGCGGCGGTCCGCGAGGCACTCACCAAGCCGGACGCGGACGAGCAGGCGCTCGCGCAACGACTCGTCAACGCCTGGGAACTCCTGGTCCCGTTAGCGACCGAGGCGCCTGCGACGTTCGATCAGTCATGGGTTGCGGCGAACACCGCGACTGCTGACGGCGCGGCGAGCGCGGCGGCGAACGGCTGGCGTATGTTCGATGGGAACACCGGGACGTACACCGACACCACCACGAAGTCCTGCACAAACACCGTACTCCCCGCCGACGGGAGCGCGTACACGGTGGTCGGCGTGAAGTACTTCCCGCGGGACAGTGCGGTGGCACGGGCGACCGGCCTGGGAATCCAGGGCTCCAACGACGGCGGCGCCACTTGGACGCAGTTCGCGAGCACCGGGACCCCGGTCCGCGGCTGGAACACCGTCACCTTGGCGGAGCCTGTGCACTACGCGGCTCTGCGCATCAATGGCGGCAACGGCTTCTGCAATATGGCCGAGCTCCAGTTCATCGTCAAGTCCATCGACAAGTCGGGACTGGCTGTCTACCTCGATGACACGAAGGCGCTGAACGAAACAGGCTGGACTGCAGGCTCGTGGGCTGCCCTCGTCACCGCACGGGACGAGGCGACCGCTGTCAACGGGAACAAGGGAGCCACCCAAGAGGAAGTCGACCAAGCGGCAGACAAACTGGCCCAAGCGATCAAAGGACTGACTGCGGCCTAGCAACAGCCCTGGATCAAGACCCCCAAGCGCATTTGCGCTTGGGGGTCTTGAAGTTTCAGGTCAGCAGGACCGGTTTGATCACGGTTCCGGACTTAGTGTCTGCCACGGCCTGGTTGATCTCTTCAAGACGATAAGTCCGCACCAGCCGTTCCACGGGAAACCTCCCCGATTCCATCAGCGTGATGATGGACGGAATCAGGGTTTCGATCTCGCTGTCACCCAGGGTCACTCCCTCAATGCGGCGCCCGGGCATCATGAAGTTCACGTCCACGGCAACAGTGGCGCCGAACGCGGGAGCTCCGATCACCACAATGTGTCCCCTGGCCCGGGTGGCACCAATCGCCTGTTCAAGAACCTTGGTGTTTCCCGTGGCCTCAATTGCTGAGTGGGCGCCGCCACCGGTGATCTTGTGGATCTCCGCCGCCACGTCGGTGACCACGGAGGCGTCAATAGCGTGGGTGGCACCAAGTTCGAGCGCCAACTCCAAGCGGGAAGGAACACGGTCGACGGCGATGATGATTGTGGCAGGTGTCAGGGCCGCTGCCATAACGGCCGCCAGCCCAACAGTCCCGGCCCCAAAAACCACAAGACTGGAGCCGGGGGCCGGGCGGATGACGTTCCAGACAGCCCCGGCGCCGGTCTGCACGCCGCAGGCAAGAGGGGCGATCCGTTCCAGCGGAAGTGAGGTGTTGATTTTGACGACACTGCGCTCATCCGCGATGACAGCCCGGGCAAACGAGGATTGACCGAAGAAGCGCCCACCCAGCGGCTGCCCGCCGCGGGAAATAGTGGAGGAGCCATCGGTCCTCACTCCACCCAGCAGGTTATCCGGCAGCCACGTATCGCAGTATGCCGGATGGCCTCCCCTGCAGTTGCTGCATCGCCCGCAGGACGTGAAGGAAAGCACTGCTGTATCGCCGGGCTTTACCCTCGTGACGGCAGAGCCCACTTCTGTGACAATCCCTACCCCTTCATGCCCCAGGACACCGGGGAGCGGAAATGGTAAGCCTCCCCCTGCCACCGAAATGTCGGTGTGGCATAACCCTGCGGCCTTAATTTCCAGCCGGACTTCCTCAGGACGCAGTGAGTCAAGCTGTACGGACTGGAAAGTGAATTCGGCGTCAGCGGCTTCGATAACAGCGGCTTCAGTTGTGACGGTCATGCTGAACTCCTAGTCGGTTGCGATGACGACGGACTTGGTCCGGCAATAGGATTCGAGGGACTCCGGCCCGTATTCCCGGCCCCATCCGGAATTCTTGACGCCGCCGAAAGGCACGGCCGGATCCAGCAGGGCCCAGGCGTTCACCCAGACGATTCCCGCCTCGAGTTGAGCCGATACCCGGTGAGCCCGGGAAATACTTGAGGTCTGCAGACCCGCCGCCAGTCCGTAGGGCGTGCTGTTGGCCAACTGGATCGCCTCTTCTTCGGTGTCAAAAGGCTGGACGGTCAGGACAGGCCCGAACACTTCCTCCTGGACAGCGGCGGCGTCATTTCCAAGGCCGGCTATCACCGTGGGCTTGTAGAAGAAGCCTCCGTTCAGTTCCAGCGTTTCGCCGCCAACAACCACTTGGCCTCCGGCAGCCTTGGCACCCTCCACATACCCGGCCACCTTGTCCAGCTGTTTCTGACTCGCCAAGGGGCCCATTACTGTGGCGGGATCTGTCGGATCGCCCACCGGCACTCCGGCCACGGCTTCCTTGAGGATGCCCAGCACCGTTTCGTAAATGGGTCGCTCCACCAGCAGTCGGGGGCCGCCCATGCAGAACTGTCCCGAGTTGAAAACGAAGGCGCCAATCACTGTGCCGATCGCCTTCTCCAAGTCAGCATCGGCAAAGAGGATGTTTGCCGCGTTGCCGCCCAGTTCGGCGGTCACGGGCTTCAGGTTTGCCCCTGCCAGCGCAGCGACGTGGCTTCCGATCTCGGTAGAACCGGTGAAGGCGACCTTGTTGACATCAGGATGCGCCACCAAGTGGTCCCCCAAGGCACCGCCCGAGCCAGTGACCACGTTGAAGACACCGGCCGGGACGCCGGCCTCGGTCAGGATTTCAGCCATCAGGAGGGCGCTCAACGGTGTATCGCTGGCAGGTTTGTGGACCACGCTGTTACCGGCAGCCAATGCAGCCGCGATCTTCGTGCTGGAGAGGATCAGCGGGAAGTTGAAGGGCGTAATGGCTGCAACCACGCCCAAGGGCTCGCGCTTGGTGAAGGCGTGCGCGGCCAGCGGGGTTTCGCGAACGGAACCGTCCAGCTGCTGGGCCATTGCAGCCACATACTCGTACTGGTCCGCTGCCGTCGCGACGTCCACCACCCGGGCGAACGTGATCGGCTTTCCGACGTCGCTGCTTTCCACCAGGGCAAGCTCTTCGGCCCGCTCGCGGATAATTGCTGCGGCCTTGTTGAGAACGCGGGAGCGCTCGCGCCCACTCAGGCGGGACCATCTGCCGTCATTGACCGAAGCTTTGGCCGCCGCGACGGCTGCATCAACGTCGGCAGTAACCGCCGAGGAAACGGTGGCAACTTCCTGCCCGGTGGCGGGGTTCATAACGGAAGTCCGGGCGCCGCCAGCGGATTCCTGCCAAGCACCATTGATGAAGAGCCTGCCGTTGGCCACAATCCCCGGCAGGGAAACCGGTTCAACTGGTGCCGGAGCGGCGAGGGTTTGTGATTCCTGAACAGTCATTGCTGGGTCCTGTCTCTGTTTCGCGGTGGTGGGAGCAGCTTTGCTCCGCTTGCAAGAGGTTCGTGCTGAAAAGGGGTTTGAACGTTGCCGCTAATGCGCGTGGCCGCCGCCGAGCGCAAGCCGGCAGGATCGCAACGCGCGGCGCAAGGTGGAACGGTCGTCGTCGTCGAGATCGGCCACCATCTGGCGCTCAATTCCCGCCACGTCCTCACGAAGCGTGTCCAACGCACTTTGGCCTTCGGGAGTCAGCGAGAGCAGGTACTGCCGCTTGCTCTCGGGGTCGCGGTGGCGTGCAAGGAAGCCACGCTCGTCAAGGACTGTGATCATCTGCGCCATGGTCTGGGACCGCACAAAGGAATTCCGTGCCAGTTCCGCGGACGTCAGGCCGGGATGGCGCTCAAGCACAGTAAGGGCTGTGTACTGCTGGGTGGTCAGGCCATGGGCGGACACGACGTCGTCCAGCCGGGACCTGACGGCCAGCTCCAGTTGCTTGATGAGGTACAGCATGGTGATGTCCGAGGAGGCCGATGCCGCCGACGCATCGGATTCCGGTGCTGCACTGGAGGTGACTGCAGCCATTGGATCAGCCCCTGGCCTTGCCACATGGCACCAGCGACGGCCTGTTCCCCAATGGCGCCACAGTGCTGTGGTGCGTCTCCGGACTGGGCCGGCAATGACAGGGACGGAAGATCCGACGGCGGGAGCAGAACTTGCTGTTCATAGGAACACCCAGGTTTTCGACGTTGAAACGGAGGGAGGCAGCCGCAAAATTGCGTCACAACTGCCATGTGCTGAGGGTTGATTATCAGGATTACTGACAATCAGGAAACCTGTGCATGACAATACGGCCGACGCTCCCGTTACGTCAAGGGAAATCTGCCACTCCGTGCCAGAACGCGCGGCCCTGGGGGCAACCTGTCCCTGATTCTGTGTTGTGTGCCGGGCCGACGGGCACTGTTACTGTAGCCGTGCGAGGCGCGCCGCAAGGTGCAGTGCCCCAAGGCGGCCTGTTGTTCGAGGGTCACCACCGCACAACTCGAAGATGCGCTGCAGGCGGTGATGCATGGATTGCCGTTCGAGGTGCAGCTCCCTTGCTGCCTTGGCCGTATTGCACCCGGAGTCGAGCCACACTGTGAGCGTCCGGAGCAGCTGAGACGTCCGCTGCGCATCGTGGTCCAGCACGTTTCCCAGTTGCTGGCGGACGAACTCCCCACGAACGCCAGCTTCCAGCGCCGCGGTCGCTAGTCGTTCGACGGCGAACGCCTCCGCATCAACGACCGGTCCATGTTCCCTGCGGGCAAGGTCAAGGGTGTGGCGGGCTTCAATGAGACTCCACGGTGCCCGCCGAAGTTCCGTCACGAAAGGCCCGACGGCGACGCGTAGCTGCGCAAGGCCCGGCGCCGCCGTTCCGGAACGGCGTCCCCTTGCAGTATTCTGTCCGAGCATGGCTGGTGCCGTCCCGAGGCCAGCGAGTTCCTCGATCAATGCCGATCGGCCGGCAGCTTCCGAGCCGGATGCCAGTGAAGCAATGGCGATCACTTCCGAATCGTGGGAGTAGCTGGCGCTATGGCGGACCCGCCTGCGGAGGAGCTGGTCAAGGGCTATCCTCACTTCCTGGGGCGACTCCGTCCGCGCCGCGATCATTACGGCAGGGGTGGTGATTCCGAAGCCGGCCGCCGGCCCCAACTGCTCCAGCCGCCAAGTGGCCCCGCCCGCATTGATCGCCCGTAATAGCTCTGTCCGGGCTACTTCTCCCAGGCTGGGTGGCATGCGCTGTAGCAAGGCAAGGCCCAGAACGTCCGCACAGCGGGTCCCGACGATACGGGCAAGCACCGAGTCCCCGTCGTCGGGAATTCCCAGTTCAAGGCGGGCGGACACTATCCCCCTCACAGGAACATTAATGACGACGGCGGAATCGCCGGCCTCCCGGGGCATGGCGGCTTGTGCCGGGGTGTCGGCTTGCAAACGCGTACCCGTTTGCGCCGGCGTACCCGCTTGTGCGAGGACACTGCCGGCCACCGAAGCCAGCGTGGCGGTACCGCCGATGACTTCCGTCAAAACTTCGAGGATCCCGTCGAGGCTTCCTCCATGCGCCAATTCAAGGGACATGGAGTGGCTGGCTTCGTCAGCAAGTTGAAGTTGCTTCACTGATTCGCTGACCAACATCGAGTTGATGGCCTGTAGGACGCCGACAAACGGGACCACTTTGCGCAGTTCGACCAGGGGCAGGCCGCGATCTTCGGCTGTCCGAACCATGGATTGCGGGATGCCGGGTAGGACGCCACCTGTTTCAATGGCCACTGCCGTGATTCCCCTGTCGGCGAGTTCCTCGATGTACCTGATCCTTCGTTGCTCCGGTGCCGTGGCCAAGGCCTCGCCGCCGGTCAGCAGCAGTTCCCCTCCTCGAAGCAGCGGGGCGATATCCAGCACTTCGCTGGAGTGGATCCAGCGCACGTACTTGTCCTTAACAGCTTCTGTACCGGCACGGACCACGGGATCGGCTGCGGCCAGGGTCGGGTGACGCAAAGCGTCCAACAACAAAAGCGGCATGACACTCCGTCATAGGGGATGGCATTTCATTAGACACATCGTATCTTGTTGGTGGTGATGCGGCACACATAGCCTGAAGTTATCCCTTTCATCAAACGGAGGCTTCCCATGCAAGATCATCCTTCCACGGCCCCAGGCAGTTTCGCCCAGGGATCCGTGGACTCTGAGGCCTGGCTCCAGCCGATCCCCGAATCACAGCGGACTCGCAAAGTGTCGGGTCAGTTCTGGATCTGGGCCGGCGCCAATCTCGCTCCTATCAACTGGGTGCTCGGAGCCCTAGGCATCCACCTTGGGCTGGGCTTCGCCGATACGGTCGCGGTCTTGGTCCTTGGCAACCTGATCGGCATGCTGCTCTTTGGCTGCTTTGTGCTGTTGGGCCAGAAGACCGGGGCCACTGGCATGGTCCTGGCCCGGGCGGCTTTCGGCCGCCGTGGAAATTATCTGCCTGCTGCGATCCAGGCGCTGCTGGTCATCGGCTGGTGCGCTGTCAATACCTGGATCATCCTCGATCTGGTCATGGCACTTTTCGGAACGCTCGGCTGGGTTGATCCCAGTTCCGCCAACTACGGCTGGAAGATTGGCGTAGCCACCGGAATCATGGCCGCACAAGTGGCCATCGCGTGGTTCGGCTATAAGGCCATCGCGGCGTTTGAAAGATGGACCGTGCCGCCCACCATCGTCATCCTGGCGGTGATGTCCGCAGTCGCTTGGTTCGGCATGGACATTAACTGGTCCTACGCAGGTCCTGCCGGAAACGTTCTGGAAGGCTCGGAGCGGATTGCCGCCATGAGCGCGGTGATGACCGCGATTGGCATTGGCTGGGGAATCACCTGGTTCACCTATGCCGCGGACTACTCACGCTTCGTCAGTACTTCAGTACCCAAGAGAAAGGTCTACTTGGCTTCGGTGCTTGGGCAGTTTATTCCGGTGGTGTGGTTGGGGGTCCTCGGAGCGAGCTTGGCAACGAACAGTGGTGAAATCGACCCGGGCAAACTGATTGTCCAGAACTTCGGCGTCCTCGCATTGCCGGTTCTCCTCATGGTGCTGCACGGCCCCATCGCCACGAACATCCTGAACATCTATACCTTCTCGGTCGCCACCCAGGCGCTTGATGTCTCGATCAGTCGCCGAAAGCTGAACCTGTTCGTCGGCGTTTTCTCGCTGGCCGCCGTGGTCTTCTTCATCTTCCAGGAGGATTTCGCAGCCGTACTCGACGCCTGGCTGATCGGGCTCGTGGCCTGGGTGGCCGCGTGGGGCGGCATCATGCTGGTGCACTACTTCTGGATTGAAAAGCGCTGGCCGGGCAATGCGGACCGATTGTTCGATCCGGTCGGCACCAAGCGTTTGCCTGGTATCAACTGGGCAGGGGTGGTTTCGCTCCTGGTAGGCATCTTCGCCACGTGGTTCTTCATGTACGGACTCGTGCCGGCCATGCAGGGTCCGGCTGCGGTGGCCTTGGGCGGCTGGGACTTCTCCTGGCTGGCAGGTGGCCTGGCAAGCGGGGCGACTTATGCGGTACTTGGTCCGCGGGCCCATGTCCGGTATCTGGAAACAGCACCCGTGGAAACGACTATAGACAGCCAGGTCCCCGTAGAGAGGATCACGCAGTGAACGCGGGATTCGGGAACAACAAGGCATTTGGCGATGTCCTGCACGTGATTACCTGGCCCGAAGGCTTCCGGGCTGCGGCTTCGTTCACCTTCGACGTCGACGCGGAATCGTGCACGATTGCCCACGATCCCGGCAGCACCCGCAGGATGTCGCTTATGTCCCACCAGTCCTATGGTCCGAAGGTCGCGGTGCCCAGACTCCTGCAGATCCTGAAGCGCCAGCAGGTACAGGCAACCTTCTTCGTGCCGGGCTTCACCGCTGAGTGCTATCCGGACATTGTGAAGCAGATCGTCGCCGGAGGACATGAAGTAGCGCATCATGGCTACCTGCACGAACCGATGCAGGGTATCGATGCCGCCACTGAAGGACGGTATCTGGACAGGGGGTTGGAGGCTCTCGACAAAGCTGCCGGGGTTCGCCCCGTGGGCTACCGCGCTCCCTGGTGGGAACTGAATTGGCACTCCGCGGGACTCCTGGCCGATCGCGGCTTCCTCTATGACTCGAGCCTCCTGGACGGCGACGCTCCATATCGATTCACCGTTGGTGACGATGAGAGGGACCTTGTCGAGATCCCCGTTGACTGGGCCCTGGACGACTGGGAGCAATACGCTTTCTACCCGGGAGTGACAGGCAGCGGAGTGATCGAGAGTCCGGCCAAAGTCCTGGAAATGTGGACCCTCGAGGCAGAGGCACACCACTCGGCCGGCAGCTGCTTCGTGCTGACCAACCACCCCTTCATCTCCGGCCGTCCATCCAAAGCTGTAGCCCTGGAGCGGCTTATCGAGACGGTCAAGGACCTTGATGGCATGTGGGTGACCACCCTGGAGCAGATCGCCGAACACACCAAGGCAACGGTCAACGAAATCCACACGCATGCCCGGATCGATGTGCCAGCCTTCCCGGATACCGGTGCCCGTTTCCACCCCGCCGGCCGTGCGCCGGCACCAATCAGGCAGGGAATTACCGGCTAGGTCATTGCCGGCCTACCTCACTGCTGCCTCCGTAGTTTCACTTATCGCGGTCCTGTTCGCCATGGTGACTTCCAAGAAGCCCTACGGCAGGACTGAAAACCAACCCCCAGGAAAGGAACCACACCTCATGACCGTCACCCAGACTGAAGCTGTCAA
Source organism: Arthrobacter rhizosphaerae (assembly GCF_023062595.1). Taxonomy (GTDB): domain Bacteria; phylum Actinomycetota; class Actinomycetes; order Actinomycetales; family Micrococcaceae; genus Arthrobacter; species Arthrobacter rhizosphaerae. Next base: position 35,623 of record NZ_JALLAN010000019.1, read on the forward strand.
CGACGTCGCCAAGCTCGAACGCCTCAAGGTGCTCAACAACGGAGAGAAGGTCCGCCTGACGTTCTCGGACGCCGAGTTCGAACGCCGTTTGGCCGGCCTTCGCCGGATCATGGCCGAGAAGGAACTGGACGCCGTCGTCCTCACCAGCTACCACTCGATCAAGTACTACTCCGACTTCCTATTCACCTACTTCGGCCGTTCCTACGCCATGGTGATCACCAAAGATGACACCGTCACCGTCACCGCAAACATCGACGCCGGAATGCCTTGGCGCCGCAGTTACGGCGAGAACCTCGTCTACACCGACTGGCGCCGGGACAACTACATTCACGCTATCCAGGAAGTCCTGCGCACCCGAGGGATCAACGTCCGCAGGCTCGGCGTCGAAGACGACAGCCTGCCGCTGGATAACCGCAACAAAATCCAGGCAGCCTTCGAGTCAGCCACCCTGGTGGACGTTGCCCAGGCCGCGATGCGACAGCGCATGATCAAATCTGCCGAAGAGATCGAAGTCATCAAGCACGGCGCCCGGATCGGAGACCTGGGTGGCGAAGCAATCCGCAACGCCATCACGGCCGGGATCACCGAATACGAGGTCGCACTGATCGGCACCGAGGCCATGGTGCACGAGATCGCCAGGACGTTCCCCGACTCCGAAATCCGCGACACCTGGGTCTGGTTCCAGTCCGGCATCAACACCGACGGGGCCCACAACTGGGCAACGACCCGGAAGATCCAGGAACACGACATCCTCTCGCTCAACTGCTTCCCCATGACCTCGGGCTACTACACCGCCCTGGAACGCACACTGTTTTACGGGGAACCGGATGCCCGCTCCCTGGAGTTGTGGAACATCAACGTCGAGGTCCACAAACGCGGACTGGAGCTCATCAAACCAGGCGCTATCTGCAAGGACATCGCAGCTGAACTCAACGAGATCTACATCGGGCACGGGCTGCTCGCGAACCGCACCTTCGGCTACGGGCACTCCTTCGGCGTCCTCAGCCACTACTACGGCCGCGAGGCCGGGCTGGAACTGCGCGAGGACATCGAAACGGTTCTGGAACCCGGAATGGTGGTCTCCATGGAACCCATGATCACCGTCCTCGACGGACAGCCCGGCGCCGGCGGCTACCGCGAACACGACATCCTGGTCATCGGTGAAGACGGAGCTGAAAACATCACCAAGTTCCCCTTCGGTCCCGAATACAACATCATCGGGGCCTAGCGGCCATCGCCATTCACAAGCGGCGCAGCGATTTCGTTGCGCCGCTCTGGCCATCCCCCTTCTGGGGGTAATCAGCTAGCAATCACACCTGCGTCAGCAGCATGCGCACAGGGCTGTCCCACTTCCATGGTTGTGGGACACCTCCGATGGGGCAGTCCCCCACCGATGTCGATGTAGTTTCCAGAAGTAGCGTGCGCCACGTCATGCGGAAGTATCGGGAACACTCGGTCCCAGCGAAGCGGAAAACTGCCGATTTCGTTTTCACCGCACGAGTATGGCGGCGCGGTAACGCTGGTCAGGTCGGCGGTCCCTGTACTAGGCGCAGCCTATCCGGTCAGTGTGCGTCGAGCAGCTGGTTCAGAGCGTGGCTCCGATCCATTCTGGCGGGTATGGGTTGGGGTGGAACGAGACGAAGACTAGATTGTCGTCATCGACCCACACCGGCGTTGGAGTGAACCTATTCCGGCACAGCCCCGAGTTGCTGCATCAGCTTCAGAGTGTCGGTGACTCCCCAGTGTTCAGCGGCCTTTCCATCCTCGAAGCGGATGATGTCGATCCCTCCGAATTCAATGCTCCGGCCGGTTGCAGGAATTCCGGCAAAGTCGCCTTGGTGGGTTCCCGTGCAGACTACGTAGACGGCCTCCAGATTTCCGTCGATCAGCGCTGGTGGTTCGAGCTTTGTCTTGATGTCTGGAAATGCCGCTCGGAGTGCTTTGACGAAGAACGCTACGCCTTCCTTGCCGGGCGGCTGACCGGGTAGAGGCTCCTCGTGATCGACAAAGTCATCCGCTACCAATTCATCGATGAGAGCGAGGTTTCCCCCTTCAAAAATTTCTTTGTAAAAGCGTTGCATTATCGGACTAGTCTCAGACATTTCAGTCTCCTTTGCATGGAACTCTACAGCTGTATGGTCCCACTCCCACCCTGCCCCCACAACGGTTCGTTGCCATGGATCTTCAGGCTTTCCGGGCACCCAGGGAGAACGTAGCGTCGAGTCCCTCACCGCTGCCGCCGGGCTCGGATTAAGTACCGCCTCGGCCCACCTGCAGGCACTGAAGCAGGCAGGACTCGTAACCACCCGCAGGGATGGTTCCAGGATTTATTACGACCTGGCCGGACCGGATGTTGCTGCCTTTACAGCCTGGTGCGCAGCGTTGCCCGTTCCCGGGTCCCCGACATCGAACAGAAACGCGCCGAATACCTCGGCATCACGGGCGACGAAGCGCTGGACGCTTCGGGGAAACCTACGGAAATGACCAGGGAGGAACTCCTGGAACAGGCCCGGGCGGGAACCATCACCGTGCTCGATGTCCGCCCACCGGAGGAATACGGCGCCGCTCACATTCCCGGCGCCATGTCGATCCCGCTCGATGAACTCCCTACCCGCCTGGGCGAACTCCCGGCCGACCGGGAAATCATCGCGTACTGCCGGGGAGCATACTGCGTGCTCGCCTACGAAGCAGTGGACCTTCTGCACTCCACCGGTCATCCTGCCCGGCGGCTGAACGACGGGATGCTCGAATGGCGCCTCCACGGGCTGCCCGTGGAAGCTGGCCACGCCGCCTAAGACCCTTTGTGCCCAGTGCTGCGCCCAAGGCAGGCACGCCGCATTGCCCCGGTCCAAAGAAACAGCAGCCAGGGAAAGCATCAAATGCGGGAAGCAACTGCGGTGACTCCGTTGCCTAGAGACAGTGGCCACTAGGGCGCGCTTCGAGGACAGAGAGTTGACTGACATGAGTGAGCTGAATGATGCGCACCCTACGCACGCTGTAAGCGATGAGGAGTTTTCGGATGTCCGGCACGAGACGTTCAGCAATCACGCGCGATCTTGAGGCCAATCGGGCGGAAGTGTTCGCAGCGTTCGCGGACGATCGAGTGCGCCGGCTGTGGTTTCGGATACCAGGAAAGGGAGCGATTTACGATCACGACTTCCGCATCGGCGGAGGTGAGGATGCGAGCAGCACCTTCGTGATGCCCGAGGAGCCTGTCCATAAGCTGCGCAATCGATCCCGCTACCTCGACATCGCTCCCGACTGCCGAATCGTATTCGTCTATGAAGCGATCGTGGACGACGTAACCCGGTGGGCATAGCTCGTGACAGTGACCCTCGCGGATGCGGAAAGAGGGAGAAGCACACTTACCTGGACGGAGCAGGTCACGTTCCTCACTCGCACCGGGGACGGCAGTGCCGACCTTCCTCACCTACGCGGCGGGACCGTCCTTCGCCTCAACGGGCTACCGGCGGCCCTCAATAAGGACGGGTCGTGAACCCGCCCCAGCGGCCCCTGGCCCACACGTTGCCGGCCGGGCTAATAATTGCCGGATCGCTACGCGCCTCCCCTCCCCCGCGCCTAGCTGACCGGGTTGCCGAACCAACGCCTCAGCTGCGCATCGAGTTCCGCCTGTTCCGTGCCGGCCCAGGCCACATGGCCGTCAGGTCGCAGCATCAGGGCCTGCACGCCGAGTTCCTTGCTGCCGTCAACGACCTGATCGACCCGCTCCGCCCAGCCATCCGTCGAGAGCCGGCCGGTGGAGTCGAGCAGCAGGCCCCGGCCCCGCCGCATCAGCGCATAGAGACGTCCATGTTTGAGATCGACATCGGGGAGCCGTTTGCCGAGCAGGTCGTGTCCGACTCCGAAGTCGTAGCTGACCCCGAGCGCAGTGATCTTTTCGATCAGGTATCTGCTCACATCCTCAAAATCCATGAGTTCTGTCAACAGCCGGCGAACGGCCTGGGCTCCCGGTTCGGTGGTCATCAGTTCACTCTGGGCGCGGGTGTTGTTGAGGACTTCTGCCCCCACCGGATGCCGTTCGGTGTGGTAGGTGTCCAGAAGCCCGTCCGGCGCCCAACCGCTGATCTCTGCGGCCAGTTTCCAGCCGAGGTTGAAGGCATCCTGGATGCCAAGGTTCAATCCCTGTCCTCCTAGCGGTGGGTGAACATGCGCGGCGTCACCGGCGAGGAACACTCGTCCGACCCGGTAGCGTTCGGCCTGGCGGGTGGCGTCATTGAAGCGCGAGAGCCATCGTGGCGAGTGGACACCGAAATCGGTGCCCGCGAAGGCCTGCAACTGGCGTTTGATTTGTTCGAGCGTCGGCAGGAGGGTACGGTCTTCGGTGATTTCCCGGTTGGGTACCACGACCCCGTACAGGCCGTTTCCTGCCGGACCGACGCCGAACGCCTTTTGGGCTTGCCGGACCTCGGCGACGATGGCTGCCACTTCCTCCGGCGGCATGGACAGTTCCATTTCACCCCTTAGCCATTCCGTTCTGGCCGACTCACCCGGGAATCCGACGCCAAGCAGCTTTCGGACCCGGCTGCGGCCGCCGTCGCAGCCAACGAGGTAACCCGAACGCTCACGCGTGCCGTCGGCCAGCTGAACGGTCACGCCGCCAGGGCCTTGGCTAAAGCCGACCAGTTCGCTGCCGCGCCGGATATCGGCCCCCAGTTCTGCCGCGTGTTCGCTTAGCAAACGATCTGTGACCGGCTGCGGGATGCCGAGAACGTAGGCGTGCGCGCTGTCCAAGTGCTGAGGCCACGATTTATCGATGCCTGCGAAGTGACCGGCACCTGGATACTTTCGGCCGTGTATGAGGAATCGTTCAAGCAACCCTCGCTGGTCGAGGATCTCGATGCTGCGCGCATGCAGGCCAAGCGAACGAACCTGCTTGGTCGGCTCGGGCTCCTTCTCCAGCACCAGCACCCCTGCACCCTGGAGCCGCAACTCGGCTGCCAACATCATCCCTGTTGGCCCACCACCGGCAATGATCACGTCCGTCATCAAAATCCCATCCACAAAGAGTCCATGCGGCCACCCTCGCACCGCCGGCCGAGCGCAATTTCCCTCGCTTCTGGCCGCAGTTGACAATTTTGCCTCTACAGGGGGGCCTTGCGGCAAGGTCCCCCCGGAGCTATATCCTGAAAATGGCAAGGAGTAGCTTCATTCCTTGCCTTTCTCTGGAGTCACGAACGGCTTTCCTCAACCCAAAGAAATGCAGCAATATAGGGATCTTTTTATACTGGCCCATATTTTCTTATGGCTCGAAAGGAAGCGAGGCGTGCCCGGGCGGCGGCATGCCGTGAGTTTTCTGTGGACGACACCGGCCGCGCATCCACAGCGAGCAGCTGCTGCGGCATGGCCTGTGTGAGGATCCTGTACATAGTCGGATCCGGGGCTATAGTCACTCCCCCTGTCGTCAGGCCCTGACCCATACAATTGTTCTCCCCACGGAAGCGGAGGACGCGATATGGAGCTACATCTCTTTCTTCCCCCGAGGTCGCCATGGACCCGATCCCAACGACGACAGTGTCAAGAGAAACGGTTCCGTATACCTCGACGCACGCTCGGCAGGGGGCCGGAACGGTGACCAGCTTTTTAGTCCATGTGCTGGCCCTTCCCGCATAAGGAACGTCAACCGTGCGTAGGCACCAAACGGCCTCTGGCGGAGGCTAGGCTCTATGCCATGATGACCAATCAGCGACTTGAGCCCCTGCTCGAGCAGTACGACTGGGCGACGGAACGACTCCTCACTCGCCTTGCCGGGCCCACCAGCAACTCTGGTGATGGCAGCGACGTCGACGTACCGGTACTGACGGACGCCGAGTACCTCTGGGAACCGGTCGACGCGTGCTGGTCGGTGCGGAGGCGCGCCGATGGGCCCGGACCGGGCGCCATCAAGCTTATCGGCGCGGGTGAGTGGGGGCGAGACGGCGCCCCCGAAAGTCCGTGGCCTCCGCCTTTCACAACGATCGCCTGGCGGCTTGACCACATCTCCGAGACCCTGTTGGGTCGAGCCAATCACCTCGGTGGTGACCGAACGTTCGATAGAGCGACGTACGAATCACGACCAGATGCAGCCGGCGCCATCGAGAGGTTCCGTCACGCCGCAGCCGACTGGCGCCGGGTACTACTCAGTGTCGATGTGTCCGACTATGACCGGACAGGGCTCAGCAGCTACCCGTACGGCAGCGATGCCGAGGAGACCTTTCCGACGATCGTGTGGTGGGAGAACCAGGAGATCTTGCACCACGGAGCCGAGATCGCGCTGCTCCGCGACCTCTACATTCACCACTTTCAGTAGCGACGAGCACGCACCGCAGACAGCTCAGCCGACGGAGTCCCTACGAGACGTCGAGTGGATACAGAGGATTACGTCCGCGTCGGTGGATAGGTGCCCGTAAGCCGGTCCCCCACCGCGACCACTTTTAGGCTTCTGCCCGCTACCGCCCGGCCGGCTTGGCCCGGACATGCATCCGCTCTCCCTGCCGGCCGAACAGGCTCAGGAACTCCACAGCCTGGGTGTCAGCCCGCCCGAACCAATGCGGCACCCTGGTGTCGAATTCAGCGGCTTCACCGGCGGGAAGAATCAGATCCCTCTCACCCAGCACCATCCGCAGGTTCCCGTTGAGAACATATAGCCATTCATAGCCCTCGTGGACCTGCGGGTCGGGTTGCTCGGGCCCGCCCGCGTGCAGGATGTGCTTATACGCCTGGACTCCGCCGGGCCGGCGCGTCAACGGGATGATGGTCATTCGCTTCTTCACGATAGGGCGCAGATGGACTCTGGGATCTCCGGTGGAAGGAGCGCCCACCAGTTCATCGAGCGGCACCTGATGGGCCTTGGCGAGGGGCAGCAGCAGCTCCAGGTTGGGACGCCGCTGCCCCGATTCCAACCTAGACAACGTGCTCACGGAAATGCCGGTCGCCTCCGAAAGGGACGCAAGGGTGGTCTCCCTGGTCAGTCGGAGGGCCCGGAGGCGTGGCCCCACCGCCGAAAGTACGTCGTCGATCATTTCATCCATTCCCACAGTTTGCCATTTCAGCAACATCCTTTGCCACTCTTTGCGGGGATCGAGAAGGATTAGGAGAACGATAAATTCTGAAAGGAAACGCTATGTATGACGTGGTAATAGTCGGTGGCGGCGCGGCTGGTCTGAATGCAGCCCAGATGCTCGGCCGTGCCCGGCGGTCGGTGATGGTGATCGACGGCGGTGAGCCGCGGAACGCTCCTGCCGAGGCGGTCCATGGCTTCTTGTCCCGCGACGGCATCAGCCCCGTCGCATTGCTAAAAGCGGGCCGGGCTGAGGTGGAGTCCTACGGCGGCCAGGTCCTGGATGGCCAAGTGACCGCCATCGAACGTACGGACGGGGAACGCGGGGAATCAGGCGCCTTCAAGGTAATGCTCCAGGACGGAACGGGTCAGGAAAGTACCGTTCACGGCAGGCGCCTGTTGATCACTACGGGCCTGGTGGACGGGTTGCCCGAAGTTCCTGGCATCCAGGAACTCTGGGGCAAGGACGTTCTGCATTGCCCCTACTGCCACGGCTGGGAGGTCAGAGACCGGGAAATCGGCATCCTGGGAACCGGACCGATGGCGGTCTTTCAGGCACTCCTGTTCCGGCAGTGGAGCAGCAACATCACTTTGTTCCTTAATGGATCCATCGAACCCGATGAAGCTGAGCTGGAGCAGTTGGCGGCACGGAATATCACGGTGGTGCATGGCGCAGTGGAGCGGCTGCAACTGGAACAGGGACGGCTCAGCGGGCTGCAACTTGCCACAGGCGGCGTGGTTTCAATTGATGCTCTGGCTGTGGCACCCGTTTTCACGGCCCGTACTCAGTACTTTTCCGGACTTGGCCTAAGAATCCAGCAACATCCCAGCGGAATGGGGGAATACGTTGAGACCGACGCCGATGGCGCCACCGCTGTTCCTGGGGTGTGGGCCGCCGGGAACGTGGCGGATCTTCGCGCCCAGGTTCTGTCGTCGGCAGCAGCAGGCGCCGCAGCCGCCGTCGCGATTAATTCCGATTTGATGGCGGAAGAACTGCAGGCGGCGGTGGCCGCTTACCGGCAACGCGTCTCCGTATAAGCCCCTCTGCTTGACGTCGGACAACGCGGAGCCTCAGTAGAGGAAGATATCGATCCACTCGCGGTTGTGGGCGTGGACCAGCACCAGGAACAGGACAAAGTCGAACAGCAGGTGGACGCACACGATGTACAGCAGGGATTTGGTAATCGTGAAGAGGCGGGCCTGGAGCAGCGCAAACGGAAAGATGAAAAACGGGGCGTAGGCGTGGAATCCCAATTCCCAGAGGAAGGAGGTGAAAAGGACCGCCTGGAGCAGGTTGGCCTGCCAATCCGGAAGGTGACGCCGCAGAAGGGTGAACGCGGTGCAGACGAAGAAGAGTTCGTCCCAGATTCCCAAGCCGTTGGTTCCCACGAATAGGCGGGCAATGCCCTCAGGGTCGCTGACCGCAGGCCAGTTGTTGTAGACGCCCGTCTGGATCATATAGACCGGAATCAAGGCATAACCGATCACGACGACGGCGGGCAGGTACCATTTCTCCGCCCGGGTCCATGGCTGCCCGGTTCGGATAGGGAAACGGACAGCATAGTCCTTGGTGACAAACCGTGAGACAGCATAGGGAATCCCCACTGCCAGAATCATGGCCGTTCCCATGACCAGCATGTGCTCCGTGCTGATGTCGGTGGTGATGGGAACGGCGCTCATTGCAATCAGGCCGACGGCAATGAGCGCAAGGTCCGTGAAAAGCGCCCGTTTGATGACGGCAGCAAGCACCAGGGCTGCTCCCAGCACGATGTATCCAACGGTGCGGTCCTCCAGAACAAAGAGGACAAAACCTGACAAGGACAGCAGCGCTGCAGGGACCAGGCTCAAGGAGGTCCTGTCCGGCCTGCCGGGGCCGGGGGTCCGGGCCGCCGCCGGCGCCTTGGGTTGTTGACTCATGGTGGCCTACCTGTGCTTAAACTCCGGCGTGCGCTTCTCGCTGAACGCCGCCATGCCTTCTTTCTGGTCCTCAGTGGCGAAGAGGGAATGGAAGATCCTGCGCTCGAAAAGGACACCTTGGGCCAGCCCGGTTTCAAAGGCTGCGTTGACGGCCTCCTTGGCGATCATTGCCGCCGGCTTGGACTTGGAGGCAATGACTTCGGCGGCCCGCAGCGCTTCCTCAACGACGTCTGCGGCGGGAACCACCCGGGATACCAGTCCGGAGCGCTCAGCCTCCTGGGCGTCCATGAACCGTCCGGTGAGGATCATATCCATCGCTTTGGCCTTGCCCACGGCCCGGGTAAGCCGCTGTGAGCCACCCATTCCGGGCAGGACGCCGAGATTGATTTCGGGCTGGCCGAACTTCGCATTGTCGCCGGCAATGATGAAATCGCACATCATGGCCAGCTCGCAGCCCCCGCCCAAAGCAAAGCCGGAAACAGCCGCCACCACCGGGATGCGGAGCCTGGTGAAATCCTCCCACCCGCGGAACCAGTCCGCGGAGTACATGTCGACATAGCCTTTGGCGGCCATTTCCTTGATATCCGCTCCCGCGGCAAAGGCTTTGGCTGAACCAGTGAGAACAACGGCACCCACCTCGGGATCGGTGTCCATGGCGCTCACGGCTGAAACGAGTTCATCCATGGTGGTTTTGTCGAGAGCGTTCAAGGCTTGGGGTCGGTTCAGTGTCACCAGTCCCACACGTCCACGGCGCTCCACCAGGATGTTTGAGTACTGTTCCGTCATCCTTGGCCCCTTGCCGGTCGCTGCTCCTGGTCCCGTTCCGCCGCCCCTTCAGGCTCTTGAGCCTGACCGGACCTGTCCCGGATGGCCGTGATGATCGCCGAGAAGTCCTTTCCCGCACCGCCTTCCGCCGCAAACCTATCGTAAATTTCGGACGCCAGTGGACCCACGCGCGCTGCGACCCCGGTGCTTTCCAGCGCGTTCAGTGCAAGCCTGAGGTCCTTGGCCATCAGTGACCCGGCGAACCCCGGCTCGTAGTCACGGTTGGCGGGGCTGGTGGGCACAGGGCCGGGAACGGGGCAATTGGTGGTCAGAGCCCAGCACTGTCCCGACGCGGCCGATGCAACATCGAAGAGAGCCTGGTGGGTGAGACCCAGTTTCTCCCCCAAAACAAACGCCTCACTCACGGCGATCATGGAAACGCCGAGGATCAGGTTGTTGCAGATTTTGGCGGCCTGACCAGCCCCGTGATCGCCGCAGTGGACAACCCGCTTGCCCATGACTTCCAGTAGCGGGCGGACCGCTTCGAAATCTTCCGGGAGAGCACCCACCATAAATGTCAGGGTTCCGGCCTCAGCCCCCACAACACCCCCGGACACCGGCGCGTCCACCGAGCGGTGTCCCGCGTCCACCGCCAAAACCGCCGCCTCCCTGGCCTCATCCACATTGATGGTGGAGCAGTCCAGGAACATGGTGCCGGGTGCTGCCACGGCCAGTAGCCCGGGTTCCCAGCCGCCTCCGGAGGAGAAGTCGCTCCCGGCGGAGAAGTCGCTGCCCGTTGCGGAGTCCCTTCCCCTGTACGCATCCAGGAGATGCTTGCCGCTGGGAAGCATGGTCAGCACCACAGCCGCTCCTTCGACGGCGGCAGCAGCCGTGTCCGCCGTCGGAATTCCGTGACTGCGGGCGGATTCCAGGGCTGCTGGCATCACGTCGTAGCCCACTACCCGGTATCCGGCATTGACGAGGTTCAGGGCCATGGGAGCGCCCATGTGTCCGAGGCCCAGGAAAGCAATGGTTCCCGCTCCGTTGGGTGATACCTCAGGCATTGTCCGTCTCCTTTACTGAAAGATTCAGCTCGCGATCCCCATGCGGCTCAAAATACCTCGCGACGTCGGCGTCCCGCACTTCTGCCAGTGTGGCCGGCAGCCAGTGCGGGTTCCTGTCCTTGTCTACTACCTGGGCCCGGATTCCCTCGCGAAAGTCAGGACCGGCCAGGAAATGCAGGCCCACCGTGAACTCCTGTGTCAGTGCCTGCTCAAGAGTCATTCCCCGTGCTCTTCGCAACGACTCCAGCGCAACCTTCACGGCGGTGGGCGACTTCGACCCTATGGTCTCAGCGGCCTTGGCGGCTTCGCCACCGAAGACCAACAGCCGGCGGAGGATTCCTTCCACGTTGTTGCCTGCGTAGCATTCATCAATCCAGGTCCGCTGACCCGCCAGGACCGAGTCCGGGGCCCGTTCCGCAAAATGGCCGACGGCGTCTTCCGCTCTTTCGCTTTCCAGGGCGGCGGCCAGCGCCGGCAGGTTTTCCGAGCGGATAAAGTGGTCGGCCAGCCCAAGGAACAAGGCATCGGCACCGTCCAGGTGAGCCCCGGTCAGGGCAGCATGGGCGCCCGTCTCGCCCGGCGAGCGCGAGAGCAGCAGAGTACCGCCGACGTCGGGCACAAAACCGATGGTTGTCTCCGGCATACCTGTCCGCGTGCGCTCCGTGACTATCCGGACAGAGCCATGCGCCGAGATCCCCACGCCTCCGCCCAACACCAATCCGTCCATGAACGCGACATACGGCTTGGCGTACCGGGCAATCATGGCGTTCAGCCGATACTCCGCTTCCCAGAAGTCAGCCGTCGCGGATCCTCCCGTGAGCATGTCACGGTAAATGGCCACGATATCCCCGCCGGCGCACAGACCCCGGTCACCGGAACCCCGGACCAACACGGTGGAAACGGTGTCGTCGTCGGCCCAGTCAGCAAGCTGTCCCAGCATGGCGTGAACCATGCTTGCCGTGAGTGCATTGACGGCCTTGGGACGGTTCAGGGTGATGATGCCAAGGTGCCCCCGTTTTTCAGCGAGCACCTCCTCCAGCGTGCTGCTTCCCGGGCCGTTGCCTGCCGGGCCACTGCCGGGCATCAGCTTCCTTCCGGCATGATGAAGCTGGCACCCTGCCGGACGCCCGAAGGCCAGCGCGTGGTCACGGTCTTGGTCTTGGTGTAGAAACGGAACGCGTCAGCGCCGTGCTGGTTGAGGTCCCCGAACCCGGAGGCTTTCCAGCCGCCGAAGGTGTAGTAAGCGATCGGCACGGGGATCGGCACGTTGATTCCTACCATTCCCACCTGAACACGGCTCGCGAAATCCCTGGCTGCATCTCCATCCCGCGTGAAGATGGCCACGCCATTGCCGAATTCGTGCTCGCTGCAGAGCCGTAGTGCCTCCTCGTAATCCCCGGCGCGGACCACGCTGAGCACCGGGCCGAAAATCTCTTCCTGGTAGATTTTCATGTCCTTGGTGACGTTATCGAAGAGGGTCGGACCCACCCAGAAGCCGTTTTCGTACCCTTCGACTGTGAGCCCCCGGCCGTCCGCAAGGAGGGTGGCTCCCTGATCGACGCCGGACTGGATGTAGCCCTCGATCCGCTCTTTGGCGGAGGCTGCAACAACAGGGCCGAAGTCCGAGTCCTTGTCCAGGCTGTGGCCTACCCTGAGGGCCTTGACGCGTTCCTCGAGCTTCGCCACGAGGGCATCGGCTGTCTCCTGCCCGACAGGCACCGCCACAGAAACGGCCATACAGCGTTCGCCCGCGGAGCCGTAGCCGGCCCCGATCAGGGCATCGGCGGCCATCTCCAGATCCGCGTCGGGCAGGATCACCATGTGGTTCTTGGCCCCGCCGAAGCACTGTGCCCGTTTGCCGTGAGCGGCAGCCGTTGCGTAGATATATTGGGCAATCGGAGTTGAACCAACAAAACCGATCGCTTTCACCCGCTGATCCTCCAGCAGCGAATCCACCGCTTCCTTGTCCCCGTTGACCACGTTGAAGACGCCGTCAGGAACCCCTGCCTCGCTGTACAGTTCGGCGAGCCGCAGCGGGACCGAGGGATCACGCTCGGAGGGCTTGAGGATAAAGGCGTTTCCCGCGGCGAGGGCCGGGCCGGACTTCCACAGCGGAATCATTGCAGGGAAGTTGAAAGGTGTTATGCCGGCGACCACACCCAGCGGCTGCCGCAGTGAGTGGACATCGATGCCTGCACCGGCGTCGTCGGAAAATTCGCCCTTAAGCAGATGCGGGGCTCCGGCGGCGAACTCCACCACCTCCACGCCGCGCTGAATGTCCCCTCTGGCATCGGGGAGGGTCTTGCCGTGTTCGGAGGCCAGCAATCTGGCCAGTTCGTCCATGTTCCGGTTGACGAGTTCCACGAACCGGAGCAATATCCGTCCGCGCCGCTGCGGGTTCATCGCCGCCCACTCAGGCTGTGCCTTTTCCGCGCTCGCTATGGCCCGGCTGACTTCATCCCGCGCAGCCAGTGCCAGCCGGGCTTGCACTTCGCCCGTGCAGGGATCGTAGACCTCTCCCCAGCGTCCTGAGGTACCTTCCACCCGTTGCCCGTCAATGTAATGGCCTAGCTCGCGAACCATGATCGATGCTCCCTTGCATGTGGGTCCTGGAATGCCGGTCCGGCAACAGATGCGCGGTGATCCCTGCCACCGGCACATTGTGAGCCCGGTGCACGTGTGACCCACGCCATCTGCTGCCGAATATACTCGGACTTCCTACTAAATTCCAGAGCGGTTACCGGTAGCTCGCTACCCTGCCTTGCCTGCCGGGGCAGCTGCCTGTGGGGCCCGCCGAGGGGGATCATGGGAGCCAAGTTCGGTAAGTTAGGAACTGTGAAGATTGCTACCTGGAATGTGAACTCCCTCCGTGCCCGAGCCGACCGCGTTGAGGCGTGGCTTCGCCGCAGTGACTGCGATGTACTGGCTATCCAGGAGACCAAGTGCTCCGACGAGAACTTTCCCTGGGAGCTTTTCGAGCGGGACGGCTACGAAGTAGCCCACTTCGGGCTCAACCAGTGGAACGGCGTCGCTATCGCTTCCCGCGTAGGGATCGACGACGTCGAGCGCACCTTTTTGGACCAGCCGGTATTTGGCAAAGCCGGGAAAGATCCGGTGGCTGAGGCGCGTGCCATCGGCGCCACCTGCGGCGGCATCAAAATCTGGAGCCTTTATGTTCCCAACGGACGGTCGCTCGACGACGAACATATGCCCTACAAGCTCAACTGGCTCAACACTCTCAAAACCCACGCCGAGGGCTGGGTGACAGCAAACCCGGAGTCCCAGATTGCCCTCATGGGCGACTGGAACATCGCACCGCAGGATGAAGACGTCTGGGACATCGACCTTTTCCTTTCGCAGGGTTACACCCACGTGAGCCCGCCCGAACGTGCTGCATTCCACGCCTTTGAAGCTGCCGGATACACCGACGTGGTCCGGCCCCACACTCCCGGACCCGGCGTTTACACCTACTGGGACTACACCCAGCTCCGCTTCCCCAAGAAGGAAGGCATGCGGATCGACTTCGTCCTGGCCTCTCCTGCCCTGGCTGCAAGGGTCACGGGGGCTTCGATCGACAGGGAAGAACGCAAGGGCAAGGGTGCTTCGGACCATGCGCCGGTTATTGTTGAGTTGACCGACTGATGAGCCGCACGCAGGGGATGATGGGGAGGTGGCTGCAATGACCGGCAACCTTTACCGGGGACAGGCCGGCCTGCCCTTCTCCTCAACCCTGCGTATCTACGAGCCGCTGACTGCTTTTCCGGAAGAGCAGCGCGCCGCGATCAGGGCATCCGCCGCCCGTGCCAAATCACGGGCCGCTGTGGAAAACGCCGAACTCCTCGCATCGTTGGGACGCATCACCAGGCCAGGCGGGGATCCGTTCCCCACCGGGCGCACCGACCTTGTTCGGGTGATGCCCCTTGCCGGAAAGCCCGACGGCGATACCCCCGAGGGGAAGCCCTCCGTCACGCTGTTGTACTGCCCCAGCCAGTTGGTTCTCCGGGCAGGCCTGGCGGCGAATGCGCTGATGGAAGGCATCCACGGCCCGCTGGCTGAACTGCTGATCGCGGAGGAACAGCGGGACCGCCATCAGGAACGGATAGACCTGGTGAAGGCCAAGGAAGGCGTAGGCAAGGTTCACACCCGCGCATCCACCTGGGGAATCCCGTTCAGCTGGTTCTCGCTTTTTCAGGAGTCCGACCACAAGGATGTGGTGGAATCAGGCGGCCGCATCCTCACCGTTCGTGTGCGGGCCAATATCGCTGACGCCCTCGAACGTGTCCGATACGCGGTGGCAAACCTTGCATTGGCGGCGCCGGACCTGGATATGCTCGATGATCTTGCCCAGCTGACTGAATGGCTGGAACTTTTCCACGCCGACTCCTGGGTGGAACTCGATTACGGAGCGGTAGCGGACAAGGTGTACCCCGACGACTCCCCCATGGATGTCCGCCTTGGCATTGAATGCCTGGCCGAGGGTGACATGACCGGCGCTGCCGCAGCCTACCGCCGGCTGGCTTCCCGCTGGATCCCCATCCGGCAGCTGGCGCGTGCGTCCTAGGCAGAGACCGGCCGGGGCTCCCGGCGTGGGGTTGCCCCGTGAGCCGGCGGGGGCGCCGTCGTCGAACGAACAATAAGCTGGTGCGGCGCAACCATGGAGTGAACGGATCCCGTGCGGCCATCGAGTTCATCCAGCAGCATCTTGGTTGCCAGTTCGGCCTGCACATCCGGGCGTTGGCCAACGGTGGTCAAGCCCAATGTGACAGAGAAATCGTGATCGTCAATGCCGATCACGGAAAGATCCTCAGGGACCCGCACTCCCCGGCGGTTGGCCTCAAAAATAACTCCCATGGCCATTTCATCGGATGCGCAGAAAATGGCTGTCGGCTTGGGACCGGCAGTGTCCCATAGCTTGATGAACGCCTGCTGCCCGCTCCTGACGGTGAAGTCGCCCACCTCGTCCCACTCCGGACGCAGGTCAAGGCCGGATGCGGTCATCACGTCCTGGAAGGCCTTGATGCGGACTCTGGGGACGTCGAAATTCAGGTCCGTCTCGTCGTCGCCATGGAGCAGGGCGATGTCCTTGTGGCCCAGGCTGATGAGGTGACGGACAGCGGTGGAGGCGGCGGCATAGTCATCAATGCCGATATATGCGCACTCCTCCACATGGCCGCCGACCACTACCAAGGGAATATCGATTTTCTGAAGATGGCTGAGTTCTTCGTGGGTCAGCGCCATACACAGGACCAGCAAGGCATCAATTTGCTTGTAAACCATGGTCCTGCTGAAGAGACGCTCACGGTTGCTGCCGTGCCCGCCCAGGTTGAACAGGGACAGGTTGTACTGCCTGGCATGCAGCTCCCGGTCAGCTCCCTCAATGGCTTTGGAGAAGAACCAGCGGCTCACGAACGGCGCGAGCACACCAATGGTCTTGGTGCGGCCGGTGGCGAGTCCGGAGGCCGAGGAGGAGGCAACGTAGCCAAGCTCCGCGGCAACGCGCAGGATCTTCTCCCGCGTGGTGGGCGACACCCTGGGCAGTCCCCGGACCGCCCGTGACACAGTGGCCGTGGACACTCCTGCGGCAGCTGCCACGTCCTCAATGCTGACACCGGAATGGCCGCCCCGTTGAGCCCTCTCAGATGTCCGTGCCACGATCTCCCCTTATTCGGCTATGCCGCGGAAGTCGCTGCTGTGCTCCCTGTCCGCAACAAATGAGTCTAGTGCCCGCGCTCCAGCTGGGCCGCCTGAGGTCCGTAAGTTACAGACGGCACAGCCGGAAGCGGGTCATACAGAGGATCAGCCCTTGAGGCCACCGGCAAGCAGACCTCGTACGAAGTAGCGCTGGAGGGCGAAGAAGACGCCCAACGGAATAATGATGGACACGAAGGCAGCTGCGGGGTTCAGGTAGTCCCTCGCGCCGCGTGTGCCGGAAATTTCCGCAAGCCGCTGGGTAATAGGAGCAACGTCCGGAGTTCCGCCGGAGAAGACCAAAGCCACCAGCAAGTCATTCCACACCCACAGGAACTGGAAAATCGCCAGGGAAGCCAGAGCCGGAACAGACAGTGGCAGGATGATTCGCCAGAAGATTGTAGTGTGCCCCGCCCCATCGACCCTTGCTGCCTCAATCACTTCCCCGGGGATCTCGGAAATGAAGTTGTGCAACAGGAAGATGCCCAACGGCAAACCAAAGATCGTGTGGGCAATCCACAGCTGGGTATAGGACCCGGCTGGCAGTTGCAGGACTTGGGTAAAGAGCTGCAGCAGAGGAATCAGCGCCATCTGCAGGGGGACAATCTGCAACGCGAAAACGAAGATAAACATCGCGTGGCGCCCCCTGAAATTACCCCAGGCGAAGATGTAAGCCGCCATCGATGCCAGCACCAGGACGAACAACGTGACGGGGATGACGATGGCGGTTGAGTTGATCAAGTACTGGGACAGATTGGGTGACTGCGACCCTGCAGCGGCGGTCGCATCGACATAGTTCTTGAAAGTGAACTGCCCGTCAAAAAAGGCATTCCACCAGCCGTCGGAGCGGGGGCCCACCTGTTTTGCGGCCGGACGGAACGATTGAACGAAAAGGCCGAAAGTGGGCACAGTCCAGATTGCGGCAATGATGAGGGCGGCAGCGGTGGCAAAAGGCGAGGTGAGCTTGGTTTTCACACGGCGCATGATGGGCTCATCGGCGGCGTGGATGCCCTTCTCGCCAAGAGGAAGACCAACCAGGGCCTTATCTGCCTCGTCCCGTGCTGGCGTGGCGGTCATCGGATCTCCCTTTGCTGACGAAGTACGCGTGCGTTGTAAACGACGATGGGTAGGACCAAAAGGAAAAGTACAAGGGCCAAGGCGGCACCACGGCCGGGTTCGTCGGCGCGGAAAGCCTGTGTGTACATTTCATTGGCCACCACAGAGGTCTCGAAGTTACCGGCCGTCATGGTGCGGACAATATCGAACACCTTGAGGGTGGCAATGGTGATGGTGGTCAGCACCACAACCAAAGATCCACGGATCCCCGGGATGGTGACGTTACGGAACTGCTGCCACGGGTTGGCTCCATCAAGCCTTGCCGCCTCAACAAGTTCCACGGGGACACCCTTAATAGCGGCTGACAGGATCACCATGGCGAAACCTGTCTGGATCCAAACCATGACGATGATCAGGAAGATGGTGTTTTCCGGAGCATCGAGGAGGAACTGTTTGGGATCCATCCCAACTGCCACACGCAGTGCGTTCAGCACGCCCGTTTGTTCGATGCCGGCGCCGCGGAAGTCGTAGACCAGCTTCCAGATAACGCCTGCACCCACGAATGAGATGGCCATGGGCATGAATACCAGGGCCTTCAGGATCCTCTCGCCCCGCGCTTTGTCGATGAAGACCGCATAGGCGAGGCCGAAGACTGTTGATAGCAGGGGGACGAGTACGGTCCAGATAACGGTGTTCCGCAGCGTGATGACCGCCTCAGGCTGGGTAAACATCCAGACGAAGTTGTCCACTCCGTTCGGCGTCCCCTTGGCGTCTGTAAATGCCAGGTACGACGTCTGGACCGCAGGATAGACCAGCCCGACGATCATCAGGATGGCCGCCGGCGCTAGAAAGCCGATGACTGTAACTTTATCTCTTGTTGATTTTGGTGCCCTGTCCACAAGCAGCATGATGAGCCCGATGACGGCTGCGAAAGCCGCGATCGCGATCCCTACTTGGAGAAGTTTCCCTCCGACGAATTCCATGGCCAACCTCCGGGGTGTGCGTGGATGAGTTGATTGAAGGCAAAATGCTGCGTTCCCCCACGGGTGCTTGAGCAGGGGAACGCAGCATCGCAGCTGTTAGCTCTTGGGCCAGCTGCCTTCAATACTGTCGGCGACCTGCTTGGACGGAGTGCCGTTGATCCACGCCACAATTCCCTTCCAGAAGGAGTTGGAACCGACGGCTGCGGGCATCAGGTCAGAACCGTCGAAGCGGAATACCGTCGCGGGATCCTGAAGGAGCTCAACGGAAAGCTTGTCCAGCTCCGACTGGGCGTTCGCAGGATCGAGGCCCTTGTTGGCGCTGACTACACCACCGAGCTTGACCCTGTTGTTCGCGAATTCCGCGCTCGCCATGTACTGCAGGAAGGACTGAACCTCGGGGGTGTCCTTGTAGGCGCCTACCATCTCGCCGCCGCCGGTGATCGCCTTGCCCTTGCTCTCGTCGATCGCAGGGGTCATGAAGGCCCAAACGTCACCATCGGGAGCCACAACCGTACCTTCGGGCCAGTTAGCGGCCTGGAAGTTGGCCTGGTGGTGCATGGCGCACTGACCGTCAAGAACCGGCTGGCCAGCCTGTGCGAACCCGGTTGTCAGGATGGAACGGACGTCGCCGAAGCCACCATTGACGTAGGCCGGGTTAAGCAGGATCTCGCCGGTCTTGTCCATAGCGGAAACAATGCGGGGATCGTTGAACGGGATCTGGTGGGCGATCCACTGGTCGTACACCTCAGGGCCTGCCTCACGAAGGACGACGTCCTCGATCCAGTCGGTACCCGGCCAACCTGTGGCCTCACCGGACTCGAAGCCCGCACACCACGGCTTCATGGCACCGTCGTCCGCGATCGTCTTTGTCAGGGCCATCATTTCGTCAAAGGTCTTGGGAACTTCCCAGCCCTTTTCCTCGAATGTCTTGGGCGCGTACCACACGAAGCCCTTAACGTTGGCAAGCATTGGGGCCGCATAGAACGTTCCGTTGACGGTTCCGTACTTCTTCCAGTCGGCCGACCAGTTTTCGTCCACGAGGTCTGAGACGGCCTTCGGAGCCGGCTTCAGGTTGCTGGCCTGAGCGGCCAACAAACCGGGCTGCGGGAAGATCGCAACGTCCGGCGGGTTTCCGGCCTGGGCGCGCACACCGATCTGCGTTTCGAATTCCTTGCTGCCTTCGTATTTGACCGTGATGCCGGTGCATTCTTCGAAGTCCGACCAGGCTGTCTCTAGGTTCGTGGCTTCAATGTCAACGATGGTCGAGTAAACCGAAACGGTCTTGCCTTCGTGCTTGCCGTAATCGGAGTAGGCGGAGCAATCAGCAGCCTCGCCACCCCCGCCGCCACCAGTTTCAGGACTACATGCCGTAACGGTTAGGGCCAGGACACCGACCGCTGCGGCCGGAATTAGGAACTTTGGGCTTTTCATTACTGGAGACTCCTCGCTGAGTGACAAGAGAAAATCGCGGTGCAGACTTTGTGACCTCAATCACCCTAGTAAGCCTACGTATCGAAATGCAAGCGTTTACACAAAGCTTTATCGAAAGGAGACCTGATCATCAGAATCCCAACAGGAAGCTCGGCTAGCGGACGCGTTCGGCCCTGCTGAAACGGGCACGAGTGCCTGCCCCAAGGTGAAGCAACACGGGGGTATGTTTGCCGATAACAAGGTCCAGGGCCTCGACGAGCGCCGAAACCTCGGCCGCCAAGACGTTCGGAGCCACGCCCAGGCGCGGCTGCAACCTGATTCTTAAGGCAGGTTCCCCGCGGATCTGGTACGTCGCTACAGATACACCGGCGAGATCCGGACGGTCGGCAAGGGCTGCCTTCAGCGCCTGCTCCGCAACGCCGCCCCCGATCCTAAGATCACCGGGCACATCGCCGGGATCCTCCTCAAACAGGATGAGATCCGCCCGGCCCTTACCCTGTTGGGCAATCCACGCCACCATGGCACCGATCAGCAGCACCAACAGAAGCACCAGCAGGATCCACACCCAGCTCTCCTGACGGCCGGGAAACCTGGTCTGGTCAAATAACTGCTGGGCTCCGGACCACAATCCTGCCGACCACGACTGCCACCACGAGGCCACGGCAGGCACGCTTGCCAGCAGAGCCAGGAGGGCGCCGATAACCAACAAAATCAGACCCAGTAAGCCGATCAGGATCCGGTTGAGAAGCCGGGGAGTGCTGTTCATGCTCCCACCACCCCGGACGTCGCCAGGTTCACCCGAACCTCGGGCATGGGCGACGGCGCCATGCGAGTGAGTTCATCCTGCACAGCCGCCAAAACGTCGTCGTGCCTGACGGGCACGCCGGACGTCGGGCGGACATTTACCACTGCCTGATGCCTGGACACGACCACCATCACCTGTTCCGGAGTCACGTTGGCGGCGAGCCGGGCGCGTCTGGCCAGCGCGGCGGCAATGATTTCATCGTCCACCAGCACGCCCGCGCGGGGATCCTGGAGGATATGCCGGGCTTTGCGCCCCGGCAGCACTGCGCTGAGGAAGAAAAACAGTCCAGCCATGAACACCACGCCTCCTGTCACTCCCAGCAGGAGTGGCGGGATGCCTTCAGGGAGGGCGACTATCCGGTGGGCGGCGGTCTGCGGATCGATAAGCCAGGGAGGCTGCCCGATGGCCCGCACAGCCGCCTCCAAGAGCGCATAAGCGCAAAGAATGATCACCAGCACGCCGGCAACAACCGCAACACCGGCCCTTGACGACTGTGTTTCGCGCTGGAGGATCCATGGCATCAAGGAACCAGGGACGCCGTTTGTCCCACCTGCCTCCTGCCACTCCCCCTCATGCGTCGCCATGACTTCGGTGTCTTGCGCCCCTGCCGCAGTTTGGGCTTCGCCCGGGTTGTTTCCGTAGGCATGGCTCACAGCACCCGCCCCCTTTCGGAAACAGCTGTTCCGCTGATTCTGATATCCACGCGGCTCAGCTGAGCTCCGCTGAGTTCCATCACGCGATCCAGGATGACCGACTTGGCAGCCACAGCCCTGTCCCGGATGGAACCGCCAGAGACGGCCACGCGTTCCGGATTCCGCAGCACCGAAGCCAACGGCGGGATCCTGATGGGGGAAACCAGCGACAGCGCAAGCAGGCCGTCGTCGTCGGACCAGTCAGCCCGGACATCGTGGGCCTCGACCCCCAGGGCCTCGGCGGCCGCTGCACGGGCCAGACTGGTGAGCGCTTGGGTGCTGATCCTGTTGTGCCCCTCCAGTATCCGGCCCTGCTCTGTCATCGGGGCCGTACTGCTCATGATGAAGAGCGCCGGCCCGTAATGGCGTCCATGACGCTGCGCAGATCGAGTTTCCCTTCAGCCGCGCGGCCCAGCAGGGCCCCGATGCCCATAAAAAGGAGGGAACCCAGGAAGCCCCAGACTCCGAACTCGAAAGACATGAAGGCGACGAAGGCGCCCATTGCAATTCCGGCAACTGTCAGGCTCATGGGATTGCCTCTCTCTCCGGACGGCTTCCCGGAGCTGCCGGGGCGTTGAGTACTGGACGTGGCTCCGGGGTTGTTCCAGGCTTCACCGGTCCCGGTACATAAATGTCATTGATCTCGACGTTGACTTCGATGACCTGCAGCCCCACAAGCTCTTCCACCGCTGAATAGACGGCGGAACGCACCTGATTGGCAAGGGAATGAAGCGGGGTGCCATAGACCGCCACCAGGTTGAGGTCCACGGCGACCTGGGTCTCACCTACTTCAGCATGGACACCTGCGGCGTGGTCCGAACTGCCTACAGCGTCTCGGATAGCACCCAAGGCACGCGAGGGTCCCGTCCCCAGGGAATAGACCCCGGGCACCGCCCGTGCGGCGATGCCGGCAACTTTTGCCACTGCGGTCTCGGAAATGACGGTACGTCCACCACCCGGTACTGCAGCGGCGGCGTCCGCGCGGACCCCCTGGCCGGGTTGTGGGTTCTGGTATTCCATCGAGCACTCCCCTTCTCTTGGAACAACCCTATCCCTTGGCCCCGACAACCGCGCGGACCCCGGCCGATGTGCCTGCGGGCCCATGCCCCTGGAGGAAGATCGCCGGCAGCTACCGCCCCCTATTTACAATTCGCGGCCAGCCAGGTTGTGACCGGCCCCATAGCATCGTTGAACTTCCCGCTGGAGAAGACGGTCTGGTCAGTGAGGCCTGCAACAGCCACTTCATTGAGGTGTTCGAAATCGGCCCTAACGCTGTCCGGCGCCTTCTCTGCGGTTTCCGCCAGTTCGGCCTTGAGCTGATCAAGTTCCTGGGTCTTGCCCTGCGCTGCCGACATCGGCAACAGGGATGCTCCCGTGGCCTGCTGGGAGATGGTGGTGCAGGCTTCAGCAGCGCTGGCGAAACCTCCGAAAGGACCGGAGGACTTGGTGGCGCTGGGTGTCGCGGAAGGAGCTGCAGCCTCGGACACGGGCGCATTGCCGGTACTGCTGGCTTGCGGTGCCGAGCAGGCCGACAGCGCGAGGACGGTGAACAGGGCGGCGGCAAGAGGGCGTGCAGAGATTTTCACAAGTCACATTTCTGTTGAGGATAGTTTTCTGTTGAAAGTGCACCACCGGCCGTTTACGACGCTGGCGGCAGCATATGTCCCCGGCGTGCGAGTCTAGCCCGGAATGCCGTCCGGTTTCCAAGCGGCCTGACTTGTGGAAGGCCTCTGATGCTGGAAACACGGGCATTCAGCCGTAAGAAATGGGGGCACAGGGAAGGGCCGACGACGGCTGGGGGGGAGCCTCGGTCTCAGAAGGCTCTGCCATCGTCGGCCCCGTCAATCTCCCGGCCGTAACCTGGGAAACCCTTGCGAGACCTAAGCACCTGGCCGAAACGTCCCGGTTTTTTCGGGGTCGCCACCAGTTGCCGTTCTCATTTAATCTCGCAGGGGTACCCGTCCACACGCGTAGTGTGTACTCGTTTTTTTGGCCAGATAGAGGCCGCACCACTTGCTTTTTTCCAGTGGTCCGAACGGCTTGGGCAACTGCGCTGATCCAGGCCTTTCTCCAACCTTGGACCGGCGCTTAAAGAAGAAAAGCACCAGTTCCGAAGAACTGATGCTTCCCAGTGGTGGCTCCGACCGGCGTCGATCCGGTGACCTTTCGATTTTCAGTCGAACGCTCTACCAACTGAGCTACAGAGCCTAGGTGACATGTCACCATGACAGCCGGAATTTCTTCTGGCAATCAGAGCGACCCTGACGGGACTTGAACCCGCGACCTCCGCCGTGACAGGGCGGCGCGCTAACCAACTGCGCTACAGGGCCTTGCTTTTTTCTTGCTTTTCTGCAGTATCACTACCGCAAATTTTCAAGGCTTTTAGCCTACCAGACTTTCACATCCGGTTTGACCGCGTTCCTTGCGTACCCCCAACGGGATTCGAACCCGTGCCGCCGCCGTGAAAGGGCGGTGTCCTAGGCCGCTAGACGATGGGGGCCAGAACTCAATCCGCCTGAACGAGGGCAAAAATTAAGGGCCGAAGCCTTCCGTTTTTGTCCTTTCGTTTCCGTCGAACTGGACCTATAAAACTATAGGGGCAACCCCGGGATTATCCAAAATTGGCGAGATGGGGCCTTTGTCACAGGAGCTAACAGCTCTTGGAAGTTGGCAGTTTTTCGGGTAGACATGGCCGATTTCCGCCAGCCGTTCTGTCCCTGCGGCGGTTAGATTAGCCTCATGGCAAGCACAGCCGAAACGAATCCCGCGCAACCGCCCCGCTCCCAAGAGGTGCCCGCGGCCGCGTCCACCCAGCAGGACATACCCACAGGCGCCATTCCCGCCGGCAAGGAGCCCATCAACAAGCGGGGCGTGGCCGCCGTCGTCATCACCGTAGTCCTCTGGGCGTCCGCCTTCGTGGGCATCAGGGCCATAGGCCCCAGTTTCTCCCCCGGGCCGCTGACCCTTGGCAGGCTGGCGGTTGCCGCCGTCGTCCTGGGCCTGTTTGTGCTCCCCACGCTTCGCCGGCTGCCCCGTGGCCGCGAATGGTGGCCGATCCTTGCCTACGGCGTGATGTGGTTCGGCGGCTACAACGTGGCCCTTAACGCCGCGGAGCACCTCCTGGACGCCGGTACCAGCGCGATGCTGATCAACGTCTCCCCCATCATCGTGGCGGTTCTGGCCGGCTTCATCCTGAAGGAAGGGTTTCCCCGCTGGCTGATCATTGGCAGCACCCTGGCGTTCGGCGGTGTGGCCATGATTGCCATTGGCTCGGGTCAAAGGTCGACGGCGGACGTGGTGGGTGTACTGCTCTGCCTCCTCGCCGCGGTGCTTGCGGCCGTCAGCGTCATCATCCAGAAACCAGTTCTGAGGAAGTTCCCTGCCGCCCAGGCAACGTGGTTCGGGATTATGGTCGGAACGGTGTGCTGCCTGCCTTTCACCGGGCAACTCATCACGGAGGTTCAGCAGGCGCCCATCCCGGCAACACTGGGCTTGCTTTATCTGGGGATCTTTCCCACAGCCATCGCGTTCACCACTTGGGCCTATGCACTGTCCCTGATCGACGCCGGCAAGATGGCCGCCACAACCTACCTCGTTCCCGGCACCACGATCCTGATCTCGTGGCTGATCCTGAGCGAAGTCCCCACCATTTGGGGTCTCATCGGCGGCATCATCTGCCTTGTGGGCGTGGGCCTGACGAGGCGCAGGTCCCGCTAGAGTTCTGGGTATGCAAGCAAACCTGCCGCCGGGCCTCCCGATCATCCCGGATGGCGGCGATTCCTCACCCTTTCCAATGTCCGCTGAGGATTTCGAGGCCGCCGTCAGCGCCGCCTTGGAGCGGATACCCGCTGATATTGCAAAGGCAATGGACAACGTGGCGGTGTTCATCGACGACGATTACCTACCTCAACCCGGGGAAGACCCGGACACTGTGCTGTTGGGACTCTACGAAGGGGTACCCCTGACTGAACGGGACGGGTGGTGGGACGCAGGATCACTACCTGACCGCATCACCATCTACCGGCAGCCCATCCTGGACATCTGCAGCTCGCGTGAAGAGGTGATCCAGGAGGTTGCCATCACTGTCACCCACGAGGTTGCCCATCACTTTGGCATCAGCGACGAACGGCTCCACGAGCTGGGTTGGGGCTGATCAGCGGACGCGGTATTTCACCGCTCCGTCACCTGCGCCGTTAGGACTAGCCTTGTAGGCATGGGACATGACCACGGCCACACACACGGAATGACGGCGACCGGGCGCCACCGAAACAGGCTGATAGCCGTCCTGGGCATCACCCTGGCAGTGGTCCTGATCCAGATAGCGGGCGGAATCGTTTCAGGTTCGCTGGCTCTGCTTGCTGACGCCGGCCACATGCTGTCCGACGCGGCCGGGGTTTTCATTGCGCTGTTGGCCGCCTGGATCGCCTCCCGTCCGGCGAGTGACCTCAGGACCTACGGCTACCAGCGGGCTGAAGTCCTTGCGGCCCTGGCCAACGCCTTGGTGCTGATAGTCATTTCCGTGGTCATTTTCATCGAAGCAATCCGCCGGTGGGGCTCCGAGCCCGAAGTCCAGACGGACATCATGCTCTACGCAGCCATCGTGGGCGCCGTTGCAAACCTGATCTCCCTCCTGATCCTGCGCAGCGCGCAGAAGGAAAGCCTCAACGTCCGCGGAGCGTACCTTGAAGTGCTGGGCGACCTGCTGGGGTCGTTCGCAGTTATCGCGGCGGCCCTTACCATCATGTTCACCGGGCTCCATGCTGCCGACACCATCGCCTCAATCATCATCGCAATCATGATCCTGCCGCGCGCCTGGCACCTGCTGCGGGACGTGGTGGATGTCCTGCTGGAAGCAAGCCCGAAGGGCGTGGAGGTCCAGATGATCCGGGAGCACATCCTTTCTGTCTCAGGGGTGGTGGCTGTCCACGACATCCACATCTGGACCATCACTTCAGGCGTGCCCGTGTTCTCCGCCCATGTAGTGGTGGAGGACGAGTTGTTGAGCGCGGCAGGCGCCGACCAAGTCCTGGACAAACTGACCACCTGCCTTGGCTCCCACTTCGATACAGAGCACTGCACGTTCCAGTTGGAGCCTGCAAGCCATGCCGAACATGAGTCCCACCAGCATGCTTAAGTCCGACACGCCGACGCCGCCTACGCACGTTCGCCACTGCGATTCTTTATGTTAAAGATGAGGCTCTTGTTGCCAAAGTGGTTTTAGAGCACGTACCCTCGGGTTTGCTGCACCATTCGCCGAGGGACTTTCTGCGCGCAGAACCTGCACCTCGTTCGCTGAAGCCCGACACGACGAGGTTTGCCCATGGCTTGGACCGGTTCCGCCCGAAGATCCGCCGTGCTGTGCAGCGCTGTCACACTCCTCTTTTCGGCCACGCTGCCTGCAGCTGCAGCCCCGACAGCAGCCGCGTTATCTGCGAGCCAGGCAGCGGCAGCAAGGTTCCCGTCGGCACCCTTCCCGGCGAAGCCTGAGATCCCGTCGCCCGAAGACATCGCGTCCGCCAAGGCCAGTGAAAGCGCGACGGCGGATGAGGTCGCCAGAATCGACCGGATCCTTGCAGCGACCGCAGCTGAGCAGAATGTGACGGCCGCGGCTTCAATGCGCGCCAACAACGCCTATGGTGACGCGCTCGTAGAGCTCCGCGCACGCCAGGAAACCGCAAGCCTTGCCTCTGCCAAAGCCAGGGCCGCCGGCACGGAACAGCAGAACACCCGTAAGCAGGTTGGCCAGATTGCGGCGGATCTTTACCGGAATGGCGGGCTTAGTCCGGCCCTCAGCACGGTGCTCTCGGGGAGCGGCGAGAGCCTGCAACAAGCTGCCACCCTCGAAGCAATCTCAGCCGACCGCAGCCGTGCCTTCGAATCAGCGGAAACAGCCGCAGCGGCAGCGGAGTCTTTGACCGCAGCAGCCGAGGAAGCGAACAAGGCGGCGGAAGATGCAGCCCGAGCTGCTGAGGACCGGAAGTCAGAAGCCGACCACGCCAACGCTGCGCTGTTGAAGAGCATCGCCGGCGCCAAGGATCAGCGCACCGTACTGGTCAGCCAGCTCGCGTCGCTGAAGAACACCACCGAAGCGCTCGAGTCCGCCCGGGTTGAGGCGATGGAGCGGCAACGCCAGCAGGAGCTATTGGCTGCCATCACCACCGCGAGCCAACGGCACGCCGCAGGGTCCCCGACGGAGGAGGCGCCTCCTCCGGCCGCTCCCCCGGGTCCGAACCCCGGGCCTGCACCCGTCCCCACCCCTGGAAACCCGCCGTCTGCCGCGCCGGTGCCGGCCCCTGCGCCTCCTCCTGCACCCGCTCCTCCGCCCGCACCGGCTCCACCTGCACCCGCCCCTGCTCCTCCGCCCGCACCAGTACCAGGCGGATCCAACCAGGCTGCGATCTCCGCAGCCCTCGGCAAAGTCGGTGCACCGTACTTCTACGAGTACGGCGGCACGGGGCCGTACGGGTTCGATTGTTCAGGATTTGTGCAGAACTCCTTCGCGGCGGCTGGAAAGTATCTGCCCCGTACCGCAACCCAACAGTTCGCCCAGGCACCGGGCCGTGTTCCTCTCGCCCAGGCACAACCCGGCGATCTGCTGGTGTGGGGTTCACCGTCGGACTTCAGCCACGTAGCGATTTACCTGGGCAACGGCCAAGTGGTGCAGGCCTTGAACCCGCAGGCCGGGATCGAGGTCACCCCGCTGAGCTGGATGGCCGGAATGCAGTTGTACCCCTACGCTGCCCGGTACTAATTCACATCCTGTACTGGCACGCTCCTTACACGTCCCGCGTGTTCCTTGCAGGAGATGCGGCCATAAGGCGTGAACTGCCATCTAGAATGCGTGGGTGGACCTTTCACATCTCGGCGCGCCGATCGGGCCGAAGGTCCGTGTCCACGGCGGGTTCGCCAACCGGATGTACCGGCTCGACACCGACCAGGGGTCGTTCGCGGTGAAGGAGTTGAACCTCGTCGACCGCCGCTGGACCTATCGCGTCGAGGACGTGTTCAGGTTTGAGCGGGCGGCCTTCGCTGCCGGCATTCCGATGCCAGAGCCGATCTCGGCCAGCCACTACACGCTTGTTCACCGATGGGTCGAGGGCGAGAAGGTGCCCGAAGCGCCAGTGTCGGCGGCGTACGCGTTTGAGATCGGTGAGATCCTCGCGCGCATCCACGCCCTCAACGTCGCGTGGACCCCTGTGTCGATCGAGGACCCGACGCCATGGGACTGGCCCGAGCTCGCCGCGCGTGCGGCGGCGACCGGACAGCCGTGGGCCGACTACCTCGCCTCTCACGTCGATACGTTCCTCGCGATTGCCCACTTCGTCGACACCTGCGAACGGCCAGGCCCCGTCGTGCTGACGCACAGGGACATCCAACCGTGGAACCTGCTCGCTCGAGAGGGCCGGCCGGTGGTGCTCGACTGGGAGCTCTCGGGGATGCTCGACCTGTCCAGTGAGCTCGGCTCGACCGCGCTGAGCCTCGCGAAGGGACCTGGCTTCGACGACATCAAGCCGGCCATTTTCCGCTCGGTTCTCGACGGCTATGTCGCGGGGGGCGGAGCGCTGCCGCCGTCAGGTCCAAGCTGGTTTGTGTTCATGATCGACGGCTGGCTGGGGCACACGAGGTGGAACATCCTCCGGTGCCTCGCCGGTGTCGAGGCGAGCACCGGCCCTGACCTCGCGCTGTCGCACGAGTCCGTGCGCAACGGCGTGCGTGGCCTCCCCGACCTGTTCAGCCGGCTTCCGGAGCTCGAGGCGCTGCTCGTGTGACAGTGACCTGCGTCGGTGCTTGGTACGCGGCGTAAGCCTGCCCTCAATTGTGCGCTTGGATGCGGCTACGCTTGTGGTGCACCGGCAGCCGCGGCCTACGACAGGATGTCCTTCGTAACGAACCTGCTGTAGGCGAGGGCTCCGAAGACGGCCACGTAGCCGGCCTGCAGCCAGGCGTTGCTGGCGAAGGAGTCCCATCCGATGGGTTGGCGAAGCAATTCAGAAAAACCCAGCCAGTAGTGGCTGAACAACCATGGATGCAGCCACTCCAGCTGGGGCAATGCGTCCAGCACCTGAGACACCACAGACAGCACCACGGTGGCGGCCATTGCTCCGACCGGGACATCGGTCAAGGTAGACATGAAAAGGCCAATGGCAGACAAGCCCAGCAAAGAAACGGCAATGTAGGCCGCAATCAGGATCAGCCTCAGCACCGCCTCGGCCGGAGCGATGGTATCGCCGGACAGCAGAGTCACCCGGCCCACCGGGAAAAGAGCCGCACCGATTGCCGCACCGGTGAGGGCAATCACCAAGGGCGCGACGATGCAGAAAACCAATGCGCCGGCGTACTTGACAAGCAGGAGCTTGACCCGTCCCGCCGGTGCCACCAAGAGGTAGCGCAGCGTGCCGAGTCCCGCTTCGCCGGCTACGGTATCGCCCGCCACCACCCCAACAGTAAGGGGCAGGAAGAGCGGGATGGACACCAGCATTCCCGTAACCCCGACAAAGAGACCGTTCTGCGTAATCCTGTCCAGGAATGCGGGGCCACGGCCCGGCGGCACAGCTGAAGAAAGCCGCACCGCGACGGCAATCAGAATCGGGATAGCTGCAAGCGCCGCCAGCATGGCCCACGTCCGCCGACGACGGAACAGGACCGACAATTCAGATCCAAGGAGAGACCAGGCCGACGAGCCCCTCCCTCGTTCTAATGCAGCACTGCCGGACTCCCCGGTCACTCCACCAGCCAGGCTCTCACTGGGCAGCTTGTCACTGGGCAATGTCGAACCCCTCCCCCGTCAGCGCCACAAAGCGGTCTTCGAGGCTTCCTTGCTCTACAGCAAAACCCCTGACCCGCACTCCGGCATCAACCAGGGCGGCCACAATGTCCTCCGGTGCCACTACACCGTCAGCAGCCACCGCGCCGTCCGGATCCGGAAGCGACGCCGTCAACACACCGGTTGTCGGGGCGGCGCCGTCCGTAACCGGGGTGAGGCCCAACCGCACGAGCACGGCAGAGGCGGTTCCGGCGTCGGGCGTTAACAAGCGAAGCGTTCGGCCGCCGGACTGGCGCAGGGAGGCCAGGGTCCCCTGCGCCACCAGGCTGCCAGCGCTCATCACCGCCGCGTGTGTACAGATCTGCTCCACTTCGGCGAGGAGGTGGCTGGAGACGAATACGGTGGCGCCATCGGCCGCCAGTGAGCGGACGAGGTGCCTCACCTCCCTTGTGCCCTGGGGATCCAGGCCATTGGTGGGTTCATCGAGCACCAGGAGTTCACGGGGAGACAGCAACGCGTTGGCGATGCCGAGGCGCTGCTTCATCCCCAGGGAATAGGCCCGCACTTTCTTACCAGCAGCATGGGTCAGCCCCACCCGCTCCAGCGCCCTTTGCACACGCGCTGCCCGGGTTCCGCGGACAGAATGGGGATCGGCCGCATCGAAGCGGTGCAGATTAGCTGTGCCGGACAGAAAAGGGTAGAAAGCGGGCCCCTCCACCAGGGCACCAACACGTGGCAGCACATCCTGAAGTTGCCGCGGCATCTCCTGGCCCAGCACACTGATGGTCCCCTCGGAGGCGGCGGCGAGACCGAGCATCATGCGGATGGTAGTGGTCTTTCCGGAACCGTTCGGGCCGAGGAATCCGAAGACCGATCCCCGGGGCACGGCAAGATCAATATTATTCACTGCCAGCTGGCGGCCGAACCGTTTGCTCAGCCCCTTCGCCTCGATGGCAAGGTCATCAGCCGTACTGGCACCCGTCACCTTGGCGTGGCTGCAGACTGCAGCATCTCCACGGGAACTGCACCAACGAAGATCCGGCCGTCATCGGTAAACAGGACGTTCAGCAAGGACGTCGACAGGACCTTTCCGCCCGGAACACTGACCATGGCTTCCTGCAGCAACGGCTCCCTGGCCAGGAGCCCTTCGGCGTCAAGGGCATCCCCGCCCACACGGAATCCGACTATTGTCTCCCATCCGCTGCCGGTCACCTGGGGACGTCCAACGTCGGTGAACCCACCGCTGTGGCCATCCGACCCGGGCATGCCATCCCGCCCTGGCAACACGTCACGTCCGGGATAAGCCCCGAGAGGACGCGGGGGCGGCTGCAGTTCCTTCACGGTGGTGCCCGAAGGCGGTGAGAACTCAAAGAGCGCGGAATCAGGGGCACCAAGGGACAGGCTGGTGTAGGCAAGCGAGAATGCCGGCTCAGCTTGTCCGCGGGCCATCACCTGAAGGGACAGGGGCAACCCGTTCTCGCCGTCCACAGCTATGGACACAGAACCCACCAAGGTCTGCTGCGAGCGCGGTGTGAGCACCAGGTTATACGCAGTACGGCCAGCCACCTGAACATCGGGTCCTACCGAGATGTCCGTACTGGGGTCCAGCTTGGCCAGCAGTTTGTCGGTCAACTCGGCGGGCGTAGGCATGCTGGAGGAGTCCGGGAAACCAGGCTTTACCGGCGTTTCCAAAGGCTCGTGCCCTGGGAGCCTTGTCGCGGAGAGTTCCGGCAGCGTGATGTGGACGGCGGACTGGTCCTTCGAGCTGTACCACCACAGTTCCCGACCGTTCCTTACGACGTCCCGCTCGGCCATCGGGTCTAAGATTTGGATCCTCATTTTGGTGGGACCGTCTTTGTAAACCCGTGCTGTGTGCGGCCCGGAAAGGAGCTCAAGCCAGGACGTCTGGGCGGACGCTGCTGACGGGCCCGTCTGAGGAAGTTCGGGCAGACCAAGGCTGGAATTCTGCTGCACGGTCCCGGAGAGTGCGTCCACCTTGTGCTCGGCCACAAGCGCCAAAACCTGCTCAGGACTCTTGGCTGGGAGGGGATCCACGGCACTCGCCGGCAACGAACCCACCGCAACACCGGCCGCGATTACTGCTGGAACCACTGCAGCAGGCATCCACCGCAGCAACCGGCGGTTCATGTCAGTTCCGATCCAACGTCGCAACTCATGGTTCAAGATTACGCCTCGAAGGTCAGGCACGCCCGGGGTCAGTCCCCGTTGTTTCAGGCACCTTGTTCAGGCTGCTGGTTCAGGCAGCGCCGAGCATCGGGCCGAACTTGGGCCTGTCTGCCAGCCGCGGGTCGTCCTTGTCCGGAACTACCAAAACCGGACCCTTCGCGTGATGCAGGATGCCGTCAGAAGTAGAGCCAAGGAGCATTCCGGCAAAGCCGCCCCTGCCCCGGGTTCCCACCACCACAAGCTCCACGTGCCTGCTCGCCTCCACCAAAACATCAACCGGAGTTCCATCCACAAGCTGGGTCTCAATGGTCAGGTTGGGATAATGACTCTGCAGCCAGGCCACACCGGCGTCCAGCTGGACCCGGATATCGGCGAACAAGGCCTCCCGGTCCATCGGTGCCGGCACCCATGCCAGGGAGCCGCTGTATTGCGGAACGGCGCATACGCCCCGCAGCTTGGCCCCCATCCGCTCTGCCTGCGCAGCCGCTTCGAGAACAGCCACGCGGGCCTGCTCAGAGCCGTCGACTCCCACCACAACCACGTTCTCCACAGGCTGACTGCCGGATTTCTCCTGCTCAGCGCGGACGCGTTTGTCCGTAGTGGTTTCGCCCAGGCGTGCAGCGCAGACAAGAGGCACGGTCACAGTCGGGCACTTGGCGTGGGCGGGAAGCGCGCTGCTGACCGATCCCAGGAGCCGTCCTACAAACCCGCCCCGGCCGCGGGTGCCGAACACCAGGAGCTCGGCTGTCTCTGACATCTCCAGGAGGACACCCGAGGCGTCACCGTTCTCTACGGAAGCGTCAACATCGATGTCGTAGGGGGCCACCTTGTCCACAGCCTGCTTCAGGATGGCCTCGGCACCTTCCCGAATGACCGAATCATCGACAGTGGCGTAACCGCCGTCCAGCCCTGAAGCGGCGAAGATCGGCACTGAGTATGCCGTCACAATATGCAAAGGACGACGGCGGCGTTCTGCTTCGCGTGCGGCCCACACGAGTGCGCACTGGCTATGCTCGGATCCGTCGACACCCACAACAATTCCCTGCGGGGAGACGACGTCGTCATCTCCCTCTGATTCCGGGTGCATCTGTTGTCGGGCCATGGGGTCCGCCTCCTCGCGATACTGCCTGATGTTCCGGCTATTCTGCCAGAAGATCCCGCCCTCGGATGACACTTGGGGCGCGGACCTGCAGCTACTCGGAAAAGCCGTTCCTGAAACTCACTATTCTCGTTTCCCAGACACTTGGCAAGTGCCTGTAACGGCAGGTTAGCGGGAAGGAAATTCGGCGGAAACAATGGGGTTGGAGCGCGCGCATCCTCCCAGGGTGCTCGCCGCACTCAGATCAGCCAATCTTGGGCGAACCCTTTCCAGAGCCGGAAAAGTTCTGTAGTCTTCGAGGCGTTGTTGGAGCGGTTGCGTGTTCAGAACATGCTTCCAATTCAGTGAGGCGGCCGCACTTTGGGGGTAACGGAGCGCGTGCGGAACAGCAACGCTCCGCATTTCGAACCATCAAGGAGGATCCCGGTAGTGTCAAGCATGCCTATATACGACGGGGCCGAGAAGACCACCACGGTGATCATCGGCACGGGTCTCTCCGGACTGGCCGTTGCCAGTGAACTTCGCCGCCATGGGGTGGCCTCCATCCTTGTCGAAGGACTCGACGCCGCGGGTGGCTCCCCTGCACCTCTTACCGCTTCCCTCCCCCGCTGCGACGCCGGAGATGCCGGGAGCCGGCAGGAAAGAAACGAGATCCTCCGGCATCTGCGTAACTACGCAGCCAGCCATCACCTGGACATCCGGAATCAGACCTTCGCCGTGCAGCTGGACAGGATTGCACCCGGGACCACGGGCGGCTCCGTTCATCAATGGGCGGTCCACACCGCAGAAGGTGTGCTCTTTGCAGACCACATTGTGTTGACCCGGTGCGGGCAAAGCCAACTCCGCCGGATGTTGTCCGAATTGGGAATGACAGTGGGCCAGAACTTTGCGGCCGCCATGCGTGCGGTAGGCATATACCTCGTGGGAGTGGGCGAGCTGGTGGCTCCGACCCCGAAGGACGTCCTCAGGCAGGCAAAAGTTGTAGGCCAGGCCATCGCTGCAAAAGTTCACCCGGACCGGGTTCCGTCCATACTTACCGGCAGCTTCGCCGCTTTGCCTTCTCCGGCCTAGAAGTGTTATCGCTCACTTGAACGGGGCAGGAGCCGTTAGGCCCGTGAAGACGGCAACTGGTCATCCTGCTCGAGCTCCTCGTCCCGGGACGGAGCGAGCCGCCGCTTTGCCATGACACCAAGGGCCACCAGGAGGCCCAAGGCTACCCCGGCAAAAATCACCAGGCTCCAGGGAAACGGCTCTGAAGAATCTGCCGCAATTTCCGGCGGTGAAGTAACGCCGGGCTGGGCTGTTCCAAGGGTAGGCACGGCACCCTGAGTGGCGGACGGTGACGATGCTGCCGGCGTCGAACCTGCTCCCGGAGTTTCGGTGCCAGTAGCCCCGGACGTGGCCGTGAAAGTGAAGCTTCCCTCGATTGGATGCGAATCCGAGCTGACAACCCGCCAGACAACCGTGAAGATCCCTGCCGGTGCCCCCTCTTTGAGTTTCTGGGACGCCACGTTGTCCACGATCTCAACGTCGCCTTCAGCCCAATTCGTTCCGGCGCCGTCATTGACCCGGATCTGCGAGCCGAGGGCCAACGGATTGTTGTTGAACGTGATGGATACCTGCTCGGGCGGTGTTGGGACTGTGGCACCTTGCGCCGGGCTGCTGGACTCGGCCACGTCATGGGCTGATGCCGGAATGGCCCCTGACAGCATGGTGGCGGCGAGAAGACAAAGGCCGATGAGAATTCGCAGCGGCTGGCGGATGGAACGCATGAGGGGACAACTCCTGTGTGTTGGCTTCCTTACAGACTAGGCGAATTTGTGCGTCGGTCCCGGGGAGCCCTAATAGGATTCAATGCATGACTTCAACGCGCGGTGGTCTCATGCTCAAGCAGGGCTCGGCCCTGGACCGGTACTTTATGATCTCGGAGCGGGGATCCAACGTCTCCCGTGAGATCCGTGGCGGCTTTGCCACGTTCTTCGCCATGAGCTACATCGTGGTGCTCAACCCGCTGATTCTCTCCGGAGCAGATTCCAGCGGCGCCACCCTGGGTTTCCCTGCGGTGGCCGCCGTCACCGCTTTCGTGGCCGGCATCCTGACCATCCTCATGGGTGCCTGGGCCAAACATCCCTTCGCCATGGCCACCGGCCTTGGAGTCAATGCCTTCGTGGCGGTCACGGTGTCCACCAACCCCGGCCTGACCTGGCCGGATGTGATGGGCCTCGTGGTCATCTCGGGCATCACCATGCTCATCCTCGTGCTGACCGGATTCCGCACAGCTGTCTTCAAAGCAGTGCCCGACGGATTGAAGACGGCCATCGTCGTCGGAATCGGCCTGTTCATCGCCCTGATCGGATTGGTGAACGCAGGCTTCGTGCGGCGGATCCCTGACGTCGCCGGCACCACCGTACCGGTGGGTCTGGGCTTCGACGGCAAGCTCCTGGGCTGGCCGACTCTGGTGTTCGTTTTCGGCCTGATCCTGACCATCGCGCTTGTGGTCCGCAAGGTCAAGGGTGCCATCCTCATCGGCATCATCAGTTCCACCGTGCTCGCCGTGATTCTCGAATTCACCCTCCACATCGGCCCAAGTTTCGACGGCAAGAACGTCAACCCGCAGGGCTGGTCTTTGGTAGCCCCCACCTTTACGGAGTGGGCGGCACCTGATCTGTCCCTGATCGGCAAGGCCAACCCGCTTGGCGCCTTTGACCATCTGGGCTTCGTGGCCGCAAGCCTGCTGGCCTTCGTGATCCTGCTGAGCATTTTCTTCGATGCCATGGGCACCATGGTTGGCCTGGCGAATGAGGCCGGCACTGTGGACGATAAGGGCAACATTCCGGATGTGGACCGCGTGCTGATGGTCGACGCCGTTGGTGCCATTGCCGGCGGCGGTGCGTCCGTCTCGTCCAACCAGATCTATGTGGAGTCCGGCGCTGGAATCGGTGAAGGTGCGCGGACCGGCCTGGCCTCGATCGTCACTGGCCTGCTGTTCCTGGTGGCGATGTTCTTCACGCCACTCATCAACCTGGTTCCATTCGAAGCCGTAGCCCCTGCCCTCGTTGTGGTGGGGTTCATGATGGTGTCCCAGGTCGGCAGGATTGACTGGCAGGACTGGGGCATCGCCATCCCCGCCTTCCTGACCTTCACGCTGATGCCGTTCACCTACTCCATCGCGAACGGCCTCGGCGCAGGATTCATCGCATTTGTCCTCATCCGCACCTTCCAGGGCCGCAGCAAGGACGTTCACCCCCTGATGTGGGCTGTGGCGGCGGCCTTCCTGCTCTTCTTCGCTATCGGCCCCATCGAGCAGGCTCTCGGGATTCATTAACGATCCTCTTCGGATCCCGCGGGCACATTCCGGTATTCCGGACACGGCGACGGCGGCACGGCTGGTTTTGGTGCCACCCGTGAGGTGAGCTTGGAGTATGGATTTCACTGCTCTCGTTGTGGACGTACCGCCGCAGCCCTGGACCGGCCGTTTCGACGGCGAAGAAGAGGAACACCGCCGCTGGTGGCAGGCCGTCAAGCCCTACCCGGGGACCCCTCTGGTTCCGGCTGCGGCGGGGACAGGCACGGGCCCACAAGACGCCTCCCAGGCGCTTTTGCCGGCCAGCCCGGACAGCCGCCCGGCAGTGTTCCTCGGTTTTTGCAGCGATGAAGGCGTCCGGCGGAACAATGGCCGTGTCGGTGCTGCCGCCGCTCCGGCTGCCCTCCGGAGTTCCTTAGGTTCACTCGCCTTTCATCTGAACCGCCGTGTCTTCGACGCCGGGGACGTTGCGGTGGCCGGCACCCTGCTGGAGGCCGGGCAGGCTCGCGCAGGATTGGCAGTGTCTGCAATGCTCGACGCCGGAAACCTCACCGTGGTGCTCGGCGGCGGGCACGAAACAGCGTTCGCCAGCTACCTTGGCATTGCGCATTCGGCGGCGCTACTCCAGGGCAAACGGCTCGGAATCCTCAACCTGGACGCCCACTTCGACCTCAGGGACCATCCCGAACCGACCTCGGGCACCCCGTTCCTCCAGATGGCCCAGGCCGAAGCCGCCGCTGAGCGCGAACTCAACTACGCCGTCGTCGGGATCTCTGAACCGAACAACACGGGGGCCCTGTTCAACACCGCCAGGCGGCTGGGAGTGAAGTACCTGCTGGATGAAGATTGCTCTGTGGAGCGGACCCGGGACTTCGTAGCGGAGTTCCTGGACGGTGTGGACATCGTGTATCTCACCATCGACCTGGATGTTCTGCCTGCCGCAGTGGCCCCCGGTGTCAGCGCGCCCGCGGCCTACGGCGTTCCACTACCCGTCATCACCGCCATCTGCCGGCAGGTGGCTGCCAGCGGCAAGCTTTTCCACCTTGACGTGGCTGAGCTGAATCCGGCTGTGGACATCGATCAGCGGACCGCGAGGGTGGCGGCACGACTCATCAACACTCTGCTGTCGAACTAAGGCTCAAGAGAATTCAAGGACCGCAGTGGACCATGGACCCAGCTCGAAGGTGAGTCCGCCGTCTTGGTCCGGTTCGATGTTTGCGCCAGAACCTGCTGGTTCCCCGATCACGGTGAGCCGGGCGGAAGCAGCGCTCGCTCCACCTGGCATCCCTTCCCCGAAGGATACGTGTACCGTCTCGTTCTCCGGCCCCAGATTCCCTGCGAACAACCGCAAGCCGGTGGCATCGGAAACAGGATAAAGAGTTACCGGGCTGTCCTCTGAGGGGTCCTGCCCGACTGAGTGCACAGTCTCGCCTTTCAACCTTGCCAGCTGCCTCAGAAGCTCGCCGGCAGGCGTCAGTTTGCCATCGTCCGCGCGGATTCCCCTGGGAGTCCCGGCTTCGAAATAGGTAATGGATGCCACTCCGTCCACGGTCAGGCTGCTGATGCTGGCCAGCGTCCACGCCGCGGTGAAGACGTGGTCCTGCAGCTCGTCGGATTCGGGTGCCTGGCCGGGAGCATGAATCCGGGGCTTCAGGGTAATGGGGC
This sequence comes from Arthrobacter rhizosphaerae, assembly GCF_023062595.1. Lineage (GTDB taxonomy): Bacteria > Actinomycetota > Actinomycetes > Actinomycetales > Micrococcaceae > Arthrobacter > Arthrobacter rhizosphaerae. Next base: position 74,100 of record NZ_JALLAN010000019.1, read on the forward strand.
CGACGTGAACCGGCTTCCCGCCCCCTAGGCGCAGTGCATTCAAGGCCGTGACCCGCTGAATGGGGATGGTTTCCACGATGTGGGCAATCTCAGTGCTGTGGGCCTGCGGTGTGAGGCTGTATGTCAGTGCATCGGCATCGCGGAACGCCGCCGCGTCCTTGGCCCACTTGTTCAGGTCAGTGAAGTGGGAACGCGTTCCGGCGAGTATTTCGCCGCTGAAGCCCGTGGCCTCAAGAGTTCTCTTGAAGTCGGGGAGCAAAGCCTGGTCGGTGCAATTCGTGTCCGGGCTGAAGATCCCCAGCCGCCGGACCGGCCTCAGCTTTTCGGCTTCAGCAAACAGCTCGGGCAGCCCTCCCAGATCCTCAGCCGCGATCCGCACATCCAAGGCGGCGCCGTGAATCGCAGCCTCGGAGGCGGCCGCCTGGAGCCGCGCGGTCCGGACCTCAGAAGGCCCGTACAGTTCGACGACGACGGCGTCCAGGCCTTCCAGAGCCGGCACCCGTTCGCCGTGGCTCCCCGCCACCTCCCCCTGGTTTCCTGTTGGGTCAACGGATATGCCGAGGGGAGGGACAACGCCAGCCGGTGCCCCTAAGGTGAACACCGAAACGGCAGGGCGAAGGGATGCAGCCGTCATGTCCGGGGACTCGATGCTTGCAGCTTCCAGGCTTACCGACTGGCGGACAATATCGCCTGCACCAACGTCAACCGGGATGGGGTCTGCCGACGGCGTGCTGTAGGTCTTGAAGGAGGCATCGGACCAGTTCCGCTGATCCTCGGTCTCGAAAACATCCCCGGCGAAGGAGAGGTCAAAGGCCGTTCCAGCGTCCGCCCACTCGAGGGAGGCGATGTCAGTGAAGATAAGCTCCGGGCTGATGTCCTCGGGAAAACGTCTGGTGGCGACATTGCCCGCCGGCGAAACAGCAGTGATTTCCCGCCCCGATTCGCTCGCAGGGTGCAGCACCACCAGACCGATCCGGTTCCGCCGGAAAGCCGTCTTGGCCCTGCCGTTGAACTCCACATCCACTGTGAGCGGGGTCAGGCGCACTTTGAGCATCGCCTCGTAACGGGCTTCCCCACCGGTATAGTCCACATGGAGCCTGACGGTGACGCCGTCGTCGTCCTCCAAAAACGCCAGGTCGCGGACTGCCGGCTGAAGCGTCCGCCACTGATCGTCCCGGATCACTCCTTTGATGGCGCGAAGTACCGGGCGGCCGGCATACGTGATGTTGGCCAGTTCGTCTCCCACGAGCTCAGCCGTCCAGTTGCCGACGGCGAATGTCCTCGCTTCCGGAGCCAAGCGGTTCTGCAGTGCCGTGGCGTGTTTCAGGTCCAGGAGGCTCATGGCTTTGACCCTATCCGAAGGTGGCTGGGCCCTCAACGGAGCGTGGGAAGATTCGTGGGGGAAAATGGCCACGCGGCGCACCGGGAGCCGAAGGCAGAAACATGCTGGCAAAAAAGGAAACTTTTGGCCACGTCTTGAATGTGGGCCCCGACACATGACATCATCAGGCCACAGGATAACGATTTCCTCAAAGCTATTGGGAGCGATCCTCGAGGTTGAGGTTCCTGATTGACAGGATCTGGGAAATTTCCTTGTCCTCAGCTTTTTCCATCCCCTTAGCGTAAGTAAGACCTGCATCCCAAGGAAGTGAACAGATGAGAACAGCACACAAGAAGGTGCTTTCAGTAGCTGCGGCAATCGCCGCGATCGGTCTTGTCAGCGGTTGTGGCAGCGCCACCGCCCCAACAGCCCCTGCCGCGGACGCGGGCCCGGTAACCATCGACGTGTGGGGGTGGGACGCAGAATCCACGCCCAACGTTGTGGCCGCGTTCAACGCCAGCCAGGACAAGATCAAGGTCAACTACGTTCTTCAGGCCAGCCTCAAGGCCACTCAGACAAACTTCAGGAACGTCATGGAGTCGAAGAAGGACATCCCCTGCTACATCCCGGGCATCGGACCCATGGCTACCACCCTTGTCAACGGCTGGGCCCAGGACGTCACCCAGTATGTAGAGCCCATTAAGGACACTTACAGCAAGGGCGCGCAGGCGACCGCACAGGTTGACGGTAAGTTCTTCGGCTTCCCGGCGGGACCCTCGGCAACGTTCATGATGGCCAACAAGGCTGTTTATGAGAAGCACGGACTGGCCGTTCCAAAAACGTGGGAAGAGTTTGTCACCACCGGCAAGGAGCTGAAGAAGCACGGCGTCACGGTGATGAACCTCGCCGGAGAAGACCCCTCAACACTCCTGCAGATGTCCCAGCAGGCCGGGGCCAGCTGGTTCGAGATCGATGGGGACAAGTGGAAAGTCAACCTCCAGGACGACTCCACGATGAAGGCTGTGGACATCATCCAGCAGATGGTGGACAACGACCTGGTAGCCCACCAGACCTACCAGGACAGGCCCGCCCTGTACTCCTATTTTGACAGTGGCCAGCTTGCCACGGTTCCTCTCGCATGGTGGTCCATGGCCGGATACCAGACCAACTTCAAAGCCTCCCTCGGACAGTGGGAAGCAGTCGACGTTCCTCAGTTCAAGGACGCCAAGGAGTTTGTGAGCTCCGGCATGGCAGATCCCGGCTTCGTTCCGGTGGGCTGCGAAAACCCCGCCGCCGCCATCGAATACGTCCACTGGACGGCCAGCTCCAAGGAAGCCATAGAAGCAGGCAGAAACAAGAAAACCGGGGCGATTGGAGTTCCCGCCCACCTGGCTGACGTTTCTTCCTACACGAATGATGTAGTCCCGGACAAGATCTTCGGTGCCCAGCCCGCCGCCGAGGTTGGCAAGGTCATCGCCAAGGCCCAAAATGCGGCCGTCGGCAAGTTCGAGCGCGGCCCGAACTACGACGCCTGGTTCCCCGAGATGCAGGACCAGTGGGGCAAGGCCATGGCCAAGCAGATCACCCTGAAGGAGGCCATGGCCAACGTCCAGACCTTCATCACCAAGGACCTTGACAGCAAGGGCATCAAGTACGAGGTCAGCAAGTAACTACCCCGGTTCTCCTCGGAGATCCGCTACAGAGAGGAGACGCGGATGTCTTCCAGTTTAGAAGTCCGTAATACCCTAGACGGCAAAAAGCAGGAGCCTTCAAGGCCGGGACGGACACAAGGAAGCTCCGCGTCTCCCCGCTTGTCGTGGCGCAGCATTCAACGGATAAAGGGCGCGTCGTTCACCTGGCCATTCGTTGTTGGTTTCGTGGTTTTCACCATCCTGCCGGTCATCGTCGGACTCGCCCAGAGCCTGTACGCCTCAAAGACCAGCGGGCTCGGATTCGGCGCCCCAACCATTAGTTTCGCCGGCTTTGACAACTTTGCCCGCGGGCTCGTGGACGTGGTTTTTTGGGAGTCCATGCTTCGGGTAAGCATCTACGCCGTGGTAATCGTCCCCGTGATCCAGGTGGTCAGCCTGGTACTGGCGCTCCTCATCGATGCCGTTCAGCGCCGCATAGCCAACAGGTTCCGCCTGATCCTGCTGGTCCCATACATGATTCCGGGCATCGTGGCCACCATGATCTGGATCTATCTCTACAGCCCGGTGGTGGGGCCGTTGACTCCCGTCCTGAGTTTCTTCGGGCTTGACGTCGACTTCTTCAGCGGTGAGATGATCTGGGTGTCCATTGGAAACCTCGCACTCTGGGGTGCCATTGGTTTCAACATGCTGATCCTCTACGGTGCGCTGCAGGCTGTCCCCCGGGAAATCTTTGACGCCGCCAGAGTGGATGGTGCGTCCGAGTTTCGGATCGCGATGTCCATCAAGGTGCCTTATGTCCAGACGTCCCTGGTGTTGACGGGACTCCTGTCCATCATCGGAACGCTGCAGATCTTCGCTGAACCGACGCTGTTCCGGTCCATCTCACCGGAGACCATCACTAAGGACTTCACGCCCAGCATGGTGATCTACAACCAGGCATTCCAGGTGGGAAACCTTAACTATGCCGCAGCCCAGTCCATCATCCTCGCCGCCGTGGTGGGGGTAGCTTCGGTGATCATTTACCGACTGACAAAAAAGGTCGACTCATGACCCTCACTTCCGTCACTGCCGACTCACCTCGAACCGACGAAGAGGTGCAGAAATCCGTCCTCAAGTCCCGCCGTCGCCCCCGTCCGAAGAAATTCCGGGAGGCCGATGACTCATCCGAACTGAGCGGTAAGCGTGGCGGTTCCCGGGTAGTGGTCATCATCGGGCTGGTGCTGTTCGCCCTGTATTCCATAGGTCCTGCATGGTGGTTGATCGTTTCGTCAACGAAAACCAAGGAAGACCTTTACACCACCGACGCCATGTGGTTCGCCAACTTCAGCCTGTTCGACAACCTGTCCTCGCTTTTCACCTACCAGGACGGCATCTTCGGACTCTGGATGTGGAACTCCACCCTCTATGCCTTTGCCGGTTCCATCGGCCATACCCTGATCTCCCTGGCGGCGGGGTATGGGCTGGCCATGTACTCCTTCCGTGGCAAGGGAACCACCATGGGCTTTATCATCGGCTCGTTCCTGATTCCGGGGGCCCTGCTGACCATTCCGTCCTACCTGCTCTTTGTGCAGCTGGGCATGTACGACACCATCTGGGCCATGATTATCCCTGCCTTCTTCAGCCCTTTCGCGGTTTATCTGGCAAAGATTTACACCGAGGGGGCGGTGCCCAGCGAATTGCTGGAGGCTGCAAGGATCGACGGTGCAGGTGAATACCGGATCTTCTTCCAGATCGCGTTCCGGCTCCTGACCACCGCTGGTGCCACCATTTTCCTCCTGCACTTCGTGGGCTCCTGGAATGCCTTCTTCGGCCCGATGGTGTTTCTGCGCGGAGCTGACAAATGGCCAGTGATGCTGGGCCTGTACTCGTGGCTGCAGCGTGGCACGGATTCCACGGTGGACCTCACCGGAATGGTGATTACCGGATCGTTGGTGGCCACCATCCCCATGGTGATCCTGATGATCGCGATGCAACGCTACTGGCGCTCCGGAGTGGCCATGGGAAGCCTCAAGTAGGGACTTCATTCCCCGTTCGACGGCGGCCGCCTTCAACGGCGGTCGCCTTAGACTGCGGTGCGGGGCGCTTCGCCCTCGTCGCCAAACTTCTCCACGGCCTTCTCAACGCGAAGGCGGTCAAGCCAGTTCATCACCGGAGCTGTGGTGGCCCCGTGAAGGACCACGGACGTCGCCACTACCAGGCCCACAAGGGCCCACAGCTGGCTGGCCAGGCCGCCAAATTCTCCCTGGCCCAGGGCATAGGCGAGGTAGTAGAGGGAGCCGATCCCCCGAATCCCGAAGAAGGAAATCGCGATGCGTTCCCTGGGGCCGGTTGATCCTCCCAAGAGGCTGATCCAGCCTGCAAGAGGGCGCACCAGCAACAGGAACATCGCGGCCACGGCCACTTCGGGCCACCCGATTCCGGCAAGGAGGCCCCTGGCGATGGCGCCGCCTAACAGGACCAGGATGACCACCGTCAGCAACCGCTCCAGCTGTTCAACATAAGCGTGCAGTATCCGGTGGTACCCGTGCGTGTGTTCAGCGGCCCTGATGGTCACGGCGCAGACGAACACAGCGATAAACCCGTAGCCTTCCACCATTTCGGCAGCCCCGTACGCGAGGAACGTAGCCGCCAACGCCACAAATCCCTCTGAGTGATTCGACAGCCGGACGCTTTCGTGGCGGGCGGAAAAGAAGATCCTGGCGAGGACTTTCCCTGCGAAGAATCCCAGGACAAGGCCGACGCCGATGCGCCACAGCACATCCATGCCGAACCACTGCGGGAACCAGGCACCCGGTGACGTGCCCACGACGCTGAGGGAGATGGCCAGATACACGAACGGAAAAGCAAGGCCGTCATTAAGGCCTGCCTCCGATGTCAGGCCGAACCGGACCTCATCCTCCTTGTCAGCATCCTCTTTCTGGTCCGCAGGCTCCCCCACCTGCACTTCCGAGGCCAGTACAGGATCCGTGGGGGCGAGAATCGCCGCAATCAAGACGGCGGCGGCCAGGCTTAGCCCCAGAAGCCACAGACCTAACAGCGTTAGCGCAAGGATGGACAGGGGCATGGCAATCCCCAACATGCGCCAGGTGGTGGCCCACCTCAACCTCCCGAACGGCCTGTCCAGCGCAAGCCCGGCCCCCATCAGCGAAATGATGACGCAGACTTCAGTCAGGTGCGTTACGAGTTCCCCATGGGCTGCAGGGTCAGGGTTGGGCAACTCCGGGATGATGCTGAACGCCAGGAATCCCGAACCAAGAAACACCATGGGCATGGAGAGCGGGGCATTCTGCAGCAGCTTTGGAGCAATGGCAGCGACGAAAACGGCGATTCCCGCTGCGGCAAAAATGATGCTGGGACCCTCAAACACCCTCCACCTCCCGTCCCGCCTAGAACCAGCACATCAATGACTCGGGCATCCGTGAATCCTGTACTTGCACGGGATCCGGCGTTTGCTCAGGGATCCACCGCATGCTCAGGGACCCCAGTATGAAGCCATCCAGGTCAGCTCGGCCAGAGCCTCCTGGCCCCGCAGCCCCGGATGGAAGTAGTCAAGCGTGCTCACGTCCTCTTGCGTGAATCTGTAGGCATAGACAGCTCCGCGGTCCCACCTGCAGTTCCGGAACCGGGAGCATGACCTGGCGAGAACCGAGTTGAAAGCCTGCTGACGTTGAACCACCGTTTGGCGGTCGGCTTCCGTATTGGACCCGCTGAGCATTGACTGGCATATGTTCGAGCCCGCCCACATCGCGCTGGCCGAAGGGTTTCCATGCAGCACCGCCCACAATTGATACAGGTCCGGAATGCTGCTAATGAATACGCGCGAATGCGGAAGCCTCTCGTCAAGGATGGCAAGAGCAGTCATAACGTGCCCTTCGAACTCTTCGACCGACGTCATGCTTGCCGGAGACGAAGCACAAAGATCATTCGCTCCAATCAATATGGTGACGTATTCGGCGCGTTGGGATGCGGCAGCAGCAGCCTGGGCCGGCAGGTCAGCCGCCGTGGCTCCGCTGACTGCGCTGTTGTTCCGCGAGATCCCGGGTTCCAGTTTGAGCAGACGCCGGTAGTGGCTGTAGATGCCATCAGGAGCGCTGGAGCCAGTAGACCAGGAGAGTTCCGGCTGGTCCCCCGGATGGCAGCAGGCTGAGTGCGCACGCGTGATGGAATCCCCCAGCGCGGCCATGCTCCGCGGAAACGAAGACCCTGGCGGCTGAATTCCGACGGCCAGCAGCACCAAGAGCAGGACCACCAGTACTTTGGTGACATTGCGCATGGGACCGCCTCGAAAGTGTCGGTACTGCCTCGTCGGTCTTCGATGAGGGCTACACCAGAGACGGTACGCGCACCGGCCGGACGGCGTCGATGGTTGAAGAAAAGAATAGTAAGTATGCTGTCAAGTAGTTGGCAGCCGAGAATTAGGGGGCTGAGGATGGCGAAGTGGGCCGGCGCAAGGGTATTGGTGCTTCTCTGCACGCTCTTCCTCCTGCCCGCCTGTGCCCAGAGCATGCCTGCGGACCCCGAGGGAACCCTGGAACGCGTGACCGGCGGGACACTCAGGGTGGGCGCTTCGGACAATGGCGACTGGGTGTCCGTGGATCCAACAAGGGAACCGGAAGGAAGCGAAGCCGAGCTGCTCCGTGAGTTCGCCGGGAGACTCGGCGCCTCAATCGAATGGACGACCGGAAGTGAGCAGGTCCTCGCGGAAGAGCTGAAGCACGGGGAGCTGGACGTCGTGATCGGCGGCTTGGATGACAAAACTCCGTGGGAGAAGCACGCCGGCCTCACGCTGCCTTACACGGAATCCAAGGATGAGCGTGGGGAGACCCACAAGCACGTGATGCTGGTCCGTAAGGGCGAGAACGCCTTCCTGCTGGAGCTGGACAGGTTCCTGGCCGAAGCGGAGCAATCCCCATGAAAAGGAGCCAGCAAGAGCAAATCCGGAATGCTGTGAAATTCGGCCATACGGAACTTCCGGATGAACAGCAGGGGGCCCTTCGCAAGGCCATCAAGATCGAGTGGATCACCATAGCTTTCCTCACGGCCTCAACCCTTCTGGTCTACCTGGTCCTTGGAAATTCGCAGGCGATGAAGGCCGCCTGGGTCGAGGACATGCTGTCCCTATTGCCGCCGATCTCATTCCTGATCGCTGCGCGTGCCATCCGAAAACAGCCCAGCGAGGAGCACCCCTATGGCTTCCACCGTGCTGTTGGAGTCGCCCATGTAGTTGCGGCGGTGGCCCTTACTGTGATGGGCGCCTATCTGATTGTGGATTCCGCTATTGTCCTCGTGACGGTTGAGCACCCCACCATTGGCGGTTTCGACTTCTTCGGGCAGACCATCTGGCTGGGCTGGGTGATGATCGGGGCCATGGTCCTCACGGCCCTGCCTCCCGTTTACCTGGGCCGCGTCAAGCTGAAGCTCGCCGAGCAACTCCACGACAAGGTCCTCTACGCAGATGCGGACATGAACAAAGCGGACTGGATGACAGCCTTGGCAGCCGCAGTAGGCGTAGCCGGGATCGGAATCGGCTGGTGGTGGGCTGATGCTGTTGCCGCCCTTGGCATTTCCGCCAGCATCCTGCACGACGGCGTCAGGAACACCAAGGCATCAGTATCGGCACTGATGGACAGACGAGCCCGGACGTACGACGATACAGCCCCGCACCCTGTTGCGAAGCGGCTGGACGAATATCTCAAAGGCCTGGACTGGGCCACGGATGCCAGATCCCGCATTCGCGATGAGGGTCATGTGTTTCACGTGGAATCGTTCATTGTCCCTGTGGAGGGCAGGATGCCATCCTTGGACCAGCTCGAAAGGGCCCGCCTGGCCTGCGTTGAACTGGATTGGAAGATCCAGGACATGGTGCTTGTTCCGGTGTCCGCCCTGCCTCCTGAGTTGCTTCCGGGTGTTCCCGCACCTGGCGGCGAAAGGGCGTAGCCCGGGGCTGATCAGAAGGCTGTTAGCGCAGGTGATATGCCAGACGTCTTACCTTAAGCACGCGCAGGGTCTAAAATTACCTAGTCCCCCAACGGCATGCCCTACAAGAAAGCCGACACCATGAGCTCTGCAGCCATCGACCCCCTGGCCTTCCCGCCACGGTCAATCAGCCTCAACTTTGCCGCCGCAGAGGAAATCCACGTCGGAATCGAAGACGCCGTCAAGACACTCATCATCGCAGCCAGCCAGGACGGCACGTGCGGCATCCGGGTTACCCGCCACGAGCCCGGGGCCTTCACCGTGGCTTTGGATGAAACCGTGCCTTTCGGCGAGACATATGAGGATCTGGCCTGATTTTCGGCCTGACACATTTTGGCTTGAGAATTTTCGTACTAGAATCAAAAATCCCCGCCCTTTAAGCATCACCCCTACTAGGGATATTGCTTAAAGGGTGGGGACTTTCAAGCGCCTGGTTATTCGAGGTTAGCTCCTACGCACCCTGACGCCGTCGGACTTCATAAACAGCTGAGTCTCTGAGGGCCCCGTTGGCACCAGCCACAAGACCTGCCCGCTGAGCGAGACTTCCTCGACTTCGCCTGCGGCAATGACATGTGCGTGCTTGAGAATTTCCACCCGCTCCCCCGGCTTCAATGTTCCCCAATCGGAAACCGTGCCGGCGTGCGCGATGCGCCTGGACAGAACTGTCCCCCGTGCTTTCATTGAACTTCTACCCCTTTGTGGATGTTCGCTGCCACAACATCTTTGGTGCGGCCTTTGTTACACCTTTATTTTTACTACAGATTCCGGGCCCCCGTTGACCGTGTTGCCTCTTGTTTCGGGGGCGCCGGTGGATCTGCAGCTTCTCTGAATTACCTTCGGCTTCAGGCAAGATTTCCGACGGCGGATTCGGCAGCCTCGAGAATCGCTCCTGAAGCCACCAGCCGGTCAGCCGCCTCCAGTTCCGGTGAGAGGAACCTGTCGGTGCCGGGGCCGTCGACGACGGCGCGCAAAGCCTCAATGACCGCGGACCCTGCCGGTCCCGGCGTGAGTTCCCCGCCGGAGTCCTGGGTGCGGATGTCGAGGGCGCGGGCAGAGGTAACCAGCTCGATTGCCAGCACGCGGCGAAGGTTCTCCACGGCCCGGCGAAGCTTGCGTGCTGCATGCCAGCCCATGGACACATGGTCCTCCTGCATGGCAGAGCTGGGGATGGAATCGACCGACGCCGGTACAGCCAGCCGCTTGTTGTCTGAGACGAGCCCGGCCTGCGTGTACTGCGCGATCATCATTCCGGAATCGACACCGGGATCGCTCGCCAGGAACGCGGGCAAGCCATGGGAGCGTGCCGGGTCCAGCATGCGGTCGGTGCGGCGTTCGGCAATGGAACTCAGGTCTGCCACCGCGATGGCGAGGAAGTCCAGCACGTAGCCTACGGGGGCGCCATGGAAGTTCCCGTTGGAGCTGACGCGTCCGTCCGGCAGGACCACGGGGTTATCGATAGCTGCGGCCAGTTCACGCGAGGCCACCAGTGCAGCGTGATCAACGGTGTCGCGGACCGCCCCGGCCACCTGTGGTGCGCATCTGAGTGAGTACGCGTCCTGGACCTTGGTGTCGTTGATCCGGTGCGAGGCCACGATCGGTGAATTGGAGAGAACCTTCAGCATATTGTCCGCACTGGCCGCCTGGCCTGGGTGCGGCCGGAGCGCGCCGTGGAGTTCGGGAAGGAACACCTGGTCCGTTCCGAGCAGGGCCTCTACGCTGAGCGCTGCGGTGATATCCGCCGTCGTCAGCAGGTGCCGGATGTCCGCTATAGCCATGAGGAGCATTCCGAGCATGCCCTCGGTTCCGTTGACCAGCGCCAAGCCCTCTTTTTCGGCGAGGGTTACGGGGGCGATGCCGTGCGCGGCGAGCAGTTCCGCAACCGGGCTTTCGTCCCGCCCGCCATACGTCACGCCGTCGGGTCCTGCCGCTTCGCCTTCGCCCATGAGTACCAGGGCACAGTGCGAAAGCGGAGCAAGGTCGCCCGAGCAGCCCAGCGAACCGAATTCGCGGACCACCGGGGTGATCCCGGCGTTCAGCACATCAACCATGGTCTGCAGGACCACAGGGCGGACGCCTGTACGGCCGGAAGCAAGCGTCTTGGCGCGCAAGAACATGATGCCCCGGACCACTTCGCGCTCCACTGCCGGACCCATTCCGGCTGCGTGGCTGCGGATCAGCGACTTCTGCAGCTGCGTGCGAAGCTCGTTGGGGATGTGCCGGTTCGCGAGGGCCCCAAAGCCGGTGGAGATGCCGTAGGCGGGCACTTCGCTGTGAGCCAAGCCGTCTATGTGGGCGCGGACTTTAGCCACCTTGTCCAGGGCTTCCTGGGAAATGGTCACTTTTGCGTTGTGGCGTGCGACGGCGAGGACGTCTTCCGGCGTGATCCCGCTTGAGCCGAGGGTAACGGTCAGCGGTTCGTGGGTAATCGTAGTCATGGTGTTCCTACTTCTTTGCTTCTGGGGTTTCGGCCATGGGGATGCGGACGCCGCGTTCCTTGGCGACATCGAGGGCACGGTCGTAACCGGCGTCTGCGTGGCGGATGACGCCCATGCCGGGGTCGTTGGTGAGGAGCCGTTCAAGCTTTTGGGCTGCGAGGTCGGTGCCGTCGGCCACGGAGACCTGCCCGGCGTGGATGGACCGGCCGATCCCCACGCCGCCGCCGTGGTGCAGCGAGACCCATGTAGCGCCGGAGGCGGTGTTGAGCAGGGCGTTGAGCATGGGCCAGTCAGCGATCGCGTCCGAGCCGTCGGCCATGGCCTCGGTCTCGCGGTACGGGGAAGCAACCGAGCCGGAGTCCAGGTGGTCGCGGCCGATCACAATGGGCGCCTTGACCTTCCCGTCTTTGACGAGCTGGTTGAACAGCAGCCCGGCCTTGGCCCGGTCGCCGTAGCCGAGCCAGCAGATCCGGGCGGGCAGGCCTTCGAACTCGACCCTTTCCTGCGCGGCGTCGATCCAGCGGTGCAGGTGCTTGTTCTCCGGGAAGAGCTCCTTGATCGCCTCATCGGTGACCCGGATGTCCTCCGGATCGCCGGAGAGCGCGACCCAGCGGAACGGGCCCAGGCCCTCGCAGAACAGGGGGCGGATGTAGGCGGGGACGAAGCCGGGGAATTCGAACGCCCGGGAGTAGCCGCCCTTGCGGGCCTCGTCCCGGATGGAGTTGCCGTAGTCGAACACTTCGGCGCCGGCGTCCTGGAATTCCACCATCGCCTGCACGTGGCGGGCCATGGAGGCCTGGGCCTTCTTGGTGAAACCCTCCGGGTCCGCCTCGGCCTCGCGGTGCCACTCCGCAACGGAGATGCCTTCCGGGAGGTAGGACAGCGGATCGTGGGCGGAGGTCTGGTCCGTGACAATATCCACGGTCAGTTCCCCGGCGTTGTGGCGGCGGAGGATCTCCGGGAACACCTCGGCGGCGTTGCCCACGTATCCCACCGACCAGCCGCGACGCTCTTTCTTGGCGGCAAGGACCTTGGCGATGGCGGCGTCGAGATCTGTTTCCACTTCATCGAGGTAGCGTTTGCCGGCCCGGCGGCGCAAGCGGGTCTCGTCGACGTCGACAATCAGGCACGCGCCGTCGTTCAAGGTGACGGCGAGAGGCTGGGCGCCGCCCATGCCTCCGCAGCCGCCGGTCAGCGTCAGGGTGCCCGCGAGGGTGCCGTTCTCGTCCCCGGTCAGCTTCCGGGCGATCGCGGCGAAGGTCTCGAACGTGCCCTGCAGGATGCCCTGCGTTCCGATGTAAATCCAGGAACCCGCAGTCATCTGGCCGTACATCATCAGGCCCTCGGCCTCGAGCCGGCGGAACTCGGGCCAGTTCGCCCAGTCACCCACGAGGTTGGAGTTCGCCAGCAGCACCCGCGGCGCCCACTCGTTAGTGCGGAACACACCCACCGGTTTGCCCGACTGGACCAGCAGCGTCTCATCCGCCTCCATGGTCTCCAACGTGCGGGTGATCGCATCAAACGCAGCCCAGGACCGGACCGCCCGGCCCGTGCCGCCATAGACCACCAGATCATCCGGGCGCTCGGCCACCTCGGGGTCCAAATTGTTCATCAGCATGCGCAGCGGGGCTTCCGTCTGCCAGCTCTTGGCGGTGAGCTCGGTGCCGCGGGCAGCTTTGACCGGGCGGGCACCGGTGGTGAAATCGGCGGTTGCCATGGTGGCTCCTTCAGATGTCAGGTGTGGTTCAACGGATAAGTTCTCCTGTATCTACTAAAGCCTGTCCGCAAGAGGGTTGACAGGGGTTCCAGGCGGGTGGTGTCCGGTATTTCAGACGTCCCCCATTTCCCAACTAGGTAGCAGTAGATGCGGTTTTGAGCGCCCAAAACAGCATGTGCTGCTACCTAGTTGGGTTGAGGGCGTCCGTGGATGCGGATTGAGAGATCGTCCGCCACCTTCTGCACCCGGGCCGCGAGCTCAGGCCACTGATCAGCCGGCAGTTTGTCCTCCAGGAACGTCACAGCCACGGCCGCTGTCGGCCACCCCACATGGTCAGTCACGGCGGCAGCGATGGAACCGAAGCCGGGCGTAACTTCACCGTGTTCGGTGGCATAGCCTCGTTGCCGGACCTGGTCCAGATGCGAGGACAGGGCGGAATACTTCATGATGGCGCCCTCCACCTCGTGGCGCGCAGTGAAGGCGGCAGCGTTCGGGTACAGCGCACGGACCTGCGACTTCGGCAAGGCAGCAAGGATGGCGCGGCCGCTGGCGGTGAGGTGGCTGGGCAGGCGGACGCCAACGTCGGTCACCAGGGAGGGCCTGTTTTTGGCACGCTCCTCCACGATGTACAGCACGTCGCGGCCGTGGAGCACCGCCAGGTGGGCACTCTCCCCCAGTACGTCAACGAGGGATGCCAACATGGGCCGGCCGAGGCGGGAGAGCGGTTCCTGCCGTGAATAGGCCGAGCTCAACTCGAAGGCGCTGATGCCCAGGCCGTAGCGTTGCTCCTCGTGCAGGTGGAGGACGAAACCGTTAGCTTCCATCACACCCAGGAGGTGGTAGACGCTGGAACGTGGCAGTCCCAGTGCGGTGGCAATGTTCGACGCCGCCATCGGCCCACGCTTGGACGCCAACAGTTTGAGGATCCTGAGCGTGTTTTCAGCAGCGGGGACTTTGGAGGCGGCCTTACGCCGGGAGGCCTTGGGGCTGGCTTGAGTGGTGGCGCTGCTCGCTTGCATGGTCCTCTTTGCTCCTGTGTCCGGTATCCCGTACTCAAGGATGCACTAGGGCGAACGTATCGCCAAGGCGGATCAGCACCGTCCGCCCATTGGCGGCTTCGGTCAGCCCCCAGGAAGTTTCAAGCTGCCGGACAACCCTGCAGAGCCTGGTTCACCATGAGAGCCGGCGCTCTTCTGTAGCGTGGAAATCCTCAGAATCCTCGGGGAACAGTCCAATGATGAAATCGGCCGCCGAGCCGACGGGCCATCCGAAGGCAGTGTGCCGTTCGCCGATTCCCCCGCTCATTTTCGGGTGGGGGAACTTCATTGCAGGAACTGGCAGATGGTTCCTGGCCATTGAGACTAATTCTCGCTTCTTCATGATGAGGTCCTTATGCGTTTCAAAGCTTTGCGGACGGGGTGGTGGGAGAGGTGAGCTGTGCAACCACGATCTGAAGCTCTGATATTGTTCAACAATCTGTATTGTTGAACAATCTACTCTCCTTGGTTCTTCGTGACAAGGGCAATTGCCCAGGATGTTTCAGCGCGGAAAGAGTTAAGGAGCGGGGCTCGGGGCCCGGCAAGTGCGGGCAAGGCTGACGGACGGCGTCAGTCTGCAGCGACCTCGCGGGTCTCCCCAAAGGGAACTGAGTCGCAAAGCGCCACGGTGTAGCGGTGAGGGCTGTGCCGCGTGACCAGTACACCTGCCGTGCCTGCAACGACGGCGCTCGGCAGAAGCGCGGCTTCCGCGTCTGAAAGAAGGTTGTGAAGCTGTTCTGCGTCGCCGACGAGCACCTCAACACGGTTGCTCGCCCGGCGGGAAACGCGAGGCTTCATTCGGCCGGTTGAATGCATCACGATCCCGGCTCCTCACGGGTGATCACGACGGCATCAGCCACGCACAACATTTTGCGGCCCATGCCATCGTCGGGCCAGATCCAAACAATCGAGCCGTCATGCATGACGTCGTCGATTATGCCGGCGCCCTTGAAGCCATCTGCTTCAAACAGCACCTTGGTACCAACGGAAAAGCCGTGCGGCTGATCTTTCCTTGCTGCAGCATTGGCAGCTGGGGCTTCATCAAGCTTTCTGACTTCCGGAACCGGCCGTACCTCATCTTTTATCGGCTTGGGCGGCGTCGTCCGCACCAGGCCTCGCCTGACGCGCTTGGTCTTTGAGAGGGAGGAATGAATTGACATTGAATTACCTCGTGTACTGGGGAGTCGGGGAGAGCTGGGGTAAAGGGGGTGCGCCAACCGGCGGATAACCGGCTGCGACAGGACGCGGGACTCGCTCTTCGCACCAGGACTGGGGTCTCCAGCCGGAGCAACTTCTTGACTCCATCGTATCAATTGTCAACAATCTACGATAGACCGGAGCGGTGGTTATTTGGTAGCGCCCCTTCTGAACGAACACTGCAGCCTCAGGCCCACCCGTCATCAGGCCCGGGAATCACGCGCCACAGCCAGCTCAACCGGCCATTGAAGCCGCCATGGGAAGCAGCCATTTTGGAGCAACCAGCGAGGGTCTGGCATCAAAGCCCAAGCGGGAGTAGCGTCGGTTGAAGAATGCGTCGAGCAGGTCCAGCAGCAGGATCCCCGGCAGGTGGGGGCGAAAGTTCGCTGGTGCCAGTCTGTTGAAGGAGCCTGGGATGGCTGGATGGAATGCTGACACGGCGGCTGGCCCACTGGGGGCCACGGTCACTTTGGTAGAGGGATCTTCCTTCTGCATCTCGCTGCCAAACGGAGACATTTTTCCGGAGCATCCCCATGGCGCGTTCTTCCTCGACACCCGTATCCTGTCCGGCTGGCGCCTCACAGTAAACGGCCAGGCCATTGAACCTTTGGCTGCGGAGACGAAGGAGCCATACCGGGCGCTGCTTGCCGGCCGGATTCCCCGCGCGGACGGGTACGCCGACAGCCCGCTCATTGTGGAGCGGCTGCGCGAAGTGGGCGCCGGCATCCAGGAGCAGGTCACAGTTCGCAACTACTCGGTGGAACCCGCTGAATGCCTGATGAGGGTTGAGGTTGAGGCAGATTTTGCCGACCTTTTTGAGGTGAAAGAGGCGCGGATCCAGCGGCGTTGGAAAGAAACCCGGGAGGTCGAGGGAGATACTCTGTCTATCCGCTCTGTCTGGCAGGACATCCGGAAGGGCATTCTGGTCCAGGCTCCTGGAGCCGAGGTCACTCCGGAAGGTTTGGCCTACCGGGTAACCGTGGCACCGCACGGGCAGTGGAGCACAGTCCTCACAGTGGTACCCAGCAGCGAGGCAGCGAGCCCTCCCCCGCCGTCGTTCGTTCATACCGACTCCGAAGGGCTGTCCCCCCGGGACCTGAGGCGGAAGGAGTGGGTGGAGAAGATCCCCGAACTTCACATGACCAACCGCTCTATTGAACGGACCCTGCGGCGCAGCTACGACGATCTGGGCGCCCTCCGCATCGAGGATCCGAACCATCCCGAGCGTGTAGTGGTGGCAGCCGGCGCCCCCTGGTTCATGACGCTGTTTGGCCGTGACTCCCTTTGGGCCTCGATTATGGCCACGGCCGTTGATCCCTCCCTGGCCCTGGGCACGCTGCAAACGCTGGCAGACCGGCAGGGCAGCGTGGTGGATCCCATGAGCGAGGAAGAGCCGGGGAAGATCCTTCACGAGGTCCGGCTCGATGTCTCCAGCGGTTTGTCCCTGGGTGGCAAGTCCGTCTACTACGGAAGTGTGGACGCCACGCCACTGTTCGTCATTGTGATCGGAGTGATCAGCCGGTGGGGATTCGCCCCCGACACCATCGCCGCCCTTCTGCCTCACGCCGACCGTGCGCTCGAGTGGATGGCTGACTACGGGGACAAGGACGGCGACGGCTTCGTCGAGTACCAGCGCCTCAACCCCCAGGGGCTGATCAACCAGGGGTGGAAGGACTCCTGGGACGGCATCAACTTTGCCAACGGCAAGATGGCCGAGGGGCCAATCGCGCTCTGTGAGGTGCAGGCCTATGTCTACGACGCTTATATGGCGCGTTCGTGGCTGGCGTACGACGCCGGCGACGTGACCTTCGCGGCCGAACTCGCCGAAAAGGCGGCACAGTTCAAAAAGCGGTTCAACGAGCAATTCTGGATGCCGGACCGGGGATACTACGCCGTCGCCCTCGATGGCAAGAAGCGCCAGGTCGATGCCTGCGCTTCCAATATGGGGCACTGCCTCTGGCACGGCATCGTGGATGAGGACAAGGCGCCGCTCGTGGTGGAGCGGCTGATGTCCCCGGAAATGTTCAGCGGCTGGGGCATCCGGACATTGGCGAGCGACATGGGCGCTTACAACCCGGCGAGCTACCATAACGGCTCTGTCTGGCCGCACGACAACGCCATCATCCAGGCGGGCCTGTTGCGGTACGGTTTTGTGGCAGAGGCACAGCGGATCTCCACTGCCCTGCTGGAGGCCGCCGACTATTCAGACGGCCGCTTGCCTGAGCTGTTCTGTGGCTTCAGCCGGGAGCAGTTCGCCGAACCCGTGCCCTATCCTACTGCCTGCTCCCCTCAAGCCTGGGCAGCTACAACACCGATTCAACTGGTGACGAGCCTGATGGGATACGACGCCCACGTTTCCCGCGGCGGAGTGTGGCTGGATCCTGTAATTCCGGAATCCTATGGCGACCTCCACATCACCAATGCGCCCATGGCCGGTGGCCGCATCACCATCGACATCGCCAATTCCGTGCCAATAGTCCAGAACCTGCCGGACGGAATGGTGTTCCACCAAGGGCACCGGCCTTGGATGGCCGAACTTGTGGAGCAGGAAGGGCTGCGCCGAAAGGCTTGACTTCCTGCAGGAGCTCAAGTCAGGGTGCGGGGACGAATCCGAGTTGTTTGTCGACGATGTTTTCGAGTGGTTCGCCGTTGCAGAAGCGTTTGAGGTTGTCGACGAAGAGTTGGCCGAGGTCGTCGAGGTAGTCTTCGGTGTCGCCGCTCATGTGTGGGGTGATGATGGTGTTGTCCATGGCCCAGAGCGGGTGTCCGGCGGGGAGTGGTTCGGGGTCGACGACGTCGAGTGCGGCGCCGGCGATCGAGCCGGTGGCCAGTGCGTGGGTGAGGGCGTTGGTGTCTACGAGTTGGCCGCGGCCTACGTTGATGAGCCGGGCTGATGGTTTCATGGCTGCGAGTACTCCGGCGTTTATGAGGCCTGTGGTGTCGGCGGTCAGGGGCGCGGCGAGGACGAGGTAGTCGTAGTCTCCTGCGACGTTGGCGAGGTCCCGGGAGGAGTGGATGACGTCGAAGTCCGCGTCTCCGGGTCGGGTTGTCCGGCCGGCGCCGCTGACGTTCATGCCGACGGCGTGGAACAGGCGGGCGATTTCGCGGCCGATGGAGCCGGTGCCGACCACGAGGGCGCTCTGGCCGTGGATTTTGCGGGTGATGCGGTGCTGCCAGCGTTGTTCCTGCTGGAGCCGGAAGGATCCGTGGGAGTCTTTGGCCATGTCCAGGACGAAGCCGAGGGCGAATTCGGCGATGGCACGGCTGAGCACGCCGCGGGAGTTGGTGTAGATAACGTTGCTGTGGATGAGGTCGTCGAAGAGGAGCTGGCTGACGCCGGCGGCGGAGACGTGGATCCATTCCAGGGTGGACGCGGCGGCCCAGTTCTCCTTGAGCGCGGGTGAGAAGGAGTGCCACTGGTAGAGCACGTCCGCGCCGTCCATGGCCTCGGCGAGTCCGTCGGCTTTGGTGAGCCGGACCTCTGCGAGTTCCTGGACCTCGGCGATGCGTGGCGGGAGCGCTTCGCGGTAGAGGGCGGCGACGACGGGCCGCCTGGCCCCGGTTCCGGGTGTCATGCTGTGGCCGGGGTGAGGGCGTCGATGGCGGTCAGGATGGCTTGGGTGAATTCTGTGGTGGTCGCGGTCCCGCCGATATCGCGGGTGCCGTGGCCTTCGCGCAGGGCTGATTCGAACGCTTTTTGGAGGTGTGCTGCGGCGTCGGGGTGGCCGAGGTGTTCGAGCATCATCGCCCCTGACCAGATCTGCCCGACCGGGTTGGCGAGGTTCTTGCCGGCGATGTCGGGGGCGGAGCCGTGGACTGGTTCGAACAGGGAGG
>NZ_JALLAN010000002.1:0-190088 GCF_023062595.1 Arthrobacter rhizosphaerae
AAGGGCCTTGGCTTCACAGATATCTGAACCAAAAAGGACGGCCGCACCCTGGATCCAGGGTGCGGCCGTCCTTTTGCATAGCTTAACCGCTAGTGGGAGACTTCGGCCGGGAGCAGCCATGAACGCTCGGCTTCGAAGGCGACCGAAACGAACGTTCCGGCAGCCATAATGTCGCCGGGAAGCGGATCGTAAACCATGGCGGTCATGTTGCCGGCTTCTGTTTCCACGTCGTACTCAATCCATGCTCCGTAGAAAACTGAACTGAGGATCCGCCCGGTCCGGCCAACAACCTCGAGGCCCTCGCCAGGGAGCTTTCGCACTGAAACGGACTCGGGCCGCACCAGCAACACCACGGAAGAATCCGGGGTGATGCCCGAATGTGCCGGAACAACCTGGTCAACGCCGAGGACGCTGACCCGTGCCGTGGCTGTCCCGCCGGTACCGTGCGCAGTGAAACCAGCGACGTCGAGGAAGTTGGCCTGTCCGATGAAATCCGCCACGAAGACCGACGCCGGCCGCCGGTAGACCTCCTCGGGGGGGTGCGAGCTGTTCGATTTTGCCGTGCCGCATGACCACGATCCGGTCCGAGAGACTCATGGCCTCGTCCTGGTCGTGGGTGACGTACACACTGGTGATGCCGAGCTTCTGCTGGAGGCGGCGGATTTCGGTACGCATCTGGACGCGAAGCTTGGCGTCCAGGTTGGAGAGCGGTTCATCGAAGAGCAGGACCTTTGGCTTCATGACCAGTGCCCTGGCCAAGGCCACACGCTGTTGCTGACCACCCGAGAGCTGGTTCGGCGACCGGTCCGCGAATGCCAGAAGACTCATTGATGTCAGGGCGAAGTTGACCTCCTGCTCGATCTGCTTCTTGCCCATCTTCAGGAGTTTCAAGCCATAGGCCACGTTGTCGTACACCGACATGTGCGGGAAAAGGGCGTAGGACTGGAAGACCATGGCCATCGGGCGCTTATCCGGCGTCAACCCGATCATGTCCTCGCCGTCCAGTGTGAGTTCACCGGCGGTCGGGTTTTCGAACCCCGCAATCATCCGCAGGGTGGTCGTTTTGCCGCACCCGGACGGTCCGAGGAGGGTGAGGAACTCCCCTGACTTGATCTGCAGGTTGATATTGTCGACGGCGAGTGGTCCGTTGCCACCACCGTAAGACTTGCTGATCCCGGTCAGTTGGAGCGAGCCGGCCTCGCCGGTGTTGGTGTTGGGGCTGGACTTCGTTTCAAGTGTTGTATTCGTCATAGTGTCCTCGTGGAAGTGTGTGTGAAGCAGCCGGTCTAGCGGGTTCGGGTTTTGGGACGAGGGTCCCGGACCAGGAGATTCATCAGACCGATCACCGAAAGCACGATGACGATCAGAATGGTGCAATAGGCGAAAGCGTTGCCGAAGCGGCCCGCATCCACTTCAGACAGGATCTGCGAAGTCATGATTTTGGTCTGGGGAGTTGTGATGAAAATGATGGGGGAGAGCGTGGTCATGGCCCGGGCAAACGCGTAGGTCAGGCCCGAAAGCAGCGCCGGCCGGATCAGCGGAAGCGTGATGGTGCGGAACGTTGTGATGCCGGAGGCGCCCAGGGAGGTGGAGGCCTCATCGATCGCCGGATCAATCTGTTGTAACGCCGCCACGCCGGAGCGCTGCCCGGAGGGCATGGAACGGATCACATAGACCATAACGATGGCCATGGCGCCGCCGAGGATGGCTCCACCCCCTGCCAAGGCTGGCAGGAGCTGGATGTTCCCGATGATGAATGGTTTGTTGAAGGCCAGGGCGTATCCGATGCCCAGCACGGTTCCGGGAACGGCAAGCCCCAGCATGCCCATAAAGTCCAGCACACCGCGTCCGCGCTTGACCTTCCGGACGATCAGCCAGGCGAGGATCATACCCAGAACGCCGGCAATGGGCGTGGCGATCAACGCGAGGATGGTGGTGGTGAACATAGCGTCAGAACCAATTCCAGCCAGGACGTACTGATAGTTCGCCAGGGTGAAGCTGTTGTTGACGCCCAGGATCTTCGTGAAGGCGCCTATAAAGACAGTGACGTAGATGGTCACGATGAGGGCTGCAATCAGGAGCACGATGGTGAGGAGGGGAATGCGTCCCAGAGGCGAAGAAATCAGGTTGACCCGGCCGGAGGGCTTGCCCGTAACGGACACGACGCTCTTGCGCTCGGCCCAGTAGCGCTGAACGAGGAACACGAGCAGCCCTGGCAGCAGGAGCACCAGGGAGTACGCTGCGCCACCTGCCACGTTGTATTCGCCGGTGATGGCGATGTAGGCGCGGGTTGAAAGGACAGTGAAGTCGCCGCCGATCACCAGCGGGTTGGCAAGGTCTGCGATCGCCTCGACGAACAGCAGCAGGAAGCAGCTGGCAAAGCCGGGGATCAGCATGGGGATGGTCACGCTGCGGAAGATCTTCCATTTGCTCGCGCCGAGGTTTGACGCTGCCTCATCCATCGCCGGGTCCAGGCTGCGCAGCATTCCGAGCAGGTTCATGTACGCCACCGGAAAGAACGACAGGCCCAGCACCACCGTCAGCCCGGTCAGGCCATAGATGTTGTAGTCCAGGCCGAGCAGCTTGTTGCTGATCAGGCCGCTGCGTCCGAAGAGGCTGATGACAGCGGTTGCCACGGCGAACGGTGGCGAGACGATCGGAAGGAGCGCGATCAGGTGCAGGATGCGCTTCCCACGGAACTCCAGCCGGGCCTGCGCGTACGCAAAAGCGAACCCGATGCACGTGCCGACGGCGCCGACTACAAGGCCCAGGGCCACCGTGTTGAGCAGGACGCCGCGGTTGGTGGCGGAGGTGAGGATCTGGCCGAGGGTGTCCCGGCCTTCCGGGCTGAAGGACTGTGTGAGGATCCGGATCAGCGGATAGCCGATCAGGAGAAGGAGAATGCCTACCACCAAGGCGATAACGAGCTTGGTGACGGTGTCGAGTTTACTGAATTTGGCGCCCGCACGTTTGGCGGGAAGAGGGGGAGCGGCCGGCGCTGTTGCCGGTTGCAGGGTGTCAATACTCATGGGAGCTCCTGGCTCGGGCGGCCCGGGGTGCACGGGCCGCCCGCCTTGATGGATCGGATGGTGGGAGTTTCTACTCCTTGGGCTGCGGCGCGATCTCCGCGTCAAACCGTTTGGTGAGCTTCGACTTCTCGGCCGCGGCCAGAGTGAAGTCGTAGTCCACCAGCTTGACCTCGTCGAGGTCTACCATCCGGTCGTCGTGCTTGGCGTCAGGGTTGGTAAGAATCTGGTACGAGCCCACTGTCGGGCCCAGGTCCTGAGCCTCGGCTGTCAGCGCCCAGTCCACATAGGCCTTAGCGGCGGCCGGGTTCTTCGAGTTTTTCACCACACCGACACCGCCCACTTCGTAGCCTGTGCCTTCCTTGGGAAAGGACACCTGCAGGTCCGTCATGCCGGCTTCCTTGTACTTGACGCAGTCGTGGGAGAACACCAGTCCGACGGCGACCTCGCCACGTCCCGCTGTCTGGCCAGGCGCCGTCCCGCTCTTGGAATACTGCAGGACGTTGTTGTGCATCTTGCGCATGTAGTCGAGCCCGGCGTCCTCGTTTCCGTTGTTCAGCGTGACCTGGGTCCAGAGTGTGGTGAACGCTGTGCCTGAGGTGGACGGGTGGGCTGTGGAGACCTGGCCCTTGAGTTTGTTGTCGAGGATGTCGTTCCAAGAGGTGGGGACACCGACTCCCAGCTTTTCCAGGCCTGCCTTGTTGGAGCAGAATCCAAGTGCTCCTACATAAACGCCTGCCCAGTAACCCTCGGCGTCCTTGTACTTGTCTGGAATTACGGAGGCATTCGGGGACTCATACTGCTCCAGCAGGCCCGCCTTCTTTGCCGCACCGTAGCCGTCGGCAGGGCCGCCGTGCCATACGTCGAATTCCGGCGAGTCCTTGCCTGCGTTGAGTCTGGCCACCGTCTCCCCTGAGGAGAGCCGCACGAAACTCGTCTTGACGCCTGTCTTTTCGGTGAAAGCCTCGGTCATGGCCTGGCACCAGTCTTCCATCGCGCCGCACGCGACGGTCAGGTTTCCGCTGAGCTCGCCGCCCGCTGCCGCGGCCTTGGGGCTTGTGTCGACGACGCAGCCGGTCAGGGCCAGCGACGCAGAGGCCACGACGGCGAAGGAGAGCGCGATTTTGCGCTTCATGTCATACCTTTCGTAGGTGAAGCAACGTTGCTTCACGACGTCGGAGCTAACCGCTAAGCGGTTCCTTCCGTGTCGATGTCAAAACCTTAGGCAGCGTCATGGGGCCTTGGAGTGTCGTGACGGTCACACATGGTCACAGCTCTGTGACCTTCAGAATTCCGTCCATAAGGGCAGGTTGTGGCATAGCTTCATTCATTGAAGGGGATCAGCTGATAGCCGTCGCCGCGGACCGCCTTGATGGAGCGCGGATAGCCCTCAGCCGCGAGCCGGTGCCGCAGCCGGTAGATGGCGGTCTTCAACATTTGGCGCCCGCCTGGACCTTCGGTCTGCCGCCAGCCAGCCAAGAGCAGCTCGTCGAAGGGGACGGTGCGTCCGGTGTTTTGGACGAGCCTGGTTAACAACCTCAGTTCCGTGGAGGACAGGTTCAGGTAGCGGCCGTGAACGCTGGCCCTGTCCGCTTCCAGCCGCAGCGGGCCGTGATGGAGCACGGCTTCAGCGGCTCGGGGCCGTGTCCTGCGGACAATTGCCTCGGCGCGCAGGGCCAGCTCCCGGGGATGGAACGGTTTAGTAACGTAGTCGTCGGCCCCGGACTCCAGCCCCGAGACCCGGTCAGAGCTCTCGCCTCGTGCCGTCAGCAGGATAATCGGGACTTCGCTGACCTCGCGGATCCGGCGGCACAGGGCCAAGCCAGAGGAGTGCGGCAACATGACGTCGAGAACCAAGAGGTCCAAAGCTTTTTCCCTGAAGAGGTTCCAGCCGGTCTCCGCATCCCTGGCTGTCACTGTGGTGAAGCCCTGGGTCTCCAACGCAAAGGTGACGATGTCCAGCATCTGGGGTTCGTCGTCGACCACCAGGGCCGTCAGAAGAGGGGCGCTCAAGGGGAAACCTCCAGCCGTACTGCTGTGGGGCCCGCCGGGTGGCTCTCACCGTTCGGCAGGCTGAACATCATGGTGGTGCCGCGCTGGGGGGTCGAGTCAACAAACACTCCACCGCCGTGCATCTGGACGATCTGCCTGGTGATGACGAGGCCAAGGCCTGTGCCGTCCCGTAAAGGCTTCCCGCTCGAAAAGCGCTCGAAAAGCTGTTGGCGCTCGGCCGGGGACATGCCTGCACCGTCGTCGCTGACTGAGACGAGGATCTGCTGGTCGGTGTCGATGATCCGGACTGTTACCAGGGTTGCGTCGTGGGCGTGGATCACCGCGTTGTTGATGAGGTTCGTCAGTGCCTGGCGCATAAGTTCGGCATCTGCCCAGGCCCGCGGCGGTGCCCCCGGGCAGTCCAGCGCTATTGCCAACGTGTGGAGGAGGCGCAGTTCGGAGATGACCTTGGTGGCCAGGGACCTGAAATTCACTCGCTGAAGGTGCAGTTCGAACATGCCGGCATCGATCCGGGCTTGGATCAGCAGGTCCTCCGCCAGGCTGATCACGGAGTGGCAGTTGCTGCTTATGGTCCTGATGAAGCGTTCCTGGCTCGGCGTCAAGGGTCCGGGTGTCCCCTCGGCCAATAAATCGGACGCGCCCTTCATCAGAGCCAACGGAGTCCGGATCTCGTGGCTGACCACGGAGATCTGGTCCGCGTTGCGTTGGGCTGTGGCGCGGAGCCGCTGGATGTCTGCCCTGTCAGCCAGCCACGATCTGGCAAGCAGGAAAAGCCAGAGACCCGTTGCTGCCGCAACGGCTGCAAGGATGACAGTGGCTTCATCACCCGAAGAATCGGCTGCGAGCCCGGCAAGAACCAGGGCGCCCGACCATGTCAGGATCAGCCCGCTGGCACCGAGCTTGTAGGGGCGCAGCAATGAGGTTCTCCATACGGGAACCAACGCCGCCAGGCCGCTCGCCCCCACGAAGTACCACAATGTATTCACCGAACAACTCTAACGAGGAGAACAACCCCAACATCAGAGTCTTGGCGAAGCGCGGCGTCGCATTACCAGCCGCGGGAGCGCCACTCCTCCAGGTGCGGACGTTCGGCGCCCAGGGTAGTGGGCTTGCCGTGGCCCGGGTGGACCACGGTATCGTCCGGGTACACGGCAAACAGCCGCTCTGTGACGTCAGTGATCAGTTGCTTGAACCGCTCAGGATCCTTCTGGGTGTTGCCGACTCCGCCCGGGAAAAGAGAATCGCCCGAGAAGATGTGAGCCGGACCTGCCGGGTCCTCATAGACCAGCGCCACCGAGCCCGGGGTGTGCCCGCGCAGGTGCACGGCCGTCACGTCGAAGCCGTCGAAGTTGCCGACGTCCCCATGGTCCAGCAGCACATCCACGGGCACGGGCAGTTCCGGAGCATCGTCGGTGCCTGCTGCCGTCATGGCTCCGGTGGTTTTCACGAGCTCCGGAAGCGCCCGCACATGATCCCAGTGTTGGTGGGTGGTGGCGATCAGTGTCAGTTTGGGCGCTGCAGCAGTATCGGCCGCCGCATCAGAGAGCAGTTCCAGGATCGCCGGCAAATCATCTGCCGCATCGATCAGCAGTTGAGCACCGGACTCCTTGGCGGTGAGCAGATACACGTTGTTGTCCATCTCGCTGACGGAAATGCGCCGGATGGTGATGTCCCGGAGTGAGTGAATGAGCGTGTCCATGCGTTATTCGCGTCCCTGTGAGACCCAGTTGGGGTCAGCAGACCGGGAGCCGACGACGGCGTCCGCAGCGGCGTCGAGCGTCTCCAGTTGTGATGGGGTGAAGTCGAGCGAAAGCGCTCCCAGGTTCTCGTCGATCCGGTGCGCCTTCCGGGTACCGGGGATCGGCACGACAGGCAGGCCCAGACGCTGGCCGTGGGCGAACAGCCAGGCGAGGGCAACCTGGGCGGCAGTTGCGCCGAGCTCCTCAGCAACAGCCTGCACTGCCGCCACCACCCCTTGGTTAGCTTCAGCTGCGACTTCGGCAAAACGGGGGATCTTGCGGCGGAAGTCAGTCTCGGACAGCTGGGTGGCGTCCACGGTTCCGGTCAGGAATCCACGGCCCAGGGGCGAGTAGGGGACGAAGCCCACACCAAGTTCGGCGGCGGCTGGAACCACGTTCTTTTCCACGTCACGGCTCCAGATGGACCATTCACTCTGGACTGCCGCGATGGGATGGATGTTGTTGGCTTCCCTCAACTCGGCGGCGGTCACCTCAGACAGGCCGAGGTGCAGGACTTTACCCTCGCGCACCAGCTCTGCCATGGCCTCAACGGTTTCCGCAATCGGAACGTTGAGGTCGCGGCGGTGCATGTAGTAGAGGTCGATGGTGTCCGTGCCCAGGCGGCGCAGACTGTTTTCCACTGCTTGCCTGACATAAGCGGTGTCCCCTCGGACACCTGAGTAGCCGCCGGCCGGGTTTCCGACGATGCCGAATTTGGTGGCAAGCTGGACTTCACCCCGCCGCTCAGCCAGCAGTTGCGCGATCAGTTCCTCGTTGCTGCCGCTGCCGTAGACATCCGCGGTGTCAATGAAGCTGACTCCCGCATCCACAGCGTGATGAAGGGTACGCAGGGCATCGCCTTGATCTACCCCTCCGTAAACCGGCGTCAGCGCCATCCCGCCAAATCCCAAGGGGCTGACCTTGAGGCCGTCTCCCAGGTCTACTGATGCTGCAGTCATAGGTCGCTCCGTTTCGTTGCTATGAAGTGGTGTCCCAGCCAAGAACCCCACCGCCGTCCGAGGTATTCCTGTGCCACGAACCGCGATGGCCATCCTGCTCGCCGAAATAGCCGAATGTCGCTCCCTAAAGGCGTTAATTCGGCGAGTGAGGTTACCGAGGTCCTGACGGACTCCCGTTAGTTCGTGCTTGCAGCAGTGTGCCGCGAGCACTTGGAACCCAACCACAAGTAGCTGTCCATTCGGTATTCGTCAATGGTTATTCCATTATCGAAACGCTTCGATTATTCTGGTGACGCACGCCATGTCGCACCTGCAGCAACTGTAGCGGCGCCAGTGCCCGGAACAACCACAAAGGAGTGTACGAGATGCACCGCGCCCGAAGAATCACCGCCCTTTTCGCTGCGGGAGGTTTCACCGCAGCGCTGATGAGCGGGCCAGCAGTTTTGGCAGCCCCGCCCTCAGATCCCGCCCCTGCCCCCGGCTATACATGGACCAATGCTGAAATTGTGGGCGGCGGATTTGTGCCCGGCCTCGTGTACAACGAGACCGAGCCAGGCCTCGCTTATGCGCGGACGGACATCGGTGGCGCCTACCGGTGGGACGAAGGCCTGGAGCGGTGGAAGCCCCTCATGGACTTCGTCGGCTGGGACGATTGGAACCTAACTGGAATCGAAGCGCTTGCGTCAGATCCCGTAGATCCGGACAATCTCTATGTCCTTGCGGGCACTTATACGGGGACGTGGGCCAGCAATGCAGCCCTGTTCCGTTCCGGCGACCGCGGCGACACGTTTGATCGTGTGGACCTACCGTTCAGGGCAGGCGGCAACGAGAACGGCCGCTCCATGGGTGAGCGTCTCATGGTGGACCCAGATGACAACAACAACCTCTACCTGGGCACCCGCAACGACGGGCTCTGGCTCAGTACCGACGCCGGCCGCACCTGGTCCAGGAACGACCCCTTCCCCCGGTTGGGTGATGCAGGTATCGGAATCTCGTTCATAGAATTTGGCTTGCCCACCCCGGGGGCGCCCACCGAGGTCTATGTCGGCGCGGCAGACAAGGCAGGGGGTATCTTCAAGAGCAAGGATGGCGGGCAATCCTGGCAGCAGCTACCGGGCCAGCCCACCGGCTTCTACGCCCACCATGGCCGGCTGGCTCCGGATGGGTTCTTCTATGTCACCTACGGTGACCTGCCGGGGCCGTATGAAATGCACGACGGTGGTGTGTGGCGGTTTGACCCTTCCGGCATGGCTTGGAAGGACATCACCCCGCTTCGTCCCAATACGGGAACCGAAGGAGGCTTCGGCTATGCGGGATTGGCCGTGGACGCTTCCAGGCCAGGCACTGTTATGGCAGCGACGATGGGCCGCTGGGGTCCCGTTGATGACATTTTCCGAAGCGTCGACGGCGGCGAAAACTGGACGTCTATCACTGAGAAGAAGGTGATGGACACGTCGGCATCGCCGTTCCTCAATTGGCACGGCGAGCCCAAGCTTGGCTGGATGATCGGGGCCCTGGAGATCGACCCCTTCAACTCCGACCGTGTCCTTTTCGGCACCGGGGCGACCATTTTTGGAACAGATAACGCCACGGACGCGGAGGATGGTGGGTCCACCACGTGGTCCGTTCGCGCACAGGGACTCGAAGAAACGGCTGTGCTCGATTTAGCAAGCCCCACCTGGGGTGATGCCCCGCTGTACAGCGCCCTTGGAGATATCGGAACCTATCGCCATGACAACCTCTCGGAGGTTCCGGCCAACGGAATGGACCCCAACCCCATCTTCGGCACGTCCACGTCCATCGAATACGCGCCACTTCGCGAAGGATTCCTGGTCCGCTCGGGCTGGGGCGAAAAACGCGGTGCTTACACCCTTGACGGCGGCGATACGTGGCAGCCCTTCCCTGGCGAACCGGTAGGAATCACCGAGCCCGGACATGTTTCACCATCCGCCGACGGCTCAGCAGTGGTGTGGTCCACATCCGGGATGCACGCCTTCCGCACTACCGATCTGGGCAACTCCTGGACACAGGTGCAGGGCCTGCCCAACGGTTTGGAGGTCGTGGCGGACAGAGCGGATGCCGCACTCTTCTTCGCGTTCGACCCCGCAACCGGAACCGCGTATGCCAGCAACGACGGCGGTGCCACGTTCAGCGCAACCCAGACGGGGCTGCCTTCCGGTTCAGGGGTGCTGGAGCCGGTCACAGACCGTGCCGGGAACGTCTGGCTTTCCGCTGCCGGGGGCGGACTCTGGCGATCCACGGACGCAGGGATCTCCTATCAGCAGGTCCTCAGCGGGGTGGGGTCGGCAGACCAGGTTGCCTTCGGTAAGGCGGCGAAGGGCGCGAGCCACATGGCCGTGTACCTGAATGGTGTAGTGGGCGGCACCCGCGGGATTTTCCGCTCCGACGACGCGGGTGCCTCCTGGTTGCGTATCAACGACGACGCCCATCAGTGGGGCTGGACTGGTGCTTGCCTCGCCGCCGATCCTGATCAGTACGGGAGAGTCTTCATCTGCACCAACGGACGCGGCATCCAAGTGGGCGAACTGACGGCTTCCCCGAAACCGGGGAAGGGTAAGGAAGACAACAAGGACAAGAAGGACAAGCCCGGAAAACCGGCCTATTCTGTCCATTCCAACCCCGAGGACTAATGACCTCAGTAGTAGCTGCAGCGCAGGCGGCGTAGTCATCCGTCTGCGCTGCAGCCCTGACTTAGGACCAGCTAATGACCCGGTCTGCAAAAGCCTTCGTTTTTTCAATCAGCTCGGCGTTGGCCTGGTCAGAGCCGCCAGCCCAGGCTTCCGCCGCGCTCCGTTCCTTCCCGAACAGCACGTGACGTTCCACAAGCCGGGACATCCGGACGCTGGCCGGGACCTCAATGAACCAGACCTCGTCCAGTTGTGCCCTGACCTCTCGCCATTGCGGGTGGTCCGCGAGCAGGTAATTTCCCTCGGTGATCACCAGGGGAAGCGCTGCAGGAATGGCGATGGACGCCGCCACGGGTTCGTCAATGGAACGCCGGAAGTCAGGGGCGTAAACCGTCTCTTCATCCCGCCGCCTGAGCCTCTGCAACAGCGAAAGGTAGCCGCCGACGTCGAACGTATCAATGGCGCCTTTGCGCTGCTTCAGAGGGGTGCCGTCAATGATCGCGTTGCCCAAGTGGAAGCCGTCCATCGGGACCACCACGGAGGCTTCGGGACCGAAGGATTCGCGGAGGTAGGCAGCAAACGTTGACTTGCCCACTCCCGGTGACCCTGTGATGCCCAGCAGGGTCCTGTTCCCTGCTTCGATCCGGCGGCGCAGCGTATCCATTGCCTGCTCGATTTCGGGAGAATCCATGGCAAAAGCCTAGTGCTCCGAGTCTGCCGATTTATGCCGCGGCAGCATCTTCAGCCCAGCCGCACAGGCAACGATTCCCGCGATGAACAGCAGTTTGAGCGGACTGGCCGGTTCGACGCCGGTGGCCATCGCCCAGCCAACCGTCAGGGCGGCACCGATTCCCACCCAGACCGCATAAGCCGTCCCGAGCGGAATCTGCTTCACGGCCAGGCCGAGGCCGAGCATGCTCAGGGTTGCAGTGACTGCGAAGACCATGGTGGGCAGGGGCCTGGTGAAGCCGTCGGACAGGCCAAGGGCCGTGGCCCACACGGCTTCAAGGACTGCGGAAGCCAGCAGGACACCCCACGCAATGGCGGATTTCGAGAGCATCACGCCACCACTTTCAGGCCGACCACGCACACGGCGATCCCGCCGAGCAGCAGGAGCCGGGCCGCCGTCGCCCGTTCCACTTTGGTGATGATCGCGTAGGCGCTGGTCAGCACAACTCCCACGCCCACCCACACCGCGTAGGCGGTGCCGGTGGGGATGGATTGCATCGCGATGGCGAGTCCGCCGGTGCTCGCGATGACGGAGGCCAGGAACAGCAGGGCGGGAAGAGTCCGACGGCGGCCAGTGGCTTGGAATGTACGGTGCAGGGCGGCGGCCCAAACGGCCTCAAGCGCACCGGAGAGGATGAGAATTATCCACGACATGACAGATCCTTTGGCCAGTCTTGTCGCGTGCCGGGTACTGAACCGTCGTCCGGAGGGTCCGGTGCGGACCCTTCAGGCCAGCCTAGCAACGCCCGACGCCGGCGGGCTACTTATGGTGGCCAACCTCACCTCCCGCGCCGTGTCACCCAACTAGGTAGCAGTTGACGTTGTTTTGAGGCTCCAAAACAGCATCTACTGCTACCTAGTTGGGGGACTTACTTGGGTGGGAGGCCCTGACAGGGAGGCCCTGACAGGGAGGCCCTAGAGCGTGCCCCCTGCCGCTTCCGGCGCCGAGGAGTCGTGCCCGCTGTCACCGACGGTTTCCCTGGCGATGAAGTTCTCGATGTCGAAGAGATTGTCCGCCCGCTGGGCAATGTTCAGGAGCGTGGTCATGGACGCCACTTCCTCCACCTGCTCCTTGAGGAACCAGAGCATAAACTGCTCCCCGAGGGCGTCGTCCTCCGCGCGGGCAGCGCGGAACATGTCTTCGATGTTCTTGGTGACTTCCTTCTCCTGCTTCAGCGCGAGCGCCAAAGGCTCGGTCACGGAAGTGAAATCATTACGGACCGCAGGAATGCCGGGAATGTTCACGGGAAGGTCCCGGTCCAGCATGTACTGCACCATCATCATGGCGTGATTCCGTTCCTCAACGGATTGCCTGTAGAAGTACTTGGCAAGTTGGGGCAGATCCTGGTTCGCAAACCATGTGGCCACGGCAATGTATTGCTGGGAGGCCGAGAATTCGTTGCCTACTTGAGTGCTCAGCAGTTCGTTGAAAGATGCTTTTCTCATGGACCGAGTCTAGGGTTTGTTCAACTGAACTAGCCAGACCAACCCTTCAGTCTGCGGCCGCGGCGGGATCCACCCTGTCGATGGACACTACGGCCAGGAAACCGCGGCCAAGGATTTCCGGCGTTTCGGTATCCGAACCGACCACGGCGTCGTAGCGGCCCAGGGGCTCCGGCCCGCCGTCGGAAGCTGTAGCGGGTGAGGTGCCCGATGAAGCCGTGCCGCCGGGACTGACGGTCGCCTGGCCCTGTAGCAGGACGCCGAGTTGGCCGCCGAAAACAGGGTGGGCGCGTTTCTTGGACAGCTCGATGATTGAGGTGTAACCCTTGAATGATCCCTTGCGGGTCACCACGTTGAGGGCCTGGACGTTACCCGTGGGGAGGGTGGCCGAGGAGAGAGCGTCGCCGGAAAACCGGAAAGGCCGGTGCTTCTCCAAGGGCTGCTCTGCACCGTCCACGTTGAGTAGCAGCAGTTCCCCTTCGATCACAGTCAGTACGCGGTCCGTGCCCACAAAGGGAGAGAAGGGTCCCGCCTTGGAAATTTCGGCGATGCTCACGCGCCAGTCCCAGGCTCCATCCTGGGCGGAGGCGGCCTCCGGGTGACTGGCGAGCTCCCTGGTCACCCCGCCGCCGTTGCGCCACGGTTGGGGTTTCAGCTCGGAATAGCGGATGATCTCCATCCGCCCAGCCTAACGGGACAGGGCCAGCCCAACGGGACAGGCCGGAAGCAAATGTCACTCCAAGGCCGGGCCGCACCTTCAGTCGACGGAGTCGAACCAGTGGACCACGCTGTTGCCGCCATAAGCGCGGGCCAGGGTTTCCTGCAGCCCTTCTGCCTGCTGTGCGGCGAGGTCAAGCTCCGCCACGGAGGTCATGATCCCGAGGGCGCTTTCCTCGTGCCCTTCGGCGTAGTGGACACCGGAAGAAGTGGAACGATGCCACTCGGCGAGCTGCCGGAGGGTCTGTTCAATGGCCCGCTGGGTCTCGAGAAGCTCTCCCAAGACCACGTAACTGTCGGAGGGCCGGCTCAGGGTCCTCGTGGAGTGCGCCAGCTGGCCGGCGGCTTCCGCCATCCGCTGCGCGGACCGGCGCGGATCATCTGTTTCGGTCACGGTGACTTCCTCTCCACAGGATGGGTGCCGCTTAGGGTTCATTGTGCACCATGGGTGACCTGCTGCCACCGATTGCTTGCTAACGTCAGATGAGCAAGAGAATTGAAGGAGCCCGATGTTCGTCAAAGTTTGTGGACTCAGTACCCCGGAATCGGTCCAGGCGGCCGTCGCCGCCGGTGCAGACGCCGTGGGCTTTGTCCTCACCGCCAGCCCGCGGGAAGTGTCTCCGGCCCGGGCGCTGGACCTGCTGGCGCATGTTCCAGACGGTGTTCATGCTGTGGGCGTCTTCAGGCACGAGCCTGTGGACCAGGCGATCGGTCTGGCCCGCCAGGCAGGCCTGGAGTGGATCCAGCTTCACGGGGAACGGACTCCGGTGGACGTCAAAACGGCGCACGACGCCGGGATCAAGGTTATCCGGGCCGTCACTGTGGGTGCCGCTCCGGACGCGTTCACCGATTGGGGTGAGGAACTGCTGCTGATCGACGCGGCGGTACCTGGCTCCGGCGAGGCCTGGGACTACGCATCCGTCCTCACCAAGGGCCTCGGAGACCGGGTGTGGCTGCTCGCGGGGGGACTGGACCCGCTGAACGTGGCCAGTGCGGCGAAAGAGGCAGGTGCGCCGGGAGTGGATGTCTCCTCCGGCGTCGAAAGTTCCAGGGGTGTTAAGGATCTGGCCAAGGTCACGGCTTTTGTCAGGGCGGCCAAAGGCTAGTACGCGCCTCCGCTGGCGGGAATGAGACTGCCGCCCGCTTTGTTGCCGTTCCCATGAAGCGCATTGGATTTCTCTCCTTCGGCCACTGGGGAAATATTGAGGGCTCACACACCCGGACCGCGCGCGACGCCTTGCTCCAGGGCATAGAACTCGCGGTCGCCGCAGAGGAACTGGGAGTGAACGGGGCCTTTTTCCGGGTCCACCACTTCGCCCGCCAGCTGGCTTCACCGTTCCCGCTTCTTGCCGCGGTCGCTGCCCGGACCAGCCGGATCGAGATGGGCACGGCCGTCATAGATATGCGCTACGAAAACCCGCTGTACATGGCAGAGGAGGCAGCCGCCACGGACCTGATCAGTGGAGGACGCCTGCAGCTCGGCATCAGCCGTGGTTCGCCCGAACCGGCCCGAGACGGCGCGGCTGTTTTTGGCCATGTCCCGGCCGAGGGTGAAAATGCCGCTGAGATGGCCCGCCGCCATGCAGCAGCCTTCCGGCAGGCAGTAACGGGAGCCGGAGTTGCCGAAGCCGACCCGCGCTACGCCGGAGGGGCCACCGGGCTGTTGCCCGTCCAGCCGAATTCCCCCGGCCTCGGCGAGCGCATCTGGTGGGGCGCCGGAACGAGGGCAACGGCGGTCTGGACTGCAGAGCAGGGGATGAACCTTATGAGTTCCACGCTGCTGACCGAGGATACCGGTGTGCCGTTCGACGAACTCCAGGCCGAGCAAATCAGCATGTTCAGGAAGGCGTGGGCGGATGCCGGGCACGGGCATGAGCCGAGGGTCTCCGTGAGCAGGAGCGTGCTGCCCCTGGTGGATGACGAGGACCGGCGATACTTCGGGCTCAGCGCTTTGCGGGAAACGCGGGACCAGGTGGGCATCATCGACGGGTTCACGGCACGGTTCGGCAAGAGCTATGTGGGGGAGCCGGATGTGCTTGCCGAGCAACTCGCTGCCGATTCCGCAGTCCAGGCCGCTGACACTCTGCTGCTCACAGTCCCCAACCAGCTGGGGGTCGACTTCAACGCCAAGCTTCTGGGCAACATCGCCACCCACATAGCACCAGCAATCGGCTGGAAGCCCAACGTTTCAGGTTAGGGTCGGGCAGCAAGTCCCGGCTGAGGCGGATTCTGCAGGCTGGGGGCCGCCCACTCCTGGCGCTGAAAGGCGGCCAGGGCGGGCGGCTCAGGCGGTGTGCTCAGGCGAGGTGATCAGGCGTGCGCAAGGACCGGGTAATCGGTGTACCCAACTGCGCCGCCGCCGTAGAGAGTGGTGGGGTCCACCTCGTTGAGTGGAGCATCCGCACGCAGACGCTCCACGACGTCGGGGTTGGCCAGCGCGAAACGGCCCAGCGGGGCAATGTCAGCAAAGCCTGCATCGATGTCACCGGCGATCTGTTCGCGGGTTCGCCCGTAGCGGAGCACAAGCACCGCCGTCGGCCACATGTCCCTGAGTGAGCGGAGCAGTTCGTCGTCGCCCACGTGGTGAAGGTGCAGGTAAGCCAGGTTCAGGGTGGCGAGCTCTCCCACCAGGTGCCGGTACTGAGCACGGACACTCTGGGTGTCGCCTTCGTCGAGTCCGCCCAGCGGCATGGCAGGGGAGAGGCGGATGCCAACCCTGTCCGCCCCGATTTCATCGGCTAGGGCGTGCGCGAGCTCGATCACGAACCGGGACCGGTTCTCCACGGACCCGCCGTAGGAGTCGGTGCGGTGATTGGCGTTGGGGGAGAGGAACTGGTGCAACAGGTAGCCGTTTGCGCCATGGATTTCGACTCCATCGGCGCCGGCCGCGATTGCAGACGCTGCGGCGTGACGGAATTCGGAGATGGTGGCCTGGATGTCCTCAGTGCTCAGCTCGCGTGGGGTCGCCGTCTTTTGCGGGCCGGTTGGCGTGAATATTTCCTGGTCGGCGGAGATCGCCGAGGGCGCCACGGGCTGACGGTGATGCGGAGTATTGTCCGGGTGAGACATCCGGCCCACGTGCATCAGCTGGATGAATACAGCGCCACCACCCGCGTGCACTGCATTAGTGATCTTTCGCCAGCCCTCGATCTGCTCAGGGGTGTGGATCCCCGGCGTGTTCATGTAGCCCTGCCCATCCTCCGACGGCTGCGTGCCCTCGGTAATGATCAATCCCAGGGAGGCTCGCTGCCCGTAGTAGTCAGCGGCGAGGTCACCGAGCGTTCCATCCGCGTTGGCGCGGCTTCGGGTCATTGGTGCCAGTGCCAGCCGGTGGGGGAGGTCCACGCGACCGAGGGTGAATGGTTGCCAGAGGGAGGACAAGGTCATGGGAGTTGGTCCTTTGCAGTCGAGAGGTTATGAGCATCACCCAAGTAGTGACTATGCTCATAACTGACTGCAATCAGATTCTATTCCCGAAGGATCCGACGCCCTCTAACGTCTCACTTGCCGTCCCACGGTGAGGCTCAGGAGTCCGACAGGCTCTTCACCGCGGATGCCAGGATCTGGATCGCTTCCTCGTATCGCTCCGGCTGCGGACCGGAGTAGTTCAGGCGGATGAACTGCCCGGAGGGTTCCTCTGGGAACCATTCCGGACCCGGCGAGATCAGCAGGCCCTGGGCTTCGCAGCGCTGGGCCAGTTGCAGCGTATCCACCGAATCGGGGAGCTGGAGCCAAAGGTTCATTCCCCCTTTGGGTATGCGGGTGATTGTTTCCTTGCCAAGGTATTTGGTGACTAGGGCCGCGAGGTCGTCACGGCGCTGACGCAACTCCCTGATCCGTTGCTTGTTGTGGGAGTGCCAGCCCGGCTGGGTCACAACGTCAAGAGCTGCTGACTGAAGGAACCCGCTGACGTAGAGGTGGTCAACCGTCCTGTCGGTTTGGATTCGCTGCATGGCGGGGCCTTTTGCGATGATGGCCGCGACCCGGATTGATGGCGACACGCTTTTGCTGAGAGAACGCACGTACACCACGTGGCCATCTGCGTCGTCGGCGGCCAGCGGTTTGGGGGTCGAGTCGAGGGCGAAGTCGTGGGCCCAGTCATCCTCGACAAGAAATGCGCCGGTGTCCCGCATGACCTCCATGACTGCCTCGGACTCGGCTTCTGTCCACTGGTATCCGGTGGGATTGTGGAAATGGGGCTGGGCATAGAACACTTTTGCGCCGCTGGAGCTGAGGGCTGCCCTAAGGCTTTCGGGGTCGGGAGCGGCGGAACCGCTGGAGGCGATGGGGATGATGCGCAGCCCTGCCTGCCGGGCGGCGGCAATTGCTCCCCAATAGGTAGGCGATTCCATGACAATCGCTCCCCCGCGGGCCGTGAGCGCCCGGAAGATGGACGAGAGTGCACTTTGCCCACCGGGGGTGATAACGACGTCGTTCTTGTCCGGCGCCGGCCCACCCCTCCGGGAACCCGCGGCCAACTCGTTGGCGAACCATCTCCGGAGCTCGGGAAGACCTGCTGCCGGAGGTCGTACCTCAATGGCATCGGAGCGGCTGGATCTGATGAGGGCCGCCCGAAGCAGGCGCAACGGCACAAGCTCCGAGGTTGGATAGCCGGTGTGCAGGGCTATGGCGCCATCGGGGAGCGAGGACATGATGGAACCAAACTGTGAGGTTCTGTGGGCAGGTCCCAGGGCCGTGGTCTGCCAGCTGAAGTCTGACTTCCCTTTTGGCCGCTGGGCGGCAACGAAGTTGCCCGACCCTGGCCGGGTTTCGATCAATCCCTCACTCACCAGATTCTGAACCGCGCTTTGTACCGTTACCGGGCTCACGGAGAGCTCGGCAACGAGGCTCCTGGTCGAAGGCAGTTTCGTTCCAGGCCGCAGGCCGCCAGACAGCTGCCGCAGATACTCTGTTGTCCGCCTGCTGCTACTGCTATCGTGGTTCATGAAAGACAACAATAGCGCTACTGTCCCAGTGAAGAAAGCGCTACTCCCCGGCCCGGCCTCTTCAGCGCCGAATCTCCGCGCGCCTTCCCCGGCCATAAATCCCGGCATCGCCGCACATCACTCCGCCCAAAAGGCGCAAGGACAAGCAGTTGCGCCTGAAAACAGCACCTTCTCACCTAAGCGGAACCGGCATCCGATCCCGTCCTCACCCTCCAAGAAAGCGAGTTTGAAATGTTGCTGATAGTCGCCGTCGTCGTCCTGCTGGTCCTTGTTCCTACGGCCGTTCTTGTCTCTCTTGTGCGGAAGGACGGGCACGGCACGCTGCCTCCGGAGCCAGCCCATCACCCGTGGACTGCGGGCGATCTCCCCAGCGAGCCCTACTCCTCGGGACGCCGCCCTTGACTACCCCCGCACACTCCCTAGAACCAGAGAGATTGGATCATTCCAGCGGCGGCCATGAGCACCAATCCGCCGAATGCGACCAGGGAGACTATGCTGGCGACCTTTGACGTGCCTTCGAATCTGCGAAGCTCGTCGTCCCTCCGGAAGGCGAACACCACCGAGAACGCAGCCATCACGGCCAAGAGAGGCATCGAGAGGATAAGAATGATTGTGAAACCCAGCCTGTCCCATCCGGCGGCAGTCACGGACAGGAGCCAGAGGGACCCGCCGATGACGAATGGCAGGACAGCCAGGATGAGCGCCCGGTACCTGATCCACTCCCACATGACAGGATCCCCCTAAAAGTATTGAGTTGAATGCTAGCGGCTGGGATTGTGTCGCGATTAGCATGCACAGTGGGAGCACCCCATTGACGGCGCATCGTTGGTTGGGGCCGCCGCTCCCGGCCAACCCGGCACGAAGGAGACAGCAATGACACTTCCAGAAGGACTGACTCCAGGCATCTGGACTCTTGATCCCTCCCACAGCGAGGTCGGCTTCACGGTCCGCCATGCCGGGATCAGCAAGGTGCGCGGCCGCTTCACGGATGTCACAGCAGAAGCCCATGTGGGCGATTCCCTGGCGCACTCCAGCCTGAATGCCACCGTAAAAACTGCCAGCTTCGATTCCGGCGACGCCAACCGGGATGCGCACGTGCGCGGACCCGAGTTCTTCGACGTCGAGAAATATCCGGAGATGACTTTTCATGCCACCGGCATAGAGGGCGACGGCGAGGACTACACCCTCACGGGCGACCTCACCATCCGCGGTGTCACCAAGCCTGTGGAGTTGGAGGTCGAGTTCACGGGTATAGCCGTTGACCCGTTCGGTGCCACCCGCGCAGGGTTCAGTGCCGAGGCCGAAATCAGCCGCAAGGAATTCGGGCTGACGTGGAATGCGGTGCTTGAGACGGGTGGGCTGCTGGTCAGCGACAAAGTCAAGATCACCGTGGACGCTGCAATGGTGAAGCAGGCCGCATGAAAACACTCCTGAACATCATCTGGTTGCTTTTTGGCGGCCTGTGGTTGGCGCTTGGCTATTTCCTCGCCGGCATTATCTGCTGTGTGCTGATCATTACGATTCCCTGGGGCATCGCCTCGTTCCGGATCGCCGCGTACACACTGTGGCCTTTCGGCCGGATGGTGGTGGACAAACCCGGCGGCAACGGAGTGTTTGCGCTCTTCGGCAACGTTATCTGGCTGGTGGTGGCGGGCATCTGGATCGCGATCGGGCACGTGGTGACCGCGATAGCCATGGCCGTCACTATCATCGGCATCCCGCTGGCCATTGCCAACCTTAAGCTCATTCCAGTCTCGCTCATGCCGCTGGGGAAGCAGATCGTGCCGACGGACCGGCCATTCGTGCAAAGCTACCGGTACTGGGGCCCACGGACACCGAAACGGTGAGCATGAGAATTGCCACCTATTAGAGCAGATCGGCTGAACACCGGGTCCCCAGCCTCTAGAAAGAAGGCGCGTGACTTCTACGCGACGCTATACCTGTTGATCGCAGCGACGAGTAGGTAGATGTCCCGGTTCTAGGGAAGTGGGACGTGGCTGCTTCGCTTCCCCGGCACTTGGATAAGGCGGTTCAGATCCGGTAGGGGCGGCTACTTGGGTGTTGCGGATACCGGCCCTGCACCATTACAGATTTGAGCTGCTGAATGTTGATATGAGCGCACTAAAGGCGTATGCCCACAGGAGAACCGCCAGAATGAGGGCTCCCAAAGCAACTGGCCAAGCCAACTGGCGCAGTACCAGGCGAATCAGACCCCAAACCGTTCCAATGACCACAACGACAATTCCCGCAATGACGCCAAGCGCCAGCTGGTGTCTAACCACCGCACACCCATCAGGCCGACAGGTATCAAGAAAGAAAAGACCACTGAAGCTGTATAAGCAGGCACCGGCCGCGGCGCAACCGGAGAGAACATAAATGGTGATGGTGGCTGCGATATCCCATCGCCGAGCCCGACGGGGGGATGGTGCGGGATAGATTCTGAGTTGTTGAGTGTAGCTACCCATGGATAATTCTCGCCGTCATTTCGGTCAAGAGGCTGATGCTGGCCATAATACACCACCGAATGGATAAACTGATCAAAAGCTGAATGGCCAGAAATCGCTGGAAGAATACGGTTTGGCCATTGTGGCTAAGGAGCGAGGTGCTCCGGGTTCCACCAAATCTGGGCTGCCAGCACGCCCCTGGACATGGCCTTCTTGGTTTCGGATTCCCGGCGGAGTCCCGCCGAATCTGTGTGTCCTGTTACCAAGGAAGTGGCACGAGGAGAATTGGGCCCCTCGCGACCTATCGCTGGCTAGCGGTGTGTGCTTTGGTTCAGATAGGTGGACGAGGACTGAAGCTACAGGCCCAGGGGAGTTTCAATGATTGAGATGGAGAACATGGGCAGGCTTCCGTTTCACATGTTCAAGAGTCGACGCATGGCGGCTGTTGTGATGGCCTTTCTGGTGCTCTGCGGCCTGGCGTTGACAGTGGGAGCGGGCACGCTTCCGAACTCGGGGGCTGTCAGCTTTCTTGCCGTCGTTTTTCCCATATTGGGACTTGTCACTCTCATACGAGCTTGGCAGCTTGGTGGCCGGCGTGGCACTGTATTTGTCCCCAGTTCAAAGGTGTGGAAGCCGCTTCTGTTCCTCGCGTTTGTACTGGCTTCGGGAGCCTACACAACTTACGCCGTTTATGCCTTCGCCCCGGCGCAAGCGGTCGGTATAGGAGGCCTGCTCTTGCTCCTGACCGCCAACCTGGTTTTCATGCTCCTGTTCGAAGTCGACGGAGATAGGAAATCCACGAACACGTAACTGCATTCGGCGACTGGGTCCGGCTGGAGCCGAGGGGTGGTGTGAGAGTGGACCCGAAGGGAAGGGCTATGCGGGTAATGTGCCCCAGAAACGGCGCCGAAATCTGACGCTGATGATCCTGCGTCAGCTGATCCTTTCTTCCAGCATTCGGGCCAGTTCCAGGCCCCTTGGTTCCGGGTTTCCATCACCGCGAGGATTCACAAGGGCGTCTACCTCATCCCATCGGCGCAGCTGGCCGGCAACGAACCGCCACGTTGTCGCTGGCAACTCGATACTCAAGTCTTCCTCCAAGGGCGGCCAACCTTCCCATCCCTGGTCGGCCTTAGGGTGGTGCCGGGCCGCTGCCCAGCCTGTCTTCCGGACGATGCCGCCCTGATCCGCGGTGGACTCGTCTCCGTTCTGGTCTGCGATTGCCACCGTGTTGTCCATGGTTGCGTCGATAAGTGTCCAGTCATGGACTGACAGGATCATCTTGAGCCGGGCCGCCGGATGATTGTTCGCTTCTGAGGTCAAGGTTCCCCCTAGTACTCCGATTGCTTAAGCCTATTTTTCCAATGCGGGGATTCCGAGTTGGGCGCAGACCTCGGCCGGGCCGGGGATGACGGCGACGGTGTTGTCCACGACGCATGCGGTGAGGAACGGTATGTAATTTCCGAATGACTTGAGGGTGGGATCCGGGAAAAGGGGTTTGCCGTTCTGGTCTTTTACTCCTTTTGCAGTCGGCATAACGCCCGGAGTAGGTGAGATGAAACCCTTTGGGATGAGGTCGTCGTTGACGCCGGTCTGGTGCATATTTCCCATGTCCCACGCGCGGCTGCACTGATTTATGGGATCCGCGACCTGTTGCATTCCGGCGTTCTTATCGTCCGGGTTGGGGTTGTTCTCGGTGTCGAATCCGGTGATGAAGATCCCCGTGGTGATGTAAGGGGGCTTCGTGTCGCCGGGCACTCCTATAACAGGAGGTCTGGTGGTGAGGTCGGCGCGGTAGTAGCAACGGATGTCCCGTTTGTCCTCCACCGGTGCCAGCGCCACGTAGACGCCTGCGGCCGTGGTTCCGGCCAGCGCCAGCCCGGCGAAGATCAACACTGCGGGTTTGCGCCATCGCGGCGCTGTTTTCGTGTTGCTGAGGGCTTCCTGGACAAGGAGGTTCTGGACGCGGTTTTTCGTGTCTCTGGGGTAGGTCACTTCAGACAGGTTCATGACAGCCTCGCTTCAACGATCGTGGTGTCCAATTGTTCGGCGGGCGCTAGCGCCCTGTTCATGGCGGTCAGCTTGGCTCGGGCACGATGCAGTCTCGATTTCACAGTCCCGATGCGGATGCCGAGGGTCTTAGCGGCGTCCTCCTGGCCGATTCCGTTCATCAGGCACAAGATCACGACGTCGCGTTCCCCGTCATTCAGGCCAGCAGTCGTCTCGATCAATTGGCGGACGGCACGTTCTGCATCAAGCCTTGAAGCGACCGCCTCGGCATGGTCTGCTTCGTGTTCGCCGTGCCGGGGATCGGAGTGGGGGAGCCTGCCGAGGAAGTCAGCGTGCCGACGGGATGACCTGGCACGGTTGCGGTTCGCGTTGGTTGCTACCCCGAGCAACCACGGCAGGACACTCTCCCTCTCCGGTATGAGCCTGTTCCGCTGCCGCCACGCCTCCAAGAACGTGATCGAGACCAGTTCCTCCGCGTCATGCCAGGAACCACACCGGGACAGGCAGTACCGGAAGACCGCATCGGCGTGCCTGTCGAACAGGACCCCGAAGGCATCAGCGTTGCCTGCAATGCACTTGCGCCACAGGTCTTGGTCGTTCTCCGCCATTTGCCTCATGTCTTGTAGTGTCCGCAGGAGCCGATAAGGTTCCCGGTCTGCCAAATATGATCGCCGACGCTAAATCTGTGGCGATGAGTTCGACTTCGAAACCGTGCGAGACGGAATGCCCATGATTTTGGCAAGGCCAGCATCCCCTGGATGCCGGCGAGCTCAAAAGGGGACAATCACACGTTCAGAAGTGGTGAGGCGTCGAAGGTTGGCAGCCGGTGTGGCGCGACCCGTCAAGGGCTATCCCCTTGAGGGTCAGGACGCAGATGATTACAACAGCGGAGACGACCGCCGAGTCGGCGATGTTGATAATGGCAAAATTAGGCAATTCAATGAAGTCCACGACGTGCCCCATGGCAAACGATGGCTCCCTGAACAGTCTGTCCGTCAAGTTGCCCAGCGCACCTCCCAGCAGAAGCCCCAAGGCCAGTGCCCACCAGGCCGATCCCAGGCGCCGGAGCTGGAAGAAAATGGCGATCGAAACAACGGACATGACGATGGTGAAGACCCAGGTCACGTTCTCGCCGATCGAGAAAGCCGCCCCGGAATTTCGGAAGTAGTACCAGTGAAGCAGCGGGGGAAGGACGGGGATGCGTTCGCCCTCCACCATGGTGCTCGTAACCAACAGCTTGGTCAGCTGGTCGAATACGTAAGCGAACACTGCGAAACCGGCAAAGAGGGACATCAAGAGCGGCCGCCGCGGCCTGGGTTTGACGGGCGACGGGTGAGTAGCATCCGGGGTGAGTTCGTCAGTCATGAGGACTTTCATGTAGGTCCACTGGAGGCGCAGAGAGGGCTTTGAAAGGGGTACCTGGCGCGTTGGTTCATGCTGGGGTCAGGTGTCGGGAGGGGACGGGGCTGGAGTAGACGACGCTGGTGGTGATGCCGCCTAGGGTGGCAAGGCGGCCGCTGATGCGCTCGAGGTCACGCATGGAGCGTGCCAGGACCTTGATTATGAAGCAGTCTGCGCCGGTGACGTGATGTGCTTCGATGATTTCCGGTGTCGTGCCGACGAGGTCGTGGAACGGCTTGTAATTGCCGGAAGGATAAGCCAGGCGAACGAATGCGGTAATTGCGTATCCGAGTGCCTCTGGATCGACAGTGACGGAGTAGCCCGTGATGACCCCGCCTTCGGTCAGCCGTCGCACACGGTCGGCGGTGGCGCTGGCTGAGAGGTTGATGGCCCGAGCTAGCTGCGCGACGCTCATGCGTCCATCGCGCTGAAGCTCGCAAATGATGGCATGGTCGGTCGTATCAAGTTCGAGGCGGGGATTCGACGGCATAACAGAAAGAGTACCGTTTGATCTTCATGAGAACGGCGACAGTACCGTTGACATGCGGTTCCCCTACCTTGGTGCCGGGCGGTTTGATTAAGGAATGAAAACAACCCTTACAGCAGTCGACTTCTTCGCCGCCAAACTAACCTTCGAAACGGACCCCGCAGACCTGGCCGCTGACCGAGCCGCCGGGGCAGCACCCTTGGTGATCGACGTAAGATCCGACGCTGCATGGAGCCAAGGACGCATCCCGGGCGCGATGCACGTGCCCAACTCCGACCTGGCTGCACGAGCCTCTGAAATCGCACCAGACTTGAGTGCGGCAATCGTCGTCTACTGCTGGGGTCCCGGTTGCAACGGGAGCAC
This sequence comes from Arthrobacter rhizosphaerae, assembly GCF_023062595.1. Taxonomy (GTDB): domain Bacteria; phylum Actinomycetota; class Actinomycetes; order Actinomycetales; family Micrococcaceae; genus Arthrobacter; species Arthrobacter rhizosphaerae. The sequence goes on from NZ_JALLAN010000002.1 coordinate 24,926, forward strand.
CCGAGGGGCGCTGACGCTCGCCTCCCTCGGGTACACGGGAGTGCGTGAGCTCATCGGCGGATATGAATACTGGGCACGAGAAGGGTTTGCTGTTGTCACGGACGACGGCCGGTCAAGGCGAGCACCTGATCCACTCACGGCACCCGTCGGGGTGAGCGTGTGAGCAGGATCGTCACCATCGTGCGCATCGCCGGCACTGCCGAGTGCGCCCCCATACGCGAGCTTGCTGTCGAACACGCGCGGCATGAGCAGAGCCCCACGGTGATCCCGCTGGATTGGGCTGATCGAATCGCCAAACTGATCCATGTGGGACGGCTTAACCTATTCGTTGCCATGGTGTCTGGAAACCCGGTTGGGTATGCAGCGCTCACCTCGGATGTCGAAACATGGGCAGCCTTGCCATATGGCCACCTCGATTGCCTCTACGTGGACGAAGAATACCGAGACTTTGGCGTTGGCCGACTTCTCATGGACGCCGTGATCGTTTACGCCCAGGATCAAGGCTTCGGCGAGCTGCAATGGCAAACTCCGGCCTGGAATGCCAAGGCAATCCGGTTCTATGACCGGTTGGGCGGGAAGCGGCAAGCGAAACAACGCTTCACTCTTGCGTTACGCGAATTAGTCCCCGAAGGCCAAAATGAGAACAGTCTTCGAAACGAGGCGAGTTTGAGTCATGACATTGCCATGGAGATAAGTAGAACTTCGTGTCCACTGTGAAAGACGCAACCCTAGGACGGGGAAGATGAAATGAAGGATCTTGAAAAGACTCTTGCGCCGACGACGCCTGACTTGCTCGATCCGCAATACGTGGTGGCCGTTGTGCGTTACAAGGGGGCCATCCACTGGCGAGTGTCAGATCATGACAACTGGGTGCTTGATTGGAAAAAATGGCAGGATGCATTCGTCGCAGCAGGGCATGAAGTTCCGGATCTGAACGTCACCGCAATGGCTCAAAGGTCAGGCATCCCTGTTGTGGACCAGCATACGGCCGAGGCTTTTCTGGCTGCGCCAGAGGTCCGCAGTGTGGATTTTCAGTTTTTGCGGCAGATTCTGTTGGAGCGATTTCCCAGTGCGCAGTCGTGGTGGGACGTGAGCTTCTTGTTTCCAATCGCCTTCGTCGATTTTGACAACAAGCGCTTTGCCGGCTGTTACCAGAGCGGGCCACGCATGGAGCAGTATGTTCCCGACGGTTGGGTGGGCGAGTTCGCAGACTTTTCCAATACGTACCCCGAAGAGGTGTTCCCGGCCTCGGATAAGTTCTGGATCGTCGATGGCAGGGATTTGCTCCATGAACTGAATGAACGTGGCCGGACCCTTGAAACTCAGCCGTCCCAAAGTTGACGTCCAAGAATCCCAAACCACAACGGGTCGTCTTTGCTTAGGTGGCCGATGGTTCAGGCCCGGGAGAGCAGGGCGTCTCCCAGTTCGCCCCGCTGGTAGAAGACCTCACGGCCGGAGCGAAGCGACTCCGCGAGGCCGCTCCCGGAGAGCACCCTGAGATGACCGCTGACGGTCGCGGCTGCGAGGTCCAGGGCGCAGGCGAGTTGAGTGGTTGTCATGGGGACGTCCAGTTGCGCCAGGATCTGCGCGCGGGTGCGCCCCAGCAGGGCGGAGACGGGGGATTCGGAGGTTTCCCGCACAGTTTCCCAGAGGCGCCCGACGCCGCGCGGGGCGTAGGTGATGGTGGGGACGAAGGGTTGTACGTTCAGGACCATGGTGTCCGGCCAGACGAAGGCGTTCGGGACGAGTATGAGGCCCATTCCGGGTTCCGGGACGTTGTTCGCGTAGTGGCAGCAGGTGACGCCTCGCATGATCTCCAGGCCGGTGCTGTTGGGGCGCACTCTCGGATGCAGGGTCTTGAAGACCTCCTGGATGCCGTCCCGGGCCAGCTGTTCCAGCCGGGAGTCAACGTCGGCCAGCAGCACCGAGCGCAGCCGGGGCCAGAAGGGCTCGACGGCGGTGGCCCAGTACCATTCGAGGGCTGCGAGGATCCGCGAGACTGCGGCGTCGATGTCGTTCAGGAGCTCGTCGATGGTGCGGCGTGTCGGGCTCCCGACCGTCAGGTCCGCTAGATGGCGGAGATCACGCTCCCATAATTCCGTAGGGATGGCCCGGATGGCATCTAGGGACTCCGCGAAGCTGTCCTGCCGTGGCTGAGTCGGGGTCAGTGAGTCGGCGATGTATCCGTCTGGCATCACGAGTGCGGAGAGGATGCGGAGGTGTTCGTACGCCCGGGAGTCTGGGGATGCGGCGATGCGCTCCTTCGCCATCTCGATCCAGGGGCGATGGATAGGGGTCCTCTTCTGCAACGCTTCGATGCTCGCGACCGTTTCCCAGAGGGGCGAGATGAGGAAACGGACCTTCGTAAGGTCCTCTGTGCCGAGCGCGATCTGCATCTCTTCACTGTATTCCCCGGGTCAGGATGCGCCACGATTCGGGCTGGACCGAATCGTGGCGTGAATTCCGGGAACGGCTCACGCTGGGGACATGAGCACAAACACCCACAGCGCGTCCCTCCGTCCTGCCAGCCGCCGTCTCGCCGCCCCGGTCCAATCAGTGAACTGCCTCGCCTCACGTGTTCAGGGTCCCCGCGCAAGGCTGCTGCGGAAGATCGGTGCTTCCCTACTCTCCATCCTTCGCGAGGCAGTCCTTATGGATGCCCGTCTTCGGGAGCGACGCGAGCACGACCGGGTGAAGTTCCACCGAGCCGGCGGCAACATCCGTTACTTCTGAGCATTCGGGCCCCGCGTGTACGAGACGCAGGCGCCTGCACTTTGTCGCCGACAACTTCTTCACGTCGTGGCCAGAAAGAAAGCTAGAGCAGGAAAATAGGGGAATGATGAAAATTACAGAGCTTCAGCAATATCTGGGATTTCCAGCGCAGAACATCGAGTTCGACAAATTTCTGACCGCAAGTGGCATTTCGAGACGACCAAAATTTCTCGGTAGCCCCGTCGAAAGAATCAATCAAATCGACACGGGCATTTCGCTGGTTTTCGAATCCAGGTCGGGCTTTGAGAAATTTTGGGGACCGGCAAAAGAAGATGGCGAGATGATCTTCGGGTCTATGCAGGTCTTTAGCGATCATAACGATAGCGGTTTCTCTCGCTATCAGGACACCTTGCCCTATGACTTGAGCTTTAATACCACGGTGAAGGAAGCTCTCGCCTTGTTTGGCCAGCCAACGCTCGATCATGTATCCGGCCCCAATCATGTTTATCTCTGGTACAACTTCCAGCAGGCGGGGTGGACGTTTTCGATCTGTTTTCTCCCCGGTGAGAAAGGCGTCTCATTTCTCAGCTTGGAAAAAGCAAAACTTAGACCCCCGAGAAAGAGGAAGTTAGATTTTGCCACGAGGGTTTGATTTATGCCCTGCACTGCTGTGAAACCAATCCGATCTGATTTCATGGCAAATTCCCCGCCATCGAATTCCGCGCCCTGGCTGACGTTTGCGGGAGGCAGGTCTACGGAACAAGCTCCTGAGGGTTTGCCAGAGCCCTGCGCAGGCTGCTCCCCGCGGCGCCCATCAGCGCGGCAGTCTGCCGCAGGGCGGAAAACGCGACGGCGTCCGGCGCTACAACTCCCGGCGCAAACTCGTCCACGCTCTGCTGCAGGGCCGGCCTGATCCATTCCTCGAGCAGAGAAAAATGGCCGCCCAGCACCACGGCAGCCACGTTCATGAGCCTGGCGGTGGTGGCCGTCGCCACACCCAGATAGTAGCCGGCCTCCTCGACCGCCGCTAAGGGGCGCGGGTCACCTGCAGCCAGAGCTGTTAGCAACTGTGCCATCCGGTGTCCTGTGGGCCCATCACCGATGCCCGAAGCCGAGAAGATGGCTTCCTGGCCTGCGAATGTTTCCAGGCAGCCGTGGCCGCCACAGGTGCACTTTGGTCCTTTTGGCTGAACCACGGAGTGTCCGATTTCGCCTGCATGGCCTGCAGGACCGGTGAAAAGCTGCGAATCGATGATGAGGCCACCACCGACGCCCACTTCTCCCGAGATATACAGATACGCGCGGAAGGAGACTCCCTGCCCGTACCAAAGTTCCGCCAGGGCTGCACTGTTGGCCTCGTTGGAAAGTGTGACCCCGAACGGGCTATGGGGGAGCAGGGCTCCAAGCTCTCCGGAAAGTTCGACGCCGGTCCACCCCAGGTTCGGGGCGGTGGACACATAGTTCCTGTCAGCGTCAACAAGGCCAGGAACGGCTAAGCCTCCGCCAAGGAGGACAATGCCTGCATCAGAGGCGGCATCAGCCGCGCGTTTGGTCATCAGCCGGAGTGCCCCGAGGACTTCCTCCGGGCTGCTTCCGCTGTTGTGACGCTCAGTGGTTTCCTGAAAATGGAGATTGCCGTTCAGGTCCACCACGCCAACTCCCAGGTAATCGACGTTCACCTCAGCCCCAAGCGCGCCACGTAGAGGATTGAGTGCCAGCCCCACGCCGGGCCTTCCCCTCTCGCCGTCGCGGGTGATTCCCACCTCCGTCAGGAGCCCTGCGTCCAGGAGGTCGGCCACGAGGCTGGAAACAGAAGCCTTGGTCAGGCCCGTTTCGGCCGCCAGCTGGGCCCTGGTTGTCTGGACGTTTGGGTGAACGTTCCGTAGCACCAGTGCGAGGTTCTGCTTGCGCACATCGCCCACCCGCCCGGGCGTGGGTCTGTCTTCCAGGTGTGCCGTCGACATTTCACTCCTTGGATTCTTCGCAGACCATTGACCTTAGTTGATCATGCCACCTATAGTTCAGAACGAAAACTAATTGCGTTTTTTCTCCTACCAGCCCAATGAGGTGCCTGAATTGTCAACACATCCCACACCTGAGGACCGCTTTACCTTCGGACTTTGGACGGTCGGCTGGACCGGCGCAGACCCCTTTGGCCAGCCCACCCGTGCTGCCTTGGATCCCGTGGAGGCAGTCCACCGCCTCAGCGAGGCAGGCGCCTACGGCATCACGTTCCATGACAATGACCTGATCCCGTTTGATGCCAGTGCCTCTGAACGCGAGCTGATCCTGAAGAACTTCCGGGCAGCCCTGGCCGAGACAGGCCTGAAGGTCCCCATGATGACCACCAACCTGTTCAGCCACCCTGTGTTCAAGGACGGCGGGTTCACGTCCAATGACCGCGCAGTTCGCAGGTTTGCCCTGAGTAAGGTGCTCGCCAACATTGACCTTGCCGCCGAAATGGGCGCCGAGACGTTCGTGATGTGGGGCGGCCGCGAAGGCAGCGAATACGACGGGTCCAAGGACCTCTCAGCAGCCCTGGACCGCATGAAGGAAGGCGTGGACACGGCCGCCGGCTACATCAAGGAGAAGGGCTACGGACTGCGGATCGCGCTGGAGCCCAAGCCCAACGAGCCCCGCGGCGACATCTTCCTCCCCACCGTTGGCCACGGGCTGGCCTTCATCGCGCAGCTCGAGCACGGCGACATCGTTGGCCTCAACCCGGAGACCGGCCACGAGCAGATGGCAGGACTGAACTTCACCCACGGCATCGCCCAGGCACTGTGGGCCGGAAAGCTTTTCCACATCGACCTGAACGGCCAGCGCGGCATCAAGTACGACCAGGACCTCGTCTTCGGCCACGGTGACCTCACCAGCGCATTCTTCACCGTGGACCTGCTGGAGAACGGGTTCCCCAACGGCGGGCCAAAGTACGACGGCCCTCGCCACTTCGACTATAAGCCCTCCCGCACCGACGGCTACGACGGAGTGTGGGAATCGGCCAAGGCAAACATGGCCATGTACCTCCTGCTCAAGGAACGCGCTCTCGCCTTCCGCGCCGACGCCGAGGTCCAGGAAGCACTGAAAACCTCCGGTGTGTTCGAGCTCGGGGAGCCTACGCTGGCCGCCGGCGAGTCCGCGGCCGATCTGCTGGCCGATCCTTCTGCCTTCGCGGAGTTCGACGCCGACAAGGCCGCCGAGCGCTCCTTCGCCTTTGTCCGGCTCAACCAGCTGGCCATTGAGCATCTCCTCGGTGCCCGCTGACAATCAGGGTGCCCGCTGACAATCAGCGCCCGCTGAACTACCCGCTTCACTAACCCTCCTCTGAAAGAGCCCAGCAATGCCCTTGGTCGCCGGAATTGATAGCTCCACCCAGTCCTGCAAGATCGTCATCCGCGATGCCGAATCAGGAGTTCTGGTGCGCCAAGGGCAGGCCCGGCATCCGGAAGGAACGGAAGTGGACCCGGAAGCCTGGTGGAGTGCGCTGCAGGAGGCGATCGAGGCCGGCGGCGGACTGGACGATGTCTCGGCCATTTCGGTCGCAGGGCAGCAGCACGGCATGGTCTGTCTTGATGCCGACGGCGCAATAGTCCGGCCCGCGCTGCTGTGGAACGACACACGCTCGGCAGCTGCGGCCGAGCTCCTGATCAGTGAGGCGCCTGGCGGCCCTGGATACTGGGCGGACGCCACCGGGACGGTCCCGGTGGCGTCGCTCACCGCCACCAAGCTCTTGTGGCTTTCCCAAAACGAGCCGGAGAACGCTGCCCGCACCGCAGCTGTCTGCCTTCCGCATGACTGGCTGAGCTGGCGCCTGGCCGGGTTCGGGCCCGGAAGCGGCGCGGAGGGACTCGCTGCCCTGCGGACAGACCGGTCAGATGCGTCCGGCACCGGCTACTGGTCCCCAGCCACCGGGTCATACCTGCCCGAGGTCCTGGAACGGACTTTGGGTCACGTCCCGGTGCTTCCGGAGGTCCTCGGTCCGCTGGGCGCGGAGCTGAAAACGCCGTCGGGCATTCTGATCGGCGCGGGAGCCGGCGACAATGCCGGGGCGGCGCTCGGAGTGAACGCCCGGTTGGGTGATGTTGTGGTGTCGGTCGGGACGTCGGGGACCGTTTTTGCCATCGCCAGCCGGCCCTCCGCTGACCCAACAGGGCTGGTTGCGGGATTCGCGGACGCAACAGGGGCTTTTCTTCCCCTCGTCTGCACGCTCAATGCCTCGCGTGTATTTGATGCCACGGCTGCTGTGCTGTCCGTGGACTTGGCGGAGCTCTCCCGGCTTGCCCTGACCGCCCCCGCCGGGGCCCGGGGTCTGACATTGGTTCCCTACTTCGAGGGGGAGCGGACGCCTAATCTGCCCGATGCCAGCGGTTCCCTGCATGGCCTGACCCTCGCCAACTTCACACCCGCAAACGTGGCCCGGGCGGCCATCGAGGGCGTTGCCTGCTCCCTGGCTGACGGATTGAAGGCCCTCACTGATCTGGGAATCACGGCGGAGCGGGTCATCCTCGTCGGCGGCGGAGCACGGTCACTCGCATTGCAGCAGATCCTGGCAGGAGTTTTCGGTCTGCCGGTTACAGTTCCTGAACCGGGGGAGTACGTGGCCGACGGCGCTGCGCGTCAGGCCGCGGGCATCCTGCTTGGAGCACTCCCTGTTTGGGAAGCCGAAGGAGCCATCACGGTTAACGCAGAGCCGACGCCGGAGGTCCTTGAACGGTATAGCGCTGCTGCTGCCAGCGCGATCTAAGACTCCTCTCCTCAGGACTACTTTGGCAGGCACTCAGGCCCCTGCGAGACGTCCGGCCAGGGCGGCCTCAGAGGGACTAAGCGTGGCTGCTGCGCTCTCCAGGAAGTCCCAGTGGGCGGCGGTACCATCCGGCCTGCTGATCGTTCCCGCCCGCAGCGCCTTCTCTATCCTTTTGCGCACCTGCTCTTCGTTTTCGGGCTGCGTGGCGAAGACAACACGCACCGTCAGCGCACCACCGGTCCGCTCCGCCCTGGTGTTGTGCGGGGCCAGAGGGCATGGCGGGGGATGTTCGAGGCTGCCGCACAACTCGAGGGTCACAGCGGCGCCGGGGGCGGCGTCGTCGGAATTTCCACTCACCGCTAGAACCGCCTCGTGAACAAAAGGTGCCAACATCCCTGCCTCGATTCCTTCTAGCCTGACAACTCGCCGGCAAGGTTCCGATGCGCTGCTTCCATCCACAAGTCCCGTGCGTGCCGCGTGTGGAACAGCGGATCAAGGGCAAGCAAGTGACGCACGACGGCGGCCCTCCCGGCGGCGAAGTCGGCATCACCGATGTGCCCGTATTCCTGCCGGACGGCGCTGACGTACCGGCCATATTCCTCCGGTTCCCCGCCGAGAATTGAAAGATCAGCATCCGACAGGAGGGCGCCGTCGCGGTCTCCCCGCTCCGGCCGGTGGTCAGCAGTCATGCGCACCAGCCGCGCCACTTCCGCGATATCGGCAGAGGGAAGCCCGGCGTCGTGAAGGCGCTCCTCTGCCAGGATGGCCGAATCCTCCTCGTCCTGGCCCGCTATCCCGTGGTAGACGGCGTCATGGAACCAGGCAGCCAGGGCAACGGTCCAGGGTGGTTCCTCCGGTTCAGTGAGCACGTCAAGCGCCTCGAGCACGGTCAGGAGATGGGTGCGCCCGTGGTACTTCCGGTGCTCTTCGCCCCAGCGGTCCAGCAGATCAAGGAACAGCGCATCATGGCCGGGGAGTACGGCGTTCCAGCGGTTCAGGAGCGGGACTTTGAGGGACTTGTTCCGCAATCGTGCCGGGATGCGGAGGCCGCTGGCGATCAGTTTGCGGACCAGGATCCGGGCTTCCACGGGAATGGCACCGGCCTCTACCAAGGCGGCATAGCGCGTTTCGGAAACGTCGTAGTGGTCGCCGTCGAACGCCCGCTGCGGGATGCCGGCCTTGGCCGTAAAGGCGTGCAGCTCCTCAAGGGAGGTATCCGAAATGAGGTGCGAGAAGTGCGTTCCGTGTGCCGGCCACAGCGGCGGATCCAGGTAGATGGCCATGGAGGAAGTCTAGTGGCCCGGGGCAGGGGCCGACCAGCCGGCCTTCGGCAGTCAGGAGTGACATTTGCGGAGAAAAAAGGCCCCGTACTCCGCATCTGAGGATTATGCTGGACTCATGCCGATGATCCGCGTTGCCGAAGCTGCCAGATTCCTGGGTGTCAGTGACGATACCGTCCGCCGCTGGACCGAAAACGGAACGCTGACCCCGGTGAAGGACCAGTCCGGACGCCTGGCCGTGGATGGGCTGGAGCTGGCCAGGCTCGCCAAGGACCAGTCCCAGCTCCCCGATGACCCGACCAAAGTTGGCAGCTCGGCCCGGAACAGGTTTGTAGGGCTGGTCACCGGCATCACGATGGACAAAGTCATGGCGCAAGTGGAGCTGCAGTGCGGTCCCTTCCGTGTGGTCTCCCTGATGAGCAGCGAAGCCGTCCGGGAACTTGGGCTGGAACTCGGCTCGGTAGCCACGGCGGTGGTCAAAGCCACCACCGTCATTATCGAGACGCCTCAGGGCAAGTCCGTAGCATGACCGGGCGCACTCGGCGTGGCTTGAGCCGCGATAGACGTGGCTTGAGCGGCCGCCGGAACCGGGCGCGCCGGCCCGCGGCGCAACTGGCGGCGGTTGGCCTGATTGTGGCGATCGGCGTCGGGCTTTCCGGCTGCGGAAGTACCAGCGAGTCCGGATCTCAGACTGTCACGGTGTTTGCTGCCGCCTCCCTGAAGGGGAGCTTCACCGAGCTGGCAGGCCGCTTCGAAAGTCAGCACCCTGGAGCCAAGGTGGTCCTCAGTTTCGCGGGCTCCTCGGACCTTGCAACGCAGATTATCCAGGGTGCACCCGCTGACGTCTTTGCCTCTGCAGACGCCCGGAACATGGCCAAAGTAGCAGACGCAGGCATGGTCAACGGCAGCGCCAAGGACTTCGCCAGCAACACCCTGGCCATCGCCGTCCCGCCTGCCAATCCGGCGTCGATCCGGTCCTTCGGGGATCTCGGCAGGCCCGGTGTGAAGGTGGTGGTCTGCGCCCCCCAGGTTCCCTGCGGCGCGGCAGCCAAAGCAGTTGCACGGTCCGCCGGAGTGGAGCTGAAGCCCGTGAGCGAAGAATCGTCGGTCACGGACGTGCTGGGAAAGGTTGGCTCCGGGGAAGCCGACGCCGGCCTTGTCTACGTGACCGATGTCCTGGCCGCCGGGAGCAAGGTTCAGGGTATTCCTTTCCCTGAAGCATCAGCAGCCGTCAATACCTACCCGATCGCGGCCTTGAAGTCGGCGGGGAAGACAGAATTGACGGACGAGTTCATTGCCATGGTCAGCGGCAGCGAAGGGCAGCGGATATTGTCCGCTGCCGGCTTCGGTGCGGCCCGGGGGGACTAGCGTCATGCGCCCCAGCAAGCCGGCCCCGGTGAGCCGTTCCGCCGCCTACAGCGGCATACCTTCGTGGATTTACGCAGTAGCCATCGCGGGTGCGCTGCTGGTCATACTGCCGCTCGTGGCGATGCTGGCCAGAGTCAACTGGCCCCAGTTCCTTCCGCTGATTAGCTCCGAATCCTCTCTCGCCGCCCTTGGCCTCAGTCTCCGAACGTCCGTAGCGAGCACAGTGCTGTGCGTTTGCCTGGGTGTTCCGCTTGCCCTCGTTCTGGCAAGAGGACGCTTCCCCGGCCAGCAGCTCCTGCGCGCGTTTGTCCTCTTGCCCCTGGTTCTTCCGCCGGTGGTTGGCGGCATCGCCCTGCTCTATACCTTCGGGCGGCAGGGCCTGCTTGGTGGAACGCTCGAAGTGCTGGGCCTGCAGATCGCGTTTTCCACTACCGCGGTGGTCCTCGCGCAGACATTTGTGGCCTTGCCGTTCCTGGTGGTGAGCCTTGAGGGGTCCCTCCGCTCAGCCGGCGGCCGGTTCGAAGCCGTGGCCGCCACCCTCGGGGCCCGCCCCACCACCGTGCTTCGCCGGGTGACGTTGCCCCTGGTCCTGCCCGGCCTGGTCTCCGGTGCAGTCCTTTCCTTCGCCCGCAGCCTCGGCGAATTCGGTGCCACCCTGACTTTCGCCGGGAGCCTCGAGGGGGTAACCAGGACTTTGCCGCTTGAAATCTACCTGCAACGGGAAGCGGACGCCGATGCCGCCGTCGCCCTTTCACTGGTCCTCGTGGCCGTTGCGGTCACGGTGGTTGGGCTTTCCTATCGTCGTCGCGGTTTCCTTGGCGGGACAGGCGGCAGCGGGACGATTAGGGAAACCCCGACGCCGGCTCTCACCGGCGGGAGCCTCCGGTGACGTTCACGTTCAACGCCGCTGTCCGCGAGCGCAACTTCGACGTCTCCCTCACCGTGGGGCCGGGGGAAACGGTGGCTGTGATGGGACCCAACGGAGCGGGGAAGTCCACGTTGCTGGATCTGATCGCGGGCCTGCTCCATCCGGATTCGGGAAGATCCGTGCTGGGCGGCAAGGTTCTTTTTGAAGTCCTCGACGGCGGACACACCTGGCTGGCGCCGCACCGCCGGGGGACCGCGCTCCTGGCCCAGGATCCGCTGCTCTTCCCGCACCTGAGCGCCCTGGAGAATGTCGCCTTCGGTCCAGGCAGCAGCGGAGCCAGCAGGACCTCCGCCCGGAACACGGCGCGGGAGTGGCTGGACGCCGTCGAAGCAGGAGGCCTGGCTCAGAGGCGGCCGGGTGAGCTGTCCGGCGGGCAGGCGCAGCGGGTTGCTGTAGCAAGGGCACTGGCGGCCAGTCCCGAACTGCTGCTGCTGGACGAGCCGCTTGCCGCGCTGGATATCCACGCCGCTCCCTTGCTCCGGCGCCTGCTTAAACATGTACTCGCCGGCCGGAGCGCCATCATCATCACCCACGATGTCCTCGACGCGCTGATGCTGGCTGACCGCGTCATTGTCCTGGAGAACGGCAAGATCACCGAAGAAGGCCCAACACGCCAGGTGCTCCAGCGGCCGCGGAGCCGGTTCGCGGCCGGGCTGGCCGGGCTGAACCTCCTGGCCGGAACCGTCACTGAGGACGGCATCACCACTGCGGAAGGCGTGCACTTTTCAGGCCAGCACGACGACGGCCTGGAGCCCGGGCAGGACGGCGTGGCTGCCTTCCCGCCGTCGGCCGTTTCGGTATTCCTTAGCGAGGCCCACGGCAGCCCACGGAACTCCATGGCGGTGACCGTAACGGACCTTGAGCCCCACGGTGACCAGATCCGTGTGCGTGCCGGGATGCGCGGTCAGCTGGCGGCCGACATTACGCCGGCAGCCGTCGCGGACCTCGGGCTGGTGCCGGGGATGAAGGTGTACTTCGTGACCAAGGCGGCAGCAGTGGCTGTCTATCCTGCCTGAGGCCTGATGTCAGGCGTCGTCCTGGATCGGATGATGGCTGACGATGGACACCCGGTTGAAGGCGTTCATGGTGATGGCCAGCCAGGTCACAACCGAGAACTCTTCATCACTCAGGTGTTGGCGGGCGGACTCTTCCTCGCGTTCGCGGGTGGCCGCATCAGGGAGTTCCGTGACCGATTCGGCCAGGGCAAGCGCAGCACTTTCCTGCTCCGTGAAGAGGTCGGTTTCCCGCCAGGCCGAAAGCACCGCGAGTCGCTGAGTGGTCTCGCCTTCCTTCAACGCATTGCTTACATGCATATCGAGGCAGAAGGCGCAGCCGTTGAGTTGGGAGATGCGGACATAGAGCAATTCGACGAGGAGGCGGCTGATTCCGGCCTCCTCGGCAGCCTCCCGCACCTTCAGACCCAGTCCATTCAGCGCCCGCCAGAGCGGGGGATGCTGCTTGTCGATGAAGACATGTTTTGTAGGGGTATCGTCAGGCGGGCTCTGGTTCATGTCTCCCAGAATAGGTCAGGATTGCCGACGGAAAGCCGGCATGTCCATGACGACCCGCTGGCACTGCCCCCCACCAAATCTCGCGGATCAGTCCGCAAGGATGTGATAGAGCGCCCGACGGGTTTCATCGATCTTCTCGATGGCCGCATTGCGTTGCTCCTCAGTCGCTGAGAAGCGGAACTGGTGGATGACTCCCATCAGCTTTCCTACGCTTTGGTGGAACGCGGGACCGGTGCCCTTAGGGTCAGAGTTCCAGGCGTTGTCGAGCTCCTCGGCGTTCTCTGCCACATAGGCCCTGCCCTCATCAGTGAGCGTGAATTCCGTGCGCCGGCCTTCTCCAACCGGGGTAATCAGCTCCTCATCAACCAGCTGCTGCAAAGTCGGGTAGACGGAGCCCGGGCTGGGGCGCCAGGTTCCTGAAGTCTTCTCCGCGATCGTCTTGATCAGCCCGTATCCGTTGGATGGCGCTTCGGCGAGGAGGGAGAGGATCGCCGAACGAACGTCCCCCCTGTTGGCCCGCCGTGAACCCCCGGGACCAAAACCGGGGCCGAAGCCAGGCCCAAAGCCGGGACCGAAGCCACGGCCGCCCGGGCCGAATCCGCCGGGTCCGAAGCCACCATGTCCATGGGGTCCGCGTCGGCTCCTGCCCCGCCCGAAGCGTCCTAGTACTTGCCCCATATGACCCACCTGTCCTTCTTGACCCGCTTGTCCTGCTTCTTCGGGGTTTCCAAATTTGCTGTCGTGAATGCCTTTCATAACGGCATCGTCCTTCCATCTGGTGATCTCTTTTCAGAGTATCGCCGATGCTTCGGCGATACTTAACGATATATCGGTAACTATCGCCGGTCAAGCAAAATCTTTGAGTGGGTGATGAAACCCCCATGCCGATTGCAATCAAGGCTGCGGGGCCCTGCGCGAACAGGGGAACTTCGTGCAAGATGGAGAAATGGACGCCGCTGACGCACTCAATGAGATTGCTTTCTGGCTCGAGCGTGACCTCGCCCCCACTTTCAAGGTGAAGGCGTTCCGGAATGCAGCGGAGACCATCCAGGGCATGGGGGAGGACCAGTTGGCTGAGGGAGTCCGGACGGGCCGGCTCAGGAAAATGGGTGGAATCGGAGACAGGACGTTCGAGGTCATCAGGCAGGCGCTGGAAGGCCAGGTGCCTGATTATCTGGAGAAGCTGCGCAGTGCGGCCAAGCCTCTCGTCCAGGGCGGCCAAGGGTTGCGGAAAGCCCTCCGTGGCGACCTTCACAGTCATAGTGACTGGTCCGACGGCGGCTCCCCCATTGAGGTCATGGCGGACACGGCACGGATACTCGGCCATGAATACCTGGCACTGACGGATCATTCGCCCAATCTCAAAGTTGCCAACGGGCTCACGGCGGAACGCCTGGCAAAGCAGCTGGACGTGGTGGCCCTCATCAATGAACAAAGCGAGAGCGAACAGTCCGACGGGTTCCGGCTCCTGACCGGCATCGAAGTGGACATTCTGGAGGATGGCACTCTGGACCAGGAGGCCGGCATGCTGGACACGCTCGACGTCGTGGTGGCGAGCGTGCATTCGAAGCTTCGCTCGGACAAGCACACCATGACCCGGAGAATGCTGGGAGGCATCAGGGATCCCCACACGAATGTCCTTGGCCACTGCACCGGCCGGCTTGTGACCGGTTCCAGGGGCACACGTCCGGAATCAGAGTTCGACGCCGAAAAGGTGTTCGCAGCGTGCGTGGAGAACGACGTCGCGGTCGAAATCAACTCCCGTCCGGAGCGCCAGGACCCACCGGACAACCTGATCCAACTCGCACTCGACGCCGGATGCCTCTTCAGCATCGACAGTGACGCGCATGCCCCCGGCCAGCTCGATTTTCTCCAGTACGGCGCTGAGCGTGCTGTGCTGAATGAGGTGCCGGCAGAGAGGATCGTCACCACCTGGCCTCTGGAAAAACTCCTTGAGTGGACGCGGCGGAAGCGCTGAAAATACAGCTGTTCGCCCACGGCAAAAAGTGGCACCCACACCACCGGTACCAAAAGTTGAGCGTAGTACACTCAACTTAGAAAATCTTCCCGAAAGGAGCCCTCTTTGGACGCCAAATTCACCATCAAGAGCCAGGAGGCTCTTTCGGCAGCAGCCATGAATGCCTCCACGGCAGGAAATCCCCAGGTGGAACCGGCCCACCTGCTCAAGGCGCTCATGGACCAGCGCGAGGGTGTGGCCGTCGCACTCCTGCGCGCCACCGGTGCCGACGTCGATGCTGTCAGCGTCCAGGCGAGCTCGGCCATCAGGGCACTCCCCGCTTCATCGGGATCTTCCACCCAGCAGGCCCAACTGTCCCGGCCCGCTCTGCAGGCTATCCAGAACGCCAAGAACGAGGCGGACAAGCTTGGGGATACCCACATCTCCACCGAAGTCCTGCTGCTCGGGATCTCTGCGGGCAACGACGCCGCAGCAAGGTTACTGCGCGACGCCGGTGCCTCCCATGAAGCGCTGCTCGCCGCCTTGCCGGGACTGCGGGGGGAGCGGAAGGTCACCACTGAGAACCCGGAAAACACCTTCCAGTCACTGGAAAAGTACGGAACGGACCTGACGGACATGGCTAGGGCAGGCAAGCTGGATCCCGTCATCGGGCGCGATTCGGAGATCCGCCGCATCATCCAGGTCCTGAGCCGCCGTACCAAGAACAACCCCGTCATCATCGGTGAACCCGGCGTAGGCAAGACAGCCGTCGTCGAAGGCCTTGCGCAGCGGATTGTGGCAGGCGACGTCCCGGAAAGTCTTCGAGGCAAAAGCCTGATCGCCCTGGACCTGGCCTCCATGGTGGCCGGGGCTAAATACCGCGGGGAATTTGAGGAGCGTCTGAAGGCTGTCCTGGAGGAGATCAAGAACTCCGAGGGACAGATCGTCACCTTCATCGACGAGATCCACACCGTGGTGGGCGCAGGAGCAACGGGCGACAGCTCCATGGACGCGGGCAACATGCTCAAGCCCATGCTTGCCCGCGGCGAGCTGCGCCTGATCGGGGCCACCACCCTTGACGAATACCGCGAGAACATCGAGAAGGACCCGGCGCTCGAACGTCGCTTCCAGCAGGTCTACGTGGGGGAGCCGAGCGTGGATGACACCATCGGCATCCTTCGCGGGCTCAAGGAGCGCTACGAGGCGCACCACAAGGTCGCCATTGCCGACTCCGCCCTGGTGGCTGCAGCCACGTTGTCCCACCGGTACATTTCCGGGCGGCAGCTGCCGGACAAGGCGATCGACCTTGTGGACGAAGCCGCGTCCCGGTTGCGGATGGAAATTGACTCCGCCCCGGAGGAAATCGACCAGCTGCGGCGCCAGGTGGACCGGCTCACCATGGAGGAGCTGGCCCTCAGCGGCGAAACCGATGCAGCTTCCCTGGAACGCCTGGCTGCCCTCCGCGCGGACATGGCCAACAAGAAGGAACAGCTCGATGCGCTGAACGCGCGCTGGGAAGCGGAGAAGGCGGGCCTCAACCGGGTGGGCGACCTCAAGGCCAAGCTGGACGAGCTGCGGTCTGCCGCGGACAAGGCTCAGCGGGAAGGTGACCTGGAGACGGCGTCGCGCGTGCTTTACGGTGAGATTCCTGCCTTGGAGCGTGAGCTGAACGCCGCCGCCGAGGCCGAGGCGGCCGTGACGGACAAGTCCAACCAGATGGTGGCCGAGGAGGTCACAGCGGATGACATCGCTGAAGTCATTTCCGCCTGGACCGGGATCCCTGCAGGGCGGATGCTGCAAGGCGAAAGCCAGAAGCTGCTGAACATGGAGCAGGTGCTGGGAGCGAGGCTTATCGGTCAAACCAAGGCGGTCGCTGCCGTCTCGGATGCTGTTCGGCGTGCCCGTGCAGGCATCAGCGACCCCAACCGGCCCACGGGTTCGTTCCTCTTCCTTGGGCCCACCGGTGTGGGTAAGACGGAACTTGCGAAGGCCCTTGCGGACTTCCTGTTCGACGACGAACGGGCCATGGTCCGGATCGACATGTCCGAGTACTCGGAGAAGCACTCCGTAGCGCGGCTGGTGGGTGCCCCTCCCGGTTACGTGGGTTATGAGGAAGGCGGTCAGCTGACTGAAGCCGTCCGCCGTCGTCCGTACTCCGTGATCCTCCTGGATGAGGTGGAGAAGGCTCACCCTGAGGTCTTCGATATCCTCCTGCAGGTGCTCGACGACGGTCGGCTGACCGACGGCCAGGGCCGCACGGTGGACTTCCGGAACGTGATCCTGGTACTGACGTCCAACCTCGGCAGCCAGTTCCTGGTGGATCAGACCCTGGATGCGAACGCGAAGCGCAATGCCGTGATGGCTTCGGTGAACGCGTCCTTCAAGCCCGAGTTCCTTAACCGGCTTGACGAGGTGGTGCTCTTCGACGCCCTGACTGTGGAGGAGCTGGCGAAGATCGTGGAGCTTCAGGTGAACGAGCTGGCAGCGCGGCTGCATGGGCGCCGGCTGACTCTGGAAGTAACCGATGGCGCGCGCGCCTGGCTGGCGATGTCCGGGTTTGACCTTGCTTATGGCGCCCGCCCATTGCGGCGCCTGGTGCAGCGCGAGATCGGGGACCGGCTGGCCAAGGCGATACTCGCCGGGGAGATCGCCGACGGCGACACTGTCCTGGTGGATACGGCCGCTGACGTCGACGAACTCACGGTCGAGGGCCTGATGTCAGCAGGCATGAACGACGGCAGGGAGCTCGTAGGGAGCGGTCTGTCGGTCCGCCGGAAGGACTAGCCAGGCGAGGAAGGAACCAGCCAGGGCCGGAAGGACCAGTGGAAAAACCGCTCAGGGGAGCAGGTTTTCCTTGATGACGTTGCCAGCATCGGCCGTGACGTAGCAGTCCACGCGGCGGTCCCCTGTTTCCCAGCTGGTAGTGCTCGGGAAAGCAGTGCGCTGCAAGAGCACGTAGTTTGCCTCGGCGCCATTGAGTTTGGCGTTCTGGCAGATTTCGCGCCCCTTGTTCCTCAGCGCGTCCTGTCCCGGGTACGCCTCGGATTCCGGATAGTGATGGACAGCGACGAGTTGCGCTGAATGCTCCGTATCGCATGCCACCACTGTGGATCCTGTGGCGTTGGGGTCGAAGTCTTTGAAACAGTCACCGAGGCGGAAGTCCAATGGGCTCACGCCTTCCCGGGGGAGCGGAAGGGGGCTGGCGTCCGCAGTGGGTGTGGGAGTGCCGCCGCCGGAAGCCTGTCCGTCCCGGGAACCTGTATTGAGGAAGGTCATCAAACCCCAGACCATCAGGCCCAGCAGCACCAGGCCGGTTGCAATGATGCTGCCGTTGATGAGGAGTTGCTTGGAACGATCTGACATGCGCCGTCTCGGTTTGCGTTCGACTTCGATTGGTTCGTATCCAATGGGCGCCTGCGTGCTGGATTCCGGCGGCATTTCGGCAGGTACTGGCGGGACTGCTGCCGGTTTCCGTGGTGGGGCGGGAGGAATCACTGCGATGGGAACGGTGGGAGGTTTTGCAGGTGGCGGCGGTACACGTGGAGTGCCTTTACCCATGCCGGAGCCGGGCTGATGCGAGTCATCTTTGTTCTGCCCGGCATCTTTTTTATCCATTGCGGACCTCACCTCTTCCCCTGCTTAACCTGATGCGGGATACCGGCGGTGGCCAGCAAATCCGTGCATCCCCCACCTCGACTCTACCCAAGAAACAGTCAGGGACGTGGTCTGCGAACAGTGCACCGCGCGAGACTCTTCCCACAGGGGCGGTGAACTGGCGCGCAGTTGCCCCAGAAAGCATGTAACCTAGGTGTACGACAAATTGACCAAACATTCCGGGGCCTCACCGATCGCCAAGGTGACCACCTCCGGTCCAAGTACAAAAGGGGGTCACGCCATGGGGCGCGGCCGTCAAAAGGCAAAAGCTACAAAGCAGGCTCGGGACATCAAGTACTACTCCCCGAACACTGACTACACGGCACTTCAGCGCGAGCTGACGGGCCCGGGAAGTCGTGCCACGAGCCATTTCGCGGATGACCCGGTAGAACCGGACTATTCAGCTTATGTGGATAAGTACGCGGACGATTTGGAAGAAGACGACGACGAGGTAGACACCCGTCGCATCGGCTAGTTGTCGCTCACTGAACGTGCCGTAAGGCTCCGTCAGTAGCGTGCCGCCGTCGTACTTATAGTGCGATGCTTCTTTTGCGGTACCCCGAACCCATGTGCGCGTGGGCGAGGAGTTCCGACCTCAGTTATCAGGCCCGTTGGCCACGCCGTTTCTTGGCGTACCAACGGGCCTTTCTGTTTAATCAATCCGTCTTGCCGGCCTGCGGTTCGACTGTTGGTAAGGACCCTTCCCGGCGCTAGATTGATGGGGTTACCGAAAGCTGCGAAGGGATTATCATGTCGCGAGTCGAACGCTATCAACACGGCGAACCCTGCTGGACGGACGTCCAGACCCCCGATGTGGAGGCGGCCAAGACCTTCTATGCTGCCGTCTTCGGGTGGACGTTCCAAGACCTTCCCACGCCGGACGGCCGAAGCTACGCGCAGGCTTTCGTCGGTGAGGATCTTGTCAGTGTTATCGCACCGCAGAACCCAAGTCAGGAAGCCGCGGGCCAGCCCGCCCAGTGGAACGTGTATTTTGCGGCTGATGATGCCCATGGACTTGCGCATGACGTGGTGCATGCGGGCGGCACAGTCCAGTTCGGGCCGGAGGACGTGGCCGATACAGGGGTGATGCTCTTTATGGAGGTACCAGGCGGCGGAACCACAGGGGTATGGCAGGCAGGCACGCACACGGGCTCGGCCTTGTACAACGAGCACGGGGCATTCGCCTGGGCGGAGCTGCTGACGCCTGAGCCGCAGTCCGCCGTCGCGTTTTTCCAGCACCTCTTTGGTCATGACGTCACCGAATACCCCCAGGACGACGGCGGGACGTACAGCACGCTGATGGTGGACGGCGCCGAGGTTGCGGGAATCGCACCGGCGGGAGGTGGCGACGGCGGGAAGCCCAACGCGTCACGTGCCGGCAACGGCTGGCAGGTCTACTTCGGTGTGTCCAGTGCTTCCGAGACCGTTATGGCAGCCGCGGCAGCCGGAGCGGAAGTTCTGGTGGAGCCCGAGTTCGCTGAGGACGCCGGAACGCTCGTGGCAACGCTGAAGGATCCGCAGGGCGGCGTCTTCAGCGTCGTCGAGATTGAGCCCACTCCCTGAACACGAGCAAAGGGAAGCCCCGGCCCCTGGGGGGGCCGGGGCACCTCTATTGGTTCCGATGGAATGACTAGTCAGTAATCGTTACGTCGTTCCGTTGGCCCTGACGATCGCAGACTACTGAGGAGACGTCTGTAGCATCGACTTGGGTGGCGAGCAGAATGACCGGGCCAACCTTGATACCACAGAGCTGAGCCGCGACATTAGCCGCAACTGCGATGTTGACGTCATTCAAAATCTCCACGTTTCCGACGCTGACGTTAACCAGGCCGTCCTGATCCACATCGCGAACCGCCTGTGATGGGGTGGCTACGGCTCCCAAGATCAACAATGATCCAAAAACTGATGCGGTGGCTTTTTTCATGACTGACATTATGTGCTCCCTTGATTCGCTCGAGGCTATGCCTACCGAGCTCAAGGCGACCCGTAGTGAACAGGGCGCCTGTTGTGGCAGGCAGAGACCCGAACATCACTATTGGTTGCTTCTTTTTGATTTCCGCCGACGGCGGTGAAAGGCAGTCCAACCTAGGTTGACCCAAAGGGCCACGCCTGGTCAGGGCCGAACTGCAAGCCCTAGAGAAGAACCCCCATGCCACCTCTGGTACTGCTCTTCCATATCGTCGAGCTTAAAGGTAAGCATGCTTAGCAGTCAAGGGAAAAGAGTGTCTCATGTCAGATCTTCTTAAGCCACATCGAATGCTCCCCACCGGCCCCCTCGCCTCGCAAGCTCGGCCAGGGAACCCTGCCGGCGTGGGCCCCAAAACTGCCGTTATGAGCCTTCTAAACGGCAGTTACGGAAGCACTCGATGGAGAAGTATCAGGCGTAGGCGTTGACCAGGCGGACGGCGCCGCCGTCAACACCCTTGGCACCCTGGACGTAGTCCACTCCGGTCTTGATGATGGAGTCGGAATCCTGTTCCACAGTGCCCATGATCCAGGAGGGCAGGCCTCGGTCGTTCAGCCTGTTCACGGCGGCGTCGGCGGCTTCCGCGGAAACGATGGCCACCATGCCCACGCCCAGGTTCAGCGTGCGCTCCAGGTCCGCGAGCGGCACGTTGCCGAGCTCGGAGACCAGCTTGAAGATTGCGGGCAGTTCCCAGGTTGCGCGGTCCACCGTGGCCACGAGGCCCTGGGGGAGGACGCGGGCCAGGTTTGCCGCGAGGCCTCCACCCGTGACGTGGCTGAACCCGTGGACTGCTGCCCCGGAGTTGACCGGGAAAGTGCGGGCAAGGTCCAGGCAATCTGCGGCGTAAACGCGTGTGGGTTCCAGCAGTTCTTCGCCGAGGGTGCGCCCCAGCTCGGAGACCTGCCGGTCAAGTGCCCAGCCGGCGTGGTTGATGACCCGGCGGACCAGGGAGTAGCCGTTGGAGTGCAGCCCGGAGGAAGCCATTCCAATCACAACGTCTCCCGCACGGACGCGGTCCGGGCCAAGGAGGGAATCGGCTTCGACCACACCGGTGGCAGCACCGGCAACATCGTATTCGTGCTCGCCCAAGAGGCCCGGGTGCTCTGCGGTTTCGCCGCCCACCAGTGCGGTACCGGCCACGGAGCAGGCAGCAGCGATGCCGCGGACGATGTCGGCGATGCGTTCAGGAACAACCTTGCCGCACGCAATGTAGTCAGTCATGAACAGCGGCTCGGCGCCCACCACCACGATGTCGTCCACCACCATGCCCACGAGGTCGTAGCCAATGGTGTCGTGGATGTCCATCGCCTGGGCAATGGCAACCTTGGTGCCGACACCGTCGGTGGAAGTGGCCAGCAGCGGACGCTTGTAGGTCAGCAGCCGGGAGACGTCGTAAAGGCCGGCAAAGCCGCCCACCCCACCAAGCACCGAGGAATTATGAGTCGCCTTGACGGCGCCCTTCATCAGCTCGACGGCGCGGTCGCCCGCTTCGACGTCGACGCCGGCAGAGGCGTAGGTGATTCCGGCGCTTTTGGCTCCGGCGGCTGGGGAAGCGGAAGTCATACTGGCTCTTTCTTGTCAGAGTCGATCAGGCGATCAGCGTCAGTCAGCAGGTTTTCAAATTCGGAGTCGGGCCCCGGATCGCAGCCGGTAGCGCCGGCCTTTTCCGCGGGATCCTCGTCAGCCGGTACTTCGTCGGAGGGGCTGCCAGCAGCGGAGGCTCCGGCGGCCGGGATGCCGCCGAGGTCTGTGCGCTCGAGGAGGTTCTTGCCCAGCTTGTCGGCACCCGGGAGCTCGATGGGGTATTTGCCGGTGAAGCAGGCGGTGCACAGACGTTCGCGCGGCTGCTGGGTGGCGCCGATCATGCCGTCTTCGGAAATGTAGGCCAGGGAGTCGGCGCCGATGGCCTGGGTGATCTCGTCCACGGTGGCTCCGTTGGCAATGAGCTCTGCCCGGGACGCGAAGTCGATGCCGTAGAAGCAGGGCCATTTCACCGGCGGCGAGGAAATCTTCACGTGGACGCTGGCGGCACCGGCCTCGCGGAGCATCCGTACGATGGCGCGCTGGGTGTTGCCGCGGACGATCGAGTCGTCCACCACAACAACGCGCTTGCCGCGGATCACCGATTCCAGGGCGTTGAGCTTGAGTCTGATGCCCAGTTGGCGCAGCGTCTGGGATGGCTGGATGAAGGTACGGCCCACATAGGAGTTCTTGACGAATCCGTGTGCGAAGGGGATGCCGGACTCTTCGGCGTAGCCTACGGCAGCTGGCGTTCCTGATTCGGGGACCGGGATGACAAGGTCGGCTTCCTGGGTGTTTTCCCGGGCGAGCTGGCGGCCCATTTCCACACGGGACTCATACACGGAGCGTCCTGCGATGGATGCGTCCGGGCGGGCGAGGTAGACGTACTCGAAAACGCAACCGGCCGGCGTCGCCTCCGCAAACCGTACGGACCGTACGCCGGCTTCGTCGATGGCGATGAATTCTCCGGGTTCGATCTCCCGGATGAAGCTGGCGCCCACCGTGGCAAGGGCTGATTGCTCGGAGGCGACAACCCAGCCGCGTTCCAGGCGGCCGAGGCACAGGGGGCGGATGCCGTAGGTATCGCGTGCGGCGTACAGGGTGCCCTCGTCCATGAAGACGAAGCAGAATCCACCCTTGATCTTTGGCAGGAGCTCGATGGCGGTCTGTTCCAACGACTTTCCTGGCTCGCCTTCGAGGAGCGCCGTAACCAGTGCGGTGTCAGAAGTGTTTCCCTGCTTCATTTCGCCGCTGAGCTGGCCGCCATTGCGGCTCATGATCATGGCTTTGAGTTCGGCTGTGTTGGTGAGGTTGCCGTTGTGCGCCAGGGCCACGGTGCCAGTTGAGGTGGCGCCGAGCGTGGGCTGGGCGTTGGCCCAGTGGCTTGCACCGGTGGTGGAGTAGCGGCAGTGGCCTACGGCAAGGTGCCCCGTCAGGGTGTTCAGGGTCGTCTCGTCAAAGACCTGGGACACCAGGCCCATGTCCTTGTAGACGTTGATCCGCTTGCCGTCCGAAGTGGCTATACCAGCCGACTCCTGACCGCGGTGCTGCAATGCATACAGCCCGTAGTAGGTGAGTTTTGCTACTTCTTCACCTGGTGCCCAGACCCCAAAGACGCCACATGCGTCCTGAGGGCCTTTTTCGCCAGGGAGAAGATCATGAGAAAGTTTTCCGTCGCCGCGTGCCACTGGTCGATTATCTCACGCCATACGCTAAGACTTTTCCGTCCGGGCGTTTATGACTGCGGGGAAGGGTGGCCGTCCGTGCCGGTGTCTGAGATGTTTTCTGTCCCGGTATCAGTATCGGGAACGGATTCGACGACGGCGTGCTCGGCCCGCCGGACACTCAAGCGATCCAGCACCAGGGCCGCAGCGGCGCCCAGGAGGGCCCCACCGGCGGCGAACAGGATCATGAAGAAACCAAAAACCGAACCGGGGTCATAGCTCGCACTCCCTGGCAGTGCGAAGGCGACGACGGCCGCCACCGCCACGCCTACGATGCCGCCCAATATGAGGAAAGGCACATACCTGGGAGCCCTGCGAACAGTGACGTCCCGGCGTTCCGGCTCCGGAAGCGGATTGTTGCCTGCAGTGCCGGGAGTTTCTTCGAAAGACATGCCATCAAGCCTACTGTGCGGCATGTCCTCCAGTGTTGCGGGCAGCAATCGACAGGGTTACTCGGGCTGCTTACGATTAATTCCGGGCATGCCTGATTCTGCGTTTCCTGTGGACGTGTCCAGATCGTGCGGCCAGCATGGAGGAGGAGGCCGATGAAAGCATATGAATCGCTCCCGCCTGCAGCGCGAAGGCTCGCGAAGTGGGGGTCTATCGGATTGCTGTTGGCTGTAGGGCTTGGTCTGGTGCTGATGACGTTCCTGGAGTTCTGGACGGCGTTCTTCATTGCCCTCGGACTGTACCTGGCGCTTTTTGGCCCGCTCAATGTGGCAGCCAGAAAGGAACACCTTCAGATGCTACGGAATAGAAACCGGGCCTGAGAGATCACCGCGCATCAATCAGGGGCTGGGTTGACGTAACTGTACATAGAAAATAAGTACGCTTACTATTGCATACCAAAGGATGACACCTGCTTGTCCGAGCAGCCATTCCGGGGCTCGTTGGTCCCGGCCCGATCGCTGAAGGGAGACCCGGCAATGGCCACTGATTATGACGCACCCCGGAAGTCCGAAGCAGATGTGGTCCCGGAATCACTCGACGAGCTTCAAGCCGTCCCGGGCGCAGTCCGCACACGGGATGCCGACATTGATGAAGCTGAGACTGCAGAGGGTGTCGAGCTGCCCGGAGCTGACCTCTCGAATCTGGAACTCACAGTCGAGATCATTCCGCCCCAGAAGGATGAGTTCGTCTGCTCGTCGTGTTTCCTGGTCCGACACAGGTCCCAGGTAGCCCGGCAGGCCAACGGCATGACCTATTGCACCGAGTGTGAAGGGTAGATCCGCCATGGCAGGCCTTCCCAGCTGACCCTCTTTGCCCTGAAACGAGGGCCGACACGCTCCAAGTTGGCGCGTCGGACCCCTCTCAGTCCGCAAAGAAGGTCAGGAAGGCACAGGTAGGCCCGGCCATGTCCTTGGTCAGCCGCCGTCGGACAAGCACCAAGAAAAAGTTTCAGAATGGCCCATCCGTTGTGCCTTCGCTCCCGAATACCAGCTAGAACCAGCAGGTTCTGTTACCCATTCCATATATAGGTATTGATCAGGAGCGATCATGACAACAGTCAGCAACTCACGCACCGGGGTGCGCACTAACGTGCAAAAGGCAGCTTTGGCTATCGGTGCCGTTTTCCTCCTCGTTGGAATCCTGGGCTTCATCCCGGGGATCACCAGCAACGTGGACCAGTTGAGCTTCGCCGGGCACCATTCAGGGGCAATGCTTCTGGGCCTGTTCCAGGTTTCCGTACTGCATAATGCCGTGCACCTGTTGTTCGGCGTCGCGGGACTGGTCCTGGCCCGAAGCGCATCAGGCGCCCGCTCCTACTTGCTCTTCGGAGGCATCATCTACCTCGTCCTCTGGATCTACGGACTTGTGGTGGATCAGGAATCGGCCGGCAATTTTGTCCCACTGAACGCTGCCGACAACTGGCTTCACCTGCTGCTGGGCGTGGCCATGATTGCGCTGGCCCTGATTCTCACCAGGGGCCGGAACCACCAGGCCCGGGCGCGCGCCTAGAGGACCACGCATAGAGGACCACGCATAAAGGATGCTGAGCTGGTGCGGCCCGGCGGATGGTCAGGCCCCGCCTGTCCTCCCCCGGCCGCCAGCCAGCAGATAGGAATCTTCGAGGAGCTCACCGAGCTCCTCCTTGGTCACCTTGTCCAACCGGACCAGGACCAGTTGAGGCGAGCGGTCGTGATGGGGAGTCCAGAAGTAGGTTTCGGGATCCGTTCCGGCAAGCGCCTCACGTTCCTCGGTCTTGACTGTGAGAACGCCTTCCTCCCAGATCCTGGCCATGAGCGTCCGGGCAAACCAGGCCGGCTGGCTCCAACCGAGCCGCTCGGTCACCCCGGGCATGGCCAGACAGATGCTCCGCACGTCCTCTTCGGTGGGCATGGATGGGTCAGCTGCCGCGGTAGGTGGAGTAGCCAAAGGGGCTCAGCAGCAAGGGCACGTGGTAGTGCTCACCGGGGCCGGTAACCGTGAACACCAGATCCACCTCGGGAAAGAATGTCTCGGTACCAAGGCCCTCGTAGTAGCTGCCGGTGCCGAAATTGAGGCGATAGGTCCCGGGGCGCAATTCTTCGGGTCCCAGGTTTTTGAGCCGGCCATCTGCATCGGTGGTACCGGTGGCCAGCAGGTCCCAGCCGCCGCCGTCGTGCGCATAAAGCCCGACGGCGACTCCCGCAGCCGGCCTCCCCGAGGCCGTGTCCAGGACGTGCGTGGTTATCTGTGAAACGCTCATTCGCTGATTACTCCTTCCACGCGCAGCACGGCGATTTCCCGCAGCTGTTGGGCAATGATGGCCTGCTCCTGGTCGGGCGTATGGGTAAGGCGTTGCCTGAGGGCGGCCAGGATCTCGGACGCCGTCCGGCCGGCCGCACGGATCAGGAACACCTGCCCGAACTTTTCCTCGTATTGGCGGTTGCCTTCAGCAAGTTCCCGGGCCACCTCCACGTCAGCCGGATCCACCCCTGCCTGCTCGGAACGGGACATGGACGCTTCGGCGCTTTTCGCCGTCGGACGTTCCCCGATCCGGGGGTGATGGCTTAGCGCCTGTTGGACCTCTGCGTTGGTAAAAGGGTTTGCTGTAGTCCTGGCGACGTCCATGAGGGCCTGCAGCGACGGGAAGGGGCGGGCGTCCGCAACCTGCTCCAGCCAGCGGTCCACATCGAGGCAAGGCCGTAGCGCCGCGACGGCATCCCCGCGATTGAGGGCATTGAATGCTGCAAGCTGCATGCTGGATCTTCCTGTGCACAACGTGAAGAGACTGGAGCAACGGTGTCACGAGACTACAGCACAGCCCTCCCGGACTATGATCCTGATTGGGGGCAGGGACTGGGGCTGGAGGCCGGGGGTCCTTCAACAAGGGGGTCTCATTGTTCAGTGCCGCTACGCTCCGCTTGCCACTGATGCGCATAGTCGCTCTTTGCATCCTGCTGCTCCTGTTCATGCCGGCTGCCGCGGCTGTTGCTTCCGAGCACGACGGCGACTCCCTGGCTACCAGCCCCGGCGAACCGCTGCTGGGTGCCGTGCTGGAATGGGCGGAGGACGACGCCGTCGGGTTCTCCGAACGGTTGGGGGCAACTCCGGCCGTCCTGGGCCATGAGGTGTCCTTCCCGATGAAAGACGTCGAGAGGCGGTACCTTCGCGAGTTCCTGGCCCAAAGTGCAGCCGTCGGCGCCCACGCCTTATTAACGGTCAACCCCACGGTGCCCCTGGCTGGGGTGAATGAGGGGAACTCGGCTGAGTTTGCGGCGAACCTGGAGCAGTTGGCCGAGGGTTTTCCCGGGATGCTCCTGATCCGGTTTGCCCCGGACATGAATTCAAGCTGGATGCCATGGGGGCAGCAGCCTGAGGCGTATGTCCCTGCCTTCCGGACAGTGGCGCAGGCCTTCTCGGACATGGACGCTGCGGTGATGGTGTGGCAGCCATTCCTCGGACGGGACTACCCCTATTCCCCTAGTCATTCTGCTCCATCCCCGGGAGCCACGGGCTTTGCGGCTCTGGATACCAATGGTGACGGAGCCTGGAACCACGACGACGATGCCTACTCTCCGTACTTTCCCGGCGAGGAGTCGGTGGATTGGGTGGGGCTGAGTGCCAGCCATGACGATACCGGCGGCGCTGCTGCACTGAACACGGTGCCCGTGGACGGTGAACTGGCCTCGATGCTGTCCGGTGGCGGGGCCAGAGGCGACAAAGCCGGGGATGAAAATTTCTACGAGCGATACTCGGCGCGGAAGCCGTTGCTTCTGCAGACTTCCGCCTACTTCAGCCCGAGCGCCGGCGGTCCCGGCGAAGCCGAAATCAAGTCCGCATGGTGGCGGCAAGTGCTCGCTGAGGTCTCTTCCCCCGCATTTGACCGTGTGGGGGCGGTGGTCTGGGACGAGCGCACGGCCCACGGTGACGCAGGAACGGTGGCCATCGATTGGCGGCTCACGCGGAACGGAGAAGTTGCTGCCGAGGCCGGCGGGCTTCTCAAGGAGTCCGCTCTGGTCACGGCCCCGGTTACCGAAAAGGTCAAGGACCTGGCCTCCTCGTCATCCTCTACGCTCGCCTCAACGGGAATTTCGGGGATTGTCTTGTCGGGGACGGCAGCGTGGTTGGTGGGCGGCGCCCTGTTGATTGGGGCCTGCACCTTGTGGCTCCTTCCGGTGCGCCTGGGTTCGGCCCGTAGCTGGCGCTACGAGGAGACTTCTACGCGGGATTCAAGGGTGGACATGCTCCGGGGTCTGGCCATCCTTTTCGTGGTTGTTAATCATGTGGGCATTTCGTCCTTGTTCCAGCTTTTGACCCAGGAAGCAGTGGGGTTCGTGTCGGGTGCGGAGCTGTTCGTACTGCTCTCCGGTGTGGTGGTGGGAATGGTCTATGGCCCCAAGGCGGCCAACGGCATGGCGGAGATCCTGGATAAAACCAGCAAACGCGCCGGAAAGCTCTACCTGACAGCGTTGGCGGTGGTAATCCTGGTTTTCGTCATCAGCCTCATCCCCGCTGTGAACACCCAAGCCCTTACTACCTTCACGGATCAGGGGACCGGCGGCGCTGGAAGAGCCGTAGCGGGTAGAAGCTATGATCTCTTCAGCGGAATGCAGGGGCTCCTGGAGTACCCGGTTCCAGGTGCCGTCATTCCTGCCGTTCTGTTTTTACAGTTTGGGCCCTGGCAGTTCAACGTGATGGGCCTCTACGTGGTGATGTTGCTGCTCAGCCCGCTGATTCTGTGGGCGCTGAGCCGTGGAAAAACAGCCTGGGTCCTCGCGGCCAGCAGTGCGCTCTACGTTATTGGTACTGTGTTCCGCTTCCGCCTGCTGCCCTCGCAGTTCGAGGACTCCTTTCCTCTGCTCGTCTGGCAGGTGCTGTTTGTCCTTGGCATCGTCGCGGGCTACCACCGGGGCCGCTTGGTGACCTGGCTGAGAGGCCATCGCTGGGTGGTGGCGGTATGCGCAGGGCTCACAGTGGCCTTCGCGTTTCTGTCATGGGCCAACCCGTACCTTGCCAACGAGTTCGACGTGCGCGTGGCTTCCCTGAGCGATACAAGTTTTCGTGCCCTGTATGAGAATCTGTTCGGCCGCACGTATCTGGAGCCGGGCCGGCTCCTGAACGTCCTTGTCCTGCTGGTCACCGTGTACGCCCTGCTGACGGCGTACTGGAAACCGCTGGAGCGTGCTTTGGGCTGGCTCCTGATCCCGCTGGGACGGGCAACGCTGTACGTTTTCGTCATGCATATAGTCCTGATCGCAGTGGTTTCCAACGTTCCCTGGCTGCAGCAGGACAACATCTGGCTGAACACTGCTGCCTACGCGGGAATGGTGGCCCTTCTTTGGGTGATGGTCCGGACGAGGACCCTGTTCAGGATCATCCCGACCTGACGCCGTCGCGCATTACACCAACGGCGCACACATAACTGATCGGAAGAGCTCAAGTATGGAAAATGAAACAGGACCGTTGCCGCGGGTTGAAGGTGACGACCTCGAGTGGGAGGGCCAGCTTCAGACCTGGAACGATGAGCCATTCACCGGTATCGAAGTGTGGCGCTTTCGGGATGGCACCATCGAGACCGAATCGACCTATAAGGAAGGCCTCAAGGACGGACTCTCGCGAACTTGGGACGAGCACGGCCAGCTGCGCGCGCAGTTCACGTGCCGCCTCGGCGCCATGTATGGCAATTGCAGGAAGTGGCATGCCAATGGCCGGCTCGCCGAGGACAGCAACTACGAATGGGGCGTACGGATCGATGAGAAGGAGTACAACGAGCAAGGGGTGCTGATCAACGAGTTCACCATGGATCCTTCCGACCCCAGCTCGCAGTACAGCATCCTGCTCAAGTTCAAGGACGCCTACGACAAGCATCTGTAGGGCCTACGCGGCGTTCAACACGGGGCGGGAGGCGCGGACGGGAGCAACAGCGGCCCGATTTACACCGATCAAGACTGCACGGCATATGCTGGCTCACAGGATAATGATGTTCGCTCGGAGGCAGGATTATCGTAGCCCTGGTCCGCGCGGATCCGGAGGAGACATACTTGGTCACCATGGCGGAGGTTGCCCGTGTTGCTGGTGTTTCCAGGAGCACGGTGTCTTACGTTTTAAGCGGCACACGCCCGATTTCGGAGGAGACGCGCCAACAGGTCCTCAGGGCGATGAAGGATCTTAACTACACTCCCAATGCACTGGCCCAGGGGTTGGCCGGCAAACGCACGGGAATCATTGCCTTGATCTTTCCGATCGATGAGGTTGGTTTCAACCTCACCGACTTCGAGTACATCCAGGCTGCTTCCGAGCAGGCCCGCAGCGAGGGCTATCACCTGCTGCTTTGGCCCTACAGTGCGAATGACGTCGAGGAGCTGCGGAAGGTGGTCAGCCAGGGAATCGTGGAGGGCGTGGTGCTGATGGAGGTGCGAACCGTGGACGAACGGGTGTCGTTCCTCCTGGATGCGCATCTTCCGTTCACCACAATCGGGCGTACCGGAGGCCTCCAGTCACATCCTTTCGTTGATGCCGACTTTGAAGCCACCGGCAACATGGCTCTCGAGTATGTTCTAGGACTTGGCCACACGGATTTGGCGTATCTGACGAGGTCACAGGAAGAACTGGATGCCGGTCATGGACCTATCGTGAGAATGCAGGATGCTGTCCTGGCGGCCGCCGAGGCCCGGGGCGTCCGGATGCCCGTGTTCACCGTATCCCCGACGTTTAATGACGGCTGGAACGCGTTCGACAAGATCCGGGAAATGTCACCCGGGATGACCGCCCTGCTGACGTTCAATGAGCCTGCCGTTCCAGGCTTCGTGGCGGCAGCTGCTGATCGCGGGGTTCGCATCCCACAGGACCTGTCGTTGGTAGGCCTGAACACCAGCGATGGTGGATCGTGTACGAGCTATCCCAATTTGACCAGCTTTTCTCCGAACCACAGCGAGCTGGCCAAGCTGGCGGTCCGGTATCTGATCCGGCGTCTTCAAGGCGAGGATCCGGCCACATTCCAGAAACTCTTAATACCGGAATTGACCGAACGAGGCAGCGCGGGCAGGGCGCCCGCCCAGCCCGGTTCATCCCGCAACGCCTGATCTTGTCACAATTCGTGTGACTCTTGACGCCCTTCTGGATCCTTCATAGTCTGTGTTGACGCGCGTCGACGAAGCGCGTCGACGCTCGGGCAACGTTGCCCGTTTGGGCCCGGCGAATGGTCTCCGGCCCTTGACAGTGAGAAGGAAATGCCTATGAGTACGGCGAAGCAGTCCAGCATGCAGCAAACGGCGGTCCGGCAGAAGCCGCTGATGAACATGAAGCAGATCCTTCTGATGAACGCCGGATTCTTCGGCATCCAATACAGCTTCGGGATGCAGCAGACCGCGATTAACCCGGTCTACGAGTTCCTCGGCGCCGATCCCGCCGATCTGCCCATCCTCAACCTCGCCGGACCGATCACCGGCCTGCTCATCCAGCCCCTCATCGGGGCCCTCTCCGACCGCACCTGGAGCCCCCGGTGGGGTCGCCGCAAGCCGTTCTTCCTGATCGGGGCCATCGGCTGCGCGATCTGCCTGTTTCTGTTCCCCTTCGTTACCGCGGTCTGGATGGCTGTGATGTTGCTCTGGCTGCTTGACGCCAGCAACAACACGGCGATGGAGCCCTATCGCGCCTTCATCGCCGACAAGCTCCCCCCGTCCCAGCTTGGAAAGGGCTTCCTGGCCCAGGCGTTCTTCACCGGCCTCGGCATCACGCTCGCCAACATCTCACTGTTCGTCTTCCAGCAATTCATCGAGGGGGCAACCGAAGCCGGCATCCCGTACTGGGTGGTGGGCTCGTTCATGCTCGGTGCCGTCTGCTCGATCGGCACAGTCCTCGTCTCGGTGCTGACCACGCCGGAGATCCCGCCAACCAAGGAGGAGCTCGCGGCACTCCGCGCCAAGAAGGGCGGCCTCATTCCCGCTGTCAAGGAGATCGGCGAGGCGATCCGGGAAATGCCCACCCAGCTGCGCAAGCTGGCAGTCGTGTATCTGTTCCAGTGGTACGGGATGGTCTGCTACTGGCAGTTCGTGGCTCTGTCCGTCGCCAAGTCAGTGTTCCCGGACGACATGCAAGGCAAGGAAGACGCCGTCGCATGGACCGGCCTGGTAAACGGCTGGTACAACATCATCACGTTTAGCGTCGCCTTCGCGCTGGTCGCCTTCGCCCGGCGTCGCGGAGCCAAGATGGTCCACTGTGTGTGCCTCTTGCTGGCAGCCGTGGGGTTGGCGATCTTCCCTTTCATTGACAATAAATTCCTGCTCTTCATCCCGATCATCGGCCTCGGGATCGCCTGGGCCTCGATCATGGGAGTGCCCTACATCATGGCCGTGCGGATGATCCCCTCAAACCGGTATGGCGTCTACATGGGCATCATCAACATGATGATCGTGGTGCCGATGCTGATCCAGTCGGTGACCTTCGGCTGGATCTACGACCACCTGCTGGGAGCCAACCCCAACAACGCGATCGTGTTCGCCGGCGCGCTCCTTGGTGCGGCCGCGCTCAGCATGCTGTGGATCAAGGAACCGCCGATCATTAGCGACGTCGACGACGTCACCCACATGCCGACGTCCGCGCACTGAGAAGGACCTGACATGACAACTATGAAGGACTACCGCACGATCGTCGTCGGGACAGATGGATCCGGGCTCGCCGGACCCGTCGTCGCACGAGCCGCCTGGCTCGCAGTACGGGACGACGCCGATCTCGTCATCGTCTGCGCATACGCCCGGGCGTCCCGTCGGGCAGAAGCCATGAACGTCCACACTCTCGGCGGCGACCCACGCAGCGGTCAGGTCCTCGGCCGGGAGGCCGCCGCCCTTGCCGTGGAGACAGCCATGGCCACGGCCAAAAATGAGGGGGCGACGGTCTCAGCCACTCTCCTCGTCGACGGCGAGCCAGCGGCTGCACTCATGGCCACAGCTCAAGAGCGATCCGCGGACCTCATCGTCCTCGGGGCCATCCATGACCGCTCGCTCGCAGATCGGCTGCTCGGGACGGTGGCCACTGAGGTAACCAAGCGGGCAACCTGCGACGTGCTGGTGGTCCGCCCTACCGATGACGAAGGTGACCTCGAGGTGCCCGAGGACGCGGCTCCCCGCTGACGGCCTGCGCCACGGGATTTTGCCGGAACCGCTGGGGCTCAGGCCCCAGCGGTTCCGGCACCTGTTTACCGCACGCTCCACCGCTTAGCTGGAAGAGCGCTGGAAAGGAGAGAACTATGAATGGCGAAAAAATCACCGGCTTAGGTCATCTTGTGTATGGGTGCATGGGTCTTGGCGGCGACTGGTCATCTGCGCCATATGGGCTGGCTGAGATCGATGAGGCTGAAGCCGCCGTCGAAGCCGCCCTTGACGCGGGAATCGGGATCTTCGACCAGTCGGAAGCCTATCGATTTGGCAAGTCCGAAGCCGTCTTTGGCGAGATTCTTTCCCGGTCGAGGGGTCTCCGGGAACGAATCCAAATCAACACGCATTGCGGACTCGGCAATGGCAACGGCAGTGGTGAAGCGCTGCACTATGACCTCGATGGCGCCGCGATCATCGAAAGTGTACGGCGCAGCCTGACGCGGCTGAAAACAGACTATATCGACACGCTCTTGCTGAACCGGGCTGACCCAATCCTGGAACCGGGACAGATCGCGTCGGCCTTCGAATTCCTGCGCTCCTCCGGCATGGTCCGGTATCTGGGCGTCTCCAATATGTCCGGCGCCCAGATCGCTTCGCTCCAGAAGCATCTGGACGCACCTATCGTCGTCAATCAGATGGAAATGAGCCTGGGCAAGAGGGACTGGCTCGAGACCGGTGTCCTCGTTAACCACCCGGATGGAAGCGGGCATAGCTCCCCCGAGGGAACCATCGAATACTGCCTGGATAATTCGGTCAGGCTTCAGGCCTGGTCCCCACTCGCCAGGGGCATCTACACTGGCCGCGCATCCACGGCCAAAACACCGGAAGAAGCCGCCACGGCCAAGCTGGTCCTCTCCCTTGCCCACGGCAAACACACCACGCCCGAAGCCATCGTCCTGGCCTGGCTGATGAAACACCCTGCCGGGATCGAACCTGTCATCGGAACGAAAGACCCCACACGGATCCTGGCAAGCCGCGATGCCGAGTATCAGGCCTCCCTCATGAGCCGACAGGAGTGGTACGCCCTCTGGAGGGCAGCCCGGGGAACCAACGTGCCCGTCCCGGGGCAAGGCACAGAACCAGCGGGGCGGAGCGGGCGATCAAGGGCGCTGGTAGTTGACGGCGTCATGGATCCGGTCGATCGGCAGAACGGGACTGACGTCGTTAACGGAACTCGCAGAACACTTTGGTGTCGCAAGGGCCGTGGCGTCTCAACTTCATCGCTACCGAATTGAAAGGGACTGCACGTGTCTAGGGGAGCCGTCCTTGTCGTTGAAAATGACGAGGACATTGCCGGTCTGATCACCATGATCCTGACCCAAGAGGGATTCGACGTGTGTGCGGTGAGCACAGGTGTTGCGGCGCTCAGACAAGTCACCGAAGTGAACCCTGTGCTGATCACCTTGGAGGCCATTCTTCCCGACGCCGATGGTCATAACGTCGTGACGGAGCTGAGGAAGGTCACTCAAGCGCCGCTGCTCATGGTTACCGGACGTGCTTCAGTCGCCGATGAACTCAACGGTCTGGCTGCCGGCGCTTCGGTCTACCTGACCAAACCCTTCCGCATCAACGACCTCAGGAGTGCCGCCAACGACCTGGCCGGGTCAATCTCGGAGGCAGCGCGGCGCCTGCACGTGCATATGTAACTACGTCCGTTCCTTGCCGCCCCGAGTCTCGGTTCCCGGCTCTCAGGGAATTGCAGCCTACCTCTGGCAGATCATCAGGCTATTTCCATCGGGGTCTTTGAAGTTGAACCACTTATCAAACTGGATTTCCTCCACGTCGGTACTCTTTTCCTTCATGTGCTGATGCGCGTTCTGGATGTCGCCTGTATTGAGAACGACGGCGGCAATTTGGAAGACGGCGTCCGGAGAATAAATCTTGCTGTCGAGGATGAGTCCGGTGCCTTCCATGGGAAGGACGTAAAGGTGGTTGTGCAGGATCTCCCCGTCGGCGGGGACTCCCAGCACGTCGCAGTACCAGTCGCGTGCCTTGTGAAGGTCGCTGACCGGAATGAAAACCATGCCTATCTGAGCTGCTATCGGATTCATGCTGATCCTTTTTGTATATGTGGCTTAGCTGGTCCGCCGCGGTGCCCCGATGGCTGATGCGCTTACTATTGCACGACGGTATGCACCGCGACAAGGATTGAGGAAAACGATTGCCCGCGATGAAGATTGTCGCCGTTGTATCTAACCGATGGGAGGAGGACTCATCAAAACAATCCGCGGGATCAGGCGGCTCCTGACAGAATTGCCTCAACCGGCAAGGACCTTCCATTGGTGCTTTGTCACGATGCTTCTCCTGACCGTTGCTCTAGGTGCTCTGACCCGGATGAACTGGATAGCTCTTGGATTCAGCGGAGCGGGTCTTTTCATGGCCCTATTTGGCCTATACGTCTTCCGGGATATCAACGACACGGCCACCAGCTGGTCGAGAATCTATAAGGAAAGTCGGGGAATCAGGCCGGAGAGCTTTACATTTGCCGATGTACCGACGATTAGGGGTATGGGATTCATGTTCATGGTCGGGGGCTTCTTCTTCGTGGCAGCAGGGTTTGGGATGGCCTTTTCATAGCCCGTTCGATGCATCTCCGTCCTTTTGTTTTGAGACGGTTTTTGAACGGCGCTTCTGACCGTGGGAGTGTGTTCTCATGGGTAAGGTATACGGCGCCATTGACGAGCGGTTGAGAAGATTCATTGCACGGCAGCCGGTCTTTTTTGTGGCCACGGCGCCGCTGTCTGCCGATGGCCACGTCAATGTCTCGCCCCGCGGGCTGCCAGGCACTTTTGCGGTTCTCGACGAGCACACCTTTGCCTGGCTTGATGTCACGGGCAGCGGGAGCGAAACCGTCGCCCACCTCAGGGAGAACGGCCGTGTCACTGTCATGTTCTGCGCCTTCGACGGCCCGCCGAACATCGTCCGACTCCACGGTACCGGTCGCGTCATCAGCCGGTACGACGACGAATTCGAGTCACTCGCCCGGCATTTTGACGAAAAACCAGGGACGAGGG
Organism: Arthrobacter rhizosphaerae; assembly: GCF_023062595.1. GTDB lineage: Bacteria > Actinomycetota > Actinomycetes > Actinomycetales > Micrococcaceae > Arthrobacter > Arthrobacter rhizosphaerae. The sequence continues at coordinate 60,883 of NZ_JALLAN010000002.1, forward strand.
CCGTCATTCTTGTTGACGTCGCCCGTGTTTCGGATTCTTGCGGATGGGGCGTCCCTCTGATGAGCTTCGAAGGTCATCGCGATGTGCTCGGACCCTACTTCGAACGTAAAGGGACTGACGGCAGCGCCGAATACCGGATCGCCAAGAACCGCACCAGCATAGACGGGCTTCCCGCCTACGACTTTGACCCAGCGGAATCAGCTCAGACCTAGACCTGACCTCGAGCCTCGAAGAGAACGAGGTCTGAGCGTCCGTCGTCAGCTGTCACTCCGTGTATCTCGACGGAACGGCCGACGGGCTACTACCACGCCGCCCAAATAGTGTCCTGCTGGGGCGATGCCATCGGGGTCCGGGTGGTACTGCGTCTTGGCTGCCCTAACGACCTCACCATTAACTTTTGCTCGGACGGATCCCGACGAAAGACCCCGGCGGCATTCCTGGCCCAAAGACAGGAGTGGCATCCGGCCGTTTGGCGTGGCGTTCTTCCTCCGCAATGCGTTGTTTCAGGCGCTGCAGTACCCAGGGGAACAGGTGTTCCCGTGCCCAGAGGATGTCATCCGCCCTGGCCTCCCGCCATCTCCGCTCGGGCAGCTCCTTGGGCATCATCGGTTCCAGGGTGTGCGGGACGTTGAGGGTGTCCAGGACCATGGCCGCGATGGTGTGCTGGCCCAGCGGAGAGAAATGCAGCCGGTCAGGATCCCACATCAGCGGATGGGTGAGCTCGCGCAGTGCCCAAAGGTCGGCGATCACGGCGTCGTGGCGGGCAGCGATGATGCGCAGGTTCTCGTTGAAGATGGCCACCTTGCCGCGGGTCCGTCCCAGGACTGGGGTTGCACCCCAGTCCGGGCCTGCGAAAAGCACTACAGTGGCGCCGGTGGAGGCCAACAGCTCCACTGCTGCATCGAGCCTGACGGATAGTTTGTCCGGATCGCTTCTCCTGAAAATCAGGTCATTGCCGCCTCCATTGAGGGTGATCAGATCTGGCCTCAGGGCCATGGCTGGTGCTACCTGCTGATCCAGAATCTGCTGTAGCAGCAGTCCCCGCACCGCGAGGTTCGCGTAGGCGAAATCCTCGTGGCCGATGCTCAGCTCTTCGGCAACACGGTCCGCCCACCCCCGCAGGCCTCCGGGGCTCCGTGGCTCGGGATCCCCTACCCCTTCGGTGAACGAATCCCCTAAAGCCACGTACCGGCTCCAGGGGTGCACGCCGTCCACAGAGACCTCCTGCGTACCGCCACCGCCGCCCGGAAGGTTCATCTCCCCATAGTCCTCCCGCTGAACGCCAGGCGCCATGCCGGTCGGGTCTGGTCCGTACATGAGCGCCATTGGACCCCTTCTCATTCGCACGCTTCAGACCATCACGTCCCTTTCCCGGATAAGGCGGATGGCAGCTGCCGCCACGGCGATGGCTATGGCGGCCATCAGCACGGCGCCCTCGGGATTGAAGGCTTCAACGGGCATGGCTGAAGAATGCCGGAACGGACTCAGGTCCTGAAGCCAAACGGGCAGGCCGAGCAGTTCCCCGAACTGTCCCAGGAACAGGGCGGCCGCCAGTGCCCCCCATCCAACGGCGCTGCTCCAGCGGGGTGCGAGTGCGAACACCAGCAGCGTCAGGGCAGGAAAGATGAGTGCCGCCGGGATGTGGGCCAGGGCTCCGGCAAACACCGTGCCGGGGCTACTGGCACCGGATTGTCCCGATGCGAGTACGACGGCGGCCGAGGCTCCAGCGGCAACGGCAGCCGCCGTCGTCGTAAATACCGCGACGGCGAGGGTGCTGCCGAGCCAGCGGAATCTCGACGCCGGCATGGCCAGCAGGAGTTCGGCCCGCCCTTCCGCCTCTTCGGCCCGAAGCCGCAGCACAGCCTCGATGCCCGCGGCAGCTGCCAGGACCCCGGCGATGCCCAGCATGGCCGTAGTAAACAGGTCGATCAGTCCGACGTCGCCGGGAACAATGCGGCTCATCAGCTCCGCCACGGACGGATTTCCTTCCAATGCGTCGCCGACCACCGGGCCCAGACCGCCGGCCACGGCCCCGAGCGCAGCGGTGGTGAAGCACCAACTGGCCAGGCTTCCACGCTGCAGCCTCCACGCCAAACCGAGCATCGACGCCAGGCCGGCGCCCGCCCGTTCCGCGCCCGAATCGTCCGCAGCGATATAGCTGGCGCCCAGGTCCCTGCCGCTGCGGAGCGCCACGGCAACCACCGCCACGACTACTGTTCCGGCGCCGATAACCAGCAACGGCAGCGGGTCCGTCTCGGTGAATGGCCGGATGCGCTGCGCCCAGCCGATAGGTGAGAACACCGAGGGCCAGGCGGCGGTGACGTGCAGCAGCGATGAATCGGCGGTGCCGAGGGCGTCCCCGGCACCGCGGATCAGGTAGGCGCCACCCACCAGCGCCGCAGCTGTCCCGTTGGCGCTCCTCGCGGAGGGCATAACCTGTGCCACCAGCGCGGCGGCCGCCATGAAGAACAGGCCCACGGCGCCAACAGCCGTCCCCGCCAGTAACGATCCTGATACCGGGAGGTCGGCACCGATGAAACCGGCGGCAACGGCCACTGCGAGGACAACGTTTGCGCAGGTGCCGAGCAGCAGGGTTGCGTACAGGGAAGTCACGCGGGTGACCTGGGTGGAACCGACCAGCTCAGACCGGCCCTGGTCTTCATCCGCCCGGGTGTGCCGGATCACCAGGAACGCACTCATCAATCCTGCCAACACCGCTGTGAACGAATAGCCCTGGAAGAAGGTGACGGCCCCGGAGCTGATGCCGTCGGGAAGCCCGCGCAGGAAAAGGAACGCCGGGCTGGCCGCGGCCACAGAAATCAGGGCGGCCCGCTCGTTGTCCTCGGCAAACTGTGTGGTCACTGCGCTGCCCGCCGCGTAGCCCAGACCGGCGATGCCCAGGATCCAGGCGGCCAGGGTTCCGCGGTCCCTGCGTGCCTGGAGCAGGGCCAGCCGGAGAACGGCGCGCATCACAGCACCTGGCTCTTCTGGCTCTGCTGGCTCTTGTGGCTTGCCTGCCCGGCCGCCTGCAGGCCGTAGTGGCGCATGAACAGCTCCTCGAGGGAAGGGGGTGCGGCCGTGATGGCCGTGATGCCGGCTGTAGCCAAAGCATTCAGGACGTAGCCCAGGTCCGCTGCATCGGCGTCGAACTCTATGGTTGCCCCGTCGATGCTGAGGTCGTGGATTCCCCGCCAGGTGGACAGCACCTCGGGTTTCACCGCCGACGTGACGCGGAAGCGTGTGCGGGTGAGGTGCCGGAGTTCAGCCAGGGTCCCGGATTCCACGGCCACCCCGGACCGTATGATGGTCACCCTGTCACAGAGCTTTTCCACTTCGGACAGGATATGGCTGGACAGCAGCACCGTGGCCCCATCCGAGGTGACCCGGCGGACGTGACGGCGGAACACTGCGTCCATGACCGGGTCCAGGCCCGAGCTCGGCTCGTCCAGGAGGTAGAGCCTGGCGGGGCGGGAAAAGGCCGCGATCAGGGCTGCCTTCTGCCGGTTGCCCTTCGAGTAGGTCCGCGCCTTCTTCCGTGGTTCGAAATCGAACTCGTCAATGAGTTCCCGGCGCAGGTTTTCATCCGCGCCGCCGCGCAGCCCGGCGAGCAGGTCGATGACCTCGCCGCCGGTGAGGTTAGGCCAGAGCGTCACGTCCCCGGGAACGTAGGCAACATCCCGGTGGGCGCGCACCGGCTCAGACCACGGGTCTATGCCGAACACGCGTGCCGTTCCCGACGTCGGCCGCATCAGGCCCAAAAGAATCCGAAGCGTTGTGGACTTTCCTGCCCCGTTGGGTCCGAGGAAACCGTGGACCTCACCTTGCAGTACGGACAGGTCCAGGCCTGCCAGCGCGGACGTGCGTCCGAAATTCTTCACGAGATCCGAGGTGTGGATGACGGGAGTTGAGTCGGTGTTCATGGCCGGTTCCTTGGTTGCAGCTCTCATGCCAAGGCGGTTGCCATGGCACGCCGCAGGCGTTTCCGCATGCGGGCCGACCAGGCTTCCCGGCTCTCCTGTCCTCATCATACGAGCGGTGCATGGCCTCTGGAAGGGGTGCTCACGACGCAGGTGATCGGAGAGAAGGGTGCCGAAGGCGAAGCGATGGTTGGAGTCTGCCAATTCCCGGAACCAATTGCGTAAAGGAACACGTAGCAAAGGATCAAAAAGCGGGTACATCCTACTCGTGCCCTTCGGGGCGGGGGAGCGTTGAATGTAAGTCTGGGGCCGGCGGTGATCGAGCCTTCTGAGACCAAGGTTCGACCCCCAGTCGCCGCCGGCCCCGGCCTGCTGAGCTTTTCCGGCCCGGATACGGACCGGTTGAAGCGTCGACTCGGTAGTGTTTATCGCATGATTCCAATGGTGTGGTTGGTCGGTACTTCTGGCGTGGGCAAATCAACCGTCGGCTGGCAGCTTCAGCAGGCGCTTGAGCATCGGGACGTGCCTGCAGCGTTCGTCGATGCCGATCAGCTGAGGAACGCTGCAGGAGTCGAGGCGACTGCGGATGATTTCGTTGCCGATGGACTCGCGGTGGTGGGGCCGATCTTCCAGCGCGCTGGAGCGAAGGTCCTGATCGTGGCGGGAATGGTCGACGACGCGGCTCATCTCGCTCGCTTGCTGCCAGTCAGCGGGCACCCCCATGTTCTCGTCGTTCATCTGCACGCCTCCGACGAGGCTGTTGTGGACCGCGTCGAGCGGCGTAAGTGGAACGTGGAGCTCGCCGCAGATTCGGTCGACTATGCCCATCGCTTCGACGCAAGGTGGGTGGATATAGAGGTGGACACGACTTGTCAGTCGCCATCCGAGGTCGTCGCGAGCCTGGTTGAACGATTGGAGCGTCTGGCCCGCTCGGAGCGCCTCGACACACCGCTGCCTGTTACACCCGCAACCGATGCCGAGCCCACGTTGACTCTTATAACGGGCGCTGGCGGCGTGGGACTGTCGACAACGGGGTTCCTCGCCTTCCTGCAGCGCATGTGGTCGGGCGAAAGTATCGGGTACATCGACAGCCACCAGGTCGGCATCGTGGGGGCAGACCCTCGCGCGCCGGAGGCCGCGCCGCTACGCGCGGCCACCTCGGCTGCCCTTGCGGCAGGGATGGCCCGTCGCGGGATCCGGCACGTGCTGATAACCGCGGATCCGCTGACGGCCCGTGCACTCGCCGATACCGCAAAGCCTGCGCACATGTTCTGGCTCGACGCATCCGACGACGTGATCGAATCGCGTCATCGCTTCAGGGCGGAGGGCGGCGGGCCGCCTCTTGCCGGCGATCACCGCCTGGGCCTCGACGACCTGAGCATCCGAGCCGCGGTGGCCACGTCGATCGGCGAGGCCCGCGATGAATCACTCCGGCCGAACGGCATCTCGGTCATCAACACCGACGATCTCCCGCCGGACGACGTAGCGGGGCTGATCAATCAATCCGGCGAAGTTGGGAAAAACCTGTGATGGAGCCTGTGGGCTCACCTCGCCTCCCCAGTGAATTGGGCGAGAGCCACTCGCGGGCATCACGAGCATTGCTGCTCAATGGCTCGTCCGGGGTCGGCAAGTCCAGTGCGCTTCACGCACTCGGCGCCGTGCTGGGGGAGCGAAGCGTCTCCCACGCTTTCATTGAACTCGACGAACTCGCACTCTTCTGGCCCCGCCCGGGGGACGACCCCTGGGGTGCCCGTATAGCTCGCGCGAACCTCGCCGCGGTGAGCACCACGTACTGGGCGGCGGGTGTTCAATGCATCGCCGTGGCGCACGTATTCACGGACCGTGAGCACCTGGACGGATGTCGTGCCGCGCTATCGCAGGATGTGGGCCTCTTGAATGCCGAGGCAGTACCGCTTGTGCGCCTGCGTGCGTCCAGGGCAGTGGTCGAGGAACGGCTGCGTAGACGCCATGTGGTTGAAACGCAGTGGGAGCTCGAGGCGTTTCTTGCCGGCTATGAGAGTCTCATTCGAGCACTCGATGACGCGGCACTGGATGACGTCGTTATCGACGTCGACGACCTGACACCCCGGGACGTCGCGGAACGCATCGCGGATGTCGCCGGTTGGTGACGGTGGGGCGACAGACTTGAGTGCTCAAACCCTCTTGCGATCCTTAACTGCAAGTGCTATAAAATCTGTATCAGCGGATATACATCCGGTCTATCAATTTGGATCACAGGAGGTATGCGATGTTGATGCTCAACGATCCTTTCCGCCAATTCGACAGACTGGCCCAGCAGGTCCTCGGCACGACGGCCCGGCCTACAGCTATGCCGATGGACGCCTGGCGTGAAGGGGACGAATTTGTGGTCGCCCTGGATCTGCCCGGTGTAGACGTCGACTCAGTAGACCTGGACGTCGAACACAATGTCCTGACGATCAAGGCTGAACGCAAGGACCCGGTCAGCGAGGATACCGAGATGTTCGCCTCAGAACGTCCCCGCGGGGTGTTCAGCCGGCAGTTGGTCCTCGGCGAGACCCTGGACACCGAGAACGTCAAGGCCACGTACGACGGCGGCGTCCTGACTGTACGGATCCCTGTTGCCGAACAAGCGAAACCCCGCAAGATTGAAATTGAGTCCAAGGGCAAGCAGCAGCAGATCAGCGCCGCCTAAAACCGCCGCCTAAAAGACGGAAACGCAGTGGTCCCCGGCCAATAAGGCCGGGGACCACTTCACCCGAAGCTGCAAAGGGAGCCAGCAGCATCACCCACTTGCCGATAACACGGCCGTTGATCAGGGAGTCCAAATGGACGAAGCCACAATCGTCGGCTACCTCGCCGGATACCTCGCGACTCTCATCGCGGTGTTCCTTTACTTCCTCCCGGGTCTACTGCTCTTCGTTCTGCTCGTGGTGACAGTGGGCCTGTTGCGACTTGTGGCGCAGCCATTTCTATTCCTGATCCACAGACTGCACAGGTGAGTTCCTAAGTAACCGCCGCGAGGCAGTATCGCTTAGTCCGCGACCCGCCTCAGTCCACCATCCGGAACGTTGCATCGGAACGGTCGAGGTCGTTCGCGATGGTCGTCAGGCTGAGGCTGTAGTTACTGTGCCTGATGTAGCGGTCCGGATAGTTGTGCGACCGGAACGATGTCAGGTAGTTGTGCGCCAGCCCCGCTACAGGGAGGAAGGTCGCGTCTGCCTTGAAGATAGCGGAACCGTCATTCTGGACCAGGCTGAATTGGTAGTTCCAGTGGCGCAGGAAGTAGCCGGGCATATCCACCGACTCGAACGAGATGCGACCGTCCGCCTGACTGGCCAGCCCGAGGACTACCCGGAACTGTGAGTCCTTGACCGGCGACGTCGGGAGTTCGAGGCGGACCGTTGAACCGGAGTGCCGAATGTAGCGGTCTGGCACATTGAAGCTTTGCAGCCGGGAGACGCGCCTGCCGGTCTGGGCCGGGTACTGCATAAGGGTGCCGAAACCCAGGGCGTCATACCCTCCGGAGTTGGGGCCGTAGTCGCCGCCTCCGCCGTCGGGCCGCAGGGTGGCAGCGATCTGGCTGACCCAGGGGGTGCTGAGGCCCTTGCGGCCGGAGTAGTGTCCCAGAACCTGATCCCATACCGGCCGGCCCTGCCCGCGTCCGCCCTCACCGGGGACGGTCTGGGTCTGCCAGCCTGCGTGGGCGGCGGTGCTCAAGGGGCCGGACTGCCAGGTGTACGGGGTGAACGGGACGTCGTTGCCGAGGTTGTATTTCGCGACGTACTCGGCCGCCTTGAGGAAGCGGTTGTTATCGTGCCCGTAGCAGTCGATGCCCTGGTTCCAGGCCATTTCGCAGAAGGCGCCCATGAGGCCGATGCCCATAATGCTGTGTGCCTGGTCGCGGCCGCTCTCCTGCCACTGGGCCAGGCCCTCATCCTCGTAGACGTAGGGTACGGCGTTCGGCAGTGAGCCGTTGCCCGCGCCGCTCTGGAAGTACGTAACAGCGCGGTCCACCAGGTCGTCGCGGTCCGCGAAAATACCGATGGCCAGGACCGAGGCCATGTTGCACAGGTCCCAGTTGGCCCAGTAGTTCGTGATGACAGCACCATTGTGATTGGTGAGGAAATGCTCGTTCATCGGGTGGAAAATGTTCAGCAGCATGCCGCGGAACCGCTCGAACTCGAAGTCCGGATGGTCCCGCACCAGCTCGGCGGCGTTCGCGAACTGGTAGCCGTAGATGCCTGCGGCCAGGAAGCGGTCGGCGTTGCCGGTCACTGTGGTTAACGTCCCTGACCAGGCATTGAGGATCCGCACGGCAGCCGCGCCATGAGCGGCCTCGCCGGAGATCCGCCACCGCAGGGCGTTCTGGTACGCGGCGTGGATATCCGCGAACAACGGCCCGTAGTTTGAGCCATCGCCGCCGCGGACGACTGTCTCCACCGGGCGCGGCTGCCACCCGGAACCGGAGCGGCCGTTCGCCACGAGACGGTTCCAGCCTCCCAGCCAGGGCTGGGCACTGTCGGCCACGCGCAACGATATCGCCTCGACGTCAGCCAGTGTATGGACCATGCCTGGATGCGCATACTTGGACGCTCCAAGAGAGACTGTCGCTTGCGGAATGGGGCCGGGCTTGGGCTTGGCCCAGGAGGCGCCGGCCGCACCGGCCGCTACAAGGGGTACAGCAAGGGAGGCACCAGTGATGAAGGATCTGCGTGAAACAGCACTGGGGGATGACTGAAGGTGGCGATAATTCGTCGTCATTGACTTCCGTTCGCTAGGGAATTCCTGAGAAATGAGCCGATCGGACACCGGGACGACGACGCCGTCGCTCTGGCAGGGGCCCAAACCCGCGGCGCCTCACAGCAATACAGCGAGGGAAGGGAACGGGGAAGGAGGCACGCAAATGCACTCACCCGAGTAGAACACCCGTCCGCAGCACTGAGGACTTGATTTGTGAGACCCGAGAGGGCGGGAAATCGTTATCCCGCTCGGGCTTATACTCACACGTGCAAGGCGGAGGTTCAAGAGGTCAGGCTGCCTTTTCTTCGGTGGACCCCTATGCCACCGTGTTGCGGAGGCTTCCCAATCCTCCGAGGCTGATCTCCACACGGTCACCCGGCTGCACCGCCACGGCTGTGCCCGGCGCACCGGTCATCACCACGTCTCCCGGTTCCAGCGTCAGCCACGATGTGACGTAGACGAGGCAGTCCACCACAGAGGAGGGCAGGTTGAAAGTGCCGGACTTTGCACGGATTTCCCCATTAACGGCGACGTCGATGCCCACCAGGTCCGGATCCGGCAGGTCGGTTTCGATCCATGGGCCCGGGGGTGTGTAATTGACCCCGGCCTTCCCTTGGAAGTTCCGCTCATCCACGGCCCCCTGGTCCACATTGGTGACGTCGTTGACGCAGGTGAACCCCAGAACATGCTCGAGGGCGTTCTCTGCGTTAAGCGAGGTTGCGCTTTTCCCGATGACGACGGCGAGCTCACCTTCGACATTGACCGTGCCCCTGTCCCGGGCAGCCACGATCACATCCTGCGGGTTGGCCACTGTGTGCACTGACTTATGCCATGCCTGGATGGGTAAAGGGTGATTGTTGATGGTCAGGTTATGGGCAATACCCACGACGACGGCGGGCCGCACCGGAGCCAGGAAAACCGCCTCCGCCTCGGGTGTGGAACCGCCGGTGAAGCTCAAGGTGTCCGCGAACAGATCGTTCACGTGATCCCAGTTGCCATCGCGCTCCACAGCAAACTGCGGCCCGGCGGGTGTCTTAATTCTTGCGAGGCGCAAGGAGTCTCCTTGGTGATATTGGCGGCAACCCGCCGTCGTCGGCTATTGCAGGTACTTGAAAACACTCCACGGAGCCCGCACCACAAAAGTGCAGGTGCTGTTGTGACGCGCCCCGAAGGTGGGCCGCCGGTCACCGGACTCCGCGCGGAAGAACGCTGGTTCCCCGCAGGCAAGGCATGTCAAGTGCTCACGCCGGGATCTGCGCCAGGATTCTTCCCTGGCCCCGAATTCCGTGGCATCCCAGTCCTTGCCGTCCACCAAACTCATGGCACGTTTCACTCTTGAATTCCTTCACAATGATCTGGCCCGGGGAATCAACTCGAAGTAGGTAGCAGTAGATGTGCTTTTGAGGGCTCAAAACAACACCTACTGCTACCCAGTTGGGGGGGGCACAACGCCTGTGTTAGGTGGCACGCAGGCTCAGGCGGTTTTTGAATGCGGCCGCTTCCAGGACTTCCCGGTTGATCACAAACTCAGGTGTGCGGCCATTGGCCACATCAACGATGGCGCGGACGCAGCTGCCGCCGTTTCCCAGCGACATCTCGTCCGTCCAGGACAGGCAATGAGGGGACAGCGTCACGTTGGGCAGGCCGATGAGTTCGTTGGCTACGGGCTCCTCTTCGAACACGTCCAGCCCGGCGCCGGCAATTGTGCCGCTGACCAGGGCCGCAATCAGGTCCGGCTCGTTGATGATGGGACCGCGCGCCATGTTAATGACGACGGCGGTGGGTTTCATCCGTTCCAGGATGGCGGCGTTAACAATGTGCCGGGTCTGGTCGGTCAGGACTGCCATCACAATCAGCGCGTCGCAGCAGGCGGCCACGTCTTCCAGCCCCATAAGGTCGACGCCGAGCTCGGCCGCGCGTTCCGGCGGGCAAAAGGGATCGTACCCCACGCAGCGGACGCCAAACGGCTGGAGCAGGCGGATCAGTTCTCCGCCGGTGTTGCCGACGCCGAGGAGGCCAACCGTCTTCCCTGACAAGCCCGTCCCCATGAATCCCTCACGCAGATCCCAGCGCTGTTCCCGGACCAGGCGGTCCTTGGTCACGGTGTGGTGCATCACGGAGAGCAGCATGGACAATGTGGCGGTCGCAACCGGTCCGCGGGCGCCGTCGGGAGTGATGGTTGCCACCGTCCCGGCGGCCGTGCACGCCTTGAGGTCGACGGCGTCGAATCCGACGCCGAACCGGGCCAGGATCAGTGGGGGATTGGCTACTCCGCCGAAGGATTCCGCCGTCACGGCGGGGGCGGCGTACAGGATCGCATCGTAGCGCTCCATCTGCGCCGGCGTCAGGGCTGCCGCCGAATCCTGCATATACTCCCAGTCCAGGCCTGCGTCGTCGAGTCCGGCGAGGCCGATATCGCCCCAGACGTTCCGTCCGGCGGGGTCAAGGAAATCAGGGGAAATGCCCACGGTGAATGTCATTAGAAGACCGCCAAAGGGTTAACGGGCGAACCTGTGCCGCGGGGAATGTTGAGGGGAGCCACCACAAACATGAAGCGGTAGCGGTCCTCCTCGGCGCAGGCCGCACCGAGAGGTTCGAGGTCGAGGTTGTCAAGGAGGGGCAGACCCATTGCCGTGATCGCCAGGATATGGATGGGGGAGTGGATGCCGGGGGTGGGCGAGGGCCTAACGTCGGAATCGCCGTCGCCGCCCAGGACACTGATCCCGCGCTCTGCCAGCAGCGGCATGCAGTCAACGTGAAGGCCCGCGCTCAGGTCCGAGGAGTCCCAGATTCCCAGTTCGGCTGCGCGCCGGAAGTGTCCCGTGCGGATCAGAACCGCATCGCCGGCTGTGATCTTCACTCCAAGCTTTGCCTCCGCTTCAAGAATGTCGGAGGCACGGATCGCGGTGCCGGGCTCGAGCCACGGCACGTCAAAGAGGACAGTGAAGTCCAGCAGTACGGCGGGGGTTACCAGTGAGCCGAGTGCGCTGACGGAGCCGAAATCGGCGCCGGTGGCGGTGACCACGTCCTTGGAGGTCTGCCCTTCATAGAGCAGGCCCTTGTAGGCGATGTGGCTCAGCGCGTCCAGATGGCTGACGGCCTTGCCGTGATAGTCGACGCCGATGAAGTCCTTGTTACAGGACGGTTCCGGCGCCTCACGGACACCGAGATCCGTCATGTAGTGGAGGGCCGGATTGGCATTGGAGGGCCCGCTCACCGTATTCCAGGGCAAGGCAGTAGGAACCACCCGCCCGCTGCGGACCAGGGATGCTGCTTCCACCACGGAGGCAGGAGTTACGGCTTGCCAGGCCCCCGCAGACGGATTGCTGTACGTGCCCCAGGTTTTTACCTCTTCGAAGACCTCCTCGAAGCGGGCTTTGTCCACGGCTGGCCCGTTATTGGCCGGCTCTCGATAGAGTGAGGTTGCGCTGATGTCTTCCGCACACACGGTGTACTCCTTGAAATTTAGGGACCGTCCTGGAACCCGGTCTGTTGCCTCCAACAGGAAGGCCAGACGGCCACATGAGATGCCACCGGTCCTGAGAAGGAGATGGGAGGGGGTGACTCGGCAATGATAAGCCAATATACTGGCCGAAAGTCAATATCTTGGATTAGGGGAAGCGAAACATGACGACAGAGACTACTGCAGGCACACAAAGTTCCGTGCCTGCCATTACCCGGGCTATGGCCATCCTTGACCTCATCGCCGAGGCGGGACAGGCTGGCGTCAGCGTGCCGGAGATTGCCAAGTCGATGGATCTGGCCAAGTCCTCCACGGCCAACATCGTTGCAGCCCTGGAGGGTGAAGGCATGCTGCGGCGCTCGGATGGCCGGTTTACATTGGGCCGGCGCATCCTGTCCCTGGCCGGGGACTATCTCCGCTCAGCGGACCAGCTCTCCGAGTTTTACGCTCTCTGCCGCCGCTCCAAGCTCATTTCCCGCGAGGCGGCCAGGCTCGCGTTGCTCGACGGAACCGACGTCCTTTACCTTGCCCGCTATGAAGGAACCAACCCCATCAGGCTGACGGCAAACATCGGCGACCGCTACCCTGCCCACGTCACGGCGACCGGAAAAGCCGTACTTGCCACGCTTCCTGACGCGGTAGTGGAGGACCGTTACCGTGGCAAGTCCTTTGTCGCCTTCACGCCGAAGTCTTTGACGAGCGTCCCGGAACTGCTGGCCGAACTGCAGGCGTCCCGGCGCCGCGGCTACTTCATGGACGACGAAGAGACCACTGTTGGCGTTGTCTGCTTTTCGGTCCCAGTGGTGGACATCCCTGGCAAACCGGCCCAATTCGCCATCAGCGCGACGCTCCTCAAGGCCCGTGCCGACGAGCTGAAGCATGAGGACATTGTGGGCGAGCTGCAGCAGATTGCCCGCGCCCTGGCCAATCCCCTCAGTTCACACTCCCTCTAGCTCGTCACTCCCCTAGAACCTATGGCCGACTGCCCCAGCTGACTGGGGCGGTTAGACCAAGAGTGCCCGGATTTCCCCGCTTTTCCTGCTCCCGAAGCTCCCATCTCGAAGACACGTAGCGACCGACTGGCAATCCACTCTTGACCAACATGTTGGTCGTAGTACAGGATATTGGTCAGCAGGTCATTGGTGACCACCCAGAAATTTACGCAGCACTGGGGCTGCAAGGAGCGAACATGGGACTCAACCCTCCCTCGATGCCGCTGATTCACATTGAAGAATTGTCCAAGCGGTTCGGAGTGAACGCAGCTCTACAGGACGTCAACCTCACACTGGAAGCAGGCAGCATCCATGCACTGCTCGGCCAGAACGGGGCCGGCAAGTCCACCATTATCAAGATTCTTTCCGGGCTCTACACGCCCACCAGCGGCCGCATCACGGTGGCCGGGCACGCCCTCGGAACCCCCGAAGCCACGGCCAACATGGCCTTCATCCATCAGGACCTCGGCCTGGTGGACTCCATGACCATCGCCGAGAACATTGCCCTGAGCACCGGGTTTGGCCGCTCCGGGGGTTTCATCTCCTGGCGCCAGGTGCGTGACGACGCCGCCGAGGCCCTTCAGACAGTGGCGTCCCACCTGGAACCTGACCGCTACGTCTCCGAATTGAGCCGGGCGGACAAGTCGCTGGTGGCAATCGCCCGGGCTCTGGCCTCCAACGCCTCGGTGATCGTCTTGGACGAGCCAACCGCAAGCCTTCCCGCAGCAGATTCCCGCCGGCTCTTCGACGTGCTGGAAAAGCTGCGGAGCCAGGGCCACGGGCTCCTTTACGTCAGCCACCGGCTCGACGAAGTGTTCGCCATTTCAGATACCGTCACAGTCTTGCGTGACGGCCGCCTGATCCACAGCGGACCCATTGCCCAGAAGTCTCCTCGCGAGCTCGTGGTGGATATTGTCGGCCGCAAGCCCGTCAGCTACTCCTCCGGCAGCGGCGTCCAGCAGGACGTCCAGCGGCTGGAGGTGCATGAGCTGACCACCTCGCAGACCCAAGCTGTCTCCTTTACAGTCCACGCCGGCGAAGTCGTCGGAATGGTGGGGCTGACCGGTGCCGGACACATGGAACTAGGAAGGGCATTGGCCGGGGCGTGCAGGATCACCTCGGGCAGGGTGAAGCTCGATTCCAAGGACTACCAGCCGCGGACGCCGTCGGAAGCTGTTGACTCAGGCGTCGGCTTCGTTACCAGCAACAGGATGGAAGAGGGCTGTGCCCCTGAGCTGACCCTCCGGGAGAACTTCCTTCCCAACCCCGCCATCCGCTCCAAGAACCCTTTCGCCTGGACCAGCCCCAAGACCGAACGGAAGCTGGCCGCCGAACTCGTGGAACGGTACGGGGTCAGGCCGGCGCTCACGGAGGTGGCCATCGCCACGCTTTCGGGCGGCAACCAGCAGAAGATCATGATCGGCCGCTGGCTGAGCACCAGGCGAAAGCTCATCATCCTTGAGGAACCGACGGCGGGGGTGGACGTCGGCGCGAAAGCCGACATCTACACCCTCCTGGAGGAGTCACTTGCGGGCGGGCTTGCCGTCCTGATGATCTCCACAGACTTCGAAGAAGTCGCCAACGTCTGCCATCGGGCACTCGTTTTTGTCCAGGGAACAGTCACAGCCGAGTTGTCCGGCGCCGAGCTGTCCATTGCAAACCTCACCGCGGCGGCCTCCGGTGCTGCTCTGACTTCGGAGTAATCCTCACATGAACCAGCTAAAGACCAACCGCCAACGCGGCGGTGCCGCCCACCTCCTGGGACCCTACGGACTCGTAGTGATCCTGGTGGTCCTGTTCGCGGTGTTTGCCCTGATCCTTCCCCAGACGTTCCTGTCGGGCCGGAACTTCAACGCAATCCTCAGCAACCAGGCCATCCCGGCCCTGCTGGCACTCGGCGCCATGATCCCCATCGCCACCGGAAAGTTCGATCTGTCCATCGGCTACGGGCTGGGGCTTTCCCACGTGATCGTCCTCAAGCTCATCGTCGACGGCAACATGCCGTGGGGTTTGGCAGCACTCGTAGCCATCGGAGTGATGGCGTTGGTGGGCGTCGTCAACGGACTGCTGGTGGAGTTCGGCCAGATCGACTCCTTCGTGGCAACCCTTGGAACCGGAACGGTGCTCTACGCCATCACCGGAGCCATTACTAACGGTGCACGCGTTGTTCCCGGCGACGGCGGACTGCCTGTCTCCTTCAAGGACCTCTACGATTCGAAGATTGCCGGCGTCCCCATCGTTGCCGTGTACCTGCTGGTGGTCGCCGTGATCCTCTGGATCCTGTTCGAACGCCTGCCCCTGGGACGCTACTTCTACGTGCTTGGTTCCAACCCCCGGGCCGCTGCGCTGATCGGCATCCCCACCAAGCGGTACTCCATCTACGCGTTCGCCTTCTCCGCCGTGGTTACCGGAGTTGCCGGTGTGCTTCTCGCTTCACAGCAGCAGATCGGTAACCCCAGCGTTGGCATGGACTACCTCCTGCCCGCCTTTGTGGGAGCGTTACTGGGAGCAACGGCCATCAAGCCGGGCCGCGCCAACGTGATCGGTACCTTGGTTGCGGTCATCACCCTTGCTATCGGCCTCGCCGGGATCTCGCAGCTCGGAGCCCAGTTCTGGGTCACCCCGCTGTTCAACGGCGTCACCCTGCTCATCGCCGTCGGCCTGGCCGGTTACTCGGCCCGGCGCAAACTCCGGGCCGGCGCCGTGGCCGCCCCGCCGCCCACCCTTCCCGGAGCGGGCGACGACGGGTTCCCGGCTCCCGGAGGTCCCTCCAGTACCGCCGCACTGGAGCCCAAACCAGCTCCCTCCGCAGCACCCGCCCCTGCCACGACCTCTCTCTGACACACCTCTCAACAAGAACCACCTCAGGCAATTCCCACTGACTGAAAGGCTCCACCATGTCCAACTCTGCTCCCCGACTGCTGCTTGCGGCCGGTGCCATCATGGCCCTGGGGCTCACCGCCTGCACCAGCGGCTCCTCTGAGTCTGCTGCCGCCGGCGCAACCGCAGCTTCAGCAGAAAGCGGCTGCACCGACGTCGTCGCATCCGCCAAGAAGGCCATAGACACGGCCAGCAAGTCGGACGCCGCGTGGGACGGCCCCACATCGGGCCCCAAGGCCGTCGACGGGAAAACCCTGGTGTACGTTGCCCAGTCCATGACCAACCCCGGCGTGGCCGGTGTTGCCAAGGGCCTGCAGGAGGCCGCGGCCGCCATCGGCTGGAACGTCAAGGTCATCGACGGGCTCGGGACCCCGGCCGGTATCCAGAGCGCATTCAGCCAGGCCCTCACCACCAAGCCCGACGGCGTCGTGATCGGCGGATTTGATCCCAAGACCACTGCCGCCCAGGTTGCCGAGGCCAACGCCGCCAAGATCCCGCTCGCAGCCTGGCAGGCTCTTTCCACCCCCGGCCCCAGCACCGACCCTCTGCTCTTCACCAACATCACCACCAAGGTTGAGGACGTTGCCAAGATCAGTGCCGACTTTGTTATCGCCAAATCCAACGGCAATGCCGGCGTCGTGATTTTCACTGACTCCTCCATCCCCTTCGCTGAGGGGAAATCGCAGATGATCAAGAAGGAACTGGAAACGTGCTCCGGGATCAAGGTCCTGGAATACGACAACGTTCCGCTCTCCGATGTAAGCGCGCGGATGCCCCAGGAGGTCTCCTCCCTGCTGAGCAAGCACAACGAGGCCTGGACCTACTCCGTGGCCATCAACGACGTCTACTACGAGAACGCGGCAGCGGCCCTGCGTGCCGGGGGAGTGAAGGCCGACGGCGCTCCCTTCAACGTAGGGGCCGGCGACGGCGACTCCTCAGCACTCCAGCGCATCAAGGCCGGCGAGTACCAAACGGCCACCGTGCCGTCCCCGCTGAAGTCCGAGGGCTGGCAGATTGTGGATGAGCTGAACCGGGCATTCAACAACCAGCCCGCCAGCGGCTATGTCCCGCAGATCCACGTCTCCACCAAGGAAAACACCACGGCAACGGATGCGTGGGATCCGGTAGGTTACCAGGACGCCTACCTCAAGATCTGGGGCAAGTAGTCCCGGGCAAGTCCCTGGAACGTAAGCGTTACACAGCAAATACGGGCCTCGGCCCGGGAACCAAGGTTGGAAATTGAACCACGATAACAACCCGCAGGCCCCTGGCCCGGCGAAGAGCAAGGTCACTCCGGTGACCCATACGGCACGCTGTGCCGGCTTCGTCGGGCTGGGGCTGATGGGTGCCCCCATGGCCGCGAACCTCCTCAAGGCAGGCTGGGCCGTCACGGCCTGGAACCGCTCCACAGCAGCCGTCGATGAGTTTGTGCAGCTCGGTGGAGCCAGCGCTGCGAGCGTGGCGGACCTCCGGGACCAGCCGGTGATCATCTTCATGCTTCCGGACCTGTCCTTCATCGAGGAGGCGGCGTCCGGGCTCCTGGATGAGTGGAGGCTGGCGCCGCCTGAACCGGGAACGCTTGTGGTGGTCATGAGCAGTGTGTCGCCCGTGGGCGTGCAGGCCTTCGGCCTCGCTGTGACCGAAGCGAGCGCCGGAAACGCCACGGTGCTCGACGCGCCGGTGAGTGGCGGCACGGAAGGGGCGCAACGCGGGAACCTGGCCATTATGGCAGGCGGTTCCGAGGAAAACTTTGCCCGGCTACTGCCCGTTTTCGAGGCCATGGGAACCACTGTGAAGCGGCTCGGCGAACTCGGGGCCGGATCCCTCGCAAAGGCATGCAACCAGCTGATTGTGGGAACCACGACGGCGGCGCTCGCCGAGGCTGCCGAACTCGCGGAACGCTCGGGCATGGACGTCGGTGCGCTCTTCGAGGTGCTGTCAGGAGGGCTGGCGGCGAGCCGCGTTCTCGAATTTGTCGGCCCCCGGCTTGCAGCCAAGGACTACGCACCCACCGGACCGGCCAAGTTCATGCACAAGGACCTGTCATTTGTGCTGGAGAGTGCCGCCGCAGTGGACGCCGTCGTACCGATGGCGTCCGCCGGCGTCGAACTCTACGCAGAACTTAAGGCGCAAGGCCTGGGCGATCTTGATCTGGCCGTAGTGCGGCAGACTATTGCAAACCTCAGCACTCCCGTTGCCGGAACCAGCACAGCCGGAACCAGCACGGACGTTATCGATACTGTTCAGGAGACAACACCATGAGTTCACTTTTTGACCTGACCGGGCGCACTGCCCTGGTGACGGGATCAAGCCGGGGGATCGGCAACGCGCTCGCCCGAGCACTGGCCGACGCCGGCGCCACGGTGGTGCTGAACGGTATCAACGAGGAGCGGCTCAAGGCAGCAGAAGCCGCGATGGCTGCCGATTTTGCTCCAGGCCGGATCCACAGCTGCGCTTTTGACGTCACGAAGGACACCGAAGCGGCACGTGGTGTGGCCTGGGTGGAAGAAAACGTGGGCCCGCTCGAAATCCTGGTCAACAATGCCGGAATCCAGCACCGCGTCGCCATGCTCGACCTGGACGTCAAGGACTGGGAGCGGGTCATCACCACGGACCTCACCAGCGCCTTTCTCGTGGGCCGCGAAGCTGCGCGCTTCATGATCCCCAGGGGTCACGGCAAGATCATTAACATCTGCTCCGTCCAGACCGATCTGGCCCGCCCCACGATTGCGCCGTACATCGCGGCCAAGGGAGGGCTGCGGAACCTCACCCGCGCCATGACGGCGGAGTGGGCGGCTTCAGGGCTCCAGATCAACGGCATCGCGCCGGGCTATATCCACACCGAGATGACCCAGAACCTGGTGGACGATGAACAGTTCAACTCCTGGATCCTGGGCAGGACTCCGGCCCACCGCTGGGGCACTGTGCAGGACCTCGCCGGCCCGGCTGTGTGGCTGGCCTCTGACGGTTCAAACTTCGTCAACGGCCAGACCATTTTCATCGACGGCGGAATGACGGTGGTGGTCTGATGAACACTTCCACCGGACTTTCCCCGAGCGCTCCCTTGACCGGTCTTCCCGAAACGGGACCCGCCGTCGTCGCACACGCCGCCGGCGACCTCCGGATCGAAAACATCCCCCTCGCACCACCCCAACCCGATCAGGCTGTCGTCGAAATAGCTTATGGCGGCATCTGCGGCTCGGACCTGCACTATTGGCTGCATGGTGCAGCCGGGGAGTCGGTCCTCAAGGCACCGATGGTGCTGGGGCACGAAATCGTGGGCGTGGTGGTCCGTGCTGGAGCAGACGGAACAGGTCCAGCAGAGGGCTCCGCTGTTGCTGTGCACCCGGCGACGCCGGGACCGGGCACCGGTCCCGGCGTCGTCAGGTATCCGGAGGACCGGCCCAACCTCTCACCGGGGTGCACCTACCTTGGCAGCGCCGCACGGTTTCCGCACACGGACGGTGCGTTCAGCCGCTACGCGAACCTGCCTTCCCGGATGCTGCGGGTCCTTCCCTCCGGCCTGGATCTCAAGACGGCGTCCCTGGTGGAACCCGCCAGCGTTGCATGGCACGCGGTGTCACGGGCCGGCGATGTCCGCGGCAAGACTGCCCTGGTGATCGGCAGCGGTCCCATCGGGGCGCTGGTAGTCGCAGTGCTCAAGCGTGCCGGAGCAGCCCGGATTGTGGCCGTGGACATGCACCGCAAACCCCTCGAGATTGCACAGGCAGTCGGGGCTGATGAAGTGCTTGAGGCAGGAGATGCTGAGGCGATCGCCGAGGTGGAGGCCGACGTCGTTATTGAATCCTCCGGCAGCCATCACGGCCTGGCCTCGGCCATCAAGGGTGCCGTTCGTGGCGGGAAAGTGGTGATGGTTGGCCTGCTGCCCTCCGGGCCCCAGCCAGTGCTGATTTCCTTGGCCATCACGCGGGAGCTTGAACTGCTGGGATCGTTCAGGTTCAATGACGAGATCGACGACGTCATTGCCGCACTGGCCGACGGGTCCCTGTTCGTGGACCCGGTCATCACCCACGTCTTCCCGCTGGAGCAAGGCCTTGAAGCATTCGAAACGGCGAAGAACTCCGCCGCGTCGGGCAAGGTGCTGCTGAGCTTCGCGCCGGAATCCTCAGCAGTCGAGGTGTCGCCGTGACCGCTATCCGTCCCATGGTGGTCATGGGCGTGTCCGGCAGCGGCAAAAGCGTCCTGGGAAGCGCCCTTGGGCAAAGCCTGGGGCTCCCCTTTATCGACGCCGATGACCTCCATCCAGCGTCCAACAAGGCGCTGATGGCCGCGGGCACTCCGCTCACCGATGAGGACAGGATTCCCTGGCTGAACGTGGTGGCGGCGACCATTGCGGACGGAGTCAGCAAGGGCCAGCCGAGCGTCGTCGCCTGCTCAGCGCTCAAACGTTCCTACCGGGATCTGCTGCGCACTCAGGTGCCCGACCTGCTCCTGATCTACATCGACGGCGCAGCGGAATTAATCGCCAGCCGGCTCGAGGCGCGGGAGCACGAGTTTATGCCCGCAACGCTTCTCGCATCCCAGCTCGCCACGCTGGAACCGCCCCAGGCTGACGAGGCCCACCTCCGGGTTCCGGCCGAACTGACGGTCGAGGAGGCCGTGGAGCTGATCCGGAACACCCTGGGGCTATCCGCGGCCACACCGCCGCGCTGACACCTGTGGGCTGAACAGGCAATGGGCCGGGCGGAGGAAGATCTTCACGACGCGCTCCTGGAACGGGTGGCCCGCCGCTACTTCATGAATGGCATGCTGCAGAACGATATTGCCGCCGTCGAGCACCTCTCGCGCCCCAGTGTGTCGCGCCTCCTCGCGGAGGCGCGCGCACGCGGCGTTGTCCAAATCCGGGTTGGCCCGCCAGTGGACCGCGTCCGGGAACTCGAAACGGAATTACGACGGCGGACAGGGCTCCGCCGGTGCGTGGTGGCCACAAACAAACCCCGCGCGCTCTACGGGACTTCAAGCAGGCTGGGCTACGTTGCCGCCCGGTATCTGGAATCGCAGCTCACTGGTGTTGGTCTGCTCGGAGTGGCATCCAGCCGTTCCCTCTCCATGGTGGCGGACTCCCTGGCTGAGGCCCACCGTCCTGACCTCACAGTGGTCGACCTTCTGGGCTGCCTCGCCGCCGGGAGATCAGGAGACGGAGGCCGATCAGGTGACGGCGCCAGAGCGGGGGAGGGCAGCGGGCCGAACACGGCGCAGCTGATGGCTGCGCGTCTTGACGCTGTTTTCAGGCCGCTTCCGGCCGCTTTTGTCTACAGGTCCGGCTCCGCCAGGGATGCCGCATTGGATTCCGCGTTGGTCCAGGATTCCCTGCACCTCGGCCGGCAATGTGACGTGGCGCTGGTGGGAGTTGGATCCATGCAGCGTTTCGATGGAACCGGCGTCTACAGCCCTGTCACCGTGCAGCAGCTTCAGGTTCTCGCTGCCCAGGGTGCAGTCGGCCATCTTTGCGGACATTTCATTCGGGCTGACGGGTCGCTGGTGCATGCCCATGCGCCTGCGGTGCTCGGAATCAGGTTTGGTGAACTGCGTCAGATCCCGCGACGGATAGCCGTCGCCGTTGGCAGGCACAAGATCGCGCCGATTGCTGCTGCCATCAGCGGCGGCATGATCTCCGAATTGGTCACAGATCAGGCCACCGCCGCTGACTTGGTACAGCTACTTCAGAGTTAGATCTCCTGCGCTGGCCGGTTGCTCATCCGTGCCAATACGAGGGCATTGTCAGATCCGAGGGGAGAAGGGTTGCGCAGCTGCCTCGTGCGGCATTGAGCTGCGGCTGCGTCACATACAGGGCTTTGGACAGATCAGCGCCTTCAAGCCGCGCATCCCTTAAGTCCGCGCCAAGCAGGTCCACACCTGCCAGATCACTGCCCCGCAGATCAGCCGCGATGAGGTAAGCCCCTCTCAGGTCTGCCCCGCATAAGCGCCGGGATTTAAGATTCCTGCCCATCAGATCCGCTCCTGCTTTTAGCTCGGAGCCCAGATGATCATCGCCTGCCGCGAAGTAGGAAGCCCGTACTTCTTCGCTTACCTCCATCAGTAATGTCCTCACCTGGGCGTGAAGCTCCTGAAGATCCAGTGAGAGGAGCGCGGACAGCTCGCCGCTGACCGAATGTTCGATCGTAGCTCTCAGCTGTCCGGCACCAGCTGATAAGTCAGGATCGAAGGTTCGTGATTGGGCCTCGGCCAGATACCAGAGCATCTCATGCAGCTGCCGGGCGGCTTTGAATGCTGAAAACATCCCGTCTCTTGTTTCGGGACGTTCAAGCCAGCTCTTTCCGGCGAAGAAGCCCTGCGACACGTTCTGGCCGGCCCCGAAGCAGTCAAAGACCGTGCAGCCTCGGAATCCCCTGGGGCGAAGGCGGTCATGGATGGTGCAGGAGAAATCGGACGCCAGGTTTTGGCACGGCGAGCCCGCTGGTTTGTCCAGTGCAAAATCCGCGGAACGCGAGAATCCGAAGGCCGTACAGCAGAGGGCAAAGCAGTTCGCGCAGTCAGGGCGCAGGGATTGCCGTTCGAGGGCAGGTGAAGATGGCTCGGCGGAGCTTCCAAGTGTTGTTTTCATGTGATCTTCCAGTGGTGAGTTCGGTGTTGGGCCTGGGAGCAAAGGAACTCGATTGGAGTTCCCCTCGCAGGGCGCACGGAATCATCGCTCCTCCACGGAGCGAACTGGAATCCCTAGGTGGATTCTGGGTCACAGAGAAAATTGAAATAACACTGCCATCAGAATAGCTGACGGACCTAGGGAGGGGTGCTACATCCTGCCTTGGCGTTCTGCCGCGAGCTGAGCTGCGACGTTCGCGATCAGGTCGTACGGAACCGGCTTCCCCAGCGGAAACTTCAGAGTGCCTTTCCCGCTCAGATAGGGCTCAATTTCTGCCCGAAGATCTTCGTCTCCGTGCGGAACGGGGTAGACGGACAAATGGTGCTTCCAAGCTGCGAAGTACACCACGTAGTGGCCCTCGAGCGTGATGGTGGGTATTCCATAGCTGATCATCTCCCCTGCCCCAGGCACTGCTTCATGGACCCGCCTGCGGACTTCCCGAAGGATCTCCTGCATTTCTGCAGGCTGGGAGGCTATGTAGTCGTCAATCGTGTCAATTGCCATGGGCTACAGCCTCTTTCGGGGGAGTAAATCCACTGTAGAACGCAGCACGGATAATCACGCTGAGGATCACCAGGTCATAAACCACCCAGCCAATGTTGACGAGGGTTCCCGCGGGGGCGCCGAGTCCGGTAAACATCCGGACCAGGCCCAGCACGGCGGCGAACACCAAGGCCGCGATGGCAACCAGTTGGGGACGGATCAGGGACCAGGGCGGTCCCCCGTCCTGCCGGGTTTTCGGCGTGACGGCGAAGCCCAGGTCACGACCGAACAGAACGTTCCCTGCCGCCGTCGTACATGCTTTGATCCAGACCGGGAAGAGCGCAAGGCTGTACTGCTGGCCGCGCCAGGTTTTCCTGCCCCGGGCCGCGACGAAGAACAGGAGCTGATTGAGGATCAGGAAAGGCACGAGGCGGGCGAAGAAGTCGGAACTGAACGCGTCCACCGGCATGACCCCGAAGCACAGGAAGATGATGGGGGCCGCAATGTAAACAACAGCCGCGAAGCCGGAGAGGTAGCTCCACATGGTGGCGAAGTACATCAGTCGCTGACCTGCTTTGAGCCCTCGTTGGAGGAGCGGGTTCTCGCGGAGGAACACTTGCATGGTGCCCTGGGCCCAACGCAACCGCTGGGTCAGCATCGTTTTGAGGTCCTCGGGGGCCAGGCCTTTGGCGAGGATTTCGTGGTGGTAGACGCTGTCCCACCCTGCAGCGTGCAGATGCATACAGGTGGCCATGTCCTCGGTAACGGAATTTGTAGCCATGGGCATCACGGGAAGGGCCTCATCGGACCGGTCCACATCCAACGCCTGGACGATCTTGCGGACCGAACCGATCGCACCGAGAGGAGACCAGTCACGCTGGGCCAGCCGGTCAATGGCGTTATCGTCAATGAATCCGCCTGAGGGGGCGATCCCTGAAAGACGCTCGATCTCCTCCATGTCAGCCTGGAGAGAAGCCACGTCCACGGTGACGATGCCGCGGGCCGCTGCATGGACTTTCCGCTGGAAGTCGTAGGTAATGCTACCGACCGGTTTGTTCTCTTTGAGTTCCCGGCGTGCTCCGCGTACTGCCGATCCGATGTCCTCCAAGGCCCTGGTTACATGCTGTCCTGACGAACTGTGCTCGGATCTGGCGTTGGCGATGACCTTGTCGGCTGCCTTGAGGGCCTGCTCCACCGTGGCCCTGACCCCTTTGACGTAGCCGGTGACGCCGATCTGCATCAGGGCCTCACGGCGGATGATGGCATTGGAGCCGCAGAAGAAGGCGGCGTTCCAGCCGTCCTTCCCTTGCTGGATGGGTCCGTAGAACAGCGGCGCCTGGCTTCCGAGCAGGTCATCGTCATTGACGTTTGAGAACCACTGGGGTGTCTGGACCAAGGCAACTTTGCGATTGTTGAAATGGCCCAGCATCCGGTGCAGGATCTGCGGTTCGGGGATCTGGTCGGCATCCAGAATGAGCAGGAACTCCCCTCCAGTCGCAGCCAGGGCGTTGTTGAGGTTGCCCGCTTTCGCGTGGCGCGGGAGGTCCTCCCAGTCGGGGGATCGGGTGATGTAGCCTATCCCGGCCTTCCCGGCTGCCTTTTCGATGGCCGGGCGTGCGCCGTCGTCCAGGATCCATGTCTTGTGGGGATAGGTGATGTTCCGGGCGGCCAAGGCCGTGGTCATGACCAGGTCCACGGGTTCGTTGTAGGTGGTGATGAAGACGTCCACGCTGAGGCCTTCGGGCGGGGAAGGAGCCGCGGGGCGTTCGCGCAGCCGCCACATGGTGACGCCGAAGAGGAAGGCGTCGATAAGACTGTAGGTTTCGACCATTACAAGCGGCACGCTGATCCAGGCGGCTGACCAGTTCACCGAAAACAGCCACCGCCACAGGATGTAGTTCACGCCCAAGACTATGGTCAGCGAGGTGAGGATCCGGACCAGCAATTGGTGATTGAGGACTCGGTGATTCATGACTCCGTGATTCAGGGGTTGGGGGTTCACGATTCGGGGGTTCACAGCGGCCCTTCGACCCTCAGGCCCAATCGGCCCCGCCGCACCGTCCGGAAGATCTCCGGAGGTGCGGCGCGACAACGTGGTGATGGGGATTCTTAGTTTCTCGCGGCCAATGCGGCGGCGAGGGCGTTGGTCGAGGTGGTGGAGCTGTTGATCCGCCAGTCGACTTCCTTGTTGTGATGGAACCAGACCAGCGCAGTGACATCGGATTGTGCGGCGAGGTAGGAGACGAGGGCGGTATTCCAGTTGGCCTTTGACCCGCCGGCTTCCGCGGAGGCTGTCTCGGAAATCATGATCGGCTTGCCCGGGGCGAGGCTGCGGAGGGCGATCAGTCCGTCGCCGAAGAGGGCGGATGGTGAGGTCCAGGAACTCCACGACACGGCGGTTCCCCAGTTGTAACCATCCAGGGACATGACGTCGACATAGCTCGCTCCGGGGTAAAGACCGCTCAGGGCGGTTGATCCCCAGTACGGAACGTTGGGGCTCCAGACCCACGAGACGTTGGATGCGCCTGTGGCGGCCACGACGTCATGAACATGCCGCCAGGCGGCCACGTAGTCCCCGGCCTGGTTGCCGTTCGCGGACTCGGCCCAGGGGTACCAGTTTCCGTTCATCTCATGGGCGAACCTGAGCATCACCGGCTTGCCCCAGGAGGCCAGGGCAGTGCCCCACTGAGCGATGTAGGTGTCGTAGTCTCCCGCGGTGATGCGGTCCAGCGCGAAGGCCGGCTGGTTTGCGCCGTTGCCGCTCCAGAGCCACGGTTCCCAAGTGATGAGGCTGGTGGCGCCCCGGGCGTCCACGGCATTGAGGTCCGCGATGGGTGCGGACTGGCTGAAGTCCTTGTAGGACATCACGATGGACGGGTTTTCGTTCACCAGCGTAGCGACGGCGTCCAGCTCGCTGGAGGCCAGTGGTCCGCCAGGAGTCGATACCCCGAACCGCAGCGGGTCCGAGCTCATCGGAGGAAGCGTCGTCGTCGTGGTTGTTTTTGTCCGGGCGGCCATGGTCATCGGGGCGGGACCTGCCTCAGCAAGGCTGTCCCTGCCGGCGGTGGTGGAGGCGGGGCTGTAGGTTACCGCGTACGACGCCGAGGCTGAGGTTTTCCCCGCGGTGGCGATAACAGCCACTGTGGGAGATGTGGTGACGGGGATGGTCACTGCGGCGGTAAAGGTGCCCTTGCCGCTCGTGGCAAAAGGCACGCTGACCGAGCCAGCTGCCAGCGTACCCGCGCCTTGCCTGGTGAAGCCTGTGCCGGTAACGGTCACCGAGGATCCGGCCGGCCCGGCGGAAGCGCTGAGCGTGATCTCCGCACGCCCTGCTGCTCCCGCCGGCACTGCAATTCCAAATAACACACTTAGCGACAGCACAAGGCTGGAGACAACCAGCCGAAGGAAACGATGATGCACGAGCACTCCCAGTGTTAGTAGACGGTCCCGGAGGAGTAGCGGGGTCCGAATCGTTCCTTCCAAGCCCTCTTCGGGCGAGCTGATGGTTGCCCCGGTTCAATGGTGGCAAGGGTTACGAGCAGGAAGTAGCAAACTGCTCGAATCCTCGGCCAATCCTGCGGAGGAGGGACCTAAACCTTGCAGTTTCCTTGGTAAGTACGGCAACGGCTCGCTCACTGGGGTGCTCATCAGGTTGGTCAGGGTCTGAAGAGCACAGGACCTGCCGCGGATGTGGCCAGGTAGATTTCCGCTGCGTTGCCCAGAGTAGCGATCCGCAATGCAGAGACCTTGTACTCGCCCCCTGTGGACGTGCCTGCGGCGGCAGCAGTGACCGGCGCTCCAGGCTGGTCCGGCTGGACGTTGACGGTGAAGGAGAGAACCCCGGCCAAGGGATCAAGTATGCCCCCAAGTTCCTCCGTGACTCCTGCCGTGGCGCCGCTAATTCCAGCCACCGCTGTTGGGATCACACCGGTGGCACCCTGCAATGCCGGGACCAGTGCACCCTGGACAACCGCCCCTGCTCCGTTGGTCACGGCAGTAATGATTTGCGGAAGCAGCGCCAGTCCGGGAAGGCCCGCCCCTAAAACCTCAGTGGTGATGGTGGGGGCCGGAACGGTCTCGCCGAGGAACGCTCCCACTGTGGTTCCGTAGCTGATGGTGAGCCGGGCGACGTCCACGGTGCCAACGAGAAACACGTCAGTGCGGAGCAGCACTTGTGTCTGCATGGAGAACGTGGCTGCTTCAAAGGCCTGCTCCAGAGCAATGACGGTGTCCGAGGACCACTCTCCGAGCAGCGCTGTTGTCCGCTGGCTGACTTCCGTAAGCACGGCCTGATCGATTCCAATGACGCTGTTTGGCGGAAGCCCGTTGAAGCCGCTGGCACGTCCCCCGAGTGCGGTGAGGTCGACCGTGGCGCTGCTGTTGGTGAGGTCTATCGTGACGACGCCGTCGCTGATGGATCCAGTCAGGAACTGAGGCAAGTCGCTCAAATCGAGGGCGCCTATGGTGATGACGGTGCTCACGGTACCCACTTCGAGGGAGCCTGCCGAGCCCTGAACAAGCCCGGTGATACCGGTGTTCACGGTCGTCGTGACCTGTCCGCCGACGTTGTCCAGGGCGGCAAAGTCATCCGCTGCGGCAGTCGCTGCCGCCGTCATCGTTTCGACAGAGGGGACTCCGGCGTTCAGGTCTGTTCCCGCAATCCCATAGGCCCGGTTCGCTACGGGAACGGGATTCAGAGCAGGCCAGCCATTCACCAGCACGCACGCATCCACCTCTGCCGAACTTGCCACAGCACCAACATCCAACCTCATGTCAGCGGTGGCAGCAGGGACGAGCGAGGCCATATTGATGCTGGCAGACTTGGGCATTGTCGCTGAACCGTCGGCCGTTCCGGTGGCATCAACTGCCCCGGACTGATCGTTTACTGCCCCTGCGGCTGCCGCAGCTTGCCCGCTTGCTATGGCGCGACCCCACTGGTTGTAGGCACCCGCATCTCCTGCAGCCGCGTCCAGCCCCAACGTGGTAGAAAGCAAAGGATTGCCCAGCGCGCTGACGTCCAGCGGAGCGCTGAAAGTAACAGGGTCGATCTCGACAGCCGAAGCAGGTGTTACCGACAGGGTCCCGCCTGAATTCTGGACTGCGAGACCTTGGAGTGCTGCCAGCGAATCCAGATCCTGTGCGCCGAGCAGGCCCGAGAGCTGACGGGCAGCTGATTGTGTCTGGAAGAGCGTTGTTGTGTCGCAGTCACCCGCGATCATGACTCCGGCCGAGCTGCCGACGTATTCATCGTCCGTCCAGGCAGCATCAGTGACCGGGCTCAGGCTCAGCAGTGATGCGGCAGCAACGATCATCGCGGCTGTTCCGGCCACCGCTTGGCGACTCCGGCTCGGGAACCTCACGGTTGCTCCTTTCGGCGTGCGGCCCGGATCAGGAGTGCGCCGATCAAGGCAAAGCCGACTGCGCCGGCGAGATAGGGCAAAAAGTGCATGCCTGTAATGGCCAGATCCGACGGCGGACGGGTCCCGCCGTCGTCGTCGCCGGCCACAATGCCTATGCCGAACGCCAAAGTCCCGTCAGTCCCGGCGGCACCCACTGGCCGTTCCAGCCGGAACAACACCCAGGGCTGATCGGCCGTGGTGAACCGACCCAGCGGGTAGGCCACGCCTCCGCTGTCGCCGAAATTCTCGGCGGCGACTATCTGCTTTGCCCCGGATCCGCACGAAAGCGCCGCATTCTTCCCGCTGGTCCCGGTCCATTGCACCGGGCAGGACTGCGCCGTGACGGAATAGGCTTCAGGCCCGGCAGACAACGAACCCGAACCCTGAAGTTCCAAAGTGGCAGTGGCCGAATCGGGCCCATCCAGCACGGCACCAACCTGCCAGCTGAACGACTCCCCGGGGCCCAGATACGGAATGTCCAGCGGGTAGACGGATGAGGTGAGGCGGAGCATAGCGTCTTTACCCGTCTGGGGAACCGGCAAGGCCGGATCCGCGGCGAAGGCCTGGTTCTGCCCGGTGAGGGACAGGACCAGGCAGGCAGCGGCTAGCGCCGTAGCACGTCGGAGTCCTCTCATCCGCTGCCACTCCTTCGGGGCCAGAACGACCAGGCCACCAGCGCAGCCAGGAGTACCGAGCTGATGCCCAGAATTGCGGGCGACCTGAGGCCCATGACCCATCCGCCCAGTTCAGGGACGGCGAAAAGCATCTGCCGTGCCGTGGACACCCGGTATTCCACCGGATCCGGGGAACGGTTCGCGTCACCCTTAAGGACCAGGATCACCTGGCCGGGCAACGCCGGATCGGGGTGGACGCTGACCACGCGGTGGGTGATGGGTGTCGAGGAAGGTGTCCGTGAAACGGTGGCCACGTCACCGGGTCTGAGGGAGGAAGCAGGTACTTCCCTGACGGCTGCGAGGGCGCCAACAGGAAAGGCCGGTTCCATCGAACCGCTGCGGAAGACCACAAAGTTGATGCTGAAAAGGGCAGAAGCGATCACGGCAGCAAGGCAAAGCGCCCCGAGCACGGCAAGGACAGTGAGGGCACTCTCACGCACTCCTGTCCGAAGACTTTCTGCCCTGGGTGCCCGCGCCTGTGCCCTGAATCCCTCCACGAAGGTCATGGCTTTGCAACCCTAGGATCCGACGACGCTGGTGAACCTCCACAGCGGAATCACGTTCTTGCCCTGAAGCGTCACATCGGACGTTCCCGCCGGAAGAGTAAGCGCGAAACACAGGTTCACGGGGTCACCGGCAGCTCCAGCGGCGCCCGCCGGCAAGCCGAAGGGGGCAGCTCCTGCCGTGTTCAGGCCGGAATTGGCAGCCACAAGGACCACCCCAGCGGTCTTGTCGCCGGCATCGCTGCAGTTGGCCGCCCCGACGTTCACCCACGCCTGCACTCTCAATGCCGTATAGAGTGCGGCGTTGTTGGTATCCACATGCAGTGGAACTGCCTGCCGTGCCTCGGCAAGGCTGACCGTCAGCGCCTCAGACCCGGCCTTGGTCCGAAGCTGGAAGGGAGCGTAGACGGTGTCGCCGGGAAGGAGGCTGGCAGCCTCGACGGTGAAGTCCAGGTACCCGCCGTTCTCCACCGGCTCATCCGTCCAGGT
The DNA here is from genome assembly GCF_023062595.1 of Arthrobacter rhizosphaerae. GTDB lineage: Bacteria > Actinomycetota > Actinomycetes > Actinomycetales > Micrococcaceae > Arthrobacter > Arthrobacter rhizosphaerae. The sequence continues at coordinate 91,030 of NZ_JALLAN010000002.1, forward strand.
TCCTGCGGCGAAGGGGGCGACGGTGTTCTGCTCCATGGCATAGGTCTTGGTGCCGGGATTTTCATCATCCGGACCTGCACCGCCAAAAACCCATTCATTGTCAGTCCAGGCCGCCAGAGTGAAGGCCGCCCCAATCCCCAAAACCAGGCCACCGGCCAGCAGCGCGCGCACCTTGTCCTTGCGGCGCGAAGAAAATGCAGTCGTGTTGTGGTCAGTCATTCCTGGTCCCCCCAGTCGTAGAACAGGCCCAATCGGATTGGGCCTGTTCAGATCCATAGTCGAGCGACGCGCCTGGACTTATGCCTCGCAGCGCAATCCGCTCGGAGGCCCTTTTAGCGCCCTACAGGGATCCTTCAAGGGTCCGATCAATATCCGGACAGTTTTTCCGCAGGATTAGCCAAGGTGATCGGAAGGATAAGAGAACTGCCGCCTTAGGCCCGATTCGAACGGCATTTACCACGCGTAGGCCTGGGGCGCCTCGCCCGGACCAGGCCAGATCTTGTCCAGCCGTTCGTGGGTGTCGGTGTCCAAGTCGAGTGAAACTCCACCGAGGTCTGACCACGGCGGATGTCGAAACGTGGGCAGTCCCGCCATATGGCCACCTCGTTTACGCCCAAGATCAAGGCTTCGGCGAGCTGCAATGGCAAATGAGACTGAAAAGGCAACAGTTGGTCGTGGCCTCACGGTCGTGTGATCCGCAGGTTTGTCGTGGCCAGGTGATATGAATCAGAAAGCAGTCCGGGGACCTTCAATTATTGTCTTCGCCAGCATCAATGACTGTCTTTAACAACGTGCTAGTTCAGGGATCCATTACAGATCAGGCTAGGAACCATCATGAGTCCAGTGGCAACGTTCGAATGTGAAACAGTCAGTAGAGAATTCCAGTTCGTTGGACAGTGTGCGACGGGCAACTTCCCGGCGTCTTTTCCCGAGACCGCGATCAAGGTGCAGACTGCCTTCGTCCTGAGGCGATCAGAAATATCCGGGGTCATCAACCCTGAGGTCCTCTACAGCCCGTACATGTGCAACGGCCCTGTGGCAACGTACTTCGCCTGCTCTGAGGTTGAAGAAGTCAAGCAGGTTCCCGAAGGGATGCTGGGGTTTAAGGTTGCCTTCACGGACTACGCGAAAATCAGTTGCTCCAACATGACCGTCGGGGAAGGGTACTCCAAGCTCTTTGAATGGATCCAGACCCAGGGCCACACGCAGAAGAGCGGCTACAACTCAACACCAATTGAGATTTACTACTTTGAGGATGATGTCGAGGAAGAAGTAGTGGAGTTGCTGATCCCAATCGAGGAGTTTGCCGGTAGCTGATCCGAACGTTCGGCTCACAAACGGCCCCGGGAGGCGGGGATTCATGGTCCAGATTCATGCAATCGCCCATGTTTCCTGAATGGATCCGGTCCTTCTAGGTACTCGTACTGGTGGTGCAGGGATGCCATGGCAGTCTGGTTGCTGCTCTTCCCCCGGTGCTCGGGAAACACACATGCTTCAGTCGCCCTGAAGTGCAGTTGGTTCAGCCGCCGCGCCCTGGCATAAAGGCATGATTGGTGGACGCTAAACCCTGCGTCGTGGCGTTGCTGGGCCATGGCCGCGACCGTCCCCCACGGGCGGGCCACAGCGGGCACAACGGGCCGGATCAAGCCAGAATCAGGACACCGCCAGCCACAGCAGCGAGGCAATGGTCGCTGTTACACATCCCATGATGGTGACGCCCACGGTCCACGTCTTCAGCATGGCCTGTTCGCTGATGCCGAAGTAGCGCGACAGGACCCAGAAACCGGCATCGTTGAAGTTGGACAGGCACATGCCTCCCGCCGAAACCCCCACCGCCAGCAGCGCAAGCTGGCTCGGGTTCAGGCTGGTGGTGTCGAACGCCTGGGCGAGCAGGACCGCCACAAAGGTGACCGCCGCCGTCGTCGTTCCCAATGTTGCCCGGAGGATCGTGGCGAGCACAAAGCCGAACAGCACCAGCGGAAGGTGGATCTCCGCCAGAGTGTCCAGGAGCTGTTTGCCCACGCCGGAGGCACCGATGATGGAGCCGAACGCCACACCGCCGCCGGTGGAGACCAGGATTTCGCCCACGGGTTTCATTCCCTGCATGCCGAAGAAGGAGATGCTTTCTCCCCGCCGGACCCGGGGTGTCAGCAGCAGCGCGTAGGCGAAGAAGACCGTGATAGTCAGGGCAAGCCACGGTGTGCCGAGGAACGTCAGGATATCGAGGACCGTCTGGGCGGGGCCGCCGACGTGAACTGAGCCGGCCAGGGTCTGGATGAGAATGAGCACGATCGGGAGCAGCAGGACGAACAGCAACTTCGCGACGGCGGGGCGCTCGTGCCCTTCCAGCGCGGTCAGTTCGGTGGACCGCACGGTTGCTGTTGCCACTGCGGTACCTGTTGGGGAAGGCTGGCCGTTGGTTCCTGATGAGTCGCCGTTGCTGTTGGGGCCCGCCGTCGGGGTGTTCCCCATCGCAGAGGTGGGTCCGCCGCCGTCGTACGCTGCGTCCAGATCAATGGTGCCGTCGGCAGTGAGCTTCCTGGCCACCCACCGGGAATAGAGGAAAGCGATGCCCACTCCCGGAATCATGGCGAGCAGCCCGTACATGATCAGAAGCCCGAAGTTCACGTTCAGGGCGGTCGCGATGGCCACGGCTCCGGGGTGCGGAGGAACAATCGAATGCATGCCGAGGACCGCGATGGCCATGGGGATCGCGAAAAAGATGATGGACTTCTTCGACTGCCTGGCGACGGCGATGGTCACGGGCGCCAGCAGAATCACTGCGGTGTCGAAGAAGATGGTGCTGCCCACGAGGAGCCCACACATGGTCATGGCCAAGGGGCCGCGCTTGTTGCCGATACGCTGCAGCATCTTCTCGCCCAGCACTTCGCTGCCGCCTGAACGCCGGATGATCTCACCGATCACGCAGCCCAGGGCGATCAGCGGAACCATGTGGCCGAGCTGCTTGCCCATCGCCGGCTCCATCACGGCAAAGATCCCCGTTTTGGGGTCGATAAGTGGCATTCCCATGGCCAGGGCAAGCCCGACGGCGACAATCGTCATGGTGATAAAAGGGTGGATCTTCAGCTTCACAATCATGAAGAACAAGACGACGATGCTGAGGACCACCATCGTCATCGAAAACCAGATCGGGTACATATCGCTCCTTCGCGATACTGGCGGCGCTGCGGCATCAACGCCGCCAGACACCGAAAAGCGGTATTGGGTCGACCCGATACAACCCGCCGCCAGCGTGGCCGGTCAATGAATCCGCCCGAACCTGAACATCCGTTCCAATCCCCGTTGAATTGGGCACCTCATCGGCACGAACGGGGGAGGAGAAGCCAATACTGGGAGTTCGTTTTCCACGCCAGACTCACCGCCGAGGTGGCTGACCAGAGTTGGCTGAACAGAAGGGTGCACCATGCGTCAAGACCAGCTGATCCCGTCCCGTATCAAAGAGCTTCCCCGCATCAAGGAAGTTCCCCGCGTCAAGGAACTTCCAGCCAAAACCATGAGCATGCACCACGTCTGCCTCGTGGTGTCCGACATCGCCGCCACCCGTGACTTCTACGTCAATGTCCTGGGTTTCAAGGAGATCCACCGGCCCACCGACTTTGTGTTCCACGGGGCGTATTTCCACAACGGCAACGTTGAAGTGCACGTGGTCCGCGAAACCGAACCTGGTCGGCTGAGGCGGACTTCTCCGGACTGGGACAGCGAGGAGCTTCGCACCGGCCTCTGCCATCACTTCGCCGTGTTGGTGGACTCGTTCGAGCCGTTCCTGGCAGCCATGCGCGAACGTGGGCTGGAGCGGGTGGGTGGTCCGCGTGTCCGTGACGACTACGTCGAGCAGATCTACATCTCCGATCCCGATGGCCACATCATCGAGCTCCTGTATCAGCACACACCGGAATCCGGCCATGCCCGGCGGATTGAGATCTTCGATCTGGGCATCGCGGTGCCCGTGGCTCCGGGACACCACGTGCTGGATCCGCGGGTCAAATATGGGGTGCACTGTGCTGGGTGAGGCTGTGCTGGTTGAAGCCCCGCCGGTTGCGGGCAGTAAAAACAGCCGGCACCACAACGTGTGTGGTGCCGGCATTGCGGGATGTGAGGGAGGGTCCCGGTTTTTCCTGCGAGATGTGAGGGAGGGTCCCGGTTTTTCCTGCAGGATGTGAGGGAGGGTCAGACGCCCAGCTCGGCCCTCAGCTTCTCAACGTGGCCCTGGGCCTTGACCTGGTACTCGGCCAGCTTCACTTTGCCCTCGGGGTCCAGCACAACAGTGGAGCGGACGATGCCTTCGTGGACTTCGCCGTCAATCAGCTTCTCGCCCCAGGCGCCGTAGGCCAACGCCACGGCGTGGTCTTCGTCGGCCAGCAGTGGGAACGTCAGGGAGAAATCGCCGGTGAAGCGGGCGAGCTTTTCGGGGGCGTCCGGAGATACTCCCAGCACCTCGTAGCCGGAGCCTTTGAGGGATGCAAGATTGTCGCGGAAATCGCAGGCCTCGGTAGTGCAGCCAGGGGTCGCGGCTTCGGGGTAGAAGTAAACGATCACGTTTTTGCCGTGATAATCCGACAGCGAGATCTTGTTGCCGTCGGCGTCGTGCAGGCTGAAATCAGGGGCCTGCGATCCGGGCCGCAGCTTGTTGATCAGGTTCGGGCTCATAGTGGTCCTTAAGGAGATTACTTGGAATCAATCATAATAAGTGAAACCGGTTGTCGTCTCTGAGATCAACTCCGCCGTCACATGCAGTATTCCTCAGCTCCGTTACGGCGATGCAGAAACCGCTTCCTCAGACGTCCGGACGGCGGATTAACCGGCCCCGCGGGATACTGAAATCCACAGCGTTGCCCCGGAGATAGGTCCGCCGGATCACGCCGGAAAGTTCCCGCCCCTGGTACGGGGTGAGGTGGTTCTTGTGCTTCAGCTTGGACGCGTCCACGACGAACCGTTCGTCCGGGGCGAAGACGGCGAAATCGGCGTCGTGGCCGGCTGCTATCTGCCCTTTATCCCTCAGCCGGACGAGTTCCGCGGGCTTGGCCGCCATCCAGGAGACCACCTGTTCCAGCCGGATGCCCCGCTGCCGGGCCTCGGTCCAGATGAGGGACAGGCCCAGCTGAAGCGAGGATACCCCGCCCCAGGCCACCGCGAAATCCCCGTGTTCCAGATCCTTCAGGTCAAGGGTGCTGGGGGAGTGATCCGAGGCGATGAAGTCGATGGTGCCGTCCAGCAGGCCGTCCCAGAGCCGTTCACGGTTGGATGCCTCCCGGATGGGCGGGCAGCACTTGAAGGCGGTGGCGCCGTCGGGAATTTCCTCGGCGGTGAGGGTGAGGTAGTGGGGGCACGTCTCCACAGTGAGACGGACGCCGTCGCGCTTCGCGGCGGCAATCAGGGGCAGCGCGTCCGACGACGAGAGGTGAAGTATGTGGGCGCGCGCGCCGGTCCTGCGGGCCCGCTCGATCACTTCGGTGATGGCCCGATTCTCGGCAGCGCGCGGCCGGGAGGCCAGGAAGCCCGAGTAGCTGGTGCCTTCCGCGCCAGGTGCCTGGTCGATGGTGTGCGGGTCCTCGGCATGGACGATCATGACTGAATCGAAGGCGTTGAGCTCGGCCATGTCCTCCTCCATCTCGTCGGCGCCCAGCTGAGGGAACTCGTCCACCCCGGAGTGCAGCAGGAAACACTTGAAGCCGAAAACTCCTTCCGCGTGGAGTGGCTTGAGGTCAGCCTTGTTGCCGGGGATGGCTCCTCCCCAGAAGCCCACATCCACAAAGGCCTGGTCCGCGGCGACTTCACGTTTGAGTTTCAGCGCCTCAACTGTGGTGGTGGGCGGGATGCTGTTGAGCGGCATATCGATGATGGTGGTGACGCCGCCCGCCGCTGCCGCCCGGGTGGCTGACGCGAAACCTTCCCACTCCGTACGGCCAGGCTCATTGACGTGAACGTGGGTGTCCACAAGGCCGGGAATCAGGGTTTCGTCGTCGGATAATTCCACGATTTCCGTGCCGGCCCGGCCATGCCCCAGCGGCTCGATCGCTACGATCTTTCCGGCACGGACGCCTACTTCCCGCGGTGCGATGCCATCAGGGGTCAGCACGTGTTGGCCGCGGATCACCAGGTCAAAGGTTTCGTCAGTCACGCAGGTCTCCTTCAGGCTGGCCTTCTAACCACGTGTCTACCCTGCTTTGGGGCCACGTCAAAGGAGGCCACAGCAGTTAAACAGCAGTTAAACAGTTCCGTCCCGTCGCCGTAGCGTCGTGGAAACACCCGGAGCCTAGCGTGACTTGTGACCACAGCGGTGTTCCCGAATGCCGCCCCCACGATGATTGGCGGCCTCGATGAAAATCCCACTCACTGCGGAGACCCTGACTGCGGACACGGTTCCGGCGAAGAAACCCCTCTATAAGTCCTTGTTCTTCCAGCTCCTCGTCGCGGTACTCCTGGGCATTGTGATCGGGCACTTCTGGCCAAACGTCGGGTCCACTCTGCGCCCGTTGGGGGACGGGTTCATCCAGCTCATCAAGATGATCATTGCCCCGCTCATTTTCCTGGTGATCGTCACCGGCATCTCGGCCGTGGGCGACGTCAAGGCAGTGGGCCGGGTTGGCGTGAAGGCCCTGGTGTATTTCACCGGTGCCACGCTGTTCGCTCTGGTGTTCGGCCTGATTGTGGCCAACATAGTCCAGCCAGGGGCCGGGCTGAATATTGACCCGGCCACGTTGTCCCAGGACGCCTTGAAGGCTAAAACGTCCACCGCCCCGCCCGGCGACGCCGGCCAGTTCCTGCTGGGCATCATTCCCACCAGCGTTGTGGGCGCCTTCGCCTCCAACAGCCTCCTCCAGGTGCTGTGCTTCTCTGTCTTCTTCGGCGCAGCGATCGTGGTGGTGGGCCGCGAGCGGTGCATGCCGGTGGTCAGTCTCCTGGAAACGGTGCTGGAGCTCTTCTTCAAGATCATGGGCTGGGTCATGCGGGTGGCGCCGATCGGGGCATTCGGAGCCATGGCCTTCATTATCGGGCAGTACGGCCTGGGCACCCTAAGCACCTATGCGCTCCTCATCGCCGCCTGCTACGGTGCGGCCATCATCTTCATCGGTCTTCTGTTCGTCGTCGCCTGGGTCTACCCGAGGGTGCCGCTGTGGCAGTTCATCAAGTACTCCCGCGAAGAGTTCCTCCTGGCCCTCGGCACAGCATCCACTGAATCGGTGCTGCCGCGCATCATGACCAAGCTGACCAACGCCGGCTGCTCACGCGCCACTACAGGACTGGTGGTTCCCACCGGGTACTCGTTCAACCTCGACGGCGCCGCACTCTACCTTTCCATCTCCCTGCTGTTCCTTGCCCAGGCATTCGGGCACAACCTGGACCTCGGCCAGCAGCTTGCTGCACTGGGAATCCTGATGCTCACGTCCAAGGGCATGGCCGGGGTCCCGGGATCGGCATTCCTGGCGCTCTCGGCAACGGCAGGGGCTCTGGGAATCTTCCCGGTGGCAGGTGTGGCGCTCCTGCTTGGGGCTGACCGTCTGATGGATTCGATGCGGGTGGTGGTCAACCTTCTGGGGAACTGCGTTGCGACGTTCGTGGTGGCCAAGTGGGAAGGGCAGTTCGACCGGGAAGCCATGCTGGCGGCGTTCAAAGCTGGTCCCGCTGCCGAAGCTCCGGCTGCTGAAGGCGCGGCGACAGATCCTGCAGTTGACGGCGGCAGCGAGTCTTCTCCCGCTGGCGGAGTGCCGGGATCAGTCGATGGTGCTGTGCCGGAGGCGGTACTGCTGAAGTAGGGATTTGGACCTGGGTTCTCTGCTACTCTGGCGCCAATATCCCGGCTGCCTGAGGATCCTCGAAGATGAAGCCTGACTGGAGTGCCCTGGCTCAATTGCCTGTAAACCTCTGCGCAAGGAACGCAGTCTGATGGATCCTCTCAGCACGGTGCGCCAGCGACTGATTAACCAGCGTTTGGCGGGGGAGCCCTTCAATGGTGCGGCGGAGGCGGTCCGGTGGCTCGGGGCAGTGCAGGCGCAGGACTTCGCCGAGGCTAAATGGTCGCTTGCTGAACGCATGGATGCTTGCACGGATGCCGACGTCGAGGCCGCCTTCGCCCGGGGTGACATCATCCGAACACACCTGCTCCGCCCCACCTGGCACTTCGTTGCCCGCGAGGATCTGCGCTGGATGCTGAGGCTGAGCCGTCCCCGTGTCCATGCGCTCAACCGCCATTGGTACGGCAAGTTTGGCGCCAGCCCTGAGCTCCTCATCCGGGCCCACGATGTGTTCGCCCGGACTCTCGCCGGCGATGGTCCTCTGACCCGGCGGGAGCTGGTGGAACGCCTGGCCAAGGAAGGCATCGAGACAAGCGGCCCTCAACTTGCCTACTTCCTTATGTACGCGGAGCTCGAAGAGCTCATCTGCAGCGGCCCGCGGCGCGGCAAACAACATACTTATGCCTTGGTCGATGACCGTGTGCCGGTCACCGCGGTGGACGACAGGTCGCGTGAGTCAGCGCTCGACGAGCTTGTTATTCGATACTTCCGGAGCCACGGTCCAGCCACGGTCAAGGACTTCACCATCTGGTCGAGCTTCAGTGTTGCCGATACGAAAGCGGCTCTCCAACGCCTCAACGGGCAGCTCGAAAGCATCACGAATGAGGATGGAACCAGCTGGTACTCCTCGCCCGCTCCCGGTGTGGCCTCGTCCAGACTTACGGAGGGCTTCCTTATCCCGATGTACGACGAAACGGTGGTGGCCTACCAGGACCTGCGCATTGTGCTCGCCCATCAGCCGCCGCGGCCCGGGTTGTTCCTTGACCGCGCCATCGTGATCGACGGCAGGACTGTGGGCAGCTGGAAGCGAACGCTGAACGGACGTTCCGTCGTCGTGGAGGCGACGCTCTTCGGAGCCCTGACCAAGCCGGAGGAAGAGAAGCTTGATCACGTGGTCCAACGGTTCGGACGCTTCCTGGAAATGGAGGCCACATGGTCCAAGGTTGATTTGCCCACCCCGGAGGCAGCTCCATCCGGGGAAGTTATCGAAGGAGCAGGTTAGAGACTGGCCAGGAGGCCCGCTGTCTGTTCGAGCGCACCCGGGACCAGCGAGTAGTACGCCCACGTGCCGCGCTTTTCCCGGTGCAGCAACCCGGCGTCGACCAGGATCTTCAGGTGATGGGACACGGTGGGCTGGCCCAGGTCCAAAGGCTCCGTGAGGTCGCACACGCACGTCCCGCCGTCGCTACCGGCCTTGACGATCGACAGCAGGCGCAGCCGGTTCGGATCAGCAAGTGCCTTGAATGCCAGTGCCCTCTGCTGGGCGTCCTCCGCGTTCAGAATCATTTCACCTGAAGGCTCGCAGCAGGTATCCGACGCCGTCACCTCGAGAGTTCGCAGAGAGTTCATAGAGCAATTATGCACATAGATTGACATGCGTCGATATGTTTGGTGATACTTCCATATCGACGTTCATCAATTTAGCTACTCCCTCATCCCGGGCAGCCATCGCGGCCAGAAAGAGGACACCATGGAGTCATCGAACACCCTTCCCGTTGCCGTGATTGGCGCCGGTCCGGTTGGCCTTGCCGCCACCGCACACCTGCTGGAGCGTGGTCTGGAACCGCTGATCCTTGAAGCAGGAGCGTCCGCTGGGGCTGCAATCGAGCAATGGCGCCACATCCGGTTGTTCTCACCGTGGCGGTTCAATCTCGACGCCGCCGCCGTCCGCCTCCTTGCAGCCTCCGGCTGGGAATCCCCCCGCCCCACAGCCCTCCCCTATGGCGGGGAACTAATTGACGGATATCTGGCACCGCTGGCGGCACTTCCCGAGATCGCCTCGCGGCTGAAGACCGGTACGCGTGTTACAGCGGTCACCCGGCAGGGCATGGACAAGACCCACACCCGGGACCGGGACACCACACCTTTCATCGTCCGGGTGGAGCACGACGGCGGCAGGACCCTCGATTACCAGGTCGCCGGTGTGATCGACGCCTCGGGTACATGGTCCACCCGCAACCCACTGGGAACCGCAGGACTGGCCGGCATCGGTGAAGAAGCTGCTGCATCCCGGATCTCTTCACCTCTTCCGGACGTTCTTGGCCGGGAGCGTTCAGCCTTTGCCGGGCAGCGCGTGCTGGTGGTCGGGGCCGGCCACTCGGCGGCGAACACCCTGATCAACCTCGCCGACCTCACCAAAGAGGACCCTGGCACCCGGATCCTTTGGGCTGTGCGGGGCGCTTCCGCCGAGAAGGTCTACGGTGGCGGTGACGCAGACGGCCTGCCGGCCCGGGGCCAGCTCGGCTCCCGGCTCCGCCGGCTCGTGGAGGCGGGAACCATCGAACTGAGCACCGGCTTCGGAATCGCGGCCCTGAAAGAGTCCGACGGCGGCGTAACCGTCACCGCTCTGGACGGACGCACCATCGATGCTGACGTCGTCGTTCCTTGCACCGGTTTCCGGCCTGACCTGGACATCCTCCGGGAACTCCGGCTGAATCTGGACCCCGCCGTCGAGGCGCCGTTGGAACTGGGGCCGCTCATCGATCCCGAGTTCCACTCCTGCGGCACCGTTCCCCCACATGGGGCCCGGCTGCTGGCTCATCCGGAGAAGGACTTTTACATTGTGGGCATGAAGTCCTATGGCCGCGCGCCCACGTTCCTGCTGGCCACCGGGTACGAACAGGTCCGTTCAGTCGCTGCTGCCCTTGCGGGGGACCTCGAAGCCGCCGACACCGTGCAGCTGGAACTTCCCGAAACGGGCGTCTGCTCCAGCGGCGCCGGGACCAGTTGCGACGCGCCGGATGTGACACTCGAGGAGACAGAGTCGGCCTGCTGCGGCACTCCTGAGCCAGTGCTCGTAGGCTTCCCCACCGGCCTGTCCCACGGCCGCTCCGGGGACCACTAACCGAGGATCCATCCGCGGGCTGATCCACGTGAAACAGTCTCCGTGGGAAGAACATCAAGGCAAGGAAGAATCAAGGCATGACCGATAGCACCAACACATCCAGCAGGCCACTAAGCAACACTCAGAGCGTCCTGTTCGTCTGCAGCAAGAACGGCGGGAAATCGCAGCTTGCTGCCGGGCTCATGAACCAGCTGGCGCAAGGCACCGTCACCGTCCATTCTGCGGGGACCAAGCCGGGCCAATCCCTGAATCCCCAGTCCGTGGAGTCCTTGGCCGAGCTCGGCATCGATATCACAGGCGAGCATCCAAAGCCGGTCACCGACGACGTCCTGGACGCAGCCGACGTCGTCGTCGTTCTTGGCAGCGAGGCAAAACTGGAACCCCGCGAGGGGAAGCGGTTCGAAGTGTGGGAAACGGACGAACCCTCCACGCGCGGCATCGAAGGAATGGAACGCATGCGGCTGGTCAGGGACGATATCAAGGCCCGCGTCCAGAAACTGTACGCGGAGCTGGCCAAGGACTAGGAGATGCCCGCCCCGGCGTTAACCCGGACACTGGCTGCGGAGGGTGCACCGCGGCGCGGACTCGCCGCGCTGTGCATCACCCAAACCACCAGCTGGGGCATCCTCTACTATGCACTGCCCGCGGCGGTGCGGCCCATCACTGCGGACACCGGCTGGGACCCGGCACTCGTGACGGGGGCGTTCTCGCTGGGACTGCTCGTTTCGGCTGCAGCCGGTATTTTCGTCGGGAGGGCGCTGGACCGGACCGGGCCGCGCAGGCTTATGGTTGCAGGCTCCCTCGCCGGAGTGCTCGCCCTGGTCCTGGTGGCCCTCGCCCCCAACCTGCCCCTCTTTGCCGCCGCTTGGCTGCTGGCAGGCATGGCCCAGGCGGCGGTCCTCTACCAGCCTGCATTCACGGTGATCAGCCGCTGGTATGGTCCGGCCCGGGTGCGTCCCCTGACCGTCCTTACACTTGTGGCCGGGTTCGCGTCCACCATCTTCGCGCCGCTTACCGCCCTTCTCAGCACAGCGTTCGGTTGGCGGATGGCCTTCGTCCTCCTGGCCGGACTGATGGGCTTTATTACCGTGCCACTACATGCCCGCTACCTCAACCGCTCCTGGGTCTCGGGGCCGCGGAAGGAGCATGCCACCTCCGACAAAGCCAGGGTACGGATCATACGGCGCAGCCCTGAGTTTCTGGGCTTGCAGGCACTCATGGTGCTGCTGTGCCTGGGCCTCTACACGGTGACATTGAACATCATCCCCTTGCTGATGGAAAAGGGCGCCGACTATGCCACGGCGGCGATCGGCCTCGGACTGGTTGGAGCAGGACAGGTGGGCGGGCGCCTGCTCTTCGCAACTATCCCGCCTGCCGCCCGGCTGGCCGTTATCACCGCAACGGCGACCACCGCCGTCGTGCTCCTTGCGGTCCTGACCGGGCCCATGCCGCTGCTGATTGCAGCGAGCATGCTGGCCGGAGCGGTCCGCGGGTGCCAGACCCTCCTTCAGGCGACCGTCATTGGCGAACGGTGGGGGACAACCAGCCTCGGCACGTTGCAGGGGACCTTCGCGGCGCCTCTGACAGCCGTCACCGCTTTGGCGCCCGCAGCCGGACCTACTGTTGCGGCTTGGCTGGGCAGTTACACCGGCATGGCTTTCGCTATGGCTGCTGCCGCCGGCACTGCGGCCATCATCGCCGCTGTTGTGTGGCGGCATTCCCGAAACGATCCAGCTCATGGCGGCTGAGGAATGGCCCGACGGGCCGATCGTTCTGGGTGTCGATTGGAATTTTTCCCAACAAATGGTCCGCACTGCGGCTGACCTTGCTGATGCTCTGGGGCAGCACCTGGTGTGCGCCTTTGTGGACCCGGCCAGCTACCTCACCGAGTGGGAGGCAGACGGTCAACGAACAGCACTTTCACTCGATCCGGTGATTAATGAAGAGGCAGAATTTCCCTCCGGGCAACTCCTGCGGAGGCTTGAATCCACGCTCGGTGATCCCGGGGAGCGATGGTCTTTCCGGGTACTGAACGGGGACGTTGCCAAAGCACTCGGACGTCTCGCAGAAAGCACTGACGCCTCGTTGCTCATCGTCGGGGCAACCAGACCAGGAATTCGCGCTTTGATGGAAAGGATTCTGGAAGGATCGGTTTCAGCGGCTCTGATCGACAGCCAGAACAGACCTGTGCTCATTGTTCCGGTGATGGAATAGCAAAGGTTCGAGGATGCAGTACACCGCTTCTAGCCGCTGAGCGGCGTCCATCCCATTGGGAGGGGACCCCGGACATCCGCTCTGCGGCGGTCACCTTCCGCTGACCAGCCTTGGGCGGCGTCGTCGTGCGCTTCACCGACCGGGCCGCGGGCAACCCTGAAACCCACGTCCTCCAGTACAGCGTCCGGCGCGCTGCCGCGTCGTACCGATGCCCTGCAACTCCACTCCGGATCAGCCCAACCTCCGCCGCGGAGGCTTCGGTAATCGCCATACCTTGCCGTATCGGCGTAGTCCCAGCACCACTCCCAAACATTGCCGATCATATCGAAGAGGCCAAAGCCGTTCGCTGCCTTCCGAGCGACTTCCTGAGGTCCAGTCACATCGTCTGCTACTGTCCAGGCGATATCTGCAAGTGCTCCATAGGCAGGGGTCCGTGTCCCTGCCCGGCACGCCCATTCCCACTCGGCCTCGGTGGGGAGGCGGAAACCGTTGGAGCTCACATCCCAGATGACCTCCCGGTCCCGAAGCCTGTACGCAGGGTCGAAGCCGGCGGCGGACGACGCCCTGTTGCACCACCGAACGGCGTCTAACCAGGTCACCGGATGAGCCGGAGTATTCATCAGGGAGTCTGGAGGCTGGGCGTCGCTCGAGAGAGCGCTCCAGATGGCCCACGTGATCTGCGTTTGCCCGATCTGGAAGGGGTGCAATTGGACCTGGCGCGAAGATCCGGAACGGGCGTCGCGCAATTCGACGACTCCGCCGGGAATCGCAGCTAGCGGGACAGTCCCGGGCTCCACGTGTTCAATAGCCATATTCCCCAGCTTGCACTACCGGCAAGGTCTCGAACGCGAAGGCGCCCTTTTGGTTCTACATATACGTGACGGGATCGACGGTCTGGTCGTTGAGCATGACCTCGAAGTGCAGGTGGCAGCCTGTGGAGTTGCCGGTTGTTCCGACACCGGCGATCTGCGCACCCTGCGTCAGGGGCTGCCCCACGGAAACGCTGATCCTGTCCAGATGGTTGTACGTGGTCTTCAGGCCGGCGCCGTGGTCGACGACGATCCGGTTTCCGCCGCCGTACGGGCTCCAGCCTGCCTCGCTTACCGTTCCCGCAGCTGCCGCCAGGACAGGGGTTGAACATTGTCCGGACAGGTCCATGCCCGTATGCAATTCGTCGAGGGCGCCGGTGAGGGGATTGACACGGAAGCCGAATGGAGAAGTCACGCTCATCGTGGCCAAGGGAGCACGCAGGGCCGGTGAAGGGGGAGCAGGCGCGGCAGCCACCGGAGCGGCAGGGGCAGGTGCCGGTTCAGCCTGCGGTGCAGGGACGGAACTCACCTGCGGGCGGTCAAAGGTCAGCGCCGATCCGGCATCTGCCGCGACCGCGGGCTGCGCAGTGGGAGAGAACACTGTGCCGGCGGCAAGGTCCTGTGCCGCCGATATCAGGCCGGGCTGGGCGTGGGCATTGGAAAGGGCTGTTAGTGCAAACATTCCTGTCACCACCGCTGCAATTCCCAACTTTCGGGCGCGATTCCGCAGTGTGGGGGAGGCGGATGAGGCGGCCCGGTGGCTGCCGTTGGCGGACGTGGATGGGAAAAGGGCATGGCGCTGGCCGTGTTTATCCTGGGAAGGCAAAAGTAGGTCCTCTCGCCGCCTGCGGAATTAGCTGTCGGATTCGGACGAGTGGACTGTCCGGCCTGCCCCGCCACACGCCTCAAGGCGTGTAGCTACAGGGCCAGGCTTCACCCCAAGACGCGCTAAGGCATCATTAGTGGGTTTTCCGCCCCCGCCAGGGAAATAAAGGATTCATGTACCACCGGCGGGGTTTGGCGAGGCGGCACACGTATACCCAATCAAGGTATGTGGTCCCTCTATGTAAACAAGAAAAACCATGTGTTACAAATCCGTTACCTGAAAATGGTCATGTTTCGTCTTGCTCCAAGGTAGGATGCTGCAACTTTCGGCATCGTCCACACTCGCCTCGGGCCCGAAGATCGTCTGCCCTGACCGGTCATGGCTGCGTGGTTCCTTCGCCTACGATTGGCTGCGTGAAGATCGGGATCCTCGTCGCGGCGATGGAAAGGCACCAGATCGGGTTGTATCTGGCCGCCATCATTGCTGGCGGAGGTGCGGGCTTGCTGGCGCCCGCCTCGGCCGGGCCGCTCGAGCATGCCATCAACCCCGTCCTTGGCCTGCTGCTCTTCGCCACGTTCTTGGGGATCCCGTTTGCCTCGCTAGGTACGGCCACTCGCGATCTGCGGTTCATATCGACGCTGCTGATACTGAACTTCGCAGTTGTGCCCGTGGTGGTGTTTGCCCTGACCCGGTTCATCGCCGGGGAGCAGACGCTGCTGGTCGGTGTCCTCCTTGTCCTGCTGACACCTTGCGTCGATTACGTCATCGTGTTTACCGGCCTGGCGGGCGGGGCCAGTGACCGTCTCCTGGCCGCGGCGCCGGTGCTGATGCTGGTGCAGATGCTCCTGTTGCCGCTTTACCTTATGGTTTTCGTTGGCCCGGGGATAGCGTCAGCTATTGACCCTGCCCCCTTCGTCCAGGCGCTGGTGGGGCTCATCCTGATTCCCCTGGCCCTGGCCGCCCTGACGCAGGCCCTGGCCCGGAGCGCGGCACTTGGACGGGGGATCATAGCCGTCATACAGGCCGTGATGGTCCCGCTGATGATAGCAACCCTGGCCGTCGTTGTGGGCTCCCAGATCGTGGGAGTTCGGCAGGAGCTTGGCGCCCTGCTGGCTGTCGTTCCGCTGTATGCCGCGTTCCTGATCGGTATGGTGCCGGTGGGACTGATCGCGGCCAGGTGGGCGCGGCTCGACGTTCCGGCCACTCGTGCGGTGGTCTTCAGTGGGGCGACCCGGAATTCCCTGGTGATCCTTCCGTTGGCATTGGCTTTGCCGGGCCCGTTGGCCTTGGCGGCGCTCGTGGTGGTCACCCAGACTCTTGTCGAACTCATCGGGATGGTTCTCTACGTCCGCTTCCTGCCGCTCATCATCCCTGAAGTTCAGCGCCGGCAGCTCACCTGAGCCGGCGCTTTAAGCGGAGTCACCGGCAAGGAGAAATCACTGCCGGCTTTCCTTCATCGCCGCATCGAATGCTGGCAGGCTGCGCTCGATCATGTCCTCGTTGGCAGTCAGTGAGATCCGGAAGAAGCCGGGTGTTTCGAACAGCACGCCAGGAAATACGAAGACATCGTTGCGGGCAAGTGATGCAGTGAAGGCTTCGTCATCAGGAATCGGGGAACGCACATAGAGGTAAAACGTGCCTTCCGAACGCCAGACGCGGTAACCCATCCCGGCGAGCACCTCGACCAGCCGGTCGCGGCGGCGCTCCAGTTGGCCGACGTCGATGGAGAACTTCTCCAGCTCTGGAAGTGCGTGCTGCAGCACAGTGTTGGGATACACCCAGCCCATCGCTACCTGCAGGCCGGTAATGGCCGGAGCCATCTGTTCCCTGTGCGGCATGCTGGCTGGCAGCGCCAGGTAGCCCATCCGCTCACCTGGAGAGAGATGCGTTTTTCCGTAGGAGTAGGCCAGAAGCGTGTGCGCATAGAATTCCACCGGGCTGTGGAAGCGCAGACCGTCGAACACAATCCGGTTGTAGGCTTCGTCCGAGATGAGGTAGATGCGCCGTCCGATCCTCAGAGAGGCAGCCTCCAGCACCTCCGCCAGCCGGAGCAGCAGTTCAGGTGGGTAGATCCGGCCGGTGGGGTTGTTGGGCGAATTCACGATCACAACCCGGGTGCGCTCAGTGATGGCTGCCTCGATGGCGTCGAGATCCAGGTCGAACGTCATCGTGTTAATCTTCACCTTCACTGGTACCAGCCCTGCTTCAAGGACCAGCGGCTCGTACAGGAACCAGGGCGGCAGGCTGTAGATAACCTCGTCGCCGGGATCGCCCACAGTCTTGAGCGCCAATGCGATCGCGGCGAAGCCACCAGTCGTGAGGTAGATGTCCTCCGGGCGGAACGGCACATCCAGCAGTTGCTGCAGGGATTCCGCCGCTGCTTCCCGGGCGGCCTCGCCGTTGGTCTGGTATGCGAACCACTGATCATTCTGAGGAGTCAGGGCCTCCCGCAGGGTGTTGACATAGCGGTCAGCAGGCATCTGGTGCGGATTTCCGAAAGTGAAATCACACGCACCCGTATGGCCCTGCCGTCGGGCGGCCGATGCCCTGATGTAGGCGTCAACCCGACGGAATGAGGGGATCGAGGCCAGCTGCGCAGCGCGGGCAGATACCGCGGAAATGGTCCGCGCTGTGGCCAGAGGATCGTTCATGTCAGCTCCTGTGTATGGCAGCCTGATGTGGCGGCAGTCGGGCGGACAGCGCGCTGCTGAGCCAGTGGAGGCCGTGCTGGGACCCATTCTCGACTTCGGCAAAGTTGATGTAAAGGCCCTCGGGCCAGGTAATGGCACGGTTTAGCCAAGGACGGTATGACGACGGCGGGACGCACCGCTGACCGCCAAATGGCGGTTTGCGGGAACTTCTTTGAGCCCTGCTGGCGGTTAGAATCGCTGAACGAAATGCCTAGGCTGAATCACGTCACAACGCGGTGACCAGCCATCCAGGAGACCCAAGATGCCAACCTCTAAAACCACACCTAAAGCCCCGCCGTTTGATGTTGAGCTGGGCTCGACTCTTGAGGCATTGGGGGATCTGCTCAATCCAACTCTTACCCCAGACATGATTCAAGGCATGCGGGGCGGGCCACTTACCGCGTCCATTGAAGAGCAGTTGGCGGGCCACGCCGTCCGTCATGAGGAGCGGATAATTCCCGGCCCTCCGGGTGCACCGGACATCATCGTTTCAATCTTCACCAAAATCGATCACGTCCCGGGCGGCCCCGGGATTTATCACACCCATGGTGGTGGAATGATCATCGGCGACCGCTTTCTTGGGGCGGACATGCTGATCGAGTGGGTCGAGCTGATGGACGCCGTCGCCGTCTCGGTCGAGTATCGGTTGGCGCCGGAAAATCCCGACCCGGCCCCGGTCGAGGATTGCTATGCGGGCCTCGTGTGGACAGCGGCGCATGCCGAAGAGCTGGGCTTCGACCCCGAGCGGCTTATCATCGCCGGCGCCAGTGCGGGCGGCGGCCTGGCGGCAGGCGTTTCCCTGATGGCCAGGGACAGGGGAGGCCCGGCGCTCGCTGGCCAGGTCCTGATTTGCCCTATGTTGGACGACCGGAACGAAACAGTCTCCAGCTACCAGATTGACGGCTTCGGACTGTGGGACCGCACCAGCAACGACACCGGTTGGGATGCCTTGCTGGGTGACCGCCGCAAAACCTCTGAAGTGTCCATCTACGCCGCACCGGCGCGCGCAACTGATCTTTCAGGACTGCCGCCCGCCTTCATCGATGTGGCAACTGCAGAAGTTTTCCGGGATGAAGTGGTGGCTTATGCCTCGGGTATCTGGGCAGTGGGAGGCGTCGCAGAACTGCATGTGTGGGCCGGCGGATTCCACGGCTTCGACATGATCGTGCCCCAGGCCGCACTCTCGATCCAGGCCCGGGACGTACGGACGAAGTGGGTTCGCCGCATCCTTGGCGCCTGACTCACAAGTGGCCCGGAGAGAATCTGTGGGCGGAGTAAAATTCGGGCTACAAGCTAATTCAACGAGCGGCAGATATGCAGGGACTGGTATGGCGCCTCAAGGCGCTTGATCCTGAGGCGTCCGAAAGCCTCAAGGTAATCGCGTACTTCGACGCGCTCGTTGATGGTCATGCCAGCGCCCAGGTTCTGCTGAGCGGTGCCGCCGTGCTGAGCGGATGCCCCGCAGGATATGCCACCGACGGCAATACTGTCCGGGTTGACGCCTCCGGAACGAAGACCGACGTCGGGGCTCCAGCTCCCGGAGCACCCGACGGCGGCTGGCCCGGGCACGCTTTCGGCGACGGCGGCCGAGTGTGGATTGAGCGTACCGGCCCGGCCTTTGCCAACGACGAAATGATCCTTGAGCGCGTGGCGATCGCCCTGGGGATCTCCTTCGACCGCACCAGCCCGGTGGCCGCTTCCCGCCGGGCAGTGGAAACGCTCCTTGATGGTGCCGCACCATTGGACAGGCGGATGGACGCGTCGGCCATGCTCCACCTTGACCGTCAAACGTCTTACCGCGTTGTCGCTGTTCCTGTGTCCACGGATCTCGCAGGACCAAGCGCCGTCATCTACACAGCCGTGGGGCCGGTGCGGGCAGCCGTGCTCCGGTTCTCCATAGCAGAGGCGACGGTCGCCCAGAATCCACAGCCAGGGGCCACGGCCGGCGTCGGCTTGGCTATGACCCCGGAGTTGCTGCACCGATCCTGGTCGACTGCGCTCCTGGCCCTCCGGCTGACCAGTCCGCGTCACCCGAGGCAACTCGCGGACGATTTGGGGAGTCTGCTCGTCTTTGCGGAGGCGGCGGACACGTCCTCGTATGAAACGCCTGACCTCACGGCTCTCAAATGGCTGGTGACATCCCAGCCGAAGGCCCTCGCACTGCTGGACTCCATTGCCGAAACCAGCAGCCTGAGAGCTGTGGCCGAAGAGATCGGACTGCACCACTCCAGTGTCCAGACCCGGGCTGCCGAATACTCGACGGCGTTGGGTTTCGATATCCGCACAGCCGCCGGACGCGTCCGCTTGTCGCTGGTGCTGATCTTCTGGAGACTCGCCTCCCAGGCGTAGAGCCCTCAGCCAAGAAGCGCATGATGTGTCAACTTATGTTGACATCGCAATCCTTCGTCAACTAATGTTGACGCCATGGAGGTGGAACGAATGAAAACACTGGTGGCATCAATGGACGGGAAAGGTCCCGCCGAGGCGCTATACGCCGTCGCAGAATTGCAAAAAGAAGTGGGCCGCACGGAGGCGTCGCTGGTACGGAAGGCCCGACAGGCGGGCTTGTCCTGGGAGGCAATAGCGCTGTGCCTTGGAGTCAGCAAACAAGCCGTCCACCGCAAATACGGAAAGCAATAATGTCGGATCCATTGCTCCGCAGCTGCCCGTGTGGTGGGTCTAAAGGGCACCTACTGAGCAATCCATGTGCACTGTAGGTTAGTCTGCCCGTCCCGGCACGGCCGCAAGCCGGCTTAGTCGTTGACCAGCTGCAGGATCCCGGCTGAGGTGAGACGGGCAGCAAACCCGCTGGCGACGCCGGTCAGTTGAGCTTCTGCAGCCCGCCGGCTGCCGTCCACGTCAATGTTGAGGACCGTGGGTGCAAAGCGCACGTGGGTGGCATCGTCAATGCCAACGAAGTTCAGCCAGTCGGCAAAGAATGTGCTGCTGAAGTCCTGGCCGAATGCCGGCGCCACCCCCGGGCTGTACACGCCGCTGGTGTGGATGGCGAGGGCTTGCTTGCCCTCCATCAGGCCTTTGTAGCCAGTTTCCGGATCAAAACCGAAGCTCCAGCCAGGCTGGGTAACGATGTCGATCCACTGCTTCAGCGCGTATGGAACGCCGGCGTTCCACATCGGGATGTTGAAAACGTAAGCGTCGGCGTCGGCGAACTGATCGAAGACCGCACGTGCAGCTTCCCACGCGCTGATCTGCTCAGAGGTCTGATCCTGGCCCGAGAATACAGCCATCTTTGCCGCTGCTGCAGTGCGCCCGAAGTCCGGAAGGGCGCCGTCGTCGAACACGTTCAGTGTTTCAATCTCAAAGCGCTCCTCAGCGGATGCCTGGATGGCATCGAGAGCATGGCGGGCGAGGCGGAGGGAATCGCTGTGGGCCTCGCGGGGTGATGCGTTGACGTGAAGGATTGTAGGCACGGTCTACCTTTCGGTGGTGGCAGGAACAGGCCGAGCAACGGCCCATGAACCATCCTCGCTGCGGCTGCCATCGCGGGTAAGAACGCACTTTGATGTGCCTAGGGCACTTTCAGGTTCCCTCCTGTGGCCTTTGGGCTGCCCGCCCTTGGAAGTAGTAGGCTGGCGGCCGGCACGGAACCAGCAGAGGAAAGTTTGGGGCAATGACTCTCACGGCGGAACGCAAGCGGCAGGAAGCACAAGCGGACTTCAACAATGATCTGGGACAGTGCCCTGCCCGCCAACTGCTTGAGGCGATCAGCAGCAAGTGGGTCACTCTGGTGATGCTGGCACTCGCAGACGGGCAGTTGCGCCACAGCGAGCTCCGCAGAGTCATCCCCGGCGCTAGTCAGAAGATGCTCACCTCGACGCTCCGCTCGCTGGAGCGTGACGGCCTTGTATCCCGCCTCGTCACAGCGTCGGTTCCGGTCCGGACTGATTACGAGCTGACCCCTCTGGGCCACTCCCTGCTTGGTGTCGTTTATCGCATGAAGGACTGGGCCGAAGCGAACATGGACGATGTGTCGCACGCCCGGATGGAACACGACCGGCGCCACCTGGCCAGCACACGCTGAACGCGGCTTTCATTTCGCTGGAACAACTGTCTTGTGACGCGCTACCAAAAGGTCCAGCATTGGATCACCAGTGGGCACGGACAAAAGGGGCGGTAGAAATGGACCAGTCACGAATTTCCGAGGCGATCAGCTCAGCGAAGGACTACCTGATCTCGCATCCGGACGAGGCCCGATACCGCGACTCCATGGCCACCGCCGTCGTGGAAGACGGCCTCCGCGTCCGGGTGGAGGGCCCCCACGGCGCGTCCTTGGCCACCGACATGGTGGCCGGCGTCGGCGGAACCGCCTCGGCGCCGTCGCCCGGCTGGCTCTTCCGTGCCGCGAACGCATCGTGCACAGCCACCCTGATCGCGATGCGGGCGGCGGCACGGGGTGTGAATCTGTCACGGCTGGAAGTCAGCGTGGACAGCGAATCCGATGACCGCGGCCTTTTGGGAGTGGACGACGGCGTCCCCCCGGGTCCGCTCGGAGTCCGGGTCTCCATCAGGGCTGCCTCCGATAACGCCGACGACGACACGGTCCGGGAGATCGTGATGTGGAGTCTGGAGCATTCACCGATAGAAGACGCAGTTGTGCGTCCTATCCCGGTTGAACACGACATCCAGATAGGCTGACCGCCACCGTTTTTGACTGCCGTCAAGGCACCGGGGCTGAACTGTGGGATGCCCTGAACCGACAAGAAACCTGGATTGCCCCTCGATTGGATATTCCCTTGGGGCCACATCCGGTAGTACAGTCCCGGGTACCCGTTGCATCACTTTCCCAATGAGCTCAAAACCCTAGGAGTGTCATGGCCAAGTCCCCCACTATCCGTGCGGCCGTAACCCTGATTTCAGCGGCCGCGCTGATTCTCGCACCAACAACCGTTGCCTCAGCGCATCCGGAAGCCGACGACGGGGCAATAGCCGTCGACGACGGCGCCCGCGACGTCCACCAGCATGGCGGCGATGAAGGGCACCTTCCCGCAACACAATCGAATGTAGAACTGGTCTCCAAACTCAAACTTAAAAATGTGGTCCCCGAGAAGATTGCAGACGTAGGCGTATTCAACGGATACGCCTACCTTGCTGCTTGGGGCTCTGTCGAATGCAAGTACAACGGCGTACATGTAGTGGATATCCAGGATCCGGCCAACACAAAGGAAGTGGCCTTCATCCAGGCCAAGGAGGGCAGTTACCCGGGCGAGGGCATTCAGACCGTCCACATCGACACGCCAGCCTTTACCGGAGACGTGCTGGTCAGCAACAACGAGAAATGCAAGGACAAAGCCGGCTTCGGCGGGATGAATCTGTACGACGTGACCAATCCCGAGCATCCCACCCCGCTGGCTGAAGGGGTGGGCGATTCAGTTGCCAGCGGTCAGGGCAAGAAGGACGCCAATGAGATCCACAGCGTCTTCGCCTGGGATGCAGGGGACAAGGCGTACGCCGTCATCGTGGACAACGAAGAGGGCACCGACGTCGACATTATGGACATCACCAACCCGAAGAAGCCGTTCCTGACGGCGGAATACGATCTGGATGAGACGTTCCCCCAGATCCTGCAGAACGGGCCGGCGAACCTGACTGAGATCTTCCTCCACGACATCATCGTTAAGGAGATCGGCGGTAAGCAGGTCATGCTGCTCTCCTACTGGGATGCCGGCTACGTGACAGTTGATATGTCCGACGTCCACAACCCTGCCTACATCGGAGACACCGACTTCGCCAATCCGGACCCTGAGCTCCTTGAGTCCGCGGGTCTTGCCGAGAAGCCGGAGGGCAACGGCCACCAGGGCGAGTTCACCCTCGATAACAACTTCATGATCGCCGCCGACGAGGACTTCTCACCCCACGGCAGTGAGGGCACCACGGATGACTCGGCAGCCGCGTTCCAGGTTTCCCAGGGCGACTCAACGCCCAACCTGCATGGGGGTGAGTCGTTGAGCGGTGACGCCGTGTATGTGGGTCAGGCCTGCCCGGGCGATCCCGCTGTTCCGGCCGCCGGCACCACGGCCAGCGGCCAGCAGATCGCCGTCGTCTCCCGAGGTGTCTGCACCTTCACCGAGAAGGTGGCCAGCATTGAGGCTGCCGGTGGTTATGAGGGCATTGTCATCGTCAACCGGGAAGGATTCGATGGCTGCGGCCAGATCGGCATCAGCGTCGAAGGCAGCACCCCCACGTTCTCCGTAGACCGCCAAACCGGCCTCGGATTCTTCGACAAAGAGGCCGGCTTCGACAACGCAGCGTGCCTCGCGGGTACGGCTACCCTGCTTCCAGGCGTCAGCCTCGGTGAGGTGGGCGACCTCATCAACCTCCGGGCGTTCTTCGACGGCTGGGGCTATGTGCACCTCTTCGACAACTCCGCCGGCAAGATGACGGAGCTGGACACCTACGCCATCCCGGAAGCCCATGATCCGGCGTACGCCGAAGGCTTCGGGGATCTGTCGGTACACGAGGTTGCCACCTCCCACCAGCGGAATGACCTCGCCTACTTCTCGTACTACTCCGGCGGGTTCCGCGTGACCAAGATTGTGGATAACAAGCTGGTCGAGACCGGCAGCTTCATCGATGAAGGAGGCAGCAACTTCTGGGGTGTTGAAGTGTTCGAGAGCAACGGCGTGGAATATGTAGCAGCAAGCGACCGTGACTCCGGGCTCTACATCTTCCGGTACACCGGGGAGTAGCCGCGCCTGGGAAGTTTCAGAAGAGAGTCCCGTCCGGAGATTTTTCCGGGCGGGACTCTTTTTTGGGCGTGGCGGCAGGCCTATTATGTGCGCACAGCCTCTACTTCGGGGACCAACTCTCCGGGACCTTCCTTCTCTGGTGTCGGCCACACCTTCGGATGCGCGCGTCTTGGACATCACGGGACAGGAAAGACCATGACCAAGTATCTGTTCGAATCGAACTACGTGGGCGACGGGATCACGGGCCTCATGCGCGAGGGCGGCACGAGCCGCCGGGATGCCGTTGTTGAAGCCCTCAAATCGGTAGGAGGAACACTTGAAAGTTTCTACTTCGCCTTCGGGGAGGTCGACTGCGTGGGGATCATCGACGTCCCGGAACAGGCCAACGCCGCCGCGCTGTCGCTCTTGATCAATTCGACGGGCACCGTAAAAGTGCATATGAAACCGCTCATGACACCCGAGGATCTTGATGCAGCAGCCAAGGTGACGCCGTCCTACCGGGCGCCGGGACAATAGGCGCTAGGCGGTTGCCTGGCTGGCGCTGGCCGAACCTTGCCGGGCTGCCCAGGCGGCATAACTCCCTTCGAGCTCGACGACGTCGTAGCCTTCGCGCCGCAGGACGCTGGCTGCGACGGAGCTCCGGGCGCCGCTCCGGCAGTAGGCCACGATAGTCCTATCGCGTGCCAGCTTGACCAAGTTCCAGAGCACTCGACCGCCGTGCAGGTGCTGCGATCCGGGAATGTGCCCGTCGGCATGCTCGCTCTTTGTCCGGACATCGAGCAGCACGGCCGTGGTCAGCGCTGGGAGGTCTTCGGGCCGGATCAGCCGCGGAGTACTCAGAGGCAGGCCTTCAATAGCGGTGACGTAGCCGGCCACCGAGTCGATGCCCACCCGCACCAGGTGATCCCGCATTCCCTCTGCCTGTTCTCGACCGCTGGCGAGGAGCACCAAGGGACGCGGATCCCGTTCGGGGTCGACGGCCCAAGCCGCGTAGCTGGCGAAGTTCTTTCCAGCCGGGATGTTGAGGGCACCCGCCACCGTGCCTTCGTGAACTTTGGCGTTGTGGCGGGTATCCACGAACGTCACAGCATCGGCGGCGAGTTGCCTGGAAACTGTTTCGGCGTCGAGCTCCTCCAGAGGAGGACGCTCGCCCAGGATCGCAGGGCCCTGCAGGTTCTGCCGTTTCATGCGGCCGAAGTAGGAGGGCGCGTCGGGCTGGCCCGCGAGGAGTTCCTTAACGAAGCCCTCCTCGTCGTTGTTGGCCAGGTGCCGTCCCCACCAGGCATACAGCCGCTCATAGCCCACAGTGGAGGAAGGGACAGATCCGATGGCCTTGCCGCACACGCTGCCGGCCCCATGGCCTGGGTGGACCTGGATGTAGTCCGGGAGGGTCAGGAACTTGTCCCGGAGGCTGGCGAACATCTGCCGCGCCCCAACAACATCGGTACCGGCAGGCTGGGTACCGGCAGCTTTGCTACCGGCGTCCTCCAGCCCGGCGGTTTCCGCCAGCAGGTCCGGCCGTCCAATATCCCCTGAGAAGACGAAGTCGCCGGAGAGCAGGTAGCCGGGCTGATCGCTGAAAGCGCCATCGGTCACGAGGTAGGACAGGTGCTCCGGCGTGTGGCCTGGGGTGTGCAGGGCTTGGAGGGTGATTCTGCCGATGGTGACTTTGTCGCCGTCGTACAGCCGTTCGCCGTCGAACTTGTACTGCCAGTCCGGGCCGCCCTCCCCGGAGAGGTAGACCGTGGCGCCCGTAGCGGCCGCGAGCTCGCGCGTGCCGGAGAGGAAATCGGCGTGGATGTGGGTTTCGGTGACGGCCACGATCTTCATGCCGCGCGCGGAGGCGAGGGATTGGTACTCAGCGATGTCCCGGCGCGGATCCACGACGATCGCCTCCTTGCTGCGTTCACAGCCGATGACGTAACTGGCCTGTGCAAGGTCGTCGTCGTAGATGCGCTCGATCAACATGGTGTGCTCCTTTGACACCATTATTCACTTCACCGCGGATCTTGCTGACGTTTACGGCGCCGTTCCTCTGCCTGACCGATGCCGTCGCGAACAGCGGCGCGGATAACGCCATAAAGAACGTAGAAAAAGATCGCCGCGAAGACCAGGTTCACCACGATTCCGCCGGGATTAAGCATTGCGGCTGTCCTCCTCCGGCCAGAACGGTTGCACGCCCTCCGCCGCAGTTCTCAATAGCCCGCCGTCGAGCTCGATCGAAGTCTCTTCCATGCCGAAGTCCGTCCACTGCGCGACCAGCCTGAAGTCTCCGGCGGGAGGAAGGGGCCAGAGCCAGAGCGTGCCGGTGCCGGCCAGTTCGTCGTCCGCTCCGCTGCCGCCGCCGTTGTTCAGGGCAAGTGTTGGGGGGTCAGGTTCCTCGTTGGTTCCCATAAATCCATGAGGGGGTCGGTTCCCCGTACTGGCTTTGGAGCCGTCGGAAAGTTCTACGCCGAACATAAGCCAGGATTGGTCTGTTCCGCGGCGGAAGCCCATGCCCGGCTGAAAGAACAACGAGTGCTTCTCGGCCCAGTCCTCCTCGGTTTCTTCACCACGGCGGAAGACCCAGGACAGGTTGAAGTAGCAGCCTGTGGAGAACACTTCGACGCTTCTGAGCACCATCACCATCGCCGGGCCGCGGTGCAGGAACTTACCGATGTGGACCACGGCGGGCAGTTCGTAGGCCGGTGGACCGGCCCACGGTGGCGGAACGAACCTGGCGCTGGGTGGTTTGGGGCCGGACGGCGGGATTGGAAAGTCCTGGAAGAAGGTCACGGTCATCCTCGGGCTCGCTGGGTACGACCGACCAGCGGGATGACGGCACTGCCGCCCGGGATCCCCCAATCCGTCCTTGCCCCGTAAGTCTAACCGCGGCACCTCGGCGATGCCTGGAACCGACTGTATGTCCAAGCCGACGCCGTCTGGGGGCGAGTCCTGGTCTCATCAGACTCGATCGTCGCCGGCTTGGAATCCCATTGAACCCTGGCCAGACCACCTAAAACACGAGTAACGCGTACTCGCTTTTCCGGGCCTATGTTACTTGCGGGTACGTGGAAAATGATGCGCCGGTATTGGTTTTCTGCCAAGGATCTGAACTCTGCGGGTGCCAGAATGTAAACCATGACTTCCGCCCGTGCCGCTGTCTTCATCCATGGCCTTATCGGCCCCTTTTCGGAGCCTGCGGCTCTTCAGGCACTTCACCCGCGCCCGACGTCGGCCCCTGACTTGAATGGGTACGGAACCTTGAAGGGCGGCGGGGCCGGGGGATTCGATGATATTTCCACCGAATCCCAGGTGGCGGCGCTGCACGATCATGTTGCAGCAGTCAGCAGCCGCGAGCCGGTCCACCTCATCGCCCACTCGGTCGGCGCCGTGTATGCCTTCACGTTTGCAGCGCGCTATCCGGAGAGAGTGGCATCCATCATCACGGTGGAAGGGAACTTTTCCTTGGCAGACGCCTTCTGGTCCGGTGCCCTGGCCGCTATGCCGGCTGACCGGGCTGAGTCGGTAATCCGGGCTTCCCTCTCCAGCGCTGATGCGTGGCTGACCGACTGCGGAATCGAACTCACGCCGGTGCTGGTCGAGCGTGCCGGCGAGGCCTTGGCCTACCAGCCGTGGAGCACTGTCTGGTCCTCCGCCCGAGCCATCGTTGACACCACCGGGACGTCTGACTACGACGAAATGCTGCAGCACGTGTTCCAGCGCATCCCCGTACATCTGCTCACGGGGGAGCATTCGGCGGCGGGATGGGCTGTCCCTGACTGGGCATTTGCTGCAGCGGCCTCAAGCACCGTGTTGCCTGGGGTGGGCCACATGATGATGCTGGAACAGCCTGAACTGTTCGGGGCGGCTGTGGCCGGGATACTCAACTGATGGCAGCTCTAGCCCCATCCTCAAACTGGCAGCTGCTCCACTAGGCTGGCACGGAGAAAACCTGTCCCTTTGACAGCGCCAAGACCGAGGAGCCCCATGACCCGGAAAATCAGCGTTAGCCTTCCCGATTCGGCACTTCGTCAGTACCTGAAGCCGAATCCGGACGTCACGGTGCTGGAATGGGACCTCGCGGGCGAACCTCCGCAGCCGAAAATCGACATTGTGGTGCCGCCGTACATGCGCGGCCCCGTCGTCCTGCGCAATCTTGCCGGCGTGGAAACCGGGCTGGTTCAGAGCCAGTCGATCGGTTACGACGGCGTCGCGGACGCACTGCCGTCCGGGCGGGTCTTTGCGAACGCTGCCGGAGTGCACGAGACGTCCACCGCGGAGCTGGCTTTGGCCTTGATCCTGGCCAGCCAGCGGGAGCTTCCGCGTCACTTCCAGAACCAGGAGCAGGGCAGGTGGGAAACGAAGCCCACCGCCAGCCTCGCCGACCGTCGCGTCCTGATTGTGGGCTACGGAGGGGTGGGCAAAGCCATTGAACAGCGGCTTCTGCCCTTCGAAACGATCGTCACCCGGGTGGCCAGCAAAGAACGGATCGACGGGACCGGCGTCGTCCACGGCATCGAGGAGCTCCCAGCCCTGCTGCCAGACCACGACATGGTGGTGGTGGGGGTTCCCCTCAGCGACTCCACGCGGCACCTCATCGATGAAGATTTCCTTTCGGCAATGCCCGACGGCGCGCTGCTCGTCAACGTCGCCCGCGGACCGGTGGCGGATACGGAGGCCCTGGTGCGCCACACCGGCAGCGGACGGATCCGTGCCGCGCTGGACGTTACGGACCCGGAGCCGCTGCCCGCGGACCATCCGCTCTGGAGCACTCCCGGCGTGATCATCACTCCGCATGTTGGCGGGGCCAGTTCCGCGATGCGTCCGCGGATGGGCCGGTTGCTGCAGCGCCAGATCGACCTCATGCTGGCCGGGGAGCCGCCCATCAACGTGGTGCTGGGCGGCTGACCTGACCGGCAGCCACAGGGAAGTGTCCGGCTTATTTTGAGAACAAGTCTCAATAAAACTGTTGACAACCCTCTGCTTCGTGATTTAGATTCAAAGAGAATCAAAAACACGGCGACTCCCAGAACAAAACTTCCACAGACCCGCGCCGAAAAAACCTTTCCATTATCTCGTCGACAATCGACGACATATTCCCAGGAGAACAACCATGGCATTCGAATTCGAAACCAAGCCCAAGTTCGTTACGTTCGACATGAACGGAACACTGATCAAGTTCGCTATCAGCGACGCGCTGCGCGAGGTCCTGGGCGACCGGCTGCCGGCCGAGCTCGCCGATGAGTACCTGCAGGCCTGCAAGGCATACCGCATCGACGAGTGCATGGGGGAATACAAGCCGTTCCGCCAGATCGTCGCCAACTCCATGGAACGCGCCTCGCGCAGGCTCGGCATTGAATACCGTGAGGCCGATGCCCAGGCCGTCTACGAGACTGTCACCACCTGGGGCCCGTACCCGGGTGTCACCGAGGCACTGAACCGCCTGGCCGAGGAGGTCCCGCTGGTCATCATCACCAACAGCGACACCGCGGATGCCGCGCTCCTCGCAGCGAACCTCAAGGCCCCCTTCGCACACATCATCAGCGCCGAGGAAATGGGCACATACAAGCCGCGGCTCGGTGCGTTCGAGTACATGTTCGAGAAGCTCGGCGTGACACCGGATGAGATCGTGCACGTCTCCGCCAGCCCGATGTACGACCTGCGCACTGCGGCTATCCTGGGCATCAAGAACAAGGTGTACGTGGACCGCGGCTTCGAGCAGGACGAGCACTGGCTCGGCTACGAGCGGATCACCGACATCGCCGAGCTCCCCGTCCTCTTCGGCCTGCCGCGTCCCGCTGCCTAGTAGTCGAATTAAGCCAAGGGGAGGCCCGCGCTCACATCGAGCGCGGGCCTCCCCGGCTTATTTAAGGGTTTCCGATCCTATCTAGGGCTATCAGCAAGCCCGCTCGGCGTAAGCAACGTCAGCAGTGTAGGTGACCAACTGTCCACCCACTGTTGCCTTCGCCTCCACCTTCACTGCACCGGCAGGGACCGACGCAGCACGCGTCGGGAAGGTCTGCACGGTTGACTTGCCGGGCTTCACCGCCTTGACGGACTTCTGCCCGTAGGCCGACGTGAGAGTCAGGGCCATCGGCACAGCCTCGTCATTCCGCACTTCGACCGTGAGGACCACCTTTCCCTTTTCGCATTGGCCAACTGCTGTCGCAGTCAGGGCCAGGGCAGGTTTCGGCTTCGCACGCACGATGGCAATCTGGTAACTCACCTTCGTCACGTGATCCTGCGCGTACGACGTCAGCACGATGTTCGTCGGTTCAGTGCCGGCGTTCACCGGGATGGTGCGCGGTTTCGTGTCGTCGATCAGGATGTCGCCGATGGTGACCAGTCCGCTCGGTACTGCGGGGTCGGCGTCGAGCGCTACACTCGTGGCGTCCGTCGGCACCGTCAGGGTGTACGAGTGAACGCCGGCCGCCAGCGCCGGGCTCAGCACACCGGTGTCGGAGGTGAGTGCCTTGAGCTCAGCGTTGGTGTCGAAGGTGTTGGTCGCCGTCGTGTACACGCCATAAACACCACCCACGAAACTGATGCCGTTGCCCTGGAACCGGACCGTGACCACGGGGATTTTCGCGCCGTTGGCATCCAGCACGTAGTTGCCGTTCTGGTCACGCTTGTAGCTGTCCTTGGCCGCGATGCCGTCGAGGACAGCCTGCGGGATCAGGTCGTACTGGAGGTACCAGCTGGTGGCGCCGTTGGCGTTGGTGATGGTCTCGTGCTTGAGCAGGACGTCGTTTAGGTACACGTCGAAGGTCCGGCCGTTGTCGCCCCCGAAGTACCGGACGCCGAGGTAGTTCTTCTCCAGGGTGGGGTCAACGATCATGTCGTACTGGAAGTAGGCGTCGGTGGCCCGCTGCCCGTCCCGGTACGGCTGCCCCAGATGGGTGCCAACCCCGGACTTGTTGTACTTGTAGTTCTTGTCAGCCTCACTGTTGTTGTTATCGAAGGACGTCAGCGAATCAATGGTGGTCTCATCGATCCGCAACTGCTCCTTCTTCCGCCGGATCAGCGCCTGCGCCTCGGCCGAGTCGGGCTGAACGAGCGTCATGTAGATCGCGTAGCGGGCGTTATACAGGCTGTAATACGGCTCGAAAGTCAGAGCAGCCGACGCCGTATCGACGTTCTTCAGTGAGAACCGCATGGTTTCCACACCGTTTGCGTTCACGCCGTTTTCATTGCGCACGAGGTTGTTCTCGATGCCGGCCTTCCAGGCCACTGCATCATTGACGACGACGTTCGAGTTGACCGTCTTGTCTGCGGTGCTCATCCGGACGAGGACGCCCGCGGTGTAGGCTGCGTCCACGTTGTTCCGGTTCAGTTCGGTGGCAAGCAGCACCGGACCGTACTTGAAGGCAACCCAGTTGGCGTTCTCGGTTTCGTCGTCGACGGTGACCTTGGCGAGCAGGGTGTAGGAAATGGCGTCGCCGGCAGCGACCGGGACCACGACGTAGCCCGCGGACGTCAGCGGCGCGATGTCGGTCATCACGCCGTTGATGCTGAGGGCCGGTGTTCCATTGACCCAGGCGGGGATCCGCAACCGGATGCTGGTTCCATCAGCGACGGCGCCGCCGTCGAGCCCGGCAACCTGCAAGGTGACGGTCTCCTTGTTGGGCACATCGGCCGTCTGCGTCAGTTTCAGGTTGTGCGCGGCCGAGCGGAGGACGGACGACCTGAACTGGTTGACGTAGACCGAGTTTGTGTCTTCGAAGTAGATCGAGTCACCGAGCTTGGTGAAGCTTTCGATGCCGGTTCCGTGATCGCACCAGAACTCGTCCTGTTCGTGGCCGAAGATCTTGGCGTAACCGGCAGCCATCGGCTGGAAGTATGTGACCATGCCCGTCTCGGGGTTCTGTACCGGCAGGACGGAGTTGATGAACGCGTGTTCGTAGTAGTCCGCGTACTTCACGTCCTTGGTCACCTGGAACAGCGCGCGGGAGAGCTTGAGCATGTTGTACTCGTTGCAGCCCTCCGAGGTTGAGTTTTCGCCGTAGCCGGTGGTCTGGCCGTTGGTTGCGTACTGGTGGAGAGTGTCCGGAGCATGGAAGTGCTCGGACTGGCTGTTCCCGCCGTTGGCGTAGGTGTGGTGATCATGCACAGTCGGCCAGAAGTTCTCAGCCGCCGTGCGGTACATGGTCAGGCTGGACTTCTCGGCATCCGTCAGAGTGGCGTAGAGCCGCGGATTGTCCGTGAAGACTGTGTACCGCTTGAGTGCCCCGATGAGCTTGGGAATGGTGGTGTTCGCGTGCAGCCCGTTGAGGACGTCCTGGCCGGCGGCGAGCTTCTGGAACAGCGTGACTTCATCAAAGTACTCGGCGGCACGCTTGTGGGCAGGCTTCTCCGTGATGCTGTACAGCTCGTAAAGGGCTTCGTTCATGCCGCCGTATTCGGTGCCGAGCAGCGCCGCAGGGTTGGCTTGGCGGCCGGCCCAGTTGGTGATCCAGGTGCCGAATCCGTCAGCAACGGACAGGGCCGTAGCGGAGACGTTGGCCGGGGCGTCGTCGTGGGCTTCGAGCAGCCCGGCCACAACCTTGTGCAGGTTGTAGAACGGAACCAGCAGGCCGTCTGCACCTGAGGGCAGATACGAGACGGGGAAGGGCGAGACGAAACCCGCATTGGCGGGATCTTTAGCCGCGTAGGCGTCCTGGCACCGCTTCAAACCGTCGACGGCGGCTGTCAGTTTCGCGAGCAGCGCGGACTTCGTTGTCGGGTCGGTGGTGGTGGAGTAGGCCTGCGAGAGGGCCGAGATGTAGTGGCCGAAGAAGTGGCCCTGGAACCGGGTACCGGTCTCGCGCTCCCAGCCGCCGTAACCGGCCGCCGTCGTGGGTGTGAGTCCTGCCTGCTTGTAGAAGGAGAAGAGGAACTTCTCAGGATCCAGGCTGAGCAGATATTCGATGGTTTTCTGGTTGCCGTTCATGAGATACGGGTCCTCGACTGTGACGTCGGTGAGGCCAGCCTCGAGCAGGTAGACCGAGGACTCAAGGCCCTCCGGGAGTACCTCCACATTGAATGTTCTAGTCACGGGGTTACTTCCTCCATAAGTGCCTGTTGCCGTGAGAATCACTGTGACGGGTGAGCTCGGCGGCGTGACGGTTGCTGCGCCGCCATTGATCGCGATGGCGGCAGAGTTGGATGACGCCCAGCTGATGGCGGTTCCCTTGGAACCCTCGAGCGGGACGGTGAAATTGGTGCTTACCGATGGCGGAACGGTGACCGCATCGAGGTCTGACTGCGCCACCGAGCCGGCATCGAAGGCGGGGTTGTGCGCCTTGGTGAGGGCTACGACGTCGGTGGTGGAGGCGACGCCGTCGTAAACGGTGTAGTCGTCCAGCAATCCGTTGAGGTGGGCACCGTTGTAGAGCGGGCCGTTGTAGCCGAGGGTCTTGGTGCTGGTGCTTTCGGAGCCCAGGACGCCGGTCGCGGTACCTGCCACCGGGAATTTCACGATGGCAGACTGGCGGACGCCGTTGCGGTAGATGACAACGTTCTTGCTGGCTTTGTCGTAGGTGGCCACGATGTGGGTCCACTGGTCGGTGGGGAAGAAGGTGGACCGGGGTGCGTCGACGGCCACTTTGTAGGGCTGGCCGGTGGAGGGGCCGATGGAGAGGGCGAGCGGAGTTGTGTTGCTCTCGGAAGTCAGGTACCAGCCGTCGGAGTTGTAGGCCTGCTTGTTCCAGGTGAATACCTGCTCGCCGGACATCGCTATGTTCGGCTTGAACCAGAACGAGACGCTCAAGTCTGCGGGCTGCAGGTGCGCGGCGGTGCCGAGATTCACTGCGTTGGAGCCGTTGAAGTTGAACGCCTGGCCGGAGAGGCCGGTGCCGTAACCCGCGGTACCTTTTTGCATGGTGGGTGCGTTGGCCTTCGGGCTGACATCGGCGAGGCTTCCGTCGAACGGAAGTTCCAGCACCTTCCTGTCATCCAGCGATGTTTCGGCCGAAAAGGCAGGAGTCGTCATTGAGACTAGTCCTGCCGCAAGCATGATCACGCTAGTGGTCGCGATCGAGCGTTGTAATAGAGCCACTCTTGGTCTCTCTCCCTTGAGAAGACCCACCTGCTGAGCGATGGGGAGCGTCGCAAGGGGATGCGAAAGCCAGCGGTGGATAGCTCATGTTAGCGTTCACAGTTGGGTGGCACAAGAGGCATCTACAACGAGAGTAAATGGCAACTGGGTCGCAGTTGTTGTTGTTTTGAGGGCTCAAAACAGCATTTACTGCTACCTAGTTGGGAGGTGCCCTCTGCTGGCTACCTTGCCCCTTGGATAGCCGCAGAAAGCAGGCGGTCGAAGCTGTCGGTCCCGTTCTCCGGAGGGATAACCGTGAAGACTGCGCGCCATCTCCCTGGGCCGCTCAGCTCCAGGAGTGATGCCCGTTCCACATGCAGATTCAGGCCCGGCACCCCGCTGACGAGGAGCGGAACGTGCTCGCCGCTCTTGACCAGTTGCCGGAATTGCCTGACTGAGAGCTGATCATCAGGAGTGCCCGTCACCTCGACGATTGTGTCGTTGACCCTCTTGGTCAGCCCTGTCATAAAGCTCCTCTCGTCGGAGACCGCGGGAGCCGTAAAAATGGCCGCGAAAAACAGCGTGAACAAGGCAATGGCCCCGAAACTCTGGAGGAAGGGCATGAACATCATCAGAACCAGCCCCAGGATCAAACCCAAGATAGTGAGCAGGATGAACCTGATCATGGGGTCTGGTTTTTTCGACCAGCGCACCAGCGTGACAGTGCTCTTGCCCGGCAGATCGAGCGCCAAGTTCTTCATGTTCAGTACCCCTTCACTTCCATAAGCGCTTCAGCCAGGATGACTGCCTGGCGTGCTTCCTTGAGATCGCTGTGGAGCCCCAGATCGGAGACGACGACGGCGGCGGCACGGGTTGGGCCAGCCAGTTCAGAAAAGGCCCTGCTCAGGTTGTCGCGGTCTTGTGACAGCATTCGGGACGAGTGCAGCTTGGCCCTGCTGACCTCAAGCTCCAGGAGCGACTTATCGATTGCCTCGCGGCGGCCTTGCATGACCGCCAGCTTTTCGGTCAGGTGCACGATGCGGGCACGGAGCATCGACTCCATCTTCTGCGCGGTGTCGTGGAGCTCGCTCAGGGCAGTGTACGTCTGTGGCGAACCGTACGATGCGCCAGATGGTGTGCCAGAAAGCAGGGCCAGCTGCTCACCTACGTGGTTCCGGCGTCGTTCCCATTTACGGAGTGCCACGGTGTACGGTCCCACAAGCAAGGAGACGGCCTTGAGCGCATTGTCCAAGGAGGCGGCCCTTGTGATCAGGTTTGCGGTGGCGGCGTCCAACCTCGCCAGGAAGGCGGCGTAGCTGTCAGGAGGGGGATCGTTTTTCCTGTTCATACGTCACCGCCCGCAGGCCATGACGACGCCGGCGGGAATCCCTGCCGGTCTGTCCGGTCCTGCTCACGCTGGCTTGATTCCACTCGCCAGAACGTGACCCCAACGCCCATGTCAAGAGGATAGAGGTTCCGGGGCTGGTTGTCATAGGGTTCGTGGCGTGCGGGTTTGGGCCGGACCAGGTCCAGATCGCTCGCGCCACGGAACGGAAAAAGGCGGCCGTGCTGGTGCACGGGGCCGCGGTGATGAAAGTGCTCATCACGGGGATCCCGCCCATGGTGATTCCGATCTGCTGGCCAAGGTCGTCAATCCAGGTCAGAAACGGTCGTTTTTGACTATGCATCACCAGCCAGGGCGTACCTGCACTTCCTGCTGGATCCTGCCTGATCGACCAGTACCATTCGCGCTTACGCGCAGCGCCTTGACGCCTTCTTCACTACTACTTGCCGCATCGGCATCAACTTCTCAAAACGAGGTGTCGTTTTTCTGTCACAAGTTTGAGGGCTGTCTGGTCTTAGTTGGTGACGATGCCTGAGGACAAGCAGCGCCCATGGAATCCAAGATGACATGTCCGCGCGCACCTCAAGGAATCTTAACTTTAGGTATCTCGAATGAATGGAATGTAGTGATGAAGTCTCAGGAACTGCGTGTATCGACGTCCGTGCTCGTCATTGGCACCGGAGGCGCAGGACTCCGCGCCGCCATCGAGTTGGCCGAGCTGGGTGTAGATGTGCTCGCTGTCGGCAAAAGGCCCAAGAGTGATGCCCACACCTCGCTCGCGGCGGGAGGCATCAACGCCGCTCTCGGCACAATGGATGCCGATGACAGTTGGCAGCAGCACGCTGCCGACACAATCCTCGAAAGCTACCATCTTGCAAACCCTGAGATCGTGGAGATTGTCACAAAAGGCGCCGCACAGGGTATCAGCGACCTGGAACGCTACGGCATGCCGTTCGCCCGCGAGGAAGACGGCCGGATCAGCCAGCGTTTCTTCGGTGCTCATACGTTCCGCCGGACCGCTTTCAGCGGCGACTACACGGGGCTTGAAATTCAGCGCACGCTTGTTAATCGCGCCGCCCAGCTCGACATTCCGATATTGGACGATGTTTACATCACGCGCATTCTCGTCACCGACGGCCGGGTCTTTGGTGCCTACGGCTTCCGGCTCTCGGATGGGACGCGCTATCTGATCCATGCGGACGCCGTGGTGCTCGCAGCCGGAGGGCACACCCGCATCTGGCGGCGCACGTCCAGTCGGCGGGACGAGAACACCGGTGATTCCTTCCGCCTGGCAGTGCTCGCGGGCGGCCGCATCCGCGACCCGGAGCTGGTCCAGTTCCATCCCTCAGGCATTCTTGAGCCAGAAAATGCTGCAGGAACGCTCATCTCCGAAGCCGCGCGCGGTGAGGGCGGTGTGCTCACCAACGCCATCGGTGAGCGATTCATGGCCAGATACGATGCAGAGCGTATGGAGCTCTCCACCCGCGATCGGGTCGCCCTGGCTTGTTATACAGAGATCCAAGAAGGCCGAGGCACGCCCAATGGTGGGGTGTGGCTGGACGTTTCCCACCTGCCGCGGGAGAGGATCATGCGTCGCCTGCCGCGTGTGTATCAGACCATGCTCGAATTGCAGATGCTCGATATCACGACGACGCCCATAGAAATCGCACCGACCGCGCATTACTCCATGGGCGGCGTCTGGGTCCGTCCCGAGGATCACAGCACCGATGTCGCGGGCCTCTACGCAATCGGGGAGGCCTCAAGCGGCCTGCATGGCGCTAACCGTTTGGGGGGCAACTCGCTGATCGAGCTCCTGGTCTTCGGCAGGATCGTCGGCAATGCCGCCGCTGAGTACTCGCAGTCCCTCACTGCACACGTGCGCTCAACGGAAGCGGTGGATGAAGCTCGAAAAGAGATAGATGACCTGCTCCACGCCAATGGCCGGGAGAACGTCCGCGTACTTCAGCGGGCCATCCGAGACACCATGACCGAGCATGCTGGAGTCGTGCGCGACGAAGAAGGTCTTACCCAGGGCCTGGCAGAGCTGGACGGGATTGAAGCCCGCATCACCGAGGTGGGCGTGCATCCCGACATTGCCGGATATCAGGATCTTGCACACGCTTTTGACTTGAAGGCGGCCGCTCTTGCCGCACGTGCGACGCTCGAAGCTGCCCGTGAACGCCGTGAAACACGCGGCTGTCATAACCGCAGCGACTATCCCGATCTTGATTCAAGCTTGCAGGTGAATCTTGTCTGGTCTCCTGCTCGTGGCATCGAGCACGAAGGCATCGCACCTGTATCGCGCGAGATCGCGAAGCACATGCGCCAACCGGTCACAACCGCCGACAAACTCGTCGAGTGAATGAGGGTGCGGTGCATCCAGGCAGGACCTGCGCGTCACAGATCAATGCTTCATTGATTCCCTCAGTCAAAGACCCTCTTACGTTCCACCCGAGTGGGCGCTATTGGGAGGGATGTCCACCAAGAAAAAACCCGCAGAGCAAGGGAATCAGTTAAGAATTGGTACACCAACTTACCGCCGGATTTGCCCTTCGCGTTATGTCACACAGGCCCGGACTTCCCTCGCTGGCGTCCGACCCTTCGAGCAGTAATATTGGGCGCATGGATGCCGACACCGGGTCAACGGACGAATTGGAAACGGCATCGACAGTATTTGCTGATGTCCGTCCTCGATTGTTTGGGATCGCCTACCGCATGCTCGGCAGTGTCAGCGAGGCGGAGGACATCGTCCAGGAGACGTGGGTTCGATGGCAGACCTGCGATCGCAGCCAGGTTCGGCATGCGCCGGCGTTCCTGGCGACCACCGCCACCCGTCTTGCCATCAATGTCGGGCAGTCGGCACGTGTCCGTCGTGAGACTTATGTCGGTCCCTGGCTGCCCGAGCCTGTGGACACAAGCGCCGACCCTGAACTGGGCGCCTTGCGTGGTGAAGCGCTCGAGTTCGCGGTGTTGCTGATACTGGAAAAATTGACGCCGACCGAACGGGCAGCGTACGTGCTGCGGCAAGCGTTCGACTACCCCTATGAGCAGATCGCTGAGGTCATCCAACAGACAGAAGGGAATGCCCGCCAGTTGGTCAGCCGGGCGCGCAAACGCCTTGCTGAGGAGAAACGCGCTGAGGTGAGCGTGAGCGAGCAGCGGCATCTGCTGGAGGCATTCCTGGTTGCTGCGCGAACCGGGAACCTGGCCGCGCTGGAGGCACTGTTCGCTGCTGATGTGGTCAGTTACTCCGACGGCGGCGGTAAGGTTCGGGCTTCCAAGTTCCCTGTTGTCGGACGGGAACGGGTCGCGAAGTACTATCACGCGTTCGCGTCGCGTTTCTGGGTTGGTGTCGATACCGAGCCTTTCATGGCTAACGGCCGGCCCTCGGCACGGCTGGTTCAGGACGGGGTGGTGTTTGCGGTGGTGACTCTCACTGCGTCTGCCGATGGTATTGATCGGCTGTTGTGGACGATGAATCCGGACAAACTCTCCGGCGTGACGAGGGTTGGCGGCTGACCTGATGGCTTACATCCTGAGCTGTTTCATGGGGCACCGCTAATGTCTGAGATCAGCCCTGCCCGGCATGGTCCGCGGGTGCGTATGAGAGCCCGTGCGGCAGACGAATCGGACCGCCGTGCAAGCCAGCTGGAACTGCTGTTCGATCTCACTTTCGTGGTCGCTGTCGCCAGCCTTACAGCTCAACTGGCACACGGCATCGCTGAAAATCATTTAGCCGAATCGATCCTGCCGTTCCTGCAGGTGTTCTTTGCGATCTGGTGGGCATGGATGAACTTCACCTGGTTTGCATCCGCGTTCGACACAGACGATCCGTTCTACCGGCTGCTGACGATGCTGCAGATGGGAGGCGTGCTGTTGCTGGGCGCAGGTGTGCCCGCAGCCTTCAACGACGGCGACTTTCTGACGGTCACCCTTGGCTTTATTGTGATGCGCATCGGTTTGATTGCCCAATGGCTACGGGCTGCGATTGAGGATCCGGCCAGCCGTCGGACGGCGTTACGATACGCACTCGGGTTCGCGGTCCTTCAATTCGGCTGGGTCCTGCGGTTGGTGTTGCAGCAGGCGGGGTTGTTGCCGGGGCAGCTGCAGCTCGCCGCGTTCGTGATGCTCGCTATTTTGGAGCTCACCGTTCCGTTGTGGGCCGAACGGACAGGTGGCAGCACCTGGCATCCGCATCATATTGCCGAGAGGTATGGCCTGTTCGCGATCATTCTGCTCGGCGAGAGCGTGCTGGCCGCATCGAATGGCGTGGCCGCTGCATTAACATCTGGCGGCGTGAGCGCATACCTGATTACTGTCTCAGCGGCCAGCCTCGCGCTGTTGTTCTCCCTGTGGTGGCTGTACTTCCTACACCCTGCGGGCGAGGCATTGTCAGCAAATCGTGACAAATCGTACCGATGGGGATATTGGCATTACGCTGTTTTTGCGGCGCTGGCCGCCCTCGGCGCAGGCCTCGAAGTTGCCATCACGCTCGCGCCGACGGAACGTCAGCTCGATGTGCAGGCGTTTATCACGGGATACTGCGTCGCGGTTCCGACCGCGGTTTTTATGGGGTTGGTGTGGGCGGTTCACTCGCCGCTCACATCCCGGCCGATCGTTCGTCCGGCGGTGATATTGCCGGCGGTGGGGGCGGTACTGGCGATTCCGGCGAGCGTCAGTGCCATCGGGGTTGCCGGAGTGGTGGGCGGAATCGCGGTTGTGTGTGCGCTGGTCGTCGCGGTGACGGTGTTGCAGCCCCGACACAAGCCGGAAGCAAGCTGATCGGTCCCCGATCCGATTTCCGCGACACTCACATGCGGCTTTGCCCCGACGCCCATCGGGCTCGCCGTAGTCCTAGTCGGTGTCTTGAAGAGCTTTTTGATTTACGAGACATAGTTTTCGACGAGTCCTATCCGGCGCAGCAAGATTCGATGGAGGGCATTGCGTCTCTGACTTCCTCTCGGCGGACAGCGAGTCCTTCACCGATAACTGCTGACCGGCAGGATACTGCGCAGTCCTGTTCAGCGCTGCCCAGGGCCCCTCATGGCGAAGGTCGTGACCGTATGGATGGTTTCCCGGCGGAATCGTAGCTCTTGGCGGTGGATCTATTTCCCCCACCGCGCGGAGGAATCGCGCTCAGCGCCTCGTCTCGTACCTGGTCAGGACCACGCCGCCGGGAAACGTCCGCGTCTCCACCAGGTCCAGGTTCACCCAGCTGTCCAGCGCGGTGAAGAACGGCGTGCCGCCGCCCACCAGGACCGGATAGGTGGCCAGCACGTACTCGTCGATCAGCCCTGCCCGCATGGCCGCCCCGGCGAGGGTTGCGCCGCCGACGCTCATCGGGCCGCCGTCCTCGGCCTTGAGCCTAGTGATCGCGCCGATGGCGTCGCCGCTGACCAGGCGGGTGTTCCAGTCGACCTTGTCGATCGTCGAGGAGAACACCACCTTCGGCGTGTCCCGCCAGTTCCGCGCGAACTCGATCTCCGCCGGAGTGGCGTTGGGCTGCTGGTCGCCAGTGGGCCAGTATGAGCTCATTGTCTCCCAGAGCTTGCGC
Source organism: Arthrobacter rhizosphaerae (assembly GCF_023062595.1). Classification (GTDB taxonomy): domain Bacteria; phylum Actinomycetota; class Actinomycetes; order Actinomycetales; family Micrococcaceae; genus Arthrobacter; species Arthrobacter rhizosphaerae. The sequence continues at coordinate 132,050 of NZ_JALLAN010000002.1, forward strand.
CCGTACAGCATCAGGCTGATCGCCCGCTCCTGGTCAAGCCACCACTGGAACAATTCGTCGCTCGGCCCGCTCCAGCCAATGTCGTCGCCGGCCGCGGCGATATAGCCGTCCAGGGTCAGGTTCATGCCGTAGATCAGTTTCCGCATGGCGTCAGCCTTCCGTCGGTCCGTTCTCCAGCGTATAGATCGGGCGCGGCGCGGGAAACTCATCGGTGCGCGATCGACTCGCGGGTAGTGCTCGTGCTCGGGGGTCAGCGTGGCATACTCGACCACCTCCCGCGCGCGCCCCCCGTCCAACATGAACACGCCCAGCCCGGTGGAGGATCCTCGAGATCATGGCAAGCATAGATGTCTTGCCGGAGACCCCGGTGGATAGCAGTCCCCTCCCGACACCTGACGCCAGCATGAACCCACGCGCCAGATAACCCTTCAAGGGCCCGCCGGTTATCGCCGCAACCTTATTCCGCTCGACGACTCAGACGACATTCAAAATCAGACGACATTCAAAAACGGTCGAAATTGAGACCCTCCGAATTGCTCATTACTCGGATAAGGCCTTGACGCATGATGCGAGCAAGTCTCGCAGTTGTTGTTGTTGGTTGATGTTCAGCGCCTGTGTCATCCGGGTCTCCACGGAACTGACAGCAGCGCTTGCGGCCCGCAGCCGCTCTCCACCCAACGGTGTGAGCTGAACAGGCAGGGCCCTGCCGGCAGGTGACTGATCCGGCCTGGACACGAGCTGTTCCCTTTCGAGGGACTGCAGGAGAACGTTCATCGACTGCCGGGAAACGAAGGCTCCGCGAGCCAGTTCCGAGTTGGAAAGACCGGGACGCTGGTGGAGGAGCTCAAGACATGCGTATTGCGGCACGGTCATTCCTAACGGACGCAGCGCAGCGTCCATCGCCGAGCGCAGCACGCTGTGCGCCTGCTTGAGGTGGTACCCCAGCGAGGTGTCCAGATCCACCCCAACATCATCTTGACTCATGTCAATATTCTGACATACCTTGTTGATGTCAACACATTGACATCAACAGGAGGCAATACCATGGCCGTTATTGGGCCCGATTTTATTTCCCTGCAGGTCCGCGATATGGAACGCTCGGCAGAGTTCTATGAACGCCAACTGGGGCTGACGCGGTCCGAGACCGGTCCGCCGCATGCCGTCGTCTTCGATACCCAGCCTGTTTCTTTCGCGGTGCGCCAACCCTTGCCTGGAGCCAGCCTCGACTCGGCGTCTCGGCCAGGTGAAGGCATTGCGCTCTGGTTGCGCGCCGCCGACGCCCAGCAGCGTCACGATGCCCTCGCCGCAGCCGACACACCTATCGTCTCCGCACCCTTCGACGGGCCATTTGGGCGGACCTTCACCTTCGCGGATCCAGACGGCTACAAGATCACGATCCATGACGGCGCCTGAACCGGGCGGACGCAAGTGCTTGTGGCGGTGATGACATGAGCGCATGGCTGGGAGTCGCGTCTGCCGAGAACGTCCGCCGCGCCGTTGCCCTCGGCATCGTGCAGCTCAACCACGGAAAGCGGGGAAACCTATTGCGGTTGGACGCCGGGGACACCCTTATTTTCTACTCTCCGGTTCAACGCTTGGGCGATAGGATCCCGCTGCAACATTTCACGGCGATCGGTGAAATCTGCGACAAGGAGATCTGGCAGGCCGACGAAGGCGAATTCAAACCTTTCCGGCGTCGTGTTCGCTACAGTGACGCGTCACCCGTGGAGCTGCTGTCTGTCCGCGCCAAACTGCATCTCACTGCCGAAGCGAACTGGGGGTACCAGCTCCGGTGCGGCCTCGTCTCACTGGACACCCATGACCTGAACGTACTTAGATCCGCTATGGCCCGTTCGCAGTAGGGCAAAAATCGCCCGACAGCTCGGACTGTTCACCACTTTTACTGAAGGCTCCGTCCCAATCGGACGGAGCCTTCTCCATTTTGGGGTCCTCTTTGTCCCGTTCCCTAACTGAACGGCAGGTTCCGGTTGAGGTGCCTTGCATCGATCAGTTTTGGAGAAGCAGCCAAGGCAGGCCGGTCCCTAGAGTCAAAAGCATCACTCGAACGCTCAAAAAGGACCTGACATGACCTCCATCGAATCCGTCACACTCGAAGTATCTGACCCCTCTGCCGCCACCGCTTTCTACGACGCCGCCTTCGGGCTGGGCGAGCGGTTGCGCGTGCGGGCCTCGGATGACACCACCACAGGCTTCCGCGGGTACACACTGTCGCTCATCGTGTCGCAGCCGTCCACGGTCAGCAGCCTGATCGATTCCGCTGTCGAGGCCGGCGCGACCACGCTGAAGCCCGTCAGTAAGTCGCTTTGGGGCTACGGCGGCGTCGTTCAGGCTCCCGATGGTGCCATCTGGAAGGTCGCGACGTCGGCAAAGAAGGACACCGGCCCGGCCACCCGGGAGGTCGACAAGATCGTGCTGCTTGTGGCTGCCACTGACCTCGGTGCGACCAAGAAGTTCTACATGGACCGGGGCCTCGCCGTCGGAAAGAGCTTCGGCAAGTACGTCGAGTTCGCCATGCCGTCCAGTCCCGTCCAGCTGGGGCTCTATGGACGCCGCGCCCTTGCCAAGGATGCCGGTGTCTCTCCCGAGGGCGCCGGATCGCACCGCATCGCGATCAGCAGCAATGTGGGCCCGTTCACCGACCCCGACGGTTTCGACTGGGAGCCTGTCTCGATGTGAGCAAGGTGGCGCAGGGGACAACTCCCAACTAGGTAGCAGTAGATGTGGTTTTGGAGGCTCAAAACAGCACCTACTGCTACCTAGTTGGGACAAGGAGGACGACGGCGGAATGTCCTCTGCTCACCGCGAAATACCAGCTCTCCCTCAGGAATCCGGTCGTAAACTGAACTCCGAATCTCTTCGCGTGAGTTGGAGCCATGCATGCTCTGGAAGTTGCTCGTTGAATACCTGAAGCCTCACCGGCGGCTGCTGCTCGCCGTCGTCGTCTTCCAGCTGGCGCAGTCCATCGCGTCCCTGTACCTGCCCACCCTGAATGCCGACATCATCGACCAGGGCGTGGCGAAGGGGGACATCAACTACATCCTGGGCACCGGCAGCATTATGCTGCTGATCACCCTGCTCCAGATCGTCTGCGCGGTGACGGCCGTGTACTTCGGGGCGAAGGCGGCAATGGGCGTGGGGCGGGATCTCCGCGGGGCGATCTTTACCAGGGTGGGGGAGTTCTCAGAGCAGGAGGTCACCCGGTTCGGGGCGCCGAGCCTCATCACCCGCTCCACCAACGACGTCCAGCAGGTCCAGCAGTTGGTCCTGATGTCGGCCACCCTGATGGTCACGGCGCCCATGCTCAGCATCGGCGGCGTCATCATGGCGGTACGGCAGGACGTGCAGCTGTCCTGGCTGATTGCGGTGAGCGTGCCCGTGCTCCTGATCGGTGTGGGGTTGATTGTCAGCCGCATGATTCCGCTGTTCCGCAAGATGCAGGTGAGGATCGACGCCGTCAACCGCGTCCTGCGCGAACAGCTCACCGGCATCCGCGTGGTCCGCGCCTTCGTGCGGGAGGACATCGAGAACGCCCGCTTCGCCCGGGCCAACGACGACGTCACCGATACAGCCCTGCACGCCGGACGCCTCATGGCGCTCATGTTCCCCGTGGTGATGCTGGTCCTGAACGTCTCCAGTGTGGCAGTGATCTGGTTCGGCGCGTTCCGGATCGACGACGGGTCCATGCAGGTGGGCACGCTGATCGCCTTCCTCAGCTACCTCATGCAGATCCTGATGTCCGTCATGATGGCCACGTTCATGGCGGCCATGATCCCGCGCGCAGCGGTCTCCGCGGACCGGATCGGGGAGGTGCTGACGACCGAGTCGAGCGTGCGGCCGCCGCTGAACCCTGTTGGCTTCCCTGACCGCGCCGGTGCTGTTTCCTCCAACGGCAAGCGCCGCGGCGAGCTGGAAATGCGCGACGTCGGATTCGCCTACCCGGGTGCCGAGCAGCCCGTCCTGAGCGGCATCAGTTTCACTGCCCGGGCGGGGCAGACGACGGCGATCATCGGCAGCACCGGCGCCGGCAAGACCACGCTCGTGAACCTCATGCCCCGGCTTTTCGACGCGACCAGCGGTTCGGTGAGGATCGACGGCGTCGACGTCCGCGAGCTGCACCCGGACCTGCTGTGGGGCCACATCGGACTTGTCCCGCAAAAGCCGTACCTGTTCTCCGGCACCGTGCGCAGCAACCTGCTGTACGGAAAGCCCGATGCCACGGAAGACGAGCTGTGGCAGGCCCTCGGCACCGCCCAGGCGCAGGACTTCGTCCGGGAGATGGAGGGCGGCCTGGATGCGAGCATTTCGCAGGGCGGCACCAACGTTTCCGGCGGGCAGCGGCAGCGGCTCGCCATCGCCCGCGCGCTGGTGAAGCGGCCGGAGCTCTACATTTTTGACGACTCGTTCTCCTCGCTGGACACCGCCACCGATGCCCGGCTCCGGCAGGCGCTCAAGCACAACACCTCCGGGGCCACCTTGGTGATCATCGCCCAGCGGGTGTCCAGCATTGTCGACGCTGACCAGATCCTGGTGCTCGACGGCGGCATGATCGTCGGGCAGGGAACGCACGACGAGCTGCGGGAGACCTCGGAGACGTACCAGGAGATTGTGAACTCGCAGCTGGCAGTGGAGGACGCGGCATGAGCGGCACCGGAACCCCGACGGCGGCTGCGTCCAGCCCGAGCCGCATACCCCGCCCCGCTGGAGGACCGGGCCGCGGCGGACCCTTTGCTGGAATGAACATCCCTGCAGAGAAGCCGATGAACTTCTGGCCCTCGGCCAAGCGGCTGCTGGGGACACTGCGGCCGGAGCGGCTGTGGCTGGTGCAGGTTCTGGTGCTGTCCGTCGTCGGCGTCGCGTTCTCCGTGATCGGGCCGAGACTGCTGGGCGAAGGCACCAACCTGATCTTCGCCGGCGTCGTCTCCAAGGACCTTCCCGCGGGCGCCAGCAAGGCCGACGTCATCGCGGGCCTGCGTGCTTCCGGGCAGAACCAGCAGGCCGACATGCTCAGCGCGATGCCGCTGACGCCCGGCGTCGGGATTGATTTCCAGGCGCTGGCCACTGTGCTGCTGTGGGCGCTGGCGCTGTATGTGCTGGCCTCCGCGTTCGGCTGGGCGCAGGCGTACATCCTCAACGGCGTCGTGCAGCGGACGGTGTACCGGCTGCGCGAGCAGATCGAGGCGAAGATCCACCGCCTGCCGTTGCGGTATTTCGATTCCATCCAGCGCGGTGAGCTGCTCAGCCGGGTGACCAACGACGTCGACAATATCTCCCAGAGCCTGCAGCAATCGATCAGCCAGGTGGTCACGTCCCTGCTGACGGTGGTGGGCGTGCTGGTGATGATGGTGCTGCTCTCGCCGACGCTCGCGGTGATTGCGCTTGTGACGGTGCCGCTGACGCTGGGGATCACGGCGCTCATTGCCAAGCGCTCGCAGAAGCTGTTCGTGGCGCAGTGGAAGAACACGGGCGAGCTGAACGGGCAGATCGAGGAGACGTACACCGGGCACGCGCTGGTGAAGGTGTTCGGGCGGCAGCGCGAGGTGGACGAGCGGTTCCGGCAGAAGAACGTGGAGCTGTACCAGGCGAGCTTCGGCGCGCAGTTCATCAGCGGGCTCATCATGCCGGCCATGACGTTCATCGGGAACCTTGTGTATGTGGGGATTGCCGTGGTGGGCGGGCTGCAGGTGGCGTCCGGTGCGATGCAGCTGGGCGATGTGCAGGCGTTCATCCAGTACTCCCGGCAGTTCACCATGCCGCTCGCGCAGCTGGGGTCGATGGCCAACCTGCTGCAGTCCGGCGTTGCTTCGGCCGAGCGGGTATTTGAGCTGCTGGATACCGACGAGCAATCGCCTGATCCTGCTGAGGCTGCGACGCCGGATGGCAAGCGCGGGCGGCTCGTGTTTGAGGATGTTTCCTTCTCCTACTCGCCGGAGAAGCCGCTGATCTCTTCACTTTCTTTGGTGGCGGAGCCGGGGCAGACGGTGGCTATTGTGGGGCCGACCGGTGCGGGCAAGACCACGTTGGTGAACCTGATGATGCGGTTCTACGAGATTGATGCGGGGCGGATAACGCTCGACGGCGTGGATGTCACCTCCATGACCCGGCACGAGCTGCGCTCGCGGATGGGGATGGTGCTGCAGGATACGTGGCTGTTCGGCGGGACGATCCGGGACAACATCGCGTATGGCCGGCCGGAGGCTTCGGAGGCGGAGATCCTGGAGGCTGCGCAGGCGACGTATGTGGACAGGTTCGTGCGGTCGCTGCCGGAGGGGTACGACACTGTGCTGGATGACGAGGGCTCGAACGTGTCTGCGGGGGAGAAGCAGTTGCTGACGATTGCCAGGGCGTTCCTGTCCCGGCCGTCAGTGCTGATCCTGGATGAGGCGACTTCTTCAGTGGACACGCGGACCGAGGTTCTGGTGCAGAAGGCGATGAGTGCTTTGCGGTCCGACCGGACCTCGTTTGTGATTGCCCACCGGCTCTCAACGATCCGCGACGCCGACCTCATCCTGGTGATGGAGGCAGGGCAGATCGTGGAGCAGGGGACACACGCGGAGTTGCTAGCGGCGGGTGGGGCCTACGCGCGCCTGTACGAAGCCCAGTTCGCGGCTCCGGTGGCGGAGGTTTAAGCGGTCTTTTTCGGCGGTTCGTAAGGTTGGAGTTCGGTATCCCAAGCTGACGAAGGTGTGGTCACATGAGCCGTAACGTCGGCCGATACCAGCTCCTCCACGATGATGCGCAGCATCGCATCTGCCATGGCTTTCGGCAGATCTCCATCCGTGTCGATGTCAATGACCAGTCCTTCAGGCGTGACGTAGACCCCGGATACGTAGCTGGCCGTGTTGTCGTAGGGGTCGCCCGAGAAGTCGGCGGAAATGTCTACTTCCTGGCCGCGACCGCCCACTCGCATAAGCCGAGGAGTGGCGGCTTGAAGAGCTGCTGCGGCCTTATCGGTGTCCTCCGTCACGACCAAAAAGACCGGGTAGGTTTCCCAGCCTTCCCCAAGCTCCGCCTCCCACCTCTCGCCCATTCGATCGAAGATGTCCGGTTCCGTGGTTACCCTGGCGACTTCCTTTGTGGCATCGGTACTCACTGTCTTAGTCGCGCTTGGGGTAGTACCCAACGCCCCCATCAGGTAGACAGTTGCAAATACGATAAGAACCGTCCCGATCAACACGATGACGAGTGCCATTTTGTTCATCATCGTCGTTCCTAGGACTTCACAAGTAACTCTTCACGCTCGCGCGGAGCGCCTCGGTGTGTTCGTAGATCTCCTCAAGCGAGCTGATAGGGACACGGGTTTCTTCTTTGTCAGCGTCGAATATCCCGATGTACTTCTGGGTGCGGTTGAAATGCAGTCGGGCGATCGGCTTGCGATTGTTGTCATCGAGCAGTACGGCGAAGTAGGACTTGGCATCACGCTGGATTACCCGTGCGGGCTTGACCTCACTACAAACGATGGCGCGAACAATCTGGTATCCCTCGATTTCCTCCAGGGTCGTCTCCAGACCATCCGCCTCGGCCAAGTCCGCGTCTGCGACAGGGGCACTTGTCACGCTTGCGGCTGCCGCGGAGTCCTCAGCCTGTGGAAAGCCTGGAGCGCCGAGGGCCTTCTTGAGCCGCTCGTTCACCTGGTCGTTGAGGAACTGCTTGGAAGCTTTGGTCACCAGAGCCGTGAACTGTTCTCGAACCTTTTGGGTGTACGGGCCAGGATAAACGCGGCCGGTTAGGAATTTCACCCATTCGTCTTCTGGCTCCTTGAACTGAGCGGCGAGAGTTCGCTTCAATTCGCCGATGTACTTCAGTTCGCCCGCGGCACTAATGATCGAGTCAAGGTCAAAGACATCTTTGGACAGCTTCTGGAGTTCAGGAATGAGGGACTCGTCGATGTCGTTCAAATCGAGAACCAGGAAGGGCTTGGCATCCATGCGATTCGGGGCGTCGAGGTCTGTAAAGAATTGATAGACCTCACCGTTTGTAAGGATGGCAATTCGAGCGTTCGTGACGGCGAAATACCGGAAGAGCTGGGAGGCGTGTTCGATTTTCACCGGCTCTGTCGACTTCTTGCACTCAATCAGGATCTGGACCACGCCGTCCTTGACGATGGCGTAGTCGATCTTCTCGCCCTTCTTCAACCCCACGTCCGCTACGAACTCCGGCACGACCTCCATCGGATTGAACACGTCATAGCCCAGGATTGTTGAAATGAAGGGCATGACAAACGCATTTTTTGTCGCTTCTTCTGTTTGGATAACTCCTCGCTGCTGGCGCACCTTTGCTGCCAAAGCCGAGAGTTTTTCTGCAAATTCCATTTGTCCCCCTTGAAAAATGTTGTGTTGCCAACCGTAACGCAGCACAAGGGGAAATTTGATGGAATCTCGGGACTCAAATTGGTAAATCAATCCGGGATGCGACTCGGGTTGGAGAGACGGGAGCGGCGTCGCGGGCGGATGGCATCTTGGCTAAGTTCCTCCTGATCCCTTATCTGTCCTTGTGGAGGAGCCGGGGGCAGACGGTGGCAATAATTGGGTCTACAGGTGCCGGCCACATCACACTCGCGTGAAGGTTAGAGGGCTCGTCCACACCGCGGCACCCGAGACAAACCGGCACAGGTCAAGGAGGTATAGCCATACCGGATAGAAATAGTTGCTGAACGTCAGGTTCCGGCCCGTCAATTCAGATGGAGGCGCCGCCCGAAGTGCGAAGTTCCTGCCGTCGTCCCCATTCGGATGCAGCTCCCCCGCAGTTCGCTTAGATCCGAAGCTCCATGAACACGCTGTTGGGATCCAGGACGTAGTCCGCGAAGGGCGGGCACTCCGTGAAGCCATGGCGGGCATATAGGCGTCGCGCTGGAGCGAAGTAGTCCTCGGTTCCAGTCTCCAGAAGAACGCGCTCAAGGCCTCGGGTCCGGGCGTCGTCAAGGATGTGCCTGAGCATGAGGGTGGCCACACCACGGCCACGTGCCGTTGCCGTGGTGCGCATGGACTTGATCTCACCGTGGCTGGCTGAGCCGGGCGCGGAATCTAGAAGCGTGAGTGCGCCGCACCCCAGCAGATTGCCGTCCTCCCTGGCCGTCCAGAACGTAATCGCCGGCCCGGACAGCGCGGAGTGGTCCAGGGCGTGAACGCTTTCGGCAGGCGAGGTGGCGAACATGTCTGCCAGGTGCTCGCTCAGGAGCTGGTGGACATCGGCGTGTGCGGGGTCGTCCCGGTCAATCTGAATCATCGTCTCAAATTTACCCGTTCCAAAGTGATTGTTCGTGCCCCGGGCCGGCTGCAAGAACAGCCGGCCCGGACGCATCCGTCAGCGCAGGTCGAAGCGGTCCAGCTCCATGACCTTCACCCAGGCGGCCACGAAGTCGTTGACGAACTTCTCCCGGCCGTCCTCGCTCGCGTAGACCTCGGCCAGTGCCCGGAGCTGGGAGTTTGAACCGAAGACCAGGTCCACGGGGGTGGCGGTCCATTTCAGCTCCCCTGTGGCGGCGTCGCTGATCTCGAAGACGTTCTCCTCGCCCTCCGACGCCTTCCACTTGGTACCCGGGGAGAGCAGGTTGACGAAGAAGTCGTTCGTCAGCACCTGGGGCCGGTCGGTGAGGACACCGTGGGTGGAACCGCCGACGTTCGTGTCCAGGGCGCGCATGCCGCCGACGAGCACCGTCATCTCCGGCGCGGAGAGGTCCAGCAGGTACGCCTTGTCCAGCAGGAGGGTCTCCGGCTGCAGTTTCTCTCCGGGGCGCACATAGTTGCGGAACCCGTCCGCCCGCGGCTTCAGGTACTGGAAGGACTCGACGTCGGTCTGGTCCTGCGCGGCATCGGTCCGGCCGGGCCGGAACGGCACGGTGACGCCGAAACCGGCGTCGCTCGCGGCTTTCTCCACCGCCGCGCAGCCGCCAAGGACGATCAGGTCTGCCAGCGAGACCTTCTTGCCGTTGGTCTGGGCGGAGTTGAACTGCTGCTGCACCGTCTCAAGCGCCTGCACCGCCGTCGAAAGCTGCTCGGTTTCGTTGATCTCCCAGCTCCGCTGAGGCTCCAGCCGGATCCGCGCACCGTTGGCGCCGCCGCGCCTGTCGGTCTTGCGGTAGGTGGACGCGGCTGCCCATGCAGTACCGGCCAGCTGCGAGACTGAGAGGCCGGAGTCAAGCAGTTGGGCCTTGAGCGAGGCGATGTCATCCTCGTCGATCAGCTGGTGGTCTACCTCCGGGACAGGGTCCTGCCAGAGCTGGGCCTCCGGGACCCACGGCCCCAGCATGTGCGGCCCGACGGGGCCCATGTCGCGGTGCAGCAGCTTGTACCAGGCCTTCGCGAACGCGAGCTGGAACTCATCGGGGTTCGCCAGGAAGCGCCGCCCGATCTCCTCATAGGCCGGATCGAATCGCAGCGACAGGTCTGTTGTCAGCATGGTGGGCCGGTGCTTCTTCTCCGGGTCATGCGCGTCCGGGATGATCTCCGGAGCATCCTTGGCAACCCACTGGTGCGCGCCCGCCGGGCTCTTGACAAGCTCCCACTCGTTTTCGAACAGGATCTCCAGGAAGCGGCTGCTCCACTGGGTGGGCCGGTCCGTCCAGGTGACTTCGAGGCCGGAGGTGATGGTGTCGGGCCCCTTGCCACTGCCGTGCGTGCTGATCCAGCCGAGGCCCTGCTCCTCCAGGTTCGCGGCCTCCGGCTCGGGGCCGACGTGCGCATCGGCGTCGGCGGCGCCGTGGGTCTTGCCGAAGGTGTGCCCGCCGGCGATCAGCGCGAACGTTTCTTCGTCGTTCATCGCCATGCGCTTGAACGTCTCGCGGATGAATGCTGCCGCGAGTTTGGGATCCGGATTGCCCATCGGCCCCTCCGGGTTGACGTAGATCAGGCCCATCTCGGTGGCGCCGACCCCTTCCGCCATCTGCCCTTCGCCGACGTAGCGCTCGTCGCCGAGCCAGGTGTCCTCCGGCCCCCAGAAAATCTCCTCGGGCTCCCACACGTCCTCGCGGCCGAAAGCGAAGCCGAAGGTCTTGAAGCCCATGGACTCGAGTGCCACGTTTCCGGCGAGGACCAGCAGGTCGGCCCAGGAAAGCTTCTGGCCGTACTTCTGCTTCACCGGCCACAGCAGCCGCCGGGCCTTGTCCAGGTTCGCATTGTCCGGCCAGCTGTTGAGCGGCGCGAACCGCTGGCTGCCGTCCCCGGCCCCGCCGCGGCCGTCATGGACACGGTAGGTGCCGGCCGCATGCCAGCTCAGACGGATCATGAGGCCGCCGTAGTGGCCGAAGTCCGCGGGCCACCAGTCCTGGGAGGTGGTCAGGACCTGGGTGATGTCCTGCTTGAGCGCCTCGACGTCGAGCTTCTGGAACTCCTCGCGATAGCTGTACGTGGAGCCGAGCGGGTTGCCCTTGGGGTGGTTGGCGTGAAGCACGGAGAGGTCCAGCTGGTTCGGCCACCAGTCCCCGATGGTCCGCGGCCGGTGCCCCTTGGGCTGCGGCGAGTCGATCGCCGGGTTCTCACTCTCGCTGCCGTGCGAGGTCACGCTGCTATGGTCCACCGGGCATCCACCCCCGACCTTGCTGTTTGGGCCTTGGGCGCTTCCGGGAGTGGGGGCCGGGGGATGTTCCTGGTGATCGGTCATGTGCTTCCTTCCATTCGACCGAGGCCGTGGTCGGACTCGGGCAGCCGGTTCAACCCTCCCATTTGACCATAGACAGCGTGTGCAGGGGAGCCGCTTCCACATCCAGCCGAAAACCTGTTGACACCCTCCGGCGTCGGTAGCATACTTGAATCATCATAACTAATATATCAAGAGGATATTAGGTAACAGCTAGGGGGAAATGATGGTCGACGTTCTGACCCGCTCGCTCGCAGAGACCGATCCTGCGATCCACGCCGCGGATTTCCTCTCGCGCAACCTGGACCCGAAGAAGTCCTAAGGACGGTGTGGTCCGCTCCGTCAAAGCCATCAACGCCGCCCGCCTTATTATGACGACCCCGACGTCATCGCCAAGGCCTCCCGCGGCCTGGGCGAAGCCATGGTCGGCATCAACGTGGACGAAATCCCGCAGCCGCACCGCCTCGCCGAGCGCGGCTGGTAGCAACCCATGTCGGGTATGAGGCCGAACAAGATATTTCCGCAGAAGATCGATCACCATCTCAATGAGGAGAAGAACACCATGCAGGAGCTCGCGAACCGGCTCGAACGTCTGGGCACAGAAACTGCCTTTAGCGTCGCCCAAGCCGCCGCCGCCTGGAAGGCGAAGGGGAACCTCGTGTACCCCTTCCATCTCGGCGACATCAACATCCCGACGGCTCCGCATATTGTCGAGGCGATGAACCGGGCCATCGGTGACGGTTACACGGGTTATTGCCCCGGCCCAGGCATCCCGCAGCTGCGTGAAGCCCTCGCCGACGACATCGGCTCGCGCCGTGGCATTGAGTTCTCCCCTGACAACGTCGTGGTGATGACGGGCGGCAAGCCCGTTATCACGAAGTTCCTGCAGGCGGTCATGAACCCCGGCCAGGAAGTGCTCTACCCGAACCCCGGCTTCCCGATCTACGAATCGCAGATCGAGTACCTCGGCGGCACGGCCGTGCCTTACCGCTACCTGCCCACGAGCCAGGGCTTCGCCATCGACCTCGAGCAGATCCGCTCTTCGATCACCCCGAACACGGTCGCAATCATCTACAACGACCTGCAGAACCCCATCTCGGCCGAATCGACGGCGGCCGAGCGTGAGGCCGTCGCACAGCTCGCAATAGAGCACGACCTCTGGGTACTCTCCGACGAGGCCTACTTCGAGACGCGCTATGAGGGCGTTTCGAGCTCGATCGCATCGATTCCCGGCATGCTGGAGCGCACCGTCATCCTCTACACATTCAGCAAGAAGTTCGCCATGACCGGCTCCCGCCTGGGCTGCGCCGTCGCCCCGCTCGAGATCGCCAAGGTTCTCAGTACGCTCAACACCAACGATGAATCGTGCACCACGCACTACGTGCAGTGGGCCGGCATCGAAGCGCTCCGCGGCACCCAGGAACCCGTGCAGCAGATGCTGGACGTCCTCCAGAAGCGTCGGGATGCTGCCTGCGAAATCGTGAACGACATCCCCGGCATGCACGTCGCTGTGCCGAAGTCGACGTTCTACCTTTTCCCCGACGTCACCGAGGCCATGAAACGCATGGGCTACACGGCAGTCGGCGACTTCGCTACAGACGCCCTGTACAAGACCGGCGTCTCCTTCTGCACACGCGAGCACTTCGGCCGACGCCTGCCCGGCGAGGAGCGGCAGTACATCCGGCTGGCCTATTCGGGCATCGAAGTGCCGGACATCCGCGACGGTCTCGGACGCCTGCGTGAGTGGATCGAGACGGCATGAGCCGGGTCGTCGTCACGGGACGTATCCCCGAAACCGCACTCGAGAAGCTACGCGCCGAACACGAGGTTGATGCCTGGCAGGGTCCGGAGTCGATCGGGCGCGAGGAACTCCTGCGCCGGGTAGCCGGTGCCGATGCAGTGGTGAGCCTGCTCACCGAACGTATCGACGCCGAGTTGCTCGACGCCGCGGGCCCGCAGCTCAAAGTGGTCGCGAACGTCGCCGTCGGCTATGACAACATCGACGTGCCAGCGTGCACTCAACGGGGCATCGTGGCCGCCAATACTCCCGGCGTGCTCACGGAGGCCACAGCCGACATCGCGCTTGGCCTCATCCTCATGGCAACCCGCCGGCTCGGCGAGGGGGAACGGCTCATCCGCTCCGGCCAGGCCTGGAAGTGGGGCATGTTCTTCCTGCTCGGCAGCAGCCTGCAAGGCAAGACCCTCGGCGTTGTTGGCATGGGAGGCATCGGGCAGGCGACCGCACGCCGGGCCAAGGCCTTCGGCATGGAAATCGTCTACCAGTCACGCAGTGAGATCGACCCCGGGATCGCAGCCGAGCTGGGTGCCCGCCGGGTTGAGCTCGACGAGTTGCTTGCCATCTCTGACGTCGTCTCCCTACATTGCCCCTACGGGCCGGCCACGCATCATCTGATCGGCGCCGAACAACTCGCGGCGATGAAGGATTCGGCGTACCTCGTCAACACTGCGCGCGGACCGATCGTCGACGAAGCAGCGCTCGCCGCAGCCCTTCGCGACGGGCAGATCGCGGGCGCAGGGCTGGACGTTTTTGAAAACGAGCCCAGCGTGCACCCTGGATTGCTCGAGCTCGACAATGTGGTGCTCGTGCCGCACCTCGGTTCCGCCACCGTCGAGACCCGCACCGCAATGGCGATGCTTGCCGCCGACAACGCCCTGGCAGTGCTCAGCGACGAACGACCGCCCGCGCCGATCAATTAGAGGCAACCGGCGCCACGAACGGGACGACAACCCGGCCGAGTACGAGCCCGGGTCCCAAAGGAATGGGACCCGGGACTACTCAGCGTCCGACGTCGTCCGTCTCCGCGGCCGTGCCCGCCGGCAGCATTGACCGGGCATCACATCTTAGAGAGAAGAAAATAGTGACACGTATTGGCATTGTGGCCGAGTTGGGCACTGAGACGAGGGTGGCGGCGACGCCTGTCACCGTGAAGCAGTTGCTGGGGTTGGGCTACGAGGTTGTGGTCGAGAAGGGTGCGGGGGAGTCCGCGTCTTTCCGTGATGAGGCTTTTGCCGAAGCGGGTGCCCTGATTGTGGGCGCCGATGAGGCGTGGGGCAGCGAGGTGGTGTTGCGGATCAATCCGCCCACTGAGGATGAGATTGCCCGTCTTGCCGAGGGTGCCACGTTGATCGGATCGTTGAGCCCTGGTTTGCGGCCTGAGTTGGTGGAGGCACTGGCTTCGCGTCCGATTACGGCGCTGGCGTTGGATGCCGTGCCACGGATCTCGCGGGCCCAGTCGATGGATGTGCTCAGTTCGATGGCGAACATTGCCGGGTACCGTGCCGTCATCGAGGCGGCCCACGAGTTCGGCCGGTTTTTCACGGGCCAGGTTACCGCGGCGGGCAAAGTACCGCCCGCTAAGGTCCTGGTCGCAGGCGCTGGCGTCGCGGGGTTGGCGGCGATCGGCGCGGCGTCCAGTCTAGGCGCGATTGTCCGGGCGACGGATCCGCGGCCGGAGGTCGCCGACCAGGTGAAATCGATCGGCGGGACCTACCTCAAGGTCGAGGTCGCCGAAGAGATGAAGTCTTCCGACGGATACGCGAAGGCGACGTCGGCGGCGTACAACGCCCGGGCCGCGGAAATTTACTCCGAGCAGGCAGCGGATGTGGATATCATCATCACTACAGCCCTGATCCCGGGGCGCCCGGCGCCGAAGCTGCTCACGGCCGAGGATGTGGCGTCCATGAAGGCTGGCAGCGTGATCGTGGACATGGCAGCGGGCCAGGGTGGAAACGTCGAAGGCTCCGTCGCCGGCGAACGCATCGTGACGGACAACGGGGTGGTGATCCTGGGCTACACGGATCTTCCGGCCCGGCTCCCGGCCCAGGCGTCCCAGCTGTACGGGACGAACATGGTGAACCTGCTCAAGCTCCTGACCCCGGACAAAGACGGGGTCCTGCGGATCGATTTCGACGACGTCGTGCAGCGCTCCGTGACCGTGGTGAGGGATGGTGAGAAGACCTGGCCCCCACCACCGGTCCAGGTCTCAGCCGCCCCGGTTCAGACCGAAACCAAACGCGCCGATGAGCGGGCTGCCGATATGGCGGCGAAAAAGACCGGCTTGGGCCCTGCCGGTAAGGCCGGGCTCTTTGCCGCAGGGATCGCGGTGCTGTTCGGGATCAACGCGGTCGCCCCGGCGCCGCTGCCCCAGCACTTTACGGTCCTGATGCTCTCCATCGTGGTCGGCTTCTACGTCATCGGAAAAGTCCATCACGCCCTGCACACGCCGCTGATGTCCGTCACGAACGCGATCTCGGGGATCATCGTCGTCGGTGCCCTCCTGCAGGTCACCTCGGACAACATCGTCATGCAGATCCTCGCCGCCGTCGCGGTCCTGCTGGCCAGCATCAACATTTTCGGCGGCTTCGCCGTCACCCGGCGCATGCTCGCCATGTTCTCGGCCGGGAAGGCACGTTCATGAGCGCGGCCACCGAAGCAGCAGGAATTCTATCGAGGAGCCTTACCGTGTCTGACACCGTCTCCGGTCCGTTGACCGCCGACTCCATCGCGGGGGCGGCCTACGTCGTCGCGGCCCTGCTGTTCATCCTCAGCCTCGCCGGACTGAGCAAGCACGAGAAAGCCCGTGCCGGGGTCATCTACGGCATCACCGGGATGATCATCGCCCTGGCCGCGACGATCTGGCTGACCCTTCAGGGTGCCTGGGGCACCGGCGCCGGCCTCACCGGCGTGGGCCTGCTCGTCGCCGCGGTGACAGTCGGCGGCGCCATCGGGCTCTGGCGCGCCCGCGTAGTCGAAATGACCGGCATGCCCGAACTGATCGCCCTGCTGCACAGCTTCGTTGGTCTCGCCGCGGTCCTGGTCGGCTGGAACGGGCACCTCGAAGCCCCGGACCTATCCCCGGACCTGACAGCGATCCACCACGCCGAGGTGTTCATCGGCGTGTTCATCGGCGCAGTGACCTTCACTGGCTCGATCGTGGCGTTCCTGAAACTCTCCGCCCGGATGAAATCCTCACCCCTGATGCTGCCGGGCAAGAACGCGATCAACCTCGGCGCCCTCGCCGCCTTCATCGCCCTGACCATCTGGTACGTCAACGACTCCCAGCTCTGGCTCCTCATCGTCGTCACCCTCCTCGCCCTCGGGCTCGGCTGGCACCTGGTGGCCTCCATCGGAGGCGGCGACATGCCCGTGGTCGTGTCCATGCTCAACAGCTACTCCGGCTGGGCCGCCGCTGCGGCAGGCTTCCTGCTGAACAATGACCTGCTCATCATCACCGGTGCCTTGGTCGGTTCCTCGGGCGCCTACCTGTCCTACATCATGTGCAAGGCCATGAACCGATCCTTCATCTCCGTGATCGCCGGCGGCTTCGGCATCGCCGCCCCGGCCGCGGCGGACGCAGAGTACGGCGAGCACCGCGAAATCACCGCCCAGGCCACCGCTGAAATGCTGACCAACGCCTCCAGCGTCGTCATCACCCCCGGCTACGGCATGGCCGTGGCCCAGGCCCAATACCCCGTCGCCGAACTCGCCCACCAGCTCCGAGAGAGGGGTGTGAATGTCAGGTTCGGCATCCACCCGGTCGCCGGGCGCCTGCCAGGGCACATGAACGTGCTCCTCGCCGAAGCCAAAGTCCCCTACGACATCGTCCTGGAAATGGACGAAATCAACGAAGACCTCGGCGACACCTCCGTGGTCCTCGTCATCGGCGCTAACGACACCGTCAACCCCTCCGCCGCCGAAGACCCGGGCAGCCCCATCGCCGGGATGCCCGTCCTGCGGGTCTGGGAAGCCGAAAACGTCATTGTATTCAAACGCTCCATGGCCGCAGGCTACGCCGGCGTCCAAAACCCACTGTTCTTCCGCGACAACTCCCAAATGCTCTTCGGCGACGCCAAAGCCCGTGTGGAAGACATCCTCAAAGCGTTCTGACAGGAAGAACGTCATGGGCTTCCTGCAGTTCATCCTCCCGCGCTGGAGGCGTACGTACGATCACCCAACCCCCAACGGAGATAAGGACAAAACCATGCCTCAAGATCGAGCGCCGCAGAACCGCATGCGCCAAGGCGCTGTTCGATCCTTTCCGTCCGCCCCGCCACAAACACATGAGAATTCTGCCGCGCGGGAAATTCCTAGTATTGACGCCTTCGTCGCCTCACCCTGGATTGGCCTTCACTACCGGCACGAGTACCTGCTCAACCATCGGCACGAACTGCCGGCGTATCCGGGGGATGCATAACGCGGCAAGCTACTTGGCGAACACACCAGTACTCGTTTATCCAGTACTCGCGGCAGTTCACCATGCCGCTGGCGCAGCTGGGGTATATGGCCAACCTGCTGCAGTGCGGTGTGGCTTCGGCGGAGCGGGTGTTCTCGTTGTTGGACGAGGACGAGGAGTTGCCGGATCCTTTGCCTGGGGTTTCTTCTGCTGACGGGTTCGGGCGGGGGCGGCTGGCGTTCGAGGACGTGTCCTTCTCCTACTCGCCGGACAAGTCGCTGATCTCTTCGCTTTCCCTGGCGGCGGAGCCTGGGCAGACGGTGGCGATTGTGGGGCACACCGGGGCGGGCAAGACGACGCTGGTGAACCTCATGATGCGCTTCTACGAGATTGATGCCGGGCGGACAACGCTCGACGGCGTGGACGTCACCTCAGTTCCCCGGCGCGAGCTGCGCTCGCGGATGGGGATGGTGCTGCAAGATACCTTGCTGTTCGGCGGGACCATCCGCGACAACATCGCGTATGGCCGGCCGGAGGCTTCAGAGGACGAGATCCTGGAGGCTGCGCAGGCGACGTATGTGGACAGGTTCGTGCGGTCCCTTCCCGAGGGATACGACACCGTGCTCGACGACGAGGGCGCCAACGTGTCCGCGGGGGAGAAGCAGCTGCTGACGATTGCCCGGGCGTTCCTGTCCCGGCCGTCGGTGCTGATCCTGGACGAGGCGACGTCTTCGGTGGATACACGCACCGAGGTGCTGGTGCAGAAGGCGATGAGCGCGCTGCGGTCTGACCGGACTTCATTTGTCATCGCACACCGGCTCTCAACCATCCGCGACGCCGACCTCATCCTGGTGATGGAAGCAGGGCAGATCGTGGAGCAGGGCACGCACGCGGAGTTGCTGGCCGCGGGCGGGGCCTACGCGCGGCTGTATGAGGCACAGTTCGCGGCGCCGGTGGCGGAGGTTTGAGGGGTAGCTGCCTCGCAAGGCGTGCCGCGGCCGACCGCCGGAATCCTGATGGGCCCAATCGGACCGTCAGAGCCGACGCGGCACGGCATCGTACCCCTCATGCCGGTGGCCGTTCTCGAGAGTCATATCGTGACCTATGTCGTCAAATAGTGTGTTGACGGCGGCAATTTTGGAGGCCGGAGCTTGTAGCCGTTATCCTCCTAGCTCACTGAAGTACTTCGCCTCCAGCCGGTTCTCAAGCCGGCGCCTCAAGGATCCAGCTGTTCCCTTTATGCTTCCACCCCACATCAAAGTGACCACTCCGCCGAGGCCTGAGAAAGCGAGAGAATACGGCACCGCAGGTTTTCCCCAACCGGGAATGATGCCATCAGGCAGGAACGTTGCTACAGCCGATAAAACGAGAACAGCACCGCAGAAGGCGAGGGCGATTCGATAAACCAAGGTTGCCCTTCGCTTGGCTTTTGTACTTGCGGCTACACGGCGATTTCTATCTGCGGCCTCGAGCCTATCGAGGCGCCCTTCCAATCTTGCGGCATGATCCTCGGCGGTTTGCTTGGCCTCTCGCTCGGCTGTAAGGATTGCATCTTTGTCCCGCAACGACAGTTCGGCGTCAGCCAGTGCCCCTCGCGCCTGTTTTGCTGTTTGGAAGGCAGCGTCTCGTTCGGCTTCTGTAGACGCTAGAATGCTTGACTTCACCTTTTGAAGTATGTCCGCCACTGTCTCTGCCGTGACCTGATCCGCATTGCCCATTGTTCTATCCATGAGGCTTCTCTGAGCTTCTGTGGAGTAGCGAAGCAGCATGAGATCGTTCTCTGAGGCTTTTCCTCGGCTACCAAGTCGATCGATCTCTTCAAGGTACCGGTCCCATACTCGTCCCCCTGGCTCAAGCGCCGCGAAGCAATCGGCGAGAATCTGGCGACGCGGCAGGCTAGGGGCAGCCTGTGGCTTTTTTAGCCATACAAGTGTTGCGAGATGATGGTCGGTCAGAGCTGGCGGCCATTCGTGGTCGCCGGCGTGCACGAAGAAAGACCGACCGACCCGAGCCAATCCTCCGTTGGTTGTCACTAACAGTGCGCGACAGGTTTCCAGACGGGCACTGCTACGGCCACCGCGGATACGGTGAACGGCCGTCAGACTGTCTAAATCGTTCAACAGAGAGTCCCGGCTCGAATACGTTATGTCCGTTTCCATCAGTTCTTCGAGGGCGAGCTCGTCTATGGTCAGTTCAGCGGACGCGACGGGACGCTGTTGAATCGATATGCCGAGACCAGTCACGTCCTCCTCAAGGCGTTGTGACAGCAGAAGAATGTCGCTGGCGCTGAGGCCCTCGCTGTCGAAATATGCATCAGTGGCTCTGCGGTGGGCGCCGTTGAAGCCACCGTTAAGTGCCTTTGCCGCTGATCTGTCCAAGATGCCCTTCACCTCGTTCACGCTGTGTTCGAAGCAGGCGATGCCTGCACCCGCCGCGCGGGACAAGGCTATGAGGTCCTTCGCAGCATCCTTCGCGTCATCACCCTCGTAGCCCAATGCTTTCAACAGGACAGGGGCGTCCAAGTACAAGCTAGTGCGGTCAAAACGCTTACCGAGCTCGCTGTTGTTCGGCAAGTAGAGCGAAACTGCCAGCATGCTCCCTTTCACAACTGTCTCTAAGTGATCGAATGATTCAGGCATGCTGCTCACGACCTGGCTGATGAACGCATTGACGACATATTCACTGTGGCGTCCAGCTCGAGACTCGGCTCGCGCGTCGTATGGTGCTCCCTTCATGACTGCACCGAGAATTGGCACTGAATGTTCTTCGATGTGGTTCAGCAAGGCGTCCTCTGCCTCTTCAACAGTGAGCTCGTGCTGGAATCGATCTGCGGAAAATCGAACGAGTTCATTCACTAGTGCTGATTGCTTGCGCAAGTAGTCGGCCTTTTGGCGGCCCAGATCCCGGATATGTGCCAGCTTGTCCATATCCGGGATGAAGTTACCATTCTCGCGGCGTCCATAGCCCTTAATAACAGCCCGGCGACTAAGCGTTGAGAGAACTCCCTCGGGTATGTCGATCCCGAAACGCTCACGGATATGGGTTTTTGCGATGGGCGCCGAAAGAGGCTGACCATCGACGTTTTTTACAGCATCAAGAAAGAAGGGAAGGAAGTTGTCAACGTAGCTCTCCTGCGAGTAGTCCCAGTTGGCCTTGATTATGGCAAGGCTGGCTAGTAAGGAATTACTTGTAGTCATAGTGGCACTCACTTCACGGCCACGTCGCAGGTGGCGAAACTTCTCCCGATGCGATGCATGCTCTTTGTTCCCCTCAAGTTGCTGCCCCCTTGCTCGCTGATCGTGACAGGGTACGGGTCAGCATATATGGCAGCAGTGACATTCTTCGCCGCAGGACGACCTATCGGCAAAGTCGACGTGTCGCAGGCTCATTTTCGCAGCCTGCACTCGACACGCTCATACGAGCGTCTAAAGGCCACCACCTTCGTAGAGCAGATTTGGGAACTGACTAATGCACTTGAAAAGCGAGTCGCCTTTCCTGAGGCTAATGTTCCTTCTTTAGAGGCTGAAACCATTTCACTATCGCCGGTTGAAGCGGAGCGAGCTGTGGGCAGCTTTTGGCAAATGCCGGATGGTCCCGTCACTAACCTCGTAGAACTAATGGAGGTGAATGGCATTGTGGTCGCTTTCCTCGCCATGGCCGGCGAGGAGGGAGTGACCGCTAGGATAGATGCCTTCTCGACCTCGGCCCTTGATCGCCCCATTGTCGTTGTCACACCTGAGAAAGCCAGCAACGTTTATCGCCATCGTTTTACGTGCGCCCACGAACTTGCTCATCTCGTCCTCTATAGGGATGTGGCCGTCGGGGATCCTTTGCAGGAGAGGGAAGCTGACGCTTTTGCTGCTGAGTTCCTGATGCCCAAGGGCGAGATTGAAGCGCTCCTCCCAAATACAATCAACCTTCCACAGCTGAGCCGCCTCAGCCAGCAATAGGGCGTTTCGCAGGAAGCGCTGGTCTATCGAATGCAAGAGTTGAAGGGGGCCTCTGATATATCTGTTCGTCGCGCTTATCAAAAATTGCGACTCGGACCTCGGCCGGAAGCATCTGTACGGGACTATCCGGGAGAAGTCCCTATCCTTCTAAAAGAAGCCATGAAGATGGCTGATAATTATGGGTTCTCGCTAGCAGACTTGGCCAACGAGCTGTAATGGGCTCCGGAGCGGGTGCGTCAGGTAGTAGGCATGATTGACGAGCGGCCTGTACTGACCCTGGTTCGATAACAGCGTTAGGCCTGGTCACATAGCTTTGATCCTGAAGGGGGCAGTAGGGACCTGTGCATTGGCCGTGGATTTTCTCCACCTCAGTCCGAGAGTTCGTGTAGTCAAGACGTAGGGGACCGGCTATATGTCGAACTGCACCTCCGGCGCACAGAATATGCACTTCTTTGCTCAGACGAATGAGCTCCTGTAGATCTTCGCCTGTCTTCGGCTTGCGCTGATCGCAGGGAGGGGACTTCGGCCCCTCGAGCCAGCATAAGACCTCATCACCAGTCCATGTTTGCAGACCGCTCCCAAACGTAATTGTGGTGGTTGATCATGTCCCCTAGTTTGCCTTCGACGCGTGCCGTATGGAGCTCGTCCCGGAATTCCTGGTCATATCGCATGTCGAGACCTTCGCTAATCCACAGCATAGCGTCGGCTAGAGGCCCCGATTGCAGCCAAGCGTCCATCGCGTCGAGGGTCTTCATTGCTTCTTCAAAGTCGCTTTCCCGCGCGGGTACGAACTGAAAGTGAGGGCTGTCTCGGATGTCGGAGAATGCAGCTGGTATGGCTCCAACCCCGGGCACATGAAAATGAATAGTTGCGTCATGCTTATCGAAGCCACCGTGAGAGTATGTGTTGCGCCATGTTTCCACTAGCAGTACCAGCTCGTGGCGACATTGGTTGGCTACGCGGTCCTGCTGACCGAAAACACGTCTATATTTGTCTCCCCACCGACTGGAGATGAAGTCCGTCAGGCTTTCAGTTTCGGGGTTGAACTCAATGAACGGAAGTGCCAGGACTAGTGTGTGTTCGAGCAGGCTCAAGTACGCGTTTAGAGCGGCAACGAGGTTGTAGAAACCCTCGGGAGGGTCGGTTATGAGGCTGATGCCGCCGAAAGACAGGTTCCTGGAGGTGCTTTTGTCGCTGGCAAAAGCTAGGCGTGCCCCCTCTCGGAAGTATTCGTATGAGCGCCGTAGTGTCTCGTACTGGTTGACTATAGTGACGTTGCCTGCGCTGACCTGCTCTGTGCTGAACGGTTTAAGGATCTTCGACTCAATAATCCGCACTGCTGATTCCAGCTTTTCGATGATTTCGTGGTGCGCTCTTTCGGCTGCAAGCCGGTCAGCCTCATCCTGAGGATTGTGTTTCACGTAGAGTCGCATTCCAAACTTCTGCAGAGTGACGGCAGCCCAGCGTTCGCGGTATCGGAGAGGGATGTAGAAGGCTGTCTTTTCCGCCGAGCCCAAATCTTCAAGTCCTATTAGCAGCAAGGCATACCGAATGAGATACGGCACTGGCCATTCATCTCGGGACACCATAAAACGAAGGGTTTCTCCCTCGTTGATGGGGCCCGGGGAAGAAAAGTCCCTGAGGCATGTACTTGATAGCTTTGCGGCCGCTTCGCTTGCGCCCGGAAGAGGATCAGGAGTCACAATTGGAGGGTAGCGCAGTTTGGGTTGCGCTATAGCGTGATCTCATTTCGACCGATGTTCATATTCGTGCCGCTGTCCGGGCTCACGACAAGCGGGCCCCTATTAATGACTTGGACGAAAGCCCAATATCCGGATACGTTCACATGTCCGTCAGTATTGATGCATGAGGGCAACCAATGAGAGCAACGGCTATGTGATCCAACCCGGCTTCGTATATACGTGATTCTTCAACAGCATGAGTCGGAGTTCGTGAAAATAGGCATCACTTATCAGTCCATGGCAGAGAGAATGGACAGCCTTGACAACACTTCAGTACCGGTTCCACCCACTGCTCTCTGGTACGAGTACGTCTCGGATCCCAAAGCTGTAGAGCAGGACGCCCACATGCGGCTTGACGAACATCGCGTTCGCCAAAACCGGGAATGGTTTCGAGTGGCTCCAGCTGTGGCCATCAAGGCAGTCACTGCGGCTGCCGTGCCTTACAGGCTATCGTCCTCGGAAGTCGTCGCTAAAGCAGACCTCACGATGAGACTGAGAGCCACGTTTGGCAGTCTAGTTCGAAAAGACCTTCAACGTGTCTCCATTCTTCACATCGTTTCAGGAGTGATTCTTGAATCTGTAAGCAGGAGTGTCTGGGGGACGCCTTCATTACTCACTACGTCCTTAGCTTCCCAGAGGCCGACAGGCAGACAGGCGGAGACTTCCTGGATGGTGGGACTGCCCAAGAGCATTGCGATGTACTCCTAAAGCTGGATCCCAAGTCGTTCGCGATCTTCTATGACCACTTAGTGGACCAAGATGAGGCTTCGCGGCGCTGGGACTCTGCATGACCGTTAGTTCTCTCTTCGCCTCGCCATGTTTGCCGGGGCGTCGCATGGCGTATGTCACCGGAGTTTGGGCCTGGTCGCGGTCTGCAAGCACTGCAATGATTGGGGCGAAAGACCACAACAGACTCCGGTTCCTTATCGGGGCCGAAGCGTCAGCCGCATCCCATAGGGCCTACTCCGACCAGCGCTGGGGGATTGGACCAAATGGATTCATCTGGTGCGCAGAGTGCAACGCAACACAAGACGAACTATCGCTTTGCAGTGGAGACCGCTCAGCAGAGAAAAGGTCCCAGTTGCCCTCCACCCGCCGTCGTAGTACACAGAAACACAGCGCAACATTTCGGGCCACACCCGTAATCTGTTTAGATGCCTCGTTTTGCACTTGATATAGACTCCGTCCCCCGTCCCGTCCGTTCGCAGGAGCTCCTGGATGCTGTGAACCACAGGGTGGTCATTGCCGATGGCGCCATGGGCACCATGTTGCAGAACAGGGAACTGTCGCTCGAGGAAGACTTCCTGGGGCTCGAAGGCTGCAACGAGATCCTCAACCACACCCGGCCTGATGTCCTCGCAGACATCCATGACGCCTACTTCGCCACAGGCATCGATGCCGTGGAAACGAACACCTTCGGCGCCAACTGGTCCAACCTCTCCGACTACGGCATCGACGACCGGATCGAAGAGCTCGCCCGGAAGGGTGCCGAAATCGCCCGCGAAAGAGCCGAAGCGGCAGAAAAAACTGACGGACGCATGCGCTGGGTCCTGGGCTCCATGGGACCGGGCACCAAGCTCCCCAGCCTCGGGCACACCAGTTACGACTACCTCAAGCAGACCTTCGCCCTCCAGGCCGAGGGCCTCATCGACGGGGGAGCGGACGCCTTCCTCATCGAAACCAGCCAGGACCTCCTGCAGACCAAAGCCGCCGTCAACGGCTGCAAGCAGGCCATCGTCACGCGCGGCATCAGGCTCCCCATCTTCGTTGAAGTGACCGTCGAAACCACCGGAACCATGCTTATGGGCTCCGAGATCGGCGCGGCCCTCACCGCGCTCGAACCGCTCGGCGTCGACGCCATCGGCCTGAACTGCGCCACCGGCCCGGATGAGATGAGCGAGCACCTGCGCCACCTCTCCAAGCAGTCCTCGGTCGCCATCGCCTGCATGCCCAACGCAGGCCTGCCGGTGCTTGGCCCCAACGGCGCGCACTATCCGCTGTCGCCCAGCGAACTCGCCACCGCGCACGAGCAATTCGTGCGGGAATTCGGCATCGGCCTGGTGGGCGGATGTTGCGGTACGACGCCGGAGCACATGGCCGCCGTCGTCGAACGTCTTGCTCCCTTCCGCAACGGCGCCTCGGTCGCCAGCGGCGGGAGGGCCGCCGACGGTGCCCGCGTTCCCACCGAGCGGGAAGCCGGCATCGCCTCCCTCTACCACCACGTGAATTTCGACCAGGAGTTGTCCTACCTCGCGATCGGTGAGCGCACCAACGCTAACGGTTCCAAGGCATTCCGTCAGGCGATGCTCGAAGAGCGCTGGGACGATTGCGTCGATATCGCCCGCGAGCAGGTCCGTGTGGGCGCGCACCTGCTCGACGTGTGCATCGACTATGTGGGGCGCGACGGCGTGGCCGACATGAAGGAGATTGTCTCCCGTTTCGCGTCGGCCTCGACGCTCCCGCTGGTCATGGACTCCACCGAACCGGCCGTACTTCAGGCAGGGCTCGAACACATCGGCGGCCGCCCGGTGGTCAACTCAGTCAACTATGAGGACGGCGACGGCCCCACCAGCCGCTTCGCGCGCATCATGCCGCTCGTGAAGGAACACGGTACCGCGGTGATCGCCCTGACCATCGACGAGCAGGGCCAGGCACGCACCACCGAGGGCAAGGTGGCCATCGCCTCCCGCCTCGTTGACGCCCTGGTGGGCGAATGGGGGATGCGCGTCGAAGACATCATCGTTGACGCCCTGACCTTCCCGGTCGCCACAGGCCAGGAAGAGACCCGACGGGACGGCATCGAAACGATCGAGGCCATCCGCCAGATCACCGCTAAGTATCCCGGCATCAACACCACGCTCGGCGTCTCCAACGTGTCCTTCGGCCTGAACCCGGCAGCGCGCATGGTCCTGAACTCCGTGTTCCTGCACGAGGCAGTCCAGGCGGGTCTGTCCAGCGGCATCATCGACGCCGCCAAGATCGTACCGCTCGCGTCGCTGCCGGAGGAGCAGCGCAAGGTGGCACTGGACCTCGTCTATGACCGCCGCGAATACGACGCCGACGGCAACACCACCTACGACCCCCTGGCCATCATGCTGGACCTGTTCGCCGGCGTCGACACCGCAGCACTCAAGGACCAGCGCGCCGCGGAACTTGCGGCGCTGCCCACCGGTGCGCGCCTGGAGCGGCGCATCATCGACGGCGAGGGCAAGGGCCTGGAAGCGGACCTCGACCTGGCGCGCTCCGAGGGAATGACCCCGCTCGGCATCATCAACGACAACCTGCTCGAGGGCATGAAGGTGGTGGGTGAGCGCTTCGGCGCCGGCGAGATGCAGCTGCCGTTCGTACTGCAGTCCGCTGAGGTCATGAAGAACGCAGTGGCCCTGCTTGAGCCGCACATGGAGAAGTCTGATTCGTCGGGCAAGGGCACCATGGTGATCGCCACTGTGCGCGGCGACGTGCACGACATCGGCAAGAACCTGGTGGACATCATCCTCACCAACAACGGCTACAAAGTGATCAACATCGGCATTAAGCAGGGGATCGCCGAGATCATGGCCGCAGCGGAGGAGCACAACGCTGACGTGATCGGCATGTCCGGCCTGCTGGTGAAGTCCACCGTGGTGATGAAGGAGAACCTCGCGGAGCTGCAGTCCCGTGGCCTCGCGAAGAAGTGGCCCATCATCCTCGGCGGTGCAGCCCTGACCCGCGCCTACGTGGAGCAGGACCTGGCCGAGCAGTTTGATGGCGTGGTCCGCTACGCCAAGGACGCCTTCGAGGGCCTCTCACTCATGGAACCGCTGGTCCGCGTTGCCCGCGGCGAGTCTCCGGACGACGTCGGCCTTCCGCCGCTGAAGAAGCGGATCCACAAGGGTGGCGCGAAGTTTACGGTGACCGAACCGGAGGCGATGCCCGGGCGTTCCGACGTCGTCGCCGACAACCTCGTTCCTTCGCCGCCGTTCTGGGGCACGCGCATCGTCCGCGGCGTGGCGCTGCACGACTACGCGGCCTTGCTCGACGAGCGCGCCACGTTCATGGGGCAGTGGGGGCTCAAGCCCGGCCGCGGCGATGACGGCGCCTCCTACGAGGAACTGGTGGAACTCGAGGGCCGGCCGCGCCTGCGGTACTGGCTGGACCGCATCCTCGCCGAGGGCATGCTGGATGCGTCCGTCGCGTACGGCTACTTCCCGGTAGTCTCCGAGGGAGAACAGGTGGTGGTGCTGCACCACGGAGAGGATCACGACGGCGTCCTCGGCACTGCGGGACTGCTTGCTCCCGATGGCGGTTCAGGCGGCCCGATCGGCACCGAGCGTCTGCGTTTCGACTTCCCGCGCCAGCGCCGAGACCGGCACCTGTGCCTTGCCGACTTCGTGCGGTCACGCGAATCGGGCCAGATCGACGTGCTACCGGTCCAGCTGGTCACCGCCGGCTCAGCGATTGAGGAGTTCACGTCCAAGATGTTCGCCGCGAATCAGTACCGCGACTACTACGAGCTGAACGGCCTGGTCATGCAGCTCACCGAGGCGCTTGCGGAGTTCTGGCATGCCCGGATCCGCACCGAACTGGGTTTCGCAGCCGAGGAGCCCAAGGACAAGGCGGGGTACTTCAAGCTCGACTACCGGGGTGCGCGCTTCTCGCTCGGATACCCCGCGTGCCCTGACATGGAAGACCGCCGCAAGGTGACGGAGCTGCTGAAACCCGAGCGGATGGGCGTGATCCTCAGCGATGAGCTGATGCTGCACCCCGAACAGTCCACCGACGCGTTCGTGTTCCACCACCCGGAGGCGAAGTACTTCAAGGTGTGAGCTCGTCAATAGGGGGCGAGTGGCATCACAATTCAACGATGGGTAGCCACGTTCTTGGCGGCGTGCGAGGCAGCATTCAAGCGGGTCGTGGAAGCTAGTCCGAGATGATAGACGTGAAGTTCGCTGCTGCCGGCTCCCAGGAGCACGCGCCACTCCTGTGCAATGGCACCGGGGTCGGCTGCCTTCGGTGGCAGCACCAGCACGTAGGAGCCCACTCGCCCGACGGGTGCTGCCGCCCGCATCTTTGCTACGGTTGATGCGCCCTGCATAGGTTCTCCCCAGCAGGGCACCACTGCGCTTACCTTATCCATGAGTGACCACAGCCGGCTGCGGCGTAGTGCTTCTACGGAGACGAAAGGGCCCGTGGACCATGGATCCGGTGAAGTATGCACCGAGATGTGGATGCCCGAGGTCGGGACTGGGTCAAGGCAGGCGTTAAGGAGGGCGGCGGTGGCATCCCATCTGGCTTCCAGCAGGGGATGGAATTCGGCGGCTTCAGGGGCTGTTTCAGGTGTGGCCTCGGGATCAATATCCCGTTGAATGACGTCTCGCACTCGCGCACGAAGGGCCTCTGCGGAAAGTCCGCGTTCGTTGTAAGTGGTAGAGCATGCGTCGCAGAAGCACAGCGACAGGAGCGCCTGCACCCAGGGGGAGTACTCGGCCCCCTCGGTCTTTTCGTGCTGGTTCTGGTGGCCGAAGCCCAGCGGCCCCACGGCCTCAAGCACCAAGCCATCAGGGTTTCCCAGTGCCAGGACTTGGGCCACCAGGGTGGCGGCGTACTGACGGACCTGCGGCTGGGCCGGGCACAGCGCGTAGCGGTACACCTCGCCAAAGGCGTTGCGCACGCAGAGATCAGGTCTCGTGCTACCTGCCGCGCTCGAGTGGGTCAGGACGGTCCAGGCATCCACCAAGATGCCGGCGCCGCGGAGAACGGCGGCGGCTTCGGCGAAGGAGTTCTCTGTCCCGGTCCACTCAGCCGCATCGCCGGGGCGGAGGACACTGCCGTCCCACGCCCCGGTGACCGGCAGGTACAGGGCCGCCTCCCGGGCATCGACAACCCGGCGCGCAGGATGCCGCGGCGTCCCGGCACGCACCGAGTGGTATGCCGCAGCCAACGCCACCCGGTCAACCCCGGTCGCCCGCACCCAGGAGGCCGCGTCCGGGTCGCCCAAGACGTCCCACGGGTAGAGGTATCCCGTGACGAGCGGCGCCGGCTGGGTCACCATCGGGGGAGGTCCGCCGTGTACTCGGGGACGAACCGCTGCATGTAGCCGGTGTCGTCGCGGGCCGTCATTTTGGCGTCCAGGAACTGCTGGTGGAGTTCGGCCAGTTTCTCCCGGTCAAGTTCGACGCCCAGGCCCGTGCCGGAAGGGACGCGGACGCTGCCGTCCACAAAGCGCAGGGTGCCGGGCTTGATGACGTCGTTGTGTCCGTTCCACGGATAGTGGGTGTCACAGGCGTAGGTCAGGGCCGGGGTGGCGGCGGCCACGTGGACCATGGCGGCCAGGCTGATGCCCAGGTGGGAGTTGGAGTGCATGGACAATCCTAGGCCGAAGGTCTGGCAGAGGGTGCCCAGCTCCCGGGTGTGGCGCAGTCCGCCCCAGTAGTGGTGATCGCCCAGGATGACCTGCACCGAGTCCAGTTCCACGCTGCGCTTGATGTGGTCAAAGGCCACCACGCACATGTTGGTGGCCAGCGGCATGGCAGCGGTGGCCGACACTTCGCCCATGCCCTCGAGCCCCGGCGTGGGGTCTTCGAGGTACTCCAGCAGGCCTTCGGTTTCCCGGGCCACCCACTGCGACGTCTCCACAGTCCAGGCCGTGTTGGGGTCCAGGCGGAGCGGCATCTCCGGGAACGCTTCCCGCAGTGCTTTGATGGCCTCGATTTCCTGGGCCGGCGGGAACACGCCGCCTTTGAGCTTGATGGACTTGAACCCGTATTCGGCAATCATTTTCTGCGCCTGCCGGACGATGCCTGCAGGGTCCAGGGCCTCGCCCCATTCGTCAGTGATCGCCGGCTTGCCGTCGAGGGCGGGGTGCTCGGCCCATTTGTAGAACAGGTAGGCGCTGAAGGGGACCTCGTCCCGGACGGTGCCGCCGAGGAGTTCGCTCACGGTCCGGCCGGTGGCATGGCCCTGGATGTCCAGCGCGGCCACCTCGAAGGCGGAGAAGACGGCAGCCTTTTCAAACGAGGACAGTGCCGGGTCCAGGGCCTCGTTAATGAACTGTTCCATCATGGAGGTGTCAAAGACGCCCAGGCCCTTGATGGCGGCGGCACCGACGGCCAGGTTGTCCAGCCGGCTCTGGCCGCCGCCGCATTCGCCCAGGCCCAGCAGGCCGTTGGCGGTCCGGACTTCGATGACCACGCGGTGGACCAGGGGTTCGTGGACCCCGACGGCGTTCAGCAGGGGCGGGTCGGAGAAGGCGATGGGGGTGATGGTGATGTCGGTGATTTTCAGGTCGGCCGCCGTGGGTGTGGCGGCGGACGCGTGGATGGTGCTGGTATGCATGGAACTTCTTTCGTGGGAAGGGCGGGACGGGCTGGGCCCGCCCTAGCCTTTGGTGGCGCCGGCGGTGATGCCGCGGATCATGGAGCGCTGCAGGAACAGGTACACCAGGAGGCTGGGGATCATGGCCATGACCGCGCCGGCCAGCAGGACGCCCGGACCCACGGTGGTGTCGTTGCGGAGGACGGAGAGCGCAACGGTCAGGGTGTAGTCGCTGGGGTCGTTGGCGGCGATGAGGGGCAGGAGGTACTGGTCCCAGACCATCATGAAGCCGAAGATCCCGATCACGCCCAGGGCAGGCTTGCAGAGCGGCAGGATGATGGTGAACAGCATCCGGAACTCGCCCACGCCGTCCAGCCGGGCGGCTTCCTCGATCTCGGCCGGAATCTCCTTCATGAATTCGCTCATTATGAAGATGGAGAAACCCCAGATGCCCACCGGCAGGATGACGGCCAGGACGCTTCCGCGCAGGCTGACCCCCAGCAGGGGAAGATCGCCCAGCACCAGCGAGAGCGGGATGGCGATCACTTCCTCCGGCAGCATCATGGTCATCAGGACCAGCAGCATGGCGAAGGCCTGCCCGCGGAATTTCTTCCGGCTCAGGCTGTAGGCGGCGAACACGGACACCGTCATCTGCAGCAGGAGACCGCCGCCGGCAACAACCAGTGAGTTCAGCAGGTAGCCCCAGAGGCCCTGCTGCTGGGCCGCCTCGAAGTTCTGCAGGGTAAACGATTTCGGCAGTAGCGAGATGTCGGTAGGGCTGGAGTTCCGGTCAAAGGCCCCGGAAATGATGGCCATGAACGGCAGTGCAAAGATGCAGAACACCAGGATGCACAGGATGATCCGCAGGGCCATGTTCGTGCCAAAGCGAGGGGACCAGCCCAAGGCGGAATCGAAGCGCGAGGAGGCCGAAGGCTGGGATTTCCGCGCGGCGGGGCGCGTCGTGGTCTGGCTCATCGTTCTGCCTTCCTTCGGGCCAGGAACTGGGTGCCGACGGTCAGCAGGAGCGTGACCACCAGCAGGAGGACGGCCGCGGCCGATGCCACACCGACGTCATTGCGTTGGAAACCCAGCGAGTACATACGGGTCATCCAGACCTCGGTTGAGCCGGCCGGGCCGCCTCCCGTGAGTACGTACACCTCGGTGAAGCTGCGGAGGCTGCGGATGGCGGCCAGGGTCAGCACAATCACGATCGAGGGCCGCAGCGCCGGCAGGGTAATGTAGCGGAGCCGCTGCCAGACGGTGGCACCATCCACGCCGGCTGATTCGTAGAGGGTGCGGTCCACGCCGGTCAGGCCGGCCAGGATGATCACCATGTTGTACGGCGCACCGCTCCAGATGCCAACGACGGCGATGGACCAGAGTGCGGTATCCGTACCGTTCAGGAACTGGAGCGGTTCCAGGCCCACCCACCCGAGGATGGTGTTCAGCGGCCCGTCCGCGGTGGGGAAGTACAGGATTCGCCAGATCTCGCCGACGACGGCGAGTGCCGTCACCACGGGCAGGAAGATGGTGGTCCGCAGGACCCACAGGGACCGTGCCTGGCCCTCCAGCAGGAGGGCCAGGACGAAGCCCACCACCAGGGCGCCGAGGGTCTGGCTCACCCCCAGGACCACGGTGTGGCCCAGGGCATCCATGAAGCGTGCATCCGTGAGGACATTGACGTAGTTGTCGAAGCCGACGAAAACGTCGCCAAGGAAGGGCTGGACCTTGAAAAGGCTCAGCCGGATACCCTCCACCATGGGGATGAACTTGAAGTACAGGCCCAACACGGCTGCCGGCACCAGGAACAGCCAGATGGCCAAGACCTGCTTCCCGTTGATCCGCTTCCTGCGTGAAGGCGCCGTCTTGGCACCCTTGGCCGGAACCAGCAAGTCCGCTGGCTTTGTTGGCGTGACGGTCATGACTTGGCGTTCTGGCTCGCCAGCTCGTCGTTGATGGCCGTATCAAGCGCTCTGAGGCCCGAAGCCACATTGTCGGCTCCGCAGTCCGACACGATCTTGTTCAGTGCTTCTGCAGCCGCCTGCTTAATCGGGACAAAGTTGATCGCGGAGGGGAAGGCCTTGGAAGAGTCCTTCAGGGCATCCTGGACCACGCCCCAGCGGGGATCGTTGTAGACGGTGGCGGCATCGACGTCGGCGTTAACCGGGACGCGGACAATGGGCTGCTTGCCGGCTGTCATGCCTGCCTTCTG
Organism: Arthrobacter rhizosphaerae; assembly: GCF_023062595.1. Classification (GTDB taxonomy): domain Bacteria; phylum Actinomycetota; class Actinomycetes; order Actinomycetales; family Micrococcaceae; genus Arthrobacter; species Arthrobacter rhizosphaerae. The sequence goes on from NZ_JALLAN010000002.1 coordinate 165,033, forward strand.
GCCGTCGGCAGAGACCAGGTAGTCGATGACCTGCTTGGTCTTGTCCGGCTTGCCGTTGCTGGCGGTGACGTAGATGTTCTCGCCTTCTGCCAGGACCGTGTTGTCAGCGGAGCCCTTGGGCGCTTCGATGACCTCGTACTTGTCCTTGCCCAGGGCGGTGTCGAACGAGGCGAAGTTGTACGGGCCGGTGAGGATGATGCCGGTCTTGCCCGTCTGGAAGAACGGGGAGGCGACGCTGGTGGCGGCCGTAAGCGCGCCGGGCTGGGTGTTTCCCGGGGTGCAGAACTGCTGCTTGATCCAGGTGACGCTCTTCTCGGTTTCGGCGCTCGAAGCGGAGGCAGCGAATTTTCCGTCGCCTTCGTCCTTGAGGTAGGACCCGCCGTCCTGCCAGATGTAGGAGGAAGCCCACCAGCCCAGGTAGCCGCGCTCCGTGGAACCGGGAACGGTCATACCGTAGGTGTCTGCCTGGCCGTTGCCGTCAGGGTCCTTGGTGGCAAAGGCTTCGGCCAGGGCGGCCAGGTCCTCCTGGGTCTTGGGAACGGGCAGCCCCAGCTTTTCGCGCCAGTCCTTGCGGATCATTGTCACCATGGTCTGCCGGGAGAACGGAACCCCATAGGTGGCACCGTCCAGACCCTTGGCCTCGTCCCAGAGGGAGTCGGCAATCTTGTCGTTGCCTGTGACCGTGGACTTGTCCAGCTTCTGCAGGTAGCCCTGGGCGGTGTAGTTGCCCAGTGCGGCGGAATCGTTGATCACGATGTCCGGCAGGTCCTTCGACGCGGCGCGGGTCTGGAGCTGCTGATCGAGGTCCGGGACGCCCTGGAAGTTGACCTGTACGCCGGTCTTCGCGGTGAACTCCTTGAACAGGGCGGCGTAGGTGGTGGCGGCGTCGGTGCCGGCGCGTGCCCAGACTTCAATGGGCTGGCCGTCATCGGTTGCCGCCGGCGCGGAGGAACCAGAGCTGCAGCCGGTGAGGACGGCGGCAGAGGCGACGGTAAACGCCAAGGCAACGCGGGAACGGGACTTAAACTTCGAATCCACTCTGATTCTCCTTTTTACATATGTAAATCTCTGTTATCATGTGAAACGTACTTTATGAGAGTATGATCAAGCTCACAGACTGTCAACCGTCGGAGGTATCTTGTCTGCAGTCCCGAACCCCCAGACCATCGCCCTGACCGGCGGTGCCGGCATGATGGCCACACTGCTGCGGCCGTACCTCGCCGACGCCGGTCATACGGTGCGGCTGCTGGACCTGGCGGAAGCCGCCCACCCCCGCCCCACCGAGTCCGTCCACGTGGGATCCGTGGCCGATCCGGAGTTCATGACGAGCGCCCTTGAAGGGGCCGCCGCCGTGATCCACCTGGGCGGCCTGCACCGCGAGAAGACCTGGGCCGAGCTGGTGGCCACCAACATCACCGGCACCCAGGTGACGCTGGAAGCGGCGCGCGTCAACGGCGTCGGGCGCGTCCTCCTGGCCAGCTCAACGCATGCCGTGGGCTTCCACCCGACGGAAGCGGCGGCACAGGACTCGGTACTTATTCCGCGGCCGGACACCTACTACGGCGTCAGCAAAGCCGCGGTGGAGGCGCTGGGCAGCCTCTACGCCGACAAATACGGCATGAAAGTGGTCAGCGCCCGGATCGGCACCGGCGGCGATCGGCCCGCCAACGTGAGGACGCTGGGTTCCTGGCTGTCTCCGGCGGATTCCTACCGGCTGGTGGAAGCCACCCTGAGCGATGTGGGGGCGCCCGGGCATCACGTGGTGTGGGCCGTTTCCGCAAATACCCGCGGGTGGGCAAGCCTCGAGGCCGGCCGCCGCATCGGATTCGAGCCGGTGGACGACGCGGAAGCATTTGCCTATGGCGTGGACACCACGGCGCGGGACGAATGGGCGGAGCTTTTGGGCGGCGCCTGGGCAAGCGATAGCCATAGGGTGGGAGTAGACAACTACCCGCACCTGGCCGTGAAGTGACATGCCCATACTGGGGCAGTGGCAGAGGCAGAAGGAGGATCGGTGATGGCACCGGTGGAGGTACAGTCCGGCCCGGGCGTGGGCGCGTCCGGGGATGTAAAACTGGTGAAATCGGCGGAGCGCACCATAGCGATCCTGGAGCTCCTGGCCGGCGCGCCCCAGCCGCTCACCACGGCGGAGATCTTCAAGCTGACCGGCTATCCGCGGTCCAGCCTGCACTGGCTGCTGCTGACGCTGCTGGAGCGCAATTGGATCGAGCAGACCCCCGAAGGTGGGTACCGGATCGGCACCCACGCGCTGCTGTGCGGTACGGCCTACCTGGACCGGGATCCGGTGATGGAGCACGTTTCCGCTGTCCTGGAGAAGGTCCGCAACGCCACCACATTCACCACGCACTATGCCCGGCTGGACCGCTCGGACGTCATCTATCTGGCGACGCGGCAGGCCGTTGACCGCCGCAGGCTCTCCTCCCGGGTGGGCCGCAAGCTGCCTGCCCAGGTGACCGCCCTCGGCAAAGCTATGCTCGCCGAGTACACCGATGTCGAGGTCCGGCAGCGTATCGGTGACGGCCCCTACGCCCAGCTCACCCCGAACTCCGTGCCGGACTTTGGCGCGCTGCAGCGCGAACTGGCTGACTTCCGGAAGACGGGCCACTCCATCGAATGGGAGCAGAACACTGTGGGGCTCTGTTGCGTCAGCGTTGTGGTTCCGTACCGGATCCCCGGCACCGATGCTATGAGCTGTTCCATCCCCAAGGAACTTGCCACCGAGGAAGTTCTGCGCAAGACGGTGGCCACCCTGGAAGCAGCCGCCGCTGAACTGGCCCGAACCCTCCGCGCAGCCGGAATCCGCTAGCGCGATTGGCACCGCCACGGGGGCGGCGCTGGCCGCACCCTTGGCCCTTCCCGGCCTGGAATTACCTACGCGGAGAGCATAGTTGGCCGCAAGCTGACGTTGTTGCGGGTGAAGGGCCGTGGCCGCTGAGGTCCATGAGCATGCTGTCCTGGCCTGCAACGGGCACTACTTCTACATGGGTAATGCTGGGCTGATGCTCATCCGCCGGCCTCAGCCTTTTCTGCAGCAGGAACCACTTCGCCGTCGATTCGTCGGTTGAGCTGCCAGGGGTTGGCGTCCTGCAGCGCCTCCGGGAGAAGCTCCTGGGGGATGTTCTGGTAGGCGACGGGGCGCAGGAAGCGGTTGATGGCGAGGGTTCCTACGGAGGTGGTGCGGGAGTCTGAGGTGGCGGGAAAGGGTCCACCGTGGACCATGGCATGGCCGACTTCGACTCCGGTGGGCCAGCCGTTGATGATGATGCGGCCGACTTTCTGCTCCAGGGCCGGGATCAGGGGTGCCGCGGTGCGGTAGTCCTCCTCGGTCAGCTGCAGCGATGCGGTGAGCTGGCCTTCCAGCCTGCTGATGGCCTCGATCAGGTCCTGGATGCTGGTGTAGCGGATGACCAGGGACGCAGCGCCGAAGATCTCCTCGTGAAGGACTTCGTTGGTGACGAAGTCCTTGACCTGGGTCCCGAAGATGGCAGGAGCCGGGGCGTTCTCGGTCTCCCCTTCCAGTCCCTTACCAATAAGGTCTACGCCTGTTGCGCTGCCGAGTGCTTCGGTTCCTGCGTTCCAGGATCCGGCGATGCCTTCGGTGAGCATGGTCTGCCCGGCGCAGGCCGAAACAGCGCGCGCGACGGCGGCGGCGAGTTTGTCCCCTGCCTCACCTTCGGGGGCGAAGAGCAGCCCGGGGGAGGTGCAGAGCTGGCCGGAGCTAGCGGTGACAGAGGTGACGTACTGCTGTGCCAAGGCATCGACGTCGCCTTTGAGGGCGCCATCGAAGACGAAGACCGGGTTCAGCGAAGACATTTCGGCGTAGACAGGGATCGGCTCAGGGCGGGCGGCGGCGGTGCGCATCAGGGCGACGCCAGCGGACTGGGAGCCGGTGAAGCCGACAGCCTTGATGGCGGGGTCAGCGACGAGGGCCTGGCCGATGCTCGCGCCGGGCCCGTAGACCAGGGAGAACACGCCGGGGTGCAAGCCGAAGTCCTTGACGGCCTTCACGACGGCGTGCCCGACGAGTTCGCCGGTGCCGGGATGGGCGTTGTGGGCCTTGAAAACCACGGGGCACCCTGCAGCGAGGGCAGAGGCGGTGTCACCACCGGCGGTGGAGAAGGCGAACGGGAAGTTGCTGGCACCGAACACGGCGACGGGGCCGAGCGGGATCTGGCGCTGGCGGATGTCCGCGCGGGGCAGGGGAGTGCGGTCCGGGATTGCGGGATCGATGCGGACGCCGCGGAAGTCACCCGTGCGGACAACTGTTGCGAAGAGGCGCAGCTGGCCGGTGGTGCGAGCACGCTCGCCCTGGAGGCGGGCGGTGGGCAAGCCGGTTTCCTGGCTGGCGCGGTTAATCAGTTCCTCGCCGATGGCCTCAATGTTGTCCGCGACGGCTTCCAGGAAGCCGGCATGGGCTTCCGGGTCAAGGGTGGAGAAGGAAGCGTACGCCTCGGCGGCTGCTGCGGTAGCTGTCCTGAGCTGGTCCTCGGTAAGCAGTGAGTACACGGGGTCGAGCTGCTCGTTAGTGGCGGGGTTGTAGCCGAAGGTGGTTTTTCCTCCGCCGATAACAGTTTGTCCGGCGATCAGGGAGTGTCCGGTAGGGGTCACGGTGGTTCCTCCTAGTGAAGGGTGGATCAGGAGACGGTTGATCAGGAGATGGCAGCGATGAGGGCCTTGAGGTCCGCGAGGTCCTGCTCGGCGAGGTTCTGAAGCGGCGGGCGGACCGGCCCGGCGGAGCGGCCGATGGCTTCCAGTCCACCCTTGACGATGGACACGGAATATCCTTTCACGCGGTCGCGGATATCCAGGTACGGGATCACAAAGTCGTTGAGCTTCTTGTTGACGGCCACGCGGTCGTTGTTGCGCACGTCCTGGTAGAAGTCCAGAGCGAACTGCGGGACAAAGTTGTACATGGCGCTTGAGTAGGTGCTCATGCCAAGCTGCAGCAGCGGCAGCGCAAACGTCTCGGCCGTGGGCAGGCCGCCCAGGTAGAACAGCCGGTCTCCCAGTTTCGCGTAGACGCGGGCATCGTGCTCAAGGTCGCCCACGCCGTCCTTGAAGCCGATAAGGTTTTCGTGCCGGTCCGCCAGGGCTGCCACCGTGGTGTCCTTGTAGATGGCATTGGCGCGGTTGTAGATGATGACACCCAGTGAGGTCGCGCTGCAGATGGCGCTCACGTGGTCAATGAGGCCGGCCTGATCGGCTTCCGTCAGGTACGGGGGCAGGAGCAGGAGGCCCTCCGCGCCTGCCGCTTCGGCACCCCTGGCGTTCTCGATGGCTTGGGCGGTGGATCCGCCGGCAGAGGCGAGGACAGGAACCTGGCCCCCCACTTCATCGACGGCCGTGCGGACTACGCGCTCTGATTCGGCCGGAGTCAGTGAGAAGCCTTCGCCGGTACCGCCGGCCGCGAAAAGGCCTGCCACCGGGAAGCTCGCCTGCCACGCCAGATGCTTGCGGTAGTTCTCCTCATCGAACTGCAGCTCGGCGTCGAATGAGGTGACAGGGAAGGACAACAGGCCTTCCTTGAGGGTGTCCGCCAGTTCCTGGGGTGAGTACTTTGCCACGGTGTGGTCCTCCGCTGTTCGCGCCGCGGACGGCGGGCTGATCTTTGTGTCCAGAGTAAGCAGGAAGAGTTATGCCCGTCCAAGAGTTTTTAGGTATGCCTCGATACCTAACCGGCATCACTAGTTATTCTATTGGGCATTCATAGGGTGGTCACGGGAGAAGCGGAACTCCCCCAGAAGCCTTCGCAGCGCGGGATTTTCCACGCCTTTGATCCAGATCGCATGCAATTCGACTGTGTCATTACTCTGTATTGACAGTGGAAGGTACTTCACCCCCTCGATGTTCAGTAGTGCAGCGGATGCGGGAACGAGCGCTACCCCTCGTCCGGCCGCCACGAGGGAGACCATGGTGACCATCTGGCTGACGACATGAACGACGTTCGCGTGCCGGATAGGGAACATCCGGACTACAAGGTCATAGAAGTACCTAGCTTCCGTTGGTGAGTGCATGATGAGTGACTCATTTTTGAAGTCCTCGTAGATGAGGTCGCGGCCAAGGCCCGCGAGCCGATGGCTGGAAGGAACCGCGAGCAGCATTGACTCGCGGTAGAGCAATCGCGAGTCAAAAGTCTCCTCGTCAAACGGCGGACGCGCCAGGCCTAGATCCAGTTCACCCGTCAACAAACCGTTGATTTGCTTGCCTGTCACCTGCTCGGAGAGTTCGACGTCCACGTCCGGCAGGAGCCGTCCGATTTCCTCAAGCAAAGGCCCCAAGACGTTCAACGCGCTTGCGGCGGTAAATCCAATGCGCAGGAAGCCGGAACGACCGGAGGCTATTCTTCGGGCAGCCGTGGGAGCACGTTCTGCCAGGGCCATCAGGCGTCTCGCCTCGTCCAAGAATGCCAGCCCGGCGGGTGTCAGCTGAACGTTTCTGTTGTTCCGTTCGAAGAGACTGGTTCCCACAATCTTTTCAAGCTTTTGGATCAGTCGGCTCAGCGGGGGCTGGGTCATTTCCAAGCGTTCAGCGGCACGACCAAAGTGGAGCTCTTCGGCGACGGCGATGAAGCCGGCAAGCTGATCAAAGGTAAACATGTGGCCTTTCAATTATCACTGGCGTCAGTCGTCCAGCGACGATCCCGTCGACTACCTGATTCTCCTCCGGTTCCCGGTTCATAGAAAACCACCCCGACATCGAAGATCGCGAGTAGCGCCTAAAGGTTCCGTCGATGGGTCAGGGACTGTGCGCGGGCCGGGCGCCCCGGCCATGTCCTCAGACCCGGAGTTGAAGCCGGTCTTTGGCCTGGGTGGAGGAAGCCTTCGCGGCTTGCCCGCTCATGCTGGAGACCGGCTTCACCCGTCGGAACGCGGCGAGAATGGCCCGCCCCACCACGGCGATTCCGACGATGGTGGTGATGGCACGCAGGGTGTCCCAGCCCGCCGTGGACGTCACCAGCGAGTAGAGCAGGAAGCTGCTGAGGTTGGTGGCCAGCGGCGCGCCGGGTACGTAAGAGATGCCAGTGCCGGCGCCTACCGCGAAGGGCCAGAACCACAGATTGGTCAGCAGCCCGAATATGTAAGACGCCACCACGCCGTAGCCGCAAAGCATCCACAGTTCGGCTTTGCCGCGCACCCGGCGGGGGAGCAGTCCGGCCCCGGCGCCCACCCACGCACACGCGAAGATTTGGAACGGCGTCCAGGGCCCGATACCACTCCACAGGGCACTTGAGACGGCGATAGTGGCAGCACCAAGGAGTAGGCCGAAACGGGGCCCGAAGGCCCGGCCGGCCAGGATCAGCAGGATAAAGACTGCCTCTACGCCCCCGACGCCGGTACTCGCCACGCGTATTGCCGAGCCGACGGCGGCGAGGACGCCGAGTAACGCCACCGTGTGTGCAGAGCGGACTGAACCGTCAAGGGACACCACGATGGCAACGACGGCGAGTGGCGCGATAGACAACGCGGCGTACGGGAGCGCTGCGGCTGCATCCTCCGGGAGGGCAGCGGCGAGCAAAGGCCAGCAGAAAGTTGCGAGGGCCAGAAGGTTTGCAGCTGCGAGGACTGCAAGCTCGACGCCCCGGGGCATCCGGATGTGGCGCTGTCTTTCCGCGCCTGGAGAGTCTGTTACTTCTTTGAGGGCCCTTGGTGCTGCGATGCGCTGGACCGTGGCCGCATTGGCCGCGGCCGCTTCTTTCACAAGAGACGGCGCCGCCACGGATGAGGGCTCAACCGAGGGAGCAGGCGCGACGCCGTCACGCATCAGGAGGATCCGGGCGCCGAGGCCTTCGGCAAAGTCGAGGTCGTGCGTGGCGATCAGTACGGCCGTACCGGCGTCCGCTGCCGCCCGTAACGCTCCCGAGACGGCTGCACGCGCCGCCGGATCGAGTCCGCGGGTGGGCTCATCAATCAGGAGTATCTGGGGATCGTCCATTGTCTGCAACGCGATGGCAAGAATCCTGCGCTCGCCTGCAGAAAGGTCCCGGGGATGCTCGTGCCCAATGGGAATGCTGACGTCTCCCCGCAACCGGGCGAGGCGAGACGCCGCAGGCATTGGGGAAAGCCTGTCACTGCCCGGGCGATGCCCGTCTAAATGACCCCGGCCCCATTGCCGCACTGCTTGACGCCCGGCCTTACGCGCAGCCTTACGCGCAGCCTGACGGATAGCCCGCGCCTGGCGCCGGTCAGCAGCCCGAAGCTCGCCTGCGACCGTATCCCGCGTGAAGAGGTCGTCCGAGGCATCCGGGACAAGGGCGACGCGGCCGCCGTCGACTGTCCCGCCGTCGACCGTTCCTTCACCGCCCCTGCGCTTTCCGCCAGTGCCTTCACCAAGCGCGAGCGCCACCAGGAGGGACGACTTGCCGGCACCGTTCGGACCCACCAAGGCAACCACTTCACCGCGGTGCAGGGTCAGGGATGCACTGCTCACGAGCGGGTTGCCCTTGCGGTGAACCGCGAGGTTTGTCGCAGTCAGTACGGGCACGAGCTCAGCCGGCTGTGCCGGCGTCGGACCGGAATCGACAGGGTGCGAAGGTGCGGCTGGCGCAGCGCCGTGTACCAGAGCGCCGTCGTCAATGGTCCACCATGAGTCAGCAACGGGTACGAGCGGCTCCGCCCGGTGCTCCGCGACGATGACGCAGACACCGGCGTCGCGGGCGAGGGCGTCGAGTACAGAGATGACGTGGCGGCGTGCTGTGGTGTCAAGGTCGGCCAGGGGCTCATCAATCAGGAGCAGGGCTGGATGATCCACCACTGCGGCGGCGATGGCTACGAGCGTTGCCTCACCGGCCGAGAGGGTGCTGACGTTCCGGTCCAGCAGCGCCGACACCCCGATACTCTCCGCGACTTCCAGCACCCGGGCCTTGGCAGTCCCGGATGCCATGCCGCGCAACTCAAGTGCAAGCGAGATTTCGTCCCGAACGCGGGTGCTGGCGAAGGCGGCGCGGGGATTCTGCAGTACGACGCCGATGAGCCGGGCGGTATCGCGCGGCGGCGTGCTGGCACGGTCCGCTCCGGCGACGAGAACGGTGCCGGAAATTTCTCCGCCGTCAACGTGGGAGAGGAGGCCGGCGATACCTCGCAGGATGGTGGATTTGCCGGAGCCGGTCGGCCCGGTGATGACCGTAATGGACCCGCTCGACGGCGTGAACCCTGCCACGCGTATCTGCGCGTCACCAATGCGGAAGAGTGCGTCCCGGATAAGGACCGGCGCTTCAATAGCTTGGGTGGGCTGGTGTGCTGCCCGGCTCCCGAAGCCGCGCAGTTCCAGGGCCGCGGCAACGCGGCTGGCGTGCTCAAGGGTGCGCTCGAGCACGGGAATAAGGGCGCGGGCCCCGAAGCGTTCGCCCCGCAGTCGAAAGGCCAGGCGTACGGAGCTCACGGCGTCGGCAAGTGCCGGAAGCGCCGCCCAGGCCACCACAAGCATCCGGGCAATGCCCTGCATGGGGCCACGTCGGGCGAGGTGCACGAAGCCGCGGGCTATGTCCACCCACGCGTTGAGTATGCCGAAACCGAGGATTATTCCGGCAATCGGCAGGGCGGACAGGACCGCCGCCCACAGCCCGGGCCCCGTTACCGGGCCGAGGAGGACAACATGGGCGTACGGGGCAGGCAGCCGCACCGGCGGCAGGTCTAGCAGAACCGGTTCGCCGATGCCCGCCCCGTTGAAAAGGATGCGGTAGATGACCCGCGCCGCGATGAAGACGACGGCGAGAACCGCCGCTGCCCGTAACGGCGCGGGTCGAAAGGTCATGCCGAGGGAGTGGCCGGTGCGCCGTCGACCGTGAACAGCAGTTCCAGGCTCTCGCCTGGGCTCACCTTCAAGGTGGTGAGACCTTCCTGGGCGTAGGCCCAGTCACCGGTGGCCGGCTTAACCCAGAGAGCCCAGTAGGCAAAAGCGGCGGGCATCTTGCCGCATTCTTCCTTGTACGTGCCGCCCTTGTGGACGATGTCGAAGTCTTTGGCGGGCACACCGTTCACGCGGCACACCAGTTCCTTGGGATATTCGGTGGTGCCCTCGGTTTTCACCTTGGCCTCGTCGAGCACCTTGGAGGCGGGAGTCGGAGCGTCCACGGGCACGCAAACCGACTTATCGGCGGCGGCTTGCTTCAGGGCGCCGGAGTCGACGATGACCTTCACTCCGGTGCAGGGCCCGGCGGCGGCGCTGGTGGCCGTTGCCGGGGAAGCCGGTGCAGGGGTAGTTGGTTGGGAGGCGGCCGGTGCTGAACAGGCGGCGAGAGAAAGCAGGAGACCTGCGGCGGCGAGGGAGCTCGCGGCGGCGGTACGAATGTTAGTGAAAGACACCTGTTAAGGGTAGGGCTTTGCCTGTCAGGATCCGGATGCGGTCGCGTTGTGTGACGTTTGGTCACTAACAACGGAGGTAGTGCGGCCATTCGGCCACCCCGCTGGTGGCTACCGCTGGGAACGGTGGCTTGTCAGCGGATGTTGCAGGGCTGTCTCACGGAGAAGCTGCAGACGCAGGGCACGCGCAGTTTCCATGTGCTTCCTGGCAATTTTCCCGGCGGCGTCGCTGTCCTGCTGCTCGATTGCGTGTATCAGGGATTCGTGCTCGTCCAGGGACTCGGACCAGCGGTTCCCTGTGGAGAGGGTGGACCGGGGTGCGTGGATCAGGTGCGTCGACAACCGGTCCAACAGGTCCGAGAGGACGGGATTGTGCGCGCAATTCCAGATCGCGGCGTGGAACTCCAGGTTGGTGGTGATCCTGGTATGGTCATCCGGATCCTCGAGCCCCCGGTCCCGCTGAAGCAGGGCCTCAAGCCTCATGAGGTCCGGGAACTGCCTTGACCGTGCAGCCTGACGCGCGGCCTCTTCTTCAAGGAGGATGCGCATGTCGTAAATTTGGATGACCTGCTGCGGGTCCACCTGGGGCACTTGCAGGCCTCTGTCGACGCGCTCAAGGAGACGTTCCTGCTGGAGGCGGGACAGCGCCTCCCGGACCGGTGTCCGGGAGACGCCAAAGCGTTCGGCAAGTGATATTTCACGAATGGCTGTGCCGGGCTGATGAACTCCGGACAGGATCTCGCCCCGCAATGTCAGGAAGATGCTCTCGCCATCCGCTCGTGGGGTTGATGCTGTATCCGTCACTTGACTGGTCCTTGAAGAATATGGGCTGGGTTTCGTACTCGCAGCGCAGAGGCGGCGGGCTCGAAGCAAACTTTACGCCAGGGTTCCCGCCCGTCGGCCAAAAACACATCCGGCAGCAAGCCCGCTGCCTCCCGGATAGTTGGCGCTGAACAGGCCGCCGAGCATTTCGCCGGCCACATAGAGGCCTTGGATGTGCTTTCCTTCGCCGTCGAGTACCCTGCCGTGGGTATCTGATTTGATGCCGCCGAACGTGAAGGTGATCCCGCACGTGACACCGTAGGCGTAGAAGGGCCCGGTCTCGATGGGCGCTGCCCAGTTGCTCTTGACCGGCTCCGTGGCGGCGGAGCGTCCGTCTTTGACGTTGGGATCGAAAGCGATGCTTCGGTCGATTGAGTTGTTGAAATCGCTGACAGTCTTTGACAGCTTCTCGGGGTCTATGCCGATCTTGCTGGCCAGTTCTTCAAGAGTGTCTGCCATTTCCACGGATATGCCTGGCATGTCGTATTCTTCGGTGCGCAGCATAGGGCGCAGGGTGGCGTCAAAAATCTGGTACGCCACTGATCCAGGCTGCTTCAGGATCTCCTTGCCGTACTTCGCGTAGGTGTAGTTCCGGAAGTCTGCCCCTTCATCCAGGAACCGCTCACCATTGGTATTGACGATGATTCCGAATGGGTAACTCTGGCGGGTCAATCGATTGGTGAGTTCACGGTTGCTCTCGTTAGTGGCGGTGAAGGCATCCCACTGGACACTGTGGCACGTTCCCCAGTCACCTCCCCGTGTTGCCCCGATCTCAAGGGCAGCGGCGATCATGTCGCCGGTGTTGTTCGGCGTTCCCCTGACTTTGGCGTTTTCCCAGCCTTCGCCCAGGTACTCCCTGCGCAGCTGAGGATCGGCTTCGAAACCGCCTGCGGTGAGGATGACGGATTCGGCACGCAATGACATTTCACCCAAGGGTGAGCCCGTGACGACTCCAACGACTCGGCCGTCCTCGACGATGAGGCTTTTTGCCGCGTGGCTGTACCGGACGTCGATGCCGAGTTCTGCGGCTACCCGGGTGTGGTCCTCTATCAGTCCTTCGCCTCCGCCAACGTTTCCGACGTGAAGTCCGCCCCAGAACAGGTACGAACCATCAGGGCGTTCAAAGGCCTGGCGTTCATACATCAGGCGGTACTTCAGGCCCAGGTTCTTGAGCCAGCGCAGCGTGGGCTGGGATTCCTCAACCAGCACTTTCGTCAGCTCCGGGTCGTTCCGGCCTTCCGTGACCTTTGCGAGGTCGGCGGCGTATTCATCGGCTGAGTAGGGCGGAACCTCGGTACGGCTGTGCCGCTCGTCTGGTTCCACCCAATCCAGCAGATCATCGAGCCCATTGTGGGCAATGCGCGTGGCGCCGGCGGTGTAGAAGCTGTTGCCGCCCGCCAAGTCTTCGCTGCCCTTTTCAAGCAGCACCACTTTCCGCCCCCGGACGGCCGCTGCATGGGCTGCAGTGAAACCCGCATTGCCGCCGCCAACCACAACTACGTCAACAGCCTCCATGTCTTGGGGCGCCGAGCCATTTCCGATAGACATCCTTTGTCCTTTCGTTGATGTTGTATCCAACTGTATACAACAATATTCGCTCCCACAACCCTTTAATTCCGGGAGGGAACTTGCCAGTGAGGATGATCACAGGTATAAATATATTTCACTGTGTACAACGGTATCCAGATGGATGTCGAAATATCTGCAGTGTGGCTGGGGCTCCGGCCCGGCACAGTAACCTTCGCACCGCCCAACAATGTCGTTACGGAACGAGAACCATGAAAAACCCCTTACGCAATGCCGTGTTCGGCCTGGTCGTGGCCGTTGTTGCCGCGCTTGCGTTCCTCAATGCCGGCACCGCCGGCGGAACGAGCACCGCCAGGAACAAACTGACGCTGATCGCCCCGGCCGCCCCGGGCGGCGGGTGGGACGGATTTGCCCGGGAAGGGCAACAGGCGCTCAAGAGCGACGGCGTCGTTAACAACCCGCAGGTCGTCAACGTGCCCGGAGCCGGCGGAACCATCGGACTGAGCCAATTCGTCCAGACGCCAGGACGGGAAGACGCCCTTCTGGTTACCGGGGGCGTGATGGTGGGAGCCATCGAGCTTGGGGATAACCCCGAGTCCATGACCGACGTTGTTCCCATCGCCAGGATGGCGGACGACTACGCGGCACTGGTGGTTCCTGCGGACTCCAAGTTCACAACGCTCGACGACTTCCTGGAAGCCTGGAAAAAAGACCCCGGGGGAACCTCGATTGGGGGCGGTTCCCTTGGCTCCATCGACCATCTGCTCAGCGCGATGGTGGCAAAGACCGTCGGGATCGATCCGAAAGACGTCAACTACATCGCCTACTCCGGAGGCGGCGAGGCGCTGACCTCCCTGCTGTCCCACACCACCGCTGCCGGGATGTCCGGCTACAACGAGGTCAGGGACCAGATTGAAGCCGGAACCCTGCGTGCCCTGGCCATATCGTCGGACGAACGGCTGGAAGGCGTGGACGTTCCCACCTTCAAGGAACAGGGCGTGGACGCAGCCATGTCGAACTGGCGGGGGTTCGTGGCGGCGCCCGGCACCAGTGAGGACGCGAAAGCGGAATTCATTGAGATCATCACCGAGATGCGCGGCAGCGCCCACTGGCAGAACGCCCTCAAGCGCAACAGCTGGACGGACACGTTCTCCACCGGTGAAGAATTCGAGCAGTTCATCACCCAGGAAGTTGCAACGGCCCAAGAAATCGTAAAGGACCTCGGCCTATGAGTATCACCCAGCACCAATCAGAAGCGGGATCGTCCGTAGAGCCACAGGGCAAAGCAATGTCCCGCTTTGGAACAGGCCGCAGCGAGTTTGTTGTTGTTGCCGTGCTCTACGCAGTCGCCATCTTCCTCACCATCGGAACGGCGACGATGAACGTGCAGGGCAAGTCGGCCCCCGGGCCCCAGTTCTTCCCCGTTCTGGTCTGCATAGTCCTGTACCTGGCCGCCACGCTGCTGGCCATCCACATCCTTCGCACGCCGAACGTCCCGGACAACAGCATCCACCCAGGGCACGGCCAGTTCTCGGCTGACATGTTGCACGACCTCGGCCACCTCGGGAAGGAAGAAGACGCGGCGTACGAAGACGCGCCATCCCAAACTCCGGGCAAAACGTGGAAGACCTATTCCGATTGGCGCACTGTTGGCCTGCTTGTAGGCGGCGTCGTGGCCTTTGTCCTGCTGCTGGAACCGCTGGGCTGGATCATCAGCGCAGCAGCGCTCTTCTGGCTCGTCGCCTACGCCCTTGGCAGCCGCCGCCCGATCTTCGACATCGGTGTGGGCCTGCTCTTTTCCTCAATCATTCAACTGGCCTTCGGCGCCGCACTGGGCCTGAGCCTGCCCTCCGGCCTCGTAGGAGGGATCCTCTAATGGAACAACTCGAACTCCTTATGGGCGGCTTCGCCAGTGCCCTGACGCCCATCAACCTCCTCTGGGTCCTGATCGGCGCCCTCCTGGGGACCGCCGTCGGCGTCGTCCCGGGACTTGGCTCCGCCATGGCGGTGGCGCTGCTGCTGCCCGTGACTTTCTCTCTGGAACCGACGGCGGCCTTCATCATGTTCGCCGGCGTCTACTTCGGCGGGCTCTTCGGCGACTCCACCTCCGGAATCCTGCTCAACACCCCAGGCCACTCTTCGGCCATCGCGTCCACGTTCGAGGGGCACCGCATGGCCAAAAGCGGCCAGGCCGCCAAGGCTCTGGCGACTTGCGCGATCGGCGCGTTCATCGGCGGGCTGATAGCGACAACCCTCGTGGTGTTCTTCGCGCCCACCCTGGTCAAGATGGCCACTGTCTTCGGCCCGGCCGAGTACTTCGCCCTGGCAGTCTTCGCCTTCCTGGCCATTTCCGCCGTCGTGTCCGAATCCGTGATCCGTGGCGTCGCAGCCCTCGGAATCGGCCTCGCCCTGGCCCTCGTGGGCATTGACGGACCCAGCGGTACAGCACGTTTCACCTTGGGTACACCCCAGCTCTTCGACGGGATTTCAGTCATCGTCATCACGGTTGGACTCCTGGCCCTCGGCGAGGTCTTCCACATCGCCTCGCGCATCCACCGCGACCCGGCAGCCACCCGCATTCACACCAAGGGCCGCGCCCGATTAGGCCTGGCCGATTTCAGGACGGCCCTGCCCGCATGGCTGCGCGGCACCGCGTTCGGCGTCCCGTTTGGGCTGATCCCTGCCGGCGGCGCCGAAGTCCCCACCTTCCTGGCCTATGGCACAGAAAAGCAGTTGGCCAAGCGCAGGAACGATCCGGAGTTCGGCACCACCGGCTCCATCCGCGGCCTTGCCGCACCGGAAGCGGCCGCGAACGCCACCGCCGGCACCGCGATGGGTGCACTGCTCGCATTGGGACTGCCGGTCTCGGCAACTGCCGCGATCATGCTCGCCGCGTTCCAGCAGTATGGAATGCAGCCCGGACCCCTGCTCTTCCAACGGAGCGGTGACCTGGTTTGGGCTCTGTTGGCTTCGTTGTTTATCGGCCTGGTCATCCTGGTGATGATCAACATCCCGTTCGCTTCAGTCTGGGCCAAGCTGTTGAGCATCCCCAAGCACTACCTTTACGCCGGCATCACCGTCTTCTCCATGCTCGGCGTCTACGCAGTCAGTTCAGCAATCCTCGACCTCTGGCTGCTCATCGCCATCGGCCTTATAGGATTCCTGATGCGCCGCTACAACATCCCTCTGGCGCCGGTCCTGATCGCGGTGATTCTCGGGCCCATGGCAGAAACCGAACTGCGCCGTGCCTTAGCCGTTTCCGAAGGTGATCTGGGCATCCTGGTGGACAGCCCCATCACCATCACTCTGTACCTGGTCCTGGCCGCGGCCCTTGCCCTCAGCGCCGTCCAGCACCTGCGGCACCGGGCCAACCGCAAGGCCTGATTCCCCAAACAAAAAGCAAAGCGGACGACGGCGGGAGGTCCCGCCGTCGTCCGCTTCCATTTGGTGGCTGGGCAGGTTGGTATGTCAGCCTCACCGCCTCCCTCGCGTTGGCTTTGCCCCTGCCTAGAATTCTGTAGTGCCGCGCAATTTGCGGGGGCGCCCGTCCGGGTCCACAAGAAACCGGTTTGCGGGACCCGCCCAGAGACGCTGAAGGCGCGAGACTGGCTCTGTACTGTGGTGCCGCACATGTCCCTTGGGCCGGGGCGAGCGGGCGCCGGCTTTGTGCCAATCGTCCAGAGCACCGGCGGCGGCATTCCAAAGGCCGAGGCCGTCCTCCGGCGCTTGGAGCCGGGGGTCACTCTGGTCGAGGCCCAGGTGCTCGGCCCAGAGTTGGAGCCGGAGCCCGTGGGCCAATGGACGGGAAGCGGCGGGACCAGTGGATCGCCCCGGACCAGTGTCTGCGCCGGATGCTGCCTGCTCACCGGCTCTGGTCTCACCAGCAGTGGGGTTACCGGCAGTGGTGTCGATGACCGCGCAAGTAAGCTCACTGTCCGTGGTCCAGGACCGACGGTTGAAGTTGTCCGACCCGCACGTGAACCAGGTGTCGTCGATAATGCAGACCTTGGCATGCACATAGATCGGAGTCCCGGCTTTGTTCTCCAGATTGAAGACGCCGAATCTGCCGGGCGCCACGCGGCTTATGGTTTCGATGGCACGCAGTTGCCCCAGCCGCTTGGGTGGCCCACCGAGCGGACCGTCGGAGTCCGGGTAGCGCGGCACCACTGCGATCACGTTCAACCCGGGATTCTGTTCGAGGGCTCCCGCGATTCCGGCTGCGACTTCAGCCGACCACAGGTACTGGTCCTCGATGTAAATCAAGGAGCGGGCCAGGGCGAAAGCTTTCGTGTAGGCCTTTGCAACGCTCCGCTCACCATCGGGCGCGAACGGGAACGGCGGACGCTTCACACCGTAGGTGCGCAGCAGCTGCACGGCATGCGGGCCGGCCGGTGGCGGTGGTGGCGCATTCTCCGGCAGGGGTTCCGGGTGCCGGGGCATGTCGGCCAGGCGTTGCAGCAGCATCCGGTACGGTGTGCGATGGTCCAGGGGATGGGGGTCATTCCACCGTTCAGCGAACAACTCCAGCACATCTGCCACAACCGGGCCGCGCAGTTCGAGGGCGGCGTCGTGCCACGGAGGTTGTTTCCCGTACCGCGGATCCATGTCCACCGCCTGCGGGTCACCCGCGTGATCGGCGTCGTCCCGGCGGCTGTGGGAGAGGTCGATCCCACCAACGAACGCGACGTCCCGCGAGGGGTCACTGTCACTGCGGATGACGAACAGTTTCTGGTGATGGCAGCCGAAGAGGCGCACCCGCTGATCCAACAGCACCTCGCCGCCGGCGTCGTTGATCTGGCGGCTGAGGAGCTCGTTGGACCGGTTACTCATGGGGGCAGACACCCGCTCTCCGTGGGATCTCCAGACCAGGCCCCGCACTTCCACTCCCGCTCGGGCTAACCGCGCCAGCAACTCGCCGATCGTCGGCCCATCCGGCGTAAGCCGCTCGTCGGCGTCGCCACGCCAGTCGGTGAACCACACACGGTCTCCCGCCTGAAGAGCCGACAACTCCTCATGCAGTCGCGCGAAGTAGGTCGCCCCATGAATCAGGGGCCGCACGAGGTTGCCCTCCGACCAGGACGCCGAACCCGCGCTGCCCGTGTGCACGTCGGTGGCTGCATTGCCCCACTCAGCGCCACTCAAGAACCAGTAACCAGCACTACTGTTCACCTGTCGTTCCCTTCGTGACCTGAGCCGGTCATTAGGCGTTCCGGCCTACTCAATAGCCTACGACTGTGCCGAACATTGTCATCGGATAACGGTCGACGTCTTGGGGATTCCGAAGGTCTGGACACGGGCAGCCGCCGGGCTTATCGTGCAGAGGTGGCGGCTGCCTGACTGGCAGAAGGGCACGTACTGCCGGTCCGTCGTTGCGGCCGCACGTCATGACAGGAGGAATCAGATGGAACACGTTGAAGAGACTGTTGACGTCGCAGTACCGGTGCGGACCGCGTACAACCAGTGGACCCAGTTCGAATCCTTTCCGCAGTTCATGTCCGGTGTGGAGTCTGTAACGCAACTGACCGACACCACCAACCACTGGGTTACAAAGGTGGGTGGTGTCCAGCGGGAATTCGATACTGAAATAGTTGACCAGGAGCCTGATGACCGGATCGCGTGGCGCAGCACCGACGGCAAGTCACATGCCGGCATCATCAGGTTTACGCCGCTGGACGCCAATCACACGAAGGTCAAAGTCCATTTCGAATGGGCGCCGGAATCCGTCACTGAAAAGGCTGGCGCTGCACTGAAGATCGACGAGATGCAGGTAAAAGCCGACATGCGGAAGTTCAAGGACTTCATTGAATCGCGCGGCACCGAAACCGGCGGCTGGCGCGGTGAAGTCAAAGACAGCGGCCCCACCGGGCAGTTCTAGAAGTGCCAGCGATAAGGGTTCCGTAGTCAGGCGGGTCGCCGAGGCACGAATATCCCTAAATGATTAGGTGGCGTTGAGCCTGGGTTTCGACAGGCTCAACGCATCGGCACCTGTGAAACGTCATTGGAATGAACTGCGCTCCGGTCCGGCGGCAACTATGACGACGGTCACTGCGGAGCGCTGAGAAGGACATTACTCAGTAAACGGTTTCTCAGCAATAGTGACTATTCCAAAACACTGCGGACGGCGACGGTGGGAGGCGCCGTCGTCGTCCGCTTTGTTTAGCCTCAGAACCTAAGCTGTCACCGACTCATCGATCTTCAGCAGCCGGTCATACATTGGGGACGCACTCGCCGGTTCCCAACAATGCCAGGCCAGCCCGGTCACCGGCACCGAAGCCCACCTGCCCGTTGTTCTCCTCGTACATCAGCTGGGTGGGGTCGTTCACATGGTCCAGCCCCACCACGTGCGCCAGCTCGTGCATGATGATGGCACGAACCAGAGCAGGTCCATTGGGAAAGGTCATTGTTTCGCTCAGGCCTGGCGCGTCGAGCTGCACCTGGCCGGTGACGTATACATAGGGTTCGCCGGGAACCTGGATTGAGCTGCTGCCGCCGAACCCGGCGACCCTTCCCGCCAAATCCGGTGATTCTTCCGGCGTCGACCAGGCAATCAAAATGGGTGCCCACTTTTTCCCATAGCGGTCAGGCTGGTACGCCTCGCGGTCTTTGGCTGGTGCCTCAGCTGTGGGCCCGTCGTACACGAACTGCAGCCCCGTGGCGGCGGAAACGGCAGACACCGCCTCCCGAATAAGCTGGTCCGTCCCCGGTGGCGCTAAGTCCGGCCGGACAACGTAGTGAACTGGACGGCAGGGGTCGTAAGCAACGAAGGGCTGGCCAGGGTCGGGTGACTCCTGAAGGACGAATGCGGTTGATCCATTGCTGGCGGGAGGGAGCCCGAGAGGAGACGAGGCGGCTTCATACCCCGGTGGAGGAACCTCAGAGTCGGGGAGGTGGGGCAGCGCCTCCGCCAAAACGTACCGTTCGAACCAGGACGGAATGAAAAAGAGTCCGACGATGAGCGCGAGAACCAGTACGATGGCCGACGTCGACCGCCACTTGCCGGGGCGTCCCTGCTTCATCCTGGGATAACCGCGCCCCGCACGGGCGGACGTCCTCGAAGGGATGAAGGCCGGAGCCGATGACTACGTGACAAAACCGCTGGACCCCTTCGTCCTGCACACCCGGTTGCTGGCGGCCCGGCGGGTCACGACGCTTCACGGCGTGCTGGCCGATGCCCTGGCTGAGACCAGGGGCAGCAATGAACGGCTCGCGGAATTTACCGGGCGGGTCAGCCATGACCTTCGAAATCCTTTGGGGTCCATCCTTGGATATGTAGAGCTCGGCTCCATGGAAGCAGAGACGAATCCAGCGGGTGCTGCCGAGTATCTCGAGATCGCTGGCCACAGTGCGCGCAGAATGTTGTCCATGGTGGAGGAGTTGCTCACGTTCGCGTCCATCGGGGGTTCATTAGTCAGATCCCCGCTGTCGCTGGCGCGTCTTGTCAATGACGTCACGGCTGACCTGAGTCTGGGTCTGAAGGAAGCCGAGGCCGTGGTTGAGTTCGAGGATTTTCAGTTCGAAGCTGATGAGGGTCAGATGCGGGTGGCGCTGCAGAACCTGATTCAGAATGCCGTGGCGTACAGCCGGCCAGGACTTCCCCCTGTAATTCGGGTCCGCGGGCAGCGCTCCGGTTCGGGCGCGGTGGTGCAGGTGGCGGATAACGGTAAGGGCATCAATGCGGAGGACCGACGGCGGGTGGTGGAGCCGCTGGTCCGACTGCACCGGGAGGGGGATCCTCCTGGCTCGGGGCTGGGCCTTGCCACGTGCGCGCGGATCGCCGCTGCACACGGTGGCCGCCTGGAGATCTCGCCAAGTCCGAGCGGTGGGACTACGGTCAGCCTGTACCTCGCCGGTTCCTGACGTATGACTGCCCGTGAGCTGGCCGGCTGAGTCCAGCCTCAAGCCAACTGGCGCAATGCGCTCACATGCGGAAGATTTGCCTCATGTTTGCCGCCAAGATCGCCACGGTCACGTTGAAGACGCATAGGCCGAAAGAGGTCGCTCGGTTCTGGCGTGAACTCCTCGACTACCGGATTGCTCCCAACCACAGCGACTCAGTGAAACTCATTGGAGTCGAAGGGCCAACCCTCCTTATTCAGCCGTCTGATCGCCCCATGGAGCAGGGAGCAATCCACCTGGACCTTCGCCCCGAAGATCAGTCAGCCTGTGTTCAGCGCGCGCTGGTGCTCGGAGCCACGCTTGCAGACATCGGACAGGCCGGTGACGAGGGATGGGTTGTCATGGCAGACCCCGGCGGGAACCTCTTTTGTGTCCTCCAGTCCGAGGTTGACTACCAAGATTCGCTGGTCGATGACCAGGGAACCACAACGCCCATCGATTGAATCGGCTCTTCTGCCGGGCGGCATGCGGGAGCGGGAACGGCGGTGACGGCGGGAATTGCGGTGATGGCGGGGAACTTCGGGAACTGCGGTGATGGCGGGGAGTCGGGAACGTCGTGAAAGCCGGGAAGTCCCGCCGTCGTCCTCTGTCTGAGTAAATGCAGCCTATTCGCTTGCGGGTTGGAACAGCTCGATGACGTTCCCGGACGGATCTTCGAGCAGGATTTGCTGACCGCCTGGGCCTTTGACTATGTCGTTGCGAAACGTGAGTCCGGCGGTGCGCAGACGGTCCACTTCCGCGGCAATGTCGCTCACGATGAGGTGGATGCGGTTCCATCCTCCTGGTGCTGGGACGGCGCCGTCCGGCATCGGCCGGCCGGCAGAGCTACGAGGCCCACTCAGCAGAAGCCGCAACCGGCCCCGGGTGACATCGGCAAAGGCGGGCGCAGCGCTTGTCCTCAGGGCGAAGCCCAGGTGCTTGGTGTAGAAGTCGACGGCAGCATCGACGTCGTCCACCATGTACCGGACGCTTACCAGGTCCATTAGATCGTCAGGCATGACGCTAGATCCTTTCCCAACTCGGGTGGAAGTACTCTATCCCCTATGGCACGGCTTGGTGCAGGTGTTTGGTTATTCAGTTGCTAACGAATCCAGGTGGCTAGCTTGGTGGTTTCTGCCGTGGCGCTAGCCGATTGCAGGCCGATCCTCCTAGCATTTATTGTGCAAAGGTGCGGGCCGGAAACGGCGGAGAACAACCTGGATTAGTGCGCTGGCCGTGTTGGGCGCATGGCTCCTCCGAGTCATACCGGTGATTCAGGTGGCCCGCACTTTTGTAAGACTTCAAATGCAGCCGCTGCGGCCTTTCGAGGCTGTGGGGGAGCAGCACGCTTAGCAAAGAACCACGCTTAGCAAAGAACGCTGCCAGGAGCACGACGGCGGGAGGTCCCGCGGTCGTGCACTCAAAAGTTGGCGTGCGGCAACTATGCCGGTTGTAGGAGGAACCATTCTGGGAAAGGGTCCACGGGCATAGGCAGGTCAAGGTCCAGACCTAGATCCAATTCCGGATCCAATTCCAACTCCGGGTCCAGATCCAGATCCGGGTCCAGGTCGTGGTCGATGTTGGGCGCGGGGAAACCGGTGTGGTCGGTCCAGGTGGGTGGTTGCCAGTCTTGTTGTTCGCTGGGGTAGTGCCGGCCTGAGGGTGCGGTCCAGCCGGGTGTTTGGTGTGCGGTGGCTGGGGATGGTGTCCAGGAGGTGTTGTGTTTGAGGTGGTGGTGTTTCCGGCAGGGTTGGCCAAGGTTGCTGATGCCGGTGGTGCCGCCGTGGGCCCAGGCCAGGAGGTGATCGGCTTCGTTGTCGAGGGAGTGGTTGCTGCAGCCCGGGAAGGGGCACTTGGCATCGCGCAGACGCAGCCATTGGCGCATGGTCTTGGGGATGCGGTAGCTGGTGCGGCCGATTTCCAGGGGTGCCCCGTCGCGGGGATCGATCAGGACGCGGTGGAAGGAATCGGCCCCTTTGGCGATGAGGTCCCGGGCGATGGATGCCGGGATGGGTCCGTACCCGTCCAACATTGCCGGTTCGTCGGTGGCGCCAAGGAGGGAGAGGACGGGGACGGTGACCAGCACTTGGGCCCGGGGAGACGGAACGCCCGCCGGGTCTGTGACGTCCGTGTAGTCCGGGGTGCAGGGATCGCCGTTGGCCCTTGGGTTGCTCAGGAGCCAGGTGGCGGCGATGTCGGCGCGGATTTGGGTGAGTGTGCGAAGCTCTGTGGGGCCTTGGAGCGCTCTGGCTGCGGTGGTGGTCCGCTCCCAGATCCCGGCGGCGGTCGCGGCTGGCAGGTAGGCCGAGAGCCATGCCATGCCGTCATGGTCCGGGGTGTATTCCAGCCGCCGGTCCAGGGCACTCTTGCGGTGACGGATTTCAATGCTGTCCGGGTGGTGGCGTTCGCGCCAGGTGCGGGCTTTGGCGCGGAACCTGGAGGGGACCAGCTCGCCCATGGGGCAGCCCCGAGGAGCGTCGGGGGAGTCAGGGTCAAGGAAGTGTGTTTCCAGTGCGGCTGCCCCGGCCGGGTCCAGGTTGCTGATTTCGTCGCACATGATGCGGGCGTGCTGCCACGACATCGACCCGTGCTGGAGTGTGGTGAGGGTGAGCGGCAGCTGGGTGGTCAGGTGGAGGGACTGGTCAAGGAGCGCCGCGGCGGTTCGCTCGCTCACGGTGAGGACGCAGGCGAGTTCGGCAATGGTGGACATTTCCTGCGCCGTGGCGTCCTGGGCGGTGGCAGCAGGGGAGGCGATGGCCTCCGCCGCTTCGGCGTACTTGGCGGCCAGCTGTACTTTCAGCGCCGCAGTCTTGGCTTCGAACCGGGCGACCTCGGCCAAAGCGTCCAGACAGGCATCGAGCCGGCGCCGCAACGGATCGGAGTCCTGGTTAGTATCTACATCCCGGCCAGCAGTTTGGCCTTGGAAATCCGCTCCAATGATCCGGGTGAGAACAGCCACGGACGCAGCAACAGCAGCCAGGGCATCGGCGGCATCGAGCCCGACGGGGCCCTCTAAAGCCTGCCCGGTCCTAGCAGTCCAAGCCCCCGTGCCTTCCATATGAAAAGCATCTCAGCAGGGTCTGACATTAATGCGGTGATGGATCCTCGTTGCTGAACCGGGTGCGCCCCACAGCTGCGCGCCCAGAACCTCACCGGCAACCGCGGGACCGGCAAAGCAGCCAACGGAGGCCGGCGGGACCCTCCCGCCGTCGTCGGACCAAAAAACGGGACAGCATCAGCCGAACGGCATCAGCGGGGCCGCGTCACGGGGAGCGTCAGAAATCACCAGCCCGAGCAGCAGAAGCCGCGATCAGTTGTCGAAGTGGGTGAAGATATCGGGGTCTTTGGAAACGGACGCGACGATGGATGTGGCCACGTCGCGGAGTTTGACGTTGCGGGTGCTGGACGCGATTTTGAGGATCCTGAAAGCTGATTCCTGGCTGCAGCGGTTCTGAGCCATGATTGCTCCGATTGCCACGTCGATGGCGGTCCGGGATTCCATCGCAGCCACCAGGTTTTTCTTGTCATCGGTGAGCTGCGCGACCCGGACAGCCAGGCGCAGGGCCTTGGATGCTTGGCCGGCATAAATTTCCGCGGTTTCGATGTCTTCGCCGCTGAAGGCATGCGTGCGCGTCGAGTAGATGTTCAACGCCGCGTTCGCTTCGCCTTCAAGGGGGAGGGGGACGGACAGGATGGAGCCGATTCCGTGTCCCCAGGCGGTGGCGGTGTAGCCTGGCCAGCGGCTTTCGTCATGGAGGTTCGGGACGTGGATGGTGGCCGATTCCCGGATCGCTGTCATGCACGGCCCGTCACCGAAGCCGTACTGCATTTCGTCCAAAGGAAGCACACGGACATCACTATTGGCGACCGTAGTTGCTTTCCTGTGTCGCAAAAGCGTCACGCCGCACAAAACCTCACCACGGGTCGACAGGCGGGCGGCCGAGAACGCGGCGAGTTCATTGAGGAGCTCCTGCACGTCATCGCACTGAAGCACAAGGTCCTGAAGATGCTCGGCGATGGCCGTGGTCGGCAGAGGTTTCGCTTGCTGAGCCATGGTGGCCTCGTTCCTGCGTGCCACCAATTTCCTGAGTGGCACATTTTAGGATTGTGCGCCGTTTGCTCGACGGAGCATAAGTCTACGCTCGCACAGTCCAACGCACCTCTTCTACTCAGCGGGAACCGGTACCCGCCCGTTTTCCCGCTCATCTTTTTCCCGGCCTCGGACCCTGTCACGGGAACGCTGCTCGCTTTCTCCACTTACGCCGTGGGCTACATTTCCCGGCCCCGTTGGCGGCATTATCTTCGGCCGGCTTGGGATGAGATCGGGCGCAAGAAGATCCTGATCATCACCCTGATGCTCCAATCTTGCCGAGGACGAGGAGTACCTCCAGTCCGCGGCTGAAACTGAAACCACCTCTCCGGAAGCGGCCGGAGTATCAGCCTGATTACGCCTCACTTACCGTAAAAGCCAACGTCAGGGGGCGGGGGGGGGGGCCCCCCCCCCCCCCGCCCC
>NZ_JALLAN010000002.1:190098-485557 GCF_023062595.1 Arthrobacter rhizosphaerae
GTCAGCGGACGACGGCGGGACCCACCCGCCGTCGTCCGCTACCCGTCCGGTTCCGCAGCTTCCGCCTGGCAGGAGCGGAGGCGCGCACCCGGGCCAAAACGAAACACGATTCCGGGGAGACACGCCCGCTGTGCTGACAACCTTGGCCATGCCTAATGAGACCGGCGCAGTTGCTCCAGCTGGAGGGCGTCAGTTAATCAAACGCCAGCGCTGGAAAGGTACACTCACAGTCAATCGTCCTACCATTTCTGATCAAGACTCCCGGGAGGTGCGGCCCTAGTGTGGAGCACACATCCACATTTATGATCCCGATCACGCACGATAGGAAACGATAGGAAAAGGCCATGAATCACTTCCAGTTCGATGTTGTAGAGCCGGCGCTCCCGGAAATGGCGGAACTCTAAATGCCCCTCGACAGGGATAAGCAGGAACCAGCCATGGAGTCTTCGATTCCGTTACACCTCACCGCCGAACGGACCCGGGCCAAAGGGGTGGGCGATGAGTACACACCGCCTTACCCGTCCTACTCGGTGCGGTTCGCGGAAGGCGTCAGCAGTCTTGTCTGTGCCTTCTTCGGGGTCCAAAGCAGGCAGCCGCTGTCAATGGAGGCACGAGACGCTTCCGCTGGAATGTGGGAGCTGTGCGGACAGGAAGACGGGCCGATATCCCGTGAGTACGCCGTCCACACGGACGAAAGAGGTTTCGACAACAGAGTCATCATCGCCTATTGGGACGACGCCAGTACCTATGGGCGTTGGTTCGGTAAGCACCGCGATGAACTGATAGGCGCCGGGTTGGAGGTGGAGCACCATGGCCGCTGGATCGAAGCTGTCACTCCGGAAGCGAGCGGGTTTGAGACCCTGTACTCGTCCAACACGTTCCCGGAAGGGGCGGCCCGGGTCGCCACTGGAGGGTACAGTGGGGAAATCCAGGAACACGGGTACTGGGGAAGCATGCGTGACCGGCTCCCGATATCGCAGACTGAGGCCCTCGATCCAACCGGCACTCCGTTCGTCGCAGAAAACGTCCCAGAGAGCTCCGTTCCCGGGAACCCAAAGAACTCTGAGAACTCCAAAATCGTCCGGGTTGAACCTCACGAAAACCTCGCCATCATCCGCTCCGGCCAAGACTGGAGCCTCTGTGAGGCGGCAGAGCGGGCGTCCTATTTCGGCGAGGTGGAACCCCGGTTGAAAGCAGGAATGGATTTCCTGACGTCCGACGGCGCTTCGATCGGTTGCCACGCCAACAGGTACATGACCAGCAGCGACGGCGAGGGCAGACTCCTCGAGCAGAGTTTCGGCTTAAGCTTCTGGCACAGCCTGGCGGACATGGAGAAGTGGGCGGAATCGCACCCTACCCATGTGGCCATCTTCAGGGCGGCCATGAAATTCCTCCAGACAAACGCTGGTGCCAAACTCCGCCTTAGCCATGAAGTGGCGGTAGTTCCACGGAACCGGCAGTACTACGAATACAACAACTGTCACCCGACCACGGGCATGCTGGGTGCCAGCAGGACGGTAGCGATCAATACGGCGTGACCGCTCAGGCAAAAAGACCACATAGGCGAGATGGACGACGGCGGGACCTCCCGCCGTCGTCCGCTACCCGCACGGTTCCACTGGAGCTTCCGCCGGCGCCTTGGCAGCCAGATCACGCAGCCTGGCAATGAGATCCCTGGTGTGAGGGTCTTGTTCGAGTTCGGCGTAGACCGGGGTCATGGCAAGGCGGAAGGCATCCACTTGCTGGCGCGAAGCCGTCACCACCGTGCCGCCGTTCCGGCAATACTTTCGCGCTTCCTCCGAGAGGCCGGGGAGCAGCTCCGAGGCCTGGTGCCTCGTGGAGTTGGCGGCCTCAGAGAGAACTTGCCGATCACCCTCCTCCAGCTCATCCAACGCCTTCATGTTGATGACAAGGGTGTTGGCCTTTGACGAGATGACGACGTTTCCTGTTGCGATGGGCATTCCTGTTTTGGTGCGGGCGGGGCGTAGCTGGGCGGCGTAAGCGAAGGACGACTCGGCAGCACCCAGTTGCCCCGGGTCATCCTGATTGGCGAACTGAAGTTCCTGCACTTCCACCGGCACCGCCCCGAGCGCCGCCAGCGCTTTATAGGAGGTTGTCGACCGGGCAGCCCTGATGACCATTCCTTCAGTGTCTGCAGGCGTCAGGATCGGAGTCCTGAACGAAAAGAGCAGCTGCAAACCCTCAGGAATGAGCGTCAACCCCTTGAGCCCAACTTCGTCCAACCCTGCCAGCATTTCGTCCGCCAGTTCCGGCTCCACAGCATCGTTGAGAACACCGGACGAAGTCACAAGGAACGGCGCCGACAACGCGCGGAGAGACAGTATTCCCTCCGAGTCCCAGGTCCGGGACGGGACGAGAGCCATGTCGAGCTCTCCTGACACGACACTTCGCGCCACCGCTTGGTCATGATCCCAAAGCTCCTGCCCTCCGGCCCGCCACACGGGTTGGATGAGGAGCTTCCCGCCCGAACGCGTCTCCACCTGGCGCGCAAATTCCTCGATTTGGTCACCGGCCGGGCCCTGCCCGTCCTCAGCTGTACCTAGGCGGAGCACGGTTGGGTTTTCGAGAATCTCGTACGCACAGCCGGTCGCGGAAAGGATCAATCCGAACGCCAGGAATCCCGCCGCCCAACGCATCGCGTGCTGCTTCATCGCTGATCCAGGTCTTAGAAGGTTCAGATTAAGTCACGAGGTTCAGGTCAGGAACGTGTCGACTGCCGTCAGGGCCTCATCCACGATGGCCAGGCCCGTGGCGGCGTCGGAGTCGTTCACGTTGAGGGGAGGGGCGATGTGGATCCGGTTGACCAAAATCAGCGGTAACAAGCCCCGATCCAGGCACGTCTTGACGAAGGAAACCATGGGCGCGTTTGCGGCACCAGCGGCTCCTGTGGGCACGAGTGGCTCTTTGGTCACCCGATCGCGCACCAGCTCGATGGTCCAGAGGCCGCCGATCCCTCGGATATCCCCGACGGACTCGTGCTTCCCGGCAAGCTCCCTGAGGCCTGGCCCGAGGACGTCCGTACCGAGTCTGGCCGCGGCGGCGATGGTGTCCTCCTCCTGCATCGCCGTGATGGCGCCGACGGCAGCTGCACAGGCAAGCGGGTGGCCGCTGTACGTCATGCCTGCCGGGTAGGCGCGTTTGGTGAATATCTCGTAGATTGCATCGTTCACCAGCACGCCGCCCAGCGGCACGTACCCGGAGTTCACACCCTTCGCGAATACCAACAGGTCAGGTGCAACGCCCTCATGGTCAACGCCGAACCAGGCTCCGGTGCGGCCAAAGCCAACCAGTACTTCGTCGGCAATAAAGACGATGCCGTGGCGGTCGCACAGCTCGCGGACCCCACGAAGGTAGCCGGGCGGCGGCACGATGACGCCAGCGCTGCCGATCACCGGTTCCAGGACCAGGCCCGCGATCGTCGAAGGCCCTTCCAGAAGGATCACCTGCTCGAGATGGGCGAGTGCCCGCTCGCATTCCTCCTCAAGGGTGCTCGATCCGAATGCTGACCGGTACAGGAAAGGTCCGAAGAAGTGGACGGCGCCCGCCGCTCCGGTGTCCGAGGCCCAGCGGCGATGGTCACCGGTGAGGTGGATCGAGGCCGCCGTCGAGCCGTGGTACGAGCGGTACGCGGCGAGCACTTTCGGCCGCCCCGTGTACAGGCGCGCCATCCGAACCGCGTGCTCGATGGCCTCCGTGCCGCCGGTGGTGAAGAGCACATGGCCAAGGCCTTGCGGCGCAACCTCCACGATCAGGCGGGCGGCTTCGCCCCGGACATCGGAGGCCAAGCTGGGTGCCAGCGTGCATAGCCGGTCGGCCTGGTCCTTGATCGCAGCGACGATGCGCGGATGTTGATGACCCAGGTTGGTGAAGACCAGTTGCGAGCTGAAGTCGAGGTAGCGACGTCCGCTGGCGTCGATGAGGTAGCTCCCGGAGCCGCCCACCAGCGTAGGCACTTCGCGCGGTCCCTGAACAACCCAGGGGTGGAAGACCAGTTCGTCGAGATTCATGACGCCTCCGCTGCTTCAGTGCCGGATCATTCACCGTCACTTCACTCTGGCACCGTCATCCGGCAGCGTCCATAGCGTTACCCCTCGTCGCCCCCGGGCCACATCGCGGGACGCAGTTCGATGGTCTCCCCGGGTCCTGAGAAGCGGGCGGCGAGCTCCTCAGCCCGCTCGCGGGTGGCGACGTCGATCATAAAGAATCCGGCGAACTGCTCCTTGGACTCCGCGTACGGCCCGTCCGTTGCGACTGGCTTGCCGGACTGCCACCGGTAGAGCTTCGACGTCGCCGGGTCGGCCAGCGCCTCGCCGGCAACAAGTTCCCCCTTGGCTTCCATCTCCGCAAGCAGCGCGTCGAAGTCGGTATTCATCTGTTCGCGCTGTTCCGTCGGGAGAGCCAGGTTTTCGGCGACGTAGTCACCAGTCGGGTGACCCCATGGCTGGGGGTTGGAGTGGATGAGTATGACGAACTTCATGAGTCTGACCCTTTCTGCAACGTGGCCGTATGGCCCTGACATGTGGAGGTCGAGGCCGCGGTGGTGAGATCGACATCCCCGAGCCTACTTTCTAGCCCCGGGCCTACTTTGTGAGTAGAGCAGTCAGCTGTTGGACTCTGCTGCTTCCGCCACCCCCGAGACCGCCCAGCTTGCAAGGAGTTTGATGCGCTCTTCATGACTCGTTCCGGGCTCCGCCGTGTAGACGCTGAGAGTATGGACGGAGCGCGGGAAAATCGGCAGGGTCAGGGACTGGTAGGTCAGTTCAAGTTCCCCCACCACGGGGTGCCGCAGCCGTTTGATTCCTTCATGGCGGAAGCGGATATCGTGGGAGGCCCACAGCGTCCGGAACTCAGGGCTCAGCGTGGACAATTCGCCCACGAGTGCACGCAAGGACGGGTCATTGGGGGCTCGTCCGGCTTCAGCCCGTAGCAGCGCGGCCGTGGCGGCGGCACCAGCCTCCCAGTCGGCATAGAAGTCCCGCGAAGCTGCTTCCAGGAAGTGGAAGCGCCCGAAGTTGGCGTGGCCGTGCTCGCTGGTGGTGTCACTGGCGAACATCGGGGCGTGAAGTGCGCGGCCCAACGGGTTGCTGGCCACAACGTCGAGGCAGCCGTTGACGACGAACGCGGCTGACATGGTGATGGAGTCGAGCAGCCAATGGACAGGATCGGCCACTCCAACCTCCTTGCGGCGTGAGGCTGCGCGGCGCATTGGCCGCGCAGCCCGTGCCAGCTCGAAAAGGTACTGGCACTCTTCATCGCTGAGTTGCAGAGCCCGGGAAACAGCCAGGAGGACGTCGTCAGACACGCCGCTGATGTTGCCCTTCTCAAGCCGTGAATACCATTCGGGGCTCACTCCGGCGAGAACGGCTACCTCTTCACGGCGCAGTCCAGGCACGCGCCGTCTGTTGCCTGCCGGCAGCCCTACCTGCTCTGGCAGTAGCTTGGCCCGCCGGCTCGCCAGGAAGTCCCGGATGTCTGCGCGGTTGTCGGGCTGATTGTTCATGAATCCAAGATAGCCCTGGTTCGCGCCCGTTATAGGGGGAGAGTTTGTACCCCCTATGAACACAGCCTTCTTCGTCCGTCCGTTTCACGGTGGGATTGATGAAGAAATCATGCAAGCAGTCCAGAAGGAGAACTATGCCTACCGCTAATGCCTACGCAGCACCGTCTGCCACCGGAGACTTGGTCCCTGTCACCATCGAACGCCGCGACGTCGGGCCTCATGACGTGCTTATCGAAATCAAATTCGCGGGCATCTGCCATTCTGACATCCACACTGTCCGCGGCGACTGGGGACCGCAACAGTACCCGCTGGTCCCTGGTCATGAGATCGCAGGGATCGTCACCAAGGTTGGCGCCGAAGTCACCAAACACGCCATCGGCGACCGTGTCGGCGTCGGCTGCATGGTCAACTCCTGCCGGGAGTGCGCCAACTGTGTGCAGGGCGAGGAGCAGTACTGCCTCAACGGAATGATCGGCACCTACGGCGCTATCGACCGTGATGGCACCGTCACCCAGGGCGGATACTCCAGCCACGTTGTGGTGACCGAAGACTTCGTCGTCACGATTCCCGAGGGCCTGGAGCTCGACGTCGCCGCTCCGTTGCTGTGCGCGGGCATCACCACCTACTCGCCGCTGCGCCACTGGGGCGCCGGTCCCGGCAAGAAGGTGGCCGTCGTCGGCCTCGGCGGACTCGGGCACATGGCTGTCAAGCTCGCCCACGCCATGGGTGCCGAGGTCACCGTGCTCTCCCAGTCGCTGAAAAAGCAGGAAGACGGCCTCCGCCTCGGAGCGGACCAGTACTTCGCCACCAGCGATGAAAACACCTTCAAGGATCTGGCCGGCAGCTTCGACCTGATCATCAACACCGTGAGCGCCTCGATCGACATCAGCGCCTACCTGCAGCTGCTGGCCCTCGACGGCGCCCTCGTGAACGTCGGTGCCCCGGCCGAACCGCTGCCCGTTAATGTCTTTTCATTGATCCTGGGCCGCCGTTCATTCGCGGGATCGGCGATCGGAGGTATCCGTGAAACCCAGGAAATGCTTGATTTCTGCGCTGAACACGGGCTCGGTTCAGAGATCGAGGTCATCCCGGCAAGCAAAATCAATGACGCCTACGAGCGCGTCCTGGCTTCCGATGTGCGGTACCGGTTTGTCATCGACACGTCGACCCTGGGCTAGCGCCTAAAGAGCCAGACGGCAAACGAAAGGGGACGACGGCGGGAGCTCCCGCCGTCGTCCGCTTTCGTTTTGTTCCAGCTCGTCTGTTCTAGTGAGTGACACCCTCGAAGGTGGCGCCGTGCGGAACCTTACGGCTCAGGCTCACCGTGAAAGTGTTGGGCCCGCTGCGGGTCACGGCGATGCCGCATTTTGCAGCGTTGGCACGGGGTGAAAGGTCTTTTACGACCGATTCGAGAGTGTGGTCAATGGCTGACCGGTCCCAGATCTTCAGCGTCACGGAGTCGGTGGTATCGAACGTCATTATTCAGTACTTCCATTCATACAGCTGACGGCCCCAAGTCGTCATTGCAGAGGCCGCATCCTCGTCGGTGAGGAATGCTGGTTTGGGTGTTTCGGGAACGCATCCCTCATTTATGGTTCATGGTGCCCGGTGGCGGTTGCAAATTATTCGTCATGAATGTGAGCCATTACACGCTCTAAGGCCCAACTGTGTCGCTGCCAGCCTGGTCGGCCAGACGCTTGACCTGCTCGGGTCGGCTAGCCGCGCTGAGGGGCCAGCGCGTAGAACGGCGTAAACCTGCCCCTCGTTTCCGGGGAGATATCAGAACGGACAAGTGAAGCAGTCTCGAGCGCTGCCAGGTGGTACCTGACGCAGTCGCGCGAGCAGGAAATGGCGTTGCTGATATCGGATACCCTGCTGGCGCCATGCATTGCCAAGTAGTCAATGATCTCCGGTTTTATGGGCCTGATTCGCTTAACACTTGTGCGGGCGGGGCGGCGGCTGCCGCGTGAAGCAGCGGTGGGGCGGAGGAGCTCATTACTTCGGACTTCAACATCAACAGTCATTTCCATGGCCTTTCATAGGTGCTGGAACGGTCCTCGTCGTTGAGGGCCGCTTTCTGTTTTCGGACGGAATTAGGCGCGTCCTGGTGACCCCTGCCCCCAAAGGCGGGCAGAGGTGCTGGATGTTACGTGGATGCAACTGGGCCCACGCCGGCGGGGTTCCCTGATCGAGCTTGCGAGGTTAGGGGGCGGTTGGGGATTACTTGCTGAGGTTTGCCAGGCGTTGCGGGCTGAGCAGTTCTTCGAGCTGCGCTTCAGTGAGCAGCCCGTGTTCAAGGACCAGCTCCGCTACACCCTTGCCGGTGGCGAGGGCTTCCTGGGCGATTGCGGTGGCCGTTGCGTAACCCAGGTGGGGGTTCAGCGCAGTGACCAGGCCGATTGACTGTTCGACGGTCAACCGGAGGTGTTCGATGTTGGCGGTGATACCCCGGACGCAGCGGGCCGTGAGGGTGCGGCAGGCTGCTTCGAGGTGGGAGATGCTCTTGTGGAGGCTGTGGACGATGATGGGTTCGAAGGCGTTGAGCTGGAGCTGGCCGGCTTCGGCGGCCATGGTGATGGTGACGTCGTTACCGATCACTTCGTAGGCGACCTGGCTGACGACTTCCGGGATCACCGGGTTGATCTTGCCGGGCATGATGGAGGACCCGGACTGCACGGCCGGGAGATTGATTTCGCCCAGGCCGGCACGGGGACCGGAGGAGAGCAGACGCAGGTCGTTGCAGGTTTTGGAGAGTTTCACGGCGACGCGCTTGAGGACGCCGGAGAGGTGCACAAACGCGCCGACATCCTGGGTGGCTTCGATGAGGTCCGGGGCCGTGACCAGCGGCAGCCCCGTGATCTCGGCGAGGTGCCGGCAGGCGGCTGCGGCGTAGCCGGGAGGCGCGTTCAGGCCGGTACCGATTGCGGTGGCACCCAGGTTGATTTCGTGGATGAGCAGGTCGGCTTCGGCCAGCCGGAGCCGGTCCTCACCGATTGTCACGGCGTAAGTGCCGAATTCCTGGCCCAGGGTCATAGGTACGGCGTCCTGGAGCTGGGTGCGGCCCATTTTGACGACGGTGCGGAATTCAAGGGCTTTCTCGCCGAATGCGCCTTCGAGTTCTTCGAGGGCAGCGAGGAGTTCCCCCACAGCCAGGATGGTGCCCAGTTTCACGGCGGTGGGGTAGACGTCGTTGGTGGACTGGGAGAGGTTCACGTGGTCGTTGGGGTGCAGGTGCCGGTACTCGCCCTTGGGGTGGCCGAGGATTTCCAATGCCCGGTTGGCGATGACCTCGTTGGCGTTCATATTCGAGGAGGTCCCGGCGCCGCCCTGGATGACGTCCACCACGAACTCTTCGCTGAGCATCCCGTTCATGACGTCGGTGCAGGCCTGTTCGATCGCGGCGGCGCGATCGGGGTCCAGGAGCCCGAGTTCGAGGTTGGTGCGGGCCGCGGCTAGCTTGACGGCGGCCAGGCCCCGGACCAGGTACATGTTCGAGGAGAGCGGCTGGCCCGTGATAGGGAAGTTCTCCACAGCACGCAGCGTGTGGACTCCCCAATACGCGTTGGCCGGAACATCCCGGTCCCCGAGCAGGTCATGCTCGGAACGGACATCGGGGTTGTTTTCGATAATGCTCACGGGGGTCCTCGCAGGGCTTCGTTGACGGGTTTGGACAGTAATTCTGGATAGGACAAAAGTTCAAGACAAAAAGTTGGTGCGAGCCGGGGCCAGCCTGCGTGCGGAGTCAGGCCATTTGGCTGGTCCGGGAGTTTTCACTCCCCGGGATGATGGTGCCCAGGGCGCATTCAACCCCGTGCAAATGCATTCTCATGGCCTGCGAGGCTTCCTCGGCTGACCCGCGCTCGATCGCATCGAAGATGCGTGCGTGCTCGTCACCTGACTCCTTGCGGCGGTCAGCCACGAGGTTGAGCGTGTTTGACTGGTTTGCCATCGCGTCACAGATATCGGAGAGGAATGATTCGAAGACGCCGTTTCCGCTGCAGCGGGCGATGGTCACGTGGAATTCGGTGTTGAGGAGGACCCATTGATGAAGATCGTCCGCTTCCGACATTTCCCGGAGGATTTCCCGAAGGGCTTCAAGGTCCTCAGTGCTCCGGCGCTGGGCAGCGAGCCCGGCGGCCGGCACTTCCACGTGGGGGCGGGCCTCCACGAGAGCGCTGGCCGAGTACTTACCAAGCTTCAGGTCAGTGGCAACCTTGTCGGCGATGACGAAGGTTCCCTTGCCCGTATGCGTGGCAGTCAATCCCAGGGCGGTGCAGGAGCGGAGGGCTTCCCTGACCATGGTGCGGCTCACGCCGTACTGCTTGGCAAGTGATGCTTCGGAGTCCAAGCGGGTCCCGACAGGGATCTTCCCGCCTTCAATGGCACCCCGGAGGGATGCAAAAACCGCTTCAGCCGCGCCAACGCGGACCACACGGTCTTGTCCAGCTGTCCAGCTGTCCAACAGGTTCTCCATGCCTCAACTGTGGCATCCCCACAGCGTCCTGTCAAAGGGGTACCCGAATATTAGAAGTGGCTTACGTCACAAACCGTGCACGCCTAGCGCGTTGACCGCAACGGCGTATGCGTCAGGCTTTTCAGGGTGAGGTTTCCCCCGCCGGTCACCAGCTTGATATCCCGCTCCTCTGACCTGGGGAAGACCAGTGAGGTGAGGGTCTGCTCCCCGCCGTTGACGAACACTTCAATCGAGGAGTGGTCGACGTATACCGTCAGGTCCACGCTGCCGTTCCTGGCGGGAGCGGAGACGGTCCGTCTTTGTGTAAACAGCGGGCCAAGATCTCCAGCCGCCGGCTGCTCGCGCGTGACGAAGGCGGCCCCGTCCTGGAAGTTGTAGCCAACCGTGGCGAAAATCGCCTCACCACTTGCGAACTGCAGGAGAGCCTCTGATCCGTCACCGCCGCCGTCGACCGCTTTAGTCGTGCGTTCAATCGTCAAATCGAGCCGGTAGGCGCCGCCCGGCAGAGAGGGAAGTCCGGCAGTTCCGTCTGGGGTGATGGTCTCCGGGCCCGACGACGACGGGTCACCTTCCAGCCTGGCCAGGGATTTCGAGGGTGTTGAGACCAGGGCCGGCTTGCCGTCCACGGTCTTCAGCTTGATGTCACGCACGATGGAGTCCATGCCGCCCTGCCAGTCCTCAGTGGGCAGCTTCCGGGCGTAGTCCCAGTTGTTCACCCAGCCCAAGGCCTGCCGGGATTGCAGCCGCTGGCCCTCGGTAAGCCTCGGATCATCCCATGTCACGGCAGCGTAAAAGTCGGACCCGGCGTCCATCCACTGGTGCTTCTCATCGGCAGGGGTGAACGTTGTTCCGTCCCAGCTTCCGGTCCAGTAGGCGACGCCCGTGGTTCTGCCTTCTTCTGATCCGTTGGCACTGGCTGCGAGGACCCACGTTCGCTTGGCAGGGTCGCCGTCGACGTCCAGCTGGAAAAGGTCAGGGCATTCAAGGGTGCCCAGGCCTGACCGCTCGAAACCGGAGGCGTAACGCCAGCTCTTGAGATCCTTCGAGGTGTACATGCCCAGCTTGTGGCCCTCGGCCAGGATCATCAGCCATTGTCCGTTTGCCTCATCACGGACAATCTTGGGGTCGCGCCAGTGTTCAGCACCGGGGTTCTCCATCACCGGGTTTCCTTGGTGGGAAGAAAACGTGAAGCCGCCGTCGGTTGAATAGAAAAGCGACTGCCGCTGGACGCCCTTGTCCTGCTGTGTCAGCACCGAGATGACGGCATCTTTTCCGAAGCCGGCTGTGTTCTCGTGGTCCACTACGGTGCTGCCTGTTTCGATGTCACCAAGTCCGTTTTTGTACTTCTGGATGGCAACGCCCTCGTCCTTCCACGTCACCAGGTCCTTGCTGCTGAGGTGGTACCACTCGGTTCCGTTGCCTTGCGGATGGTCAGCGTTGTAGAGGTAGTAGTAGTGCCAGAGCCCGTTGAGGAAAAAGGGGCGCTGGGGATCATTCATCCAGTCCCGCTCCGGGGTGATGTGGTAGCTCGGGCGGTACTGCGAGGATCCGGCAGGCCGCTCGGGTTTTGTTCCCGGTGCCGGCGAGCGGTCGATCCTGCCAAGGTCACTGAGCATGGCATCGACGGCTGCAGGGGTAATACAGTCCGGCCGGCGCACTTCCCCGGCTCCCGCAGTTTTCGTTGTGTCGTCAAGGCTGGAGCGAAGGAAGATGTCGCTGCCGATCCGGGCTGCTGCCACCCAGCCGTCTGCGCAATTGATACTGCGGAGATCCTCTACTCCGGCGGCGTGGAGCGGTTGCCCTGCTTCGAGCGTGCGATCACCGCCTGCCAACCAGTACGAGCCGTAGGTTCCCCGGGACGTCTTGAAATCCGCCTGGGCGGTGGCAACGGAGGCGAGGGCAGTCTCTGCCCGGCTCTCGGCGTCGTCCGGTGTCTGAACGCTGACGATGAAAGCCACCACGGCTACCAGGACAGTGGCAGCCGCTGCAACTGCAATCCAGAAGTTCCGCTTGCCTGGGAGCGATGTAAGTTTGAGTTTTTCGGACATCATGGCCGTTCAAATAGGACCGGATACCGGCAAAAGGAGCGGGGAACCAAAAGGGAGCGGGGACCCCGTTTCCGGCGCCCCCGCTCATTACTTTGTCAGCGGGTTGCGTCAATCAATGGCAACCCGGCTGTTGTGAATTACTTGTACAGGCCTTCTCCGCCAACCTTGACGTTCGTAGGCAGGTAACCGTACGGGCCGAGGCCGTTCTGGCCAAAGGAACGGTCAACTTCGGAGATTCCGTTGCGGAAGTTGATCTTTACCGTCGGGGAGAGTGAGCCGCCCCTGACACCGTTCACGTTATCGATGAACGACTGCACCAATCCACCCGGCTGCACGTAGTGCGAGTAGGCCTGGAACTGGCGGCCGTTCTGCTGGGGGGTGGGATTTTCCGGTGACTCTGACGGCAGGTTCAGGTCAGTCGGCGAGCCCAGCGCCAGGCCGCTGTTGTTCAGCGGCTGGTAGTCGGACCGGATGCCGTCGCCCACAAAGCCGTAGACGCCGTCGGGACCGCGCACGCCTGCTGCGTAGGTGAACTGGTGGCTGATGGTGAAGAGGTAGTACTTGTTCTTGCCACCTTCGTTCTGGATGAAGATCTGCGGACGCTCAGTCTGGTCATTGACACAGTTGGCAGACAGGATGGGCGGCAGGAACGACCACTTGGTGAGGTCCTTGTTGTCAGCTACAGCCAAACCAACATTCGCCGTCTGGTAGTAGGCGCCGTCGCTGTTGACCTCATTCAGGTTCTCAGCGTGCGGATCGCCGGGCTTGTAACCCAGGTCCTCTTCCTTGCACTTGTATTCGCCACGGGTGCCGCCGGTGTTGCCCTCGAACACCATGTACGTCTTACCGGGGTGGGCCGGGTCCTCGAAGGTGTAGGGATCACGGAAGGCGAAGCCCGGGTTCTGGGCCTTGTTCTGGTACATCTTGCCGTCCGGTTCCAGCAGCTTGGTGTGCTGGAAGCCGTCAAAGGTAACGCCGTTCTTGTCGGCGTGGATGTTGCCCAGCGCCTTGGCGATGGCTGCATCCGGGGCGATTCCGCCGCCTCCGGCGTTGCGCTCGGCGACGTCGTAGAACGTGGTGGCCGTGTAGAAGACGTTGACGTGGTTACCCTGCATCAGGCGGGTTGAGCCGGACCACTCGGTGTTGCCGATGGACGCGCCGTCAGCAAAAATGTGTCCGCCGTAGTTCCACTTGTCCTTGGCCGGATCAGCATTGGTTTTCCGGAAGAAGTAGCCGATGCGGGCGTTCCAGTGGCGCTGGTCAAAGCCGTAGCCGGCGTGGCGGTCTGCCACGAGCGAGAAGATGACGTCCCAGCCCTTGTAGCTGATCTGGTTAGCGTTTTCGTCGGTCAGGGACCACGTGTCCCACACCCAGACGTCCTCGTTCATCGTGGGGAAATCTTCAGGGATCTCCGGCATGGTGACATCGGGGTTCATCGAGTTCTCACCCGGAGCCACGGTGGAATCACTCTGTGCCATGATCTGCTTGGCATCCGCGCGGGTCCACTTCGAGGTGAAGTCCGACGCCGGATCATGCGCCTCTTGGGTGTGCTCGGTGGGGAGCGGGAAACCAGGGGTGGGAGCCGGCATCTGCTCTGCGGCGGGCGGATCCGCCGGCTCGTTGGCCTGCGCCGACGGCACAGCCAGGAAAGTGGTGGCAGCTACAGCTGTGGCCAGTGCCAGGGCGGCAGGGCGCCACAACTGCATTCTTGGCGATTGGGGATGCTTATTCATGAATTCTCTTCTCGCGGAGTTTGAGACAGTTTTCGTGGAAGATGGGCGGATGCCCGGTTCAAAACTCCAGTGCCCCAGTGACTAAAGAGCTGCCGCAGGGACGCCTTTGTTTTGGGAGAGAAGGGTCTTTCGGCCCTTGCCATAGGCCGCTTGGGGTTACCTGTGCTGCGCCTGTCAACACCCTAAGCACGCTTCTCAAGGGCTTTCAAACCTCTTTACATCGGGCTTTTTGCCTTTCCGATGAGAAGTGTAAGCGCTTGCACCCTTCTTCTTTACGCGCGTTGCACAAAAAGGGCGAAGAGGTCAAATGTGTCGAAATATTCACAAGATTAAAAGCTTTGGCCTATGATTCAGGGCCACTTGTTGGCCAGGTCACAGTGGCTTCCCAGGAGTGGTTCAGCATCCCTTTTTGGTGCCTCCTCCGCCTTGTTCCAGCCCATCTTGTTCGGGCATCTTGCCCGGGCATTTTGTTCGGCTGGCGCCTTAATGTGTCCTTCGTGACCTTGTTTCAGCCTCCTCACCTCGGCAACGCGCCGAGGTCCGGGCGTGTCTCGGCTTGCGAGCCGCCAAAGAGGGTCATGATGGCCGTCCGCCCGGTTGGAGAGGTCTGCGAAAAGTGCTCGTTGACAAATGCAAAACGTTTTGTGTAGCGTGGCTCACACCAAATACAAAACGTTTTGCAAAGGAAGTCAATGACGACGAAGGTGGGAATCCGCGAGGTGGCGAAAGCTGCCGGCGTCTCAGTGACCACTGTGTCGCATGCCCTCAATGACGCCACCAGCTTCCGGGTCAAGGCGGCAACACAACAACACATCCGGGAAGTGGCCAAAGACCTTGGCTACGCCCCAAACAGGCTGGCCAGCGGATTGCGGAATCAACGCTCCCAAATCCTTGGCCTGGTAAGCGATGAAATCACCACAACACCTTTTGCCGGTGCCATGATCCGCGGCGCTCAGGATGCCGCCTATGAACGTGGCTATGTGGTGATGGTGGTTAACTCGGGCTTCGACAGTGAGCTGGAATCCCGTGAAATCAGCATGCTTCAGCAACACCAGGTGGATGGCGTGCTGTACGCCAGGATGTACCACCAAAGCGCCCAGGTCCCCACCCAACTGGGCGGGCTTCCCATCGTGCTCCTGGATGCAGTCACCGAGGATGCATCCATTTCCTCGGTTGTTCCAGATGAGGTGGGCGCAGCCGAGACAGCTGTTGAAGCACTTATCCACGCCGGCCACACCCGGATCGGGATGATCAACAACAGTGAGGACATTCCCGCCACGCATGGCCGGAGGGAGGGCTTCCTCAACGCTTTGCGGCGGCATGGGCTGGAGCATGATCCCAGCACCTATGGCATCGGAACGGCGCACACCAAGGGGGGCCGTGAGGCTGCTTTTGAACTTCTTGACCGGAAAGATCGTCCTACAGCTCTGTTCTGCTTCAACGACAGGGTTGCCATGGGCGCTTACCAAGCGGCTTTCGCTTTGGGGCTTCGCATACCGGAGGACGTTTCCATTATTGGGATCGACAACCTTGAAATCATTGCGGACGCCTTGTGGCCAGGGCTCACAACAGTCGCCCTTCCCCACTATGAAATGGGCCGTTGGGCTGTCAACCGGATACTGGACGAAATTGAGGGCTCTGGTAACTCCGGGGTCCAGATGCAATTGGGCTGCCCCCTCATCGAGCGGGGCTCGCTAGGCCCGCCGCCAAGTTAGCCGTCACCAAAACCACCACAGAACACCACAGCATCAACCAGCTTCACCACCCGGGGAGGCAGAAAGGGACGCAGCCGTTGCACCGGCCGCGTCCCCCACAGACCCGGGGCAATCCTCCACGCACAAATCAGCAGAAAGATTCACCATGATGAACAAGCGATTCACCCGGATCCTGGCCACCAGTGTAGCTGCGGCCGCTCTCGTCGGTACCCTGGGCGCCTGCGGCAAGGGCAGCGCGTCGGCTACTTCCGAAGGCTCGAATGAGATCACGATGTGGACCCATAATGCAGGAAACCCGGATGAGCTCAAGGCTGTCCAGAGCATTGTCGATTCGTATAACAAGAGCCCTGACGCCAAGGCCCAGATCAAGGTCCAGGCGTTTCCGCAGGACTCCTATAACGACTCCGTGGTCTCGGCAGCGGCGTCGGGGAAGCTTCCCTGCCTTGTGGACATCGACGGGCCGAACGTGCCCAACTGGGCCTGGGCAAAGTACCTGGCCCCGCTGAAGCTGGACGTGGATCTTTCCAAAAACCTGCCGAGCACGGTGGCGAAATGGGACGGCGAAACCTACGCAGTGGGCACCTACGACGTCTCCCTGGCGATGCTGTCGCGCAAGTCCGACCTCGCTGCGGCCGGCGTCCGGATAGCAACGGTCGAAAAGCCGTGGACCAAGGATGAGTTCCAGGAAGCCTTGACCAAACTCAAGGCCCTGGGCAAATGGGAGCACCCGCTGGATATGGGCACTGGAGGAACAGGCGAATGGCTGCCGTACGCGTACTCGCCATTCCTGCAGTCGTTCGGCGGGGACCTGATCAACCGCGACGGATTCCAGACTGCTGATGGATCCCTTAACGGTGAAGAGGCCGTTCAATGGGCCCAGTGGTTCCGAGGCCTGGCTGACGAGGGCTTCATGGCCACAAAGAGCGGCAAGGACCCGGTGCAGGACTTCGTGAACAACAAGAGCGCCATCGTTTACACCGGTTCCTGGGCTGCGGACACGGCCATGACAGCGGTGAAAGATGACCTGGCCATCATGCCGACCGTGGACTTGGGCAACGGGCCAAAGGTGGGCGGCGGCTCCTGGCAGTGGGGCGTAACCAGCGGCTGCGCCAACTCGGAGG
Organism: Arthrobacter rhizosphaerae; assembly: GCF_023062595.1. Classification (GTDB taxonomy): domain Bacteria; phylum Actinomycetota; class Actinomycetes; order Actinomycetales; family Micrococcaceae; genus Arthrobacter; species Arthrobacter rhizosphaerae. The sequence continues at coordinate 206,711 of NZ_JALLAN010000002.1, forward strand.
CAGCCATGGACTACCTCTCCTACTCGCTCAAGCCTGAAAACATCGCTGCGATGGCCAAGGCTACGGCCACCATCCCTGCCACCGACGAAGCCGCCGCGATGCTGCCCGAATTTGCCGAGGGTGGCGCCAGCCGGATCTTCATGGACTTCTCCCGCGGGTACGCAGTGATGCGTCCTGAAACCCCGGCCTACCCCTTCATCGCTACCGAATACGGCAAGGCTGTCCAGGATATCCTGGCCGGCGCTGACGCCAAGACGGTGCTGGACAAGACGGTCAAGGCCATCGACGCCAATATCAAGTCCAACGGCGGCTACAAGGACTAGCCCAGCCGCCACCAGTACGACGACGGCGGTGGGCAACCGCCGCCGTCGTCGTACCCCAAGGCCCCTGCGCCCCTGAACCTCACTGTCAACGGAGAATCCCATGACAACCACCCGGCTTCCCGCCGTCCCTCCCAACCCAGCCCCTTCCAGCCCGGCACCCTCCAGCCGCAGGGCATCTGCCCCCGCTGCCCCAGGCAAACCGCGACGCCGACGCCACCTGCGCGAACAGCTCAGCGGCTGGGCGATGATCGCCCCCGCCACAGTCCTCCTGCTCGCATTCGTGTTCCTCCCGGCGATCCTGGGCTTCGGCCTTGCCTTCACGAACGCCCGGCTCGTTTCACCCCGGCCCATTGAGTTCGTCGGCACGGACAATTTCGTCCGCATGTTCACGGATCCCACGTTCTGGCGCTCACTGCTGAACGTCAGCTACTTCGCCCTTGTTGTAGTGCCTGTCCAGTCCGGCCTGGCTCTGGTGATGGCGCTGCTCATCAATAAGAAGTTCCGGGGCGTGAATTTTTTCCGCACCCTCTACTTCCTGCCCGTGGTCACGTCAATTGTGGTCGTGTCGCTGCTGTGGCTCTTCATGTACCGCAAGGACGGGCTCATCAATGAATTCCTGTCCAACGTCAGTTTTGGTCTCATCCAAGGCCCGGACTGGCTCAACGACCCCGCCACGGCCATGCCTGCCATCATCGCGTTGTCCATCTGGCAGGCCGCCGGGTTCCACATGATCATCTGGCTCGCAGGCCTCCAAAGCATCTCCGGCGAACTGTACGAGGCGGCCCAGCTGGACGGCGCAAGCCCCTGGCATCAGTTCCGCTACGTGACCTGGCCAGGTCTCCGGCACACACGCACGCTGATCCTGGTGACCATCACCATCCAGGCCCTCGGGCTTTTCGACCAGGTCAACGTCATGACCCAGGGCGGGCCCCTCGATTCCACCACCACCATCATTTACGAGGCGGTGCGCTCCGGCTTCAAGCAGCAGGAAACCTCCTACGCATCGGCCATCTCGCTCGTATTCTTCGTCCTGGTGCTGCTGATCTCCGCAGTGCAGCGCTACCTGACCCGAGAGAAGGACTGACGTGAAGAACGCTCTCAATTCCAGGGCCGTCGGCAGTGCCGGCACCATGGCGGTCCGCATCCTGTTCGCCGCCGCTGCAGCGTTCCCCATCGTGTTCATGCTGGTGTCCTCGCTCAAAACAGACCAGCAGATCTTCGGCGACATGTCCTCCATCGCCGCCTTCCTGCCCATCGGCAACATCTCCTTCGACAACTACGGAGCCGTGTTTGACCGGGTCCCGGCAGCCCGCTTCCTGATGAACTCCATCGGCATCTCTGCCATCACCGTTGTACTGGGCATTTTCGTCAACAGCCTCTGTGCCTTCGCCCTTTCCCGCATGGAGGTCCGCGGCAAGCGCATCGTGTTCACCGCGATTCTGGCCACCCTGATCGTGCCCTTCCAGACCCTGGCCTTGCCGCTGGTGTGGTGGGTCAACCAGTTGCCCTACTTCGAGCTCAACGGCTTCAGCCTCGAATTCTCCAAGGGTTGGCTGGACACCTATCAGGTCCAGATCATCCCGTTCATCGCCAACGCGTTCTCCATCTACCTCTACCACCAGTACTTCGAGTCCATCCCGAAGGAACTGGATGAGGCAGCAAGGATCGACGGCGCCGGCTGGTTCAAGATCTACCGCCAGGTGGTGATGCCACTCGCCGGGCCCGCCACCGCAACGGTTGCCATCCTGACCTTCCTACCTGCCTGGAACTCCTACCTGTGGCCGCTCATGGTGGTCCAGTCCGAGGAGCTCCGCCCGGTGATGATCGGCATCCAATACTTCTTCCAGCTGAACGTCTCCTGGGGCGAAGTCATGGCGTACGCCTCACTCATCACCGTCCCCGTGGTCATCCTGTTCATCGCGTTCCAGCGCTCCTTCATCAACAGCATCGCCTCCAGCGGCGTCAAGGGCTAAACCTTCATGAAAACAACCACCGGACTCGACTCCCAGTACCGGCCAGAATGGCACTATTCAGCAGAGCGCAACTGGCTCAATGACCCCAACGGACTCATCTACTCAAACGGCACCTACCACCTCTTCTACCAGCACAACCCGTTCGGCGACGACTGGGGCAACATGTCCTGGGGCCATGCCACCTCCGCGGACCTGAACCATTGGACCGAGCACCCGGTGGCCATCCCCTGCGATGACCAGGAGGGCATTTTCTCCGGTTCGGCGGTGGCGGACGTCCACAACACCAGCGGCTTCGGCGTCGGGGGAGTTCCTCCCCTGGTAGCGATCTACACAAGCGCCTATGTGGGGACCTCCCCGCTTGCGGGCCGTCAGGCCCAGTCCCTCGCGTACAGCATTGACGACGGCGCCACCTGGACCAAGTACGCAGGGAACCCGGTGCTTGACCGGGCGTCCTCGGACTTCCGTGACCCCAAGGTGTTTTGGTACGACGGCGAAGCCGGGGGCTATTGGGTGATGGTGGCCGTCGAGGCCCTCCACCGCGAAGTGCTGCTCTACAAGTCAGCAGACCTGAAATCGTGGGAGTACCTGAGCACCTTCGGCCCGGCCAATGCCACCGAAGGAATCTGGGAGTGCCCGGACCTGTTTGAACTCCCGGTTGACGGTGACGTCGCAGACACCCGCTGGGTTCTTGTGGTCAACCTCAGCCCCGGCGGCATCGCCGGTGGCTCCGGCGGGCAGTATTTCATTGGAACGTTCGACGGCGTGACGTTCAGTTCCGAAACCACGGTCACCGAAGGCCTGCAGCCCGACACGAGCAGGATGGCTGACTACGGCTGGCTCGACTGGGGCCGGGACTACTACGCGGCCGTGTCCTTCAGCAATGTGCCGGACGGGCGCCGGCTCATGATCGGCTGGATGAATAACTGGCAGTACGCCGCTTCAACCCCCACGGACGGCTGGCGGAGCGCGATGTCCCTGGCTCGTGAGGTCGGGCTTGTCTCCCGCGGCGGCCGGCCCGTGCTGGTGCAGGAGGCGGTGGATCCGTTCCGGGACCAGGAGCTCGGGCAGGGCGTGGAACTGTTCGCCCTGGGCCGGCAGCCGTTGACGCCCGGGATGACCTGGCTTCCTGCTGAGGCTCACGGCGACGTACTCCGGATTGATGCGGAGTTCGAGCCCGGCCCTGCAGGGAAGGTGGGTCTTGTCCTCCGGGCTGGTATGGAATCGAACCCGGCAGAGCGCACTGTCCTGGCCTACGACTCAGCAACCGGAGAGCTCAGCCTCGACCGGACCGAATCGGGCAACGTGAAGTTTGATGCAACGTTCCCCTCCGTGGAGCGCGTCTATGTGCCACTGGAGAACGGGCGGCTGAAACTTCGGGTCTTCGTGGACCGCTGCTCCGTCGAGGTCTTCGCGCAGGATGGCCTGGCAACCATCACTGATCTCGTGTTTCCAGCCAACTCGAGCAACGCCGTCGGCCTCTTGGCCGAAGGCGACGGGGGAACCCTGGTGAGTCTCGCCGTCGTGCGTTGACCGCCTAAGCCGTCCCGCACAGGGACCAACCAACAAGTAGGAGTCAACGGTGACTGGAGTACGGCGACGTTTTTGGGGGGCCACCGGCGGGGTATCCGGCCGGTGGCGAGCGGGCCGCAGCTTTTCGCGGAGATTGGCGGTGCTCGGGGTGACGGTTGGGATGGTGGCGGCGGGGGTGTGGGTCTTTGACTCTTCCACACCCCCGGCCGTTGCGGCTCCTGCTACTGAGGCCCCTGCTGTGGAGGGGGCGGGTGGACCAAGCTACCGGGATACGTACCACTTCACTGTTCCCGACAACTGGAAGAACGATCCACAACGCCCGGTCTATATCGACGGCAAGTTCAACTACTACTACCTGTACAACGCGGACTATGACGCCGAGATCGGTACAGCGTGGCGGCTGGCGACGACGACGGACAACGTCGCTTTCCAGGACCAGGGCGTCGCGGCGCAGAAGAAGACCAACGCCAACCATGATCTTTGGTCCGGCTCAGCAGTGGTCGACACAGCAAATACGGCCGGGTTCGGGGCCGGCGCCGTCGTCATGCTTGCCACCCAGATGGACCACCCCACTCCGCAGCAGATCGCGAACTCCACCGGCCCGCAGGCACAGTTCCTCTGGTACTCGCAAGATGGCGGGCGTAACTTCCACGCCTACGGAGAGACTCCGGTCATTCCGAACGGCGGACGCACCGACTTCCGCGACCCCAAGGTTATTTGGGATCCTGACGCCTCCCGCTGGGTTGCCCTGATCGCGGAGGGCACGAAAATCAGCTTCTACACCTCACCCAACCTGAAGGACTGGACGCGCGTCTCGGAGTTCGTGGAGCCGGGCCTCGGGATGCTCGAATGTCCAGATCTGTTCAAGATCCGCGCTGATGATGGCACTGAAAAATGGGTGCTGGGCCTGAGTGCCAACGGTTATCTGACCGGAGCCCCGAACACCTATGCCTACTGGACCGGAAGCTTCAACGGCACATCCTTCACCCCGGATACCGCAACCCCGCAGTGGCTGGATTACGGCTTCGACTGGTACGGCGCGGTCACGTGGGAGGACCCGGCCAATCCCGCGGAGCAGCGCTTTGCCATGGCGTGGATGAACAATTGGCATTACGCCCACACCACACCTACCTGGGCGGCCGACGGCTTCAACGGCACGGATTCCATCGTGCGCCAGATCAAACTCAAGAAGTACGGAACGGACTACAGCCTGGTGTCCCAGCCCACGCCGGCACTGGCTGACCATGCCACCAAGGTGACCAACCTCGGAAACTTTACGGTCAACGGAAACCTGGCCCTGCCCTACCGCGGAGAGTCGTACCAGCTTGAAGCGGACGTGTCCTGGAATGAGGCGCAGAACATCGGCCTGCAGTTGCGGGCGTCAGCGGACGGCATAAGACATGCCGACGTCGGAATATACGATAGCTTCAGCTACCTCAACCGCGGCCCCACCGGTAACCCGGACAGCTCCGGGACCAAGCTGGAAAGCCGGACGCCTTTTGATCCCAACGCCAACAATGTGCACCTGCGGATCCTCGTAGACCGCACCACCATAGAGGTCTTCGTGGATGACGGCCGCTACGTTCACTCAAGCCAGGTGTTCGCAGACCCGGGCGACGACCGCATCAACCTCTACTCCAGCGGAGGGGCCGCCAGCTTCACGAACGTCACGGTCACTGAGTTCGAAAACCTTGCCCAGCGGCCGGCCCGGCTGATCGCTGACTTCGAAGGATCATCCTGGGGAGAAGGATGGACCGGCAACGGCGACTTTGCAGCGGCAGGTCCGTCCTCGACGTCGGCAGCGGGACGGGTAGGCGCGAAGGTCGCCGACACCTTCGTGGGACCCGGCGACCCTGCTACAGGCAGCATCACCTCGCCGGAGTTCGTGATTGACCGGGACTTCCTGCACTTCCAGCTCGGGGGCGGCAACCATCCGCTCGGCACGGAGCCTGCAACCTCTGTGCAGCTGCTGGTGGACGGCCAGCCGGTGCGGACGGCCACGGGGGAGAACTCCGGTTCACTGCGCCATGTCTCGTGGGACGTGCAAGACCTCGCCGGCCAAACGGCCCGGTTCCAGATTCTCGACGACGCCACCGGGGAATGGGGCCACCTCATGGTGGATCAGGTCATGCTGAGCGACTGAGAAACGCTCCCTGGTACCGGCGTCAGAGCGACGCCGGTACCAGTCGTTTACACACTCTTAACCTCACTGTTTCAGGTTTCGTCTTGCTCCCTCGCTGTTCATCATCCAGACTGGCTACAGATCCCGCAGGAAGAAAACTTCCGCCGATCCAGCCCGCCGGATAATTCGGCCGGCCAGCCCCATTCGCAGAAATGCATTCAGCGAACGCATTCGGAGAGTGCCGGGCATCCCTTCTGGAACCACCGCTTTCCGCCTCCCCGGCTATGCCCGGACCCGGAAGCCTGTGGCCATCAAGCGCCCGACTCTCTGTGTTGAGAAAGAGAATCCCATGATCAAGCGCCACTCGGACATCGTCCTGGAAATTACTGCCCACGATCCCCACACCGTCGAAAACGACCTGAACACGGCCGTCGAGATCGCCCGAGAACACGCCATGAAGGAAAGCCGCCACGGCATCCTGGTCACCAGGCACAGCCACACCAGCTACACGGTGGCCGTCAGCCGCGACGTTCCCTACGGACTGACCCAGGAACGGCGCGAGTAAGAGGACCCATTGACACGCACCAACCACAGGCATATCCTACAACCAAATGGTTGTAGATCAGATCAGTGAAGCCGAAGTCGACCGCCTGTTCCAGGCGCTCGCAGATGGCACCCGGCGGGACATAGTCCGCCGGGTGACGGTGGGGGAGTACTCGGTCTCCGGTCTTGCTGCCCTCTACGCCATGAGTTTCGCCGCCGTCCAAAAGCACGTGGCGGTTTTGGAACGCGCTTCTCTGGTCACCAAGCAAAAGCGCGGAAGGGAGCAGATCGTGCGTGGCAATCATGAAGGCCTGCAGAAAGCCCGGCGGCTGCTCGATGAATATGAGGCGATTTGGCGGCAGCGTGCCCACCGGATCGCAGACATTCTGGCTGAAGGATAGGAAAGGTTCCGCAATGACCGTTATCAGTTCCACGAAGAACCTCGAGGGGTTGAACTTCACCCTGGTCGCAGAGTTTGACGCTGGCGTCGACCGCGTCTGGCAGATCTGGGAAGATCCCCGGCAGCTAGAGCGCTGGTGGGGTCCGCCAACCTGGCCTGCCACGTTCGAACAGTTCGACTTCCAGCCCGGGGGAAAGGCCGCCTACTTCATGACCGGTCCCGACGGAGAGAAAGCCCGTGGCTGGTGGCAGTTCACCTCCATCCAGGCCCCCAAGCGTCTTGCGTTTGACGACGGATTCGCCGACGACGACGGCGCCCCTGTAGAGGGGATGGGAACCACCCACGCCACCGTCAACCTGGAGGACATTGGTGGCCGCACCCGGATGACCATCTCTTCCGCCTTCGAGTCCGAAGAGCAGATGGAACAGATGGTTCAAATGGGCATGGAGGAAGGCATGAAAGAGGCAGTCACCCAGATCGACGCCATCCTCTCCGAGCACGCCCGCACCTGACAGACGTTTACCAACCCACATAACAGCGAAGAGGACGACGGCGGGACTTCCCGCCGTCGTCCTCTTCTGTAGGCCGCCAGCTGGCTTGCCTGGGAGGGCTGACTAGAGTGGCTGCATGGTGAACTCAGTGGTTAACAACGGGCTGCTGGCCGCGATCCGTCTGGGGCTGGCGGAACGTTGCGACCCGGCACGTGCTGCGGGGGCGCAGGCGTACATGAAATCGGCCATCCCGTCCCTCGGCGTCAGGGTTCCCGAGGTTCGGCAGCTAACTAAGGTTATGGCTGCCGCTCATCCCTTCGAATCGCTGGAGCAGTTGAGGGACACCGTGCTGGAACTGTGGCGCAACGCCACTTTCAGGGAGGAGCATTATGCCGCGATCGACCTCACCGGTCTAAGGCTGGCTGCCCGGGAACCTCTGATGCTGCCGGTGTACGAGGAAATCATCAGGACCGGAGCCTCGTGGGACTTCGTTGACGGTGTGTCCGAGCGGATCGGCGGCCTGTTGCAGGCCGACCGCCCCACGATGACAGCCGTGCTGCGGAACTGGAGCCGGGACGCGGACTTCTGGATCAGGCGCGCCTCCATCACCGCCCAGCTGAAAGCAAAAGCCCACACAGACACCGGGCTGCTCCGCGACGTCATCGAAGCGAACCTGGCGGACACTGAGTTCTTCATCCGGAAGGCCATTGGCTGGGCACTGCGGGAATACGGCAAGACGGATCCGGAGTGGGTGCGGGCCTTCGTGGCAGAGCATGGCGATGACCTCAGCCCGTTGTCCCGCCGGGAAGCACTGAAGAACCTGTGAACTGGGTCTAGCTCCGAAGCTGGGGCAGGCACATGCAGCGGATCTCGAAGAAGCGCAGTCCGGCAGGCTCCAGCCCGTGCCCGGTTGATACGAGGTACTCATCCTCGAGGAGATACACGGGCAGTTGCGGTGACAGGTAAGGGTTGTACCTGGACGGGTACACCCACTGGCCGCTGATGTCGAAGGCCGGCAGGGCGTAGGGGTCGCGGCGGTTGTGCGCGCTGGGAAAAAGAGCGTCGCCCATCCACAGATGGCTGGACAGGCCATAGAGATAGTCGTGATTGCTGGCTGTGGGAAAAAGAATGGCCTGCAAGAATTTCACCCTCCTGTTGACTTATTGGGCTCTGCCGGTTGGCTCCGTCGGCTGCTTGGGGCGGACTGCGTCGGCTGGCTGCTCACGCTGTACGGGACTCGAATCTTTCGCGGGTAAGGAACACCAGCTGTGCTTCCTTTTCGGCAAGCTGCACCTTGGGCCCGGGTTCAAAACCGCACCCCTGCAGCCGCTGGATGACCTTCCCGTTACGGGCATCAGGTTCCGCCACCACTCTGTCCTTGGTCGGATCGGAGAACAGGAAACGGATCAGTCCTCCAATGAGGGTGGGAGTGAAGTTTGTGACCGGTCGTTCCGCGGGAGCCAGCAGCAGGTGCAGGCCGGTATCGGCGGGTCGGGCCTCGTAGGCCTCGCCCACCGGATCCTCAAGCGGCTCATAGGTCTGGAAGATTCCCACCGGCTGGTCCTCCACGGACATCAGGTAGGCATGATGCGTTTCCAGGCTGTCCAGAAACAGATAGATGTCCCTGACCTCGTCCCGGCTCAGATCGCGCATGCCCCAGAAACGGGCACGTTCTTCCCTTACCCAGCTGTAGACCAGGTCCGCGTCAGCTTCGGGAATGAGTGGAAGGAGCCGCAATCGGCCCAGGGCAGGCAGGCTCTCCTCGTAGACCGAAGCCCTGGCAGAAAGCGGGAGGGCGGTGTCAGCGCGGGTCATGGGTCTCCTTGGTCAGCTGCTCCCAGTCCGTGACGACGGGGATGAGGTCCCCAGCGGCCCATAGAGGCAGCTGGCTTCCGAAATGTGGGTCTTCGGGACGGCCTGAGGCACCAAACGGCACGATCCAACGGCTGTTGGAGCGATCGTGAAGGTCCCAGACATAACGGGCCACCGGCCCGCGGAAGGATCTGTCGGTGACGCCCGGCAGGCTTTCGGTGGACAGGACACAGCCTGTGTCACCGGACAACTGTGTGTGGGGGACCGCCGGTGCTGAAGCGGCGGCCGATCCGTGGTCGGCCAGGCCATGCAGGGGCAGGACTGTATGGCTGGATCCCCACGTTCCCGAGGGAGGGGCTGCGGCAACTTCTTCCAGTGCTTGCCGGGCAGCGAGGTCCACGTCGATCCCGAATCCCGGCCCCTTGGCAAGGAGGGTTTCGAGGGCGAAACCGATGCGGGCCTCCGGATGCAGCCATGGCGCGAACAGCGGGGAGTGGCCGTTCGCAGCGGTGAGCGGATGCAACTCCGGGGTGCTCCCCAGACCGCGGACCAGGGCCGACCGCCAGGCGGCAAAGGCGGCGGCCTCCGTGCAGTCTGCGTCCATGCGTCCGTCCCACGCCACCAGGCGCTCGCGGAATGAGCAGCCGGTGTCTGACAGTGGGGTGAGCTTCAGCAGCAGAGCACGGAAGGCAGGCCAGGAGCCGAGCTGTGTGTCCATGTGGATGCGCTGCATGGCTGCCGTGGTGAGACCTCCGCCGCCCAGGTCTGCCCCGTGATCCACCAGCAACTGCCGGATGCGCTGAGCACGGTGGGCCGGGGCGAATTCGAGCCCGAGCCGGTCACCGCCCCCGGCGTCGCGGTCGTTGGCATGCACAGCCAGCGCGGCTACCGAGGAGCGGGGCAGCCTCTCCCACGCTCCCGCCCACTGGTGTTCGGACGACGACGCCGGAACCGGCCGGAGGCGGTTGTCCCGGCTCCGCGCGGGGACCTTCCCTGCCACGAGCTGGAGCACAGCACCGCTGGAATCAGCGGCCAGCACGCAGTTGACTGGTTCCACCCAGTTTTCCAGGGCTGCCTCCACGTCGTCCACGGAACTGCTCAGCAGGAGCGGGAGGAGGGCATCGAAGCCCAGCTTTTCCGCCGACCGTGAGGGCGTACGAAGGCTCAGCGCCCCGCCGTTGAGCCCTCCGGAGATGACAGGTCCGCGGTCGGTTTCAATCACGTCCACGGTTTCCGGCGCAGAACCCCGGACGCTGATCACTTCCTGATGATGCGCGCGGACGGGTCTCCAGCCTTCGGGTCCGAGGGCCAGGAGTTCGCTGCCGTCGCGCCTCAACTCCTCGCTGTACAGGTCCTGGTAGTCCGCCATGGCGTTCGTGACCGCCCAGGCAACGCTGCCGGTGTGCCCGAAGTGCGGCAGGCCGGGAACACCCGGAAAGGCAAGCCCAACGACGTCGAACGCCGGGCACGCCAGGCGCACCTGCTGATACACGCCGGGGAGTTCCATCAGGCGGTGCGGGTCCCCGGCAATGAGGGGAGACCCGGATTCGGTCAGGCTGCCGGATGCAGCCCAGGCGTTGCTGCCGGCCCATACCGGTGCCTCGATGCTGAAAATATCCACGGCTTCGGTGCCGAGCGTTTCCGCGACGTGGGCGCGCCAGAGCTTGTTCGGGAACGTGCCGAAAAGGATGTGATGCACCAGGAAGACCCCCAGGGGTGTCCACGGTTCCCAAAGAGCAGGCGCGGTGCCCGTGGCGGCAAACTCCTCGGCGTCACGGCGGCCGGATTTCAAGGCATCGTTGACGCCGTCGACATAGGCTGTGCACCAGCGCTGCGTGTCAGCATCCAGGCTTTCAAAGCAGCGCCGGGCGGTGTCATCGAGCCGTACACGCCGGGCAAACCGGTCCCAGAGAAGGCCGTCCGCTCCAAGGTGCTCAGCAGTCCTGCCCTCCGAGCGCCAACGCTCCATCTCGATCTGCCACGAGCGGTCGGTGGCTGCATTGGACCCCTGCAGGAAGGCCAGTTCGTCCGGGCTGTCGGCACGAAGATGGGGGATTCCCCACGGGTCCCGGTACGTCTCAGACATCGGCGGCAAGGCAACAGGACAGGTGGCAGCCAAGGGCAGCAGGCACGTGATTCTCCGGACATTGTTAGGTAAGGCTTAGCTAACAACAGGATAGGGTGCTGATTCTGCGTTCCCAAAATTGGGCGGTAACAAAGCCCCAAGGCCGTAGCCCGGACAGCAGGAAGCGGGGGCACCCGGATCTCTCCCGGTGCCCCTGCTTTGGCTGGTGTCTGCTTGGCGAGCGTGAGGTCTTAGCCCGCCTTGGTGAGCAGCTCCACTTCTGCAAGGTTGGTGTTGCCTCCGTGCTCGTCGAGTACCCGGACTTGGGCGTAATCGGCCCGTGACGGGAGCGGGAAAGTGTACCAATCGGCGGCGGACATGCCCGTGATGGTCAGGAACGTTGTCCACGTTGTCCCGCCGTCGTTGGAGCCTTGGATCACCGTGCCGTTGCCGCGGCTGATGTGGCTCGAGCGGGGGAAGACCCGGACGATGTCGGTGACGATGCGTGTGCCGTCAGTTGGCTTCACCGTGACCCAGCCGTTCGCCTGCGTGGTGTCTGTGAAGGTGGCGGTATTCCTGTCAAACATGCGCCAGCCGTTTGCCTGGGTGGTGCCCGTGCCCGGCCAGGCCGGCGTGGAGGCGTTCACCCATCCCTGCACTACCGGAACGCGCTGGATCGCAGTATTCCAGAGGGCCAAGCGGCTGCCGTCGGTTGTGGCTGTGAGCGTGGTGCCGACCTTGCCGGAGACCGTCCGGTACTCGAGGCTGAACTGCACATCGCGGCCGTATTCGACGCCGGCAGGCAACACCGCTGCGGCCTTCCAGTTGATCCCGTCAGTGGACGTGGCCGTGGCAGACGCTCCCTCGACGACGACGTTCAGCTCCGACAGCGGCTCGGTGGCCACTGCGGCCAGCGTCACCGTGTCACCGTTTGTGGCCAGGCCCTTATCAGCGTTGGAGGTTGAAATGGCCAGCGCGGAAATTGCCGTCGCCATCTCATGCCGTTGGCCGTGGATGCGGAACTCACCGAAGGACGAGATTCCCGGGTAGGCGGGGTCCGTTGGCACACCGGGGTGGTCCACCTGGACCTTCAGGTAGCGGAACGTCTGCCCTGCCACCTCGGCGCGCACCGGGATAGTCTCCATCGCGAAGTCGATCGCCGTCGTGTTGGTGGTCTCCCGCTCCGTCAGCAGCGTCCACGTCCGTCCATCACGGGAGCCGTACACGTTGGCACCTTGGGAACGGTTGGCGAAGTTATACCTTGCCTGGAGGCCAAATGCATCGGCGGAAACCTGGAAGCCTTGGCCGAAGTCCACAGTGAACGGCGCCCGCAGGTCTCCGGTGGTGGAGTGGAAGCTTCCGTCCACGAGGTTCCTCGGCTGGACGCCCGTCGGGTTGGTGGTGACGAGCCCGCGGTAGTCGATTGATTTGTCGTCTGCCAGCCGGGGGGTCAGGAGCCTGAGCTCTTTCACCGCTTTCTGAAGCCGAGCAAGCTGCTCAAGGTAGCCGGCGTCGTCGGCCGTTTCCATTGCCGTCCTGACTTCATTCCTCACTGTCCCGAAGGATGCGAAAGATGGCGACTCATAGACAGCGTTTGGATCGAATCCGGTGAGGGCGGTGTCAAAGGCTGCCTGCCGGTTGGCGGCGATGACCACTGTGGCGGAACGGGTGGCGACGGAAGTGCCGTCGTCGGCCGTTACCTTGAAGCTGTGTTCGCCGACTGCCTCGGCTGCCGGAGTCCAAAGAAGCTGACCGGTTGCGGCGTCGATCCGGGCGCCGGCGGGCAGACCGATGGTCGAGTACTGCAGCGGCTCCCCTCCTGCATCGGTCGCAGCGAGCGAACGGGAAAGCGCGGCGCCCGATACTCCGATAATGGGAGTTGCAGTGTCTGCAGGGAACTGCGGCACTGTCAGCTGCGTCTTGGCTTCGAGGTTGACGTAATCGAAGTCCACCTCTGTGCCGTCCGCTCCGATTACCGTGAAGTAGGCCAGATTTTCCCCGCCCGGGCTCACGCCGTTGAGCTTCTCCGCGTCCACGTCGTACGTCACATAGCGCCACTGCCCCTGGGTATCGGGAAGAGGCACTTCCAGCCGCTTAGCCGGGTCGTTTCCGATGGCGAGGGTTGCGGGCCCGTTGGTCCTGAACTGGATACCGACCGGGCTGTAGCCGGTGCGGCTCACATACATGAGGGTACGGGCGGCAATGGTGCGGCCCTTATCTGCTGCACCGAGGTGCACAAACGTGCGGCCGTCCTCGGTCCTGACTTTGAGCTTCTTTCCGTCCGTTGCGGAGCTGCGGGTCTCGAACTGGATCTTCGCATCAGTGGCGACGGGACGTGTCTGGCCCGCTACCTGAGCCGGGAGGGAAAGCCAGTACTCGGGGCTGTAATCCGGGTTGCTTTCCCAGGAGTTGTACGCGCCGGTGCCCCAGAAGAATTTGGGTCCGTCCGCTTTGGCGTGGAGTTCGGCGACATACGGCGCTTCCGTTTCGACGTCGACGCCCAGGTCGTATTTGTAGACGTGGTACAGCTCGTCGATCGGGTTGAACATGCGGCCGCGGTAGGCCTCGGAGAGACTGCCCGGTCCACCGGTGGTGTCGATCCACGGCGTTTCGTACCCAAGCATGTAGCCGGTGAACGCATTCGCGGCCTTGAGGAGGCGGTCGCCGAGGAACTTGTACGGCGAGACGGCATTGGCGGCTGTGGAGACGGTGCCCGCCAAGGGATCGATCTTGGTGCCCTGGACGGTGAGGAAACGGGCCAGTGCTCCCTGGATGTTGATGCCGTCCCACGCGTGGGCCTGGTCGCGGCCCATTTCCTGGTGCTGGACAAAGGAGTAGCCGTAGGGGTTGAGGGGATCATCCTTGGAAATGAGCGGGAAGAGGGCTGCAAGCGAGCCGTTCTGCTCGGGACGGGACGTGTTCGCGTTGACGGTGTACCACTCCACTGCCTCGGTATACCGCTCGCGGTTCTCAGTGAAGATGTAGCCTGCGATCGCACCGGTGAGCGGGTAGCCGTGCTGGTTCAGGTAGCGCCAGTTGGTGTGCAGGAACGTTTCCGTCATGGGTCCGATGAGGTTGGCGCTCAGCTTGGCGGTGTCCTGCTCGTTCCAGTTCAGGTCATAGGCCGCGTAGCCCCCGGGGACGCTGGTGGAGCGGAAAATCTCGGCGGCGGCAACCATCCGATAGAGCGGCACGCCGGAGTGGATGTGGGCGTCCGGGTAGTACGCGTACTTGGCCGGGTCCATGTTGCTCCAGGTGCGGATGAGCCGCATTCCGTTTTCGCGGTACACGGGGTCGCCGGTGATGACGTAGAGGGTGGCCTGGGTGTAGGCACCGAAGGCGTCCCGGATGAGCTTGCTCTGGACTCCCTGCGAGTTGAATGCCGTGGTGCCCGGCTGGTCGATGACCGCGCTGGCGTTGGAGGACCGGAAATTCTTTGCGGCGAAGGGCGTTTCGGCCATGGCGTCGTAGTAGGTCTTCCACGGTTCGGTGCCTGCCTTGACCATGCTCCGGGCGTTGCGCAGGCTGTCAGCACTCACCCCGATGCCCGGATGGACGAATCCGTTCGCGCCCACAGTCTCAGTGATGGTTACGTCCTGGCCGGTGTCCGCCGTCGCGGGAGCGGTGCCGCCCGGCGCGGGGAGGCCGGTTGTCGGGGCCACGAGGGAAAGTGCAGCGGCAAGCCCGAGCATGCGGGTCCATCGCCTCATCGTTGAAGGATGTTTCATCGGTCCTCCTGGATCGATTGGTGGTGCCAGTTAAGTTGGGTTGGCAGTGAAGCCGCGCTAAAGGGGATAGGGATTGGCAAGCGCTATCCGGAAGCATAGCCACGATGACAGTTTCAGGCAATCGTTATCCTGAAATCATTGGTTTTGCACGGAGAACAAACGTTTGTTGTGGACTTTAACGCCAGCAGACGACGGCGGGAGGTCCCGCCGTCGTCTGCTGTGCTTTGGTTGGTGGAGGGTCAGCGGAAGGAGCTGCGTCTTCTGCTGTCAGGTCCGGCGCAGCCCGCTGAGGTCCACGAGATCAGTCAATGGCGGCCGGGTGCCTCTTCGATGCACCATGCCATCGGGTAATCCCGCAACGTCCACGCGAGACCCGGAAACATCGAGCGTAATCCTCGCCTCTCCAATTGGCAGGTTGGTCGTGTGCAGGCTTCCCCAAGCTTCCGGGAGGGCCGGATCTATCCAGAGCTCACCCCGGGAGACGTGTGGCTCATAGCGCAGTAGGCTCCGGACAAGCATCACAGGCGTGGCCGATGCCCAGGCCTGCGGAGAGCATGCCGTTGGATAGGGGAGGGGCTCCGGGTACTCCGCCCGGCTGAACCCGCAAAACAGCTCCGGAAGCCGGTTCTCGGTGAATTCTGCGGCCTCCATCAGCGCCGAAGAGAGCCGTTGAGCTTCCGTCACCAGGCCGTACCTCATCATGCCGGCAACGATCAGCGCATTGTCGTGGGGCCAGACCGAGCCGTTGTGGTAGCTGACCGGGTTGTAGGCCCCCATGTCCGTGGCGAGGGTGCGTACGCCCCAGCCGCTGAACATTTCCGGGGACATGAGCCGCCGGGCGACCAGTGGCGCCTTGTCCTCGTCCACAATGCCGGACCAGAGGCAGTGGCCCATGTTTGAGGCGCAGGCATCGACGGGCCGTTTATCCCGGTCGAGCGCGATGGCGTAGTAGCCACGGTCCGGCAGCCAGAACTGCTCGTTGAACTGTCCCTTCAGCCGCTCGGCACGTTCCCGGAGGTCAATGGCGAGCGCGTCGTCACCGGCATCGTAGGCAAGCCAGGCCCGGGCGATGTAGGCGCTGTAGACGTAGCCTTGCACCTCACACAACGCAATCGGGGCCTCCGCGATCCGGCCGTCCGCGAAGTTGATTCCGTCCCAGGAGTCCTTCCAGCCCTGGTTGACCAGGCCTTGATCGCTGAGCCGTTCGTACTCAACGAAGCCGTCGCCGTCGAGGTCGCCGTAGTCCCGGATCCAGTCCAGCGCGCGGTCGGCATTGGGCAGCAGTGCGTTGATGTCTTCAGCGGGAAGGCCCCACCGGCTTGCTTCCCCGAGGAGCGTGACGAACAGGGGAGTGGCGTCAGCCGTGCCGTAGTAGACCGACCTGCCGCCCAGTGCAAGGCCCGTTCCGACGTCGAGCCTCACCTCATGCAGGATCCGGCCCGGCTGCTCTTCGGTCACCGGATCCACTTTCGAGCCCTGCCGGTCAGCCAGGGTCTGCAGGGTGCCCAGGGCCAGGGTTGCGTCGACGGGCAGGACCATGCAGGAGGACAGCAGCGCATCCCGCCCAAACAGCGCCATGAACCACGGCGCCCCCGCGGCCACCACCATCCGGTCCGGATGCAGGGGGTCCACGATGCGGAGGGCTCCGATGTCGTCATGGCTGCGGATAAGGCTTCGTTCGATGGACGGATTTCCCGTGCGGGGAAGCGGAACCCGCTCTTCCCAGGCCTTCTGGCGCCTCTGCTGAGCCGAGACGAGATCCGCCGAAAGAGCGACCGTGGGTACGCCGGCGTCGACATCTGTCTCCGCTGACAGCGGCAGCACCGTGGCCCGCACCGTCCACTTTCCATGTGCCGGGACCACCATGTTTACGACGAGACCATCGGCGGAAACCTCGGCATCGCGTACGCGCACCACGATCCCGTTGTGCGATCCCTGCCAGGTGGCTTCGATGGTCACCGAGCCGGCCCTGGCTCGCCGGGTCTGCTCCCAGCGGCGAAGGAACCGGCCGTCCTTGACCTCAAAAAGATCCGAGAAATCCGCCTCCACGGACAATGCGACCTCACACGGGGCAGGCTCAACGGAGTAGTTGTAAACGGTGATGTCCTCCACAAAACCGGCGCCCAGTTCACGTTTCCGTTCTACCGTCAGGGGGCTGTCGGCGCGGCCGTCGGAACGCGTTGCCCTGCCGACATACATGCCCTGGAACGGAGACGACGTCCACGCCCCCAGCGGCTCAAGCGGCTGTCCGTTGACAGTCAGTGCCCACCGCGACAGGATCCTGGTGTCCTGGTAGAAGACGCCGTGAGGGTGATGCGGGAAGATATCCCCGTTCGGGAGCGATATGCAGAAGGAGGATCCTGCCACCAGCGTGACGGCTCCCTGCCCGGTGCTCCCGGCTGCGTTGTCGGCATTCCATCCGGCCATCTGAGGCTCCTTATGAAAAAGGCCACACATAAACTGAGCCGAATCTACGCCGATCGCAGGGCGCTTACCAGAAGGGGCCCGCCGCCTCTTGCGCACCGGCCCCCGCCTCGGCGTAGCCCCAGACCGGCCCTGCCCCGCACGGACGGCCCTGGCCAAGGCCGGTCAAGCGGGGCAGGGCCGGTCCTGCCGGGAGCAGCGCCGTCCTACATCCAGCGGGGGGCCGGCTGCTCGGGTTGTTTCCGGGAGCTGACACCCCGTGCGCCACGCCCCGTTGCCCAGGCCGCAATTTCGGCCAGGGTTCCATCGGGAAGGGTGGTTTCCTCACCCCGTTTTTGCCAGTTTCCGGTGATGTCCTGAATGAGGCGCTCGAGAACGTCGTCGGGGATCTGGTCAAACATGGCGCCGTTATCCAGATCAATCGCGTGGACCCAGACCTCGCGGGTGCGCATCCACACGGTTTCGGATGCCGGTACCGTGCGCCCCTGGGCTGTACGAACCTCGTGGCCCCACGCGTCCGAAGCAGTGTCCCGCCACTCCACGTTGAGATGGATGGCTGAGTGGTCAAAGAGGTTTCGAAGGGCCGTGGGGCTGAGGGTGGCACCGAAGTCTATTTCCTTGTTGCGTTCCTCCGGCGAGGAATACATGGGCGTCTCAATACCCGTGTTGGCCCATTCGACAAGCCGGGAAAGTGCCCGGGCGTTGTAGCTGACGTGTGAGACGACGTGGCGCCGCGTCCAGCCTGGCAGCAGGGACGGCGCATCGAGGTCGGCATCGCGGAGCTCGTTGAGCTTGCGTGCAAAAAATGCCGTTCCCCGCCGCGCCGTCAGCAGCTGTGCCTGCAGCAATGGGTCCTGGGTGAGGTCTTGCCGTGCTACCAAGGTTTTCCCCTTAGTCCGTGGCAGAACCGGAAGCCGCCACTGCCCTGTTGCGCAGCGTTCCGATCCCTTCGATGCTGGTTTCAAGGATCTGGCCGTGGCTGAGGTACCGCTGCGGTTGGCGCGCGTGGCCTACACCGCCGGGGGTGCCCGTGATGATGACGTCCCCTGGGTTCAGGGTGATCATCGTGGAGATGTAGGAGACGAGGAACTCCGGGCCGTGCACAAGATCCCCGGTGGAAGCCTCCTGCATCAGTTCGTTGTCCACCCGGGTGCTGATGGTTCCGCCGGGCGTCCACTCGTCGGTGGTAACCAGGACGGGTCCCAGCGGAGTGCTGTTTTCCCAGTTCTTCCCCTGCAGCCATTCCTTGGTCCTGAACTGCCAGGTCCGCATGGAAACGTCGTTGCAAATGGAGTAGCCGGCGATGTGGTCTGCGGCGTCCGATTCAGCGATGTGCCGGCCGCTTTTCCCGATAATGACGGCGAGTTCGGCTTCCCAGTCGATCGCGTCGTCCTGCTCCGGGAGCTCGATATCGTCGTTTGCGCCAATCAGCGTTTCGGCGTATTTGGAGAACAGCGTCGGGTACTCGGGCAGGTCGCGGCCCATTTCCTGGATGTGGGTGCGGTAGTTCAGGCCAACGCAGATGATCTTGCCCGGCTTCGTAATCACGGAGGCGAGGCTGGCGCCGTCGAGCGCTTCAGTGCTGGTGGCCGCTTCAGCGATTGTTCTCCACTCGGGGTTGGCGAGCAGTTCGCCGACGTCGGCATAGCCGGGGATGACCGTGAACTTGCCGTCGTCCTGGCGGGCCGCCACGGTGTTGGTGCTGCTGGTAGTGCTGTTGCTGGTGCGGAGCGTGGCAAGTCTCACTGGTCAGATCCTTCGATGTAAGTGCGGTTGAGGTTCAGGCGCTCAATGATGGGCTGGTCGCCGAATTTGAAGAGGTCGAACTGGGTTTCCGCTTGCAGAGAGCAGGCAACCCATGAAGGCACGACGGCGAGGTCCCCCTTTTCGAGGTGGGTGGTCTCACCGTTCAGCACAATCGAGCCGCGGCCTTCGAAGACCTGGTAGATGCTGGAACCGACTTCGCGGGTTGGAGGCGTCGTCGCTCCGGCGCGCAGCCTGTGGAACTCAGCCCGGATGGTGGGCATGACGTCCCCGCCGGTGGTGGGGTTGGTGTAGCGGACGGCAGCATGTCCCTGGGAAACAGTGGCCGGTTGGCCTTCGTCTTCGAGGAGAAGCTGTTCAGTGAGGGCCCGGTCCGTATATTCCCAGCGGTAGGCACTGATGGGCGAGTTCACAGTGTTCTGCAGCCCGGAGAGCGGCCGGAGGCCCGGATTTGCCCAGAGGCGCTCGGAGCGTGAGACGTTGGGAGTGGACTCGTCAGTGACGCGCTCGCTGCCGAATTCGAAGAAGGCACTGTCGGTGTAGTGGACGAACGGGATGTCCAGCCCGTCAATCCAAGCCATGGGTTTGTCAGTCTCGTTGTGGTGGCCGTGGAAATTCCAGCCGGGTGTCAGCAGGAAATCCCCACGGGACATCCGGACAGGGTCGCCGTTGACCACCGTCCATACTCCTTCGCCTTCCACCACGAAGCGGAACGCATTTTGTGAATGCCGGTGCTCGGGAGCAGTTTCGTGGCCGCCGAGATACTGGATGGCGGCCCAGAGGGTGGGCGTGGCGTAGGGGCGTCCGCCCAGGCCGGGGTTGGCCAGCGCGATGGCCCGGCGTTCGCCACCCCGTCCCACCGGCACGAGGTCTCCCGACCGTTCTGCCAGCGGCAGGAGGGAATTCCATCTCCAAACATGCGGCACCGCTTGCGGTTTGGGGGTCATCGGCATGAGGTCGCCGATCTCCGTCCACAGCGGGATCAGGTTCTCCCGGTCGAAATCTTTGTACAGCTGGTCCAGTTGCTCCTGCTCCTCAGCGGTGGGTGCAGGCGCAATCATCTGGTTCTCGCTCATAGCGGCCTCTCCTTATCAGTCAGGGGTGCGTAGTGGAAGTGGATGCCTGCAGCAGGTGGGCAACGTCCTCGCGCAGCTGCTTCTTGTTGATCTTGCCGACCTTCGTGGTGGGGATTTCGTCCACCACCACGAGCTTCTCGGGAATCTTGAAGGCGGCAACGCCCGTGCGGCGCAGGCTCTCCTGGATGTCGGCCAGGGTAAGTTCAGCGCCGGGTTTGAGCGTGACGAAGAGGCAGAGTTTTTCGCCCAGCACGGGATCAGGCATGCTGACAGCGGCGGCGAGCGTCACGGCGTCGAGCCTGTACACAAGGCTTTCAATTTCCTCGGCGGAGATCTTTTCCCCGCCGCGGTTGATCATGTCCTTGTCCCTGCCCTGGACAATAAGGTTGCCGTCCGGGCGGCGTTCCACAATGTCGCCGCTGCCGTACCAGCCGTCGGGAGTGAAGGCCCGGAGGTTGTGCTCGGCTGCCTTGTAGTAGCCGCGGGGAGTGTAGGGACCGCGGGTGAGGATGGCCCCGGGGACGCCGTCCGGCAGGTCATTTCCGGCCTCATCAACAATCCGGATTTCGTCCGCCTCCGAGACAGGGCGGCCCTGCGTCATGCAGATCACGTCATCCGGATCGTCCAGCCGGGTCATGTTGATGAGACCCTCGGCCATACCGAACACCTGCTGCAGGGTGGCGCCAAGGACAGGCTTGACCTTCCGGGCGATCTCGTCGGCCAGTCTTGAGCCGCCCACCTGCAGGACTTCCAGCGTTTCCAGCTGGTCGCCGTCGTGCTCCTGCTGGTATTCAATCCACCGCTGGGCCACCGCCGGAACGGCCGCGGACAGGGTCACGCCTTCATTTTTGATCGTGGCAAATGCCTTGCCCGGTTCGGGGCTCGGAAGCATTACCACCCGGCCGCCAGCGAACAGGACGCCGAGGATACCCGGGCAAGCCAGCGGGAAGTTGTGGCTGACCGGCAGGGTGCCCAGATAAACGGTCTTGGCCGTCACGTTGGAGACAACGGAGGTGGCCTTGATGTTGTAGGCGTAGTCGTTGTGAGTGCGCGTAATCAGCTTCGGAAGGCCCGTGGTCCCGCCGGAGAGCAGGAAGCAGGCGGGGTCATCGCCTGCCGGGGCAATGGAGTCCAACTGGATTCGGGCCGCGGCCGGGTCCGTGGCAGGAGCGAGCAGCGCGTCAAGATCGACGTTGCCGGCGTTGACCTGTCCGGAGACCAGTACGTGCGCCATGCTCGGTGTCACTTGGGCGATGTGGTTGGCGAGGTCCTGGTGGCTGAAGTCTTTGATGGAGTCGCGGACGGCGATGGCACGGGACTCGGACAGTTCGGCGAGGTAGCTGAGCTCAAACTGCCGGTGTGCGGGGAGGGCCATCACCGGGACGATTCCGCTCCTGAAGCAGGCCAGGGTTAGTACGGTGAACTGCCAGCAGTTGGGAAGCTGGACCAGGACCCGGTCGTCCTTGCGCAGGCCAAGATCCAGGAGCCGCGCTGCCGCAGCGTCCATCCGGTCGGTGAGTTCCCGGTAGGTCATGCGGACATCTCCGTCCACCAGTGCGACCTGATCAGGGAAATGGTCAGCGGTGTCCAGGATGTAGGCGCCGAGCGGTTTGTCTTCCCAGTAACCCTTCGCCCGGTACATGGCTGCGTCTTCCGGGGGCCAGGGGACCGCTCCTTCGCGGGTGTGGCTGGTCATTTTGTGTTCTCCTCAGTAATGACGACGGCGTCAAGGGCGACCAGACCATCAGCGGTCAGGCGCAGGGGATTGATTTCGATTTCGGCGATGCCGTAGTTGGCCAGCAGGGCATTGCCGAGCCTGACGACAATGCGTGCCAGTTCTGACCGATCGAGCACCGGGCCGTTTCGGAAGCCATTCAGCAGTTCCCGGGCCTGGAGTTCATCAGCCATAGCGGCGGCGGTTCGTTCATTTAGCGGAACTGTCCGGATGGCGACGTCGGCCAGCACCTCTGCAGCAGTTCCCCCCAGACCCAGGACGATAATGGGACCGAACACCGGGTCGCGGCGGGCACCTAGTACAAGGTCTACGCCTGGGGATGCCATGGTTTCAACAAGGAATTCCTTGGCGCCCACGGACTGGAGCGAGTCGAGTGCAGCGTCGAGGGAAGCCGGCGAAGTGATGCCCAGGTGGACACCGCCGATGTCTGTTTTGTGCAGGATTTCGGCGTCCACCAGCTTGACTGCCACGGGTGCGCCCAGGTCAGCCAATGCCTGATGCGCGGCTGTCCTGTCGTCACAGCGCTTCCTCGATGGGGTGTTGATTCCCAGAGCGCCAAGAAGCTCCTTCGAGCGGATTTCATCCCAGGGGCCGGTGATGTCCAGTTCCTGCACACCCAGTCCCGCGACGACGGCGTTGCTGCTTCCAGCGTCAGCGGCAGACTGGGCCGTCCTCTCGAACTGGGCCCGGGCGTCGTCGACCAGCGCTACAAGACCGCGAGCCAGCGACGTCGGACCCGAAAGCAGCGGCAGCCCCAGATCATGGGCGGATTTTCGTGAACGCTCCACATCGCTGTCCGGTCCGTCCACCCCAACGAGGATGGGCAGTGAGCCGGCGGCCCCTGATTCCGCGATGGATGCCGGCAGGTCGGCGATGGGTTCGGTCAGTCCGTAGACGGCCAGCAGATCCACTGACGGATCCGAGGCCACGGCCGCAACGATCCTGTCATAGCCGGGACCCGGCCGGCCCGTATCCACCGGGTTCGCCTGGAAAGTCAGCGGAGGAAGCAACCCTGCAATGGTTTCCTGGCTCGAGGCAGACAGGCGCGGTACGGAAACGCCGGCACTGTGAAGGGCATCGGCGATCAGGAGGCCGGGTCCTGCCTGCCCGGTGATCAGGCCAACGCCTGGATTGGCAGAGGGTTTGAGCCTCTGCCCGGTCAACGCTGCCACAGCCTCAACCAGTTGCACTTCGTCATCTACCAGGACCGCGCCGGCCTGCTTCAGCGCGGACCTGGTGGTCCGCCAGGAGGTTGCCAGGGCACCTGTATGGGACTGGGCAAACTCCGAAACATCATTGCGGCCCACCACCAAGGCGACCAAGGGCTTGGACGCCGTGAGTTTCCGGACTGCGTCCAGCAGGGCGGGGCCATCCGCAACATTTTCGAGGTGCAGGGCCACGACCTTGGTTTGTTCGTGGGTAACCAGGTATTCGAGGACTTCGGGGGCGCTGATGTCGATGCCGGCCCCGATCCCGATGCCAAGGCTCACGCCCACCCCCGCCTTTTCCAATTGGAAGGCAAGGACGTGGTTGACTCCGCCGCTCGCTGCAACCACTGCCACGGAGCCTTGGCTGAGTTCGGCCACCCCGGGGACAAAGCTGGCCCGGAGGGAGCGGTGTGGCACGAAGAAACCGGACGTGTTGGGGCCCAGCAGCCGGATGCCGGTGTCCTTGACTGCCTCGACCACCTGACGTTCGAAGACGGCGCCGGGTTCCCCTGCTTCGGAGAAGCCTCCGGCACAGACCAGTGCTGCCTTCACTCCGCTGGCGGCACATTCCCGGAGAGCCTGACCGGTCACCGAAGCGGGAACGCAGAGGACGGCCAGGTTCAAGGGGGACGGCGATGCGGCGACGGCGGCAGCCACCGAGGAGTGCATGGTGCCATCGCCGTTGCGGCTGTTGACCAGCGCCACGGGGGAGGGGAAGGAGGCCAAGGACTCAGCCATCGCGGCCCCCAGCTTCCCGGGGCTTGCGGAGGCGCCGACGACGACGATTCCGGCGGGTTCGAAAAGCGCAGAAAGATTATGCACGGGAAGCCCCCTCTTCGTTGCTGGTGGAGGCCTCAGCGAAGGCCACGGCGTCCGCCCGGCCGGACAGAACCAGCGTGGTGGCGGATGCGACGTCGGCCTGATCATTCACCACGATGCTTGGAATGCCCCGGGCGAGCCTTGCCTCCTCGGAAAGCAGGGCACGCGTGAGGGGGCTGCCTCCCTCGATAACAACGTAGGGAGGCGTGGATGCCAGTTTTTCGAAGGCTTCGTTGAGCCCATCCTCGGTCTCAGGAGCCGCAAGGAGCAGACCCGTTGATCCCGTGGCTTCTTCAGGCACCTCCGTCAGGGGGAGTTCCTGTGCGCCGGAGTGCAGCCGGCTTTCATCCCCGTTCTTCGTCAGGCTCAGGAGTCGGCCGCCGAACAATACCGGGCCCGCCTGCAGGGGAGTGTCCAGCGGGTCGGAGCCGTAAATGCCGCGCCATTCCTTCTCGGCGGCATCTACCAGCTCAGGGTCTCGCTGGCGGATCTTCTCGATGTCGATGCTTCGCGAGAAGAAGTGGAAGGTGAACTGCAGCGGTTCGAAGGCCTGGTGGTAGCGGCCAAAATGTTCCCACCAGCTTAGGCTGGGCCGCGCCGAGTTCTGGATCTTGGCCACATCGGGCTGGCGTTCCGCCTCATAGTTCGTCAGGGCAAGCTCGATGTCATCGGCGTGGGAGGCCACTTCGCGGGCCAGGACCACCGCATCCTCCATGGCCATCTTGGTTCCGGAACCGACAGAGAAGTGGGCCGTGTGGACCGCGTCGCCGAGGAGGACGACGTTGCCCTTATGCCATGTCTTCGTTTGCCGGGTGCGGAAGTTTGCCCAGCGGGAGTTGTTGGACACCAGTGGCTGGCCTTGGATGTCTTCGGCGAAGAGCTTCTCCAGATAGCGTTGCGTTTTTTCGTCGGACGGCCCCGGGGGCTGGCTGACGTCGAACTCGTCCAGACCGGCCTTCCGCCACGTTTCCTGATCGGTTTCGACGATGAAGGTGCTCAGCTCGTCGCTGATCGGGTAGGCGTGCGCGGCAAAGTTTCCATGCTCGCTGCGGCGGTGGATGAACGTCAATCCGTTGAACAGATTGGTGGTTCCGAACCAGATGAACTTTGCCGTTGCCGTCTCGGCCGTGTGGCCCAGGGCTTCCCCCAGCTGTTCGCGGGTCTGGGAGTTTGCACCGTCTGCACCGACTATCAGATCAAAATCACCAAGGTCCTCGAGACGGGGTGCCACCTGTCCGAAACGCATATCCACACCCACTTGCGCGGCGCGCTCCTGAAGGAGCCTCAGAATGGTCTTGCGGTGGATGGCAGCCATTCCGTTGCCGCCAAAGGTGGTCCGCTCGCCTTTGAGCCACACCTCGATGCTGTCCCAGTGCTTGCCGAAGTTCTTCAGGCCGTCCCTGAGAACAGAGTCGGCTTCATTGATGCGCCGAAGGGTGGCGTCCGAGAAAACGACGCCGAAACCGAAGGCGTCCGAAGCCTGGTTGCGTTCGAAAAGAACAACCTCGGCCTCAGGCATTCTCTGCTTCAGCAGCGCCGTAAAGAACAGGCCGCCGGGACCACCGCCAATGCAAGCCACGCGAATCGCCATTGATTTCACCTCAAGGTATTGAAAAAGAGCTGTCCCGATCATTATGTAACGAAAATCAGGGCAACGTCAACGTGTTGTTACATGAGGATCTCCCGGCCCTGCTCAACCTGCTGTCCTATTACCCCGGAAACAAAGTCCGTGGCTGCCGGTCCAAGCTGCCGGTGGATGGCGCCGAAAAGGGCATATGCTTCACCACTCGGCCAAGCCGCCGGCTGCAGCTCGAGGGGAAGGACCGGGTCGCGGAAGGGAAACCTCCGGAAGTCGCCGATGACCTGCATGCGCTCAATGAGGGCTGTCTGCCCGTCCTTCTGCGCATTCACTGGCTCGTTGTCGAGGTGGTTGTAACTGCGGATGAACTCGCGGTAATCCGAACCAAGGTGCTCCAGATCCCAGCATCGGCCTGCAATATCCCTGTCCTGCTCAAGATCGCCGGTTCCGCACCACAGCACATCGATCTTTGCCAGTGGATACTCCGCGGCGAGCCCGCGGACGTCGTCGAACAAGTCATGTGGTGCCAGCCAGGTGGACGGAGACAATTGCCCGAATCCGTGCCAGGCCAGCCGTTTCCGGAGTTGCTCACGGACGGCGCGTTCGGACTCTGGGACCTGGTAGATCACCATGGTCCAACGGCCCTGCCAGCTCTCCTCCCGGTGGCGGAAAATTCTTTCCCGGCCTTCGTCCAGGATTTCCAGCATGTGCGGGGTGAGGGAGTAAACCGTCTCCCGCCCGACCCTTCGGGTGGTGAACCAGCCTTCCTTTCGGAGTCGTGAAAGGTTGACGCGAACGGTTGCGGGCTCGACGTCGAACGTTGCCAACAGCTCCGTTATGTCCGCCAGCCTCACCTCGCTCCCGGCATAGCGGAGGTAGTCCCCGAAGAGATCCAGGATCAGGGCTCTGGGCTTCCACTGCATAAGACTCCTCAAATCGTGCCGTCCGGGTGGAGGGATATGTAACAACTCTATTGACGAACAACATCTTTATGTTACATTCAGTTGTGGGTCAGGTCACAAGTAGACCGCCCCAATCTCTGGAACACCCACAACGTCGTGTATATCACCTGGAGTCCCCATGGCTTTCCCTTCGCCAGCATCCCCCTCGGTCCGTCCACGTAAATCGGCCGCCCTCGTCATCTTCCTCTGCTTCCTCGCCATCGTCTTCGACGGCTACGACCTCGTCGTCTACGGGGCGATCGTTCCCAAACTCCTGGCCTACGAGCCGTGGGGCCTCACGCCTGTACAGACCGGTGCAATCGGCAGCTACGCCCTCGCCGGCATGTTCATTGGCGCCATCCTCATCGGATACCTGACGGATGTGATCGGCCGCCGAAAGATCATGATGGTGTCCATTGCATCTTTCTCGCTGCTGATGCTGCTGACGGCCTGGGCGCCAACTCCGGAGCTGTTCGGCCTGTTCCGCTTCCTGGCTGGCCTCGGCCTGGGCGGTGTCATCCCGACAGCCATCGCCTTGACCGTTGAGTTCTCCAAGCTGAACCGCCGCAACTTCAACAATGCGCTGATGTTCTCCGGGTATGCAGTCGGAGGAATCCTCGCCGCGCTGCTCTCCCTCGCGTTCCTCCCCTCGCTCGGATTCCAGGGCATGTTGGCTCTCGGCGGCATCCCGCTCGTCGCCGTCGTTCCCTTGCTCTTCAAATTCCTGCCGGAATCTCCCGCGTACCTCGCTGCGAAGGGAGAGCGCGTCCGCGCCGAACAGCTCGTAGCCGACTATGGGCTGGAGCCGCTTCCGCCAGTCCGTGTGAAAACTGATGCCCCTGAAACAGGCAGATTCCGCACGCTCCTGTCCGGACGCCTGCTCGGTGCCATGGTCCTCTTCTGCCTCGCAGGGATCTGCGGCCAGACGCTGGTCTACGGGCTGAACACCTGGCTGCCGCAGCTCATGGTCATTGCCAAGTATTCGCTCGCCTCATCCCTTACCTTCCTTCTGACCGTCAACATCGGCGCTGTGGTTGGTGTGCTGGTGTCCTCCCGGCTTGCTGACCGCTTCGGCCCCCGGCCCGTCACGGCCACCGCCTTCGCCAGCTCCGGAATCGCCCTGGTGCTCATGGGAACCGGCATCATGCCGCTCCCTGCCATGTACCTTTTGGTCGCTGTGGTGGGCTTCGGTTCAGTGGGCGCCCAGATCCTGGTCAACGGCTTCGTGGCAACCTACTTCTCAGGCGCAACCCGAGCCACAGCCCTTGGAATCACCCTCGGCATCGGGCGGATCGGAGCCGTGCTGGCCATTTCCGGCGGCGGCGTTCTGGTGGCGGCTTCCCTGGGCAACTTCATCAACTTCTCCGTCTGGGCCATCGCAGCAGCAATCGGCGTGGTGGCAGTTTTGTCAGTACCCCGGCTCGCCGCGCCTGAAGTACCAGATTCAACAAATTCCACAGTAGGAACCGGCAAGACGGCGGCCAGAGCTTCCAATGACGTCTTCATCCACTGACGTCCGTCAAACTCATCAACAGACAACCTAAGGAGCCACCTTGCAAGCCCAGCTCATCTCCACCCACACCGTAGAGTCAGCAGACGGCACGTCCATTGGCTACCGCAAGCTCGGAGCGGGCAGCCCCATCGTTCTGGTCCATGGCAGCATCTCCACCGGCGAGCAATGGCTGGGTGTGGCCGAGCATCTGGCCCAAGCCCACACGGTCTACATCATGGATCGACGCGGCCGGGGGCTCAGCGCCGATGCCGAGGATTACTCGCTGGGCACGGAGTCGGATGACATCAAAGCCATGATCGGCGTCGCCGGTGAGGGCGCCGCACTGCTGGGGCATTCCTATGGGGCGATTTGCACCCTCGAGGCCGTTCGCACGGGGGCGGCAGTCTCCTCCCTAGTGCTGTACGAGCCGCCGCTGCCCATCGATGCCCCGACGGCCGGCGCAGCCTTGGCCGACTATGCGGCTGCGGTGGAAGCGGGAGACGGGGACAAGGCCATGCGCATAGCTGCCGAGCACTTCCTCCGGATCTCGCCCGAAGAAACAGAAGGCCTGGCTGCATCCCCGCTGTGGCCAGGCATGGTGGAGCTCAGCCCCACCTGGACCCGTGAACTGAGCGAGATCGATCTGACTGCCGCTCTCATCGACCAGTACAGCGCGCTCAGCGTCCGGACGCTATTGCTTGTTGGCGAGGTCAGCCCGTCCCACCTGGTGGGCGCTTCACGACACCTCGGGCAGAAACTCCCGGACGTAACCGAGACGGTATTTCCCGGGCAGAACCACTTTGTCCACGTGATGGACCCGGCAGGAACTGCTGAAGTGATCGCAGCTTTCCTGCGCAAGTAATACTGCAGGCGGACGACGGCGGGACGTCCCGCCGTCGTTCGCCTGCTTTTGGCTCGATGGCAGCAGTGACTGCCATCATGCAGCCTTGTCGCAACCTTTGAACTCCTAGCATGGGGCAGGACGAAGACGTCTGTTCCCTAGAGGAGTTAAACCATGACTGTTTATACACAGCCCGGCCAAGAAGGATCCAAGGTCCAGTTCAAGGATCGCTACGAGAACTGGATTGGCGGCAAATGGGTGGCTCCTACTACCGGCCAATACATCGAGAATGTCTCGCCCGTGAACGGTAAGCAATTCACTGAAGTAGCCCGTGGTGCCCCCGCGGACGTCGAGCTCGCACTGGATGCCGCGCATAAGGCCGCACCGGCGTGGGGTAAGGCTTCGGCCACCGAACGTGCCGCCGTGCTGAATAAGATTGCGGACCGCATCGATGCGAACCTGGAATTGCTGGCTGTGGCGGAGACCTGGGACAACGGGAAGCCCATCCGTGAAACCCTCAACGCTGACATTCCGCTTGCCGCGGACCACTTCCGCTACTTCGCCAGCGCTATCCGGGCTCAGGAAGGGCGCCTGACGCAGCTCGACGACGACACCACCGCCTACCATTTCCACGAACCCCTGGGCGTCGTTGGCCAGATCATCCCATGGAACTTCCCCATCCTGATGGCCGTCTGGAAGCTGGCGCCGGCACTCGCGGCCGGCAACGCCGTCGTCCTCAAGCCTGCTTCCAATACCCCTGCCTCCATCCTGGTCCTGGCCGAACTCATCGCGGACCTGCTGCCGCCGGGGCTGCTGAACATCGTCAACGGCTTCGGCACTGAGGTGGGCAAGCCGCTCGCGTCCAGCCCGCGCATCCGCAAGATCGCCTTCACCGGCGAAACCTCCACGGGCCTGCTGATCAGCCAGTACGCGAGCCAGAACCTGATTCCGGTAACGCTGGAGCTCGGCGGCAAGAGCCCCAACATCTTCTTTGCCGACGTAGCAGCAGCCAATGACCCCTTCTACGACAAGGCGCTGGAAGGCTTCACGCTCTATGCCTTCAACCAGGGCGAGGTCTGCAGCAGCCCTTCCCGCGCACTGGTCCAGGACTCCTTCTATGACTCGTTCATGGAAGACGCTGTTGCCCGGACCAAGAAGATCATCCAGGGCAACCCGCTCGACACCGCTACCCAGATGGGTGCCCAGGCTTCTGCTAGCCAGATGGAAAAGATCCTTTCCTACATCGACATCGGTCTCGACGAGGGCGCGAAAATCCTGACCGGCGGCGCACAGACGGAGCTTGAGGGAGACCTGGCCGGCGGCTTCTACGTCCAGCCGACCATCTTCGAGGGTGACAACAAGATGCGGATCTTCCAGGAGGAGATCTTCGGCCCCGTAGTTTCCGTGGCACGCTTCACGGACTACAACGACGCCATCAGCATCGCCAACGACACTCTCTACGGGCTCGGCGCCGGGGTCTGGTCCCGCAACGGCAACGTCGCCTACCGCGCCGGCCGCGAAATCCAGGCCGGCAGGGTCTGGGTCAACAATTACCATGCCTACCCGGCAGGTGCGGCGTTCGGCGGCTACAAGTCCTCAGGCATCGGACGCGAAAACCACTCGATGATGCTGGACCACTACCAGCAGACCAAGAACCTCCTGGTCAGCCACTCAGAAAACAAGCTTGGCTTCTTCTAGAGCCCGGTTGAGCAGCAAACACATTTCACGAAGGCACTACGAAAGGGTTATCTGAATGACGAGAATGTTGATTATTGGCCCGCCCGGTTCCGGCAAAGGCACCCAGGCGGAACGGATTTCCGAACGCCTCGGAGTTATCGCGATCTCCACCGGCGATATCTTCCGTGCCAAGGTCAAAGGGGAGACGCCTCTCGGCGTCGAAGCCAAGACGTATATGGACAATGGAGACTTTGTTCCGGACAGCGTCACCAACAAGATGGTGCGTGACCGCCTCAGTGAAGACGACGTCGACGGCGGCTTCCTCCTGGACGGCTACCCCCGCACCACCGCCCAGGTGGACTATCTCGACCGGATCCTCGCCGACGGTGACCAGCAGCTCGACGTCGTCCTGCAGCTGACGGCCGACGATGGGGAACTGGTTACCCGCCTATTGAGCCGTGCCAAGGAAACAGGCCGGAGCGATGACAATGAGACCGTGATCCGCCACCGTCTTGACCTGTACCACGAGCAGACGGAAGCCGTGGTCGCAAAGTATGCCGAGCGCGGCATTCTTGCCCGGGTGGACGGCATTGGCAACATTGACGAGGTCACGGACCGGGTGACGCGCTGCTTCGAAGGCCACCTCACGGTCCCGATCACCAGCAGGCGCTAGGCCTCAGGTACTCCGCTACCAGTCACCGCTGTGCCCGAAAGCAGTAGAGCCTGTCCGATACCACTCTGGTATTCGGCAGGCTCTACTGCTGATCAGGCGTCTTGGTCCTGGCTGAGTCACCGTAGTAAAGACCGGAGGGACGCCGCGATCTGCTGCATGACTGTGTTGTCGGCGAGCGTGGTGGCGTCTCCGACGTCGCGGCCTTCGGCGACGTCTTTGAGGAGGCGGCGCATGATTTTTCCGGAGCGGGTTTTGGGCAGTTCGGGGACGATGAGGATGGTTTTGGGTTTGGCGATGGGGCCGATTTCGTGGCCGACGTGGTTTCGGAGTTCCTGGACCGTGGCGTCCCCGGTGTCGACGGCGTTCCCGCGGAGGATGACGAACGCGACGATTGCCTGCCCGGTGGTGGTGTCCGCGGCGCCGACAACTGCCGCTTCGGCGACGGCGGGGTGGGAGACGAGGGCGGATTCGATTTCGGTGGTGGAGAGGCGGTGCCCGGAGATGTTCATGACGTCATCGACCCGGCCCAGGAGCCAGATGTCACCGTCGTCGTCCTTTTTGGCACCGTCTCCGGCGAAGTACATGTTTTCGAATCTGGACCAGTAGGTGTCTTTGAAGCGTTGGGGGTCTCCCCAGATCCCGCGGAGCATCGCGGGCCAGGGTTCGCGGATGACGAGGTAGCCGCCGGAGCCGTTGGGTACTGATTGGCCTTGCTCGTCCACGACGTCCACGGCGATGCCGGGGAGCGGTGTTTGGGCTGAGCCTGGTTTGGTGGCGGTGACTCCGGGCAGGGGTGCGATCATTTGCGCGCCGGTTTCGGTTTGCCACCAGGTATCGACGATCGGTGCGTTGTTTCCGCCGATGACTTCGCGGTACCACATCCACGCTTCGGGGTTGATGGGTTCCCCGACGGATCCGAGGACACGGATGGAGGCGAGGTCGTACTTGGCAGGGATGTCCTTGCCCCACTTCATGAAGGTCCTGATGGCGGTGGGGGCGGTGTAAAGGATGGAGACTTTGTACTTCTCGATGATTTCCCACCACCGGCCCTGGTGCGGGGAATCCGGGGTGCCTTCGTACATGACCTGGGTGGCGCCGTTGATCAGCGGTGCGTAGGTGACGTACGAGTGCCCGGTGACCCAGCCGACGTCGGCCGTGCACCAGTACACATCGGTTTCGGGGTGCAGATCGAAGACCGCCTTGTGGGTGTACGCGGTCTGGGTGAGGTAGCCGCCGGTAGTGTGCAGGATGCCCTTGGGCTTACCGGTTGTCCCGGAGGTGTAGAGGATGAACAGCGGGTGTTCGGAGTCGTGCCCCACCGCCGTGTGCTGGGTGGAGGCGGCGCCAACGGTGTCTTCCCACCAGTGGTCGCGGCCCTCGTGCCAGTCCACGCCCTGGCCGTTGCGTTTGACCACGATGACGTTCCGGACGGTGTGCCCGTCGCGGGCGAGGGCGTCGTCCACGGCGGGTTTGAGGGCGCTGGGCTTCCCGCGCCGGTAGGTGCCGTCGGCGGTGACGACGAGTTTGGCTTCGGCGTCCTCGATCCGGGAGCGCAGGGCGTCGGCTGAGAAGCCGCCGAACACCACCGAGTGCACGGCCCCGATCCGGGCGCAGGCCAGGAGGGTGATGACGGCCTCGGGGATCATGGGCAGGTATACGGCCACCCGGTCGCCTTTTGTCACGCCCAGGGATTCGAACGCGTTCGCGGCTTTCTTGACCTCGTCGGTGAGCTGGGCGTAGGTGTAGGTGCGGGTATCGCCGGGTTCGCCCTCGAAGTAGATGGCCACCCGGTCACCGAGCCCGTTCTCGACATGCCGGTCCAGGGCGTTGTACGCGGCGTTGACTTTACCGCCCACGAACCATTTCGCGAACGGCGGCGTGGACCAGTCCAGTGCCTGGGTGAAGTCCTGGTCCCACGTCAGCAATTCCCTCGCCTGCCGTGCCCAGAACGCGGGACGGTCGGCGTCGGCCTCTGCGTAATCCGCCCCCGTGACCACAGCCCGGGCAGTGAACTCCTCGGACGGCGGGAAGCTGCAGTCCTCAACGGTTTGGGCGTTGGACATGGTGGAACCTCGTGCTTCTACTGAATTACCTGCAATGGGAAAGGGCCAGGCCTGACTTCTGACACTGGGCCCAACTGAGTAGCAGCAGGTGTCCTTTTGAGCTTCCAAAACGACACCTGCTGCTACCTGCTTGGGGAGGTATGGCCTCAGTACTGGATAACGACGCGGCCGTCGATCTTGGCGTGCTTCATCTCGTCAAGGACGGCGTTGATTTCCGAGAGTTTCCGGGTGGATACCGTCGGGTGGATCTTGCCCTGGGCGTAGAAGTCCAGAGCCTCCTCCAGATCCTGCCGGGTGCCCACAATTGAGCCGCGGACGGTCAGGCCCTTGAGCACAATCTCGAAGATCGGCGCGGGGAAATCTCCCGGCGGCAGACCGTTGAACACAATAGTGCCACCACGGCGGGCCATACCGATCGCCTGACCGAACGCTGACGGGTGCACTGCAGTGACCAGGACTCCATGGCAACCTCCGGTTTCGCGCTGGATGACTTCGGCGGGATCTTCGTGCAAGGCGTTGACTGTCAATTCGGCTCCGTGCTGCTTTGCGAGGGCCAACTTGTCATCGGCGATGTCCACAGCAGCAACGCGCAGGCCCATGGCCACGGCATACTGGACCGCGATGTGGCCTAGTCCGCCGATTCCGGAAATGGTGACCCACTGGCCCGGCCTGGTCTCGGTCATCTTCAGGCCCTTGTAGACCGTCACCCCTGCACAAAGCACCGGCGCCACCTCCACCGGGTCAGAACCGGCTGGAATGCGGGCTGCAAAACGTGAGTCCACAAGCATGTACTCTCCGAAAGAGCCATCCACGCTGTACCCGGCGTTCTGCTGAACCTCGCACAGTGTTTCCCACCCGGTACGGCAGTGCTGGCAATCCCCGCATGCCGACCAGAGCCACGCGTTGCCCACCAGGTCACCAACTGCCAGGTCGGTGACGCCATCACCAAGAGCCACTACCTCGCCCACGCCCTCATGGCCAGGAATGAAGGGTGGTGAAGGCTTCACCGGCCAGTCACCCTCTGCGGCGTGGAGATCCGTGTGGCATACTCCCGTAGTCAGCACCTTCACGAGGGCCTGCCCACGGCCAGGGGTGGGGATCGGAAGGTCCTGGACCTGAAGATCCGTGCCGAACTCAGTAACTACAGCTGCTTGCATCGTCGTCATTGTCGATAGTCCTTCGTTTGTGCCGGCACCAACCGGTGCACTGGCAATAAGTGTGGAACGGCACCGAAGGCCGGAATTTCTTGGCCTGCCTTGGCAGTGCATTCATCGCCATGTGTGGGTGAGCAGGACGATGGCCGTTGTCTTCACAGTAGGGGCGCGAGGGTTGCGACGAGGTTGCAGCCTTGTGAGTCAGCTCACGTTGACGGGGTCCTGCTGATGGCCGATACCGAGCAAGTGGGATATCGTTTTCCGAAAGAAGGCCTTGGGGCGGTCCTTAATGGCAGAGTTTCAAGGAGGCCAAAGAGTGTTGTCCTACCGTTTGTCGCTGCCGGACGCAGCGCCCACCGCGGTCGTTGTTGCCATCCACGGCCTCGTGGAGTCGGCGGCGTGCCTGGAGGCCGCTTTTCCGGACTGGGTTTCCGCCGGTTGGGCGGTCCTGGCCTTGGACCTGCGCGGACACGGGAACTCGCCCCGCTGGTCAGATGACGATCTTCAGAGGCATCCAGGGGACGTTATGGTGCAGGACGTTCTCGAAACCTTCAGCGCCGCGGAGCTTCAGGTACTGGAGAGCCTCCCCGCGCTGTACTACGGGCATTCTGCCGGTGGCGGGGTGGCAGCAGCCGTCGCGACGGCGGCTTTGCAGTCCGGAAGGGGAACGTTTGTTCCGGCGGGCGTGCTCCTCGAAGATCCCTTTTGGCGGCTTCCCGTCACACCTTTTCAGGAGCGCAGTGTGGCCGAAAGCGCCCACGCACACCTTGTTGACGTCCAGTCAAGAACAGCTCCGGAGCGCAGGGCCATCAGGAAGCGCGAATGGCCCAACTGGAGTGCCGCTGAGATACTCCGGAGCTGCCAGGCGCAGGAGGATTGCGATCCCCGCGTCGTCCTGAACGGCAACGTTATTCCCGCAACGCCATGGCCGGACCTGGTTGCTACCCTGACGAACTCCACCGTTCCCGTCCTCATCATCACGGGAACAGTTCGAACCGGGATCACGCCTGAACACCAGCGTTTTGCCCTGGAAGCCGGCGCCCGCGTGGAGGTCTTTGAGGGCGCATCCCACTTCGTCCGCCGGGACACGGAGGACAGGTTCATGCGCGCCGCCGCATCCTTCTTTATCGCCAGTTTGTCAGCGACTGTTGCGGCTCCTGGCTAAGCAGCTGCCCCTGTCGTCAGGAAGGTGAAAAGCTCGACGGCGGGACCGTTCCCCGCCGATTCCGGGTTGACCGGTCTGGAGTCCATCGCGATGGAGAAATGGGTGTGGTGCTGAACCGGGTCCGGAAGAGGTCCGGCAATCCTGACTCCCGGAACGGCCTGAAGCTCGCTCAATTGCTGCACGGCCAGGTCAGATCGCCCGTCCAGCAGCGCCAAGGCGGTAAATCCGTGATCCACTATGGCCGCCGTTTGGTTCACGTGTTCCGAGATGCCCAGCTCCCTCAATAACCGGGCAAAATAGACGCCGCTAGGTCCGTTCCGTGAGTAGGCTACGGAGCGCGCCGCCATCAGGGCAGCGATGAGCGACCTTACGGTGGAAACGTCTGGAGGGTCCGTCCCGGGAGGAACCGCGACGCCGATGCCGGACTTAGCGAACGGCGCCAGCGAGGTGGGATCCAGGAACCCCGTTGCCCCCAGCCGCTCCACGGCTGCGGTGACGCCGATGACGACATCCGGGCGGGCGCCGTCGTCGATTTCCTGGAGGAGAACGTTCGTCGGAGCATAGTGTGCTTCCACCGTTTGCCCTGACACTTGCCTGAATTCAAGGAGTCGCTCTTCGACTGCTTTTCGCAAGGCGATGGCGCAGAACAGGGACAATCCGTGGCTTAGCTGCATGGCAATGCTCAGACCTCAGCCGGGGCCAAGACAATGTCGAACCGCGTGCGGGCCCAGTCGCGGCCGGACAAGTCCCGGCCGTCGGGAGTTGGCCTGCCCGGCGCCTGGAGTTCGAATCTTTTGATCAGGGATTCCTTGACGCCGAAGACGCTGTCGCCGATATCGATCCGGGGATCACCCTCCACGAAGATGTGCGTCACCAGAGTCCTCAGCCCCGCGGCCGTGACCATGAAATGCAGGTGGGAGGCGCGGACAGGGGAACGGCCGGTAGCTTCAAGCATTTTGCCGACGGGTCCATCATGGGGAATCGGATAGGGCGTCGGGGTGAGGCCCCAGAACGCGTACTTGCCGTCCTCGTCCGAAAACAAGTGGGCGCGTCCGGCAACCCGGTGGTCTGTGTACTGGACGTCGTAAAAACCGTCTTCGTCCGCTTCCCAGACCTCGATCCGCGCCCCCGGGACAGGACGCCCCTCAGTATCGGTAACTGTTCCTTCAACCCAGCATGGCTGCCCCGCGGCTTCTCCGGCGATGTCCCCGCCGATGGGGATCTCCGGCGCATCGGTGACGAAAAAGGGTCCAAAAACCGTGGCCTCGGTGGCGCTCTTGTGAGCCTGGTTGTTGATGGCGATGGTCTGCATAGAGGCTCCGAGGACATCCGAGAGCAGGATGAACTCCTGCCGGGTGTCATCAGTGATGTGGCCGGCGGCTGTCAGGAAAGCGATGCCCGCGTTCCATTCCTCCTCGGTCAGGCGCACTTCGCGGATGAAGGCGTGCAGATGCCGGGTCAGGGACTGCATGAGTTGCCTGAGCCGGGGGTCTTCCGTTTTATCGAAAGAAGCGACGACGGTGTCCACAAGGGACTGCTCGACGGCGGCCTGCTCGGCAGTGATTTCGTGTGGACGCAGATGCCGGCTGCTTTGGATTGTCTCAGACATGGCTGGCTTCCTTGTTCCTGGTTGGATCAGAGGTTGCTGGATCAGAGGCCGGGGTGGTTCCGGAGTAGGCGGCACGGAGGAGTTCCTCCAGATTCGCCGCTGTGACAGGGCGGGGGTTTCCGGCAGGAATGGCCGGCAGGATCAGTTCCACGGCTTGAGGGATGTTGGCCTCCAGGAGGCCGTGTTCCTTCAGCGCAGTTGGCGCGTCCAGAGTGGAGCGGAGAGCGTTAAGCCCGGTGACGGCGTCGTCAGCCCCCAACGCCGCCGCAATCCGGCGCTCCGCGTCAGGCGCGAACGGCGCGTTGAACGCAAGGACATACGGCAGGACGGTGGCGTGGGTCTCGGCGTGGGGCATGTTGTAAGCCCCTCCGAGCACGTGGCAGATCTTATGGTGCATCCCCGAACCAGCCGAGGCGAAGGCCACCGCTGAGAGATAGGCGCCATACAGGGCCTGCTCCCGGCCGGGAAGGTCCTGGGGATTGTCCTTGATACGGGGAAGCCCGCTGGCAAGGGCACGAATGCCTTCCGCCCCCAGTGCCTGGTTAATAGGATCGGCCCGGGGAGCCCACATGGAATCGACGCAGTGTGCCAAGGCGTTCAGGCCTGAAGCGACCGAGAGCCGGGGCGGCAGCGAAAAGGTCAGCTCGGCGTCGTAAATCACCGTTCCGGGAAGGACATTGTTGTCCACCCCCGTCGCCTTCCTGGACGCTTCCGTCAGACCCCACACATTGGTGGCTTCCGAACCGGCGTATGTGGTGGGCACCGCGATAATCGGAAGCTTCGTGGTCATGGCGACGGCCTTGGCCAGCCCGGTGGTGGAACCGCCACCAACACAGACGAGAAGGTCGATGCCGTGCTCGATTGCCGCTGCGCGGGCCTTCTCTGCCTTTTCGATGGGCACATGCGGTGCTACATCGCTGTAATAAAGGGCGACGTCGATGCCTGCGCTGACCCTCTCCACGATGGGCGCTTCGAACTCGCTGGCAATCACCATGACCCGCGTTGCACCGAGACGATCCACTTCGGCGCTGAGGTTCTGCGCAGCCTTCCCCGTGCCGAAACGGACGCGCTGTCCCAAAGTCACATGCTCAAAAGTCAGAGTCATTGATCTACTTCCTAAACGGCTCCGGCAGAAACCAGTCCGGTTGCCGCATCCGCACTGCTGCCCAGCCGCAAAAGCTTCTCGGCGTTGCGGAAACTGATCTTCTCGCGATCCGATTCACTGATGGGTGCGGTGTCCAGGAACTTCGCTGCTTCCTCGATGGTCTCGAAGGGGTAGTCAGTACCAAAGAGAATGTGGTCTGCACCCACCGCAAGCATCGCGCACAGCAGCGGAGCGGGGGAACACACTCCGCTGGTGGTGATATAGAGGTTGTCCCGAAGGTATTCGGAGGGCTTTCCCTTGGCCAGTTCGATGCCGTGGTGATTGTGGAAGTCCCACCTGGAGTCCAGCCGCCACAGGACATACGGCAGGCCCTCGCCCATGTGTCCCAGCAGCAGCTTGGCGTTCGGGAAGTCGTCAAACACTCCGCCGAAAATCAACCTGAGCGCGTGGGTGGACGTGTCGATGCCCCAGCTCCACATGGGGCCAACCAGCTCAGGATGCCCGCTCAGCACATCTGCGGTGTCCACGCCGTTGGCCGGGTGCAGATACAGCGGCACGTCGAGTCCTTCGGCCATTTCCCAGACGACACGAAGCTTGGGGTCATCGAGGTACATGCCGTTGGTGTGGGCGTTGACCAGGGCACCCTTCATGCCAAGTTCAGTGACAGCACGTTGTAGTTCCTTGGCTGCGGCTTGGGGGTCCTGCAGGGGAAGGGCTGCGAAGCCCGAGAAGCGGGTGGGGCGTTCCGCCATGACTCCGGCGAGGAAGTCATTAACCGTTTTGGTCTTGGCCACCGCGGTTGCCGGATCCTTCTCCGCCTGGATGCCGGGGGAGTTCAAGGAGAGGACTTCCATGTCGATTCCGTGGAGGTCCATTTCAGGAAGTCGCTCTTCGGTGAAGTCGAGAAGCCGCCTCGAGGCATCGGCCCACGCCTGGGGCTGGGCAATGGAACTGGTGCTGGCTCCGTACCCCACCAGGTCCGGAGTGACGAAGTGTTCTTCGAGGGCAATCTTCTTCATAACGATCTCCTTTGGCCGTAAATCAATTCACTAATATGCATTGACTTCACTAATAATGAATCCTACTCTGGCACTGTGTCAAGGATCACAGGAGTGGTCCGATCCAGGGAATTTGAGGATGACGATGGAAAAATTTGATGTTGCCGTTGTGGGGTACGGCCCGGTGGGAATGGCCACGGCAGCGCTGCTGGGCCAGGCCGGACACAAGGTGGTGGTGCTGGAAAGATACTCAGGGCTCTACAACCTGCCCCGTGCCGCTATTTTCGACGACGAAACCATGCGGACCTTCGCCCGCCTGGGGATCGCACAGGAACTGCTCCCCAAGGTCAACGCCCAGCGCAATTACGAGTGGCGCAACGCCTCCGGTGAACTGCTGATTGAACACGAGTTCGCCCTCAAGGGGGCGTCGGGGTGGGCGGAGTGGTACATGATGTACCAGCCTGAGCTCGAGGACGCCCTGGGCCGTCTTTGCCGGTCCCTGCCCAACGTGACCGTGCGGTTCAACTCACCGGTCGACGGCTACGCAGAAACCGCAGACGGTGTGGAGGTGAACTGCCCGGACGGCGTTGTCACCGCCGGCTATGTGGTGGCGTGCGACGGCGGGAACGGCTTTACGCGCGGATGGTTGGGTTCAGAGCTGGAAGACTTCGGCTTTTCCGAACCATGGCTGGTCTGCGATTTCCGGCTCACCGGTGAGGTTGACCTCCCGCACGCACGCCAGGTCTGCGATCCGCGGCAGCCCCAGTCCGTCATTTCGCTGGGCCCCTCCCACCACCGCTTCAGCTTTATGCTCGATTCCGAAGAGGCCTTTCTTGTGGAGCGGGATCCTGAGAAGGTATGGGCCAGGGTAGTCAATTATCTGTCGCCGAATCAGGCAGAGCTCATCCGCGTGGCAACGTACACCTTCCGCTCCCTCATAGCCGGGTCGTGGCGGCAGGGGCGGATTCTCTTGGCGGGAGATGCCGCCCATCAGATGCCGCCGTTCCTCGGTCAAGGGATGTGCTCCGGGATCCGGGACGCCCAGAACCTCGCTTTTAAACTTGACCTTGTGCTCACGGGCAGGGCCGAGGACACTGTTCTTGACAGCTACCAGACCGAGCGCGAGCCCCATGTTGCGGCAGTTGTCCAGAAGGGTATCGAGCTCGGCAAGGTCCAGACCATGCGTGATCCTGAGAAGGCCCGGCAGCGTGACCTCCAGTTCCTGGAAAACCGCCGGAACAATATGAAGCCGGAGAAACTGAGATTTCCGGGGCTGGGGCCGGGGTTCATTGCAACCACCGACCATCCCGCCAACGGCCGGCTTTTCATCCAGGACGAAGTCCGGACTGATACCACGTCAGCCCTGTTCGACGACGTCTTCGGCTACGGATTCCGTCTCCTCTGCGATGCCAGGTGGTACTCGGAGGCAGCCCTGTCCGCTACAACCGAGTGCGGAGACGTCGTCGTGATTGACCCGGATTCCGGCGAGGTCAGCGGTTCCTTTACAGACGTCAACGGGAGTTACCTGAACTGGTTCCGGGACAACGATTGCGGCGCTGTCCTGGTCCGTCCTGATTTTTATGTGTTCGGCGCCGCGCGCACAGCCAGCGAGTACGAATCCCTCGTCCATGAATACCAAAAAGCCTGCTCAACGGTGAGCAGCACGGCAGCATCAGTAGGAGTGTAAGCCATGTCCACAATCCATAAGAAAGCCGGGCCTGGGGAAGTCCGCACCATTACCGAACGCATGCTGCTGGCCGTTGCCTTTGTCATCGCCATGCTCGAGGGGTACGACCTCGCCGTTTATGGCGTTTCAGTTCCCGCTCTGCTGGCCGACAAGTCGCTGGCCATCGACAAGGCGTCAGCCGGTGTCCTGGGCTCAGTCGTGGGAGCCGGAATGCTGATCGGCGCAGCCCTCGCCGGTGCCTTGATGCGCAGGATCGGAGCCCTGCGGCTGATTCTGGCAAGCTGCATGGTTTTCTCCGCGGGCATGGTGGTCTCGGCCGTGGCCCAGAACGTGGCACTTTTCGGAATTGGCCGGGCGTTCGTTGGCCTCGGGCTTGGTATCGTCCTGCCCACGCTCCTGGCTTATGTGGCAGATCTTTCCGTCCCTCAGCACCGTAACCGCAACACCGGAATAGTCATGGCCGGCTATGCAGCGGGCGGGCTTGCAGCCCCGCTGCTGGGCGCGGCACTCCTCCCTTCCACCTCGTTCCGTTGGCTGTACATCATCGGAGTCATTCCAGCTCTGGTCATCCTGCCGTTCGCATGGAAACTGCTACCGGTTCCTCCTGTCCACCTGCTCCGGACCGGCAAGGTTGCCGAGGCACACCGTCTCAGCGAGTCGATGGGCTTGCCGACACCGGTACTGACGCTGGCCGGCAAACGGCACCTTGCTGGAATCGGCCCGCTGTTTGCTCCCGGGATCGCCGGTGCCACACTGCTGTTCTGGGTGATGACGTTCTGTGGCCTCCTGCTGGTCTTCGGCATCACTGCCTGGCTCCCCACCATGATGCAGGCCAACGGCTATTCCCTGGGTTCGGCACTGCTGCAGACCGCCGCCATGTGGATCGGCGTCGCTGTCGGAGTCATCATCGGCGGCCGGATTGCCGACCGCATCGGCGCAAAGCCGGTGGTCGTCGTCGCCTTCCTCACCGGCGCGGTCAGCCTTCTGGTGATGAGCGTGAACCCCAACGTGGTCATTCTGTTTATCTTTATGTTCCTCAGCGGGGTGGGCTTCATCGGTTCCCAGATTCTGGTCAATGGCTTCATCCTGACCCGCTACCCGGACGACATCCGAGGAAGCGGATTGGCATGGGCTCTGTCCTTCGGCCGCGTGGGTGCCATCGTGGGACCGTCATTGGGCGCCTGGGTCATGACTTCAGGGCTCTCCGTGGAATGGAACTTCTACGCCTTTGCTATCCCGGCCGTGGTGGGAGCCTTTGCATCGATACTGGTGCCACGCGTCAGGGTGAAGACGATTTCGGTTCCTGAGCCCGCACCCCTGTCCCTCAAGGTACCTGCCGCCGAAGCTTAGGCAGGAACAGAGGCCTCAAAGACCAAGTACACTGGCCGCACCCCGAACCTGCCGCCAAGCAGGCCGGGGTGCGGCAAGTGTTTTGGCTATCCCGGGAACCAGCAGTTCTTTGGGAACCAACAGTTTTGGGAAAGACAGGGGAGTGAGCTGATTTGAGCGAGTCGGAGCAGGAGTCGGCCGCGGAGCGCCAGGGCATCCAATCCGTTGAGTTGGCGATGCGGATACTGCGGGCTCTCGAGGACGGCGGCGGGCCCATGCCGCTCTCCGAAATCGCTGAGCGCAGCGGCTTCCAGGCCAACAAGGCGCACCGCTACCTGGTCAGCCTGGTCCGCTCCGGACTTGCCTCACAATCACCGAAGACAGGCAGATACGACTTCGGTCCCGCGATGCGGCGGCTAGGCGCAGAATCGCTACGCCGGACCAATGAAGTCTCGGTGGCCTCGGACTACGCCATGAGGCTTCGGGACGCCTGCGGCCACTCGGTGAATCTTTCCGTTTGGGGCGAAGACGGACCTGTCGTGGTCCGTTGGGATTACGGATCGCACGCACTGCCTTTCAACGTTCGAGTCGGTGCCAAACTCCCGATGTTAACCTCCTCGGGAGGGCTCATCTTCCTCGCCTACTTGCCCGAATCGATGTCAGCCGCTGTGTTGGCTGCCGACCGCGCACGCCTGAGCGCCGAGGCGTACTCCGACGCCGAGATCAACAGGAAGCGGCAGGAAGTCCTCCACGCCGGTT
Organism: Arthrobacter rhizosphaerae; assembly: GCF_023062595.1. GTDB lineage: Bacteria > Actinomycetota > Actinomycetes > Actinomycetales > Micrococcaceae > Arthrobacter > Arthrobacter rhizosphaerae. The sequence continues at coordinate 249,796 of NZ_JALLAN010000002.1, forward strand.
ACGCGGTGACCTCGGGCGGGATTATCCCTGGCGTTTCCTCGGTAGCCGCTCCCGTCTTTTCTTCGGTCGACTCGCTGCCCCTGGCCATCACGGTGGTCTTCCCTGCCGAAGACGTGGACAAGGCTGAGCTTGAAAAGGTGACAGCGGCGCTGCTTGAAACCGCCCGCACTGTCTCCAACGAACTGGGCGTCTCCTCGGACAAGGCGTCCTGACGCTGACGCGTTGGATTCCTGCGCCCATTGACTTACAGCGGCGGAGGTCTACCTTTGAAATACGTCAGCAAGGATCTGTTGAGCACAGCTGCGCTGCGGGGGACAGCGCCGCAAATTCCCCGGTTCCGACCCTCGAAAATGAGGGCGTCGGCCGGTATCCCATCAGCTTGGTGCCGCCCCCAAGCACCCATAACCTTCGTCAACAGGTGGTCTCAAATGTCCGTGACTGTTGTTAGTGCCCTCGCAGTTAAATCCTTCGATGCCCCGGACAAGAAACGGTGTCCGGATAAGGCCGAGTTTGATCTGGTCACCGTGGATGACTTCTCCGTGGTGCGTCTGATTCTCGAGCCAGGCTGGCGGTGGTCCGAGAGCATCAAACCCTTGGAGGAGACCGATTACTGCCAGCACAATCACCTGGGATTCTGCCTTTCTGGAGTGTTGGAAGTCGAAACTGCCGAAGGTATCCGGTCCAAAATACGTGCCAATGACACCTACACTTTGCCGCCGGGACATGATGAATGGGTGGTGGGCTCAGAGCCGTTTGTCGCCGTCGAATTTCTGGGGACAGCGTCCTACGGCCGGCCCACCAGCCACGGAGTTCACGCCAGGATCTGACCGGCTACCAAAGAACGCACGCAGGCGCTCGACCGGAAACCCGGACGAGCGCCTGTGTACTGCCTCCTAGTGACCTAACCAGGTCCTGCTAACCAGCTAAGCCGCGAGCATGGTTGTCACGCCGCCGGAACCGTGGTGGCTGCGCCGACAACTATCGGCGCGATGGTCACGGAGTCGATATCCGGCGCGTAGGCGGAGCTGTTGCCGAGGGTCAATGCTCCAGTAGTGGTGGTCAGTTTGAGCGGAATGGTCCGCTCCCAGAAGCTGTTCCAGGAGTAGGTGTACCTGAAGAAGGCGCTGCCGGCTTCGGCAGGGTTTCCGCCTTCTCCTACGCGGATCTTGCGGTCCACCACCTGGGGGTTGTAGTCGTGGCTTCCTGACAGTTCGGCGTTGGCGTAGCGGACCACCATGTTGTAATCGCCGGTTGCGGAGAACTTTGCCTGCCGCGCGATTTCAATGTAGTCGGCAGCTCCTGCTCCCACGTTCCCCACCAGCTTCATACCTGAGGCGTTGCTGCCGGTGCTGGCAGTCAGCGTCCTAACCGCTGCCCTCCCGCGAAGGGTAGCGTTCTCCGCCTCGATGGTTACGGCCGCAGAGTCCGATGCCGCTGCCCTGGTGGTGGTGACGCTCTCCACCCAGGCACCAGCCGCGGAAGTAAGCTCGAGCTCATTGATTCCCTGTGAGAGGTGCACTCGGACCGTCGATTTCCAGGAGCCTTTTTGCGCCGGGGCGAAATTCGCAACGATCTTGCCGTTTGCGGTAAGGCGGAGATCAGATGCCGCCGCTGTCCGGTAGGTGGCGGTGATGTCGTAGTAGCCGGAATCCCACGCGGTCACATAGGTGTCCGCCCGCTGGCCCGAGCCCTGAATGCGCATGGAACCGCGTGAAGCAGCAGGGTTGTCCAGCACGGCATCTCCCCAGGTCAGCTTGGCTCCGCCGAAGGGCCGCAGCGTGTTAGCCGCGTAGGCCGTTACTTCGCCGGATGCGACGTCGGTCAAGACGAATTTGTCCAGGGTAATGTCCGAGTTCGGCAGCTTGGTGGTGCCGTCCGCGCTGGTCCGAAGTGAGAGCACGTGCGTGCCTGCCGTGAGTTGGACGGTTACTTCGGCGCTGCCGCGGTACTGCCACTTGCTGGTGGCATTGAGGGCAAGATCAGCTGTGTACTGCACAGTTTTGGTGTTGACGTTATCCACGAAGAGGGCGTGCCGTCCGGGCACGCCAGGGGTGGACCCGATGACCTGGTACCGGTAGGTTCCGGTCCGCGGAACCGTGACTGTCCAGTCGGCCTTGGACTGGACAGTGTTGAAGGCTCCCACGTCCTTGCCGCCGGAGGCCAGGAACTTCCAGCCGCCGCCGGCCTGGGGATCCTGGGTGAATGCCGTGGCGTTGGTAAGGGCGGTGTTCTCAGCTTCGACTGACTGGCTCCACGTGCCATCGACAGTAACGGGCCGGCCCTGCTCCGGCGTGATGATTACCTGGTAAGCGGCGTAACGGTCGTACGTATCGACGTCGAACTTGAGCTTTCCGTCCGTGACTGTGACGCCTTCGAGCGCCTTGATGACGCGGGGAGTTCCGGCGAGGCCTTCGGCGCCTGTGACAGCGGCTTCGCGGACCTCGACGTCCACCTTGGAGCCGAAGACAGCGGGATCAATCCCGCTCAGGTCCACGGAAACGTCCTTGCTGGTGCCGCCAAAGAGGACCGTGGCGCGCTTGTTGACGTTGTCCACGGCGCCGATTCCCTGCAGGGTGTCAGCCACGTTGAGCTGCGGCGGCGTGACGTTTACCGTGGTGCTGCCCTGAAGGTCCCCGTACCACTTGAACATCCACCATCCGGCGTTGGCTCCGTTCGGGCGGGCCGAATTGTCTGAGAAGTTGCCGGCGTAGTTCCAGTAGGCGGTTTGGGCATCCACCTTCTCGTCTTCGAACATGGCAAACCACTGGATGAGCTGGCCTGGCACGCCCATATCCCGCAGCATGCCGTACTCAGTGATGTTTACCGGAATCGCAGGAATGCCCTTCGCGGTTTCCATGTTGCGGTAGGCGGTCAGGTGGGACCGGAACGTTGCGAGTTGCTGGATTCCGAGCTCGTGCCAGATGAAGATGTCCGGCAATGTATTGCTCGCTTTGGCGAAGTCCAAGATATCTGAGGAACGCTGGGCCTTCCATCCGGCGTCGCCCGGGCCGCCGATCTTCGCGTGTCCAAGGCCTTTCGCGGCGTACACGCTTTGGATCTTGGCGTGGGTGGCGTTCCAGTCATTCAGGAATGTGGTCTTCATGGTTGTCCAGTTGCCGTACCAGTTTCCGAGGTCCGGCTCGTTGAAGGGGATGAAGATGTACTTTTCGGGGTGGTCGGACTGGGTGGCGACGGCGGTGGCCACGAGTTCGACCACCTCCAGGTAGTCCCAGATTCCGTTTGCCGCATTGGTGTAGGTCCCGGTGGCTTGGTTGTAGGAGCGCGAATCACCGGGGCGGACGCCGCCGTTATACGGCCAGTCCGGGTAGTAATCCTGCACGTAGACGTACATGTCCTGGCCTCCCTTGGCGAAGAATCCATCCTCCACCTTGAGGGAGTCACCGCTCGGATGTTGGGTACCGAAAGGTGCCTTTTGGGACGTGTTGGTGATCCTTGCCCCGTTGATCAACGCCGGAGTCGGGGCACCTTCGTCACCAAAGCCGTACAGCGTGCCGGTGGCACCGCCCCGGAAATTGCCCGTCGTTTGGGAAAAGTTGACCCCCAGGACCTCCGGCACCTCATCGGCAGCAGCGGCGTTTGGGGCGGACGCGTGGGGAACAGTCACCCCCATCAGGGCCAGCGCCGCCACCGCCAAGTATGTGGAACCCGTAAATCTCTTCATTGAGTTGCTCCTCCTGGACGGTCACACCGTCCGCTGTTCAGGACCAGGACAGGCAGCATCCTGGAAATCGGTTTCCAGGAGTTGGGATGGAGAAATGGCGCCGTCGTAAGTCCCGCTTAGCAGCACACGATACCGCTTTCACATGTTCTGCGGTAGGCCGATTTTCACGATGTGGACAAAAAGTAACTCCATTCACAGGCGTAACTTAGCGGGTTAGCGCTATCAATCTGGATAGTAGAAGCACGTCAGCGTCATCTATTGCCAAACGCCTTGAAAGCGCTATCATCAAATGGTCGTGTGGTTGAGGAATCGTGCGACTCGCAAAAACGAGGAGCACCGTGAGCAAGCTTTCCTGGGGAAACCCACACTTCACACTCAACTTCGAGTGGGATTCCAAGCAACCGATTTGCCTGACCGGGGTTTCAGGCGACGAGGCGGAACTGGTCATTGATCACCCGATGCCGGCAGTGGAGATTCTCACTGCGGCCGGCGGCCACGTTGCCGCTTCGGATAGGTTGTCCCACACAACTGTCGGAGCCGACCTCAGGTACGTTTCGCACAAGGCCCTGGACATCGCCGGCGGAACCGCATTAAGGATTCTGCTCCGCTCGGAACGCTACTCGCTTGAAGCCGCCGCGGACTTTGAAATGCTCAATGGCGTTGCAGCCGTTCGGTCCGCCGTGACTGTCACCAATACCGGTACCGGGGACGTAGTGCTGCAGGCGGTGCCGTCGTGGTCCGCAGGCTTCGGCATCAGGCCGGGTACCGGCGTCGAGGATTCCTTCGGCTCCTGGGAGCGGATCTCGGGAACCAGCGACTGGCTTGGCGAGGGACGGTGGGAGCGCAACAGCCTGCGGGGCAGTGACTTCCCCGAACTGGGCGAGGATTGGACGGGCCACAATCCCCGCGGGGCAATGACGGTGGTGTCGACGGGTGCCTGGTCAACCGGGAAGAACCTTCCGGTCGCCGCGCTGGAATCGCGAGACTTCGCCGCCTCCTGGGCGTGGCAGATCGAACACAACGGCGCCTGGCGCTGGGAGATCGGCGAGGACACCGCCGGCGGGTACTTCACGTTGTCAGGGCCTACCGACCGGGACTCTTCCTGGACGAAAGTCCTCGCCCCCGGTGCGTCGTTTACATCGGTGCCCGCCACAGTGGCTTTCTCCAGCGACTTCGCCGGGGCCATGGGCGAACTCACCCGCTTCCGCCGCTCTGCCCGCCGGGAGCACTTGGACAACAGCACCCTCGGCGCCGTCTTCAACGACTATATGAACACCCTCAATGGCGACCCCACCACCGAGAAACTCCTTCCACTTATCACCGCGGCTGCCGAGGTGGGCGCGGAAATCTTCTGCATCGACGCCGGCTGGTACGACGACAGCGGCCACTGGTGGGACAGCGTGGGGGAATGGCTGCCGTCCACCACCCGCTTCCCCGGAGGGCTGGAACTTGTGGTCCACGCCATTAAGGACGCCGGGCTGGTTCCCGGACTCTGGTTGGAGCCGGAGGTAGTGGGGGTACGCAGCCCTCTTGCGCAGGTGCTGCCGGACGAGGCATTCCTGCAAAGGCACGGGCAGCGGCTGGTTGAACACGGCCGGTACCACCTGGACCTTCGTCACCCTGCTGCAGTCAGTCACCTGGACGCGGTCGTCGACCGGCTGGTCAAGGATTTCGGCATTGGCTTCTTCAAGTTGGACTACAACATTGACCCTGGCGCCGGGACAGACCACAACTCCGACAGCCTCGGGGATGGGCTCCTGGAGCACAACCGGGCGCATCTACAGTGGCTGGACCGGATGCTGGACAGGCATCCAGGCCTGGTCATTGAAAACTGTTCTTCGGGCGCCATGCGGACGGACTTCGCGATCCTGTCGCGGCTGGCCATGCAGTCCACCTCGGATCAGCAGGATTTCCTCAAATATCCGCCCATCGCTGCAGCCGCACCACTCTCCATGCTTCCGGAGCAGGCCGCGAACTGGGCGTACCCCCAACCGGAAATGAGCAGGGAAGAAGTAGCTTTCTGCCTTGCCACCGGTTTGCTGGGCCGGTTCTACCTCTCGGGGTACCTGAACCGGATGCCCCAGCAGTCACTTGAACTCGTCCGCGAAGCAGTGGTTGCCTCTAAGACCCTGCGCGCTGACATCAGTACCTCGCGACCCTACTGGCCTGCCGGGCTCCCCGCCTGGACGGATCCCTGGGTTGCGCTGGGACTTCGATCCGATGCATCAGATCTTCTCACCCTCTGGAATCGCGGCACCATGGCTGAGACTCAGCTCGCCATCCCGCATCTGGCAGGGCGGAAGGTTCGGATCGAAACCGTATTCCCCGTTGACCTCCCCCAATGGGAGACCACCTGGGATCCAACAGAAGGAACGCTCACCGTTGCCGCCACCACAGGCATTTCGGCCCGCACCTTCCGCCTCACTCCGGACGGTCCGGCCTGAGAAACCTGCATTACCCCGCGGCCGTTCGCGGATAAGCGGATAATCCGTATACAAGAACAAGGAGCAGTTTCAATGAAGAAAGCCCTCAAAGTCGCCGCAGTTCTGGCGACCGCAGCATCTTTCGTGCTGACGGGATGCAGTGACCCCGGATCAGGAAGCCAGAACAACAGTCCCGCTGCCTGGCCTGCCGCCGATACCGATCTTAAAGGCACTAAGCTGACCGTCTGGGCAGCCCAGAACTCAAATAAGGTTCCGGACAGCGTCGTCGCAGGTTTTGAGAAGTTGACCGGCGCTGAGATCAACGTGGTCACCATTCCTGACCCGTACGAACAGGGCGTCCAGACCAAAGTGGCAACCGGTGACAAGCCGGACCTCGCCTTTTGGCAGCCCACAGGATCCCAGCTCACGGCCCTGAACGCCACCACAAACCTTCAGTCGCTCGAAGGCGCACCCTGGCTTGATTCGACAAAGCCGGCGCTGAAAGACATTACCGGGATCCTGGACAAGACCCGTTATGCGGCTCTCATCAGCACTCCCGCCGTCGAAGGCGTTTACTACAACAAGGAAGTCTTCGAAAAAGCCGGCATCAAGAGCGTGCCGGCAGACTGGGACTCCTTCATCAAACTGGGCCGTGACCTCAAGGGCCAGGGTGTAACCCCCTTCTACGAAATGGGAGGCGACCGCTGGGCGACCCAGTGGTGGGTCCAGGTTCAGCTTGCTGATGCTGCCAAGGACGGCCTGTGGGACCGAGTCAACACGAACAAGGAAAAGTTCACTGACCCCACCATCCAGGGCGCCATCAACACCTACAACGACCTCATCAAGGAAGGCCTGTTCAACGAGGACATCAAGACCGCAACCTTCGAGGACCAAGGTGCGGCGCTGCTCTCCGGAAAAGCCGCCATGGCCGTCCAGGTCAACTCCTTCTTCTCCCAGCTGCAGGCACAATCGGACACCGAAACGCTCAACAAGAAGATCGGATTCTTCCCGATTGCCCCGAGCGGCAACGTTGGTACCTTCATCCCGGACCAGAGCAATGCTTTGGTGGCTTTCAAGACCGGTGACGCCAAGCGTGAAGCCGCATCCCGTCAGCTGCTGAGCTACTGGCTCGGCCAGGGCTACGGTGATTTCGTCACCGCGCAGTCGACCGTCTCACTTCAGGACGCAGTCAAGACCCCGGGAACTGTTCCCAATGCGTTGCTGGCCGTCAGCGATTCCTTGGGTACGTCCGTGGGATCCATGCAGGCCGAAGCCATCGCCAACCCCGACCTGTACATCTTCCTCGCAGACATGATCCAGGGAACCAAGACGCCTGAAGAAGTAGCGAAGGCGACCCAGGACCAGTTCGCTGAGCTGGCCAAGGCTCAAGGCGCTGCCGGTTTCTAACCGGCAGCCGGTATCTCTAACCCACTGAGGGAGTGCCGGGCATTATGCCCGGCACTCCGCTCCAGAAAGGACCAGACGTGACCGCAGTCATGTCCCGCCAGGACGTCGTCCGCGTCGAAGATATCCGCAAGGCCAAGCGGCGGGGAGGGAAGAACGACCACCCCCTGTGGTTCCTGATCCCTGCCCTTGCAGTCCTTGTTGTCTTCTTCTTCATTCCCACCCTGTTCAACTTCATCTATGCCTTTACCAACTGGTCCAGCTTCAAGTCATCCATCGGCTTCGTCGGGGTGGATAACTTCGTCACCCTTTTCAACAGCGGAACCCTGCTTAACGCACTGCGCGTCACGCTGATATACGCCGTGCTGGTGGCCGTTTTCCAGAACCTCTTCGGGCTGATCCTGGCCCTGCTGCTGGAACGGGACACACGAGTGAACAGGGCAGTGCGGGTGGCGTTCTTCATCCCCGTGATTATGTCCGCCCTCGCCGTCGGCTACATCTTCCAGGCGCTCCTGAAACCAGAAGGCGCCCTCAACGGCATCCTTGGCTTCATTACCGGGACCGACGTCACCATTCCCTGGCTCGGAGACACCACGTGGACCATCGTCGTCGTCGCCTTGGTTCACTCCTGGAAGTGGATGGGACTCTCGATGCTGATCTACCTGGCCGGGCTGAAAACCATCAACGACGACGTGCTCGAGGCCGCAAGGCTCGACGGCGCCTCCTGGTGGACCACCCTCCGGGAGATCCGCTTCCCACTCTTGGCACCTGCCGTCACGTTCAATGTGGCCACAGCACTGCTGGGTTCAATGAACGGGTTCGACGTCGTCCAGGCCACCACCGAGGGTGGCCCCGGCGGCTCCACCGAGCTCCTAAACATCTTCATCTTCCGCACCTTCGGCCAGGGGCTCTTTGCCCAGGCCACCACCATGAGCCTTGTGTTGTTCCTCGCGGTTGCCGTCCTGGCGTTCCCGCTGATTAAGATGCTTCGCAAGCGAGAGGACGTACTGTGAAAGCGGCCCGTAAGTCCCTTCCCGTCCAGCCGATTGTCGCCGTGACAGTCGCAGTCCTACTGCTCGGAGTCCCTTTCTGGCTGGTGCTCAGCACCGCCGGCAAAAACCAGGCCGAGGCCCTCAACCCCAACCTCACGCCACCCAGCCAGTGGCAGCTTCTCGAGAACTTCGGTCAGGTCTTTTCCGAGGGCAGGATGCTGACGGGTTTCTTCGGAAGCCTGCTTGTCATGGTCCCCGCCGTCTTCGGTGTCCTCATCCTCGGCTCCATGGCGGCCTGGGTTCTGGGCCGGCGCGGAGGAAAAGGTATGGCAATTGTCTACGCCGTCGCCATCAGCGGGATCGTCCTGCCGCCCGCCGTCGTGACTATCGTCCTCCTGCTCCGGCAGATGGGTTTGGCCGGCACCGCCGTCGGTATGATCGGCGTTTACATGGGGATGTACCTCTCAACGGTGATCTTCTTCGTGACCGGGTTTGTGCGGACCATTCCGCCCGAACTCGAGGAGGCTGCCCGGGTTGACGGCGCCTCCCCGGTGAAGGTTTTCGTCAGGATCATCCTTCCGCTGCTGGTCCCGGTACTGGCGACGGCCACCATCCTGATCTGCCTGTACATCTGGAATGACGTCTTCTACGCGCTCTTTGTGGTGGGCGGCCGGCTGGATACGTTGCCCTTGAACCTTTACCAAGTGGCCAGCGCCGGACTGTACCTCCAAAACTGGCACCTGATCTTCGCGTACATCACGTTGATGAGCCTGCCGCTGTTGATCACGTTCGTCATTGCACAGCGTAAAATCATCTCAGGCATCACAAGCGGCGCGGTCAAATGAGCTCGAGCAACGCGTCTGAACTCACTGGGGGGCGGCGTGCGGCGCGGGGCTGAGAAGCATCGTGCCGCCCCCACACGAACTGACGGGCTCACTTTGACTACTAAGAAGCAGCAGCAACGCCCTCCTGTCATTGCCGACGTCGCCCGGCTCGCCGGCGTTTCGGTACCTACCGTCTCCCGGGTGCTGACCGGCGCCGCGAAGGTGAGCGAGGAAAAGCGCCAAAGCGTGATGGACGCGATCGCCCTGCTGAAGTACCGGCCCAGCGCGGCGGCCAGGTCGGTGGCATCACGGCAATCATCAGTGGTGGCGGTGATCGCCGGCAACACCTCACGCTACGGATACGCGGAGACCATCCGGGGCATAGAGGAAGCCGCGCGGGCGCGCGGCTACATCGTGTCCATCACCGTGGTTGATTCCATTGAAGAGGACGACGTCGAACGCGCAGTTTCGCTGGTTGTGGGCCAGGACCTCGCCGGAATCGTGGCCCTGAAGTTCGACGCTCCCGGCGTGGCTGCGCTGCAGCGTCTGCCCGAGCACATCCCCACTGTTGCCATATCCGGGGTTCGCGAAACCCAGGTGCCGCAGGCCGTCCTGGACGAATCCAGCGCGGCTGCGGAACTGACTGAATTTCTCCTGGGCCTGGGCCACCGCACAGTCCATCACGTGCGTGTCCCGCCGTCCCGCCGGGAAGATGGGCGCACCACGGGCTGGCGCAGGGCGCTTCGGAAAGCCGGCGCCCCCATACCGCCTGCCCTGGATGCTTCGTGGTTGCCCGAATCGGGGCGGGCCATCGGGCAGGCCCTGGCCAGGGACGGGTCTGTGACGGCAGTCTTCTGCGGTAACGATGAAATCGCCATGGGCGTCATCCGCGGCCTGGCCGATGAGGGACTCCGCACACCGGAGGACGTCAGCGTGGTGGGATTCGATAACCACCCGCTCTCCGGACTGTGGACCCCGCCCCTCACCACAGCCCACCAGGACTTTTTCGGGCTGGGCCAGCGCGGGTTCGAGCTGCTCATGGCACGCGTGTCCGAGGAGCCCGGAGCCCGGCGGTTCTCCTCGGAACGGCCCGCTTTGGTGATCCGGGAAAGTGCTGCGGCACCCAGCACGGACCGCGGCAGAAGCGACCTGACCGCCTAAGGTGTCCCGGCCAGGCTATTCCCCGGTGAGCCCGTCTATTGACTCGCGGAGGAAATCGGCGTGTCCGTTGTGCCGTGAGTACTCCTCGATCATGTGAACCAGGATCCACCTCAGGCTCGGTCTTGTCCCGTCCCCCATGGGGCGGCTGGCCAACCGGTCCAGCCCGCCGTCGGCCAGGGCCTCGAAGGTCAGCGCACGGGAGCGGTCAACGGCTTCCTGCCACAGAATGCGGAGCTGCTCAGGTGAGTCCCCGGAGGCCGAATGCCATTCCCAGTCCCGGTCCGCCTTCCAGTCCACGGCGTCCCAGGGCGGATGTGGCTCCCGGCCGAAGAAGGACTCCGAAAACCAACTGTCCTCAACATAGGCCAGGTGCTTGAGGAGTCCGCCCAGCGTCAGCGAGGATGGCGCCACGGTGGTGTTAAGTCCTTCCGAGTCCAGCCCAGAACACTTCCAGGCCAGGGTGGCGCGCTGGAAGTCGAGGAATCCCAGGAGAGTGCCGGTCTCATTACTTGCCAGCGGAGGCTCGGGACGGCCTTGTTCGTCGATGATGATGTCAGTCATGGTTGGTGAGCCTATCCGAGTTCAGGATGACCGCGGACCCGCCATCCCGACCTTATTTGGCTCAAAACATTGCCACGACACGGCGGGTTTCGGCTCCAGCGGCTGGTTCGGCCTTAAAGAAGGTCGTGACGGCGCTTTGGATCTAGACTTTCTCATCCCAACTGCACCACGGGATCAATTGCACAGAATCCAGCACGCCGAGGTCCCCGGGCGAAGCATCGAGCCGCCGTTTTGCTTCCAGGGGCAGCCCCACCCGGGCTGCCGTCGAGAGCGGGAGGATCTGGAGGGTGACGTCGGCCCCGGGCGTGATCCCGGCGTCGTCAATCTCCAGAACCCACGGCGAGCCGTCCCAGTACCTGTCCGCGACCAGGACACCGTCAACTAGCAACTGCGCGACGTCCCCGGCCCAGGCGATCTCCAGTTCGGCACGTGCACCATTGGCAAACACATCAGCAGGCAACTGAACCTTGTAGGCCAGGGACAGGGCGTCGATAGTTTCCCGGGACGGGGCCGAGGCCCGGCCGGCGAACGATCCGAACGTTTCCGGTACGGGTTGGGAAGGACGGACAAGCTCGACGGCGGGGCGCAGCACAGGGGGAGCTGGCAGGGCGCCTTCCACGGGGACGGCTTCAAAAGCGGCCGACGCCAGGTTGTAGCGTCGGACGTCAGGCATGCCGCGGGACAGGCCAGCGAGGTTTCCGCTGGCTGCGACCCACACAGGTTCCTCCGAAAGAAGCAGCTCCCTGCCTACAGCGGTATCCAGGATCCAAGCTTGATTGGCGGACTCGGGGGACAGCACCAGGATGGTGAGCGCAGCGTCCGCCGACCTCGCTTCGAGCACAACCGATCCGCTGGCAAGGGCGTTGCCGTCTACAACAAACGTGTTGCTGCCCGCTTCATCGACAGGGCCCCTGAGCGACGTCCCCTCCGGTAGACGCACTTCCACGGGAATGCCTGCTTCGGCGGCGAGTACAAGAGTGGGCGAGGTGCCGGGGCTGAGGATTGATAACGGCGACGCGGTGGCCCATTCGAGTGTCACCCCGCCGACTTCCAGGTTCAGGGGCCAGTGCGCAACCGTCCCGGGTGGAACGGTGACAGCCCGGCTCGGGAACGTCACCGTGCCGGCCTCCAAGGCGACGTCGAACCGGGCGCCGGCATGGGGAGCGAGCGGGATATGGGGCTGGTGCCAGGTAACGAACACGAAGCCCGAGTGGCCGTCGCTGCGCAGGGCCCAGCGCAGCGTGGAAGTATCCTCGATCCCGTCCGGCAAGGTATCGGGCAGGCTGGACGGCATCTGGGCCAGCCGGTCTCCGAAGGCAGCGAGGAATGCATGCTGCTTGCGGAGCTCCGCAAAGCTTCCGGTGACCCTGCCGGAGGTGCCAATCGGGGCGTGGAAATCGTAGTCGAAACGAGGCAGGTCGTTCGGATAGCCAGTGGCGTGGGACTCCTGGAGGTTATCAGCCGGGTTGGTCCCGCCCGCGAACATGTAGTACCCCTGCCAGGCCGAGCCGTTGCCGATCTTGTTGTGGGCCACGGCGGCAACGTCCAGCGCCCGCGGCCAGGGGCGGCGTTGGTATGCTGTGGCCATCCCCCCGGCAAGTTCGCACGTGGCCGCCGGGTACAAGGGCGAGGGAGTCCGGGGCGTGCCCGCGTGAACTCCTGCGTTACCGGAGCCCAGATGCTCACGCAGGTCCGCACCGATTCCGGGATCGTCCCAGACATGGCTGAAGAAGAAGTGTTCCCGGAACGTCGGGTCCCAGGGGGCATCCGCCTCCACCCAGAAGCCGTCGCCGTATCCGCCGAACAGCGGCAGGACGTCGTCGTGGGGGAGGTCGGCCCCGCCCCACGCCGTCGCTGTCCAGATGGGCGCGCTCAGGCCTGCCTTCCGGGACAGCTTCTTGAGCTCGATGATGTGCTGAGGTTCGGTATACAGTTCGTTCTCAATCTGGATACCGATGACGTTGCTCGCTGGCCCCATGATGCCGCGGAGGTGGGTTCCCAGTTGGCTGAACCAGCGGTCCACGAGGTGAAGGTAAGCGGGATCATTGGTGCGATGCCTGACCTCGACGGCCTGGACCCAGTCCGGGAAACCGCCGTTCCGGACTTCGCCGTGGCACCACGGTCCTATGCGGAGAACGACGTCCAGCCCGATCGATTCGCACAACCGGACGAAGGCGGCAATGTCGAGGTTTCCGTCGAAACGCACCTTGCCCTCGTGCTGCTCGTGATGGATCCAAAAGACGTAACAGGCGATGACGGTGACGCCGCCGGCCTTCATAAGCCTGAGACGCTCCTCCCACCGTGACCGGGGAAGCCTGCTGAAGTGGATTTCTCCCGAGACCGGGATGCAAGGCCGTTGCCGGACTTCAACGAAGCGGTTGGTCAGCCGGTACCGCTCGTGCCGGTCCATAGTGTTGCTCATTGCCGGCGTGATGAGCGGCGAATCCCAAGGTTTGTGCGAGACGTGAAGTGACCCAATCCGGGCGACGGCGTCGGGATCTATGGTCATGGGCCGTGCGGTGGTGCGGGGAGCCGTGGTCAGGAGGTCGTCGTCGTTCATCCCACCAGTATTCACGACAGCAGTCGTTGGGGGCGCGGGTGGCTACTGGGCCCGGGACCCTTGCAGGAGCCGGGCCAGCATCTCGGGCGATGACGTGAGCTTTGATAGAGCCAGGGCCGCCCCTCCCGCGGCTCCCGCCTCGGGGCCCCCGCCGAGATCCGAGGCCACTACTTCAAGGGCAGCCGACGGCGTCAGGGCGTAACGGATGATGCTCTCCCGGAGCGGATCGAGGACGACGGCGCCCGCCAGCGACGTCTGGCCACCCACCACGATCCGTTGCGGATTGAGCAGGTTGCACATGCTGGCCAGAAGGCGGCCCACTGTGCTTCCCGCCTCTGCGAGGACGTTCTGGGCGGGCCTGTCTCCCGCAGCGTTTGCAGCAAGGACATCATTCATGGTTGCTGATGGGCCCAGGGTTGCCTCGAGTCGGCTGAGGATCGCAGGAGCCCCAGCCACCAGGACCAGGCATCCACGGTTTCCGCAGCGACAGGCGGCGCCATTGACGTCAATCGAGACGTGGCCCAGCTCCCCGGCCCCGCCCACGGATCCCCGGTAAAGCTCTCCGCCAAAGAGGAACCCGGCTGCAATGCCGCTGGACATGCTCACGTACATGAGATCCCGGATTCCCTGCCCGGCTCCCCACTTGGCTTCTGCGATGGCCTCAAGGCGTACGTTGTTTTCGATGAAAACGGGCAGCTCCAGGCGGCGGTTCATTTCCTGCCGCGCATTGATGCCGTGCCACGGCTGGTCGGCCAGCGCACCGTGCACGATGCCATCCACCGGGTTGATCTGCCCGGGCAGCCCGATCCCGACGCCGAGAAGGTCACTGCGGTCTCCGCCGCCCTCCTTCAGTGCGCGGTCCAGGAGGTAGACAGCCGCCTCAGCGCGGAGCTGCCATTCATCCTTGGCACCAATGGGGCCTTCTGCGGATGAAACTTCGTGGCCCGTCAAGTCCGTAATCCGGACGCAGATTCTGTCCAGCACCTGGCTCATACCGGCGATCCATCCGGCCATGGGATGAAAGGCCAACTGGTCCCCAGCCCGGCCATCGATCTCATCGCCGCCATCGGCCCGCTCCGATAGCTCTACGAGGACACCCCGCTCCATCAGGTCGCGCGTAATAGTGGTGATGGTGGTGCGCGAAATACCCAAACGCCTTGCCATCTCGGCACGGTGCATGGGACCTTGGCCGACTATCAGGTCCAGGACATGCAGCGAGTTGGATTGTCGCAGATCTCGGAGGGAGCCTCCGCTTCGGGCTGAATTCACTCCCTCATTATGTACGACCCCCTGTAAGAAAGAAAGAGTTTGTGTAAAGACTCTTGACACATCGACGTGGTGACCATCACACTGAGTCGGGGGTCGGTCCACTTGATTACACACCTCGGCCTGTTTGGGCCCGTAGCGATGAAGGTACGTCAAATGAATGTACAAAAGCATGTTTCCCGCCGCAGCCTTTTGGGCGGCGCTGCCCTGTTTGCCGGCTTTGCAGCCACAGGCGGTGCACTGACCGGATGCTCGGCGAGTGCGGCAGGTGGAGGGTCTGCCCCGAAGCCGGGTGGTCTGACGATTATGGGCAACCCGGGTGAGATCACGCAGGAGGTCATCGATGCATGGGTCAAGGAGCACCCCGATGTGCCCATCACCCTGATCAAGGATGATCCGACCCGGCTCAACGCCATGATGGCCGCGGGAACCCCGCCGGACCTGGCCCGCGGCTTTGGGGCCACAGGCACAGCGAATCTCGCCAGCCGCGGGCTGGCGTTGGACCTGGACCCGTATCTGGCGAAGTCGAGCACGCTGAAGGAGTCCGACCTGGCCAAGATCAACGATGTCTGGCGCTGGGATGGAACCAAGCAGGGCAGTGGACCGCGCTACGGCTTCGTCAAGGACTGGTCCCAGGACGCCATGTTCTGGTACAACACCGAAATGTTTGCTGCCGCCGGCATTCCGCTTCCGACTGCTGACAAGCCGCTCACATACGACCAGCTGCTCGAATACGCCGAGCCCATGACAAAGCGTGGCGGAGGCAAGGTGGAGCAGTATGGACTGTTCGCCACTGCACCTACCATAGAGTTTCTCTCGACCATGGTCGCCACTTCCAACGCGCGAATTTTCAATGACGATCTCACCAAGGCGGACTTCAGCAGTCCGGAGGCCAGGCAAGCGCTGCAGTGGCACATTGATGTGGCGAAAAAGCAGGTCGGTTACACGTTGGTGGATCCTAACCCGGATGGCTGGGACTGGCCGCCGTTTGATGCCAAGAGGGAAGCGATGGCGTCTGCCGGCTACTGGTTTGGTGGCATGGTGGCCACGAATCCAAAGACCGCCGAGTTCGCCCGGCTTGCGCCTGCCCCCATGATGGGATCCAAGCGTGTGAGCCCCACCATTGGGGCCACGGGCTACTGGATCTCCTCCAAGACGGCCATGAAGGACGAAGCCTACGCATTCCTCGAGTGGTACTGCTGCACCGGCCCCAACGCCAAGTGGAGGGCACAGACCGGCGTGGGACTGCCTGCCGTCACGGCTTTGGCTTCCGAACTGCCGCAGTCACAGCCATACCAGGTGGATGCATTGAAAGTGCAGCGCAATGAAGAGCAGTATTTGGAGGTTCTTCCCTTCAGTCCTTACGCCCAGGCGGTAGCTGTTAGCGCTGCCATTGCTGAACTCTTCCCCCGCGCAGTGAAGGGCGAGTTGTCTGCCGGTCAGTTTGCAGACCAGGCGACCACTGCCGTCAACGATCTCCTCAAGCAGGGCATGGAACTTGCCGGCAAGAAGGGCTGACGGAGGTGAGCACACAGTCTTTGGCTAGAGATGTCCGCCGCAGAAAACGGCGGGGAGTCACCGGGGGCTCGGGCGCGTTCTACGCCTTTATCTCCCCCTGGCTGATCGGGACAGTGCTGCTGACGCTGTTTCCGCTGGGCTACGCACTGTGGATCAGCTTCACCAACTGGGATGGAATAGCACCTAACCAGAACTGGATTGGCCTGAAGAACTACACCGATGCGTTGAGTGACCCGCGAATGTGGGCGAGCCTGCAGCGCACCGGACTGCTCGCTCTGGCCATTGTGCCCATCACCATCTGCGGAGGGCTGGGCCTGGCGCTGCTGCTGAACGAAAAGGTCCATTTCCGCACTGGCCTTCGGATGCTGGTTTACTTGCCGGCGATTGTGCCGCCCGTCGCGGCAACGCTGACCTGGAAGCTGCTATTCGACCGTGACAGTGGCGCCATCAACGGCGTTCTGGCGATCTTCGGTGCGGATGCCGTGAGTTGGATGAGCGGAAACACGGTGTTCGTCGTCCTGCTGGTGGTGATGCTTTGGGGCATTGGCGCCGGCGTGCTGATCAACCTCGCCGCCCTGCAGGATGTTCCCGCAGAGCTTCATGAGGCTGCGCGGCTGGATGGGGCAAACGCCTTCATGGCTTTCTGGCATGTGACGCTGCCGAGCATCTCGCCGGTACTTCTTTTCCAAGTGATCACCACCACCATCGGCGTTTTGCAGACGTTTGTCCCGGCACTCCTGCTTTCACCTGCCAACGGTCCGGCAGCGATCACGGCCGTGCCTGAAGCCAACAGGATCTTCATGGTGGACGTCTATGCCCAGTACTTCGCGTACTCCAAGTACGGGTATGCGTCCGCGATGCTTTGGCTCTTCTTCCTGGTCATCCTGCTGGTCACCATCATTACGTTCAAGATCGGCGGACGCACTGTGTTTTACGCCGTCGACCCCTCCAAAGAAGGGAAAGAAGGATGACGCTCACCGATCACCGCACCCAAACGGAAACCGATCACCGCCCCCAAACGGAATACCAGGCCGCCCCGCCGGAAGTCCCGATCCGGCAAAGCCGGGAACGCAAGAACCAGGTCGCCTTCGTCATACTTGTTGTGGTTTGCGCCATTCTGTTCCTTCCGGTCCTTTGGCTCTTCCTGACGGCCCTGAAGACTCCGCAGCAATTGGCCTCCGATCCAATCACCTGGATTCCCACTCAGCCGCAAGTGCAGAACTTCATCGAGGCCACCATGGTCTTGCCGTTCTGGGCCTATGCCGCCAATTCCCTCTTCCTGTCCACGGTGACCGGTGTACTGACCACCATCAGCTCCGCGCTGGTAGGCTACGGGTTCGCCCGCCTTCACGGCAAGGGAAAGAAGGTCCTCTTCGGGATCCTGATCGCCATGATGATGACACCCCCCATCATCACCCTCATACCCACCTACCTGCTGTTCGCGAAGGTCGGTCTGGTCGGCACCTACTGGCCGTGGGTTTTGTGGGGTATGGCTGGTGCTCCCTACCTCATTTTCCTGTACCGCCAGTTCTTCGCCCAGCTTCCCCGGGAACTTGAAGAGGCAGCCATCCTCGACGGCTGCGGGCGGCTGCGCATCTTTCTGCAAATCTTCCTCCCACTCTCCAAGCCCGTCGTCATCACCGCCTTCGTCCTGTCCTTCAACGGCGTGTGGGGCGACTTTATCGCTCCGCAGCTCCTGCTCAACCAGGACAACACCACGCTGGCGGTGGCCATTACCACCGGCTACGTCAACTCCCAGGGGTTTCCGGTAAATAACCTCCTCGCGGCCGGTGCTGTGCTCTACGTCCTCCCCGTTCTCATCATGTTCTTTTTCGTCCAGCGCTCCTATGTCAATGGGTTCGCCACATCAGGCATGAAATAGAAGACTTCTCCTGTACGAAAGGCCTGACCCCGTGAAAATAACGGACCTCGAAGTCCTCACCATCGACGACGGCGGCGCCCTGATGATGGTTGTTGTGCACACCGACGAAGGAATCTTCGGCGTCGGAGAAGTGGGCCTTCGCTCACGCCAGCTGGCCGTCCGGGGAGCCTTGGAGCACTTCAAGCCGCTTCTCATCGGCAACGACCCCTTCCGCACGGAACATCTGTGGCAGGTCATGTCGCGGTCCGGCTTCTACCCGGCGGACCGCGTTCTCGCCTCGGCCATCTCGGCGGTGGATATTGCCCTGTGGGATTTGAAGGGCAAGGCCCTGGAGATCCCGGTTTATGAGCTGTTGGGGGGAGCAGTCCGCGACCGGGTGAAGTGCTACCGGCATATCTGGGGCATGGACCACGCTGAACTTATCGACAACGCCAGGAAGGCCTTCGAGCAGGGTTGGACCGTTGGCCGGCTCTCCGTACCCTCCGAAGGCGACCTGCTGGAACCCCGCGCAGCTACCCGCCATGCCCTGGCCGAAGTGGCCGCTGTGCGGGACGAGCTCGGGAGCGAATTTGAGCTGATCCTGGATGTTCACACCCGGTTGGAACTCCCCGAGGCCACAACCCTGTGCCGTGAGCTGGAGGGGGCCAATATGTACTTCATCGAGGATCCGCTGCGCTGGGAAAATCCGGACATCTACCGGACCCTGCGTCAACGCACCTCCGTACCCTTGGCCGCGGGGGAGCAGGCGGCGTCCAAATGGGAAATCCGGCCGCTTATTGAGCACGACCTCATTGACTATGCCCGGTTCGACATCTGCATCGTGGGAGGTTTCACCGAGGCGAAGAAGATAGCCGGCTGGTGCGAGTCCCACCACATCCGCACTGCCACGCACAACCCGCTGGGGCCCATTGCGACGGCGGCATCTCTCCATCTGAACATGACCCTGCCCACTTTCGGCATCCAGGAGCAGTACCAGCTTCCGGGCACCGAGGCCAACGACGTATTTCCGGTTCAAGCCACCATGGACGGGGAATGGATGCGCCGGCCCGAGGCGCCCGGCCTGGGACTGGAAGTGGATCTTGATGCTGCCAGGGCGCACCAGATCCAGCCACCGCCCATGCCGCAACTGCGTAGACTCGATGGATCATTCACCAATTGGTGAAAGGGCAATTTATGGTCTCAGGGGCAAACGAAGGAGCACCGCGTCCTCTCGTTGTGGTTACCGGCGCCGCCGGGCACGTCGGTAAACTCACCTCCCGCGCTCTCGTCGGGCGCTACCGGCTCCGGTTGATTGACCTGAACTGGACGGAGGGAGACGCGCTGGAGGCGGGCGACGACGTCGAACGCCTTACGTTGGACCTGACCGAGAGCGGTTCCTGGGACGCTGCCCTTGAGTCTGCGCACTGTGTGGTCCATCTGGCGGGGCATCCCTATCCGGGAATCGACGCGCGGACTGCCGTCGAAGGCGGGGCAATGCTTTCGGCAGGGCTGGCGGCCGCGGCCTCCCGCTCAGACCAATTGAAGCGGATTGTGTTTGCCAGCTCGATTCACACCATGGGTCTTTACCACCGTCGCGGACAGTATCCCATTCGCCGTGACTGGCCGCCGCGGCCTTGTTGTGAGTACGGCGCAGCCAAAGTCTTCTCGGAAAACCTCTTTGAGCTGCTGACCGAAAGGACGCCGATCACCGTGGTGTGTCTTCGACTGGGCCTGACTGGATTTCCGCCTTCTACCCCAAACTTTGCCTCCCAATGGCTGGGCCCGGAAGACTACGCACGCTTGCTTCACGCCTCGCTAACCGTGCCCATCAGATACGGAGCCTATTTCGGATTGTCTTCGGGAGCCCTGGATAGATGGGATCTCAGTGAAACCATCAGGGACCTGGGGTTTGAGTCAACCGACCCTGCCCCCATCCTCGATCCGGTGTCCAGTAACGAGCCGGAGCCGGCCGCCGAGCACTGCCTGATGTTCAGCCGCAAACCCACCCCAGCACGCAAACCCAACCCGGCAGAGGATTGACCCTATGGAGCAAGCGAGTCCCAACCTCCTGGCCACTCTGCGGGAGAACCGCCTTCTCGCTATCATCCGGGGAACCAACCCTGATGCCTGCGTCAACACTGCCTTGGCCCTGATCCAGGCGGGGGTAAATGTCCTTGAGGTCTCCCTGACAACCAACGATGCACTCGCGGTGATCAGCCGTATTGCCGAAGCCTCGGAAGGACAGGCGATCATCGGCGCGGGCACCGTCCTTACAGCAGGCCAGGTCCATGACGTCCACGAGGCCGGAGCGAAGTTCATCGTCACGCCGTGTCTGGCCCCCAGCACTCAAGCGGCCGTGGACCTCGGACTTCCCTTACTTGTCGGCGCGCTGACGCCCGCGGAAGTTTACGCGGCAGCCTGCGGTGGAGCCACAGCCGTCAAACTGTTCCCGGCGAGTGTGGGCGGTCCTGCCTACCTGAAGGCGCTGAGGGATCCGTTCCCCGATATCAGCTTTATCCCTGTAGGCGGGGTTGGCAGAGACTCGGTGACGGACTACCTGCGGGCCGGAGCGCTCGCAGTCGGAGCCGGGAGCCCGCTTACCGGGGATGCTCCACGCGGCGGAAGCCTGGCCGAACTCGGAGAACGCGCCCGGGCCTTCATCGGACTCGCACAGGGCGAATCCGGAGAAACCCGGGAGGCCCGGCAGCTGTGGATGTCCTGACCTTCGGCGAGACCATGATCGCCCTGAGGGCCTGCCGATCCCTTGCCCTGAACCCGAACATCACCGCCACCATAGCCGGGGCTGAGTCCAATGTGGCCATCGCCCTGGCCCGCTTGGGCCACAGTGTTCAGTGGGCGGGAAGGGTGGGTGACGACGCCGGCGGGGAGCTGATCCGCCGCACGCTCCGTGCGGAATCCGTCCAGCAGGACTATGTGACCACAGACCCTGACCGGCAGACCGGAATCTTGATCTTTGAGCAGCGGCTGCCGGACTTAACCAAGGTGAGCTACTTCAGGCGGAACTCGGCAGGCTCGATGCTTAGCTTCGCCGATGTGACGCCCGCCCTCGCCGAAGTCCCACGCATTCTGCATATCTCGGGAGTCACCTGTGCCTTGGGCCTTACTGCTGCGGACGCCGTTCAGCAGGCCGCAGCGGCTGCCCATGCGGCTGGGGCCACGGTCACCTTCGACGTGAATTACCGGGCAAAACTCTGGAGCAAGGAGCTGGCCCGGGAAACACTTCGCAGGCTTCTCCCGTTTGTCCACGTCGTCATCGGCTCAGACGACGAGCTGACCCTCCTCTCCGGTGCAGGTGAAGAGCCCTCAGCGGAGCAGCCGGCCACCGGCGACAGTTCAGCAGCAGCCCTCTCCTTGATCAATCAAGGAGTCCCTGAGGTGGTGGTGAAACTGGGCGCAGACGGTGCGCGGTTCCATAACGCTGCAGGAAGCGTTCATTCGCCAGCCAGAACAGTCACCGCCGTAGACAGCATCGGTGCAGGCGATGCTTTCACCGCCGGTTACATCTCCGGACTGCTCACCGCGAGCACTGTGGAGGAACGCCTCTGGCTTGCCAACACTCTCGGAGCTTTCGCAGTAGCCAGTGAGGGTGACTGGGAAGGGCTGCCCACAATGTCCGAACTAGCCTTGTTGGACGCCGGGAACGGCACCGCAATCCGCTGAAAGGCCCCACGCATGACACAAGACCCCGTAGTCCAGCACCCGGACTGGCGTGTCTGTAACCGGATCCCGCTGGAGCTGGGAGAAGGCCCACGCCTGCTGCCCGACGGGCGGGTCGTCGTCGTCGACATCCTGCGGGGGCAGCTGTGGCAAGTGGACCTGAACGACCCCCACCTGACTGTTCTTCTGCAAGAACTCCCCGTTTCGCTGGGAGCCGTCGCCCCTATCGCTGGATCAGACACCAAACTGCTGGCGGCGGCACGGGACGGCTTCGCGATCCTCGACGGCGGCAACGTGTCCTGGCTGGAAGACCAGGTTCTGCCGGCACCGGAACCTGTCCGCATGAATGATGCTGTCTGCGACCCCAGCGGAAGGTTCTGGGCCGGAATCATGGCCCTCGACGCAGCCCCAGGCGCAGGATGCCTCCGTCGGATCAACACCGACGGAACCATCAGCACAGTGCTTACCGGCCTGACCATTCCGAACGGGCCAGCCTTCACCGCCGATGGGTCCTTGATGTATTTGGCGGACAGCGCGGCAGGCACAATCACAAGCTACGAAGTAGACCACCACAGCGGCGACCTCGGAAATCCGCAGGCATTCGCACAGGTCCCGGATGGGAGCCCTGACGGAATGATCGCGGACACGGAAGACCACCTGTGGGTTGCCATCTGGGGCGCAGGACGAATTCACCGTTACAGGCCAGACGGCAGCCTTGACCGCATTCTCCATGTCCCCGCAAAGCAACCGACCAGTGTCTGCTTTGCGGGGGAGGACCTGACCACCCTTGTTGTCACAACCGCCGGTATCGGCCTCCAGAATCCGGGCGCCTTTGACGGGTTGATACTGGCCGCCGACGTCGGAATCGCCGGCCTGCCCACACCCCCGGCGAGGCTTCCCGCTTCCCTGACCGGACTCAGCCGTGCAGGCGCCGGTAGCTCGCAGCCGCAGCAGGATGAAGCGGCACCCCTGCAGTATTGATCAGTGTTTCCGTGCTGAGGAACTGCACGCCGAGACTGGACCGGGGAATGAGTTCCTGTGCATGGCCAACCAGCAGGTCCACGGTTTTTGACACAGTCTGGTCCTCCAGATCGCGGCGGCAGAGGAGCAGGTTCGCCACCCCCAAAGTCCCGATCGCAGGGGTCCCCTCATAACTGTTCTCCGGGATGATGACGCGATCGTAAAAGGCACCGTATTGGTTGCGCATGGCCGGGATGAGGTTTGAGAGGTCAAGGAACCGGAGGCCGAGTTCTCCGTTGGCCGCGGTGATGGCAGCAGTAGGTATTCCCCCTGACCACAGCATGGCATCGACGGAACCGTCCTTGAGTGCAGTCAGCCCGGCGTTGAGGCCCAGGGTCAGCTCTTTCAGCGGCTTGCCCGACGAGCCGCCAAGACCCGCTGCCTGGATAATCCGGTGGGCGGTGAAGGCCGTTCCGGATCCCTTCGCGCCGATGGCTTCCGTCTTGCCGGCAAGATCCATCAGGGTCAGGATGCCGCTGTCCCGCCGCACCACGCAGTGCACATAGTTCTCGTAGACCTTCCCGAGGGCCACTATTCTCCCGGCCTCAGTGTCTCCTTCTTCTGCGGACGACGTCTCTACCGTTGCATCTGCAAGCGCGACGGCGAACGTTGCCTCCCCCGCCAGGAGGCGGGCGATGTTTTCGAGGCTGCCTCCAGTGGTCATGGGGACCGCATTGCGTGCGACGCCGTGGCGCCGCAGTGATTCCGCAAGCAAGGTGGCAAATTCAAGGTAGAAGCCGCCGGGCTCCCCGCCGGCCACCGTCAGATTCTCCGGGCTCTCCGCGGGACGGCAAGCGCCGATGGTCGGAAGGCTCAGCCCTGCCAGCCCCAGGGCCGCCCCGGCCCGGAGCACGGTACGCCGCGACAACTGCAGATTTGCGTGCGGGGGCTGGCTCCCCGCCGGGCTACTCATGGGCTGACCCGTCCATCGGATCCGTCCAGCGGATCCGTCCGTGGGAATTCCAAGCGCCAGGGAAATTCAAGGCTCGCTACCAAGCCACGTGGATCCCCTTGCGATAGCCTCAGGCTCCCACCGTTGGCGCCTGCAAGCCGGGACACGATGGTCATGCCCAGGCCGTTGCCGCGGAGATGCCGGTGCCGGGGAGAGCGCCAGAACCGGCCCAGCGAGGCGGTCCTTTCATCCTCCGAGAGGCCAGGCCCATCGTCGGCTATTTCGATAACCAGCCCCCGGGGGAGGAGACGGACGCGGGCGGTGATTAGTGCGCCGGGGGCATATTTGATGGCGTTGTTGAGAAGCTCGCCCACCATTTCGGCCAATTCCGTGGCATTGCACTTGAGCTCAACAGATGTCTCCGGCGTGTCCAGAACGAGCCGGCAACCGGCCAGTCGAGCCGCATGCCCTGCCCTTTCGACTTCCTCCCGGAGCACCACGCACGGATCAATGAGGGCTTCGAGGTGGGGCGCAGCCTGGCCGATTGTGTTTCTGGCTACCCCTTCAGAGGCCCGGTGTTCAGCCGCCGCTAGTTTCAGGACGCCGTCGAGGATTTCTTCCACTCGTTCCAGCTCGTCCACCACGCCGGTCACCGCTGCCCCCTCCTTGCTGTTCCGCAGATCAAGCTCCAGCAGATCGATCCGCAGCCTGAGGGCTCCCACCGGGTTGCGCAACTGGTGCGAGGTATCGGCAATGAGCTGGCGCTGGGACTCGATGCTTTCCGTGACCGTCTCCGCCATGGTGGTGAAGGAGTGGCTCAGTTCCCGCAGCTCCGGCGGGCCGTCTTCCGGTAGCTGACTGGTTTTCCCCGTGGCGGCGAGTTCCCGTACGGCGGTGTTCAGCCGATGGATCGGGCGCAGTACCCATCCTGTTACCCTGCTGGCCAACAGGAGAAGGACCGCCTCCAATGCTGCCGCTCCGAGTCCGACGGCAAGCCAGCGCTCGCGGAGCTTCTGCCTTGCAGCGTCCTGATTTACTTCTAGGACGGCTTCACCCAAGACCTGATTGGCGCTCCCGAATGATCTCGAGATCACGTCGGAGCCGCTTTCAAAGGGCAGAAGGGGTGGCAGGGTTGTATCGGTCAGGTTCAGGCTTGCACTGGACACGGCATTGCGGACATCCAGGCGGTCCTCATCCAAGGCTCCGGATCGAAGCATCCTGTCCTGGAGCCGGATGATAATGCCCTCGTCGTAGAGCTCGGAATAGCGGTCCATTTCTCTCTGGAGCTTCGTGAAGTCGTCGTCCAGCGCGGTGTCGGAAGCGAGCTGGGCGAAGCGGTTGAGCGACGAGACCCTGTTGATCTGGAGTTCCTGGGTGAGCTCCCTGCTGGCAGACGTCACCAGGGCGTAAGAAACGCCGATCACCATGAGCAATGACAGCAGGCTCAGGACACCAAGCACGCGCAATCTCATGCGGGTTCCGTTTCGATCCGGTACCCCACGCCGCGAACATTGATGATGAAACCCGGTAGATCCAGCTTCGCCCGCAGGCCCGTCAGATGGACGTCGAGGGAACGTGAGGAGGCCATAAAGGCGTCACCCCAGAGGACGTCGAGGATTTGCTCCCTCGTGACGACCGATCCGGCATGTTGGGCCAGCAGGGCGAGGAGGTCAAACTCTGTGGCGGTCAAAGCGAGTACGCGGGGTCCGACGGAGGCGACGCGGCGGTCGAGGTCGACGTCGAGCTCTCCTACCACCAGGATGCGGCTCTGGGTGCCGTTCGTCCACGCGACCCGCCTGGTTACAGCTTCGATTCTGGCCAGCAGCTCCACGAGTTTCACCGGTTTGACCAGATAGTCATCGGCCCCGAGCCGAAGACCCAAAACGACGCTCCGCTCGTCGTCCCGCGCCGTAAGGATCAGAATGGGACAGCGGGTCACCTGGCGGAGCTTCCGCAGGACGTCGAGTCCGTCAAGGTCCGGCAGTCCCAGGTCCAGGAGGATGACGTCGAAGGTCCGGTGGACCAGCAAAGCGTCTGTTCCACGGGAAACCCTGGTTGCCCTGTGCCCGGCTGAGACGACGGCCGCTTCGAGGGCAGACGCCATGGCGTCGTCATCCTCGACGATGAGTAATTCCATGGCCTGGATCCCTTTTCAGCCGGGTGAGCACGTGCAGACCACATCGTAGCGTCCCCGTCACGCAACAGTACGACGGCGGGAGTTCCCGCCGTCGTGCTCTTGCTTTTCCGGGGGTTGAGCAGTTGCCGTGGGTTGAGGCAAGACCCTAGTGGTGGCCCACTTTCGTGGTTCCAAACATGAGGGTCTGGCGGCTGACGTCATAGAAAACGGTATGGGCGGTGGACAGGAGATCCTGGAGGTTGTCGGCGTCGTCGGCTTCGATTGTCAGGACTTCCTCCCAGGCCCCGGCGTCCAGCACAAGCTGGAGCGTCCACGTGCCACGTTTGCCGGCGTCTCCGGCGACCCACGTGAACTGATAATGGCTGACCTGGCGCACCTTGATGCTGTCGTCGGTCACAGGCTGTTTCGGAGTGGGGCTCATGGTTTTTCCTTACCGGCTGCACCCCAGCCGCACAGCCTCTTCGCTGGTCTCTTGCAGGTCCCGATCACCGCCGGCAGCCTCGATTCTGCCCTGCGGCCGGAGCATTAATGTAGCCCCGCTCCCGTGGTCATGTAAATGCCTCGCGGATACCAACAGCCATCAAGGACTCAGCGGGTAGCACGACTTCCCCGTTGTCCATAAGCGGGGAAACGAGCCCTTCATAGTGCCCTTTCATAGCGGCCTGCATTGAGGGGGTCTGGCTGCTCACGATCTTTCCGATTCCTGCCACTCCGCCGGCCGGTCCGGCCCACAGATCCTCCGGAGGGATTCGGAATTCCCAGGACAGGACTCTTGTCCGGACATGGCTCACGCCTGCTTCTGTCAGCAGCTGAGTGAGTCCGTCTCTTGTCCGCTCGAAGTCCTTGTCAGCCGGCAGATGATCCGGTGGCGGCGCAAGCGCCCCGCTCGCTGTGATGACCTCGGCCCAGAGCGCATTCATGGCCGAAGGGGTTGAGGGCCACACTGTCACACCGACGGCCCCGCCAGGAGCGCAGACTCGTGTGAGATCGGTCGCCGCCGAGCGTGGATCGTCTACGTGGTTCACCACGAAATTAGCGGTCACTGCCTGGAAGGTCCCTTGCTCGAATGGAAGATCCGGGACACCCCCTGCGCTGAAGATGGCCCTGGGTACCGTTCGACGTGCGAGGTCGAGCATTTCCGGGTCAGGGTCGACGGCGGTGACTCGTGCGCCGAGTCTGGAAGCCTGGCCCGCGAGGGCGCCAGTACCGCAGCCCACATCCAGCAGGTTTTTGCCGTCGAGGCCGCCGATGGCTTCCCCAACTGCAGCGAGCAGTGGCGTGATGGTTCCTGCGCAGAGATGTGCGAAGCTCCTCGAATAGGGAGCGGCTGTTCCTGACCAGTTTTTGGCGCGGACCCCTTCTGTACGATCAGCCATAAGTTCCTCTCTGCCTTATGCCGCCAGCGTCATTCCACCCCGCCTGATTCCGTCCTGCCTGATTCCGTCCTGCCTTATCCACTCGGGATAAGGATTTCACACCCACCTATGCGGCCGCCGGTTCTTTGTAGCGGGCGCGTTTGAGTGTTTTGGCGCTGTGGAGGAGTGCGCGGCGTTGGTGGTTGATCGGGCGGTGGGCAGCGTGCTGCGGGGCAGCACGTTGGGGCGGGCCGGGTAATGCTGTGCCGGGGAGGGGTGGGGCGGTGGAGTGGTAGGTGTGGCCGGTGGGGGTGTGAAGTTCGGTGGTGTGTCGTGGGCCGGGGGTGGGTTTGGGTGGTCCAGCCGGGGGTTTCTTTGGTGTGGTTGCAGGCTTCGCAGAGGCCTTGGCCGTTGGTTGTGGTGGTGGTGCCGTTGTGGTGCCAGGGGGTGATGTGGTCCAGGTGGCGGATGGGTGCGTCGCAGTAGGGGGTGCGGCAGGTGTGGTCCCGGGCCTGGATGAAGCGGCGAAGGTTTGGTGGGAAGAGCCGGGCGCGGGAGTCCATCGCGATCAGATCGCCGGTGCCGGGGGCGGTGTAGAGCCGGCGTACCCACACGTTCAGGGGCTTGTTTGCGTTGGGGTCGGTTTCCGGGGGAGTGGTCTCCGGAACCTGTCTGGTGTTGAGACTGTTGGGGTTGATGGGGGTGTTGGTGTTGTGGCTGGGCCCCGTCTGCCAGGGGTTGATGGTGTTGTGGGCCCAGTGGGCGGGGATGATGCCGTAGCCGGGCAGGCGTGCGGGTTCGTGGTGGCCGTGGAGGAGGGTGCGGTCTGTCATGACGAGTTGGATTTCGATGCCGGTGATCCCGCCGGGGGTTCCGGTGATCCGTTCGACGAGGGTGTCGGCCATGATCTGCCCGCGGGACCGGGTGTCCGCGACACGGATTTCCTCGCCGGTGTCGGTCGTGGTGTCGGTCGTGGGGCCGGTGCCGGTGGTGTGGAGGGTGTTGGCGTGTTGGGTGAGGGCTGCGTGGACGGCGACTCCTGCGGCGACGGGGAGCAGGGCGGTGAGGTAGGTCATGGTGTCGGGGGCGGGGCGGAGGCTGACGTGCCGGTCGGTGTGGGCGTTGGCGGCGCGGGTGACCAGGGAGCGGGGGTCGATCCGGTAGGCGGCGGTGCGGGCGGCGGCGATGAGGCCGCGGTCCCCGAGGCCGGAGAGCGCGCCGGTGTCTGCGGCGAGTTCTTCATCGGCTGTGCACCGGTCGGCGGCTGTGAGGCAGGCTGTTTCCCTGACCAGGAGGGTGGCGCGCCATTCGTTGAGTTGCCCGGTCTGGAGGGCTGCGAGGGTGTGGGGCATTTCGGTGGCGAGGGCTTTGGCCAGTCCGAGGAGCCGGGAGCCGCGGGCGGGTGACTCGCGCCGGGCCAGGGCGATCTGCGCACCCACGCCCTTCCCGAGCTCGGCCGCGGGTAAACCAGCCTCCCGCTGGGTGCGGCGTTGGTCGGCGTCGAACGCGACGGCGATGCGGGCCTGCAGTGCTGCGGCGGCGGACTTCAGGTCCTCCAGCTCACGCAACTGCCCGATCAGTCCGGCGCCATCACTGCAGGGACGGACACATGCCAGGGCCGACAGCACGTCCCCCACAGAGACGCCGCCCACGGCGGCTCCGCGGCTGCCCGCTAAAGCGAGTCCCGCCGTCGACCCCTGAATTTCCCCCATGGATAGAGTCTTCCAGCGACCACCGACAATTAAGCCGAACTTCGACGCCTAGGATCGCGGTAGCTCAACACCCGGCACTTCAAGACCCGTGGCAAGCTCGGAGGACGGCGTCAGCCTCCAACGACCGCTGGCGGCTTCATGGCTGATGACCGTGGATGGCCCGCCGTTTCCTGCCGCATCCATGGCCTTGAGCAAGGCGTCAAGCATCTGGCGCGCGTGTTCCATTCTTTCGGCCAAGGTTCCCTGAAGGTCGCTGTCATCAATGAGGGGGTGGGCCTTGCCACCCGCGACTACCTTCACTGAATATCCCATTTCCTCGTGGAGGGACCCACGGGAACAACCAATTTCAGTGACCTTATCTGCCCGAACCAAGCCGTTGCTGATGGTGCGGAGCCACACATCACCCATTGCTCATCCTTTGGTCTAGCTACCAAACGGGACTCATCCCCAAGCACACCGTAGCCCCGAAAGTCCTGCCACCGCATCCCCGGCGCAAAAAGCATTCCTGCGTTCCTTCCGGGTGAAGTCTGGGAGAACAAACCAGGATGACGACGCCGGAACTTTCCGACGTCGCTATCTTGCGTATAAATTGTGCAAATTGAGCTCAATTAGTTTGGTAGAAGATGATCTCATTTTGGCAATTTGCTTCCTGAGATTTGAGTTTTCATTGCAAGAATCAGGCGAAATGTGTGTCCAAAAAGACCTATAGGGATGAATTCATGCGTGTTGGGGCAAATTGCCATGTGGAATTATGCGTGAAGGCCGCGATCCCTGTATTTGATGCTTAGGGGCGGGCGCTACCGGGCAGCGGGCAATTCGATAATTACCGTACTGGTTCCGGCGCACAATGAGGCTGCTGGAATCGGGGAGACCATAAAATCCCTGACAGGCCAGACCTGCGTCCCTCACAGGGTAATTGTTATAGCAGACAACTGTACTGACGACACAGAGGCGATCGCCTTGGCTCACGGAGCGGAAGTGATCAGGACTGTGGGAAACACTGACAAAAAAGCCGGTGCCCTCAACTTTGCGCTTGCGGGCGTCCTTCCGGATTTGGCACCGGACGACCTTATCCTGGTGCAGGACGCGGACTCACAGCTTTCCCCTGACTTCATCGAAAGGGCCGTCGGACACCTGTTCGCGGATCCTTTCCTCGGCGCAGTGGGCGGGGTGTTCAGCGGTGCAACCGGCGGTGGGTTTGTCGGTCATCTGCAGCGCAACGAATACGCCAGGTACGCACGGGACGTCAGGCGGCTCAACGGGAAATGCCTCGTTGTCACTGGCACGGCGGCGCTATTCCGGGTGCTGACCCTCGAACACGTTGTGGAGGCGAGGTTGGATGGGACTCTCCCTCCGGGCAATGGCCGGGGTGGGGTGTACGACACCACCGTGCTCACCGAGGACAACGAACTCTCCTTCGCGTTGCTCACGCTTGGCTACCGGATTAAGTCGCCGGCCGACTGCACCCTGGTCACGGAGATCATGCCTTCCTGGCGCGAACTCTGGGGGCAACGGCTTCGGTGGAAGCGGGGAGCAGTGGAGAACTGCGTCCAGTATGGCTGGACTAAGGTCACGCGGCCGTATTGGGGGCGGCAACTCCTGGCCATGGCCGGCGTACTGGTGACCCTTATTTACTTTGGCACGGTCGCGTTTGCACTGGGCACGGGATCCGGGTTGCACCTGCACCCCTTCTGGCTCGCCGTGACCGGTGTCTTCGTGATCGAACGTGTAGTAACAGTGCGGCTCAGGGGATGGAAATACATGCTTGCCGCCGCAACGATGTACGAACTCGTAATCGACCTGTTTCTGCAGGTAGTCCACTCGAAGGCCTATTTAGATGCAGCCCTGAACAACAAGAAAGCTTGGTAGAGAAATGTATAACAACATAGCGGCCCCCGCAGCAGCAGGAGTAGGCGCCGGAACACTGGCATTGACCGGCGCCGGAGATATCCTGTGGCTTGGTCTGGCAGCATTTGCCCTGGTTGCCCTGGGTGCGGCGATCAAGCGCATTGTTCCTGTGAAAGCCAAATCAGACGCTGTCTAGTCAGCAATTCCCGCAGGAGTGCCCGGGGCGGCCCCTCAATGCCGTTCCGCCCCGGGATTTCCTGTTAAGTCTGGATGCTCACGATATTTGAGCAGCCAGCTGTATCGCAGAGTTGGTAAGTAGTAGTAACACTGCCTTTGAACTTGTTGATGTAACTCCCGGTGTTCGGCACGGCTTTCCTGACACCGTTTACCAGGAGCGTGACGCCGGTTCCTGTGGCCCCGGTCCATCGCACCGTGGTGTTGTTGACACCTTTGACCTTGGCGTTCACGGCAGTCAAAGTGATGGCCGAGACCGGAAGGGGTGTCACTGCTGCAGGTGTGAACGAGAAGTCCCGAATGACCACCGACTCCGGTTTGACGTGGGCAGGATCGCCTCCACCGCCGCCCGTCACCCACAGGTTGAAGTGGATTTGTTCCTCGGCAGGCTTCGGGACCGTACTTCCTTCGAGAATGGTCCGTTTCAACAACGGCCCCGCATATCCCTCGCCGGCGTAGGTTTCAAAGGTCAGCTTGCCAGGCTCCCAGATCATTTTGTGCGTGAGGACGGGATCGCTGGTGACATCAAAAACCACAGTGTTGTTGCCTTGGCCGGGCGGCTTGCTTGCGTCGAACCAGTAGCCGTGGCCTTGGGTTACAGGCCAGGATTCGCCGTAGCTTGCTCCGCCTCCCCAGGCAGAAGCTTCGCAAAGGTCAATCTCGTTGTAGCCCGGCGCAGCAAGGGGATCGTAAGTGAACAGGCACCCCCACACGACCTCCTTTTGGAGAAGGCTCACGTTCTTTTCCACGGTGGTGCTGTATGTTCCGTAGCCGAAGCCTTTACGTGTGGACTGGAATTCCGCGCCCACCGGGTCGGCGCCAGTCGGATTCGTCAGGCTCATGGTGATGTGGCCGTTGACGTCGGGATTGCTGACGTTGTTGGCACTGAACAGTTTGTTGTACTGCGGGGCGCCGCCCCAGAATCTCTTCTCCCAGTTGAAGCCCTTCCAGGCGAAGCTTCCTGCTGGCCCGGGGTCCGAAGACAGTGGGGTTGTGTCCGCCGCTTGGGAAGAACTCACGGCGGTAAGCAAAGTAAGGCCGGAGACCATGACCACGGCCAACGGTCTGACAACTCGCGAAGATCTGAGACCGGACAAACGGGACCTAAAAAATGACGACATGCACGCCCCCTATTGCGTTGGTGCTCCCCCGAGCAGCCTCGTGCCCCCAGCGAGCACAAGACGATCATCAATCAATTAAGTCAGAAAACGCAATAGCAAATACATATATTGAGATGCGGCAATTTAGCTCAAGAGTTGCACAAGTTTTACCAACAACTCAAGAACTACTCAAGATTGGATTGGATCGGACAAGAAAGTCATTATCATGTGTAGGCTCATTTCTGCACCCCAGCGATCCCGACAACGGAATTCCGGTCCCTTAGCGATCTTTGCACCGACAAAGGATGAAGCGCCCGACGGCGCTGCACGGTGGAGCAACAGGCTTATCTAACCTGGGATCGTAAATTCCGTGCGGCTCACGCGCCCGGAAACTCTGAGGCCAGAATTTATTCGTGATTTGTTGGAATCAAAAGGCTGGGAGCAAGAGTGGTAAATCGCGGCGTTGCTGTGGTTGTGGAGGACGACGACGACATCCGGGAGTCGCTGAGGGATATCCTCCGGCAATCAGGATTTACCGTCCACACAACCGCATCCGGAACCGAAGGCGTGGAAGCGGTCCGGAAGCACAACCCGGTTCTCATCACTATGGACCTGGGCCTTCCCGACTTCGACGGGATCGAGGCATCACGGCGGATCCGGACGTTCAGCTACGCCTACCTCATCATGGTGACGGGAAGAGTGGACGAAGCCGATGCATTGATGGGATTTGGGGCCGGCGCTGACGACTATCTCACCAAGCCCTTCCGTCCGCGCGAGCTTCGGGCCCGTATCGCAGCGATGCTCCGGCGGCCACGGTGGTCCATCATGGAGCCGGCCGTTATGGAGCCTGCGCCCATGGACCGCCACGCAACGGAACCTGCGTTGCCCGAACCTTCCCTGCTGCAACCTGCCGTGGCACCAGTTGTCCTGGAGACGGAAGCGAGGCTGCCCGCCGTCGGGCATTCCTTTGGGGCGGAGGAGGCGGATGAGTTCCGCGACCTGGAGCACCGCGGGTTGAGTATTAATGAGGGCACTCGGACGGCAACGATTGATGGCAAGAAGGTAGAGCTGACACGGACCCAGTTCAATCTGCTGTTGGTGCTTATGGAAAACGGGCGCCGTGTTCAGAGTAAGGAGGAACTGGTCCGGAGGCTCCGCAACGATCCCTTCGGCTCGGGTTCGTACGTCAGCACAGCCGAGGAGCGCGTCATCGAGGTGCACATGGGAAACCTCAGGAACCGTCTCGGTGATGATCCTAAGGCGCCCAAATGGGTGGAAACCGTCCGCGGAGTCGGTTACCGGCTGGCTCCCTAGGGCTGGAGGTGCAGGTCCGGTGTCAGGAAGGTGCTGATCCGGTCCAGCACGCTGTCTTCGCGCAGCGGCCGGTTGTGCCCCAACCCGTGCGTGACCACCAGGGTGGTGGAGGCGGGGTGGGCAGCGACCAGGGCGTGTGCCTGGTCCAGCCCGATCATCGTATCGGCGTCGTCGTGGATCACCAGCCACGGAACTTCGACGGGGAGCGCGGCCGTGGCCGAGAGACTTGTCCAGATATCAGTGGTCCCGCGGAAGAGCCGGCGTTCCGTGCGGCGCCGCACGGCGAGCACGCTTGAGCCGCTAAGCCCGAGCTTGCGTGCGAAGCTCTGCAAAAGATACTCGAAGTCAGCAGCGCCGTTCACAGTGACGAGCCGCTCCGCGTGTACCCCTCCCCGAATAGCGAGAGCTGCGCCTGGCGTCCCGAACGAATGCGCGACGATGGCCTCGAACCCGTCGTGCTGGCGGCCAAGCTCGGCAATGATGGCAGCATAGTCGCGAACGTCGGTCCGCAGACCGCTGGATTCACCGTGCGCAGGGGCATCAAAGGCCACGATCGTGCGTCCTGCCCCACGCAACTCACGCACAAGGGGAGCAAATGCAGACGCACGACTTTGCCAGCCGTGGACCAGCAGCACCGCGCGGGGCCCGGTTCCCCAGCGATAGACAGCTACGCGCCGCCCGCGCACGCGGATGGTGGATCGTCTGGCGTGCTCCATGACATACCGCTCGGCTTCATGGACAGGCTTCCGCTTTCCGGGCCGGACCCAAAGGCTGTAGGCAGTCTCAGCCGCGAGCGGCGGGGCGACAGACTCCAGCAGGTGCAGGGCATGAATCGCTGGCGGGATAGTGGGCGTTTGAGTCGTCATAGTGCTAATATATACACACGATCGTTCGTATTGTCTAGGGGATCTGAATGCCAAACACAGCTTTTACCTCCGACGGCCGCCGACAGCGCGGTGATGAGTCCCGTCGCGCCATTCTGCGCGTAGCCGTCGACCAGGCGTCGCTGAGCGGACTCGATGGGCTCACGATCGGCGGGCTGGCAAGCGAGCTCGGCGTCAGCAAGAGCAATGTCGCGACGCTGTTCGGTTCGAAGCTGGACCTGCAACTCGCGACGATTGAAGCCGCGCGGACAGTATTCATTGAGAAGGTCATCAGCCCGGCGCTTGCCAGACCTCGCGGACTCCGGAGACTGATTGGCCTTGTTGAGCTGTGGCTCGACTACTCGGAGGGCCGTGTGTTCGCGGGCGGATGCTTTTTCCGTGCCGTCGGGGCCGACGCTTCGGCAAAGGACGACGCCGCCCGTGAGCTTCTCGCTCGGATCGATGAGGAATGGCTGGCGTTCGTCACCCGGGCAGTGCGCGAAGCTGAGCCGGAATTGCCCGGCTTAGCCAGCCGGACCAACGCCGCGGAAGTGCTCGCGTTCGAGATCGCCGCGATGCTGGATGCAGCGAACATGACCTCCCTGTTGCACCGCACATCGCGCGGATACTCGCTCGCACGCAGCGGGATCCGGGACCGGCTCATCGCGCTGGGTGCCCCGACGGACATCGGGCTCACCGGATCCAGCCGCAACCTAACTACTGAACAGTGACATTCACTGAACAGTGACATTCACTGAACGGCGACATTAAATCCTTGAGCGCTCTGAATCGCCACTCCTGGCGTGGGACCGGAGCGTGGCCAGCAAAAGTGCAGCCAAAAGCGCAGCCGCCACATGGGTGTCCACCATCAGTTCACCGGAATGCGGGGACGCAGCTCCCATGGGAACCTCAGGCAACTGCCAGTCCACACCGTCGTGTCCGTGCCTTGGCGAGCCACCGCCAGGTGCTGAGGAGAAAAAATCGAGGGCAAGGTGCAGCAGCTGTTGGATCAGCCCGCAAAATACCAACAATGACCAGCCGGAAGCCAAGAGCCTGCCTAGCAGCGTAGCGGCCAAACCAATCAAGGCTGTCAGGGCCAGGAGAACCAACAGTCCA
This sequence comes from Arthrobacter rhizosphaerae, assembly GCF_023062595.1. Taxonomy (GTDB): domain Bacteria; phylum Actinomycetota; class Actinomycetes; order Actinomycetales; family Micrococcaceae; genus Arthrobacter; species Arthrobacter rhizosphaerae. The sequence goes on from NZ_JALLAN010000002.1 coordinate 285,317, forward strand.
GGAATCTGAGTTCCGGAGATCAGATGCGCACACGCCCCCAAAGCGACGCTCGCAGGCCCGGCCAGCCACCCGTACCGCGGGCTTGGACGCTTGAAGTCTTCTGCCACGGGAAACCCTCCTGCGGTCCGTGCACTCATCTGCGCCTGAATCTACTGCGTGCCTCTACGATTGTCAGCATGATCAGCCGCGCAGACGTCAACGAAGCCTCCCTAAGAATCGCCGGTAAGGTCCGCCGCACGCCCCTGATCCAGATTGACCCGGGAACTTTCGCGGGCGAGGTCTGGCTCAAGTGCGAGTTCATGCAGTACACCGGCACGTTCAAGGCCAGGGGCGCCTTCAACCGCATCCTCGCCTCCCGCGAACGGGGAGAGCTGGATCCCGACGTAGGAATCGTCGTCGCGTCCGGTGGGAACGCGGGCCTGGCCAACGCCTATGCTGCGCAGCAGCTCGGAGTCCCGGCCTCTGTTTATGTCCCGGAGAACGCGCCGCCCGTAAAAGTCAGAAAGCTCGTTGCGACAGGTGCAACCGTTGTCCAGGGCGGAGCTGAGTACGCGGAAGCCTACGAGGCCGCCACTAAGTATGCGGTTGAGTCCGGCGCCGTCTATTGCCATGCCTATGACCAGCCGGAGATCGCAGCAGGGGCCGGCACTGTTGGTTCTGAACTGCTGGAACAACTTGAGGGCGTGGACACTGTCGTGGTCGCGGTGGGCGGCGGAGGGCTGATGGCGGGCGTGGCTGCAGCAGTGAAAGGGCAGGCCAAAGTGATCGCCGTCGAGCCCTACACAGCACCCACTCTTTCTGCTGCGCTCCGGGCGGGAGAGCCTGTTGATGTTGCTGTTTCGGGGATAGCGGCAGATGCTCTGGGAGCACGCCGAATCGGAGAGATTGCGTTTGCCGTGGCGTCCCGTACGGGGGTAGGAAGCCTCTTGGTCTCCGACGACGACATCGTGACCGCCCGTACATGGTTATGGGACCACTACCGCGTCATCGTGGAGCATGGCGCGGCTGCCGCATTCGCCGCGCTCCACTCCGGCGCCTATGTCCCCTCCGAAGGTGAGCGCGTCGTCGTCGTTCTCTGTGGCTCCAATACAGACCCAGCCACTGTTTAGCACGTCTATTTAACGTGTCGAAAAGTTTTGTTACTGAAACGTGACTTTTGGTAGAAGCAGAAGCTACTCTCTTGTGGTGCCCACGGCTCCAGCCGGGGCATTCCCGCGTCAGTATGCCGAACCCTGCCGCTGACGGGGATTCGTCCGCATTTTTCAGCGGCAGGGACGGGGGAACCACGATTCCACTCGGACCTCATGTAGGTCCTAGGGGTTAAGTCGCTTTGCCCCGCCCCACGGCGGTGCGAGCGGCCGGGTGAACTCCCATCCGAACCCGACAGCTCACCCCGCAGGCATGGGAGAGGCAAAAACACCATGTCACAAAAGTCCATTTTGGCACGCCACCGTGCCACCCCTGCCCGCTCTACCGTCGTGAGCGGGTTGTCGACTTCGGCTAAATCGAACGCCCTGGCGCTTGGCAGGCCAGCCCTTATCATCGCCGCCGCATCAGGCCTGCTTTTCGGAGTGGGCGCTCCTGCCCATGCTGGAGCGCACGCACCGGATGGTTCTACCGGCGCCACTGTCGGCGCCGCTGCCCCGGCCCCGGCTCCGGTCCGGGCAGCAGCAGCGGTTGCCCCGGCCGCAGTTGCCCCGGCCGCTGGAAGGGTTCACGTCGTGGTTTCCGGCGACACCCTCGGTGCGATTTCGGCACGCTACGGCGTAACCCTGAATTCAGTCCTGGCCGCCAACAACCTGGCCATGACGTCCATCATCTACCCCGGGAACCAGATCCAGATTCCTGCAGCGGGACAGGCAGCTGCCCCCACGCTGTCTCTGGCGTCGACCTCCATCAAGCCTGTCGCGGCGCCGGCGCCCGCGCCCGCACCGGCTGCCGCAAGCGGTACTGGCGCAGCATTGCTGGCTTCTGCATATGCCCAGATCGGTGCCACCCAGGACTGCACCATTCTGGTGGAGCGTGCCTTGCGGTCCATCGGCAAGAGCGTCGGGGACCTTGCCCCGACGCAGTTCTTCCAGTACGGAACGGTGGTCGGAACTCCCGCTCCCGGTGATTTGGTCATCACCTCCGGGCACATCGGGATCTACGCAGGCAACGGTCAAGTCGTCAGCAGCGGCATGAATTATGTCAATGCCACGCTCGTCCATCCGTTGTCCTGGCTCTCGGGCTACTCCTTTGTGCGGGTCGCCTAGTCCGGTCTGCGCCGAATCGCAGGGCAATGGGAAAGCGGCAGGTGCCGGGAGATCCGGTTCCTGCCGCTTCCTGATACTTAGATGGTCAGCCGAGCCTCATACCTTCAATGGCAGCTCATGAATTTCGTCTGCGCGGTGGCCTGTACGTTCGTGGATCCGCTGGATAGCTTCGGCTGACGGGGCCTCGCTCAGGCAGTAAATAACGCCGGCTTCGGGGTCCGCCCATGCATTCTTGAAATTCACGTTTTCCTCGGCCTGGATGGCCAGATCAGCGGCATGGGCTGCCTGGAGGTCCTCGCGGCTTAGACCCTTCATATTGTGGTGAACATCCATAAATTCCGGCATTGTTCCTCTCCTTAAGGTACGGCCTGCATGGTTTGCAGTCTGGGGTTAAGGGAGACGGTAGGCCTCTGGCACCACACGGTCAATAGGCCTGTCGTGGGGAATAATAGGCCAATGCAACCCGAGTGGAGTACCCGCATCAGCTGGCCCGATTTGCCGGGAGACGTGAGGGCCGGGATCGAAGAGATCCTGGGAGCTCCTGTACAAGAATGGAGCACCCAGCGGGGCGGATTCTCGCCGGGTACTGCAGACAGGGTGCGGACCGCTTCGGGGCAACGGGCCTTTGTGAAGGCAGTGGGCACGGCCTTAAACGAGCACTCCCCGGCGATCCACCGGAGAGAAGCGGCCAATACCGCCGGCTTACCTCCCGAGGTACCGTCACCTGCACTGATTGGAACGTTCGACGACGGCGAGTGGGTGGCCCTCATCCTGGCTGATGTCGAAGGACGTGCCCCGCGTGTGCCGTGGTCCTTGGCCGAACTGACCATTGTGCTGGATGCGCTGTTAGACCTGGCCGGCACTCCGGTTCCTCAAACCCTGGCGCATTTGCCGTTCCTTGAACACGAGCTTCGTGAGGCGTTCGGCGGATGGGCACGTGTGCGGGACGATCAGCCCGAAAGCTGCGACCCCTGGATCCTGGAGAACCTGGATGCCCTCGAAACACTGGCTACTCAAGGCTTGAAAGATCTCGGCGGCAGCAGCCTGGTGCATACGGACATCCGGGCCGACAACATCCTGATCACGGAGGACAACCAGGCTGTCCTGGTCGATTGGCCTTGGGCTTGCATCGGTGCTGGCTGGATGGACGCGCTGTCACTGCTGATCAATGCGCGCGTGTTTGACGCAGACTTCGATGTTGAGTCGGTGCTGGCTTCTCATCCCGTCTTTGCGCAGGTTCTGCCAGGCAACATCAACGGAGTCCTCTCCGGACTCGGGGCCTATTTCATCGATGCCGCCCGTCAACCGCCTCCAGCCGGGCTTCCCACCGTACGTGCATTTCAGCAGCAGCAAGGCGACGCTGTCATCGCGTGGCTCCAACAGCGCGCCTGCGTCGGGTAATCCAGTGCTGGACAGAGCGGATTCGGAGAGACTTGCACCGAATATCCCTGCACTGCTGCTGGTGGATCTGGACAACACGCTGGTGGACCGGGCATTGGCCTTCAACCAGTGGGCGGCCGGGTTCGTGCGGGACTTAGGTGGCTCGGCAGAAGACGCTGCCTGGCTCATCGAGGCAGACGATGACGGGTATCAGGCCCGGGAATCCCTTGCCGCAGCCATCAACGCCCGCTTCGAGACCGGCTTAGGGGTCCCGGCCCTGATCGAGGTGCTCCTGTATGAACATGTTGGGGCCATGGTCCTGGACTCCGCTACGGCTGCTGCCCTGGACAATGCCCGAAATCACGGATGGACGATAGGCATCGTCACGAACGGGACGGTGGGCCAGCAGATGCTCAAGGTAAAAACTGTCGGACTGGAAAAGTACGTCGACGCTGTAGTGATTTCCGAAGCCGAAGGTGTGAAGAAGCCGGATCGGGGGATCTTCCACCTTGCTGCGGAACGTGTCGGCATCGGGCTCAGCGGGGGTTGGATGGTGGGCGACCACCCCACCGCTGACATTTCGGGCGGCCGCGGCGCCGGTCTGGCAACGGGCTGGGTATCCCGCGGGCGGGACTGGCCTTACGGTCTGGAACCGCCTTCCCTATCAGGGAGAACGGCTGCTGCCGTCATTAACGCGATTGTCTCGCCTACTCAAACAGGCTGAGACAGATCTCGCGCGTCAACTGTTGGATGACATCGATTCTGCCTTGCTTGCCGAACGGGTTCTCCGTGTAGATCGCCAGTGAATAGGCGGTACCGCCGGAGGTGAGGATGGCGACGTCGTGCATGTACTGGTCCACGATGCCGTACTTGTGGTGGACGGTTACGCCCGCCGGAACCGCGGCAGGTATCAGTTCTTCGTTGTTGGTTTCCTGCATGTGGCCCAGAAGCTGAGCCGTGTGTTCCGGATTGATCAGGTCTCCTGAATACAGCCTCATCAACAAGATGGCCATTTCCACTGGCGTCAGGAGGTTCTGCTTGGGGTCGTAACTGATACCGATGGAGGCGGCATACTCAATGAGCCGGGGAAAGCCGATCGCATCCATGAGAAGCAGCCATGAATCGTCATTGCTGGAGTTGATCATGGCCTCCAGCTGGAAGGCTGCCGTGTAGTTGCCAAGCGGCTCCTCCAGCTCAAGATCTCCGGTTTCCACGAGATGGTAGTAGGCAACAGCCGTGAGGACCTTGGCAGTGCTGGCCGCCAGATACGTGGACACATCTCCATACAGGCGCACTTCCCCGCTCTGTACGTCTCCCAGCGCAACGCCGATCCTGAAATCAGCGTTGTCAGCAAGGATCCCCTGAATCGCGTCATCCAATTCCTCTGTCAAGCCTGCCATCCGTTCTCCCGGCGGCTTCGTTTCCGGCGGCAGCTTGTTACCCGCTTCATCAAAATCACGGGCGTCTGCCTGGCTTGCCGGCGGGAGGAAACCCGGACCGTTGGGAGTCGAGCGAATTGCGGCCAAAACCAGGGTGGCCAGGATGATGACAGTGGTGACTGTCCAGATCAACACCAGGCGCGTAATTGCCAAGCGCGGCACCACCCCAGGCCGCCTGCCGCTTGTATTTGAGGGGGTTGATGAAGTCATCCCGGGTCCCTCCACACGAGCCGGCAGGGACCGCCGGCTGCATCAGCGGATTCGTCGTCGACGTCGATGGGAGGCGTCTCCTGCACCGAATCTAGCCCCGGGTTCAGCCGATGTCCATGAGGCTTCAGGACCTGCTCCGCACGGACGGCCCTGCCCCGCTTGAGCGGCCCGGGGCGGGGCCGCTCAAGCGGGGCAAGGCCGCCTTTGTGACAAATGGGAGTGCCGCACGCATCCCCCCAATACATCGGATGCGGGCGGCACTCCTGCCTGTTGCTGAGACCCTGCTTATGTTGAAACTTTTGTTGAAGCCCTACTTGTTAAAGCGCTCCGGGCGGAAAGTGGCCAGCATCGGGTGTTTCTTGCCCGAGATGATCTCGTCAGCCATCAATTCGCCGGCGATCAGGCCAAGGGTGGCTCCGGAGTGAGTGAAGGCTACGAAGCAGCCGGGGGTCTTCTCGAGTTCACCGAACACCGGCTCGCCGTCGCCCGGAATCGGTTTACGGCCGATCTTCCAGGACGCGGGCTTCAGCTCAGGGTTTCCGGCTAGCAGCTTGGAGGCTTCATCGGCCAGCTCCTGCACCACTTCGTCCGGGATTGCGAAACTGCCGTCCTCGAATTCGGTGATGTGTTCCTCGTACCAGTCGTGATCCAGGGCAAGCGTTCCGCCCGGGTTGGGGCGGACTGCCGCCCGCGGGGTGTTGAGCACGGCGCTCAGGGAGTGCTCCACGGGTTTGGTCACAACCAGCATCGCGATCGGTGAGGCGTTGGGAATCTCGACGCCGAGGGGCGCCACTACCGCGGGCGTTGCCGCTCCGCACGCAACCAGAACGGCGTCCGCTCCATAGGTTTCGCCGTCGGCCGTGGAAACCCCGCTGGCCACGCCATCGGTGAGAACCACAGACGCCTTTCCGGCGTTGGTGACCAACTGGCCTCCGCGTTCGTGGAATTCGTCCATGAGGAAGTCCACCAGATCCGGCAGGCTGACCCAGCCTTCACCCGGATTGAAGATGGCGTTCTCCGGAACGGCAGAGGCATCTATGCCCGGCGTGACAGTGCCGATTGTGGCCGGTTCGAGCAGCTTGGAGTCGTAGCCGATCGACTTCTCGTAGGCATGCCGGGCCTCGGTGACCCCGGACTTGCCTTGGGCGTTCCACATGAGTCCGCCACCGAACTGCAGCCACTCCCGGTGCGGGTCGGCGGCAAAGAGGGTGCGGTAGCGGTCGACGCCGGCCATCCGCAGCTCATGGTACGGACCGGAGCGTTCCCCGGCGGAATTAAGCCAGGAGAGGGACCGGCCGCTGGCCTCGCTGCACAAGTGACTTTCGGTGATGAGGGTGACGGCCACACCGGCACGCAGCAGGTGGACTGCGGAGGAAACGCCGAGGATTCCGCCGCCAATAACGGCAACGTGCTTGGCGGAAACAACGGATGACATAACGGGCTCTCTTTCTTGAAGATTGAAAATAATCAGGGGGCAGCTGCCCGGCCAGGGAAGGCCAGGGAAGCAAGGGTGTGGGGCTAGCTCTGGGAGTGGATTTTCTCGATGATCCGTAGTGCTTGCACTGATTCGGCGGGGTCGACGGGCGACGGTCCGCGGCCCTTGAGCGCATCACCGAGGATCCGGTAGAACTCGGGATACGCGCCTCGTTCGGGCTGCACCTGCTCCTCCGAGCCGTCAATGCCAAGCCGTCCCCAGGTGCTTTCGGGTTCCACCCCGTAGTGCGGATCATTGGGACGGAGGCCTGCATCCAAGGCAGCCTCCTGCCCGTCCAAGCCCCACTTTGTGTAGCCGGACTTGGTTCCGAGGATATGGAAACGGGCTCCTACCTGGGCCGCAGCCCCGTTCATCCAAAGACGGGACCGGACGCCGGACCTGTGAAGCAACGAGACAAAGGCCTCCTGATCCGCGCCCTCACCCTGCTCCTGCCATCCGTGCGATGAGGTCTCTCCATAGCTCTCCTCCACGGGGCCAAAAAGCTGGATGGCCTGGTCGATAAGGTGCGCGCCGAGATCATGCAGAATGCCGCCGCCCTCGCTGATGGGGGTGGTATCCCGCCAGTTGCCGAACCCCTCGGGCCGCCACCATTCAAAGCGTGATTCGAAGGTCCGTACTTCACCCAGGGATCCGGCCTCCAGGAGCCTCCGGACGGTAAGGAAGTCTGCGTCCCAGCGCCGGTTCTGGAAGACGGTGAGCCGGACACCCGCCTCTGCCGCCCGGGAAATGAGCTCCTCACCTTGTGCTGAGTTGGGCACAAAGGGCTTGTCCACCACGATGTCCAGTCCGCGGTTGATGGCCTGCACCGCCAGATCGAAGTGCGTCACCGGCGGCGTCGCCAGGACAACAAGGTCCATGTCCGCGGCCCGGTCGAATAGCTCCTCAACTGTTGTTACGACTTCGGCAGCGGGATAGCTGCTTTTCGCCTGACGGGAGCGCCCGGGATCGGCGGTGACAATAAAGTCCAGCGAGAACCGGGGATCGGCGGCGATAAGCGGTGCGTGGAAGACGCGTCCCGAAATCCCAAACCCGACCAGGGCGGTGCGCACGACGGCGGTGCGCACGGGATCGCCGTGCTGGCCGTTTTTCACGCTTGGAACCGTCATTACAGCACCTCGGAGAGGAAGCGCTGAAGGCGTTCGCTCTTGGGGTGGTCGAAGAGCTCGGCAGGGGTGCCGGCCTCTACCACTTCGCCTTCGTCCATGAAGACCACCTGGTCAGCCACCTTGCGGGCGAAGCCCATCTCGTGGGTCACCACCAGCATGGTCATGCCGCGGCGTCCGAGTCCTGCCATGAGGTTCAGAACGCCCTTCACGAGTTCAGGGTCCAGCGCGCTGGTGGCCTCGTCGAAGAGCATGACTTCAGGTTCCATGGCCAGTGCCCTTGCGATGGCGACGCGTTGCTGCTGCCCGCCAGAGAGATCCCGGGGCCGATGGTCAGCACGTTCTGCCAGCCCTACCTCGGCAAGGCTGCGGTTCGCCCGTTCCCTCGCCTCCGCCTTGGACATCCCCTTGACGCTCCAAAGTGCCAGGGCAACGTTTTCGAGCGCGGTGTGGTCGGGGAAGAGGTTGAAGTGCTGGAACACCATGCCGATGCGCCGGCGAAGGGTGTCCGGCTGGACGGCCAGGGCGCTCTTGCCTGCGAGCAGGACATCTCCGCTCTTGGGCTCATGCAGCCTGTTGACGCCACGCAGCAGGGTTGACTTGCCGGAACCCGAGGGTCCGATGATGCAGGTGGTGGTGCCAGGAGCCACGGCCAGGCTGACGTTACGGAGGACCTCAATGTCGCCGTAGGCCATGGTGAGGTTCTTCAGCTCCAGGCTGGAACCGTGGAACGTGTGGATCTCAGGTGCGGGGATATTGGTGCTGGTGCTCATGTGTTGCTCCCGGTGATGAGGGGCGATGCCGAGTCGAGTTCCTTGACTTCCTTCAGTCCGCTGCTTGGGGCAACAGGCCGACGGCGTCCGGTGCGGAAACGGTTGTCGAAGTAGTTCACGAGGTGCGTCAGGGGCACCGTGATGATGAGGTAGAAGATCCCGGCCATAACCAGGGGTGAGAGGTTGCCGGACAGGACAGCGGCGTCCTGGCCGACGCGGAAGAGTTCGCGCTCGCTGACCAGCAGGCCAAGGAAGTAAACCAGGGAGGAGTCCTTCACAATGGCGATGAACTGGTTGACAAGGGCGGGCAGTACACGGCGGATGCCCTGCGGGACCACCACGAGCGCCATCGACTTGGCGTAGCTCATGCCCAGGGCCCGGCATGCTTCGCCTTGCCCCTTGTCGACGCTCTGGATGCCGGCGCGGAAGATCTCGCCGATGTAGGCACTGGCGATCAGGCTCAAGGCGATGATGCCCAGCGGGTAGGGGGAGGGGCCGAAGACTGATTGGCTGAAGCGGGCGAAGCCCTGGCCGATCAGCAGGATGGTGAGGATGGCCGGAAGTCCGCGGAACAGGTCCGTGTAGATCCGGGCGGGGATGCGCAGCCATTTCGACGGCGATATCCCCATGACTGCCACGATCATTCCCAGTACCAAGCCGATGGCCGTAGCTGCAATGGAGATGATCAGGGTGTTCATGAGTCCAACCCCGAGTAGCTGGGGAAGGACCTCGGCCATCGCGCCGAAATCGAAGAAGGTGCGAATGATGGTGTTGAGCCAGTCCATGGGTTGCTCTCAGTGCTAGTAGCGAAGGGTGGGGAACCGGGCGGGCCAGGCGGCCCGCCCGGGCTGCTTACTTAGTGGCGGTCGGCGTCGGGCTGGAAGTCTGCTCGGCCTTGGGAAGGTACTGTTCCGGCATTGGGGAACCCGGGAACCACTTCTGGTAGAGCTTCTTCCAGGTGCCGTCCTCCATCGCCTCGGCAAGCCCCTTGTCCAGGGCTTCCTTGAATTCGGTCTTGCCCTTGGCGATAGCGAAGCCTGCCGGTGCATCGAAGGAGGGGATATCTGCGGCGCTCACCAGTCCGAACTGCTCCTGGTAGGCCTTGGCGGCCTCGTAGTCCAGGAAGTGAGCGTCAACTGCCCCGCTGTTCACAGCCGAGATGGCGGTGTTGTTGTCGGGGAAGCGCACCAGGTTGGCAGACGCAAAGTTCTTGACGGCGTAGGCTTCCTGGAGGGTGCCCTGGACCACGCCCAGGCGCTTGCCGCCAAGTGCTTTTTCGTCAGTGATTCCAGAGTCCTTGGTGGTGATGACGGTCAGGTAGCCGGCAAGGTAGCCGTTGCTGAAGTCCACGGTTTCCTTGCGCTTGTCCGTGATGCCGATGGCGGCCACGCCGACGTCGAACTGGCCGTTCGCGACGGCGGCGAGCAGGCCGGAGAAGTCCTGGCCGGTGAACACTACGTCGTCCACGCCGGCACGGTTCGCCACATCCTTGAAGAGTTCGACGTCGAACCCGGTGAACTGGCCTTGGGCGTCCGTGAAGGTGTAGGGCTTGGCGTCGCCCAGGCTGGCCACGCGGATGGTGCCGGGTTCGATCAGGCCGTATGGGTTATCGGCTGGAGCCGCGGCGGGAGTGCCCGAGCCGCCACAAGCGGACAGGGCAAGGACAGCGGCGAGGGCCGAAGCTACGATTCCGCCTTTGCGGCGGATGTTTCCTTTGAACACGTTGTTTTTCCTATCGGGGTGTGTGAGTGGGGGAGCCCGCAGTTTTTGCGGTATTCAGATTTTCCCTGCGGAATCCCTTGTGGAGTCCGGTCTCAGTGCTTACGATTGAGACCGGACTCACATGGGGTTGTTTTCGACTGTAAGGCATCTCACAAACCCTCGTCAAGAGGTTTCCGAAAGGCAGTAATGAAAAATTCTTCCTCCCGGCAGCGCGACACCACAGTGGCGGATGTCGCGAAGGCTGCGCAGGTTTCGAAGGCCCAGGCCGCCCGGGCATTGGGCAATTATGGGGCAGTCAGCGATGACGTCCGCGAGCGTGTACTGGCTGCGGCAGAAGAGCTGAACTACCGCCCCAATGAGCTTGCCCGGACCATGAACACGGGAAAATCGAACACTATCGGCGTTGTGGTGGGAGACATCGAAAACCCGCATTTCGGCTTGGCCATGCGGGGGATCTCGGACACAGCGAAGGCCGCAGGGTTCGACGTCATCCTGATCAACACCGGCGAAGATCATGTGGCTGAGGTGGATGCCGTGCGGGTCTTGCTGGAAAAGCGTGTGGACGGGCTCATCGTTGCGCCCGCCTCCTCGGCGGAGTACGAGCATCTGCGGCGCGTGCATGACGCCGGGAGGCCGCTGGTTCTTTTTGACCGGAAGGCGCCAGGCTTGGACGTGCCGGTAGTTGCTGCCGACATGACGTTGGTTGCGCGCGAGTCCACGGCCTACCTCATCGAATCAGGGCACCGCCGTATCGCGTTCATCTCCACGTTGGACATTGAGGAACCATACCGGCATGGGATGGAGCTTGCGTCCTCGCAAATTGCTGAGCGGATTGAAGGCATGAATCAGGCGCTCCTGGCGGCGGGCTTGGATCCTTGCGAAGAACTGGTGCGGTTGAACGCCGGGGATGCCGACTCCATCAAGGCCATAGCGCGCGAGCTGCTGCTCATGCCGGAACCGGCGACGGCGGTGATCGCCTCGGACGGCCTGGTGGCGTTGGGCGTTGTGGAGGCCATCCAGGAGTTGGGTTTGCGCATTCCGCAGGATGTCTCGTTTCTGATGTACGACGACTTTCCTTGGACCAAGCTCACCACGCCGCCGCTGACCGTCATCTCGCAGCCCGTCTATGACATTGGCGCCTCCGCTGCCGAGGCTTTAATCCGCCTGATCAGGCAGCCGGGGAAAGCCATTGAGCTGCCGGTATTTCAGGCGACGCTCAAGCACCGGGGATCCGTTGGCGCCCCGGTGTCCGAGCGCAAGCGGAAGCGCGAGTCCGCAGCTGCCGCATCCTGATTGAGAGGCCCTGCTGCTTACAGTTCCTCTGCGATCCGCTTGATGGCAGCCAGCCGGAGGTCCCACTCATTGCCGATGCTCTCGAGGCGGCGCGCCGTCTCACTGAGCTGCGCGCCGAGCACCCGATAGCGGAGTTCTCGGCCGACGCGTATGGACTCGACCAGCCCGGCCTCCTGCAGCACAGCAAGATGTTTGGCGATTGCCTGGCGGGTGACTGGCAGGCTCCCGGCGAGGGCTGACGCGGACGCATCACCCTCGCCAAGGGCCGCCAGGATACTCCACCGGGTTTCGTCTCCGAGGGCGGCGAACACCGGAACGAGGGTGCTTGTGGTCACGAGCCGCCCTCGAGGTAAGCGACCAACTCGTCCAGCTCGGCGTCCCAGCCTCCGCGGTGATCCTCCATGGCAGCGGAGGGGTCGGTGTGGGTTTCAAAGCCCGATTCGACCACCGTCAGCTGCGTGCCGCCGTCGTGCGTTTCAAGAGTGAAGCGGAACAGCGTGGAACGGCTGGGGTCGATTGGGGCGTTGGGATCGGCCTGCTCATTGCTCCAGCGGTAGGCGATCATCCGTGGCGCGTCCAGCTCTTCAATCCGGACAGGGACGTCGCCGTGGCCCTCGAAGGAGAAAACTCCGCTGGCGCCGACGGCCAGGCCGTCCAGTACAGCAGACTGCCCGAACCACTTGGCGATGTGCTCTGGTTCAGTGATGGCAGCCCAGACCTTCTCAATGGGTGCGGCGATAGAAATGGTGCGCCTGACGGTGAGTTCGTCGGCGTCAATGACGGAGGGCTGGTTTGTGGTTGTGGTCATGATTCCTGTTTCCTTTCGATGATGTACTGCAACCATATGGTTGCACCACATCTTCGATAAAGCAACCCTTGGGTTGCAGTTTGTATGCCTTTTCGGTTCGTGGATCACTATTCCCGGGACGCGGCCCGGGCGGCCCGGCCAATAATGGCGCTATAGGTGGGGTAGGCGAACTTGACGCGAGCCAGGGTGGCCAGGTCAGTGCCTGCGGCCATGGCGGAGGCGACAGCCTGGACGACTTCGACGGCGTTCTCGCCAACAGCGTGAGCGCCGAGGATCAATTCCCCATGCCTGTCGGTCACCAGTTTCAGGAAGCCGGTTTCACGGTCATCGATGATCGGACGCTCCTCCGCCGCATACGGGACGGTGACGGAGCGGCACTCGGAGTCCCGCTTCCGGGCCTGCTCCTCGGTAAGGCCTACGCCCGCATAATCAGGGTCAGTGAATCCTCCCTCGGGCAAAAGATGGTGGGGAGTGGTCCGGTTGGCGCCCAAAACGGCGTTGCTGCCCGCCGTTTCACCTTCAAAGACTGCGGCCTGCACCAGCATGCTGGTGCCGTTGGCATCCCCGGCCACAAAGATGTGCGGGACGTTGGTGCGCAGGTAGTCGTCCACCGGGATGAATGACCGCTCAGTCTTCACGCCGGCAGCTTCCAGGCCCAGTCCGGGGATGTTCGCCGGCCACCCGGCCGCCATGATCACGGTGTCAACCTCCGCTGTGAAAGCTTCTCCGTCCTTCGTCCAGGTGACGCCCAGACTTCCGTCGGATGTCCTGGTGATCCCTTCGATTCCTTGGATTCCCGTCTCCACTCGGATTCCCTTTGAAAGGAAGCTCTGCCCCACAAAGGCGGCGACGTCGTGATCTTCGGTCAGCAGCAGGCGCTGAGCGACGTCGAGGAGCAGGACCTCGGACCCAAGAGCGTTGAAGATGGTGGTCAGCTGCGCGCCGGTATGCCCGCCACCGATGATGGCCAGTCTTCCAGGAAGCTCTGTCAGAGTCAGCACTTCCTCGGGGAGAACGGAGAGCTCCGCGCCCGCAATGGGAAGCCGCCTCGCCGCCCCGCCGACACAGAGAATGATGGAGCGTGCGCTGAGCTCCTGCCCGTCGACGTCGACTGTGCGCTCTCCCGTGAACATCGCCTGTCCGGAGAAAAGGTCGATGCCGAGGCGTTCCATCATGGCGTCGTATTGTTTAGCCTCAAGGACACGCTGCACCGTCTCCTGGACCCGGGTGACTGTCTTCTTCCAGTCGACTGCGGGCTCCTGCACCACGATTCCGTAGTCAAAGGCTGTTCTGACTTCGCGATACAACCGAGCCGTCTTGGCCAGAACGCGCGTGGGTACACAGCCTGAGTTGAGGCAGGTTCCGCCCAGCGCAGAACGCTCGACGACGGCCGTTTTGGCGCCCAGTTCCGCAGCCCGTTCGGCCGCAGCCATCCCGGCCGGCCCGCCGCCGATAACGAGGACGTCGTACGTGTAGTCCATGAGCTGCTCCTTGAATCGGCGGGCATCGGCTGGTTTACACGGTACTGGAGCGCCCTGAAACTGGCCCCCGGAACATGCGGACAGTACCTGTCCGCAGCGATACCGATGGCGGGCTATTGAGGACGATAGATGTCCTCAAAGCACCCTAGCCTCGGTGTATGGAAAAGGGACGAGAGGAGATGGCGTCAATGAGTAGACAGCTGGAGGAAGTGTTCTCTTTTATCGGCACACGTAAGGGGAAACGGAACAGGAAAGAAAGACTCCTGTTCAACGCAGACCTGCTCGACCAGAAGAGGGAGGATGTCTTCGCCGTCATGTACATGATGGGTATGTATCGTTGATTCCCAAGTGGAAAATGCCCGCCTACCTCGCCGACGTGTACAGCTGCCGGACCAGATCTTCGATGTCCGGCTCGTGCAACGACAAATCGGCAACTTCGGCGCTTGTTGAGACGGCAGCCAGGAGAGCCGCCGCCGAGAGCAGACGCGGATCAAACGCAATACGGTGCCGGATCCCCTCCGCCTCGGCTCCCAGATGCTCAGCCCCTGGGGGCAGGACGAGACCGGCACCATCCAGTGGAGCCACGAAATCAATCACCATGGTCCGGCGCGCTTCCGCTACTTCCGAAAGTCCGGTGAGGGGTCCGTCAAAGGCAATAACGCCGTCGTCCACTACAAGAATCCGCTGACAGAGACGCTGGACGTCACTCATGTCGTGGGTGGTCAGCAGCAGCGTGGTGCCGTGTTCACGACGCTCAAAGTCCAGGAACCGGCGCAGGCTTTCCTTGCTGATCATATCCAGGCCGATGGTTGGTTCGTCCAGGATCACCAGCTCGGGCCTGTGCAGCAGCGCCGCCGCCACCTCTCCACGCATCCGTTGCCCCAGCGAAAGCTGACGTACGGGACTGGTGAGGAACGGACCCAGCCCCATCTGCTCGGAGAGTTCACTGAAGCGGGGCCGCCAGCGGCTTTCAGGCTGGCGGTGCATCGCGCCCAGGATCGGGAAAGAATCCTGAAGCGGCAGGTCCCACCAAAGCTGTGAGCGCTGGCCGAATACCACACCGATCTTGCGGGCCAAGGCCTGCCGCTGCGGCACCGGCTGCAGCCCGCAGACTGTGACCCTGCCCGATGACGGCACCAGGATGCCGGTGAGCATCTTGATGGTGGTTGATTTCCCAGCACCGTTTGCGCCGATATAGCCCACAGCCTCGCCCCGCTCCACCGTGAAGCTCACGTCCCGGACGGCGTGGATTGTTCGGGAACGCCTCCTCAGCCGGTTCCAGCCCCGGCCCTCGCCGGCTTCCGCAACGGTAAAGTTCCGGCTCAGTTGCTCTGCCTCGATAATCATTCAGCCTCCTGCTCCGGTGTATTTTTTGATGGCTGCCCGCCACAGCAGCAGCATGAGCCCCCAGAGCACGACGGCGGCCGGCAGTCCCAGCCAGCCCGTCCAGCTTGGGATTCCGGCCGGGCCCTCCAGCTCCAGCAGGACAAGGCTCGGGGCGTAGGCCACCAGTGTGGCCGGGACGACGAACGTAAAAAAGACCTGCATGGGAAGGAAGAGGGCGGCCCCCGGCATGGACGCCACGTAGCGGCCGCCGTACGTGAAGGCGTTCCCAAACTGGCGGCCGTCCACCAGCCAGAATTGCGACGCCCCCGCGCCCACGAAAAGAGCACCGAAAATCGCGGCACCGGCCAGCGGGGTGATGATAAACAACACCACTTTTCCCGGGTCCCAATCAATGTCCGTCAGGAACAATGCGGCCGCCATCGCGAGCAAGGCGAAGGCCAGCCGGCCGACACGCCGCAACTGGAAGTCAGACGTCATGAGCTGCAGCAGCACTGGAAGCGGGCGGGTCAGGAGCACCTCCAGCTTTCCCATCCGGATGGCATCGCTCATGGAGTCGGTCTCGCCCAGGAGCAGATCGCCTATTGAGAAGCCGATCGACGCGAAGGCGAAAACCAGCAAAGCCTGGGCGAACGTCAGGCCGCCAAAGGTTGGAATGTTGTGCAGGATCGCATACAGCTCAACGAACTCTGTCAGGGCCAGCACTACTTGGCCGGCAACGTCAGCGGCAAAACTTCCCCGGTAGGCGGTCTGCGAGCGCAGCCGGGCTGAGATCAGCAGCCGCAGGAGTTTGGCGTTGGTGACCCAGGTGCTGTCCAGAGCTTCAATTTCAGCCACCCTGCACCACCAGCTTCCGGGAACCGAACCGGACCATCAGGTGCGCGCCCGTCAGCAGCACTGCCAGCCAGAGGAGCTGGGTACCCACCAACGCAAGGCTTTCCACGACGTCGGTCCTGCCGGCGAGGATGTCCACCGGCGTCTGCAGCATCGAAGGGAACGGAGTGGCCCGCGCGAAGTCGAGCATCCACTGCGGGAACCAACTCACGGGAACCAGGAATCCGGACAGCAAGTTCATGAGGACGAGGTACAGCATCCAGTACCCTCGGATCTCCACAACCCAGAAGGCCAACAGGTTGATAATGAAAAACCCCAGGAAGTTCAAGGTCATCGCCGCAATGATCGAGATGAAGCCCAACGCATAGGGGCCAGCCGTTGTGGGAAGCGACAACCCCGTGACAATGGCGCCAATAACAAGGGGAGGCAGCCCACGAGGCAGGACATCGAAGGCCGCCCGGCCCAGGTCCTGCGCCCAGTAGGACGCCGTCAGGTTGACCGACCTGGTGAGGTCGACGGCGATGTCCCCGCTTTTAACCCTTTCGGCGATCTCTGCACTACCGAAGAGGCCCAAGGGTGTCAGGAGGGCCTGGCCCAGCCACACATATGTTGCCGCCTCCACAGCCGAGTAGCCCCCGATCGAGCCTCCCGCCGTCGAAATGGCTGACAGGAGCAGCGACGCGCGGATCAGGCCGAAAACTGAATTGGTGAAAGCGCCGGAGACGGCCGCCAGACGGTAGGTGGAGTGGCGCCGGAAGGATGATTTGGTCAGCTCCCAATACGCGTTCACCGGTTGAGTCTACTTCGGCGGGTGCTTTCTCAGGCTGTGATCAGCTGCAGCGGCCGGTCGCCGAGGCGGACCTTGATTTCCTGGCCCCAGGTAGCAGTAAGCCGGTCCTCCTCCATCCCATCGCCGAACACCACCAGTTGGTCCGAGGCGACAGTAACCGTCAGCGCTTCCGCGGCCTCCAATGAGCCCTCGGTCAGGGTGGTTCCCGTGATGGGAGAAGGCCAGGCCTCGCGGACAAACCATGCAAGCTTGCGGTCGACGGGCCGGGGGAGTGTCCGCCCACCGCGTTCAAGGGCAATCGATGCGCACCAGCCGGTGGCACCGGTTCCCGTTGAGACAATGAGGCCGGATGAGGATTGCCGCTCGGTCCCGCCTCCGGGAGTCCGCAGCAGGTAGCGGGCGGACTGGTGGCTGGCATGTCCGATGAAGATCTCGTTGAGGCCTGAGAGCTGCTGCCCGTCGTCCAGCTCGGCAGTGACGGTGGGAAGCTGTTCGCAGTCGGCTACCGGCAGGGCGCCCGTTGCCGGCTGCCCGAGCCGCTGGAGGATCCGGACAGCGTAGGCAACTGTGTGCCGGACAAGGATGCCCGGGTTCGCTCCCGGTTCGGGATCGATTCCCAGGACCGGTTGGCCGGACAGATACTTTGCCACGTTGGCCACCAGCCCGTCCTGGCCCACGACGGCGATGATGTCTTCGGGCGCCAGAAGGAACCTGCTCAGGTCCGCCCGTTCCACTTCAGCCCGCCGCCAATCGGAAGGGATGGCCGCGCGGAAGGTCGCCAGCGAATCCTGCAGGTGGTCGTGCCGGTCCTGCACGGACTCGATGGTGCGGCCGCGCGTGCGGAGGAAGAATTCAGCCTGACCCCGGGTGGCATGCCGGTCAAGCAGCTCCTGAAGCTCGGTGCGCCGGTGCACAATCACCACACGGGGGTTGGCCATTTCAGGCTCCTGCCTGGTTGAGTGCTGCGGTGCCCGGTATGGCTGCGTGCGCCGTGTGGCCGCCACCCCCGGCTGGGAGGTTGCCGCCGAGCAGTCCGGCGAGTGCGCCGCTGAGGAGGTCAGGAGTGATGGTGAGATTCCCGATGTTGGGCAGGGATCCGGCGGCGTCCCGCAGGGCCAGGGCCAGAAGCGTGGCCTGGTCCATGCCCTGGTAGACCTCCATGGCAGCTGCTTCCTTGGCGGCGGATGCTTCGCCGACAATACGGATCTGGTTCGCTTCCGCAGCAGCTCCGATGCCCTTCCTTTCGGCCGCGGCGTGGGCTTCCACGAGTCCTGCAGTCGCTTTTTCCTCCGCCTGGCGCCGTGCGTTGGCGCCTTCCTGGGTGACCAGCTGCTCCCGGCGGATGGCGAGTTCGATCTGACTGGCCATCTCGTTTTCGGAGATGGCACGTTCCCGCTCCACGGCAAGGGCACGGCGCTCGTAGACCGCCCTGTCTGCTTCAGCCTGCAGCTGTTCACGGACAGGTGTCTGCAGGGCCCGTTCGACGTCGGACTGGGGACGGATTGCCAGGACCTGGACTCCCAGGATTTCGATGCCGGTGGATTCGAGGCGGGCATCTCCACGCAGGGCGGCGATAAGGATGCCGCGCAGTTGGCTGATCCCCCGTTCCAGTGCTTCTGCCAGTGTGGTGGTGGCCAACTGGTCGATCGCGTGGCTTTGGCACAACTGGCCGATGATGGTGGCCACTTGTTCCCGGCCACCTGCCGGACCTGCACCGACAGGCTGCAGCCCGAAGTCCAGGCGCCCTGAAACGGACACGGGGTCGATAAAGCGGTAAGTCACGTTTGCCTGGACACTCACATCCTGGTGGTCCCGGGTGATGGCGTGGAACAGGATAGGCAGTTCCTGGTCATCCACGGGAACTTCACTGAGGACCGAGGTGGACGGTCGGAACCAGAAGGCCTGCCCCACACCCTGGTGGCGGACCGTGCCTGACTGGAGGTGAACCACATAGCCTGTGGGGCTTCCCAGGAAGTGGCTTATCCACGGGTAGTTCTTGATGCTGGCCATGAGCTTCTCCTCTTCTCAAGTTATCGTCATTTTGACGATAATGTAACGCTAAGCCAACCATCCCTTTATTGTCAAGGTGACGATAAGTCGCTTAGGATGGAGCGGTGTCCTCCCGTGATCACTCTCCTGCGCGCTTCCCGGTGGCTGTCGACGTCGTTGCCTTGACAGTGCGCGACGACGTCCTGCACGTCCTGCTTGTCACTCGCCTCATAGAACCGTTCCGGGGCCGGCTCGCCCTGCCTGGCGGTTTTGTTCTTCCTGGCGAGGATCTGCAGGAGGCGGCTGTCCGCGAGCTGGCTGAGGAGACGGGGGTTGAAAAGGTAAGCGGGCATTTGGAGCAGTTGGGCAGTTACGGGCCGGGTGGCCGTGACCCTCGGGGCGACGTGCTTGCGGTGGCGTACCTGCTGCTCGCCCCCGACTTCCCCGTTCTGTCGGCCGGAAGCGATGCCGAAAAGGCTGGCTGGTACCCCGTGAGCAGCATCCTTGATGACCACGGGATCCGGCTGGCCTTCGACCATGAAAAGATCCTCAGGGACGGGCTGGAACGTGCCAGGTCGAAGCTCGAGTATTCACCTTTGGCTGCCGCGTTCTGTGGCGAAGAGTTCACCATAGCCCAGCTGCGCGCTGTTTATGAGGCTGTGTGGGGGCTGCCCCTGGACGCCCGGAATTTCCACCGCAAGGCCACCGGCACCCCGGGCTTCCTCGAGGAAACCGGAAAGGTGACGGCAGGCGACACGGGAAGACCGGCAGCGCTTTACCGGCTGACTGCAGCAGCCCGGCCGGAACCCGGACATCCGGCCCGGGCCGTGCTGAATCCTCCGCTCATGCGGCCCGTGTCTTAGGCGCCAGTACCTGCAGGGCGGCGCTCCTGGCCCCGTCGGGTCCCTTCAATCCTGTTCCGCTGCCATCGGCGAAGAAGGTCAGCTGCTGCCAGTCCTCCAACAATGGGCGTGATGGCCACTGCCGCATAGACGAAGATCAACCAGGCAAGGGTGGCCAGGGGTGACTTGGGTGCGCTGAGGAACGACAAGTTCCCGAGAACTGCTGCCGCCCAGAAAAGCAGGACACCGCCCAGAACGGCAGCGCCCGGAATGAATTCCTTTCGCATGTCAGCGCCCTGGTCTCATGCCGGGCCGTGGCCAAGAAAGGGTCACTAGAGGGCACAGGCGGTGGATTTTGCGGCGGTGAATCTGGCAGTGGCGGTTGAATCCACTGGTAGCCGGTCCGGCGCGGTTCAGTATGCAGGTCATGGCAATCCTCAAAAGAAAAACGGGGGGCCACTGCTCAACCGAGACCATAGTAGGCAGAGAGCGTCAACGGCCCTTACATCCCTCGCCTGACACGCCGGAAGTGGTGCGGGAACCCTCGACCTGACCGGAATCACGGCCGTAAAATTGGAGCCACGAGGTGCATGAAGATGTCTGTGGCAATGGGCGTGGTACTCATCCTCCTCGGCCTGGTTTCCTTGGCGGCCATGATCGGCACGGTCGTCCTGGTGATCCGTGACGGCCGGGGGCAGACTCCTGTGGAGCCTTCCGTTCGGCCTTGGACGGCGGGGAATCTTCCCAGCCGGCCGTATTCCACCATCCGCTTGTAGCCTGCAAACTGCGTATGCGGCCGGGCACCTGTTTCGAAACGAGGCAACCTGATGAGATCCCGGCCCAACCGGCTGCACCATGTAGCCGGATTCAGCATCGACAAAGTAGCCGCGGCGGCAGGCGAGGACCCCAACATCCTCAGATTGGAAAATCTTGACACCGACCTCCTCCCGCCGCTGGCCGCAATAGAGGCAACCCGGGCGGCAGTCGGATTGGATTCCGCCAACTCATACCTTCCCTTCACCGGACAGCTTGCTGCCAAACAGGCGGTAGCCGGGCAAATAGCCGAGCGGACCGGCATCACTTATGACCCGTCGTCGGAAGTGATCCTGACGTGCAGTGACGGGGACTGTCTGCTTGACTCACTCCTGGGGCTGACCGATCCAGGAGACGAAATCCTGCTGACGGACCCGACCTATGCGGGCATGCTGAATCGCGTGCACTTGGCCGGAGGTGTGCCGCGCCTGGTGCCGATGAGGGTATCCGGGGGCGCATGGCGGATGGATCTTGAGGCGATGGAGGCCGCCGTCTCACCCCGGACACGAGCCGTTTTCCTGCAGAATCCATCCTTCCCTTCGGGTTACCGGCTCAGCGACGAGGAGTGGTCCGCCGTCGCCCGCCTCTGTGCGGAAAAAGACCTGTGGCTCATCTACTGGTCACTGATGGAAGGCATCGTATTCGACGGCCAGCCAATCCTCAGTCCGGCGTCCTACCCGGGAATGCGCGAACGCACCATCATCGTGGGCACGGCCTCCATCGAGCAGCGGATGATCGGCTGGCGCATTGGCTGGATCGTGGCACCGGCTGAAGTCATGTCCGATCTCGCCGTCGTCCACATCTATAACGGCCTTACTCCTGGCGGAATTGCGCAGGCGGGCTTGATTGCAGCGCTGAAAGACGGCGACGGCGGTCTGGCGCAGTGCGTTGCGGAGTGGCAGCGGCGCCGGGATGCCCTCACCGCTGCCCTCGACGGTTTTGCCATGATTCCGGCCGCCGACGGTTGGTCCCAGATCCTGGACACTGTAAGTCACGGCGTCGATCCCGGGGAACTCTCGCGCGTCCTGTTGCACCACGGTGTGGCCGCCACGGCCATGACGGGCTGGGGCGGGGAAGTTGCCAACCGCCATCTCCGTCTCGTGTTCAGTAACGAGCCAGTGGAAAGGATCGAACTGGTCGGTGATCGTTTCAGGGCTGCGATGCGCGAAGCGGGTGGCAGGGTCTAGCCGATCCTGCGCGTCAGGCAGACTGCCGGGCCAAGTACTTCTCGAGGCTGGCAATGTTCACTTTTTCCGGGTAGACGTCGCGCCGCTCCATGTACTTCAGAATCGCAGCGGACTTCCCCGCGTGGTCCAGGGTGACTATTGCGAGCGGTGACGTCATGCTCATGGATGTGACCTGGGTGTAGACCGCGCGGCTGATGGCGGCCCGCCGCTGGGCATTGGACATCATGCCCCACAGCGTTCGCGCCGTGAGAAGGTAGGCACCGTACGCCACTCGCAGCAGTTCGCTGATGCGTTCCTCTGAATAATGTTCCACACCCTCGTTGGCGAGACTTAGCCCGGGGCGAAGATGCAGGGCAACGTGGACGCTGCGCAGCACCCCTGCGGCCGCCCCGGCGGTAGAGCTGCTGGTCGCCTCCAGCCGTTCGCCGTCAAAGATGTTCCGGAAGGTCAGGAAGTCGAGCTTGATGGTACTGGGGACGGCGGCCCAGGAATGGAGAAAGTACGCCAGATCATCCTCAGGCCGCAGGTTGGTTGCCAACGCCTCGAGGACTGGAAGCGGCTCCCGTTCGAGTGCCGCGCACATGTCCGTGAACAACTTCCTGGTGTCCTCCGCGCCCGGGGGCAATGACCGGCGCACGCGCTCCTGCAGGCCAACGAGCAGTGTCCGACGGCGTTCCTCATCT
Source organism: Arthrobacter rhizosphaerae (assembly GCF_023062595.1). Taxonomy (GTDB): domain Bacteria; phylum Actinomycetota; class Actinomycetes; order Actinomycetales; family Micrococcaceae; genus Arthrobacter; species Arthrobacter rhizosphaerae. Next base: position 307,758 of record NZ_JALLAN010000002.1, read on the forward strand.
CCGCGCGGAAGCGCGTTTCCCAGGGCCAGTTGCCTCCGAAAGGATTCCAGGGCATGTTCGCCGTGCAGGGGCTGCCCGGCTGCGGGCCCGTTGGACTGCCCGAGCAACTTGCCGAATGGAGGTGGCATGACGGTCCTGTTCAGGGCGGGTGCCGCCACGAACTGCAACAGCGCAATAAACCATGTCATCAGCGCCGCAACCACCAGACTTGCCAGGATTCCAGCCGGGCCCCACAAGCGCCACAGGAGCGGCCAGAGGACGTAGACATTCACCGCGAAGATAGCGGCCGCGAACATCCGTTGCCAGTTGGTGCGCAGCAGGCGCCTGCTGAACTGTGGTGCGTCTGCGATTGGCCAGCTCAATGTTTCCCCCAACGCCAGAACAATGATGGCTACACCTTACGCCCCTGCCAAGCGGTCAGGCAGGCATTCCCGGCGCCCAGGTCTGCAGCCGTCCGCACATTCCAAACAACCGCTCTGCGCTCCGGGGATTGGCCCGCGCCACCGACGCCTTGGCAAGGTGTGAACCCTCACCCCTCTCAAGGTCAGAAAGCCAGGCGTCTGTGCTTTGGGCTTCGGCCAGTACCTTTTCGGCCCACAACTTCCGCCACTCGGGGACCCGGTCCCGCACCACGTTCACTGCCGCTTTGTGGAACTCTGCCAAAGCAGCATAGCCGCGCCGTTCGACGTCGGCCCTTAGCTCCGCGTAGCCGGCCAAAGCGGCATCCCGCCGGGCAAGGGCAGCTGCGGCCAGCACATCTTCACCGGCGTCCGGCGACGGCAAGGTTGCCAACCGCCGGTACCGTTCCGGGTCTGCGAGGACCTCCGGCACGAAGGTGAGGACCGCGTCTCCGGCCTCGGGGAGTCCCGCGTTCTGCATCACCACAAGAAGGTCCAGGTCTCCGCCGTTGATGAGCCGGTGAACAGTTCCGGGGCTGAACCACAGGAGGTTGCCGGCGGTCAGGTCGTGGGCCGCGTAGCCGTCGCTGCTGAGAGTCTCCACCTGTCCTGTTCCGCCGATCACGAGATAGGCCTCAGTGGAGGCCGTGTGAAGGTGAGGGGAGCCGCCGCAGACTCCATCTTCAGCAGCCCAGTCGTATACGGCGAGCCGTGTCACTGCTGTCCCACCCGGGAAAAACGGCAACTCCTGGACAGTGCTCATAGCCGGCTTCCCACCTTCAGGTTTTGCAGCGCCAGCCGTCCGGCATCCGCGAGGTCGGCGAGCCTGTCCGCAGTGGACTCGCCGTTGGCGGCGACGAAGGAGTAGCGGTTGGTCAGGGTGGCTCCGCTGGAGAAGAGCACCTCTTCTCTGAAGAACGGTGCGGGTCCCATGCACGCGAAGGGCTCGCTGCGGGTGAACCATTCGGGTGGATGCTGCTCGTTGAGTTCATCGTCCACCATCATCACAGTGGAGTGGTTGCACGTGCCGTCATGCTGTCCCACGAAGGCGAGCCATTCTCCACGCCGGCCGCGAAGTTCTTCCCCTGATAGTCCATCAGGCCCCAGAATACGGCCGCCGGTGAAGTCCCTGGGGCCTCGCCAGAAGAGGCCGCCGTAACCCGCGTTCTCGCGCCCCTCGGTAGTGGGTGAGCCGATCCTGATGTCATGGCCGGACACATTCTGCATGGACGTTTCGAAGGCAATGGTCCAGGAATTGCCCTCCGGGCACTCCGAGACTTCGAACGTGCGAAGCTCATCAACCACATGCTCGCGGGACTGGGTCCACCACGTGAGCGAATGGCTGAACCGGAAGCGGCCCTCCAGCATGCCTGCTTCAAGAGTGCCCTGATGTTCCATGGAACCGTTGTTGGGCAACCACTGATAGTCCTTGCCCCGGCGATAACTCGGGCCTCCCCAGAAGTTGTCCTCGCCCAGGTGGGGCAGCGACCAGGCCAGGCCCTTGTGCCAGGTGTGGTCGTGGGGGCGGAAAACACTGAGTGCGTCTCCGGCGAGGGTCCGCAGTGTGTGGAAATTGGGCCGCGGTGATTCGCGCTGGGCATCGTCCGGAAGGTAGGTGTAGCCGGCAACGTCGACGCCGCCAATGCGTACCGCTATTGCCTTGCCGCTGTCCTCCCATTCAATCCCGGTGCTCATGCGTCTGCGCCCACTTTTTCGGCACCTTGTTTTGGGGCAACTTTCCCGGGCTCTTCGGCGGTCTGCTGCTTCCACGGTTCCAGATTGCCGTCCATCCGGGTGAAGAACGAGTGCCCTTCACCGATTTCACCCCTGCTGATGGTTTTTCCCGTGATGCTGGAGGCATAGATCGCAGCGGCCAGTTCCATGGTGGGGTGCGCACCGGCAAGCGAGACAGGTGGTACGTCCCCGGCTTTGAGATGCTCCAGTATCACGCCGTACTGAGCGCTGTGCCCGCTGGGGATGTTGGTTTCAGCGGCCGCCCACAATTGGGCGAGTTCCTCTGACCCCGGTGCCGGCGTCAGCGTCCAGTGATCGTTGTCGTAACCGTACAGATGCTCCAACTCCACGGTGGCGTGCTCAAAGTCCAGCCGGAGCTGGGAAGTTTCGCGGGGGGATATCACCGAGTTCATGACGGTGGCGATTGCTCCTGACTCGAACCGGACCACACCTGCGGACACATCCTCGGTGTCAGTTTTCCTGGCAAGCTTGGAGGCAAAGGCTGTGACTTCCTGCCAGGGGCCGAACAGGTGCACGAGGAGATCGAACTGGTGGATGCCGTGCCCCATGGTGGGGCCGCCGCCTTCCACATCCCAGAGTCCCCGCCAGGGCACATCAAAGTACGCCTGGTTCCTGAACCACAACGTATTGCATGTACCCACGAGCGGCCGGCCCAGCCGGCCTGCCTCCTGCAGGGCCAGAACACGCTGGGCGCCGGTGCCGAACCGGTGCTGGAAGACGCAACTGACAGATCCGCGGGATACAGCCTCCGCCTTCATCAGCGTGTGCATTTGTTCCAGCGACAGAGCAGGGGGTTTTTCGATGACCACGTGCAGGTCCAGTGCGAGGGCTTCCAGGGCAAGGCTCACATGACTGGCCGGGGGAGTGCAGATGGCCACGAGATCCAGCTCTCCGTTGGCAACAGCCGTGCAGAGGTCGGACGCCGTCCGCTGGATGGCCCATTTGGAGGCGAATTCTTCTGAGCGGCCAGCATCAAGGTCAACGGCCACGGCAAGCTCAACGTTCTCTTGCGTCGACAGGGCATCGGCATGGGCGTGGGCAATGCCTCCAGTCCCAATGATTCCTACGCGCAATGCGCCCGCGTGCGGATTCCACATGTGGTTTTCTCCTTGGTTGGCGCACAAAAGTGATCGATAACAAACGATTATGTTATCGATCACTTTTGCTGTCAAGGGAGCTACGTAAAGTTACACCGAAGCTAAAAGTGACAGTCAGCTGAGGGCTTCACAAATAGCGTCTGCAGTCCCCTCAGCACCGACGTCGAACTGCCCGTGGTACTCCTCGGAGATCAATTCCCCGATGCGTAGATCAACTTCCAGCCTCCACAGGCCAATGGCCTTCGTGTCTCCGTTTATCTTGAGATGGATGCCGGTTCCGAAAATGCTCAGCGTGCCGTCCTCGTTTTCGACGAACCGGTCCAGCCCCACATCAGCAGTCGTGATTGTGGCGGTTGGACTCGTTAGGGTGGAGCGGAAGCTGGGGTGGGCCGTGACACGGGTGACAGATCCGTCCTTGTCAAAGAACACAGTCTCGAAGTAGTGGCCGGCGATCCGAGCGGTGACCGTGAATCCGCACGCCTCCGTGAGGAATTCGTCGACCACCTCGACATCGGCGTCGAACACTTGTTTCCCGCCACGTTCCGGTGGGGCCGCAGAGGATGGCAGTGAGAAGGCCAGGGCGGTTGAAATGGCGAGAATGCTTGCCGCAGCTATCCGGGGAATCATGGTTTTGCCCTTCACGGCTCTCCCCGACTCAAAAATAGCTACAGCCTATTTTTGAGTCAATAGGCAAGACGGGGAGCTGCCGTGGATTCGCGGATCACCAGCTCAATCAGGGCAGGGATGGTGTCATCAGGCGATGGCGGAACCGGGGGATGGCCGGCGGTATTCCCTTGGACGGCTTCCACCAGTTCGCTCATCGCCTGCCGGCCCTGGGCTTCAAGGTCCATGCTCACCGTGGTGAGTGAGGGAACCAGATAACGGGATTCGGGAAGGTCGTCCCAGCCGCAGACACTGACGTCATCGGGCACTCTGAGGCCACGCTCATGAAGGGCCCGCATCAGGCCAGTTGCCATCTGGTCATTGGCTGCGAACACTGCCGTCGCTCCGGTGTCCAGCGGGAGTTCGAGTCCCGCTTTGTAGCCCGAGGCGGCGGACCAGTCCCCCTGGGCTTCACCTACCGCAGTCAAGCCCAGCCGGGCAATTGCCTCCAGGTAGACGGCCCGCCTGTTCCTGGCGGAAGGCCATTGCGCCGGTCCTGCCACGTGAAAGAACCGGCGGTGACCCAGTGAGGCCAGGTGTTCCACGATCTGCGCCGCGGCGGCACCGTCCGCAAGGGTGCCGCGGGCCCGCATTTTGTCGTCATATTCTCCGGCCACCACAACGGGCAGACCGGAGTGTGCGGCGTCGAGGTGCTGTTGCATTCCGCCCAATGGGACAAAGGACAGGACTCCCGCCAGTTGCTCGCTCCCGAGGAGTCCCAGGAGCCGGCTTGAGCGGGTGTCGGCCATGCCTTCGAGCGCGATCACATCCACCAGATAGCCAGCCTCATGGGCGGCTGCCGCAGCCCCGTTCAGCATCCTCACCGGGACAAATTGAGTAGCTTCCGGAACGATGATGACGATCCGGTAGACCAGCCGCGTCCTGAGGGAACGCGCAGCCATGTTCGGGCTGTAGTTCAGCTCGAGAATTGCCTGCTGCACCTTCGAAACCGTGGCGGGTTTGAGTCCTCCGCTGCCCCGTAAATGCCTGGACACCGTTTGATGGGAAACGCCGGCCAGCCGCGCCACCTCATAGATCGTGGCAGGTTTGGCCGGAGCCTCGCTACCCGCGGTCTTCTCAGTTTCCACAGCAATGCCTCCGCAGCAGGATCTCGGTGAGTTTGTCTGATTTCGTTGGTGTCAGGATAGCCCGGGACCCGGGAGGAGAGTGGCCAGTACTGCCCAACCGCGGAAAGCCCCGCCGGGACCGGACGGTCCTGACGGGGGCTTCCATCAGTGCTGTGGGTTGCTATTTGTTAGTGGCGAAGTAGCTGGTGCATTCTCCTTCACCCTTGAAACCAGGCTCCACGTTGGTGGCCCATCCTCCGTTCAGACATTCCTGCTTGCCGGTGACAAAGGCTACGCGGTAGTCCTTGACCGTGCCGTTCGGTGCCGTCACAGTGACCGTGGAGACGGGATTCTGCACGCTTGCCTGCGCCACTGAGACCTTTGCATTTGTGTCCAGGGCATAGCCGGCAACGGTGGGTACCGCCGTCGACGCCGTCAGCACCTTGTACTCAGCGGTTCCGGCGTCGAAGCCGACGACGGATTTTTGGTCCACCAGGAGCCGGCCCAAATCAGCACTTCGTGCCTCACCAAGCCTGGTTCCGGAAATCGCAACCTCGGCGACCTTGGTGTAGGAACCGGGAGTGGCCAGTGAGACCCGGATACCGCGGGTAGTCACGGGGTTGAACGCCACCTTCACAGGGGACGTGGTGGTCAGGCCAGTGACTACCCCTGCCGAGGTTTCCTGCCAGGTTCCCTGGGCATCCTGGAACTGGATGCTCAGGCTCTGGGCTGCATGCTCTGCAAGCGTCACAGTGGCCGAATCCACAGTGTAGTTGCGGGTGAAGGCGTAGCTCAGGCTGTCGGCATCCCGGCCGCCGCCCACCCAGTTGGACCACCGCGTGGTGGCATTCCCGTCGCAGGTGTTTTTCGGCGCATAGGAGGCTTCCGAGTAACTGGCGGTCGCCGTCGTCGTCGTGTCCTCCTTGCAGATATGGGTGCTGGCCACGCGGTCAACCACCAGGACAGTCAGGACGGCGTCCAAGGGCTTGGAGCCGTCGACGCCGGTTGCCGCCTTGCCGGCGATGGTCACCGTCCCGGTGGACTCCAGCGCCGCGGCAGACAAAGTGCTCCAATCCCACGTCACTGCAAGGTTGTTCCTCGCCGTCCCGGTACCGATCTGGCCGGGGACGTGCGTGGGTGCAGCGGCCTGGACCTCTGCGACGCTTGAGCCAATTCCCACCGTCACCGAGACGGGATCGGTGGCGACGTACTTTCCGACGGTGACCACCAGCTCGGCGTCGTCAAAGGTCTTGCCGTAGCGGTCGATGCCTGATCCGTGCAGAGATACGGTCCCGCGCCTGTTCCACACTGCCGGATCCACTGCTTCCCACTGAACCGCGATGGGGCTTCCGGGTCCCTTTTCGTACAGCGGAACAACGGTGCCGGGCAATGCGGGGGCAACGCCAACGGGAGTGCTGAGATCAATGCGCCGGGTTCCCTGCAGCACCAGGTCCTCGAGGTCTTCGAAGCCCCACGTCTGGTGCGCATTGCTGGTGGCCGTGGCTGTGGATCCGCTGGACGAGGCCAGGGCCACTGACGAGCCGGCAGCTGTCTGGCTGCCGGAGACCTGGAGTGCGATGGCCGCCGCAGCATTCACCAGGGTCCATTGCTTCCCGTTTTCGGTGGTCACAATCCACTGCGCCGTCGGCTGGGCCTTGGCTTCCTCCAGGCTCAGGGTGACGAGGCGGGCAGATCCCGACTGGCTGCCGTTCATGATCCCTCCATCACCCGTCAGAACCTTCCCGTCCTTGTTGGTGACGACGAACCGCCGGTCGTAAGCGTATTCGTCGTCGGCCTTCACAGCGTTGAACGTCCACAGCTGCGGCGCGATGTCGGTTGCATTGGCGCCCAGGTCCTGAATGGAAACCGTCGAGTCCACCTTGGCCGTGAGGTACTTGCCGCTCGCCTCGCCGCCAACCTGGTAGGTGTGGCCGTCTTTCACCGCAGGGGCGTCATCGGCCACGCCGCTGACGCCGTCCACCAGGAAGGTCACCACTGACGCAGCCGGAATTTCGAGCGTGGCCTTCTTTCCTGCACGGTCCACGGACACAGGCGCACCCTTGATCAGGGCGTTGCGTTCAATGTCCTCAATGGGCGACTTCGTGGTGATCACCGGGGTCACAGTGGCGCCGTCGGCAATAGTGCCGAACTTGGACAGGTCAATGGTGACTGTCTCGGGGGCCGCGTTGTCGTTGAAGTGCACCAGGGTGGCGCCGCTGCCGTCTGCCCGCAGTGCGCTCGCGGTCTCCGGATTGTCGTTGGCGATCAGGAAATCGCCGGGCCGGATGTAGTGCGTAAAGTTCCGGGTGGTGTTGTATTTCTGGTTTGTCAGCACACGGCACTTGGCATCCTCGGCGGAGTCGCCATCGTTGAGCCGGCGGTTGGAGGAGCCCACCCGGCCCTCATAGTTGCAGTCGAAGTCGACGTAAATGGAGCCCCAGCCGCCGTTTCCGTGTTCCTGCTTGTAGGTGTCCTCCACCGGCTGCCAGAAGACCCAGGCCTCCGGTTCCAGCTCACGGAGATCGTTGACCATGCGGCCCGCGATGCCGAGGCCGTTGTTGATGTTGGAGCGGTCCCAGCCTCCGGTGGTGTCGCCGAGCGCAGGGTTGCCACCCCAGGAGCCGCCGACTTCACTCATCCACAGGGGTTTCTGAGTGGCTTTGGCAAGGTCCCGGACGCGGCGCCGGTCGTTGGTGCCATAGGTGTGGACGTTGAGCTGAGCGACGGCGTCCTTTGCCTGCTGGCTGTAGGCGTTCCAGTTGTTCATGAACTTCGTGGGGTCTGTCTCGTCCATCGCGGAAATGACGGCGTCAGTGGTGGTGGCGTCCTTGGCGAGCTCGCCCGCCAGCAGCTTGGTGACGCGGTCCTGCGCGGGCGGGTAGATCAGGGCGCCTTCCTGCTTCTGGGTGTAGGAAGTGGGCGGCTTGCCGGTGACGTTGTCGATGGTTGTTGACCAGTAGCCGGAGTTCGGCTCGTTGAAGGGGTCAATGGTGTCCACCTTGATGCCGCTGCCCTTTTCCAGCAGTTCGACGGACTTCTTCATGTAGGCGGCGAACTTTTGCTCAGCCTGGGGCAGCAGGTTCTCGCCCTTGTTGGTGCTGACCTGGCCTGAGACGTACCCGCTTTTGGTCATGAACCACGGCGGCGAGTTGCTGAAGGCTTCCCAGTGCGTGATCTGCTGTTCGGCGGCGAGCCGTTCCACCCACCAGCGCTGGGTCTTGTCCGCGTCGGGGTTGTAGGAGGAGGGATCGTCCGGGTTCCACTGGTTCAGGAATGCGAGCTTGTTTGCCTGAGTCGGGTCCACTGAGCCGTCAGGCCGGTACAGGTTGGAAAGTACGGGCTTCTCAGCGGTGGCTTCACTTACGGGGTTCCACCAGCCCTCCACGGCGCTGCCGTCGTTGAGGTAATTTGCGACGTCGGACGCACTCCCGCCGCCCACGTTGTAGCGGGCGATGTTGAGGTTCAAGCCGTTCTCGCCAAAGACCTTTTGGTACAGCTCCTCGCGGATCTCCTCCGGATAGCCACCAGTAGCGTTGGCGAACCAGACGAGGCTGGTGCCCCACCCCTGGAAGGCTTTGCCCTTACTGGCGGGGTTGGGGGTGATGGTGACAGGAGTGCCCACGGTTTCAGCCGCTGTGGCCGGAGCTGCACTGCCGGAGAAAGCCACCAGTCCCGACGCTGCTGTTGCAGCCATTACGGCCATTGCCGCCGAGCGCCGGAGCCGGCCTTCGGAAAACGTCATTGTTCAGCCCTTCATCGTTGGAGAGTGTCGTGATCGGACGCTGCCCGTCAACGACGTCCAGCCGATCCGCTACCCGCCGACGCTAATACCGCCGTCGGCAGCCCACAAGGAATGCGAACATGAACGAACAAACTCGATCATCAACAAGCAAGTGGCGCGGGCTTATTGTTCGGCACTATTGTTCGGGACCCGCGCCGGATCCATACTGGCAAAATGTTGATGGCGGTCCTCTTCGGTGCAGTGGCCTCCAGCGCACTGCTGGCGGGAGCCTTCATCGGAGTGCGGTTTGAGTTGCCCAAGAGGCTCTTGGCCATCCTGCTCTCCTTCGCCTCCGGGGCACTCATTACCGCACTGACGTTTGAACTTTTCGAGGATGCCTACGAACGGGGCGGGATAGAGCGGGCCGCCATTGGGCTTTTTGCCGGTGCAGCAGTATTCACCGGCCTCAGTGCGCTGCTGGACCGGTGGGCTCAGCCAGGAGCCGGAGGCGCTCCTGCCGATGAGTTCCAGGGGAGCGCCAAACTTGATACCGACGCCGCTGCTTCCGACCGTCCACCCACCCCTTCATCCACCCGCGGCGCTGCAGGCATGGCCCTCCTTGCGGCGGTCACGCTGGACGGAGTTCCGGAGAATCTCGCCCTGGGCATCTCGCTCGGAGAAGGTACCGGTGGCTTGGCCTTGTTGGCGGCCATCTTTGTTTCCAACCTCCCGGAGGCACTTGTGGGGGCGTCATCCATGAAGGCGCAAGGAAAAACTTCCGGCCTGGTCATCGGGCTGTGGACTGCCTGCGCCGTGCTTCTGGTGCTGGCCGTGGTCCTTGGTGCAGGTCCGCTTTCGGGAAGCGACCCTAAAACCATTTCCGTGCCTCTGGCGTTCGCCGCCGGCGCCGTCATCGCTTCACTCGCCGACACACTGATGCCCGAAGCATACGAGCATGGCGGCCCTGCAGTGGCCCTGAGCACTGCCGCGGGCTTTGTGCTTTCCTTCGTTCTGTCCCTTGCCTGATGATCAGGACGGCTGATTTAAGACACCCACAGCCTCGTCCGGAAGGACTATTCTGGAGAATACCGTTCAGCAGGGTTACGGGCCAATGCCTGCCGGTGATTCGCTGGCGATTCCAGGCCTACCTGTTCAGGCACGGTGGAGAGCGGTCTGTCCCATGGCAACTGAAGCGAAGAAGGAAGCAGCGGCGGAGATTGGACTCCATCTCCAGGATCTGGTGTTGGACAGTTCAGACGTGGGGGAGTTCCTCAACGAGCTCGCCGCCTACTCGGCCAACAGCCTGTCCAGGCCCGGTTTGAGCGTGTACTGCGGTATCACTGTGATCCGGCGGAAACGGGCAGTGACGATAGCCAGCAGCAATGATTGTGCCCGTGCCATGGACGAGCTGCAGAACACCTTCGGTGAGGGCCCGTGCCTGACAGCGATGAAGGAAATGGCAACCATTCACGTGCCCGATCTGCGCGATGAACACCGCTGGCCCGACTACGTTCGTGCCGTAGGAGGGCAGGGCATCCTGTCCATCCTGGGCGTGCCGCTTCCTCTCGAAGGGCAAACGCGGGCAGCGCTCAATGTGTACTCTCCGGAAGCCCACGGGTTCTCCGGGGAGGACATTGCAGAGGCTGAAGACTTTGCCGAGCGAATCTCGAAGAGCCTGCGGTTGGCCCTGCGGATAGCCCAGCTGACAGATTCGCGGAATGATCTTGCGGCCGCAATGCAGTCCCGTACGACTATTGACCTCGCTGTCGGAGCGATCATGGCGCAGAACAGGTGCAGCCAGGATGCCGCCCAACAGATGCTCACCAGGGCCTCGAATAGCCGGAATATCAAGCTGAGGGACGTAGCCGCCGGGATCATTGCATCCATGACTGAGGACGCGGCGGTGCACACCCACTTTGACGAGTAGGGCAGCCTGTGAGGGCAGGCCCTATGCTTGTCGGATTGGCTGCAGGACGTTAGCCTGATCTCGGGAGCAACGCTCAAGCAGAGTGGGCACAGGCCTCCCATACAGCAGGAGTCCTGTCAGTGTCGACCATCTCCAACCGCTTCATTCCAGGCGGCGCCCACCATCCTTACAGCCAGCGGCTCTGGTGCACCCAATGTCATACCGATCGATTCCTGATCGTCGAGTCCATCGAAGCCCTCGAAGGAGGGGAACGGGATCTCGTCAGGGTTTCCTACACCTGCGGGGAGTGTGAATACTTCTACGAGCATCCCGCCGGTGTGCCTCAGGTGGCGGCCATCCTCAACCGTCCCGGTACACCAAGGTCCTTGGGGGTACTGCAGTTCGGCGGCGAATATATCCACTGTGGTGAACCTATGCACGTGGCAGGATCCGAGCTCCGCAATGCCTATGCCGAAATGAAAACGGAACGGGAGCCTGAGGCCCTCCTGGACGTTTACCTCAGGACCCGCGTCCTCAGATGCAATTGCGGATTCCAGATGGAGATACCCGTCTGAGCAGCTTCTGACTCTTTCAGGTGTTCCTATTGGAATTCTTTCTGCCGGTGCCGCCGGCGTCGTGGCTGTCCTCCAGGTCCTCGGCGTAGGGGGCACGGGGCAGCGGGGGGACTGCTTCGATCAGTTCGTTGGCGGCACAGGCCAGCAGATCCCGTTGCAGTATAGGCAGGGACAAAAGCCCCTGCAGGTAGGCGTGGACCTCGTATTCCCCCACTGCTCCACCGATGCTGAAGTACGTCAGCCATAGATCCGCCGGGGTAATGTCGGCGAATTTGAGTGCCTTCCTGAGCAGGCGGCACTGTTCTTCTTCGTGGGCTTCGAACCCCATCGGTGACTCCTCTACCCGCGGCGTCCCGGTACGGCTGCAATGATCCGACTGCACTCTTCCAGGAGCGTGGTCCGATCTGCACGGACACGGCTCAGGAGTTCCTGCATTGCGTCCTCGCTGCTCAACCCGTGCCGTTCCATCAATATGCCGGTTGCCCGCGCGATGGTGTCCCTGCTGTAAAGGGCGGTTTCCAGCGATTCGCTGATACGACGCGGCGTTTCAGAACTTTGGACATTGGCCAGGAGCGTTGCGGCGGGTCCTGCGAACAGCTGAAGGAGCCGGCTTGTTTCCTCGTCATAAATCCCTGGCAGGGCGGCGTAGATTTTCAGCGCCCCGAGTGTTTCTTTGCCTGCAATGAGTGGAGTGCTCAGCACTGAGCGGATGGGCAGATCCTTCATTGCGGCGCACCATTCCGGCCACCGGGATTCCGTCCGCACATCCTCGACGAGAATTGTTTGTTCCGAAGCCCAGGCGGTCAGGCAGGGTCCCTGCCCCAGTTCGTATTGTGAGGCATCCGCCTCTTGCACGATCTTGTCCGTAGCCGCGCTGCTGGTGCGTCTGCCCTGTGAATCGAGGAGGGAGATACCCGCCCCCAGCGTTCCCGGAATGGCCTGCTTGGCGGCACTGGCGAGCAACTGTACAGCGCGTTCAACTTTCTCCTCAGTGAGGAGCAATCCCTTCACCCGGGCGATGACTGAGGAAAGTTCGTCGAGGGGAAGCTGTTTGGACATGGTTGCCTCTTGATCGGGTTCGGGGGCGTGGGCTCAGACCCATTCCGGGGTTCCCCAGCCCACAAGCCGGCTACTTCCAGCATAGCCTCAAGCCGGGTTGGGCGCCGGGAACCCCCGCCGCCATAAGTCTGACTCAAGGTTGAATCAAGAACACTCTTTCCGGTCTTTTGCAGCCTGAATTCGCTGTAACTTGATCTCTAAGCCTCCGCTTTCCCCCGAAGACCGGAGTGCCTGGAAGCCCCCGCGCTTGAGTCACAGGCTCGCGCAGGGGCTTCCGTCATGTGGAGTTTGGGATGATCGGAGAGTCAGTCATCCTGGCTATGAGGAAGGACCTGCGCAATGGCGGTTCGACCATCCTGTTCCAGAGAGGAAGCCAGAACAGGATGGCGGCGGTGCTGATGAGTACCGCACCCATAACGTCGCTGGGATAGTGAACGCCCAGATACAGCCGGGAGTATGCAACCACCGTGACAAGAACCGCGCCGGCGACGGCGGTGACCGTTCTTTGATGCCGGGTTTGCGCCAGCACCAGGACGGCACCCCACGCCAGTGCAGCCGCGAACGCCGTATGCCCGCTTGGGAAGCTGTCGTGGCCGGCTTCTGCGATCAGGGCCTGTGTGGCTTCGGTTGGTGGTCTTAGCCGGAGGACGGCGATTTTCCCTACTTCAGACGATAGCCACCCGATTGAAACCAGGGACCCAAATGCAATTGCTGTGAGTGGCCTCTTCAGAATCGCCAGGAGCAGGCAGGCGAAGGCAAGAATGATGACGTTTCCCAGCGGGGAGAAGAGGCTGTGAAGGGCAAGAAACAGCCCTGTGAGAATGGGGTTTCGGCCGGGGATCAGCAGTTGATCCATTGCCAGATCAGGTCCCGGGGAACCATAGGTTTTTGCAAGGTGGCCCAGCACAAAAGTCAGTGTGAACAGTCCGAGGGAAGCAGCCAGCAGCAACCAGCTTTTGCCCGGCACACCGAGGGAAGGCACGGGGCGGAGTGCTTCCTTCATGTCTTCTTTCTGGCAGGAGCTGCAGGAAAACGAGGGGGTTCAAGTATTCCACCGGAACCCTTCCACGTGAATATGGGCGGACGCTGACTGAATGCTGGGCGAGCCCATCGATCCCGGCCAGGGCTCTGGAACACGGGGTGCCGTCGGGCGTACTCTGGAGACACGTTCCACCCCTTTGAGCTGGAGAGCCATGGAGCTGAAAGATAGCCCAAAGCTGACTCTTGGTGCGGCCCTGGCAAGGGTCCTCGGATTTTTTGTGGTGAGCGGTCTGTGCGGTGTGCTTGCAGCGGGCTTTGTGGTGCCCGCAGTGGCCGTCACCGGGACGACGGTCACGAACTCCGTAGCCTTCTTCAACAACCTCCCGGGGGAGCTGAATGTAGACCCCCCCTCGCAATCCACGAAGGTTGTGACTGCTGACGGTAAGCCCATTGCCACTTTCTATGCCGAGAACCGCGTGCGCGTCCCGTTGGATCAGATCTCGCCGCATATGAAGAATGCCGTTATTGCCATCGAGGACAGCCGCTTTTACAAGCACGCGGGCGTTGATCCTCAGGGCATTATGAGGGCGCTGAGTTCAAATCTGAGCAGCGGGGGGCGCCAGGGTGCGTCCACTATTACCCAGCAATATGTCACCAACGTCCTCAACGAATCCCGGCTGTCCGAGGGCAACACGGAAGAAATAGTGCTCAGCGGGCAAAAAACAATCGGCGACAAGCTGCGCGAGATGAAACTGGCCCTTGAACTCGAGAAGAAGTTCAACAAGGACCAGATCCTCGAGGGCTATCTCAACATAGTCTTCTTCAATGCCAATGCCTACGGGATTGAAGCGGCATCCCGGTACTTCTTCAGCACATCGGCAAAGGACCTGACATTGCCCCAGGCCGCGTTGCTCGCGGGGTTGGTCAACAGTCCCAGCTTCTACGACCCTTCGGTCTACCCGGAAAATGCACTGCAGCGGCGCAACCAGGTGCTGGGAAAAATGCTTGGGGAGGGGATGATTCAGCAGGCAGACCATGACGCTGCAGTGGCTTCCGGCGTCGAACTTAAAATCACGCCGTCAAAGCAGGGGTGCGCAGGGGCAGAAATGGCGGTGTATTTCTGTGACTACGTCTCGCACCTGATCCTGAACGACCCTGCGTATGGCGCCGATATTTCCGAACGTGAACGGCACCTCTACCGGGGCGGACTCACCATCGTCACCACATTGGACAGCAGGTTGCAGGCACCCGCCCAGGCCCAGGTGGACTCCACAGCAGGGCCCAATCCTGACAAGTGGGGAGCAGCCCTGGTGACGGTCCAGCCCGGTACAGGCAGAATTCTGGCCATGGCCCAGAACACCGTTTTTCTTCCCCAGGAAGGCAAGTTTGACACCCAACTGAACTTCAACGTCGATTCCAAAGACGCCAACGGAGCTGACCTCAACGGGGCCGGCGGCTTCCAGCCCGGATCCACGATGAAGCCGTTCACGTTCGCCCAGTGGCTCAATGAAGGCAAATCGATGACGGCCGAGGTGGACGCCTCGCGGCGGACCTATCCCCTTAATTTCCCGTGGCGGTCCAGCTGCGGGAAGGTGCTCGGCGGCTACAGCACGGCTGAGAAGAATGCCGGCCTGGGCACGGCAGATGACTTGCAGAACGCCGATGAAGGGTACTACCGGAGAATGCCCATCAACTATGGGCTGTACAACTCCATCAACACCGCGACGTTCGCGTCGGCCACCCAGCTGGACTTCTGCGGCATCCAAAAGATGGTGGATGCAGTGGGGATCCACAGCGGCCTGGATGGCGCCCAGGTTAACATGCACCAACTGGGTAACCTCCTCGGAGCGATCGGGGTCGCCCCGCTCCATTTGGCCAATGCCTTCGCCACCTTCGCCAACGATGGAAAGTACTGCGCCCCGATCGCCATCCTGGATGTCACCGATCAAAGCGGACGAAAATTCCCGGCTCAATCAACCAGCTGCCGGGACGCCGTGAAACCCGACGTAGCGCGCGGCGTGAACGCAGTCCTGCAGGACGTTTTGAAGGTGGGGTCAGGCGTACACATCAATCCCAAGATCCACGACAAGGTTCCCACCGCTGCCAAGACCGGAACGTCCAACAACAACGGTGCCAGCTGGGTGGTCGGCTACACCTCAGGACTTTCCACTGCATCCTTCTTCGGAGACACCCTGGAAGGCCAAAGCCGGCCCGGCCACAATCTCACGATCAACGGCAACTTCTATCAGCGGGTAGACGGCTACATGATCGCAGGCCCTCAATGGGTGAACTACATGCTCCAGGTAGCTGGACTCTACCCGGCGGTACCTTTCCCCGGCCCACCGGCATCAATGACGAAGAAGCCCTGACAGCTACCCTCAATCCCTGACAGCTACCCTCAATCCCTGACAGCTACCCAGCCGCCGGGGCCGGTACAAGCCGCGTCCCCGTCTGGTCCCGCAGCCAACGCGCCAGCTTCTTGCCTTTGCCCTTCCACCAGTTGTCTTCGTCCTTCTTGGCGTGAAGACGGAAGACCAGGGCCATCATGATGAACGTCCCGAACGCCACGTCCATCCACGCCCAGAAGGCCGCATCCATCAGGACGCCCACAGCGGTGACCAGAATCGACGGCAAGGCCAGGGTTCGGAAAACTGTGTTGGCTACATACCTCCCATGAGATCCTGGCAACGAGAGCATGCTCACCAGATCAAAGCACAGGCAAACCACCACCATGGTCTGTCCGAGGACCAACAGGATCATCCCGGGCAGACTTGTTCCGAAGGAAGCAAGGGCCAGCAGCCCGGAATTCATGGCGTGACCCTGGCTTTGGGGTCTGCGATCGGATCCATTGGGACTCCTCGATAATGTGACCGTGGCCGCCGGGTTTCCTGCGGCTATGGACCCCAGAATGGCCGGACAACATCAAAAATCCCCTCAATTTCGCAAAAAATCACCTCAAGTTCCGGGCGGGCGGATGTTGGGGCACTCAACCCCTAAGGCATCCGACTGGGCTCAAGTGCTAACGCAGCCCGAACCGTGGGCCACGACCGCAGAATCTGCAGGACGTCGGGATTGCGCTCGGACGTGAGGCATTGGGCGTACGACTCCTCCAGGAGCGCGTCCACCATGATCCTCTTGCCGCTGGATGCACTCAGCACTGCGGATTCCACCATGGCCAGGCTCATGATGTTCTGGTGCACCTGCCCCATGGGCGCTGCCCCTGTCCGGAGCGATGACACGAAGTCCGCAAGTGCGCCCGCTATCTCCTGGCCTGGATCTTCACTCTCCAGTCCGGCGTCAGATTCAAGAAGCTCGACGGCGGTCTCCACCTCCGGTTCGTTGTCGCCGTCCCAGATCACCGACCCATGCTCACCGCTGATCCGCCACGCGCCATTCCAGGACGTCTCAAGGCCGGGGCTGCACCAGCTGCCGGTGAACACGAACCGCTCTCCGCCGGACATCTCGAAGATGGCCGTTGCCCCGGCATCGCCCCGGTACCAGCTCCAGGATGGGTTGTACTCCTCGCAGAAAACGGAGACCGGATCGGCGTCGAGCAGGAAACGCGCCATGTCGAATTGGTGGATGGCCATGTCCAGCAGGAGCGGATGCTCCATGGCGTCACGGAATCCGCCGAAACGGGGGGCCTTGAAGAAGTCAGCCGACACAATACCCACATTCCCGATCGTGGAGGCGAGGCGCTTTGCTGCAAAAAGCTGCCGGTTGTAGCGCCGGGACTGGCTCACCATGAAGAGCTGCCCGGAAAGCTCGGCAGCGGCCGCGAGGGACATCCCCTGGGCCAGCGTGGAAGCCACCGGCTTCTCGCCCAGCACCGGAAGCCCTGCTGCCAGCGCTTCCGTAGTGACCGGGTGGTGCGCGGCCGGGACGGTGACGTTGATGACGGCTTGTGCGCCGACGTCGGCCGCCAACCTGGCCGTGCCCGTGCCCACCGGAACAGGGCGGCCTACTGCCGCTGCGCCGGCACTGGCAGCGCCAAGGTCAAGGTCAACGATGCCGGCGAGCTCGACGAGAGGGGACTCCTCCACGGTGTGCAGCCATGCGCGCCCCATGCCGCCGGCGCCGACGACGACGACGCGCAGGGGAGTCCCGTCGTCGGGGATGGTTGCAAAAGTGTTACTCACGCCCGGGCTCCCTGGTAGCTCTTGCCGTTGAAGAAATCATTGGTTTCGTAGCGGAGCAGTTCCGGGTACGCACGCTCCGGACGGTCGGTAAGTGCCCACTCGACGGCATTGGAGATCACGCGGCGGATGTCCTTGTGGTGGTACACGGGGTAGTCCTGGTCCCCGGGGCTGAAGTAAAAGATTTTGCCGTGGCCACGGCGGAAGGTGCAGCCGGAGCGGAACACTTCCCCACCGCTGAAGGAGCTGATAAAAACGAGCTCCTCCGGGGTGGGGATGTCAAAGAACTCGCCGTACATCTCCTGCTCGTCTATCACAATAGGGTGCGGCACTCCCTTGGCAATGGGGTGGGTAGGATCCACCGTCCACACTAGTTCCCGGTCCTGTTCGGAGCGCCAGCGCAGGGTGCAGGAGGTGCCCATGAGCTTGGTGAAGATCTTGGACCAGTGGCCCGAATGCAGAACGATCAGGCCCATGCCGGAGAGGACATGGCGATGCACCCGCTCAACAACTTCATCGCTGACATCGCCGTGGGACATATGGCCCCACCAGGTCAGGACGTCGGTGTTGGCGAGGACCTCCTCCGTGAGGCCGTGTTCGGGATCATCGAGGGTGGCTGTGCGGACGGAGACCCTGCTGCCGAGGTTCTCCTCAATGCCTTCCTTGACGGCGCCGTGCATACCTTGGGGGTACAGGCGGGCCACGAGTTCGTCGTGCTTCTCGTGCTGGTTTTCGCTCCATACAGTGACGCGGATTCGCGGCGTTGCTTCAGCGGCATTGGCGCTGGTGGTCATGGTCTCTCCTGGATTGGTTTTGGTTTTGGTTTTGGTTTTGGTTTTGGTTTTGGTTTTGGTTTTGGTTTGGGTTTGGATTCGGCTTCGGTTTACTTGACAGCTCCGCTGGATGTGCCCGCAGCGATGTACTTCTGCGCCGCAACGAGCAGGATGATCGCAGGAATGGAGGCCAGGACGGCGGTTGCCATCACGGAACTCCAGTCGTTCACGTAGGCGCCGATGTACTGGAAGATGCCCAAGGTGACCGGCCGCACTGCCTCAGTGGTTGTCAGCGTCAGGGCGAAGAGGAAATCGCTCCACGCGAACAGAAAGGTAAAGAGTCCTGCGGTAATCAGTGAATTGCGGCTTAGGGGAATGACGATGGCGAAGAACGCCCGCAGATGTCCGGCGCCGTCCACCTTTGCCGCTTCGATCACCGATGAAGGCAGGCCATTCATGAACGCCCGGATGATCAGGATGGCGAAAGGGATTCCGTGAGCCGAATCCGCCAGGATCAATCCGGGGATCGAGTTCAGTAATCCCAGATCGTTGTAGGCCGTGTAGAGCGCGTTGGCTACCACAATCCCGGGGATCATTTGGCTGATCAGGATGGCGAACAGCACAACTCCGGCGCCTTTGACCTTAAAGTAGGCCAGGGCGTAGGCAGCGGGCGCGGCGATTGCCAGGCTGAGCAGCACACTGCCGAGGGAGATGACCAGGCTCGTCACCAGATTGGGTCCTTGCTCACTGATGGCCGTGGCATAGCCCGTGAAATCAGGGTTTAAGGGCAGCCAGGTTGTGTCCACCGTGGCCCCGTTCGGCTGCAAGGATGCGTTGATCATCCAGTACACAGGGAAGAGCATGATGGCCAGGAACAGGATGGCCAGGGCTGTGTGCCCCCAGTTCCTGGGCTCGGCCTTCCTCGGGTTCCGCCGGGTCTGGATTTGCTGGGTCATAGTGCTCTCACTCATCGACTGCCCGCCTGCTCGCCCGGAGGTATAGGACCGCAAATACCAGGGAGATGATCACCAGGACGTTCCCCAGTGCCGCACCTTCGCCGAACTTGAACTCCTGGAAGGACAAGGCATAGGACTGCGTGGCAATGGTTTGAGTCGAGTTTGCTGGACCGCCATTGGTCAGACCCAGGATGATATCCAGCACCTTGAGGGTGTAGACGACGCCGAGCACAAGGACCACGCTGACCACAGGCTTGAGCATGGGCCAGGTGATGTAGCGGAAGGCCTTCCAGCCCGTGGCTCCGTCGAGGGAACCCGCTTCATAAAGTTCATCCGGAATTTCCTGCAGGCCGCCGTAGAGGATGGTCAGGTTGAACGGAATACCGATCCAGATGTTTACGCCGACGACGGCGATCAGCGCCAACGATGTGCTGGTCAGCCACGGAACCCCTGTTTCGATGATGTTCAGGTCTCCAAGGAAGCGGTTCAGCGCGCCGCTGTCCTTGTCCAGGATCCAGCGCCAAACGGCACTGGACACTATCAGCGGCAGCAGCCACGGGAGCAGGAGAAGTGAGCGGAGGATTCCGTTGAGTGGAAATTTGCGCTGAAAAAAGATGGCCAGGGCAAGGCCGATCACGAATTGCCCCAGGATGGAGCCGATGGTGAACAACGCCGTGTTCAGGAGGGACGTTGAGAACAATGACGACGACAGCACAGTGACGTAGTTCTGCACGCCCACCCAAGGGGCTTCTCCGGTGAAGAACGTTGCCGTGGTGTAGTCCTGGAAGCTCATGATCACGTTCTTGACCACGGGGTAGCCAAAGAACAAGGCCATGTACACAACGGCCGGCACCAGAAAGAGCCACTGGAAGAGGCGTTCTTTTCGATGGCGGTTGCGCCGGCGTGGAACCAGGGGCGCTTGGTCCACCCCCGGCTTTTGCTGCGTGGTTTGCGCCTTCGAAGGCGACAAGTCAGCTGCTAATGACATGACTTCCTCTTACTGGCCCTGGGCTTGCTTCAGTGCATCAGCCGGTGAGGCGCTTCCGGTCAGCGCCGCCTGGATCGCGGTGTAGATCTTGGTTGCCTGTGCTGGCCATCCGTCACCGAGCTGGCCGGTACGTGCCCGTGCTGTCTTGACGAGTTCAGTGAACGTCGCGAGCTTGGGGTTTTCCTTGGCGAAGGTCTCCGCCAGGGAGGTCTTGGACGGAATGGTGTTCCTGGCCTTGGCCATGGACATCTGGTTTTTGTCGTTGTTCAAGCACGAAACGATCTCCGCGGCTTTGGCCTGGCGTGCCTTATTGCCAGTTTGGGGAACAGTCCAGACTTCCCCGCCCAGCGGAGCCACCGCCGTCTGGCTGGCCTCGCGGACCGGGATCTTCACGACGCCGTACTGCAGCGAGGGCTGCTTGCTGAGCGCGGGGATCTGCCACGGTCCGTTGACCATCATCGCTGCTTTCCCTGCCAGGAACTGATCGTTGACGTCGGCCTGGGTCCAGTTGAGGGCCGATGAGGAGACTGAGCCATCCTTCACCAGATCCGTCCACAGCTGCAATGCCTCGGCAGTCTCCGGGGTGTTGATGTTTTTCTCGTCGCCGCCGTTGGACCACATCACGGGAAGGAATTGCCAGGTGCCCTCGTAGGTGGGATTGGCGTTGAACGCCAGGCCGTATTGGTCTCCGTCTGTCAGCTTGGCCGCTGCCGCTTCCAGTTCATCCCACGTTGTTGGGGGAGTGACGCCGGCCTTTGCGAGGATGTCCTTGTTGTAGAACAGGGCAATGGTGTTGACGGTGGGGGCGAGGCCATAGACCTTGTCCTTGTACGTTCCCGCGCTCAAGACGCCCGGAGCGAAGTCTTCAGTGCTTACCTTGAAGTCTGATAACGGCGCCAGGGCGCCCGTTGCGGCGATCTGCTGCAGATCGGGGTTGTCCAGCATCAGGACGTCGGGCAGCGTTTTCGAGGATGACTGCTGGAGGACCTTGGAGATCAGTGATTTGCCGGGCACAGTTTCCCGCTTGAGCGTGACGCCTGCCTCCGCGGCGCAACTGTTCAGGGCATCGCCGATGAACGACTTGTCCGGCTCGTTGTTGTAGTAGTCCATCACCGAGATCTCTGAGACGTTCTCAGAACCCGCGGAGCCAGACGGAGCCCCGCAGCCGGCGAGCAAGATCGGAAGACCCACAAGTGCGGTGACGGCGGTAGCGAGGGCCCGGTTTCCAGGGAATGCTGACTTCATTGTCTGTCCTTTTGAGAGTGGTGCTCCCGGGGAATTCCCTCGGGAGGAAGAGGAATCTGTCATTCGTTCTGCATTTGGCTGTTCGTCGATGCGTATCGATGATGCGCCAAACGCTATGGCTGTTGAGATAGCGGGGAAAAGGCCTAGCTGGCTTTGGCTTGGTCGGGACGGATGACGCTGGATCTGTGGGTGATCGTGGCGGGCACCAGTTCCAGGGATTCGTGAGGTCCTTCCGAACCGGATTCGAGCAGACCACAGATAATCTCCACCGCCCGGCGTGATACTTCACGGGGGCGGAGGTCAATGGTTGACAAGGGTACGGGATAGAGTTCCGCCATGCCCGGTGATGCGCTGCCGATGACGGAAACGTTGGTGCCTGGCGTCAACCCGCGGGCGGAGAGAGTCCGGAGCAGAATCTCCTGCACGATCCCCTCCGGGGCGATGAAAGCTGGCTGCCCCTTGGTCTGGGCCAGTACCTCATCCACCGACTTGGAAATGGTGCCCAGGTCCGTTCCGCCAACCACATGGAGCAGCTTCACTCCAAGCTCTTTCGCTGCTTGGTTGGTGCCCCGCACGAAGCGCTCGACGTAGTTGACCTGACGTTCCACAACCTCAGGCTGCCACGCGATGACGCCTATTGTGGAATGTCCTGCTGCCGCGAGATCGTTGACTGCCAATTGCCCTGCCAGTTCAAAGTCGGCATCGATGCAGACCAAGTCAGAAGGATCTCGTGGAATTCCGATGAGTACCACTGGAACCTTCAAGGAGCGGGCGATAGGGAGTCGCTCGTCTTCTCCCGCCACCTGCATCAGGATCAGCCCGTCACAGATTTGCTGCCCGACGACGCGGCGGAGCCCGTTTGCGCCCTCGTCTTCCGTCACCAGCAGGATGTCGTGGTCGTGCTTTCTGGCAGTTGACGCGATGGACGAGACAAATTCCATGAGGGATGCCATGTGCAGTTCCGGAATGAAGGGAATGACCAGGCCGATGACGTGGGTGCGGCGGCTCGCCAGTGCGCGGGCTCCGGCGTTGGGGTGGTAGGTGAGCTGTTCAATTGCAGCCTCAACCTTTTTTCTTGTCTTTTCCGAAATAGGACGTTTACCGCTCAGTACGTATGACACGGTACTTTGGGCTACTCCGGCGGCGAGGGCAACGTCCTTGCTGGTTGGCATGGATTCTGTCCCCTCCCCTTGTCGATCTTCCGGTAAA
This sequence comes from Arthrobacter rhizosphaerae, assembly GCF_023062595.1. Classification (GTDB taxonomy): domain Bacteria; phylum Actinomycetota; class Actinomycetes; order Actinomycetales; family Micrococcaceae; genus Arthrobacter; species Arthrobacter rhizosphaerae. The sequence goes on from NZ_JALLAN010000002.1 coordinate 330,287, forward strand.
ACACGCCGTCGATACGCTTCGTCGATACGCATCGAGAAAGATTATGGCACGCATCACTTAAGCAACGCAATGGCCAATTTCAAGAATCAGCGACCACCCAGGCAGTCGTATCCGCCGGAAGCATGCCCTTGACCAGCGGCCCGCTGGTGATGACGCAGTCGCCCTCGGGCGGTGTGACCGGTTCAGGGCCGAAATTGGTGATACTGTGCCACCCGCCGGGGCGCAGGAAATGCAGCACGTCCGGGCGGGGCCCACTTACCCAGCTGAGCTTCTCGGCAGTCTGCAGCCTCTTGCGCAGCCGGAGTGCGCGCCGATAAAGCTGCAGAGTGGAATCTGGATCAGCGTCTTGGGACGCCGCGGACAAATGACCGAACCACGCTGGCTGGGGCAGGTGCGGTTGGGCCGCACTGAATCCGAAGAAGGGGGCGTCGGTGGTCCAGGGGAGCGGAACCCTGCAGCCGTCCCGGCCCTTTTCGAGGTGCCCGGTCCGGACCCAGATGGGATCCTGCAGGACGCTTTCAGGGAGGTCGGCTACCTCGAACAGGCCCAGTTCCTCGCCTTGGTAGAGGTAGGAGGATCCGGGCAGGGCCAGCATCAGGAGCGTTGCGGCGCGTGCCCGTGCCAGTCCCACATTTCTGTCCGGGGCAGGGGATGACCCGCCAGACAGAAGCCACGCCTGGAAGTCGATTCCGGGTGGAAGCCCATAGCGGGAGGCGTGACGGACGACGTCGTGGCTGGAAAGAACCCACGTGGAGGAGGCACCGGAGAGCCCGGCTTCCGCGAGGTTGGTGGTGATGATTGTCCGGAAAGTCTCCGGCTCCCAGTTGGCCTCGAGGAGATCGAAGTTGAAGGCTTGGCCCAGGCCTGTGGGCCTTGCATATAGCGCTCTCCGCGGGGCAGTGGGAGCCCAGGCTTCCGCGACTGCTGCCCGCGGCGGATCGTACTCGTTCAGCACCTTGCGCCACTCCGCGAAGATGATGTGGACGTCGTCGCGGTCGAATAAAGGGTCCGTGCCGTCGTCGGGCGAGACGTGGGGGTCGGACGTGGGCCTGCTCCTGAGCGGTTCAGACAGATCCTTGGCCATTCCGTGGGCGACGTCGACGCGGAATCCATCCACTCCACGGTTCGACCAGAAACGAAGCGTAGCCAGGAAGTCCTCACGAACCTCCGGATTGTCCCAGTTGAAGTCCGGCTGCTCCGGTGTGAAGAGGTGCAGATACCACTGGCCGTCCGGCACGCGCGTCCAGGCGCTTCCGCCGAAATGTGAGAGCCAGTCCGACGGCGGCTGGGATCCGTCGGGGCCGGTTCCGTCACGGAAAATGTAGCGCTCACGGGCCGCTGATCCCGGTGGCGCGGCGAGCGCTTCCTGGAACCAGACGTGCCGGTTGGAGGAATGGTTGGGAACAATATCCACGATCAGGCGGATCCCCACCTGGTGGAGGGCGGCCAGCAGCTCATCGAAGTCTTCGAGCGTGCCCAACCTGGGGTCAACGTCTCTGTAGTCGTCAACGTCATAGCCTCCGTCGGCCAGCGCGGAGGGATAAAAGGGGCTCAGCCACACCGCCTCGATTCCCAGCGACTGCAGATAGGAAACCTTCGCGGTGATGCCGGGAAGGTCGCCCAAACCGTCCTCATTGGAGTCTGCGAAACTGCGGGGGTAGATCTGGTAGACGGCGGCCTGTCGCCACCAGTCGGCATCGGGACTCAGGCCAGTCTGGTGGAACTCCGCGTTCATGTGATTTCCCCTGTGCTTTCAGTCGAAGGCTCCCGACCATCCTATGGCGCTGGCCCCTGCCCCTAAAGGCGCTGACGCGGTCGGTTTTCCGCAGGTTTTCGCGCGTTTTTTCCCACCTTGGGCACAGTTCGCGAACCCGATAACAAGGATCCTGCAAGGGTTCCGCAAGGATCCGGAAAGAGGCAAGCGGGAAGCCTACTCTGGAATAAACCCCCAGAGCGCAATGAGCATTTTCCCTCCTCCATATTCAGCAGGCCAAGCAGGCTACCTTTTGAGAAGGACCCCAAAATTTCCGCTCTCCGATTCCCCCGCACAGCATCCGCCGGCATTCTCACTGCCGTTCTTCTTGCCTCCTTCGCAGCGGTTGTGACGGCAGGTTCTGCCTCGGCAGCGCCGCCTCCGGTTCCCGGGACATCTCCCGTGCCAGGGGACAGCGGACGCTATCTGGTCCAGTTCGTTCCCGGAGCCGATGTTGCCGCTGAGTCCGCGGCGCTCCGGTCCCAGGGCGTCGGCGTCGGCCGTACTTTCTCGGCCGCCACCCGCGGTGCCGTCATCACGGCAACACCAGGCCAGGCAGCGGCTCTGAAGCGATCGGCGCGGGTGGCAGCAGTGGAAATCGATGCCCCTGTCAGCATCACGGAGACGCAGCAACCGGCTCCCTGGGGGCTGGACCGGACGGATCAGCGCACTCTGCCGCTTTCCGGGGGCTACACCTACTCATCTGTAGGGGCCGGAGTCAACGCCTACGTTGTGGACTCTGGGGTCCTGGCATCGCACGTCGAGTTCGGCGGACGGGTAACCACCGGATGGAGTGCGATTTCAGACGGGCTTGGCTCCAGTGACTGCAACGGGCACGGCACTCACGTGGCCGGAACCGTCGCCGGAAAAAACTACGGAGTCGCGAAGGCCGCCACGATAGTTCCGGTCCGGGTTTTGGATTGCTTGGGCTCGGGCTACAACTCGGATGTCATCGCCGGGCTGGACTGGGTTGCCGCCCATCACGCTCCGGGTACGCCGGCCGTGGTGAACATGAGCCTCGGCGGCTCGGTCAGCTCCATGGTGGACTCCGCCGTGCAGGGCGTGATTAACGACGGCGTCACTGCCGTGGTTGCGGCCGGGAATTCCAGCGTGGACGCGTGCAACAGTTCTCCCGCGCGTGCTCCCCAGGCCCTGACCGTTGCCGCCACCGATTCTTCAGACCGTCAAGCGTCTTTCTCCAATTTCGGAGCCTGCGTTGACCTCTACGCCCCGGGAGTGGGAATCTTGTCCGCCGGGTTCGGCTCGACGACGGCTTCTGTCACTATGAACGGGACTTCAATGGCAACCCCGCACGTTGCCGGGGTGGCAGCCGTTCTGCTCTCCCGCACCCCCTCCTCGACTCCTGCTGATGTTGCCGCCAAGGTCCTTGCAACCGCTACCCCAGGAGTGGTGGCTGCCGCTGGTGCGGGGACTCCCAACCGGCTGCTGTTTTCAGACCCGGCACCGGCTCCCGCGCCGGCTCCCGCTCCAGTGGTTGCACCCACGGTAACTGCCTACGGCCCAGCGAAGAATGCCATGGCAGTGCCCGTGGGAAGCAATGCCACCGCCACCTTCAGCACCGGCGTCCAAGGTGTCAGCGGCAGCACGTTCGTGCTGAAAACGGCCACGGGTGCCACGGTTCCGGCAACCGTTACCTACAGTGCCGCCACCCGCACGGCAACTCTCGATCCCACTGCCAGTCTCGCCGCAGATCAAAAGTACACAGCCACCCTTATTGGCGGAACAACGGGCATCAGGGATACGGCAGGCACCCCGCTGGCCACAACGTCATGGACCTTTACCACCGGGCCCGCCCCTGTCGTCATCTCCCGGACGCCGGCCCCAGGGGCCACATTCGTCCGGCGTGCCAACAACATCACCGTGACGTTCAGCGAAGCCATCCAGGGAGCCGGGACCAGCACCATAACAGTCAAAAACACAGCGACGGGGGCCCTCGTCCCGGCCAGCGTTTCCCGGTACGGCACCACCAACCAATGGATCCTCAATCCTTCCGCCTCCCTGGCGGCCAAAACGAACTACACCGTGACTGTTACAGGGGGCGCAGCTGCCATCAGGGACCTCGCGGGGAACCCTTTGTCTACGGTCAGCTGGACCTTTACCACTGGAGCATTCTGAGGGCTCGCCTCGCTGCCCCATGCTCTGCGATTAGCTTGGCGAATGAATCTGCTGGCCTAAAGGCTGAGCTTTGACGGAAACCGCGGGTTGGGGACTTCAGGGTGGATAGTGTGGCACGCATGCAACCACTCCTGAAAGTCCTGCGGCAATGGGGCGCCCCCGCGGCGGCCGTCATCTTCTTCATGCTTTGGTGCGTGGGGGAGGCCGGTCGAATGGGGATGGGAATGCCTCAATGGACCGGAACGATCCCGCTGGCGACCATGAGTATGGCGATTGCGGTGGCAGTGTGGAAGCCCTTCCTGTCCTTGGCGCTGACGGCGGGACTTATCCTCGGACAGCTCTTTTCGGTTGTTCCTCCCATGGAGGCAAATCATTGGGCCATCTACATTGGGTCCTTCATATCGCTGGCGTTTATTCTCTGGACGGCTCCTACCCGCACACGCCTGGTCGCTGCCGGAGCGAACGCACTGTTTATCGGATTGATGACGTTCATGATGCTGTCGTGGCGCTACAGCGGCGGTGTTGGCTGGTTTATGCCCACGTATATGGGGGACAGGGTGACTTTTCGCTACTACGGTTGGCAGCTGTCGGCGGTATTCCTCGTGATCGCCGGCTCATGCGGGGCGGTGGGTCTCCTTTTGGCTCTCTTTGAAGAGCGGGGCAACCTGTTCCGCGCGCGCAACCTTGCACAGACAATGCTCAAGGAAACAGAAGTCGACCTTATCGTTGAGCAGGAACGCACCCGCATAGCGCGGGATCTTCACGACGTCCTGGCCCACTCTTTGGCTGTGATTGCTGCCCAGGCGGATGGCACGAGGTATCTGAGTAAGGATCAACCGGAGGCCGTGCTCAATGCTCTGGAGAACATCGCCGTTTCCGCACGGAGCGCCCTGGTGGACGCGCAACGCGTCATCGAGGGGGTCCACGACGACGGGATGGTCACCCCCCAGCCACGTCTCAGCGATGTTGGACCGCTGGTGGAGAGAATGAAGAAGCAGGGAAGCCTCGCGGTCGAGCAGACCCAGTCGGGTGATCCGGTTGAATTGACGGCCGGCCAGCAGGTGGCACTCTTCCGGATCGTCCAGGAATGCCTGACGAACGCCCTTAAGCATGGCGGCAGGGGCACAGCCGTCAGATTGCACTTTGATTGGAGCGGGCCGGGCCTCGCAGTGAATGTGGCATCGGCGCTGCCCACAGATAATGCGCGCACGGCGGCCGGCGGAGCGCAGGAGCGGGTAGGGCGCGGCCTGCCTGGCATGAGGGAAAGGGCCCACCTTGCTGGCGGCTGGATCACTATGGGGCCGGACGGTGAGCAGTTCCGTGTCACAGTCTTCATCCCCTACGGCAAGCGGTCGGATGACTCTTCACAGCAGCAGAACCTGGAAGTACGGGCTGGCCTGGCAGCAAGGGTTGCCCCTAAAGCTGCCGGAGATTCAATAGCTGTGGAACAGGAGGAATACGTGGAAGAAACGGGGGGCGCACTGGTTGGATCGCCGTCGTCGTCCCCTTCCCTGCAGGAAGGCACCCCAGGTGCCTGATGCCGGCAGCCGCATCCGGGTAGCTCTGGTGGACGATCAGCCGCTCTTCCGCTCCGGTATCCGGATGCTGATCGAAAGCCAGCATGACATGGAGATGGCAGGCGAGGCCAGCGACGGGGAAGAGGCTGTCGCCCTGGCTGCTGAAACGCCGGCTGATGTGATGTTGATGGACCTGCGCATGCCTGTCCTTGACGGTGTGTCCGCAACCCGGCGAATCATGGAACAGGCTGGAGCCGTGGGTGAAGCCATGCCGAGGATCATTGCCCTGACCACGTTCAACCGCGATCAAGCTGTGGTGGAGGCGGTACAGGCAGGGGCGAGCGGTTATCTGTTGAAGAGTGCAGAGCCGGAGTTCCTCCTCGCGGCAATCAGGACCGTGTACTCGGGATATTCCGTGATCGCTCCGGGGTCAATCCATGATCTCTTCCAGCATGCCGCCCGGACGTTCCCCGGAGCCGGCCCGGATCTCGCCGTTCTGGAGGTGCTTTCCGCCCGGGAAAGGGACGTTTTCCTGCTTGCGTCAAAGGGTCTCGGAAACGCTGAAATCGCCGGAAGCCTCTTTATCTCAGAGGCAACGGTCAAGACCCATTTGCGGAGTGTGCTGGACAAGCTGGAGCTGCGGACCCGGCTTCAGCTGGTGGCATTCGCTCATGAACGCCGCCTGCTGGGGTGACACACTACCCCAGCACCCCTGCGGGGCATATTCTGAAGGCGGCCGGGACGCCACATCACAGGTTCCCCCACTGCCCGGTCTGAGAGGTCACCATGTCTGAAAAACTGCATCTCACCCCCGAGGATGCCTTCCCCGAGGACCTCTCGGTAGTGAAGGACAAGGACCTGCAGGTCCTCGATAGCCAGATCCAGCGCCAGCTTGACTACGAATATGTTGCCGAGGGCGGGCCTAATCCGGAGACCGAGTTCAGGCACTATGACCTCGACGAGGAGTTCGACGAGCGGGACAACCGCAACCTCAAGACGGAGTAGATGCAGTGCCTTCCGGGCGTGCGTCTTTTTGTTACCCCCGAGTCAACTAAACTGACTTTACAAATCGTGCGGCTCCAGAGGAGCTGGGCGGGTTTTGGCTGCTCTTTCTGCTGCTTCTGCATAGTCGCTGGCCTCAGGGTCCTTCATAGTGGAAACGGCTGTAGCAGAACCGGTTTTTTGTAGTATTGGGGCATCAAAAAGCGTGGGGGCGTGAATGGAAGAGCGGGGCATTGCCGTGGTCGTGGAGGACGACGACGACATCAGGGATTCGCTCAGCGAAGTTTTGCAGCAATCGGGCTTCATGGTGCACGCGACGTCGACGGGAATTGCGGGCGTTGAAGCTGTACGGCAGCACAACCCCACCGTCGTGACTGTGGATCTGGGGCTCCCCGATTTTGATGGAATCGAAGCCTCGCGGCGAATCCGCACATTCAGCGATGCCTACCTGATCATCGTCATGGGACGACTGGACGAAGCCGACGCACTCCTGAGTTTCGAAGCCGGGGCCGACGACTACCTCACTACCCCTTTCCGGCCCAGGGAATTGAGGGCACGCATTGCCGCCATGCTTCGTCGGCCGCGCCGGTTCCATCCACCACAACCGGCAGTTCCAGGGCTGCCGGCCCCTTCACTGCCTTTGCGGCCAGAACCCCTCCCCGCAGGGTGTTTTGAGCACAACGGGCTGATCGTGGACGAGGGCAGGCGGACGGCGAAAGTCGACGGCCGGGCGGTCAGCCTGACCCGTACACAGTTCGACCTCCTGCTGGCCATCATGGAAGGCGGACGCCTTGTCCAGACGAGAGCGGACCTGGTGAGGCGGGTCCGGAATCAAACGGCCGCGGCATCTTTTGTTTCCGTGGCCGATGAACATGCCATTGAAGTGCATATGGGAAACCTTCGGAAACAGCTGGCCGACGATTTCCGTGCCCCCCGCTGGGTGGAAACGGTCCGGGGAATCGGCTACCGGCTGGGGCGCGCACGTTAGCCTCTCCGCTTTAGGGCCGCACTGCACTGAGATCCAGCCTGTATGGACAGATTCTATTCAGAGGGACGCTCGCTGAGCTGGACTTTGGCTTCCTGGCCCTGGTTGTCACGGTTGAACGAAACGGTGACCGTCTGGCCGGGATCGAGGCCACGAAGAGCCGCCAGCAGGTCTTCGGGAGCAGAGAGTTCTTTCCCCTCAACGGTGAGGAGTACGTCGCCGGGTTCGATTCCCGCATCATCAGCGGGGCCGCCGTCGGCTATGGACATGACCAGGACGCCGTTGGTGTCCCGGATGCCCAGCCTCTCGGCGATCTGGGGGGTCAGCTGGCCTGGAGTCAGGCCAATAAAAGCGTGCTCAGCGCGTCCGGTTTCCTTCAGCTGCCCGGCAACCTCCACTGCCGTTGCCGCAGGAATCGCAAAGCCCAGGGCAACAGCACCTGCCTGCGGCGGGATATAAGCCTCGCTGATCCCTATCACTTGCCCTCGTGAATTGACCACGGCGCCGCCGGAGTTCCCGGGGCTGATGGGTGCATCGGTCTGGATGAGGTCCACCAGGGACTGGCTGCTGGCTGCCGATCCGGGGATGGAGCGGTGAAGTCCGGAAATAATCCCCGCAGTGACAGTACTTTCGAATCCCAACGGGGAGCCGATCACTACAGCCGTCTCGCCCACACGAGGCAGCTCTTTCTGGAATTCCGGCACGGGGAGTCCTGTGCGGTCAGTCTGGACCAGGGCGAGATCGGAAATTGGATCAGCGGCCCTGACTGTACCCCGAACCCTCTGACCATCAGCGAAACCGACCTCAACTTCCGGGTTTCCCCGCACGACGTGTTCGTTGGTCAGAATCAGTCCGTCTCCGTCGTAGACCACCCCGCTGCCCACGCCCTCACCGGCAAAGATCGTCACTACGGACGGTGCCAGCTCTTCGACAATCCGGGTGATGTCCAGCTGCTGACTGCCCTGTTGGTTGCCTCCCTGGTTGCCTTGCTGGTTGCCTTGCTCGTTGCCTCCGGGGGACGGGGCGGGTGATGGGGTTTGTCCCGTGACAGCCGGCGTCGAGGGAGTGGGTTCGGGGCCTCCCTCCATCCCCGTGCAGGAGCAGAGCGAAGCGATGGTCAACGCGGCGAGCCCGGCAAGGCAAGAGCGGAAAAACGTCGGTGCCGCCACTCGGGGGAAGGGTCTCATTGGACAGCCTTTCCAGTGCATTCTCTCCAGATTTCAACCGTATCTCTCACGGGGTGGGCGGGAACAGTGGTGATTTGCAACAATTAATCAGTATGCTTATGAATTGGGGGAGACGAGCCTGGCTGCTGCATTGAACGAAAGCTGTGAACATGACTGAAGTGGTGAGAAGCGGCCTGACCGGGATGCTGTTGGCCGAGCGCTACCGCATTTTTGAACTGGTGGGAAGAGGTGCCGCTGCTGTCGTCTATAAGGCCCGGGACGAGGCGCTTGGCCGGGAAGTGGCCGTGAAGCTCTTCCATCGGGAGAGCGCAGATACCGAAATGCTTGCCCGGCAGCAGGCCGAAATCAGGATGTTGGCATCCTTCAACCATCCCTGCCTGGTAACCCTCTTTGACGCCGCAACCGATGGTGCCGATCTCTTGGGTGAACGGGTTTTTGTGGTGATGGAATTCGTTAGTGGCCGTGATCTGCGGGGGCTGCTGCAGGCCGGTCCGCTTTCGCTGCCGGACACTGCCAGGATTGGGGCCGACGTCGCTTCAGCCCTCGACTATGTCCATGACCAGGGTGTGGTCCACCGCGACGTGAAGCCGGGAAATGTTCTGCTCACCGCAGCGGACGGAACCGTAGCCGCCCGCGGTGTCAGCGCCAAGCTGACCGATTTCGGAATCGCCCGGGTGCTTGAGGGGGACAGAATCACCGGAACCGGGCGCACCGTGGGAACCGCTGCCTACCTGAGCCCTGAACAGGCACGTGGAGAGTCGTTGACAGGCAAAAGCGACGTCTACTCCCTCGGGCTGGTCCTTCTTGAATGCCTCACCGGACACGTCGAGTTTCCCGGCAGCCCGGTTGAATCTGCGGTGGTCAGGCTTCAGCGGGATCCTCTGATCCCCACTGGCCTGAGCTCAGAATGGCAGGAACTGCTTGGGGCCATGACCGCCAAGGAACCTGATGACAGGCCTTCGGCTGGGGACGTCAGTTCGGTGTTAGGTTCCCTGGCAGAAGGTTCTCTCGCCGACACTGAGCCGCTCGGCGCTGCTGGCGCGGCTATGACGACGGCGGTTGGCCTCGCGGAAGCCGGCCCTGTCACCTCCAAAGTTCCTTTCCCTCAGTTAGGTGTCCCTCGATCATCTGTCCGGAGGAAGGGCGGAAAGCTGGGCAGTAGAAGGCTTCGAATGGTGCTGGTCGTGTCGGCTGTGCTGATGGGCGGCGCGGGGATAGCGGCCGTCGGTGGGGGAGAGCAGCCTGCATCCCCGGTTACGCCAGTTCCTTCACCGGCCCTGTCCGGGACTCTTGAGCGCGAGATGGCCGAGCTGGAGAGGAGCCTCACGCCGTGATCCGCTGGAACAACCTGCCATCGGCGCTCATGGTCGCCGCCCTGTTGGTGCTCGCCCCGGCATGCTCAGCGCAGACGCCTGAGTTATCGGTCGACGCCGCCAGGGAGTTGCAGTCACGCCTCCCCGACGTCCGGCAGGCCGCGGCGGGTAACGACTATACCCGCGCCCTCGGACTCCTTGAACAGTTTGAAAAGGACCTGGACGAGGCCGCCGCCGAGGGCAAAATGACTTTTTCCCGGTATCAGGGAATCAGCAGCGCCTTGGAAGATGTCCGGAACGAGTTGCAGAGGCTTGCTGAGGCAGCATCCCAGGCAGCGAGAATAACGGATGTGGCTTCTCCCGCTCCAGTGTCGACTGCGACGGCGCTTCCAGACGCCGCGACGGCCCCGCTCCCGCCCGCAACGGCCCCGCTCCCGCCCGCGACGGCCCCGATGACCGAACAATCCGGCGCGCCTGAAAAGGAAGACGCCGAAAAAGGCTCCGCCGACAAAAATGATGCCGGCAAATCCGACGCCGGCAAACCCGGCGAGGGCAAAAACGACCCTGGCACGAACAAGGATCCCTAGGAAAACAAGGATCCCTAGGAAAACAACGATCCCCGGGATTCGGCGCGGCCTTTCTAGGCTTCGAAATGAGTCCTGACGTGGCCGTGTCCCAGGGAATCAACGATGCTGGTGGCCACACCGTGGAGTTTTACGTTGCGGGCGCTGGAGGCCGCCTTGAGGAGCTCGAAGGCCTCGGCCTGGCTGCAGCGGTTCTGGGCCATGATGATCCCGACGGCGACGTCGATAGCCGTCCGGGATTCCAGGGTGGCCTTGAGGTTTGCTGCCGCCTCACTGTGGTGGGCAAAGCGCACGGCCAGCCTCAGTGCCATGGAGGTCTGGCTGACAAAGTCCTCGGCGAGCTTCAACACTTTTCCCTCGAACCGTCCAGGCCTGTGCGAGTAGAGGTTGAGCGCTGCCCTTGTGTCTCCCTCCAACCGGAAAGGAACGGCGAGGATGGAACGGACGCCTTGCTTCAGGACCGTTTCGAAATAGTGCGGCCAGCGCTGGTCAGTTTCCAGGTCCTGAACGTGAATGGTCAGCTGCTCCCGGGAGGCGGTCATACAGGGACCGTCGCCGTACGAGTACTGGATCTCGTCCATGGCCTGCGCCTGCTCACTGCTGCTGGCAACAGTAGCGGCTTTGCGGTGCCGGAGAAGGGTGATGCCGCAAAGAACCTCGTCGCCGTCTACTGACAGGCTGCGGGCGGATACGCGTGCAAGCTCGTGAAGGAAATCCCCTACATCTGAGCTGGTGAGTACTAGTTCCTGAAGGTGCTCGGTGATTGATGTTGCAGATTCTGCGGTCGACTCGCTGGCCACGATTGTTTGATGCCGTTTCGCTCAGGTCAAAACAATCCGGCACTGCAGACACTGCCCCCAGATGTAAGGACAAGGTATCGGCGGCAGGAGCCGGATCGAAGAACTCCCCAACGGCCTTCTGCTAAACCGTACCGGGAAATTATATACATCTGGCGGCGCGGTCGGTGACTACCCTGTCCTGTCAGTTCTCCTGGCGCGCGTCAGATGCTGCCGTCCAGAATCCGGGTGGTGGAATCGACGATGCGTTGCAGCAGGTGCCCGGCGTCGTCGTCGTTATCAAGCGCTGCCGCGATAAGCGGTGCGGACTGACCTGCCCAGAGTGACATCAGCTCCGGGATGTCCAGTTGCGCGGCTTTGGTTCGGAACTGCCCCGTCAGCCAGTTTTGTACGGGGAAGGGCGCATGAAGGCCGGGGTGTGTGAGTTCGCGTGCTATCCGGTTGGGAATGCCGCGGCCCAGCCTGCCGCTGTAGGCCCGGGTGAGGACGGTCTGCTGCGCCTCGGGTCCCCGAAGTGCCCCCCGGTATCCGTTGCTGGCGGCGGATTGCTTCGTGGCCAGGAAGGCCGAACCGATCTGCACTGCGTCGGCTCCCAGTGTGAGGGCAGCAGCGACTCCGCGACCGTCCGCCACGCCTCCGGCAGCAATGACGGGAACTGCCACAGCGTCTGCCACCTGCGGCACCAGGGAGAAAGTGCCGATCAGGGAATTTTCGGGCTTTTCAAGGAATGACACCTTGTGTCCGCCAGCTTCCATGCCTGAGGCCACAATCGCGTCCACGCCGCCCCTTTCCAGGGCGAGTGCCTCCTGGACGGTGGTGGCGGTTCCGATGATCGTGATCCCGCGGGCGTGCGCGGCATCGATGACGTCTTCCGGCGGAACGCCGAACACAAAGCTGATGGCTGCAGGTTCTGCTTCCAGCGCTGCCTGGATCTGCCCGTCCACATCGGGCATGTAATGTGCAGGCCTGGCAGGAGGTTCCACCCCAACGGCCTCGAAATACGGCCTCAGGACCTCAACATAGGTGGCAAACTGTGCCTCGTCGGGCTGCGGCGCTTCTTCGCCAGGGATGGGAAGCCACAGGTTCAAGGCATAAGGCCTGTTTGTCGCTTCATCAAGGGCGCGGGCCGTCGCCATGATGCGATCGGGATCGTAGCCGTAGAGGCCAAATGATCCCAGTCCGCCACCTTCGCTGACCGTGGCTGTGAGGCTGATCGAGGACACGCCCCCGAACGGCCCCAGCACGATGGGCAAGTCAATGTTCAGCAGCCGCGTGAAGCGTGTACTGGTCCAAGCTGTCATGTCCAACAGTCAATCACGTCGGCTGGCGTGTCCTCATCCGGGTCCTTCGTGGTTGCCCCGGATGCCTCGTCCTACTGGTTCACCAAGGTGACGGTGCGGTTGTTCAACTCCTGCGTCGGGCGGTTGTTTGCCGAGTGGACGGCACGCAGCTTGCTGATCTGGTCTGCGCCGAGTTCGATCGGCTGGTCCAACACCAGCCAAAGTACACTCTCCGTGCACGGGGGAGTGGTGAGGCTCCCTTCGTAGGCAAAGTGCTCCAGCGAGGCCGGCAGCAGAGATGCCAGGTTAACACTGCCGATCGAACGCGAAGAGGTTGATCCCGCAGCAGCATCGACAAATGGCGCCCACACAGGGTTCGACTTTCCCGCTTTCGCCAGAAGCCCGACGACGGCAAGAACGCCGTCATCAGACTGGTGGACAAAGTGGAATTCGACGTCGTAGCGGGTGCCCTCAATGGTGTGTTCGGAGGGATCGTGGAAGTGCATTTGCTTGAAGGCGTAGTTCTTGCCGCTCACGGTGAGGCTTTGGGCTGAGCCTGCATGCAGCTCGACAGTATGGCCGTTGTCGTGGACGTCGCATTCGGAAGCGGAGTAGGCCAGGGTGATCGGAGCCGGAGACTTCGGGGTGGCTGCAGGAATATCAATGGGCGACTGTGCTTTGCCGGTGGTACAGGTCTGGAAGGCCGGGCTGAGGTTCCCCCAATCGCCGGGACCTTCTGCGCCTTCGTAGGACCAGTGGGCCACGTTGGCTGCTGACGCAGTTGGCGTGCTGGAGGGAAGGGCCTCACTGCCTGTCGTGGGTTTGGTACAACCTGCGGTGAGGGCAAGCAGCCCCCACGCCGAACCAATGAGCAGGGACTTTCGGGTGATATCTGGTGTGGAACGCATGCCCATCCTTTACAAAAAACAGCTGTGTTGCCGTTGGGGTGTTCAGAGAAATACCACGGGAAAAAGTCCGGGTGATTTCATGGGACTCAATGTGAAGTGCCATGGAAAGCTGTTCCGGGCGAATTACCCCGCAGTGTGAAAGCGGCGAAAACGTGTTGGGGCTCTAGTGTGGAGGCATGAGAATTGCAGTTACCGGTGGAAGCGGAAAGCTTGGCAGGAGCGTGGTCCGACGGCTCAACCAGGATGGTCACGAGGTTACAAACCTTGACCTAACGGGACCGAAATCACGCGGATTTACGCAGATCGACCTGAGAAATTACGGTCATGTCCTGGACGCCCTCCTGGGGCTGGATGACAGGCATGGCGGCGTTGACGCGGTGGTTCACCTGGCTGCAATTCCAGCCCCCGGACTCGCCCCCGATGCTGCCACTTTTGAAAACAACATGCTGTCCACATACAACGTTTTCCAAGCAACTCGGCGGGCGGGTATCAGGAAACTCGTGTACGCCTCCAGCGAGACCGTTCTAGGCCTCCCGTTCGACGTGGATCCGCCCTATATTCCGGTGGACGAGGAGTATCCGGCGCGCCCCGAAAGTACCTATTCGCTCGTGAAGCACCTCGAGGAGCAAATGGCCGTCCAGCTGACCCGCTGGGATCCTGAGCTGAGCATCGTGGCGCTGAGATTTTCCAATGTCATGGACCCTGAGGACTATGAGGCATTCCCGGCCTTCGACGCAGATGCGTCTTTGCGCAAGTGGAATCTCTGGGGTTACATCGACGGACGGGACGGTGCCCAGGGAGTGGTCAAGGCATTGGAATACGAGACCCCTGGGTTTGAGGCTTTCATCATCGCTAATGCTGACACGGTGATGCAGCGGTCCAGCGCAAGCCTGGCTGCGGAAGTGTTCCCGGCGGTCACCGTGACTAAGGAACTAGGGGAACACGAGACCATGCTCTCGATCGACAAGGCGAAGCGTCTGCTGGGTTTCGCGCCGGAGCATAGCTGGCGGGACTATCACTCGCTTCGTACTACCCCTACGGAGGACTGAAGTCCCACTCCAGGACTTAAGTACGACGGCGGCCGGTTTCTTTCGGGGATTAATCCTGCGGTACCAGCCGAACGCAGCACCGCTCTACCTGCGGCTCAAGAACGGCCTTGTAGCAGCCCGGCTCCGCTGTCTCGGCTACTGCCGCCAGGAGATCCAGATTGAGGCCGCAGATGGTGGACGTGTGAGCCCTGGACAGGCGGTGGAAGGGGCAGTTGAGCAGTTGGACGCTGCCGTCCTCTCCGGTATCGGGCTTGTAGCCGTAGAGCTCCAGGGCAGCCTCGAGGGTTGCAGCCTCCTGGCCGATCTCCTCCCCGGCGCGGGCTGCAACTGCCTGCAGCGCTTCGGCTACCGGCATGCCGGTTTCGACGGCGGCTTCCACTCCGGCGGCGAGCAGTTCGCCTGCGAGGTCGTAGCGGCGTGGAGGAAGGCTTAGTGCCACTTCCCGCACTGCGGGGGAGTAGAGCTTGTGGGGGCGGCCTGATCCTGGTCCGGTCCGTCCGGTCAGCCGGCGGAAGGAGACCTCCAGGAGCTCCTCCGCCGCCAGCCGGTCCAAGTGGAAGGCGGCGGTGCTCCGCACCATCCCCAACGATCCGGCTACCTCATCGCGGCCCACAGGACCAGCAGCATGAAGGACGTACTCGAACACGGCCCGGCGGGAGGGGTCGCCTAAGGCACTTAGAGCCTTGCCCATGCTGAGGCGGGTTTCCGCTGTAGTCATAATAAAATCCTACTCTAAAATCAATGGCTATTGACATAACAAAGCCTCAATTCTAAAGTCAAGTATCAGTACTTTTAGAAGGAGGAAGTCATGCTTGACCATCAGCCGCAGCCTCTTGCACGGGAGGCTCGGCATCATGAGACGCACCAGGCTTTTCTGCTGCTTCGAACCGTCTTTACCATTGCGCCGATTGCCTTCGGAATCGACAAATTCACCAACTTCCTGGTGGATTGGACCAGCTACCTGGCTCCCCTTGCCACACAGATAGTGCCGATAAGTCCCCAGAGCTTTATGTACGGGGTGGGAGTGGTGGAAATCCTCGCCGGCCTATTGGTGGCTTGGCGTCCCAGGATCGGCTCATTGGTGGTGGCCGCCTGGCTGGCAGGAATCATAGTGAACCTGCTGCTGGTGCCGGGCTTCTTTGATGTGGCGCTAAGAGACTTTGGTTTGTTGGTTGGCGCACTGGCCTTGAACCGGCTTGCTTCAGGGCAGGACCGTCAAAGGGGGCGAACCTCGTAGCCATCTGTCCTGGTGACAAGCTGGCGGCCATGGTTGCCATCGAATCGCAGCCACAGGATGGATGAATCCGGGGTCACGTCCTCGACCTCGGCAGTGCGGACCAGCTGTCCGTTCCGCCGGAGTTCAACCACGCGGCCCACCAGTTGCCTCCAGTCTTCACCAGACTCAGACATGCGCTTCTTTCCCCCTTTTCAGCACAATAAACAACGCGCTTCCCGCGGGATCCCCCTCCCGCGGGAAGCCCATTTGTCAGTGGATGAGTTCCCTGGTCATTCCGAACGGCACCTGGTCCGAAAGCGTGGCTGTGTAGTGCCCTGGCTTGTTTCGTGTGAGCAGGATGCCGTGGGTTCCTGCAGCCATAGCAACCTCTTGGAGGTCGCGCACGGCTGCTTCGAGGCGCTCGTCGAGTAGATGGCGGCTGCTCACCTGGATGTCAATGCGATGGCTGGGGATAGACATGGAAAACTCTCTCTTTACGGGGATCTGACGGGGGATTTCAGGGGTTCCGCGAAGCTGCGGCTTTCTCGGTGCTGTCACCGGCTGGCTTGCCTGTAACGGGGGTGGTGCTCTCGCTGCCTGCCGGTGGCGAGGTCTTGCGCTTGAAGCGGCTACCGATGGTGGATCCGCCACCGCTGCCGCTTCGGTTCTTGTTGAAGATATCAAAGCCGACGGCCAGCAGAAGAACCAGGCCCTTGATCAGCTGCTGGTAGTCGGTGCCGAGGCCGAGGATGGACATGCCGTTGTTGAGCACACCCATGATGAGGCCGCCGATCATGGCTCCTGCCACGGTACCGATGCCGCCCTGCACGGCAGCGCCACCAATGAAGGCCGCTGCAATGGCGTCGAGTTCAAAGCCGGTGCCGCCGGCGGGCTGCGCGGAGTTCAGGCGGGCGGTGAAGACGAGTCCTGCCAGTGCTGCAAGGACGCCCATGTTGACGAACAACCGGAACGTCACGGCCTTGGTTTTGACGCCGGACAGTTCGGCGGCGTGCAGGTTCCCGCCTATGGCGTAGACGTGGCGGCCGAAAACACTGTTGTTCATCAGCGCCGAGTACAGGATCACCAGCGCAGCCAGGACGACCAGGACGATCGGGGTTCCGCGGTAGCTGGCCAGGAGGAACGTGATAATCAGCATCAGCAGCGCGATGAAGGCGGTTTTGACGGCGAACCAGGCCATGGGCTCGTTTTCAAGGTTGAACTTCCGGCGAACCCGGCGTTCCTTGATGGCCTGGAAGAGGATGGCAGCTGTGCCGCCGACGCCGAGGATCACCGTCAGGAATTCCAGGACGGATGTACCGCCGGAAATATCCGGAAGGAAGCCGCCACCCAAGGCGCGGAGCTCCTCAGGGAACGGGGTGATCTGCTGGTTCTTCAGTGTGATGAGTGTAAGGCCGCGGAAGATCAGCATCCCGGCCAGGGTGACGATGAAGGCCGGAATTCCTACGTAGGCGATCCAGTAGCCTTGCCAGGCGCCGACGAGGGCGCCTACCAGCAGGCACGCCGGAATGGCGATCCACCAGGCCCACCCCCAGTGCACGATCATCACGCCTGAAACAGCTCCGATGAATCCTGCAACGGAGCCTACGGAGAGGTCAATGTGGCCGGCGATGATGACCATCACCATGCCGATGGCCAGGATCAGGATGTAGCTGTTCTGGACCACCAGGTTGCTGACGTTCTGCGGCTGCAGGAGGATGCCATCGGTCAGGACCTGGAACAGGATGACGATGAGTATCAGGGCGACGAAAATGCCGACCTGGCGCAGGCGGCTTGTCAGGAAGCTCAGGGATTCTCTGAGGGCGGACATGTTCGCTATTCCTTCTCTTTGGTCATGTAGTGCATGAGCTTCTCTTGGCTGGCTTCGGCGATTGGCACCTCGCCCGTGACGTGTCCCGCGGACAACGTGTAGATGCGGTCGCAAATACCCAGGAGCTCGGGCAGTTCGGACGAAATCACAATCACGGCTTTTCCTTCGGCTGCAAGGCGCGCAATGATCGTGTAGATCTCGAATTTGGCACCGACATCGATTCCACGGGTGGGTTCGTCAAGAATCAGTACGTCGGGGTCCGAGAACATCCACTTGCTCAGCACCACCTTTTGCTGGTTGCCGCCGGAGAGCTTACCGGTAATGGCGGCGACGGTGGGTGCCTTGATGTTCATGCTGGTGCGGTAGCGGTTGGCGACAATCGTCTCTTCGTTCCCGTCCACCCAGCCGCCCTTGACGAGCTTGCGGAGTGCCGCCAGGGAGATGTTGCGCTTGATATCCTCAATGAGGTTCAGGCCATACTGCTTGCGGTCCTCGGTGGCATAGGCAATGCCGTGGCTGATCGCCTCGGACACAGTTGACGTGTTGATTTCCTTGCCGTACTTGTACACCTTGCCCGAAATGGCGCGACCGTAGGTGCGTCCGAACACGCTCATGGCGAGTTCGGTGCGGCCAGCTCCCATCAGGCCCGCCATGCCCACAACTTCGCCCTTGCGGACGTTCAGGCTGGCGTTGTGCACAACGATGCGGGAGTGGTCCTGCGGGTGCTGGACCGACCAGTCTTCGATCCGCAGGACTTCCTCGCCGATCTGCGGATCGCGGTCGGGGTAGAGGCTCTCCAAGTCGCGGCCAACCATCCCGCGGATAATCCGCTCCTGGGTGATCTGCCCTTCATCGAGCCGGAGCGTCTCGATGGTCTTGCCGTCGCGGATGATGGTGACGGCGTCAGCCACCTTGCGGATCTCGTTGAGCTTATGGCTGATGATGATGCTGGTGACACCCTGGCCCTTGAGGTGCAGGATGAGGTCCAGCAAGTGGCCGGAGTCCTCGTCATTCAACGCAGCCGTAGGTTCATCAAGGATCAGCAGCTTGACTTCCTTGGACAGCGCTTTGGCGATCTCGACGAGCTGCTGCTTGCCCACGCTGATGTGCTGCACCGGAGTAATGGGGTTCTCGCTCAGTCCCACCCGAGCCAGCAGCTTGGCGGCCTCAAGGTTGGTCTTGCGCCAGTCAACCCAGCCACGGGTGGCCTGCTCGTTCCCCAAATAGATGTTCTCCGCGATGGAGAGGTAGGGGCTGAGTGCCAATTCCTGGTGGATGATGACAATGCCGCGCTTCTCGCTGTCGTTAATAGTGGAGAAGTTGCAGGGCTCGTTTTCGAAGAGGATGTCGCCCTCGAATGAGTTGTGCGGGTAAACGCCCGAGAGGACTTTCATGAGGGTGGATTTCCCGGCCCCGTTCTCACCGCAGATGGCATGCACCTCGCCGCGGTTCACATCCAGGGTGACGTCCTGCAGGGCTTTCACGCCCGGGAAAGTTTTGGTGATTCCTCGCATTTGAAGAATGGGTGTATTCATCGTCAATTCCCACTGACTGGTCGGAAAACTGGGGTGGCCTGCGGCTGCAGGTGCCCTGGGAGACGGGTTGTGGCCGGGCCGGTCAGGCCCGGCCACAACCCCGAGACGTTCTTACTTTAGGTCTGCGTCGGTTAAGTAACCCGAGTCAATGAGTTCCTTCTTGTAGTTATCCTTCGTGATGATCAAGGACTTGAGCAGGTAGGACGGAACAACCTTGACATCGTTGTTATACGTCTTCGTGTCGTTGACCTCAGGCTCCTGGCCCTTCAGCACTGCGTCGACCATCTTTACTGCCTGGGCGCCGAGCTGGCGGGTGTCCTTGAAGATGGTGGAGTACTGCTCGCCCGCAATGATGGACTTCACGGCGCCCTTCTCGGCGTCCTGGCCGGTGACGACCGGCAGGTTGTCCTTGGTGTAGCCGCCGCTGCTGGTCAGAGCCGAGATGATTCCGAGGGAGAGTCCGTCGTATGGAGACAGGGCACCGTCAAGCTTGGTCCCGGAACTGTACGCCGAGGTCAGGATGTCTTCCATGCGCTTCTGGGCAACGGTAGGCTCCCAGCGAAGGATGGCTGCCTGCTCGAAGTTGGTCTGGCCACTGGGTACCTTCAGGGTGCCTGCGTCCAGGTAGGGCTTCAGGGTGTCCATGGCGCCGTTCCAGAAGAAGGTGGCGTTGTTGTCATCCGGGCTTCCGGCGAAGAGCTCAACGTTGAACGGGCCCTTGCCCTCCACCTTTTTGCCACTGGCGTCGACCAGGCCCAGGCCTGTCAGCAGGGAAGTGGCCTGCTGGACGCCCACGGTGTAGTTGTCGAACGTCGTGTAGTAATCCACATTCGGGGTGCCTTTGATCAGGCGGTCGTAGGAGATGACCTTGACGTTTGACTCTTTGGCCTTGGCGAGGACATCCGTGAGGGTGGTGCCATCAATGGCGGCAATGATCAGTGCCTTCGCACCCTTGGTCAGCATGTTCTCAATCTGCGAGACCTGCGTGGGGATGTCATTATTGGCGAACTGGAGGTCGGTCTTGTAGCCGAGCTTGGTAAGGGAGTCGGAAGCGTTCTTTCCGTCTGCAATCCACCGCTCTGAAGTCTGCGTGGGCATGGAAATTCCCACCAGCGCACCAGCGGTGTCAGCTCCTTCTGTGGGCGATGTTGTTCCGCCGCGGGTGCCACAACCCGTAGCCCCCACTGTAACTGCGAGGACGACGGCGAAGGCGCCCAGGAGTTTTTTGATTCTCACTATGTTCTCCTTCCGCTGACCGGGGGTCAGCGAACTGGTGCTTGGCCGAAAAGCATCTGCGCTTACGGCTGTTTCCCGGCCAGTGATGTCCGGTTTCCTCACGAGGGGTCTGATGACCCCTGCCAGGAAGAATTTGAGGGTCAGGGCCGGCGAACGGATGCCGGTCTTGAATACTCCGTACTGCTGCTAGATCTACCGTGACACTACAATGACGATGTAGTGTCCTGTGAGCGCTAACAACTGCTATAGAGTAACCTGAGTTTCTATTGTGAGTCAAATCACATTTTAGCAACTCCCTCAGGACCCTTCCGGTTGGAGCACAAAATCGACCGTGTGGTACCGGATTCCGTTGACCTGAAGCTCCAGGCTGTGCTTCCCGGGATGGTGGACGCGCGTGGTCATCTGGCGGAAAGCGTGCCGTTTGGAAAAGCTCTTGGTTTCGCCGGGAACCAGGGTGACGGTGGCGAGTTTGAAAACCTTTGGCGAGCGGGATCCATTCGCCTTGCGGTAATGCACCACATAGTCAACGGCGAGTCTCGCAGGTTCTGCACCCGTGTTGGAGATTTCGAACGCAAAGCCCAGGTCCGAAGGGAGAGCGACGTCGGCCCGGTCGAGTTGCGGTGCGCTGACAGTGACGTCTGCGGGGACGAAACCTTGCAAAGCCAATGCCTTTGGGTGGCCCTTCTTTATCAATGTCCGCAGGCCATGCCGGACAACCGGGACGGTGTTGCTGTCCGGATTAGCCATCCAACGTGCTGCTGTCGCAATGACCAGGTCCGGTGCATGACGGGCCAGATCGTTGAGGTGGTTGGCCACCGAGCGCCTCACGTACTCGTGGGGGTCCCTGTACAGTGCGTCAAGGATGGGCACCGTGGCTTCAGGCTGATCGATAATGGCGGGTACCCGCACCGCCCAGGGCAGGTAAGGCCGGGTGCCTTCGCTCGCAAGGCGCCTGACATGCTCGTCCGGGTGTGAGGTCCACGATTGGATTGTGGCCAAGGACCGGGGAAGGTCCGCCGCCAGCAATCGGCGAATAGCGAACTCCGCGGTCAGCCGCGGCGTCAGTTCGGCGAGCAATGTGAGGCAGTCATCGAAATGAACAGGATCTTCGGACTCCAAAGCCAGGGTAACTGCCGTCTCGGTAACGGGCCACAGCGCCCATCCGGAAAAGCCTGGCTCCTGCAGGGCCCGGCGGAAGGTCAGTGCCGCCGTCGCATAGTTTCCACCAGCCATGGCGTTGTCAGCCGTTTGCCTGAAGTCCGCCAGGAGTGCCCGGCTGACGTGATCTGCACGCTCCCGCAAGCTCAGGCCATCAAGGGCCGCCCCGGCAATTATGAGCTCAGGCCAGCCTTGGCCTGGAACTGCCGAGGTGAGCGCTCTCTGCAATGAGTCCACAGCGGCCTCGTTGATCAGTTCGTTCATGGCACCCATGAAGTCAGGGTATCCCGGCCGGATGTCCAGACTCTTCATTTCAGCTCTGTCAGCTGGGTTCCCTGGTGTCCGTGGGCGTGTCTTCCACCTTCTCGGTACTTTCTGCAGTGGCCGTCGGGTCTTCCTCCGGCTCAAAGGTGTTCGGCTCGTTGCCGGCACCCATCCCTACACCCTTATCGCTGCCAGGAACGGTGCCTTCCGGGCCCGACATCTTGCCTGACCTGCTGTGGTTTTCCTGGCTCTGACGGTCCTCGCCGGCTGCGTCCATGCTCATGGCCCCTCCTCGCTTTGCTGTCCACTTCTGCCCACGCTAACAGTGCTTCCGGCAAATAGTAAGTAGACTGGCCACCTCCCGCACCGGAACGTTAAGGCCTCGGAACGGAGATAATTTCTTACGAACACGACTTACACCGGCACACGGGGCAGAGGCAGGAAAAGTGACTGAGAGAACGGATGGCAATCCGGGATTCTGGCGGGTTTTTCACGACAAGTTTGTTGTGGAGGAGCGGTACATGAGTGCAGCTGCCAGGACAAGGCTCTACCGGGTGGCGATTGCCCTGATGCTGCTGGGGTCTGTCCTGTTCTTCGTCACGTTGGGGGACATCCTGAACAAGGATGGGATCGCTGGAACCGATGATCCCATGCAGTCATGGTTGCTGAGCCAGCGCTCGGAGCCTCTAACCACGGCCATGATCATTCTGGCGGTCATCTTCGGTCCGGTGGTGTTGCCGATCATCATCCTGGTGGTAACAGTTGCCTGGGGTCTCGCTGCGAAGCACGCGTGGCGGCCCATCCTGCTTGCTGCCGGAATGCTCACGGGCGTAGTGCTGGCTCAGATCATCGGCCGCGCAGTGGGTCGCAGCAGGCCTCCCATAGAGCAGATGCTGTTCGGTCCGGACTCAACGTTTTCCTTTCCGTCCGGCCATGTGCTGGGGGCGGCCGACTTCCTCCTGATCACCGTTTTCCTGGTCTTTTCCCGCAGGAAGCACATTTGGCCGGCAGCTATCGGATATGCCGCCGCCGCCGTCGGGATCTTTTTCTCGGCGATCAGCCGCCTTTATCTTGGCTATCACTGGGTGAGCGACGCCCTGGCATCGGTCTCGCTCTCTATGGTGATCCTTGGTGCGGTCATCGCTGTTGATACGTGGCGGACAGCCCGGATCCCCGGTGAGAAGATCACGGGGGAGCTGTCAAAAGCGGACACGAGCACTGATTGAGCTTCTGCTCAGGCCTGCAATTTCAGCTCAGCGGCCTCTGGCCCGCTTCAGGTCCCGGTGGAGCTTGGCGTTCGCTTCCTCCAACTCCAGGACCTTGGCCACTCCGGCCAGGTTGAGTCCTTCGTCAAGAAGTTCACCGATCCGTCGCAACACTGCGAGGTCGGATTCGCTGTACTGGCGCGTTCCGCCCGAGGTGCGATCGGGCGTGAGCAGGCCCTTTCGCTCGTACTGTCGAATGTTCTGTTGGCCGGTCCCGAGCAGTTGCGCTACTACCGAGATCGCATACACGCCGACGTCGTCTCCGTGCTCTGCCATGATGCTCCTTAGGTTTCTGCTCAACAGCTCTTGCCATAGTCTCTCACTGGTGTTATAAAAAATCTATATCCAGCACCACAGATTAGTGGTATGGATACCCAAAAGATATGAGCAACTACTTCATGCTGAAGGAGTGGGAAATGATGTTGATGCGCACCGACCCGTTCCGTGAGCTGGACAGGCTCACGCAGCAGGTCTTTGGAACCGCAGCCCGGCCGGCCGCGATGCCCATGGATGCCTGGCAGGCAGACGGGGAATTCGTCGTCGCGTTCGATCTCCCTGGGGTCAGCGCTGATTCCGTGGACCTCAATGTTGAACGCAATGTTCTTACCGTCCGCGCGGAACGCGGTGAACCAGCGGGCGAAGGCGTTGAACTGATTGTTTCCGAGCGGCCCCGCGGCGTCTTCAGCCGCCAGCTGATCCTCGGCGACACGCTCGATACTGACAACGTCAAGGCAAGCTACGACGCCGGTGTCCTGACCCTCCGCATTCCGGTCGTTGAGCAGGCCAAGCCCCGCAAGATCGAAATCGAGACGAAGCGCCGGCAGGAGATCAACAAGTAACTCCACTGGGAACAGGGTCGCCGGTATTTTGGAGCCCGGTATCTTAGGCACGCAGCCCAACTAGGTAGCAGTAGGCGCTGTTTTGACGGCTCAAAACCACATCTACTGCTACCTAGTTGGGGAGCGCGCGGTATTTAGCATGAGCAACGAGCCTGCGGACTACTACACAGTGCTGGGAGTGGCTGACACCGCCACCCAGCAGGAAATTTCCCGCGCTTTCCGAGGCCTGATGCGTACACGGCACCCGGACGTCGATGCTTCCGCAGCTGCACCTGTATCGGCTGAAGTGCTGGCGATCATGAATGCTTTCGGAGTGCTGCGCGACCCCAGGAAGCGCGCCGAGTATGACAGCCGGCAAAACCGCAATCGTAAGAAGGAACCGGGATTCGGAAAGGACATACCCGTGCACTATGGGCCCCGCGAGGTGCCGGTTCGCCGGATCCCAAAGCCATCCCCACTCCTGCGGGTCACCCCTGTGCGGTGGGAAGAAGGGCCTTGGGCCGGGCCCGCTGTGTAAACGAACAGGAGAACCATATGAGCGCCTGGCGCCGATACGATTCGCACCTTATCCCTGCCTTTCACGAACGCTTTGAACAGCGTTGGGGAGAGGGCACAGCACCATTCCTGGACCCCGAAGCCCATGAGGAGCCCATGCCGCGAGCCCAGTGGATCAACGCGGATACCGGGGCTGCCATGGCCGTTGTGCCGATCTGGACGCCCGATGACCTTCAGCATCGCTCCTTCGGTGTCTTTTACTTGCCGCCCGCGGGAGACATCTGGGTATTGCGACCCGGGTATACGGCCTACCTCGAACCGGACGGCAGTGATTCAGAGCAGCTCATAACTCTACGCAACGATGCCTTTAAAAAGGCCCTGGCGCACGCGAAGGACTTCCTGTTCGGTTCAGACGCCTTGCTCCATTGATCAGGTGTTCCGTCTGAAGGAGAAGCTCCGGCCCCACCGCGTGGCGCAGAGACTCCGGTGGTCCTAAAATCAATCCACCACCTGCACAAGAACATAGGGGTCCCTGGACATGAGCGTAACCGCCAAAGACCTGGCAGCGTTGATACCCGACTCTTTCACTATGGGCGTTGCAACGGCGGCCTTCCAGATTGAGGGGGCCCTGGACAAGGACGGGCGAGGACCAGCCGGCTGGGATCTCTTCGCTGCAAGACCTGGTGCAATCGTTGACGACGGGAGCCCCGCCGTTTCCTGCGACCACTACCACCGGATGCCCGAAGACGTTGCCCTGATGAAGGAGCTCGGCATTGATTCCTACCGGTTCTCCCTGTCCTGGCCCAGGATCCAGCCCGACGGCAAGGGCGCGCTGAATCCGGCCGGTCTGGAATTCTACGACCGGCTCCTGGACGAACTGCTGGCCAGCGGGATCTCCCCGATGGTCACCCTCTACCACTGGGACACGCCGCTTCCCTTGGATCAGGCCGGGGGCTGGATCCACAGGGACACCGCGTATCGCCTGGGCGACTTTGCCTCCATCGCCGCCTCATTCTTCGGCGACCGGGTAGCCCGCTGGGTGACGGTCAACGAGCCAGCCACAGTGGCAACGAACGGGTATGCCCTGGGTCTGCATTCGCCCGGGGAATCGCTGCTGCTGAACGCTTTCCCCAGCGTCCACCACCAGCTCCTGGGGCATGGCCTGGCCGTCCAGGCTCTGAGGTCAGCCAACGTTCCGGGGGAAATCGGAATTACCAACGTCTACTCCCCGATGGTTCCTGCATCGGGCAACCCCCTGGACAAACTAAGTGCCGGTCTTATGGATATTGCCCAGAACAGGCTCTACGCCGACCCTGTCCTGACCGGCAAGTACCCCGACGTTATCCGGGCAGCCAAATTCTTCTCGTCCTTCAACCACCCGGATGAGGACATGACTGTGATTTCGCAACCCCTGGACTTCTACGGGTTGAACTACTACATGCCCACGAAAGTTGCGGCGGGGGCAGGTGAAGGGCCGGTCCCTGCGGGCATGGCCGAGGCGATGGGCAGCGATCTGAGTGAAAACGCCCCGGGTTCGCCCTTCCACATCACGGCCTGGTCCGACGCGCAGACCACTGCCTACGGTTGGCCCATCAAGCCTGAGTACATGTCTGTTGCGCTGGCCGAAATGGCAGAACGCTATCCGGATCTTCCACCAGTGATCATCACTGAAGGAGGAGCGAGTTTCGACGACGTGGTGGTCAAGGACCGGAAAGCTGGCAAGATCATCATCCCGGATGAGCGCAGGCTGAGATATCTGGCGGAGCACCTGGCCAGTGCGTTGGAGGCGACCGCCCCAGGGGGTGTGGCCGAATCGATGGATCTACGCGGGTATTACGTCTGGTCCCTTATGGACAATTTCGAGTGGTCAGCCGGGTACCGGCAGCCTTTCGGCCTCATCCACGTCGACTTTGAGACACTCGTGCGCACTCCGAAGGCGTCCTACTACTGGCTTCAGGAGGTCCTTGCCTCCCGCCATCCCGGCGTTCCCGAAACAGCGGCAGGCGCGGCAGCCGTCCGATGACGTACGAGCCGCCGCATGTAGCAAGCGGTCAGAGAAGGTCCAGGCCCTTGAGGCCCTTGGCTATTCCGGCGCCATCGGGAGAGTAGATCCACGGGACCCTTGAACCGGTGTGATCGCCGTTCTCTGAGTGCCCGCCCGCCAGAACCGATTCGCTAACGGACAGTTGGCGGATGGCGATGGCTGCAACGCGCGACCCGTGCTCCCGGGAAAACTCCGAGTAGATCTGTTCGTCATGCTGGCCGTTATCACCAACCAGCAGCCACCGCATGTCAGGGAACTCAGCTGCCAACCGCTCAAGGTTCCGAAGCTTGTGTTCCTGACCACTGCGGAACCAGCGGTCCTGGGTGAGCCCCCAGTCCGTGAGCAACAGGGTGCCGGACGGGTACATGTTCCGGGTGAGGAAACGCGCCAGTGTAGGGGCTGCGTTCCAAGGCCCCGTGGACAGATAGACCACAGGCGCGTCCGGATGTTCCACGATCAGGCGGTCCAGCAGCACCGCCATGCCGGGCGTTGCCATCCTGGCCCTCTCGCTCAGGACAAAGGTGTTCCAGAGAGCAAGGAACGGGCGGGGAAGGGCCGTGACCATCACTGTGTCATCGATGTCCGAAACTATCCCAAACCGGGTACCTGGAGCCACCACAAAGATGTTGGCCTCGGCGGGTTCGGTGCCCTCCGCGCGAAGCACTGCCGTGTGCCATCCCGGCGAGAGGGACACCTTTACATCTGTATCCACCAGTCCGCCGCGGTCGGTTCTTATGGTGGTCACGACTCCGCCGATTTCGATCTCGACGGTCACGTTGGGGATCGGAACGCTGGTGAAGGCACGCCAGCCCCGGACGTTCTGGTTTCCGTTTTTTGCGGCGTGCTCTGCGCGGCTGCCGGGAGCGGGCTTGCTGGTCAGCAGGACCCGGGCCAGGATACGGACGAAGTCGGTTGATCCGTACCCTTGGTAGGCAACCGTCTGCGGGACGAAATTCCAGCGCCTGGCCAGCCGCATCCGCAAGGTGTTCCCGGCATCCGACAGCTTGTGGGCGAGTCGGAACACGCGTTTCCCTGCCAGTGATGATTCCTTCGGCGCCAATTTCATGCCTCCACTCTGCCACAGCTGCCACTCCCAAAGACGCAGATCAGGGCACAGGATCAACCGTCTTCCAGCAGCCCCCGCAATGTGAACGCATTCCGCACCGCGTTACCGCCGCCGTCGTTATTGAAGTAGACCAAAACGTCCTTGCCCACGGAACGCCATTCGCTGATCCGATCCGCCCACCATTTCAGGTCATCGTCTGAATACGAGCCACCGTAGAGGTGCTGGTGGTCAGGGCCGTGGAGCCGTATATACACAAACGGGGCTGTGGCGCGGAGGATGCAGGGAAGGTTTGCCCCGCTCATGATGCAGTACGCAGCCCGGTGCCGTTCGAGGAGCTGGTAGACCTCCGGATGGTCCCAACTGTCATGGCGGAACTCCACCGCCACGCGGATCCACTCCGGCAACGCTGAGAGGAAATAATCCAACCTGGCATCGTCCCGGGCAAGATTGGGCGGCAACTGTGCCAGCAGCACCGCCCGTTTGTCCCCCAGTTCATGCCAGCACCGGGTTATCCGTTCAACCCACACTTCCGGGCTGTAGAGCTTTTTCGCATGGGTGAGACCACGGGGGGCCTTGACGGACATGGCAAACCCAGCGGGAAGACGGTTGCGCCAGCTCGCGAAGGACGTCTCCCTGGGCCAGCGGTAGAAGCTTGCATTAAGCTCCACCGTGTTGAACCGCGCTACGTAGTACTGCAGCCGGTCCCTCGACGGCAGTCCGGGAGGGTACAGAACATTCTCCCAGTGGTCATAGCTCCAACCGGACGTGCCGATGTTGAGGGTCACTTAGTCTTCGCCGGCCCATTCCTGCGCGTGACGGGTGAAAGCTTTCTCCCAGCGGTGCAGTTCAGTTTCCGGCAAAGGCCCACGGGCGACGGCGGCCGCAGCCTCTTCGAGGTGGGCGACATTGGAGGTGCCCATGACCATGGTGGAGACCCCGGGGGCGAAGGCAGAGAAACGCACTGCCGTGCCGGGCCAATCGTCTGCCTGCGGTTCGAGGCCCATCTGGTTGATACGGTCCCAATACGTTTCGCCATAGGTGCCGGTTGGCCGCTCACTGTAGCGCCAGGGCGCGTTGGCCAGCGGGCGTTTGGCCACCACCCCGATTCCCCGGTGCGCGGCGTCCGGCAGGATCTCATGCAGGGAGTTCTGGTCTGCGATGTTGACCGACGTCTGCAGGGCGCCGAAGGCGTTGGACGCGGCAGCCCAGGCGAGGGGTTCGTTGTCGCCGCTGAAACCGGCGACGCGGACCTTGCCTGCATCAACGCAGGCCAGCAATGCGTCTATTGCTTCGCCCTTTTCGAGGACTTCCAGTGGGCAGGCGTGGAGGAAGACGACGTCGATCACGTCAGTCCGCAGCGTGCGGAGTGACTCCTCCACCCCAAGACGCACTGCTGCTGCGCTCCAGTCCGGCTGACCAGACGCCCCGGTCCCAACCTTCGTGGAGAGCACCACCTGATCCCGGTGCGGGGGCAAGAATGCCCCAAGGCGTTCCTCTGAGCGTCCATAGCTGCGGGCGGTATCAAAAAAGGTGATTCCCAGTCCGATCGCCCGATCCAGCAGGCGGTGGGCTTCCTGGTCCGTGAGGACGTCATCGCCGAGATGTCCTGCACCAAAGCCCAAGGCTGAGACAGCGAAAGTGGTGTGGCCGAAAGTCTTATGAAGCATTGACTGGGTTCCCTTCTGTCCTGCGGCATCCACATGCCCGCGACAGAACCCAGCACATGGAAATGTATCCATCGGCAGCTGCATCACCGTGTTTCACACCCTACACCTCGTGCCTCGAGGGCAGATTGTGGCACGCTAGGGTCCATGGCACGGATCGAGGATTATGCGATGGTTGGGGACCTTCACACCGCCGCGCTGATCAGCATGGAAGGTTCCGTCGATTGGCTGTGCCTCCCACGGTTTGACTCCCCGGCGTGCTTCAACGCCTTGCTGGATACCCCTGCCGCCGGCCGCTGGCTCCTGGCACCCGTGAACGGCGGGAAATGCACCCGGCGCCGATACCAGCCAGGGACGCTCATCCTTGAGTCGGAGTGGGACACGCCGGACGGTCAAGTCCGCATCATCGACTTCATGCCACCCCGTGACGAAGTGGCCGACATCGTCCGGATCGTGGTGGGTGTCAGCGGACAGGTCAGGATACGCGGCGAACTGGCCTTGAGGTTTGACTACGGCCACATTGTTCCATGGGTACGCCGTGACCACTACGGGGTGCATGCCATTGCCGGCCCCGATGCAGCGTACCTCGTGACCCAGGCGCCCTTGCGGGGTGAGAAGTTCCAGACGGTCAGCGACTTCACGGTGCACGAGGGGGAACGCATCCCCTTTGTGCTGACGTGGGCGCCCAGCCATGTCCGGAGACCCCGCTCTGTTGACGCTGAACAGGTGCTCCAGGCCACCGAGGAGTTCTGGCTGGAATGGACGGAGAAGTGCCCGGTCAATGGACCCTATGCAGAGGCGGTACAGCGCTCGCTCATCACCCTCAAGGCACTGACCTATGCGCCAACCGGTGGAATCGTCGCAGCGGTTACCACCTCTTTGCCTGAGCAGTTGGGCGGTCCGCGGAACTGGGACTACCGCTACTGCTGGCTGCGGGACGCCACCTTGACCCTGCAGGCCCTGCTCGCCGCCGGCTACACGGAGGAAGCGGCTGCCTGGCGGGACTGGCTGCTGCGGGCTGTTGCCGGGGACCCGGCGGACCTTCAGATTATGTACGGAATCCATGGTGAACGCCGGCTGCCTGAGATGCAGCTTCCCTGGCTCGCGGGGTACGAGAACTCCAAACCGGTGCGGATCGGGAATGCGGCAGCAGACCAACTGCAGTTGGATGTGTGGGGCGAGGTGCTTGACTGCCTGTCCTTGACGCGGAACTCGTTGCTCCGCCACACCGATGAGGCGTGGGATGTCCAGATCGCCCTGATGGAGTACCTCGAGGGTGCCTGGGACCAGCCTGACAACGGGTTGTGGGAAATGCGTGGGCCCCGCCGCCACTTCACGCACTCCAAGGTCATGGCCTGGGTGGCTGCGGACCGAATGGTCAAGGGTGTCAGGGAGTCAGGCCTGCCCGGGCCGGCGGACCGTTGGGAAGTCCTTCGGGACACGATTCACCACGAGGTGATGACCAAGGGTTTCGACGTCGAACGCAACACGTTCACGCAGTCCTATGGGCGGCCGGAGCTGGATGCAAGCCTGCTGTTGATTCCACGCGTAGGCTTCCTGCCTCCCGACCACCCACGGGTTATTGGCACGATTGATGCCATTCAGCGTGAACTGTCGCGGGATGGTTTCCTGCTCCGCTATCAGCCCGAACACAGCGATGACGGTCTGCCCGGGGACGAAGGAGTGTTCCTGGCCTGTTCATTCTGGATGGTGGAGGCACTGCTGGGAGCGGGGAGGCATTCCGAAGCCAAGGACCTCTTCGAAAGGCTCCTGGCGCTGCGCAACGACGTAGGCCTGCTCAGTGAAGAGTTCCATGTGGGCGATGGCAGGCATCTGGGAAATACTCCCCAGGCCTTCAGCCACTTCGCCATGGTGTTGAGCGCCTTGGAACTCGAAGAAGACACCATGCACCGCAGTGATACGCCATTGCGGGGAAGTTGATCGGCAGCCAAGAGGCATCCTTCCGTTTTCCTCTCAGGCATCGGTAAGTATACTTACTACTACGTCACGACGCCGTGAAGTATGGAGGAGATGCAATGTCTGGATATTTCGAACTCGTAGACGCACCCGACGGCGGATACCGCATCAGGTTGCTGGACGGAACCGGGGCCCTCATGGCCGTCTCCATTACCTTCCCGACGAAGAAGGCAGCAGTGGCAGGTATTGCCAAGGCTCGCGAAATCGCAGGCACAGGCCTGATCCGTGACCGCAGCCATGACCAGCAGCCCGCACGCCCGAGACAGCAGAGCATCAAACAGCACGTCAAAGCGACCAGGAAGTCTACGGCCGGCGGGGGGCACGGTCAGTTGGTAGCCGCAGGAAGGCGCACCGGCATCGGCCACTGATGCTCAACGGCAAACCCCGCGGGGGGCATCGGGCAGCGGTTCTGTTTGACGTGGACGGGACACTCGTGGACTCGTCGTACCTGCACGCCATGGCCTGGTGGCACGCCTTCCGAGGAGCAGGTTTCGATGTGCCCATGGCTTCGATCCACCGGGCGGTGGGCATGGGCGGGGACAAGCTGGTAGCGCATCTTTTGCCCGCGGAACGTGACAGAAGCCAAGACGCCTCGGTGATGGATGCCCACGCCGCCATTTTCTCGACCTACTGGCCATTCCTGCGGGCCTTCGACGGCGCCCGCGACCTTCTGTTTCAATGCCGCGAAGGCGGGCTCGCCGTCGCGCTGGCCTCTTCCGCGCGTGAGCGGGACCTGAAGATGCTCAGGTCAGCCCTTAATTCGGACCCCTACATCCACGCGGCCACGAGCGCCAACGATGCCAAGGAAAGCAAGCCTGAACCGGACATCCTCTTGGCCGCCCTGGAAGCCGTCGGCGTGAGTGCCCATGATGCCGTGTATGTGGGCGATGCAGTGTGGGATGTGTATGCGGCCGCCAAAATCGGAGTACCCACCATTGGAGTGACTTGCGGGGGTACCAGCGAGGCTGAACTCAGGGATGCAGGTGCGATCGAAATCTATTCGGGACCGAGGGAGCTATTGGGCAATCTCAGGGACAGCGCCATCGGAAAGCTCCTTCAAAGCAAAGCGTTCCGCTAAGGCCCCAACTGCCGGTTGCTGCTTATTCAATCGGTGCCTTATCAGGCAGTTGCTCAGATTCCACGCCACTCGTCGTCGGGCAGCTTGGCTCCGGCCGTCGGACCCATCTGGAGCATCCCGCCGTCCACCACCCACGACGCACCTGTGACATAGCTCGACGCCGGCGAGGCGAGGAACGCGATGACGGCCGCGATCTCCTGGGCGCGGCCCGATCGCCCCAGCGGAACCCCGGGCTTGTTCCGTGGTTGGGGGTCGTCGCCCTCCTGTCCGGACATAGGAGTCGAGATGGCGCCCGGAGCGACGGAATTCGCTGTGATGCCGTGGCTGGACAGTTCCAGGGCAATCGTCTTAATCAGCCCGCCCAGCCCGTGCTTGGCTGCCACATAAGCCGAGGAGCCTACTTTGGGCTGAGTTTCATGGACGCTTGTCACCGCGATGATCCTGCCGCCCTTCCCGGCCCGGACCATGCTGCGGGCTGCAGCCTGGATGCAGAGGAAAGCCCCGTTGAGGTCCACATCCATGGTGTCGGCCCAGCTGTCGTATCCAAGATCCAGGAACGGTGTGCCTTCACCTATTCCGGCGTTGTTGACAAAAACATCCACCCCGCCGAGTTCCGCCGCGAGTTCATCCACCACGCCGGAACATGCCGGAATATCAGAGGTGTCCAGTTGCCGGACCACCGCAGTCCTCCCGGCCTCCCGGACCTGCGAGGCGGTGTGTTCCGCGCCCGCCTGGTCCGTGTGCCACGTGATGCCGATATCCAGGCCGTTCCTGGCCAGGGCCACGGCGGTGGCCCTGCCGATGCCTGAATCGCTGCCCGTGACGATTGCGGTTCGGGGGGAAAACTCCCGTGGTGAAGATTCCATAGTGTCTACGCCCCGCTCGCATCCACGACGCAAAAACGGTTGCCTTCGGGATCTGCGAGCACTATGAAGTCCGCGTCGTCGGGGTAGAGATCCCAATCAACGCGTTCGGCTCCCAGGTCCAAAAGCCGCTGGACCTCCGCTTCCTGGTTGTCCGCCCAGAGGTCGAGATGGATCCGCGGGTGCAATTGAACAGGAGTCTCGCTGAGCATCAGCGCCAGCCGGGCGCCGTCGCCCTTTTGCGGATTCAGGATGACCCACGTGTCGTCCCCGTTATCCTGGGGCGCATAGTCAAGGGCGGCAGTCCAGAATGCGGTAGCCCTGGCGACATCACCGACGCCAAGGACAGTGGTTCCGACTGTCAGCATTCCTACACGGCCTGACCTGTGGCGGCCTCGTTGGCAGTCTCATCCTTCCGCCAGGCCACGAATACGCGGACTGAGCCGTCGTCGTTTCGCTCCACTTCCGTTACGATGTCCGCCACGCTTGCCCCCATGCCCATCAACTTTGCCCGATAGGTGGTGACCAGCTCTTCAAGGCTGGATTCGGTCCATTCTCCCGGCCGCATTCTGGTGGAAATCTCGACGGGCTCGGGCTGGTATAGCGTCATGATGCTGCCTTTCCTTGGGGGACTGGGGCACCTTCAACGCTAGTGAGTTTGCACTCCGGGAGGCAAGGGATTTGATCAGGTTGCTTAGTTTTTCTCCGAAACAAAACTGATAAGCATGCTGATCTTCACAGGAAACTGATTCGGCGCTACGGTCAAAGTACCCCCGGAGGGTTGTGCGCCATCACCTCAAACGGGGGACCAATTCCATATCCATTCCGGGCAGGGGAGCGCCGCCCGGAGGACTTTGTGAGGAGTGATCAGTATGCCAAAGGCACGCGATTTTATGACTCCGGGCGCTGAATGCATCGGAGAAAAGGAAACCCTGGAGGCGGCGGCCCGCAAGATGAAATCGCTCAACGTGGGTGCACTTCCCATCTGCGGAGAGGATCAGCGGCTCAAAGGAATGGTCACTGACAGGGACATAGTCATCAAATGCCTGGCTGAGGGCGGAGACCCCCGCAGTGCCACGGCGGGAGAGATGGCTGAGGGGAAACCGGTCACGATTGGTGCCGATGACTCCATTGAGGAAGCCATCAGGACCATGCAGGAACACCAGGTCCGGCGCCTTCCGGTGATTGACGGACATGACCTCGTAGGCATGCTCAGCCAGGCTGATATTGCCCGCAACTATCCCGAGGACCGCGTGGGTGAACTCGTGGAGTTCATTTCCTACTGATCCTACGGACCCCTTACCGTCCGGCTACGGCTACCCGGTTCCCATCGCGTTGAGAGGCAAACGATGAAGGCACTCACCTGGCAAGGCAAACGATCCGTCAGCGTCGAGGAGGTTCCTGATCCCGTGATCCAGGAACCCACGGACGCGATCATCCGGATCACCTCCACTGCCATCTGCGGATCCGACCTCCACCTCTACGAAGTGCTGGGCCCGTATATGCATAAGGGTGATGTGATTGGCCATGAGCCGATGGGCATCGTCGTGGAGGTGGGCAGTTCGGTGACCAACCTGACGGTGGGAGACCGCGTCGTCATCCCGTTCGGTATAGCCTGCGGCCAATGCTTCATGTGCCGGCGAGGGTTGCAGTCTCAATGCGAGACCACCCAGGTCAAGGAGAAGGGCTCCGGAGCGGCCCTGTTCGGCTACTCCGAGCTCTACGGTTCCGTGCCGGGCGGACAGGCCGAGTATCTGCGGGTTCCCTTCGCAGACTACGGCCCGGTCAAAGTGGGAACCGAGTTGCCTGATGAGAGGTATCTGTTCCTGTCCGACATCCTCCCCACGGCCTGGCAGGGGGTCAAGTATGCCGACGTCCCTGATGGGGGGACGCTCGCTGTTTTTGGCCTTGGGCCTGTCGGACAGTTCGGGTCAAGGATCGGGCGCTATCTGGGGCAGCGGGTCATTGGCATTGATCCCGTTCCGGAGCGGCGGGCAATGGCCGCGAGGCACGGTGTGGAAACGCTCGACTACTCCAAGACCGTGGCAGATGAACTGCGCGATATGACGGAGGGCCGCGGCCCCGACGCCGTGCTCGATGCGGTGGGGATGGAAGCCCACGGCTCGCCTGTCACAGGGTTTGCGCATCAGGCGTTGGGACTGCTGCCAGACAAGCTCGCGCAGAAGGCGATGGAAACGGCGGGAGTGGACCGGCTTGCCGCCCTCCACGCGGCGCTTCATGCTGTGCGTCGGGGTGGCACGGTTTCCCTCAGCGGCGTCTATGGGGGCCAGGCCA
The DNA here is from genome assembly GCF_023062595.1 of Arthrobacter rhizosphaerae. GTDB lineage: Bacteria > Actinomycetota > Actinomycetes > Actinomycetales > Micrococcaceae > Arthrobacter > Arthrobacter rhizosphaerae. Next base: position 365,621 of record NZ_JALLAN010000002.1, read on the forward strand.
GCCCGATGCCCATGCTCTCGATGTTTGACAAGCAGATCCAGCTGCGGATGGGGCAATGCAATGTTCGGAACTGGACGGATGAACTGCTTCCGCTGGTGGAGGACGACGCCGATCCGCTGGGGGTGATGGACCTCGTCACCCACCGTGCCGGCTTGGGAGAGGCGCCTGCCCTCTACGAGAAGTTCCAGAAGAAGCAGGACGGCTGCATCAAAGTGGTGCTGAACCCGTAGCCGCCGCGTTTCGCTTAAGGGAAACCCTTCCATGCCTTGAAGAACTCCTTCTCGGCTTCGTCAGCGCGTCGTTCTTCCAAGGCATGCAGGCGACCGAAGGTAAAGTCGCTGTCTCCGTCGGACTTTGATCCCAGCCCTGATTTTGTTCCGAGTCGCAGAAGCTGCTCCCTGGCCACGACACTGTCCTGGTGCTGGCCAAGGATCTTTTGGATCGTGTGGGCTGCCTCCTCGATCCGGTCAGCGGATTTGGCCTTTGCCAGGGAGGCGGCCTCGGCGATGTAACGCACCCGTTTGGCTGCTTTCCGCACGTCGTGGAAAGCTACGTTCCGGGAGTCCGGGTCTGAACCTGAGTCTGCACCCGCGTCTCCCGGCTTTCGTGGCCCCACTGCAGCGACCTTCCGGCGCAGCCTCCGTACATCTTTCTTGGCCACCTTCGCGAGACCTTTCCGGGCCGGCCGCTCAGCCTTATCACCCGAAAGCGGTGTCTCCGGAAGTGATTCCAAGGCCTCAACCAGGCGGGCATAGCGGTCGCTGCCGAATGCCTTCAATACCTCTTCACGGGCTTCCCGGCCTGCTGCTGCGAGAGCCTGCTGTATCCGCTCTGCCGCAGGGCCCACAAGCAGGGCGTCCGGCTGCTCGGCCATAAGGGCAGTCAACCGGTCCCGGATCACCTCCGGATCCCGGGCCTTGCCCAGCACCCCGGAGAGCCACTTCAGTTCAGCACGCAGCTCAGAACACGACAGGTTCCGGCTGCTGCCGTCTACAAGAGCGAGGCCCGGCTCGAGGATCGACCTGGCAGACCTCAGCACGGCGCGGAGACGCCGGGCCGACATTCTCATCTGATGAACCGAGTCGGGCTCGTTGTCCCGGACACGCGGCGCCTGCTGCTGGAGTTCGGCGACCTGGCGTCGCAGGTACTCCAGCAGGACTTCACCGGAGGTCGGATTGGACGACGTCTCCGCAGGTTCCAGGCTGCTCGCCATGCTTCACTCTACGGCCGGAAGGCTGGCGATATACAGCCCCGGGCGGGGCTACAGTTGGCTCATGAATTCAATGGGGGATGGGCTGGGCAGCTCACGGGCAAAACGAATAATAGGGGTCGCGCTATCGGCGGCACTGGTGCTGCTGCTCCTGGGAGGGCTGGTGCTTGTCTTGCTTCCGAGCACTGAAACGTACGGCTGGTTTGCCTATGCGCCACTGTCCCAGCAGTACTTCGTGCCCGATGGACTCGTGTTTCTTGGGGCCCGGGCCAGGGTTGGCATCGCGCTCATTGTGGTGGCTCTGCTGGGAGCTGCTTTCTGGGCCGGCTTCTGGCTGGGCCGCCGGCGCGAGGATCAAACCACGAGCGTGAATCCGTAGCCTGGCGGAATAAATCCTCGACCGTACACAGCTACCGAACGACTGATTTTCCGCCCCGCAACTCCTGAGACAATCTACAGGTGGCAATGGAAGATCCCCGCTCTGTTATCGCCGCTGGGCGTCGGCACTCCCTGGGCGTGACCGCGGAGGGCTCGGTGCTGAGCGCCGGTATCTCTACTGCGGAGGAGTGTCGGGTCGATGGGTGGAGCGGCATCGTCGCAGTAGCAGCCGGAAACGTCCACACGGCGTCTAACACTGGCCGATCCCACACAGTGGGACTGCGCGCGGACGGTACTGTCCTCGCTGCGGGCTGGAACAATGACGGGCAGTGCGACGTCGACGACTGGAGGAGCGTCGTGAGTATCGCCGCCGGTTGGCGTCGCACACTCGCGGTTTTGGCAGACGGGACGGCTCGCGCGACGGGCCGGCGTGGCGAAGGAGCGTGCAATGTTGATACGTGGAATGAGCTGGTTGCCGTCGCAGCGGGAGACTGGCACTCCGTCGGGCTCCGGGCAGATGGCACGGCCGTGGCTGTGGGAAACAACCGCAAGGGGCAGTGTGAGGTATCAGGGTGGCGGGACCTCTGCGCCATCGCGGCAGGCTATCTGCAGACCATCGCCCTTACCGCGGACGGGCGTGTGCTCGCCACCGGTTCCCGAGCGTCCGGCGTCCAGGAGGTATCCGCTTGGCGCGAGGTCATCGCCATTTCAGCGGGGAGCCATCACTCCGTCGGCGTCGTCGCAGGAGGCCGTGTGCTTGCCGTCGGTGACAACAGTCACGGGCAGTGCGAGGTCTCGTTGTGGAGGGACGTCGTGGCGGTCGCGGCAGGCTCCACTCATACATTGGGACTTCGCGCGGATGGGTCCGTCCTGGCAGCCGGCAACAACGACGATGGTCAGTGCGACACCGCGCGCTGGCACCTCTTCCCGAGCAGCTGAGCCAAAACCTGGACTGAATCTTAGGTGAGGCGGATCTGCCGGTTGACGTCCTTGTACAGCAGGTAGCGGAAAGGACCAGGACCGCCGGCGTAGCAGGCCTGTGGGCAGAAGGCCCGAAGCCACATGAAGTCGCCGGCTTCCACCTCCACCCAATCGTCGTTGAGGCGGTAAACGGCCTTGCCCTCCAACACGAAAAGTCCATGCTCCATCACGTGCGTTTCGGCGAAGGGGATGGTGCCGCCAGGCTGGAACGTGACGATGTTGACATGCATGTCGTGGGCGAGGTCGTCCGGGTCCACAAACCTGCTGGTGGCCCATGCCCCGTTGGTACCAGGCATGGGACGGGGTTCAACAGCCTGATCACTGGTCACGAAGGATTTAGCCTGGAAACCCTCCAACTGCTCGTACGCCTTGCGGATCCACTGGAAAGTGGCGGTTTCCCCGGAACTGTTCCTGACGGACCAGTCCGCGCCGGCTGCCAGGTAGGCGTAGCCTCCGGCTTCAAGATGGTGGATATCGCCGTCGAGCGTCAGGGCCAGCTGGCCCTGCGTCAGGAAGATGACGCCTTCGACGCCGGATTCGGCCTCCGGTTTCTGCGAGCCTCCCCCCGGGGCTACTTCAACGATCAGCTGCGAAAACGTGGTGGCGAAGCCTGCGATGGGACGCGCAATAATCCAGGCACGGCTCTGGTTCCAGCCGGGGAGGTTGCTCGTGACGATATCCCGCAGCACGCCCTTGGGGATGACGGTGTAAGCCTCTTTGACGATTGCGCGGTCGGTGAGGAGCTGGGTCTGCGGTGGAAGGCCGCCTTCGGGAGAAAAGTAGCTGCTCATGGGTTTGCTCCTGGCGAGGTGGACGAATGGGGTGAGCTGTTGGTGGTTTGTGGGTGGGCCAGGGACCGGAGCCGGGGGAGTTCCAAGCCCGCGAGCAGCTTCACTTCCGCGCTGCCGACAGCGCCGCACTGCAATCCGCGGAGCACGAAGGCTGCGAGGGCACGGGCGCTGGCGGGCTCGTCCATCACACCCTTTTGCGTGCTCTGCACATAGTTCCGGAGCCGCGTGGCAGCGGGGATAAGCCCCTGCCGGTAAAAGGCATAAGTAGCTGCAAAGCGGCTGGGAAGCTGTGCCGGATGAAGATCCCACCCCTGGTAGTAGCCGCGCTCCAAGGAACGCCGCACCAGCCGCCCGTGCAGGACCCACGCCGCCTCGACGTTCTCACCCACCGGAATGATGTTTGTTGAGCCGTCTGAAAGCCGGATCCCTGTCCCGGCCACTGCGAGCTGCATGACCTCTTTGGCGAAATCCGCCACAGGATGCTCCATGGACTGATACTCGGCAGAAATCTGGAGCGACGCCGAATAGTCGTAGGTGCCGTAGTGCAGGCCGCTGATTCGTCCCGGGATCACGTGCGGCAGCTGCGCCACCGGCGAGGTGCCGTCAGGCCCGAGGATGAGCTGGGGCGTCTCCACCTGCACCTCGAACCGCAACCTTCCGGAGGGGAGCGAATGGATCTCCTCCAGCCGGGACACCGCAAACTCCAGAGCCTGCACCTGGGCCACAGTGGTTACTTTTGGCAGCGTCAGCCTGAGCCCGGCCGGAAGCTCACCCGCTTCCGCCAACCCGGAGATGAAGAGGTCCAGGGTCCGCAGCCCGCGGGCGCGGGTGGGTTCCTCCAACCCCTTAAAGCGGATGCCGATGAACGGGGGAGCGCTCCCGCCTGCAACCGCCTCGGCCACGGCGCGAGCGGCTGCAACAGCGTCAGCGTCCTCGACGTCGTCGCCCCTGTCCCCGTACCCGTCCTCAAAGTCGAGGCGGAGATCCTCGATGGGCTCGCTGTGCAACTTCGCTTCCACCCTGGTGGCGACCGCCGTTGCCAAAGCACGTTCCTGGCCCAGCAGGTGCCCGAGGTGGACCAGGCCGCCATGGGCGTCGGCCGCTGCAAGCGCCTGGGCACCCCAGTCGGCGGCAAGTGACGGGGTGAACTTGTCTGCCGGTACGTAGGCAGTCTGAACCGGTTGGCGCGAGCCGTCGTCGCCCGGGTAGTTCTGCACCAGCATCCGGTCGGTGGTGGCGAGGCGCGAATCGATCTGGGCCAGGTCAGCGCTCGAAAGCGATCCCCGGGGCGCTCCCTTCACGCGTCAGCCCACCAGGTCATACGCAGGGGTGGTGAGGAAGTCTGTGTATTCCTCGGACAGGCAGATATCGGCAATAAGGTTACTGGCCGGCTGGTAGTACTTTTCGAACGCCTCATCACCTGCTTCGGTGCGCAGCCGCTCAGTCTCTTCCGCCAGGATCCGGGCCACTAGTTCACGGGTCACCGTATTGCCCGTGTCGGCCAGGACCACCCCGTTGCGGATCTGCTGCCAGACCTGGGACCGGGAAATTTCGGCCGTGGCAGCATCCTCCATCAGGTTGTGGATAGCCACTGCACCGTTGCCGGAGATCCAGACGGCGGTGTAGGCGACGGCGACGTAAAGGTTCAGCCGCAGCCCGGCTTCAGTGACCTGGCCACCTGCTGAGGCAATGTCCAGGAGCTGGTCAGCGGTGACGGAAACCTCCGGGCGCTGCTTGTCGAGCTGGTTGGGGCGCTCCCCGAGCACGCCGTCAAAGACCTCTTGGCAGACGGGAACAAGGTCGGGGTGTGCCACCCAGGAGCCGTCGAAGCCATCGGTCACTTCGCGGGTCTTGTCCGCCCGTACCTTCTCGAAGGCCTGGGCCGTTACCTCCGGTTCGCGCCGGTTTGGAATGACTGCTGCCATCCCGCCCATCGCGAAGGCGCCGCGGTGGTGACAGGTTTTGACCAGCAATTCCGTGTAGGCGCGCATGAACGGGGCAGTCATGGCAACTGATGCACGATCCGGCAGGACGAAGGTGGGACCAGCATCCCGGAAGTATTTGATGATGCTGAAGAGGTAGTCCCAGCGCCCCGCGTTCAGCCCGGACGCGTGGTCCCGCAGCTCGTAGAGGATCTCGTCCATTTCAAAAGCCGCTGGAATGGTTTCTATCAGCACTGTAGCCCGGATGCTCCTCTGCGGAAGCCCCAGATAGTCCTGCGCGAAGACGAAGACCTCGTTCCAGAGACGCGCCTCGAGATGGCTCTCCATCTTGGGCAGGTAGTAGTAGGGTCCCTGACCGTTGCGGAGCAATTGTTCGGCCACGTGGAAGAAGTGGAGTCCAAAGTCCACCAGCGCGCCAGCGGTGGGTTCGCCGTCGGCCAGCAGGTGCCGTTCATCCATGTGCCAGCCGCGGGGGCGGGCCACCACCACGGCCAGCGGGGCGTCGGTGCGAAGGGTGTACTCCTTGCCTTCGGGGGAGGTGTAGCTCAAGGTACCGCGGGCCGCGTCGCGAAGGTTCAGGATAGAGTCGATCACGTTGTGCCAGGTGGGTGTGCTGGCATCCTCCAAGTCAGCGAGCCACACCTTGGCGCCGGAGTTCAGGGCGTTAATGGCCATCTTCGCCGGAGAAGCAGGGCCGGTCATCTCTACACGCCTGTCCTGGAGCGCGGCCGGGGCAGGAGCAACTTTCCAGTCACCGGAGCGGACATCTGCGGTCTCGGCCAGGAAATCCAGCTTCCCGGTCCGCGCAACCTGCTCACGCTTGACCACACGGGCCTTCAGCAGCTCAGCACGGGTTGCAGCGAACCGCTGGTGAAGCTCCTCAATGAAGGCGAGCGCCTCTGGCGTGAGGATTTCCCCGGCCCTTGAAACGGGTTGGGGATCGGTGACTGTGAGGGCCATCGAGTGTCCTTTCCTAGGCAGCTGAGGCTGCGTTTGAGGCTACGTGAGCTGCGGCTGCGGCGGCAGCGTCCGCTGCCGTGATTCGGGGCGAAGAACCTGTGGTCAATCTAACCGGCATTGGGTCATGCCGTCAGCAAAAGCCGGCGATGCCGGTCCAGGCGGGGTCAGCTGGTACGGCATCTTCACGCAGCACCGTGGCTTCTATCAGGCCGTAGGGGCGGTCTGCCGCGAAGAAAACCTCGTTGGGGTTGTCCAGGCCGAACGGGGCGAGGTCCACCAGGAAGTGATGCTTGTTTGGCATGGAGAACCGGATCTCGTCGATCTCGCTGTGGGCTTCCAGCACCTTGGTGCCCATGTCGAACAGTGTCTGCTGCAGGGCATGGGAGTACTTCTCAGCGAAACCCTCCAGCAGGAGCCGCCTGACGTCGTCGTAATTCCTGTTGAAGTCAAAGGCGCGTACGTCGAGGGCAGGGTTGAAACGCCAGCGGGCCGTGACATCGGTAGCCAGGATCCGGTCCGTGGTCTCGGGGAGGGTGGTGTATTTGTCCTTGGGGTAGCCCGTGAAGCCTGACTGTGTCGATTTCAGGACCGTGAGGTCCCTGAGACCCGAGATGACGTGGACGGCCGCGCCTTCCCTGACCAGCACAGCGGTGCGAACTTCACGGCCGTTGCGCACGAACGAATGATGGTGGTCCTTGCCCGCGACTTGAATCCGGTCCCAGCTGTAGGACTCCGCTTCCCAGCGGCCGCCGCTGACCCAGTCGAAGCTCGAGGTGAAGTGCTCGCCAAGCCTCGCGAGGAAGGCTTCGGGGGAACCGATGCCTTCCCGGGCGAAGGCATAGATGGTGTTCTTCTGGGTGTCGGTGGCCACGACGTGCGCGTTGTTGCCTTCCAGATGCGCGGCAGCAAAGTCCCCGCGCAGTTGGGAGGTGACGTTGAGGTCTTCGATCTCGTGACGTTTGGTATCCCGGGTGATTTTGACGAGGCGGACTTCGGCCTTGCCGTACTGGTTGCTGCCGAGGACTATCTTCCCGCTCATGGTCTGTTTCCCAACTTCCGGTCGCTGGAACCAAGGTGGCACAGCGAAATTAACAGCATGTTTCCTGCCCTGTCCCAAACGTACTGCCTGTCCCAAAAAGTACTGCGTACAAAACGAGCCGGCATCAAAGTGATGCCAGTGAAGGACACCAGATTCAGGAACAGGGCGGCGGGGCTTGCTTCCTTCGGCGGAGAACAGGCAGCAGAATGGACAACACCGCGGCGAGGGACGTGCCCGGGACGAAGGGAGAGCCGCATGCTGAACTTATTGCCTTCCGTCAGGGACTGGCAGCCTGCGGTTTCCGGCCAGCCCTGTGCTGTGGCCACCGTGGTGGGGGCGACAGGATCTGTGCCGCGGCCCGTGGGTACGTCGATGATCGTGTCCGCCGCGGGCGAGGTGCTGGGAAGCCTGTCTGGCGGGTGCGTCGAGGGGGCTGTGGTGGAGGCGGCACTGCAGACACTGCACGACGGCGGCACTCGCCGTGAGTCGTTCGGCTACAGCGCCGATGACGCGTTTGCGGCAGGCCTCACCTGTGGCGGGCGCCTTGACGTTCACATCGAGCAGTTTGAATTCGGGCCCTCCGGGCCGTTGTGGATGAAACTGCAGGAGCCCCGACTTCCGGATCGGACAGCCCTGGCGCTGATCCGCAGGCTTGACCGGGAGGGGAAGGACGCGGTGGTGATCCACGATCCGGCGCACTTTAGCGTCACTGCCTCGGCTGAAATTTCCGCGCTTCTGGACATCAGCTCGTCACAGCATTCCGCCCTGCGCGCCGCTGCGGCCCACCTGGAGCCGCTGGTTCGCGGAGGCCGGTCAGGACTTGTCAGGCTGGCTCCTCAGGAGGGCTGTTTATCTGGGGCTGGCCAAACCCTGCCCGCATCTGGCCAGAACCAGCCCAATACCGGCCAGACCGTGCCGGAGCCTGTCACCCTGCTGGTGGAGAGCCGCCTTCCGCCGGCCCGGATGCTGATCTTCGGGGCCAACGACTTCAGTGCAGCCCTCCTGCCCGCCGCCAGACTGTTGGATTATCGCGTAACCGTGTGCGATGCCCGCCAGGTTTTTGCCCATCAGAAGAGATTCACGGAAGCGGACGAAGTCATCACGGACTGGCCCCACCGCTATCTGGCAGCGGAGGTGGAGGCCGGGCGGATCGACTCCAGGACTGCAGTCTGCATCCTTACGCACGACCCCAAGTTCGATGTCCCGCTCCTTGCCACGGCTCTTCAGCTGGAGCTGGCGTACGTAGGGGCCATGGGGTCACGGCAGAGCCACCACGGGCGGGTGGAGTCCCTGCTTGCGGAGGGTGTGACCTCGGAATCACTGTCACGGCTGCATTCACCCATAGGCCTTGACCTGGGAGCTGTCACTCCCGCTGAGGTTGCGGTCTCCATCATGGCCGAGCTGGTCGCAACCCTGAACCGCGGCAACCAGGCCACCCCCGCCTCCCTGAAAGACGGAGTCTCCCTTAAAGACGGAGCCGGTCCCATCCACTGGCGCCCAGCCTCGACAAAAGACTCCACAGAAGAACATCACCGGGAGGGCGCGTGGACCTGAACACGGTTGAGGCCGTCATTCCCACCGCCGATCCCGGGCAATGGCGGCCGGGTGATGCCTGGCTGGCCGGCGGTACGGTGCTTTTTTCCGACGGAGGCCCCGCCGTTGATGAGCAACCGCTGAAACGCCTGCTGGACCTCGGTTCCACAGGCTGGCCAGCCATCACCGTGACAGGGGAAGGGATCGAACTCGCCGCGACCTGCACCGTTGCCGAGCTCTACGATCTTCCCGCTGATCTCAATAAACCCGGCGATTTGAACGACGGGTCCGCCACTGCCGCCGGACCGGCTGACTGGCCCTCGCTTGCACTCATCCGCCCCTGCTGCGACTCCTTCGTGGCCTCGTTCAAGGTCTGGAACATGTCCACCGTGGGAGGCAATCTGTGTACCGCACTGCCCGCGGGACCGATGATCTCGCTGTTCGCCGCCCTCGATGGGCTGGCCACCGTGCTCGCCGCCGGGGGTATCAGCCGGACGGTGCCTGTGGCCGACTTCGTCACCGGTGACGGGCAGAATTGCCTGGCGCCAGGGGAATTGCTGCGCAGCATCAGCCTGCCGGCCGCAGCCCTGCGCTCGCGGGTGGCGTTCCGGAGGCTTTCGTTGAGCAATCTGGGAAGGTCTGGGGTACTCCTGATCGGAAGGCTCGACGCCGATGCCGGCTTTGTCCTGACCGTCACGGCCGCCACCAGGCGTCCCGTCCAGCTGCGTTTCGGGTCAGGTTCCGGCGTCCCACAGCCAGCGGTTCTGCAAAGGGCCATTGACGATGCCATTCCGGACCGGCTCTACCACGACGACGTCCACGGACTCCCAGCCTGGCGCAAGGACATGACGTATCGCCTTGCCGAGGAAATCAGGGTTGAGCTGGCGGCAGCCCCGGACGAAGGCATCCAACCGTACGTTTCGGGGGACTTTTGGCCACCAGCCGGGCAGGGGTGGTGACTGTGGTTATCGGGATCAACGGGAACCAGTCGGAGTCCCAGCCAAGGCCGGGCCAATGCCTGAGGACCTTCCTCCGGGAGCAAGGGAATCTTGGGGTGAAAAAGGGTTGCGACGCCGGTGATTGCGGCGCCTGCACAGTACACGTGGACGGGATCCCCGTACACAGCTGCATCTACCCGGCAGTCCGGGCCCAGGGAAAAGAAGTCACCACCATCGAAGGCCTTGCGGGAGCCCCAAACGGAGCTTCAACCGAAGCAGGGCTTCATCCCATGCAGCAGCAGTTCCTGGACCGCCAAGGCTTCCAATGCGGCTTCTGCACGGCAGGGATGATCATGACGGCGGCCACCTTTGACCAGGCACAAAAAGAGAACCTGGACCGCAGCCTCAAAGGCAACCTGTGCCGTTGTACGGGATACCGCTCCATCGAGGATGCGGTGTGCGGGCACGAAGGCTACCCTGACCCGGGGGCTCAAACCTCAGGTGTCGGCGGCCGGGAACAGCCCGATCCCAGGCCAGGACAGCTCGGCGATGACGCTCCCGCACCCGCCAGCCTCGGAGTGGTCACCGGTTCCGCCCCGTACGCGCTTGATGTCCCGCCCGGGGAACTGCATGGCCTCCTGCACCTGAAGCTGCTTCGTTCCCCGCATGCCCACGCCCGGGTCCTGAACATTGACGCGACAACTGCTTTGAAGATCCCGGGCGTGGTGGCGGTCTTCACCCATGAGGACTCACCGGAGCAGTTGTTCTCCAGCGCCCAGCATGAGCTCTACACCGACGACCCCGATGACACCCGTGTCCTGGATGACGTGGTGAGGTTCATCGGGCAGCGGGTGGCCGCCGTCGTCGCCGATTCGGTGGGCGCAGCGGAAGCCGGGACGCGCGCTCTGAAAGTCGAGTACGACGTCCTGGACGCGGTCTTCACACCGCAGGACGCCGTCCTCCCCGGGGCGCCGGTCCTCCACGGCGATAAGGATGCCGAGACCTCGCGCATAGCCCGTCCGCTTCAGAACGTGGCGGCCGAACTGCACTCCGAGCTCGGCGACGTTGCCGCAGGATTCGCCAAGGCCGATTTCATCCACGAACATACGTACCGGACCCAGCGGGTGCAGCACGTAGCCATGGAGACGCATGCGTCCATCGCGTCCTCCGACGACGACGGCCGCCTCACCGTCCGCACCTCCAGCCAGGTCCCGTTCCTGGCCCGGCGTACCCTGGCGCGTGTCTTCGGCCTGCCCGAGGAGCAAGTGCGGGTCGTAGCCGGACGGGTGGGAGGAGGCTTCGGCGGCAAACAGGAAGTCCTGACCGAGGACATCGTGGCGCTCGCGGCCCTGAAGCTGCAGCGGCCGGTGCAGCTTGAGTTCACCAGGACGGAACAATTCACCTCCTCCACTGTCAGGCACCCGTTCACCGTCCGCCTCAAGGCCGGAGCCACCCGGGAAGGGGAACTGACAGCCCTGCAACTGGAGGTCCTGACCAACACAGGCGCGTACGGCAACCACGCCCCCGGCGTCATGTTCCACGGCTGCGGGGAATCCCTGGGCGTGTACAAGTGCCGCAACAAGAAGGTGGACGCACAGGCCGTGTACACCAACACAGTCCCGTCAGGCGCCTTCCGCGGGTATGGGCTGAGCCAGATGATCTTCGCCATTGAATCGGGCATGGATGAACTGGCAATCGGCATCGGAATGGACCCCCTGGAGTTCCGCAGCCGGAACATGGTCCGGGAAGGGGACCAGATGCTCTCCACCCATCCGGAGCCCCAGGAGGACGTGCACTACGGCAGTTACGGCCTGGACCAATGCATCCGCCTGGTGAGGGGCGCTCTTGACCGCGGCCGTGAACGGTACCGCGCCGCAGGGCTGGAGGACGCCGGCCCTGGTTGGGTCACTGGCGAGGGATCTGCTCTTTCCATGATCGATACCGCTCCTCCCCGGGGGCACTTTGCCCACTCCGTCGTCAGGCTCCTTCCGGACGGTACGTATGCCGCCGACGTCGGCACCGCAGAATTCGGCAATGGAACCTCAACCGTCCACGCCCAGCTCGCGGCAACAGCCCTGTCCACCACGTCCAGCCGCATAACCATCCGGCAATCGGACACGGACCTGGTGCCGCACGATTCCGGAGCCTTCGGCTCCACAGGAACTGTGGTGGCAGGCAAGGCGACCCTGGCCGCCGCCGAAGACCTTGCGGTGCGGATCCGTGCCTTCGCTGCCGGCATCCGTCGGGTCCAGTCGTCAGGCTGCGTCCTGGAGGGGGACTCGGTGATCTGTGAAGGAACCAGAGTGCCGCTGACTGAAATTTTCGACGCCGCTGCCCAGGCCGGCGTCGAACTCTCGGCTGATGGGCAGTGGGGCGGGACACCGCGCTCTGTGGCCTTCAATGTGCACGGCTTCAGGGTGGCCGTCAACACCGGAACCGGTGAGCTGCGCATCCTGCAAAGCGTGCAAGCGGCGGACGCAGGTGTGGTGGTCAACCCGAGGCAGTGCCGCGGCCAGATCGAGGGCGGAATAGCGCAGGCCATTGGTGCGGCTCTGCATGAGGAAGTGCACGTGGACGATGCCGGGAAGGTCACCACGGATGTTCTTCGGCAGTACCACATCCCCACGTTTGCGGACGTTCCGCGGAGTGAGGTCTACTTTGCCGACACGAATGACAAGCTGGGGCCGCTGGGGGCAAAATCCATGAGCGAGAGTCCCTTCAATCCCGTTGCTCCGGCCCTTGCCAACGCCATCAGGAATGCCACGGGGATCCGCTTCGGCGAGTTGCCGATGCGCCGGGACCTGTTGTATCTGCGCATGAAGGAAGCGCGCATGCCCCGGTAACTCCGGTACGGCGCCTGTAGCGGCCGCCATCCTCGGTGCTTTCGACATGCCATTGGTGGCGCAGATTCGTCTTGCACAACAGGAACTTGAGCACGATGCTCTCCCATCCGAAACACGGTACCCCCACAGGGCGCCTCGATTCGTTCCCGCGTTCGTATCATCCCGGAAAAGAGCATGTACCTGCTCCCCCCATGAGAGCAGGTACATGCCTACGGTGCCTTGTTGCCGGTGCGTCCCCAGAAACCGGTCAGGAACCCGTGTACCCGTGCCGAGATTCTTGCCGGTGCGTCCCCAGAAACCGGTCAGGAACCCGTGTACCCGTGCCGAGATTCTTGCCGTCCACCGTCAAGAGTTCCCAAGTTTCGTCACAGGATTTCTGAAGGAATGCTGGAGAAGGATTCATTTTTGGCTTCGAAGAGAGCCACGAGGAGGTGATGGACTTCCCTGTTCGACAACGGCCGAGAACCCTCGACGATAAATAGGCCGGTCCGTTCCCTGCACCGATCATCGAACGTCGATGCAGGTCCGTATACGTGGCCCAACGGTCTGAAATAGCTGTTGTCCATACATCGGGCGTCATCGGAAGCGGGAGGCCATCATGGCTGAAGGAACAAGGGAAGACCCATGGACCCTGGTGGACTGGGTTCCACTGGGGGCCGCCGATGAATTGAAGCCAGCCCAGGTGGGCAGCGTCGAAGCCTGGGGACGGGACCCCGCCAATCCGGTGGGAGGGTACGGCCTGCGGAAGGGCTACCGTGGCCGGTTCGGCATGTACCTTCCGCCGCTTTTGGAAGCCCTTGGATTGCAGAGCTGACACACGAAAAGCGCAACAACAGTGTGCGCGCCCTCAAACCTGGTTCTTAGGCATCTCTCTGGGTATGGCTGAATGAAGCCCAGATCCGGCAGGATCAGCTCACAGAGCGCAAGAATCCGGTTACATTCTGTTGGGTCAATTGCATTCAAGGATCGTCGCTGATGAATGCCCGTCGAGCCGTCAGATCCGACCCGGCCGAAAGTCCGATGTGGACCTTGATGATCGCCGGAAGATCGGGGAGTTTTACGACTTGCTCCTGAACTCGTCGTCGAGCGCATCAAAGGCATTAAGAGCCTCCATACGCAGCCATGAGTGGACGAAGGATTGCACCCGTCAACGTGATGAGCGCGTTGATCGGCGATGCACGGATAGGTTTCGACATGCCATTGGTGGCGCAGATTCGTTTTGCACAGCAGGAACTTGAGCATGATGCTCTCCCATGCGAAGCACGGTTAACCGCAAAAGGGCCACCGACTCCAGCCTATGTCCGGCCTTTCGCCGCGGCTACTGAGAGTAGCGGCTCGGTGACGGACCTCTTGCTTAAGCAGCCCGTCTGTGACGGCGTGTTGAGTTGCATTCAAATGCCCACAGCAATAAATGTCAGACCCTGCTGAGATGCTTTTCTTATGGAAGGCATGGGGGCTTGGACAGCTGGGACCGGGGAGGCTTTAGAGGGCCCCGTCGGGCTTGATGCTGCCGGGGCCCTGGCTGCTGTTGCTGCGTCCGTGGCTGTTATCGGCCGCCTCATCGAACCCGGTTTCCATGGCCAAAGTGCTGGCCTTGACGTTGATAGAAACCCTGACATTGATCCGTTGCGGCGCCGGCTCGATGCCTGCCTGGACGCTTTGGCCGAGGTCGCCCGGTTCGAAGCCAAGACTGCGGCGCTGAAAGTACAGCTGGCCGCCAAGTACGCCGAAGCGGCGGAGTCCATCGCCTCCCCTGCTGCCACCGCCCAGGACGCCACGGCGCAGGAAATGTCCACCATTGCCGAACTCGCCTGCGTCCTCACCGTGAGCGAGCGAACCGCCGCGGCGCTCCTTGACCACTCCCGCCACCTGACCACCCAGCTGCCGCTCACCCTCACCGCACTCCAGCACGGGTCGATTTCGTGGCAGCACGCCCGCATCATGTGCGACGAAACCAGCAACCTGGACCCGGCCGGGGCAGCCGCACTGGAAACACACTTCCTTGACCCCGGCTCCCCTGACACCGCGCGGGGCTGCCCCATGGGCGAGCTGGTCCCATCCAGGTTCCGCGCCAAAGCCCGCACCTGGCGCGAACGCCACCACCCCGACAGCATTGAAATCCGTCACCGCAAGAGTGCCCTGGACCGGCGGCTGGAATACACCCCGGACCATGACGGCATGGCATGGCTCTCGGCCTACCTGCCAGCCGCGACCGCCGCCGGAATCTGGGAGCGGACCACCACCGCAGCCAGAGCGCTCCAAGGCCCCACAGAGCGCCGGACACTCACCCAAATCCGCGCCGACATCGCCGCCACCTGGCTCCTCAGCAACCCAAGGGCCGACGGCGATACCTGCACCCCGGGCTACACCGACGTTACGGACCCGGTGGGCGTTCCGTCTCCCCGGGCCCAAGTGCTGGTCACCGTCCCCGTCCTCTCCCTCCTTGGAGCCACCGACGAACCGGCAATGTTGGACGGGTATGGACCCATCCCGGCATCCATGGCCCGGGACCTCGTCGCCAACGGGGCCGATTCCTTCCACCGCGTCCTGATCGATCCCCGCGACGGGGCACCCCTGGAAATCGGCCGCACCAGCTACCGGATCCCCAAAACCATGCGCCAATGGCTGCGTCTGCGCGATGCCAAGTGCCCCTTCCCGGGCTGCAGCAACCACTCCCTCGATAACGAAGCCGATCACCTCCTGGCCTGGGCCCACGGCGGCACCACCGGCATCAGCAACCTGGGCCAACCCTGCCGGAAACACCACCACCTCAAACACAGCACCTCCTGGACACCATCCCCAGCCACCGAACACCAAACACCCGGCTGGACCGCACCCTCAGGCCGGCACTACCCCAGCGAACAACAAGACTGGCAACCACCCACCTGGCCCGACCACACCGGTTTACCCGACCCCAACCCGGACCCGGATCTGGACCCGGATCTGGATCTGGACCCGGAGTTGGAATTGGATCCGGAATTGGATCTAGGCCTGGACCTGGACCTGCCTATGCCCGTGGACCCTTTCCCAGAATGGTTCCTCCTACAACCGGCATAGTTCCAACGCGGGTTCAGTCCGGCAAACGCGAGAGGTGATAGCGCTAACGGACGCAGGGCAAGCTCGGGTGAGCTGTGCCTGAAGGAGCATCTATAGTCGCATTATGGAACAACGCACATTAGGCAAAACCGGCCAGAAGGTCTCCGTTATCGGCCTCGGAACATGGCAGCTCGGGGCCGACTGGGGCAACGTCGATCCCGCTCAGGCCCAGGCCATCCTCGCAGCATCGGTGGAGGCCGGAGTCACCTTCTTCGATACCGCTGACGTATATGGCGATGGCCGCAGCGAGCAGGCCATCGGTTCTTTCCTTGCTGACAACCCGGGGCTGGACATTACCGTGGCAACCAAGATGGGCCGCCGACTGGATCAGCTGCCCGAAAACTACAACTTGTCCAACTTCCGGGAGTGGACGGACCGTTCGCGGCGCAACCTGGGCACGGACTGCCTGGACCTGGTCCAGTTGCATTGCCCGCCCACTTCCGTCTACAGCAACGCTGAAGTCTACGACGCCCTGGATACACTGGTGGCTGAAGGGGTAATCCGCAATTACGGTGTCAGCGTGGAACGCGTCGATGAAGCCCTGGAGGCCATGCGCCACGAGGGAACCGCGACCGTTCAGATCATCCTGAACGCCTTCCGCCTCAAGCCGCTCGACGCCGTGCTTCCTGCTGCCCAGGCCGCCGGTGTGGGCATCATCGCCCGCGTGCCCCTCGCGTCCGGATTGCTGTCCGGCAAGTACACGCTGGACACGCAGTTTGCCAAGGACGACCACCGAAACTACAACCGCTCCGGCGACTCGTTCGACGTCGGCGAGACCTTCTCGGGAGTGGACTACGAACGGGGCCTCCAGGCCGTAACGGAGTTTGAGGAACTGGTGCCCGACGGCGTCAGCACCGCCCAGGCTGCTCTTGCCTGGATCGCGGCCCAGGACGGTGTAAGCACTGTGATCCCCGGTGCCCGCAACGTGGAGCAGGCGCGGGCCAATGCTGAGGCTGCGGACGTCCCCGGCATCGATGCAACGTTCGACGTCGGCGTCCACGAGATCTATAACCGGTACTTCCGCGAGGCCATCCACCCGCGCTGGTAGCGCTGGCAAGCCAAGCCGTCCTATCGCAGCAGGTCCAACTGGTCCGGGGTGTCGAGGTCCTCGCCCCCGGACTGGTCGCTGCAGTCCACAAGGTCAATCAGCCCTGGGTTGGCCTTGAGGAACAGCCGGGCTCCGGCATCGCCGCTTGCGGACCTTGCTGCTGCCTCCTTAAGCGAAGCGTCAAGCAGTAAGGGATGCCGGCGGATTAGTGCCCCACCTGGCTCCCCGTATCCAGCGGCGGTGACGCGTCCCGGACGGTGGGCAGAGACCAGCCTCGCCACGCTATCGGAGGTAAGGCCCGGCTGGTCCACGAGGGCAACCAAAACATGATCCAAGGGCGCTACGGAATCCACGCCAAGCCGGAATGAGCTGCCCATACCCGACTGCCAGTCCGGGTTCACCACCACCTTGTGCCGGTCCAGATCCACGGTGGCCAGCACCCGGGATGCTTCGGCACCCAGAACTACCACCACTTGGTGGCAGCCACCCTGCCGGAGCACGTCGGCCAGGACCTCCACCAGCGTCCGGCCGCGGAAGGGGAGAAGAGCCTTGGGCCCCAATCCCAGCCGTGAGCCCGAGCCCGCCGCCAACAGCACACCGGCAGTGGGCCCGGAATCCGCCCGCACTATCCCACTGGAGTCTGCCGCGCTGGGGTCCGGCCCATTCGGGGTGCTCATAGGACCACCCTAAGCGCGCATGCTCGGGTTGTTCGGAGCTGTCACTGCTGATTCAGGTTGCGGTATGCGTAACAATCCAGTGCGGCTCTCAAAAAGTTTTTGCAGACCGTCTCTACTGAGCCGTTGGTGCCCTCTGTCATGCGGAGTCACGCTGCGTAGCCTTGGTGCCATACTCCGGCGGAGAGCCCCCTTTCGGGCCGACCTAAAGGCTCTGAGCGTCCCCCTGCGACAAACGTCTTACGCAGTGTTTCCCTCCATTTCCGCCGCGCTGAATTCCGTTGATGAGTTCAAAAGACGACGCCGTTACGTCCCGTTTCCTTCCATGAATCCGGCCCTTATGGCCCCCGTTCTTCTCTGCTTCGATGGGTGACACAAGCCGGCCAGCCCGGTCCATGTGCATCACGACAGACCGCATCCAAGCCAGAGAGAATCCGTCATGAAAAACCGCCTCTTACCCGCAGGACTTATCTCCGCCACAGCCCTCACTGCCGCTGTGGCGACCATGCTGCTGGTGTCCGGCTGCGGGGGCCTGGCGTCGGCTGGAGCGGCCGGAAGCGGTTCCGAAGTAAAGGAACTCCGCTATGAAGGCGCAGCCAACAGCGTCGTCCTCCCGGAGCTGGCGGCAGACCTCGGCTACCTGGAAGACGTCAAGCTGAACTGGGTGGGCAACTCCACCAGCGGGCCTGCGAGCATCCAATCTGCAGCCACGGGGGCAACGGACTTCGGTGGGGCGTTCTCCGGGGCGGTAGTGAAGCTCATTGAAGCCGGCGCACCGGTGAAAGCGGTCATCAACTACTACGGCGAAGATGAAAAAACGTTCACCGGATTCTACGTCACCGAGGACAGCCCCATTCGGACGCCGAGGGATCTGATCGGCAAGAAGATCGCGGTGAACACCTTGGGTGCGCACTCCGACGCCGTTATCAACACCTACCTCAAGAAAAACGGACTCAGCCAGGACGAGATCCGCCAGGTGCAGCTGGTGGTTGTTCCACCGAACGACACCGAAGAAGCCGTCCGTCGCGGCCAGGTGGATGTGGGATCACTGAGTGGGGTGCTGCAGGATAACGCCAAGGCAAAGGGCGGGCTCCGTGCGCTGTTCAGCGACTACGAGCTTTTCGGCACCTTCGCTGGCGGCCAGTACGTCTTGAGGAACGACTTTATCCAGCAAAATCCAGGCACTACCAGGATCTTCACCACGGGGGTAGCCAAGGCCATTGAATGGCTCCGGAAAACACCCCGTGAGGAAGTGATTGCCCGGTTCAAGAAGATCATCGACGCGCGCCAGCGCTCCGAAAGCACCGAAACCTTGAAGTACTGGAAGAGCGTGGGTGTGCCCGCCAAGGGTGCCATCACCGACGAAGACTTCAGCAAGTGGTCCGCCTGGTTGAAGGACACCGGGATCGTCACCACCGACATCACGCCCTCCAAGTACTACACCAATGAATTCAACGATCTGCTGAAAGGAAATGCCCAGTGAGCGTCGAGACCAGCCAGCCACCGAAAATCAGCCTTCAGAACGTGGGCAAGCAGTTCGCAGTCCGGCCCACTAAGGAAAACCCCGAAGGCTCCACCCTGACCGCCCTTGAAGGTATCACCCTGGACGTTGCAGCCGGCGAGTTCCTGACGCTGGTAGGCCCGAGCGGATCAGGCAAGACCACACTGCTTGACCTGTTGGCGGGGCTGACGAAACCAGACACCGGAAAGATCCTTGTGGACGGAAAGGAGGTCACTGGGCCGGGAAAGGACCGCGCAGTCGTTTTCCAGCAGTACGCTCTCTTCCCCTGGCGGACAGCTTCCTCCAACGTCTCATTCGGACTGGAAGGATCCGGAAACCGGGGCGACGGACGAACCAACAGGCTCAGCCGTAAGGAACGGGCGGAAAAGGCGCGTCACTACCTGGACCTCGTTGGCTTGTCCGGCTTCGAGGACCGTTACCCCCACGAACTCTCCGGAGGCATGAAGCAACGGGTGGCTATCGCCCGGAGCCTTGCCTATGAGCCGGACATCCTGCTGATGGATGAACCCTTCGCAGCCCTTGACGCGCAGACTCGTGAGCAACTCCAGGAAGAACTGCTGAGGATCTGGAGCTCCACCGGAAAGACCATCATCTTCATCACCCACGGAATCGATGAGGCCGTCTACCTGGGCCAACGGGTGGCCGTGCTCAGTTCCAGGCCGGGCAGGCTCAAGGAGATCGTCGATATCAATCTGGGAGACCGGACGGGTGGGGGTGACGTCCGCTCCAACGCAACGTTCGTCGAGCACCGCCACAAGGTCTGGTCCCTACTGCACGGTGAAGTCCGCCGGGCGCAGGAAGCCGGCCATGCCAAAATCCAGCCGGACGGCTCGGCACCCGACGAAACCCGCCTCGCCGGAGCAGGAAAGGCAGCATAATGACCACGTCAACACTGACCCCAGGCCAAGTCACCGCCAGCACAACGGCAACCACACCACAGCCCGCCGATGCCGCTGCAGCTGAAACAGCCGTCGAAGACACAACCCAGCGGCAGATCACCAAGGTCGGGTCCGGAAGGGCCTCCCTCTTCCGGGCGGGTGCCCGGAGGACGGGCAGGATCGTGTGGGGCTCCGGCGCCATCCTGCTGTTCCTTCTGCTGTGGGAACTCGGCCCCCTGTACCTGGCCCCGCCGTCGACCAGAGTGTTCCTGCCGCCGCTGCATGAAGTGCTCGCGGCCCTGGGGGCGCTCATCGCCAAGGGCCAACTGCAGAACCACCTGGCCGCCAGCCTCACCCGGTCGGCGAGCGGTTTTGGCATCGCTGTGGTGGCGGCCGTGGCCCTGGGACTTTTGGTGGCCTGGTACCGCGCCCTTGACCGCTTCCTGAACCCGTTGCTGGAAGTTTTCCGCAACACGGCCGCTTTGGCCCTGCTGCCCGTGTTCACGCTGTTGCTGGGAATCGGCGAGACCTCAAAGATCAGCATTGTGGCCTACGCGGCCTTCTTCCCGGTGCTGCTCAACACCATCGCCGGTGTAAGGACGGTGGACCCCCTGCTGATCCGTGCGGCACGGTCACTGGGCCTGTCGAACTTCCAGCTGTTCCAGAAGGTCATCCTTCCATCAGCCGTGCCCACCATTTTCACGGGTATCCGGATGGCCGGCACGTCCTCCATCCTCGTCCTGATCGCGGCGGAAATGGTGGGGGCCAAGGCCGGCCTTGGGTACCTGATCGTCAATTCGCAAAGCAGTTTCCTGATCCCTGACATGTATGCCGGGATCCTCACCGTGTCGCTGCTTGGCCTGCTGGTCAACTACCTGCTGGTCGCCGTCGAACGTCATTTCTCCGGCTGGCGCACCGCCGTCGGATCCCAATCGCTGTAAGCGACCATCTCGAATACTGAAGGAGCAAGATTATGACCACCATCTCCGAAACCAAGCTCGAGTTCCGCAAGCTGGGCGCCCGAATCGGCGCTGAGATCCGCGGCCTGGACCTCAGCCAGGACCTCCGTCAGGGTGTTATTGACCAGATCCGGGAAGCGCTGAACGAGCACAAGGCCCTGGTGTTCCGTCAGGCAAACGTGCACGACGACGACACTCAGGTCCGCTTTGCCAGCAGGTTCGGTCCCCTCACCCAGGCGCACCCCACCGTGGCATCCGTCGCCGGAAAGCCCGCCGTGCTGCCGGTAGACAGTGAAAACGGCAGCGCCAACACCTGGCACACGGACGTGACGTTCGTGGTGAACCCGCCGCAGGCCTCCACCCTGCGAAGCATCACCCTTCCGGCCTACGGCGGAGAGACCCTGATCGCCTCCGCCGCGGCCGCCTACCGCGACCTCCCGGACGAACTGCGCAATTTCGCGGACACCCTGTGGGCCATCCACACCAACGACTATGACTACTCTGTCCCGAAGAACCTGGAGCATGAGAACGCCAGTGAGCGGCGGAAGGAATTCACCCGCATCCACTTCGAGACGGCACACCCTGTAGTGCGCGTCCACCCGTTGACCGGCGAGCGCGGACTCTTCATCGGAGGCTTTGCGCAGCGGCTGCGGATCGTAGGCCTGTCCAATACCGAGTCCCGGGATATCCTGCGGCTCCTGCAGTCCTATGTGACTCGGCCGGAGAACGTGGTCCGGGTCAACTGGGAGCCGGACCAGCTGGTTCTCTTCGACAACCGGATCACCCAGCACTACGCCCCGGACAACTATGACGGCCAGCCGCGGCAGCTCAACCGCGTCACCATTGGAGGAGACATTCCGCAGGGCATCGACGGCCGCCGCAGTTCGCCGATCAAGGGCGATTCCTCGACTTACTCCGAGACCGTTGTTTTGGGACACACCGCCGGAGGCAGCGGCTTCGGGGCCATTAGTTTCGGGGCCACCGAATGAGCGGCGGGCGGCAGCTTCACCTCAACGCGTTCCTCATGAGCACGGGGCATCATGAAGCCTCGTGGCGTCTCCCGGAAAGCAACGCTTTCGCAGGAACAGAGATTGCCCACTTCCAGCAGCTGGCCGCCACGGCGGAACGGGGAGCCTTTGACTCCATTTTCTTCGCCGATTCTCCGGTGCTTCACGGGGATGTGGGCCAGCGGCCGTACGGCTCGCTGGAACCGACTGTGCTGCTGGCCGCGATTGCGGCTGTCACTTCGAAGATCGGCCTGATCGCAACGGCCTCCACCACCTACAACGATCCCTACAACCTGGCCAGGCGCTTCGCCTCCCTTGATCACATCAGCGGCGGCAGGGCAGGCTGGAACGTCGTTACCACGGCAGGGGAGGCAGCGGCCCGGAACTTCTCGCTTCTGGACCAGCCGGCTCACGGGCGCCGTTATGAACGTGCCGCCGAGTTCCTCGACGTGGCGAAGAAGCTTTGGGACAGTTGGGAGGACGACGCGCCGGTGGGGGACAAGGCTGCCGGAACCTGGGCGGACAGCTCGCGGGTGCACCGGGTGAACCACGCCGGCCGCAACTTCCGGATCCAAGGGCCGCTCGATGTGCCCCGATCGGCGCAGGGACATCCGCTGATCGTGCAGGCTGGGTCTTCAGAGGACGGAAAGGAGTTCGCTGCACGTTACGCAGAGGCCGTTTTCACGGCGCAGCAGACGCTGGGGGACGCCCAGCGTTTCTACGCGGATCTGAAGGCCAGGACTGCCGCCGTCGGCCGGGATCCGGAATCCATCAAGGTGCTGCCGGGAATCGTCCCGGTTATAGCGTCCACCGAGTCGAAGGCCCGGCAGGTGGAGCAGGAACTGGACGAGCTGATCCACCCGTTGCATGCCAGGAACCAGCTGGCGGGTCTGCTGCGCGTAGCGCCGGAGTCGTTGCCGTTGGACGCACAGCTTCCGGAGGATCTGCCGGATGAGGACCAGATCGAGGGCGCCAAGAGCAGATACACCCTGATCGTGGACCTCGCCAGGCGGGAACACCTCACGGTGCGGCAACTCATCGGCAGGCTCGGCGGGGGCCGTGGCCACCGGACGTTTTCGGGAACGCCTGAGCAGGTTGCCGATGCCATCCAAGGCTGGTTTGAGGGCGGCGCCGCTGACGGCTTCAACATCATGCCGCCAGTGCTGCCATCCGGACTGGAGCTGTTCGTGGATCACGTCATCCCCATCCTTCGAAAGCGGGGACTGTTCAGGAAGGCCTACAGCGGCAGCACCCTGCGTGAGCACTACGGTCTCCCGCGGCCAACGAACGTCTTTGAATCCGGGCGCCTGCTGAACCAGCAAGACCAGCAGCTCCAGCAGGCGCTGCAGGACCAGGAGCCGCAAGCGATTCCGGTGGTTACCCTTCAACCGGTGGGAGGAGTCAGCTGATGCTCAGGGACGATCTGGAACCCAGCGTGTTGCGCACGGTCTTTGGCCAGTATCCCTCCGGTGTGGCGGCCCTTTGCGGGTTCGTGGACGGGGCGCCCGAAGGGATCGTGGCCTCGACCTTCACCGTGGGCGTGTCCCTGGACCCTCCGCTCGTGTTGTTTGCAGCCCAAAACTCGTCGCTCACCTGGCCGCTGCTGCGGAGAAGGGACAGGATCGGTGTTTCTGTACTGGCCTCGGGGCAGGGCGACGTGTGCCGGCAAATTGCATCAAGATCGGGGGACCGCTTTTCCGGGGTTGCGGTGACTAGCACTGCAACCGGAGCGGTTTTCCTCGACGACGCAGGGCTGTGGCTCGATTGCTCGCTGGAAAGTGAAACCGCTGCCGGCGACCACACCGTGGCGTTGCTGAGGGTTCACGGCTATGAAACCAGGGCCAACAGCGTTGATCCACTGATTTTCCATGGATCAGCCTTCCACGGTCTTCGGGTCCCAAGCTTCGCCTGAGGGGGTTGACTGAGGGGCCACGCAAACAGCCACCCCGGAAGGGTTAGAGCGGTAGCAGCGCTGAGAGGTCGGCCCGCAGCCCGGAAGCCATCACACGGCCGCCTGCTACCGCCTCGGCCCAGCTCAACTGTCCGGTAACCATGGCCAGCCAGGTGGCGGCGTCGCACTCGATCACGTTGGGGGGAGTGCCGCGCGTGTGGCGGGGCCCTTCCACGCACTGGGTGACGCCAAAGGGTGGAACCCGCACCTCGACGGAGTTTCCGGGAGCGCGGGCGGTGACCTCCTCAAGCGTGTACCTCACCGCAGTCGCTGTTACTGTCCGGGGTACTGCGGCAGGGGAGTCGTTAGAGTCCGATGACGGCGCGCTGGCTTCCAGCCAGGCGGCAAGTGCCGCACGGCCCTCGTCCAGCGGAATTCGTCGCCGGGATACAGCCATGTCTGGGCTCCTGGAGGGGTCTAAAGCTGGTTTACGAAGGGCGGTTTCAACCTTACGTCAGGTTGGTGGTGCACCTAAGATTCCTCAGTCAAGCAGCGCTGAAACAGCGTGGCCGAGCCGGATCTTGCCAACGGGACGGCCACCTCCCAGCACGGGCTCAACCACCTTTTCCAGGACGCTGGAAACGCCGGGAATGTCCACGGCGCCCGCGGCTGCCAGGACAGTGAGGCCCACCAGGGTGGTTGCCCGGAGGTTCCCGTCGAGCATCTTGATGGCTACGGAAACGCCCTGCGATGTCGCCATGACCAGCACGCCCTCGGCGCCCACCTTGGCAATGATTTCCAGTTCATCCATCACGATGGTGTTCGCTTCACCCCGCCCCTGGACCGCCCAAGGATAGTCCAGCATGGAGGTGGCAATCGTGGCGGCGCGGGCGTTGGAGCTCTTGTCCCCAGGCGCTTTGGCGAGCAAAGAGAAGGCGCGCGCCAGACCTGTCAGTGAAATGGCGGCAACCGGGGCTCCGCAGCCATCAATGCCGAGGTGAGCAATGCGTTCCCCGGAGTATTCCTCAATCACTGACCGGATTTGCTGCTGCAGGGGATGGTTGGGCTCGAGGTAGCTGTGGATGTCCCAGCCGTTCTCGATGCACGCCCAAAGGAACGAGGCATGCTTTCCGGAGCAGTTGTGGGCCAGCCGTGATTTGCCTTGGTCCGAACGGACCAGCCAGTTCCGGGCTGTTTCATCCTGCGGCCAGGCGGCGGGGCACTGAAGGTTCTCCTCTTTGAGGCCCGCTGCCTTGAGCATGCCTTCCACCACATCCATATGGTCCAGAGACCCGGTGTGGCTGCCGCAGGCGAGTGCTACCTGCGCGCCGCGCAACGGCACACCGGACTGCATGGCGGCCAGTGCCTGCAGCGGCTTGAGCGACGAGCGCGCGTAGATGGGTGTTGTGATGTCCCCCAGCTGTGTGACGACGGTTCCGTCCGCGGCCAAAACCACGGCGGAACCGATGTGCCGGGATTCGACGAAGCCGCTGCGTTCCACCACTGCCAGTTCGACGGCGGAGTCCACGGAAAAGGTGGCATGCGAATTTTCTGGCATGGCTAAAGTCTAGGGCGCAGGCCTTGGAATACCCGGCTACTCCACGGTGACCATGAGCGATTGCCAGCCGGACGCGCCGTCGGGCACCGGGTCCGCCCGCTGGTCCGTCTGCACCTCACCGGTTCCGTCGGTGGCGCGGACCTTGATGTAATGAGGACCCGGAGTCGCTTCCCAGTCAAATGACCATTGCCGCCACGTGATGACGGATGCTTCAGCGGAGAGCGTGGCCTCGGCCCACTCGTCGTTGTCGATCTGGACTTCAACCTTCGTGATTCCCCTCGTTTGTGCCCACGCCGTCCCGCCGACTGCCACCCGCCCCGCGGGCACCTTGGCAAAGGACCTTGGCACTTCCACCCGTGTCATGGTCTTAATGGGGCCACGTTCCGACCATCCACGCTGCGTCCAATAGGCCTTGCTGTCAGCGAACCGGGTGACTTCAAGATCCACCACCCACTTCGTGGCGGACACAAAACCGTACAACCCCGGCACCACCATCCGGACAGGGTAGCCGTGCTCCAGCGGCAGCGGCTCTCCGTTCATGGCGATGGCGAGCATGGCGTCGCGGTCATCCTGCAGGACCTCCAGCGGGGTGGATGCGCTGAAGCCGTCCTCCGACGTCGATAGCACCATGTCCGCTCCCGGCCGGGGGCGGGCCATCCTCAGCACATCCCTGAGGGGCACGCCCAGCCACTTGGCGTTTCCGGCCAGGTTGCCGCCCACGGGATTGGATACACAGGTGAGGGTCACATGGGACTCGATCAATTCGGCGTCGAGCAGGTCCTGGAACGTCAGCCGGATTTCCTCTTCCACGAGTCCGTGGACCCGCAGCTCCCAGTCCTCTACCTTGATTTCCGGAACGCTGAGGGCTGTATCAATGCGGTAGAAATCGTTGTTGGGCGTGATCCACGGGGTGACTCCCTGCACCGGGGACTGGACGCCTGCAGGAATGGCTGGCGCCGCCGATGCTGGTTTGGGCAGTTGCAGCGATTGTCTGGCCTGCGCGATGTTGCTCCGGGCGGCACCGAGAAGCCGGCCGCCGCCTGCCGCGATGACCGAGGCTACAGCAGTGATCCCCGTGGCAGCGAAGAACGCCCGCCGGGTCGAAGCCGGGCGCCCGGCGCGGTCGGCAGCGGCACGATCGGCAGGCGCTTTGGCCAACTCGTTACTCCCGCCGATCCGCCACAGCTGCTTCGTCAGGAGCCTCAGCACCACCGCCCCAGCGATGGTGCCGAAGAGGGTGGGCAGGGCATCGACGGGTTTCACCCCGGCGCGCGTGACAACGCTGGCCACAATCACCGCACCCATCAGCAGAACGCCGGCCACCCCCAGAACCCACCTTCGGTACGCCACCACGCCCAGGACCGCTGCAAGTGCTGCGATGGTCAGTCCCATTCCAGCGAAAAGGGCGGCCTTGTCGTTGGTGCCGAACGTTGCAATGGCAAAATCCTTCATCCACGGCGGAGTGAAGTCGATGAAAGTCGATCCCAAAGCAATAAGCGGAGTCGCACGCGCCGTGAAGAAGGCGCCCGTCAGCTCCGCAACGGAAAGTACGACGGCGGCCGCGGCCATTCCAGCCAGGGCGGCCAGCGCCGCCGGGCTTCCCAAGCGGGATCTAAGGTTCGTCATACCCTTCGTTCGTAGCCGCTCGCCCCGCGGATTTGTCCGACAGCGGTGGGCGTTGCCCGGCAGGGAAGAGCGGGTACAGGTTAGGGAACCTCGATGACAATGCTCGGCAGCCCCTGCCCTGAGCCTTGCGCTGCTCCTGCCTCGCCCCCGACTGAAGCGACACGGGAGACGCAGCAACAGATTTTCTCGGCGGCTTTTTGCTGGCGCTCGCTGTAGAACACGTCCCGGTGGTCAATGGCGCCGTCGAGGCGGAGCACCCGGACCTCACACAGCCCGCATTCGCCCTTCCGGCAGTCGAACATCATGTCTGCCCCGGCGTCCTCCAAGGCCTCCAGCATGGAACGGTCGGGACCAACAGTCGCTTCAATGCCCAGCCGTGGAATCCGCACAGTGAATTCCTGCGGCGCATACCAGCCGCTGTTGCCGAAGGTCTCGAAGCGCAAGTTGGCCGGGTTGAGCCGTCGCTCCAGCCAGTTCCGCCGGACCGAGTCCATGAGCCGGATAGGTCCGCACATATACAGCTCCGTGTCGGGAGCCAGTGCGCCCACCACGGACGCGACCTCCAGGTTTGTGCCTTCGTCATTGATGTGCGCGACCAGCCTGTCGCCATGAAGCTCCTGCAGTTCGTTGAGGTAGGCCATGTCCGCCCTGCTGCGCCCCGCATAGACCAGGGTGTAGTCCGCATGAAGCTCCCGCAGGACGCGGGCCATGGCCGCGATGGCCGTAATGCCGATGCCGCCGGCCAGCAGGAGATACCGTGGTGCGCCGATGCGTAGGGGGAAGTTCTGCAGCGGCTGCGTGATCTGAAGTGTGTCTCCCACTCTCAGCGCGTGCATGGCTAGCGATCCGCCGCGGGAGGAGGGGGCGCGGAAGACGCTGATGGTGAGTCGGGCGCCGTCGTCCGCTGATTCCACCACTGAATAGGAGCGCTTGAGGACTTCATCCTGCAGGGAAGCGGCCCCGTTCAGAAGCTTCACATCGATGTGGGAGCCCGGGTCCGCTCTCCGTGGGAGGTCCGGCCGCAGAACGATCCGTTGGATCTGCTCGGTCACGGCAGCGGTTTCAACTACTGTTGCCTGCTGCCAAACTTCTATATTCGTCGCTGCCATTGGCTGAATCCTTGACTGTGTTGATTCCGGCGGTGTTCGGGCGTGTTTTCGGGCGTCCCTACGCGAACGGGACGAGGCGTCCCTCGGCCGCCAGTTGGCGTTCGATGAGGCGCCGGACCCACATGCCGCCGGCGTCGATGTTCAGGTTGTAGAACTCGTAGTCCGGATTGGCGTCGATGGCAGCCTGCTGTGCCTCCAGCATGTCTTCGTCCTCCTTGAACACCCGTGACACCCGGTCGCGGAGCTGGGTGGTGATGAGCTGGCTCTCGAGCCGATAGTTACGCATAAACGCCCAGAAATAGTGGCAGGTTTTGGCGGTCTCGGGGGAGATGGTGTTCATGACATAACCGTTGACCCCCTGGCTGCGGTCGCCGCCGGGAGCGCCGGTGCCGGCTTTCGCCACGCCGACGTCAATGCAGATCGTCGAGGGGGACTCGAAATGGATGATCTGCCAGCGGTCCACCTTTCCCTCGTACCCCGGAAACTTGTCCTGGATGTTTTTGCGCCAGAACGGTGGTGCGTCGATGTCGAGCATCCATCGGGTCACTGTGACCGTGTTGCCCTCGTGGGTCACCACAAAGTCGGACTCACTGAGCTCCTCCTGCCCGATGCTCGAACCATGCACGAATTCCTCGTGCGTCAGGTCCATCAGGTTGTCGAGAACCAGTTGGAAGTTGCAGTTGACCGGGATGGTCAGCCCGTCGCCGGCCCAGGCAGGGTCGGTCATCTGGCGCATGTCCGGGATCAGTTCCGGATCGGCCTTCGTGGCGTCGCCAAGCCAGACCCAGACGTAGCGGTAACGCTCGACGACGGGAAAGGAGGGCACCGTGGCGCTCGGGTTGATGGTTTCCTGGGCGGGCATGGAGACACAGCGGCCCGCGGAGTTGTAGATGATGCCGTGATAGGGGCACTGGATCTGGTCGCCGGCCAAAGTCTTGCCCAGTGACAGCGGTGCCAGGCGGTGCCAGCAGGCGTCGGCAAGGGCGACGGCCCGGCCGTCTTCCGCCCGGTACAGCGCCAAAGGCCGGTCCGCAATACGCCGGGACATCGGTTTGCGGGTGACCTCATAATCCCAAGCCGCCACATACCAGGCGTTGAGGGGATATCCGAGAACCTTGTTCGTGGTGCTGGACGCATTGCTGGTGCGGGGGGCGCTCTTTACGGCGGTGCTGTCTACAACGGGGGCGATGCTCACAGTGACTTCCTTCCAAACGGGCCGGACTATCTACATTGATAGATAGTGAGCTGGACCACAGACTATCTATGGATATAGTTATTGGCAACACCGAATGCAAAGGAAACACTGTGAGCCTCCGCTATGCCTTGCTGGCGCTGCTGACTGTCGAGCCGATGACCGGATATGACCTGTTCAAGCACTTCGAGTCCTCCGTGGGGTACGTCTGGCATGCTCCTGACTCGCAGATCTACCCGGAGCTGCGGCGGATGGAGAGCGACGGCCTGCTCGAGGGCCGGGAGGTTCCGTGGGGTCCGCGCGGCAAGAAGACGGAGTACCGGATCACCGACGAGGGCGTGGAGACGTTCCGGGCCTGGATGAACACGGACCTGGAGTACAGCAGGGAACGGGACCCGGCGCACCTCAAGGCCGCGTACCTTGAGTGGGCGGAGCCGGAGGCGGCCCGGAGCCAGATGCAAGCCCATATCACCCACTACCGGGCGCGGCTGGAGCAGTGGACTGAAAAGATCAGGGAAATCGACGACGGCGCCAGTCCCATGCTGAATAAGCGTTTGTCCGGAATACCCGCCGAGGAGCACCAGAAAACGGTGGCTTTCAAAAGGTTCACGTATGAAGGGCTTATCGCCCGGGCGGAACATGAAATCGCCTGGGCGGAGCGGGGACTGGACCTGATCTCCGAGCTTTACCGCACTCCCTGACCGTGTGCTGTCCGCCAAAACCGTGGGCTTCGAAGGTCACGGCTTAGGAGTGCACCGGGTCCACAAAGTACCCTTGGAGACTGTGAAGGTACTCGTCATTGGCCCTGGTGGCCGCGAACACGCCATTGTCCGCTCCCTGCTTGCAGACCCCAACGTCTCCGAAGTCCACGCGGCTCCGGGCAACGCCGGAATCAGCAAGCTGGTCCCAACGCATGCGATCGACGCCAATGATCCTGACGCCGTCGCCGCTTTGGCCGCACGCCTGACTGCCGACCTCGTGGTGGTCGGCCCCGAAGCCCCGCTGGCCGCAGGCGTGTCCGACGCCGTGCGTGCGGCGGGCATTCCCGTATTCGGGCCCAGCAAGGCCGCCGCGCAGCTGGAGGCATCCAAGGCCTTCGCCAAGCAGGTCATGGCCGAGGCCGGCGTTCCAACAGCCATGGCTTTGGTTGCCGCCAACGCAGAGGAAGCTGAAGCCGCCCTTGATACGTTCGGCGCCCCCTACGTGGTGAAGGATGACGGACTTGCCGCAGGCAAGGGAGTTGTGGTCACCCACGACCGTAATGCTGCCCTCGCCCACGCCCAAAGCTGCTTCGACGCCGGCGGAACCGTGGTTATCGAAGAGTTCCTGGACGGCCCGGAAGTTTCGGTCTTTGTGCTGTGCGACGGGCACAACACGGTGGCCCTGTCCCCGGCGCAGGACTTCAAGCGCATTTTCGACAACGATGAAGGCCCCAACACCGGTGGAATGGGTGCCTACACGCCGCTGGATTGGGCACCCGAGGGACTGGTGCAGGAGGTCATCGACAGGGTGGCACAGCCCACCGTCAACGAGATGGCCGCCCGCGGCACACCCTTCGTTGGTGTCCTGTTCGTCGGGCTCGCCCTGACTTCCCGCGGCACGCGTGTCATCGAATTCAACGTCCGGTTCGGCGATCCGGAAACACAGGCCGTGCTGGCCCGGTTGAAGACCCCCCTCGGATCCCTGTTGCTTTCCGCTGCGAAGGGCGAACTGGACAAGGCCGAAGAGCTGCGGTGGGCCAGGGAAACCGCGGTTGCCGTCGTCGTGGCTTCCGAAAACTATCCTGACACCCCCCGCACCGGAGACCGTATCCGCGGGCTCAAGAAGGTAGATGAGCTAGAAGGCGTGCACGTCATCCACGCAGGGACCGCGCTCGACGACGACGGCAAGGTCATCTCCGCAGGTGGCCGGGTGCTCGCCGTCGTCGCGCTGGGAACCGACCTCGTGGAGGCGCGGGAACGGGCGTACGACGGCGTGGAGCTGGTTCAGCTGGAAGGCTCACAGTTCCGAACGGATATCGGCCGCAAGGCTGCCCGCGGCGAGATCCGCGTAGCAGCCTCAGGGGTCACCGCAGCCTCGAAGGCAAAGGCATGAGCATGGTGGATTTGAACGAGACCGGAACTCCGGCCGGAGGACTCCAGACCCAGGCGCCTCAGCTGCCGGGCTGGAAGCACGTTTACTCCGGGAAGGTCCGGGATCTCTACGTGCCACTCGATGAAGCCATCAAGGACCAGCTCCACCAGGATTGCGTCCTGGTGGTGGCCAGCGACCGGATCAGCGCATTCGACCACGTCCTCAGCAGCGAGATTCCGGACAAGGGACGCATCCTCACGCAGCTGAGCCTCTGGTGGTTTGAGCAGCTCGATGTGGAGCATCACGTCCTCGCGTCCACTGTGGAAGGCGGCGTCCCCGCAGCGGTGAGGGGCAGGGCCATGATTTGCAAGAAACTGGACATGTTCCCGGTGGAATGCATCGCGCGCGGCTACCTCACAGGCTCGGGACTGGCCGAGTACAAAGAGTCGCGTACCGTCTGCAGCATTCCGCTGCCCGAGGGCCTCGTTGACGGGTCACGCCTCGAGGAAGCGATCTTCACACCATCCGCGAAGGCAGAGGTGGGGGAGCACGACGAAAACATCACCTATGCCGCCGTGGTGGACATGGTGGGCGTGGACGTTGCCGAGCGGCTGCGTGAGCTCACCCTGAAGATCTACAGCCGGGCCGAGGAAGTGGCCCGCGGACGGGGGATCATCCTCGCCGACACCAAGGTGGAGTTCGGGTTCGATGTGGTCACCGGTGCCATTACCCTCGGGGATGAGGTGCTGACCCCTGACTCCTCGCGTTTCTGGGATGCCGCCACATACGAACCAGGAAAGGCCCAGCCGTCCTTTGACAAGCAGTACGTCCGGGACTGGCTGACCTCTCCGGAGTCCGGCTGGGACAGGGCCTCGGATACACCGCCGCCGGCGCTTCCGGCCGAGGTTGTGGACCGCACGCGCGGCCGCTATGTCGAGGCGTATGAGAGACTCACTGGCCGGAGATTCGTTTAAGCGGCCGGTTATCAGCCGGCTGTATCAGCTGAGCCGCCCGACGCCGCAGCAGCGCGGCGTTCGGCGAGCTTGATTTCCAGGATGGCGTCCATGGCCTGCTGCAGCCGGTCCGAAGCCCCCGCTGAGCTGAACTCTTTCCGGGCCTCTTCCAGGTGCTCCAAAGCCTCCGCGGTCTCTCCCGCCACCTTGAGTGACTTCCCCAGCAGGAGCGACACCTCGCCCGCCGTGTGCTTGCCCAGTGCCTTCCGTTCCGCGTGGATCTCGCGGAGCTTGTTGACAGCTGCCACGATGTCGCCGGTGAGGTAGAGCCACCGGGCCCGGATGAACGCAACCTCGAGCCGATCGGTCTTGTTTCCTCCGACGATAGAGAGCGCCAGTTCGGCACGCTCGATGGCTGACAGCGTTTCCGGCTCCACTATGCCGGAGGACAGGCGGACTGCGGCCGAGGCTTTGTTGAACCGTGCCCAAAGCTCGATGTCGTTCGCAGGTGAGAGCAACCTGGCCGCGCGTTCGTGGTGCTTGATGCCCTCCTGGTAGTCGTGGCGCATAAACGCCACGTTTCCGATCACCCAGGCCACTTCTCCGGCGAGTTGGGACATGGAGTTCTCGTCAGTTTGCTCATTCATGAGCTGGCAGTACTTCCAGGCCTCCTCAAGCCTGCCGCTTTCGGCCAGGGCGCCGATCAGCGCGCGCATCGCACCGATGATCAACGTGGAACCCTGGGGCAGTTGCGCACAGAGCCTTACAGCTTCCTGCGCGTGCCCGACGGCGTCAGTGAGCTGACCTTGGCCGTGGCACACCGCGGCGAGCATCTGCCGTGCCCTGACGCCCAGGCCCACCGATTCGGCGGCCATGGGGTGCTCCAAAAGGTGCTGGATGATTTTTTGGCATTCAGCCAGGTGGCCCTGCTTCATGAGGCACTCGGCCTGCATGTACGTCATGTTCCACCAGGCGCTGGTGTTCCGGCCTTCGAGGGCTATTTGCGCCGCGGTTGCGGCATGGCTGGCGGCAAGCGGATAGTCCCTGAGGTCCCAGGCCTGGCGGGCATAAAGACCGGCCAACACGTACTCGGCGTCGCTGATGGACACCGGCTGGCTCCAAGCCTCGAGGGCTTTGGGGGCCATTTCCAGCCGCCTGGCCAGCTCTTCAATGACCTCGGCAGTTGGCTCACGGCGCCCGGTTTCGAGCAGGGAAATGTAGCTGGGGGAGTAGAGGTCCTTCCCGAGTTCGGCTTGAGTCAGCCCCCGTTCGAGACGCTCCGCACGGAGCTTCTCGCCGAATCCGTTCCCCACCGGTTCCTCCTCATTTTGGACAGTCTTAAAGGAAATGCTTGACAGCCTCTGTGGAAAACATTTTACAATGTATGTCAACAAGTGCTGTGCACGCTTTGTAACGAATCCGACTCGTATTGAGGAACATCCATGTTCAAGAAGATTGCTGCTTCCGTTGCCATGGCCGGGGCAGTGGCTTTCGCGTTCGCCGCTCCAGGCGTCGTCTCCGCCGCCGCCGCTGAGTCCTCGATTGTAGCGATCGGCAACTGGCCGGATCCCATGAGCGCACCGCAGGCGATTGGTGGCATGCTCGCTCCAATGGGCATCGGCAACTGGCCCGATCCGATGTAAATAGACGTCAGCCCGAAAGGGACCATCCAGAGCCCCGGGTCTATGCCAAGCGCATGGACCCGGGGCTCGAGACTTTAAGTCGCTATTTCTTTCAGGCCCCGAGGGGAATCAACGCTTTGGAAACGCGAAAGAGGGCCTTCCGTTTGGAAGACCCTCTTACTGTTTGGTCGGGATGACAGGATTTGAACCTGCGACCTCTTCGTCCCGAACGAAGCGCGCTACCAAGCTGCGCTACATCCCGATCCGCTGCAAAAGCAACTTTACAAGAATAGCGGATCGGGGCTCCGGATGCGAAATCACCGGACTCCCGGTGCGGCCCCTCGACCGGGAATCAGACCAGCGAGTCCTTCCACGCTCCATGGAGCTGGGCGAAGCGCCCGCCGCCACTGATCAGATCCTCGGGACTGCCGTCTTCCACCACCCGTCCGTCGTGGACCACCAGCACGCGGTCCGCCGTCTCCACCGTGGAGAGGCGGTGCGCGATGATGAGCGCGGTGCGGCCGGACTCCTTCCCGGCAACCCCTTCCAGAAGCCCTGCCAGGCCCTGCTGTACCAAGCGTTCCGAAGGGACATCGAGCGACGACGTTGCCTCATCGAGGATCAGGACAGCCGGCTTCGCCAGGAAGGCGCGGGCAAAACTGATGAGCTGGCGTTGCCCGGAGGATACCCGCCCGCCGCGCTTGTTGACGTCGGTGTCGTAGCCTTCCGGCAGCTCAAGGATAAATTCGTGAGCTCCTACAGCCTTGGCCGCTTCCTCTATTTCCTCCCGTGAGGCCTCCGGGCGTCCCAAGGCAATGTTGTCCGCCACGGAACCGCTGAAGAGGAAGGCTTCCTGGGTGACCATCACCACGTTGCGGCGAAGATCTGTGGTGCTCAGGTCCCTGAGGTCCACTCCATCCAGGGTGAGCGTTCCGGAGGACACGTCGTAAAACCTGGCGATCAGCTTGGCGAAGGTCGATTTCCCTGCACCGGTCTGCCCGACGAGGGCCACTGTCTGTCCGGCGGGAACGTGGAGATCCAGTTTGGGAATGATGACGGGACCGTCGCCGTACCGGAACTCCACTCCCTTGAACTCGATGGTGCCGCGTGCGTCCTTGAGCGGTACAGGGTTCCTGGGTGGCCGGACTGTGGGGACCTCCTCCAGGAGACCTGAGACCTTTTCGAGGGCCGCCTGCGCGCTCTGGAAGGAGTTGTAGAACATGGCCATCTGGTCCACCGGCTGGAAGAAGCGCTTGGCGGACAGCATCAAGGCCAGCAGGACCCCCACCTCCAGATCACCGCCCAGAACCCGGAACCCGCCGAAGAGCAGGACGACCGCCACACAGACGTTGCCGATCAGCACCAGGCCCGGCTGGAAAATGCCGTTGAGGTTGATGGAGCGGACGGTGACTTTGCGGTAGTTCTCAGAGAGCTCGGTGTACCTCTGGGCGTTCTCCCGTTCCTTGCGGAAGGCCTTGACCGCGCGGATTCCGGTCATGGATTCGACGAAATGAACGATCAGCCGTGCTGACACCACCCGGGATTCCCGGAAGACAATCTGGGAGTGCTTCTGGTACCAGCGGGAGAGGAAGTACATCGGGACGCCCGCGCCCAACAGGATCAGGCCGCTTCGCCAGTCGAGGGCAAATACGGTGACGGCTGTGAACACCATAAAGAGCATTCCTGAGGCCAGGGAGCTCACGCCGGAATCGAGGAGTTCCCTGAGTGCTTCCAGATCGGAAGTCTGCCGGGCAATGATGCGGCCGGAGGTGTACTTCTCGTGGAACTCGAGGCTGAGACGCTGGGTGTGCCGGAACACCCTGAGCCGCAGGTCCAGGAGCATCGCCTGACTGAGCTTCGCCGTCGACGTGACATACAGTGCGGTGAGGGCCGCCGTCGTGATCGCTGCCGCCAGATAGGCGACGCCGGTCAGTATCAGGGGGACGTTGTCCCCGTCATGCAAGGCCGGGAGGGCATGGTCGATGCCGAAGGCGATCAGGACCGGCCCCGCGACCCTTGCGAGCTGGGAGAGGATCACGGTGGCCAGGGTGAGCCAGAACCGGAGCCGGACCGGACGGATCAGGGACCCGAGCAGCGCGAGCGACCGCCGTCGGACCGTCCTGCTGTCACTTTTGCTGAGGAAGGCGTTGTCCTCGTTGGCTGTACCGAATGTGGTGGTGGTCATCGGGACATCTCCTCCGCCTCGGCGTCGAGTTCTGACAACTCTGAATCGAGGTCCCGCGGTTCCGCCACCAGGTTCGCAATCACGTACCGGTAGTGGTCGTTGGCAGCGAGCAGTTCAGTATGGGTTCCGACGGCGGTGATTCGGCCGTCCTCAAGCAAAGCCACCCGGTCCGCCAGCGCGACAGTGGACGGGCGGTGCGCAACGATCAGCGTTGTGGTTTCTGCGAGAACTTCCCGAAGCCTCGCTTCCACGAGCTCTTCTGTGTGGACATCCAAGGCAGACAACGGGTCATCGAGCACCAGGACCTTGGGTTTGGCAGCGATTGCCCGGGCCAGCGCGATCCGCTGGCGCTGGCCTCCGGACAGGCTGAGCCCTTCCTCCCCGATCAGCGTATCCACGCCGTCAGGAAGGGAGTACGCGAAGTGGGCCTGCGCGACGTCCAGCGATTCGTGGAGGAGTTCCTCGGTCCGCTCCGCAGCCCCTAGCAGTACGTTGTCCCGGACTGAGCTGGAGAACAAGGTGGTGTCCTCGAAAGCCATTCCTACTACGCGTCGGAGTTCTTCAACGTCGAAATCTCGGAGATCAACGCCGTCAATGGTGATGGACCCGTCCGTAACGTCGTAGAGGCGGGGGACCAATTGCAGCATGGCGCTCTTCCCGCTGCCCGTGATGCCCACCAATGCCAGGGTCTCTCCGGGCCTGACCTCCAGGGAGATGCCGCGAAGGATGGGGTGTTCCGGCGCGTCCTCAAACGCGAAGGAAGCGGTGTTGAAAGTCAGAGCGCCCTTTACCTCCTGCGGCTTCCGGGGTGACTCCGGGGTAGTGATGGTGTTGACCGAGTCCATGACTTCGAAGTGCCGGTCCACGGCGGTCTTAGCGGTGAGGGCCATGGCAAGGAGCATCCCGGAGAACTCCACGGGCGCCGCGACCACCGCAGCGGTGGCAAAGAAGGCAACCAGCGCGCCAATGCCCAGCTCGCCGCTCGCCGCGAGCATCACTCCCACCACCAGGCCGGCGCCGAGGGCAAGCTCGGGGAGGAGCGTGACCACCATGGTGAACGTGGCCTGGTGCTTGGCCTTGGCGATTTCGGTCTGCCGCAGCACTTCAGCCTGCTCGTTGAAGTTCTCCAGCGCTTCCCGGCTCCTGCCGAAGGCCTTCAGGACG
The DNA here is from genome assembly GCF_023062595.1 of Arthrobacter rhizosphaerae. GTDB lineage: Bacteria > Actinomycetota > Actinomycetes > Actinomycetales > Micrococcaceae > Arthrobacter > Arthrobacter rhizosphaerae. The sequence goes on from NZ_JALLAN010000002.1 coordinate 402,794, forward strand.
CGGATGCCGTGCACCGACTCCTCAACCGTTGTGGCGAGGTCCCCGGCCTGATCCTGGCTTTGCCGCGTGACCTTGCTGAAGCTCGTACGGAACCGGAAGCCATAAATCATGATGGGAAGGGCGGCGCCGAGGAAGATCAGTGCCAGCTGCCAGCTCATGGTGAACATCACGACGACGCCGATCACCACAGTCAGGGTGGTCACAACCAGCATGATGGCGCCGAAGGCCATCCAGCGGCGAAGGAAATTCAGGTCCGTCATGGCGCGGGAGAGCAGCTGGCCGGAACCCCAGCGGTCGTGGAACGCAACGGGGAGGTCCTGCAGGTGGTGGTAGAGCGAGGTCCGCATCCGGGTTTCCACCGTGGTGGCGGGGTTGATAACGAACTGCCGGCGCAGGGCAACGAGTCCCGCCTCGGCGATACCGAGCACAAGAATGGTCAGCGATGCCATCAGCACTGATTCGGTGGCTCCGCCGGGCTGGAGGGATTCATTGACCAGCACCCGCAGTACCTGAGGAATTGCCAAAGCCACGACGCTGGCCAAAAGGGCACAAAGAAGCCCCAGGAAAAGCCTGGGGAGGATGGGCTTCATGTGCGGATAGAGACGGCTGATGGATTGGAAGAATGAGGTCTGCTTGGTCATGCCCGCTTCTTAGCGCTCAACTGCGTATGTGGTGTCCCGTAGCAACTACCTTATTCCATGGCCTGACACGTTTGACGGAATTCCGGGAGAGACGTTGAGCTTGGGCAGTTATTGCAATACGCAATGCTTGGCGTTGAGAGCCTGCTCTAGCCCTTTGCGGTCAGCGTGAGCAGCACGGCTTCGGGGCGGCAGGCGATGCGAACCGGTGCGAACCGTGAGGTGCCTATGCCTCCCGAGACGTTTACCGGCGTCGTGCTTCCGTTGCTGTGCCAGTCGTTGAGGCCTTTTGCCCGCCACGTGGGGAGGTCGCAGTTTGAGACAAGCGCGCCGTAGCCGGGGATACAGATCTGCCCGCCGTGGGTGTGGCCGGCCAGGAGGAGATCGGCACCGTCCTCGGTGAAGTGGTCCAGGACGCGTTGGTAGGGGGCATGGATCACCCCTACGCGAAGATGCGGCGTGATGTCCTGGTTCTTCGTCCCCCGGGGCCAGCCAGCGTACCGTTCCAGGCCAAGATGGGGATCGTCGACGCCGGAGAAATCAAAGCGGAGTCCCTTGAGTACCAGGGACTGGGCGCGGTTGGTCAGGTCCAACCAGCCACCCATGCCGAAGCCTGCACGCAGGCGCGGCCAGTCCAGCTCCAGCTGATTGCGGTCTGCCTGGGATGGCCTGAGGAGATACATGGCCGGGTTTTTCAGCCGCGGGGCGAAATAGTCGTTGGAGCCCGGGACGAAGACGCCGGGGAATTCCATCAGCGGCTCCAACGCTTCGAGGAGCGGGTCGATGGCCTTCACATGGCTGAGGTTGTCACCTGTGTTGACCACCAAGTCCGGTTTCAAGGCTGCCAAAGACCTCAACCATTGGGCTTTGAGATTCTGGCCGGGGACAAAGTGGATGTCGCTGAGGTGCAGGACGCGAAAAGGACCGAATCCGTTGGGGAGGATGGGCAGCGTCTCTTCACGCAGCTCAAACTGGTTCTTTTCCCATATCCCGTAGCTTGCGGCCGCAAGCCCTGCGGTAGCCCCGACGGCGGCTGTGACGGCAAAACCGCGCCCGACGGCGCGGGCGCGGTCTGCCAATGCGGAGAAATCGGCCATCGGCAGGCTATCCGTTCCCGCGGCCCTTGTCGTCCGACCCCGTCGGGGCCGGAGCAGGGGCCTGGGTGGGGGCCTGTGCCGGAGAGGTGCTTTGGGTTGTTGGCCGAGGGGCGGGCGCACCATTAATCATGTTCGACGGCGGTGCAGGGAATGGATTGGTGCCGTAGGACGGGGCGACTTGCAGCATGTAGTTGGCGAACTGCGGGCCCGCGATCATGTAGCCGTCGATTCCCGGGTAGAACTTGCCGTTGATGGTGACGTTCTGGCCGGCACGGTTTTGGCTGCCCAAGGGGTCACCGAACCAAGTGGCAGTCGCCAGGCCACTGGTATAGCCAACCACCCAGGTGGAACTGTTGTTGTCGTTGGTCCCCGTCTTGGCTGCGACAGGGAAATTGGTCTTTGTTGAAATGCGCGGTTGGATCCAGAAGCCTGAACCAACGTTCAGCACATCCTGCATCGCGTATGCCACTCCGCGTGCCACCTCTGGTTTCACTGCGTCCCGGCAGTTAGCTGCTTGGGCAGGGAGCTGGGCTCCCGTCTGATCCGTTACAGAAGTGATTGCGACGGGTTCACAGTACTTTCCGTCAGCAGCGAACGTCGCAAAGGCGCTTGCCAAGGTCAGCGGGGATGTTTGGGTGGCGCCGATGAGGTTGGAGAGGCGGGTCATGTTCACCTGCGGGTTGGGTCCCTCAGGGCTTGGCAGGCCGCTGTGAATACCCACGGCGTCAACAATTTTCTGGATGCCGCAGAGGTCCACCTGGGCCGCGGATGCGAACGTAATGGTGTTGATCGAGTTCGCCAGACCGTCGAGGACGGACATGTACTTGTAGTGATCCTTGTCGGCATTCTGGAGGTCCGTGGTGCCCCTGCTGCTGTCGTAAGAGTCGGTCACGGGCGTGGGACACGTGTTCTTCCATGGGAAGCCCGCTGGGTAGCGCCGCGTTGCACCATTCAACTGGGTGTTCATTGACTTGCCCTCATTGAGCCACTGCGCAAATGTGAAGGGTTTCATGGTGGAACCGGGCTGGAAGCCACCCAGACCGTTCAGGTCGTTGCCGTCTTTGTCCTGGACATCCACGTTGAAATTCTGGGTCTGATCCCATTTTCCTTCTGCCGGGAGCCAGACCGTATTTTGGGCCATCGAGACTATCTTGCCCGTGTTCGGCTGCACAGAAACCAGTGAAGCGCCCCAACGGTCTGGATTGGCGCCTGCGGATGCATCCACCTGGGCCTGGGCCACATTCTGGGCGTTGGGATCGAGCGTGGTTGTAATGGTCAAGCCGCCACGGAAAATCTTCTTTTCACGTTCATCAACGGTCGCACCGTATGCGGGGTCGTTCAACAACAGATGGACTACGTAGTCGCAGAAGTAGGCTGCAGTTGCGGAATAGGGACAACCCTGCCGGGCGGGAGTGACTTTGGTTTCCACAGGCGTAGCAACAGCAGCATCGTACTCGGCCTGCTTGATCTTGTTTTGGCTAAGCATGGACTTCAGAACCAGATCCCGCCGGTTCTTTGCGTTCTCCGGATTGGTGACCGGGTCATAGAAGGAAGGGCTGTTCACAACACCGGCCAGCAGTGCTGCTTGCGGAAGGGTCAAATCTTTGGCATTTGTGCTGAAGAAAAGCCGTGAGGCTGCCTCAATCCCATATGCGTCCCGGTTGAAGAAGACAATGTTGAGGTAGCCCTCGAGGATCTGCTCCTTGCTGAACTTCTTCTCCAAGGCGATGGCGAGCTTCATTTCACGCAGCTTGTCACCAACACCCTTGTTCACGCCGTTGAGCTTGATGTCATCTTCTTTGCCCTCGGCGGCGAGGTTATTGTTCAGGATGTTGTTGACGTACTGCTGGGTGATGGTCGAAGCGCCCTGCTTGTTTCCCCGGGCTGTACTGACCAGGGCCCGCATGATGCCGGTGGTGTCCACCCCGCCGTGCTCATAGAACCGGCTGTCCTCGATCGCGATCACGGCATCTTTGATGTATGGCGACATCTGATCCAACGCAACCCGCGTACGGTTTTCAGCAAAGAGGTTGGCGATGACACTGCCGTCATTTGCCAGAATTTTGGTGGACTGGCTCGGCGGGTCCACCTGCAACTCGGCCGGAAGAGTGTCAAAAAACTCAATGGATCCGCTGGCTGTGCTGCCCGAAACGGCAGCAGCCGGAACCAGCAAACCTGCCACCAAGACACCACAAATGGCACTCACACCCAGGAATCCGAGGATCTTTCCGAGGGTAGTGGCCGTGTCAAATAAAGGGTTCTTACCAGTCGCCATGTTTTCCACTTTAGCGGGTAGGACTAGTCTTTCTCTCATGACCAAATGGGAGTACGCCACGATTCCGCTCATTATTCACGCCACAAAGCAGATCCTTGACCAGTGGGGAGACGACGGCTGGGAGCTGGTCCAAGTTGTTCCAGGTCCTGAAGGTAACGGCCTGGTTGCCTACCTGAAAAGGGAGAAGCAGTAGCATGACAAGCCCCGCAAACACTGACGCCGCGGCATCTGACGCACCGGCATCCGCCGTCGAGCAACGACTCGCCGAGCTGGGACTGACCCTGCCCGAGGTGGCTGCCCCGGTGGCCGCCTACGTCCCGGCCCTGATCTCCGGCAACCACGTCTACACCTCCGGCCAGCTGCCCTTTATTAACGGCAAACTCGAAGCTACGGGCAAAGTGTCCACCGGTTCGGAGGGCTACGCCGACGAACCGACAGTCTCCCCGGAAGACGCCAAGCACTACGCTGCAGTGTGCGCAGTCAACGCGCTCGCCGCCGTCAAAAGCGTCATCGGTGACCTTGACCGCATCACACGGATCGTCAAGGTTGTCGGCTACGTCTCGTCAGACCCGTCCTTCACTGGCCAGCCGGGAGTCATCAACGGTGCCTCCGAACTGCTGGGGAAAGTCTTCGGCGAGGCGGGGCAGCACGCACGCGCCGCCGTCGGTGTTTCAGTCCTACCCCTTGACTCTCCGGTTGAAGTGGACCTGATTGCCGAGTTCGCCTAAGGCCGGTCGTTCCCTTTGCCGCAGTTAGCCCGTCGCCTGTTTGTGTTGCCCCCGGAACTTGAGGGGGCAGCACGCAGCTGGCTCGAACATGGCGAGCGGACGCCACGTGCGCCCCGCCTCGCCTCATCCGTCGTCCTGCTCAGGGATTCGCCCACCGGCCTGGAGACCTGGCTGGGCTACCGTCCAGGGTCTTCACCTCTTGGAGTGCTCGCCTTCCCGGGCGGCTCCCTTGACACCTTCGACGACGACCCCCTCGGCTGGCTAGGCCCCTCACCGCAGCATTGGGCCGAGCAGATGGGAACGGACGACGTCGGACTCGCCCGCCGTCACATCGTCGGCGCCATCCGCGAACTTTTCGAGGAAACCGGCGTGCTGTTGGCCGGTCCTGACCTTTCCACCACTGTCGAAGCAAATTCCACTCCGGAATGGATGCGGGCACGTGAAGCTGTGGCAAACCAGGAAAAGTCCTTCACGGAAGTCCTCGCCAAGCGTGGGCTGTCCCTGCGGACGGACCTGCTGAAGCCCCTCGTCAACTGGCTCAGCCCGGATTTTGCCCATCACCGTTTCAACACACGCTATTTTGCCGCGACTGTGCCTGTGAATCAGCAGCCCACACTCTTGGAAAGCAAGGGCGTGTGGGGCCGCTGGGTGTGCGCCAAACGGGTCATCGAAGAGCGCGAAACCACGGCGCTCGGTGATGAAGTAGGTCAGGAAAACACCGTGGGCCTGACCCTCGGAGAGCTCCTGGTGCCGGGGTCGGAGATCATGCTCGAGAAAATGGCGGCGGCGAATGGCTGCATCGCCTACCTGAGCTACAAGCGCAAGCCACACGTGTATCAGCCAAAGCTCGTGGAAGAGGGCGGGAAGCTCATGCTCGAAGTCGAGGCAGCAAAGACGGTAGCCGGGGAGCCTCAGCGGGAGCGGTAAGTCTTTGGCTTGCGCCGGCCGCCCTGCTCGTACTTGGCCCGAAGCCCGACATCCTCCGCGTGCTCGCTCGTTCCTCGCTTGGACGCACGCTTCCGGATGCCGGACCTTCGGGCCTTTTGCGTTCGATAGCAGGAGGCAAGATCGGCACAAGGCGGCCAGCGGTCTTTCGCGTAGGAGCGCATCGAGGTCGATCGCGGCACATAGGTCGCCCAGCGACCGGAGTGGCGCCTATCGAGCGTGTCTAAGCGACGGCGAAAGGCTGCTTGCCGGCGAACCCTAGACCAGTAAGGACTAGCGTTCGACGGCGAAAGGCTGCTTGCCGGCGAACCCTAGACCAGTAAGGACTAGCGGGAGCGCTGGCGGAGGCGCTGCATGTCCAGGATTACGACGGCGCGCGCTTCCAGGCGCAACCAGCCACGCTGCACGAATTCGGCCAGAGCCTTGTTCACGGTTTCGCGGGAAGCGCCGACAAGCTGGGCGAGTTCTTCCTGCGTGAGTTCGTGGGCCACCAGTACGCCGTCGGTTGCCGGACGGCCGAAGCGGTCAGCGAGATCCAGGAGGGCCTTAGCCACGCGGCCGGGGACATCCGAGAAGACGAGGTCTGAGAGGGAGTCGTTGGTGCGGCGGAGCCGGCGGGCAAGGGCCTGCAGCAGCTGGGCCGAAACCTCTGGACGGGTGCGAAGGAGGGCGTTGAGGCTTTCATTCCTCAACCCTGCCAGCCGTGTTTCAGAGACAGCCGTGGCCGTTGCTGTGCGCGGGCTCGGGTCAAACAGGGCCATTTCGCCGAAAAGCTCGCCCGGGCCAAGGATCGCCAACAGGGACTCGCGGCCGTCGGGGGAGGTGCGGCCGAGCTTTACCTTGCCCGAGACGATGAAGTACAGCTGGTCACCCTGGTCGCCTTCGCGGAAGACCGACGCTCCGCGCGACAGGTCCACCTCGGTGAGTTCGTCCGTCAGCAGACGGAAAGCTTCGTCGTCGAGCGTGGCGAAAAGGGGTGCGCGGCGCAATACCTCGATGTCCATGAAATCTCCTGAGTAAAAGTGTCGGCTGTGGGCGCTTTTGCCATTGTTCCAGAATTTTGGCGGTTCTGTGACGTACTTGGCACGGGAAACGCCCGGAACGGCGCTGAAGAGAGCCCGGCGGAGGGCCGGATGGACGAGGATCGACTGCCCGGCGGCGTCCGCCGGGGTCACCCCATTGAAGGCAAACTGTCAGACTTCGCCAGTAGAATCGGATCCTAACTGTATGTAAGGAGCCTTGGTGTTCGGCTTGACCGTTTTGGACCTGGCGCTGATTCTGACGCTCTTGTCCTATCTGATCTATGGTCTGCGCAACGGCTTTCTGGTAACCCTCGGTGGAATTGCCGGATTCGCGGTAGGGGCAGTTGCGGCCTTTGTCTCCATACCCCTCGTCAGTGATTTCGTTGAGGACACCGGTTGGCGGCTCACAGCGGTCATTGGCACCGCCGTCGTCCTCATGGTTTTGGGGCATGCACTGGGGACGGCTATCGGCCGGAGAGTCCGCAGCGCCGTGCGAATTCAGCCTTTGCGGGCTGTCGACCGCGGGGTAGGCGGCGCCGTCAACGTTGTGGTGGCGGCTCTCGTTATGTCCATGCTTGCGTTCAGCATCAGTGCACTGGGTGTCCCGTTTGTCTCGCAGCAACTGGCCGAGTCCAAGGTGATCAGATTCATCGACGGCCTGACGCCGACGCCTGTCAAAGCCACAATGGCGCAGCTGCGTTCCACTGTCATAGGCAATGGCATTCCCACCCTGATCGAGGGCTTCGGCCAAGGCCAACCAGTCCAGGTTCCGAATGCCAGCACCGACACTCCGGGACTGAACCGGGCCGCCCAGTCCGTCCTGAAAATTGCCGGAACCGCCTACCAATGCGGGCAGAACCAGACCGGTACCGGCTTTGTTGTTTCGCCCGGCAGGGTAGTGACGAACGCCCATGTCGTGGCGGGCGTGTCGCAGCCTGTTGTGGAGCTGCCCGACGGCGGGGCGTACCCCGGGCGGGTGGTGTACTTCGACGGCCAGCGTGACCTCGCCGTCCTGGCAGTTGAGGGACTGCCCTCGGCGCCGCTGGGGCTGAGCCCCGACCTTCCCAACGGCAGCCCGGCGGCGTTTGCCGGCTACCCCCATGGCGGCCCGTTCCAGTCCAAACCGGCCACGGTCCAGGACATTGCCACTGTGCTGGTGCCCGATATCTACGGCAATAATCCAACGCCCGACGACGTCTATCGGCTCGCCGGGGACGTCCAGCCAGGTAATTCAGGCGGCCCGCTCCTGACCGTTGACGGACAGGTGGCAGGAGTAATCTTCGCCAAGGCGACGTCGGACGCCGCATTGGGCTTCGCGATTCCCATGGATGACCTCAATCCCGTGGCCGCCCAGGCGCCCTCGCTCACCGATGCCGTATCCCCGGGCCAGTGCATCCAGAAGTAGCGTCCTCAGCGTGAGCTAGAGCCATTCGAGGCTTTGACCGTGCGGACCGGCGATGGCAACCGGCTCACTGTTATGTGAGACCAGGAAACGCCCTTTGAGCCGGGCCTCGTCAATGCTCGGAACAACGCTTGATCCGTCCTCTTGCTCGATGACGGTGTTGCCCTCGTTGGACAGCCAATGACTGCCACGCGCCGTGAGGTTTGCCATGATTGCCTGGAACTGAGCCCTCTCCCTGCTGCTCAGATAGCCCATGACGGCGCTGTGGAAAACCACGAGCGCTGCATCTGCCGGAGCCTGGTCAACAAGGGTCTGCAGTTGCTCATTCAGATGCCCGGCCAGCAGCAAAGGAGGCTCCAGCTGGGCGATGGCAATGGCCTGGTGCAGGCGTTCGCGACGGAATTCCTGCTCAGGCCAGACGAGGGCTTCAAGCCAGGCAACGTCGTCAGGATTGCGGACGTCCAACGGGTTCAGGTCAATCCCTGCGCGCCACACCACAGTGGGCAGTTGCGGGGGTAAGGGCACCGGGCCCGCGGTGGCACACCTCAGGAGCGGGCTGTTTGCAAGGCTGGCTCCCGGACCCGTTGGCGAAAGGCGCGCGACCTGGGTCCCGGCGTCGAACTCGTAACGGTATTTGTCCGGAAACAAAGCCAACCCGGCGGAGGCGCCCACCTCGATCAGGGCCAAAGGCCGCTCTTCCTGGCTCGCGATCAGGCCCAGCGATGGCAGCAGCGTGGCGCAACGACCTACCTCATTGGTCTGCGTGGCGCGGGACAGCACCGTCCGTGTCACCTCGGACCAGTGGGACTCCAGGAAGTTCCGGAATTGGGGGTACGGGCTCACGTCAGCGCCGAGGAAGCGTGCAGCGGCAAATAGCAGCAGCGGTTGACGCTTCGTGTGTGGCAGTTCGTCAATGAGCCGGATCAGTTCCGGATCCCGCGCCACCCCCAAGGCCCATTCCGCGTAGCAGTCGGAGGAACCCGGGGCATCAACGGTCCCGAAGGTCCTGTACCAGTCAGCAGTTGCAGAACCGCCGGAAGCCATTGTCAGGCGTTTCCGGAACCAAGCGCTGCCAGGTACTCGACGGCGAACCGGTAGCCCATGATCCCGGCACCGGCAATCACCGCTTTGCTGACATCCGAGAGGTAGGAGTGGTGCCTGAAGGCCTCGCGGGCATGGACGTTGGTGATATGGACCTCAACGGTGGGCAGGTGCACCGCAGAGATCGCATCCCGGATGGCCACCGACGTGTGCGTGTACGCTCCGGCGTTCAGCACGATCCCTACGGCCTTGCCTCGGGCAGCATGGATGGCGTCCACCAGTGCGCCTTCGTGGTTGGACTGGAAGCATTCGACGTCCAGGCCATGGGCGGCAGCTGTGTCTTTGGCGAGCTGCTCGATGTCAGCGAGCGTCGCGGTACCGTACTTTTCAGGTTCCCGGGTTCCGAGCAGATTCAGGTTGGGCCCATTGAGAATGAGGATGGTTCCGCGGCTGCGTCCGTTGGCTGGCTGTGCGTCGTTCATGCCCCAACTCTAGGGGATGTTGGTTCCCGGCTTCGGTGGTCCCGCCGAGATGAAGATTTTTTCACAGGCGTTTCATGGGAGCTTCATGAGCGGCTGACACGATGAGTACATGGAAATGATGCGACGGGCTCTATTGATGGCAGCGGTGCTGGTAGCGCCGGTGCTTCTTGCCTTGGGGGGAAGCCTGTTGGCAGCGCCCGCCGGTCCTCCCGATGTGGATGCCAAACCCGTGAAACTCGGTTCCGTGCCCGGCGCGCCTCCTGTGCCTGCTTTGGAACCGCAACAAGGGCCGGGCCCAGCCCCGGCGCCAACGCCGGCGCCAACGCCGGCGCCAACGCCGGCGCCAACGCCATCTGGCGTCCCGGCGCCAGGTCAACCTGAACCCGCTCCCGTCCCGGCCCCGGAGCCGCCGCCCGCGGCTCCGGGGCCAGCACCGGTGGTGCCGCCGGTTGTCATAGATGACGACGACGTCGAAGACGGAGATGACTGATGGCGGTGCGGGGGGACGTGAACCGAACTGTGGAGGCTGACCAAAGACTCGACGTACCCGGAGCTGCCGATACCGTGGAAGCGCCCGGCCCGACTGAGCCGCCGTCGCCCGCCGAGCCGCCGTCGCCCGCCGGGCCGCCTTCGCCCGCCGGGGAGACAGCCCGCGGCAGCGGGAATGTCCGCGGGCAGAGGCTCGGCTCGAGGGTGCCGGCACGTTGGCGTATCGCGGGTTGGATTCTCTTCACAACCGCTCTGACGCTGTTGGCTGTGCTGCTCACTGTGCGCTCGCTGATGGTGAACCATGCACGGACCGAGGCCCATGAGGCCATCGCACAGGAGCTCAGTGAATTCCGGGCGTTCTCGGCGGAAGGTGTCGATCCAACCACCGCCAAGCCATTCACCAGCATCGAGAAGATGCTCGAACGGTATCTGAGCCGCCAATCGGCAGCCCAGGATGAAGTGATCCTTGGCAGCGTGGACCGGCGCGTTCTCTATACGCCCACGGGGGCACTCCACTCCTCGTCGATCAGCCATCGGCTTCCGGAGGACAAGGCCCTCATTGATTCCATCCGGACAGGGACTGCTTCTTCCGGAATTGCCCAGACCACAGGCGGCGAGCTCCACTGGGCCAGGTTGCCCATTGTCTCGGGGCCGGAAACAGGCTACTTGATTGTCGGCTACTACATGGCTCCCCGGCTGGCCGGAGTAGCGGCTACCACTCTCATCATCTTCTTCGTGTCCCTCGGTGGCTTGGCCGTCACCGCCGGAATGGCATGGCTGGTGGCAGGCCAGATCCTGCGTCCTGTCCGGGAGGTCCGGCGCGTGGCCGCGGACATCTCCGAGAGCGACCTCACGGCCCGCGTCCCCGTGCAGGGAAATGACGACATCTCGGCCCTGGCCGTCACGTTCAACACAATGCTTGACCGTCTGGAGGTGGCATACAGGACCCAACGGGCCTTCGTGGATGATGCGTCACATGAGCTGCGGACGCCAATAACGGTTATCAGGGGCCATCTGGAACTGATGGAAGACAACCCGAATGACAGGCAGAGGACCTTGGCGCTCGTTGATGATGAGCTGGCCAGGATGGGACGGATCGTGACTGACCTGCTCCTCCTGGCGAAGGTGGACAGGCCCGGCTTCACCAGGCTGCAGGATGTTGACGCCGCATCGTTGCTTCTGGACATTGAAGCGAAGGCCCAGACCCTTGGACACCGGGGATGGCCGATTCTGGAGATCGCAGAGGGCAATCTGAAGGCGGATCCGCAGCGCATCACACAGGCTGTACTGCAGCTGGCTACCAACGCCTGCCAATACTCGGAAGAGGGATCCACGGTCTCATTGGGCTCTTCCTTTGCCGGGGAGGGGGCGGGAAGAACGTTCTCCATCTGGGTTGCGGACAAGGGCATGGGAGTGGCTGAGGATGAAGCAGCGGCAATTTTTGGACGGTTTCACCGCGGGGAAGCCTCACGGACGTCTCCACGCTCCAGGCCAGGAGCCGGCCTCGGGCTGGCCATTGTGCTCAGTATCGCTGAGGCACACCACGGGACCGCGTGGCTGCGCAGCAGCGCAGGGAAAGGTGCCACTTTCGGTCTGACTATTCCTGCTCCGGACCAGCCGGAACACGACCAACATGACCACGAATCAGTCACGAGCCCCGCTGATGGGTCACGAGCTGATGTCTCACGAAAGGGGCAGGCATGAGCAGGATCCTTGTTGCCGAAGACGATCCACGCATCGCCGGGTTCATCGAGAAGGGCCTCAGCGCCGCAGCTTACTCATGCCTTGTGGTGGATGACGGCGCCAGCGCACTTCTGCTTGCCAGATCTGGTGAGTTCGACATGTTGATCCTCGACATCGGGCTGCCCACCCTGAACGGTTTTGAGGTTCTGGCCCAGCTCCGGGGCGAAGGCTCCAAGACCCCGGTGATTGTGCTCACGGCCAGCGATTCGGTCTCAGACACTGTGTACGGGCTGGAAAGCGGCGCCAATGACTACATGACCAAGCCATTCCAGTTCGCGGAGCTTCTGGCCCGGATCCGGCTCCGGCTCCAGGACGACGCCCAACCGGGCATGACGATGGCGCTCCAACATGGCGACCTTGAGCTGGACCTCCGCAGCCGCCGCGTACGCTGCGGTGACACGGACACCGATCTGACGGCAAGGGAGTTCTCCTTGCTGGAAGTTTTCCTCCGACATCCCGGGCAGGTGCTTACACGGGAGCAGCTCATATCCCACGCCTGGAACCTTGATTTTGATCCTGCCTCCAACGTCGTGGACGTCTACGTACGTGCCCTGCGGGGGAAAATCGGAGCGGACAGGCTCGAAACCCTCCGCGGAGCGGGTTACCGGCTGCGATGAAAACCATCTATTTCGAATCGACTGCGCCCTCCTCGGTGGAACGCACCGTCAGGGAAATGAACAAGTGGCGTCCCTCCGGCGTCCTTTCCCTGGCGTCGGCGATATCGCTTCTCGTTGCACTTGGTGCCATGGCCGGGCTGACTGCCACCGTGCTGTACGGGCAGGGCCTCAGCGCCCACGCTGCTATCACTTTGTGCATCTTCGTTGGAGCCGTGTGGTTCTGGATTTTCACGAAGGTGGAGGACACCTATGTTGCCCTCGGCGCCGCCGTCGCTCTGGTGATCAGCGGAACTTTGCCCACGCAGAGCCTCTTCCACGCCCTCGGTGAAGAATCCATCTGGCTGTTGATGGCCGCCTTTGTCATCGCCAGCGCGGTAGCCTCGACAGGGCTTGCCGCCCGCGGCGCGGCCTTTGTAATCACGGGAGCCCGTAATGTACGGCAGTTGGCTCACCTGACTTCCCTTGGACTCGTAGTGACGGCCTTCGCGATTCCTGCGACATCCGGACGGGCCGCGCTGGCCCTTCCCATCTTCCTTGCGCTGCGTGGGTCCCTGCGGGACCGGCCGAACGTGACGAAAATGCTGTCGATTCTTTTCCCGACGGTGATTCTGTTGTCGGCCGTGAGTTCCTTCCTAGGGGCCGGAGCACACCTGATTACCAGCCAGGTCCTCGAATCGGCAGGACTCCGGGGCTTCGACTTCGCGTCCTGGCTGCTTCTTGGGCTCCCTCTGGCCATGGTCTCGTCCGTGCTGGCCACCGAGCTCGTACTCCGGCTTTTCACCAGCAAAAGCGATCAGTCCCAGGGCCTCCGCGTCAACATCGGCCAGCTCCAGGAGCAATCTGTAACCAGGCTGAAGGGTCCACTGGATCTGGACGAGCACCGATCGCTCTTGCTGCTCGGCGCTGTTGTGGTCCTTTGGTGCACCGAACCCATCCACGGACTGGAGCCTGCACTCGTAGCCCTGATCGGTGCGCTGGTGGTGTCCTCGCCGTACTACGGCTCAGTCAAACTGGGTGCCGCTCTCAAGAAAGTGCCCTGGTCCATGCTCATTTTTATGGCCGCCACCCTTGCCTTGGGATCCAGCCTCGTGACATCGGGTGCGGCTCATTGGCTGGCTTCATCGCTCCTGGGCCCCGTGGAATTGCTTGGTCCTGCCAAACCGGTGATTTTTGTGGTCGCCGTCGTGGCAATTTCCACTTCTGCTCATCTGGTCATCCAATCCCGTTCGGCGCGTTCGGCAGTGCTTATCCCCATCGTGGTGGCGTCAGCCGGGGCGATGGGTGTTGACCCTGTGGCCGCGGCCTTCGCATCGACAGCTGCTGCCGGTTTCTGCCACACCCTTACGAGCTCAGCCAAACCCGTCGCTCTCTTCGCCGAAACCGATGGCCAAGCCAATTACGAGCCCCGCGATCTCCTGCGGCTCTCGGCGTGGCTGGGTCCGGCCAATGCCGTCGTCGTCCTGCTTTTCAGCTTTTTTGTCTGGCCGCACATGGGCCTTCCGCTCTTTCCGTCCCACTAACCACTAGCTAAAGGTGGCTCCAATGGTCATGTCCATTCCGCAAAGGATCCTCGTGGCTCCTTCAGGATTCAAGGAAAGTCTCGATGCTGTGGAGGTCGCAGCCGCCATAGCCGCGGGCATACGGCAGGTGATCCCCGGCGTTCAGGTCAGATCAGTTCCGCTGGCCGACGGCGGCGAAGGTACGGCTGTTGCCCTGGCGGCGGCCACCGGGGGAAGGATCGTGACCCGGGAGGTGACAGGGCCGCTCGGTCAGAAAGTATCGTCGCATTTCGCCATGCTCGGCGGAGCGGCGGGCAGGACGGCGGTGGTGGAAATGGCCGCAGCGGCCGGTTTGAAGCTGGTACCCAAGGACTGCCGAAATCCAGGCCTGACTTCTACCCGCGGTGTGGGAGAACTCATTCTGGCCGCTCTGGATGAAGGTGCGGAGCGGATCATTGTGGGCTGCGGGGATTCCGGAACGTCCGACGGCGGTGCGGGCGCCTTGCGGGCTCTTGGGGCACGAATTCATGGCTCGAACGGGGAGGCGCTGGAGGAGGGAGGGCAGTCCTTGGCGAAGGTTGAGGGAATTGATCTCAGCACACTGGATGCCAGGTTGGCGGCCTGCAGGATCGATCTTGCCCTTAATCCTTTCAACGTTCTGTGTGGTCCCCAGGGAGTGGCGCGGGTTTTTGGACCCCAGAAAGGAGCCACGCCGGAACAGGTCGAGGTCCTCTCCTCTGGTTTCGATCGGTGGGCAGCGGTGCTTGCCGCGGCGTCGGGCAAGTCTGAACTGGATCTCAGGACCGGAGCAGGGACAGGGGCGTCCGGGGGTTTAGGGGCAGGTCTGGCAGCGATTGGAGCCAACCTGGTGCCTCGCTTGGAGCTGCTGCTGGATTCCGGGCTGGCTGGAATCGACCTGGATGCCTGCATCGCTGACGCGGACCTGGTGGTCACCGCCGAAGGAGCTATTGACTTCCAAACTCCCCGGGGAAAAGTGCCAGCCGAAGTGGCAAAACGGGCGCAGGCAGCGGGTGTCCCGGTTCTGGCCTTCGCCGGATCGATCGGTAAGGATGCCCACGACGTTCACGCCGCCGGGATCGACGCTATTTCGGGAATTATCCCGATTCCCATGGACATGGACCGTGCTGTGGCAGAGGGCGCGATGCTTCTCAGGGAAGCTACAGAACGAACGTTTCGCGTGCTCCTGCTCGGCTCGGCAATCTCCTCCCGGCTGGGCCGTTTGGCTGCCTGAAAAGTGGTCCAGTGGGGAGCTATGGCTACTCGTGGCGGGGTTGCCTACACTGGAAAAACCATCGTGCGGAGTAGCCCGTTCGTACCCAGAAAAAGCCCGCACGGAAGAACCCGAAGCGGGGAGAATCATGTCTACAAATGCCAGGAAATTCACGTTATTCCGCAATGCCGCCGCAACGATTGCCGCGCTGGCGGCCCTGCTGCTGGCCGCACCTGCAACGTTGGCCGCGCCCCAGGCCTCAAACGGGGGGACTACCGTCATCGATCTCCCCGAAGCAGAAGGAGCTGAGGGGATTGCTGCCGGTAAGGGAACCACGTTCTTTGCTGGAGATCTTGTGAGCGGTGATATTTACCGCGGGGACATCCGTACAGGGACGGCCGAAGAGTTCATCACGGCTCCGGAAGGCCGGGCAGCCGCCGGCATGAAAGTGGATGTGAAGAACGACCTCCTGTTCGTCGCAGGAGGCGGCACCGGCCAGGCCTACGTCTATGACCTGCAAACCGGCGACACCGTTGCCACCTACCAGCTCGCGCCTGCGGGAACGGGTTTCATCAACGATGTCACCCTCACCCAAGAAGGCGCCTGGTTCACCAACTCATTCGAAGGAGTGCTCTACTTCATCCCTGTTGACAACCAGGGGAACCTGGGGACCTTTGAAGTCCTCCCCTTGAGTGGCCCGGCCGCCAACGACACCTTCGGATTCAACGTCAACGGGATCACGGCCGTCCGCGGCGGCCAGACGCTGATTGTGGCACACTCCGGACTGGGCACCCTGTTCACCGTTGACCCCGAAGCCGGCGGCAGTGCACCGATCATGGTCACCGACACTGCCGGAAACCCGGTGGTGTTGACCAACGTTGACGGCATCATCGCTCAAGGCAACACCATCTGGGCGGTTCAGAACTTCAGCAATCAGGTCAGCCGCATCCAGTTGGATGCCACACTGTCCTCGGGCGTTGTTGAGGAAGTCATCACCAGTCCGGCCTTCTTGATTCCGACGACGGCTGCCCTGATTGGCGGAACGCTCGCCTTGCCGAACGCGAAATTCATGTTGGGCGCCACCGAATTTGAAGTGGTGCTCGTCGACGCCCGGAGCTGACGGCTCCTGCTGAGGCTGCTTATCGATCAAACCGTGCCGGCCCTTTCGGGCCGGCACGGCCTGTTCGTATCAAGTGCTCGCTGCACAGTGCTAGCTACAAGCTGGTGAACTTCAGGACCAAGGCATGCTCGGGGTTGAGAATGGGCATCGGCAGGCCGACTTCCGCGAGGAACCGTCCTGTCGCTTCGGCTCCTGAATTAAGCCAGGCAGGCGGCTGCGTCTGGGTGAAGGTATGTCCATAGTCAGCATCACCAGGGGCCGGGAAGATGGCCTCGACGCGGTAAGGCTGTTCGGGAACAAGGCCGGGAATGGCGATTCTTCCGGGCTGCTCGGCGAAACCGGTCCCCGTGCTCACCACCGCAAACAATCCGCCGGTTTCACCAGGTTCCGGCGAGGAAGCAGGTACGACCCCGTGGAGCATCAGGGAACCCTTGGGGACATCAGCCCTGATCATCGTGCCGGAGTGGATGAGGCCCCGGTGCTCCTTGTACAAGGCGATAAAGCGCTGGAGCTCCTCACGCTCCGGGCCTTGTACTTCACGGACGTCCCACTCCATCCCGAAGTGTCCGAACAGGGCAGTGATCGCGCGGAAGGACAGGTCATGGGTCCGGGCGGTGGTGTGGGACGTGGTGGGACCAACATGGCCACCGACCAGTTCCGGCGGTACTACCAGCCCGGTCCAGCGCTGGATGGTCTGGCGTTCGAGGGCGTCGTTGCAGTCCGATGCCCAGATCCGGTCGGTGCGTTCAAGGATGCCCAGGTCCACCCTGGCACCTCCTGAAGAGCAGCTCTCGATTTCGACGCCGGGATGCGCCTTGCGGAGCTCGTCGAACAACCGGTAGGCGGCCAGCGTCTGTTCGTGGACAGAGGCGCGCCCTGCGTGCCCGTGCTCAGTCAGGTCACGGTTCTGGTCCCATTTGAGGTAGCTGATCTTGTATTCCCGGAGGAGGGAATCGATCCGGTCAAAAATGAACTGCCAGGCGTCAGGATTGACGAGGTCAATGATGTGCTGGGAACGCCAGGGCAAAGCCAGCCTGCCGCCGTCCTTATAGGACAAGCTTGCCGGGCCTACAATCCATTCGGGGTGTGCCCTGGCTGTGTCCGAATCAAGGTTGACCATTTCCGGCTCCACCCAGAGGCCGAACTCCATGCCACGGGCATTGACGGCATCGATGAGCGGGTGAAGTCCGTCAGGCCACAGGGCGTCGTCAACGTACCAGTCGCCCAAGCCCGCCTGGTCGTTGCGACGGCCAAGGAACCAGCCGTCATCGAGCACAAACCGTTCTACCCCGAGATCGGCGGCGGAATCTGCGAGCTCGATCAGAGTGTCGAGGCGGTGGTCGAAGTACACGGCCTCCCAGACGTTGAGGACCACTGGCCGCGGTTTTCCGCCACCGGCCGCCGGGAGTACGTGGTGAGGCCTGGCGCGGAACCAGCTGTAGAAGGCCTCGCTGATGCCGTCCAGGCCGCGGTCCGAGTATGCCGCGAACAGGGCGGGGGTGGTGTAGCTCGTTCCGGGCTCGAGGATCACTTCGGCTGAACCGAGGAGTTCCGAGCCGCCAATCATGGTGCGGCCGTCAGCGATGGTGTCGGCGAACTGTTCGTGGTTGCCGCTCCAGGCCAGGTGGGTTGCCCAGACCTTGCCGTGGCGGTTGCCGAAGCCGGCGCTGCCTGCGGCGAACAGGAGTGAGGAATCGTGGCCGGTGCGTCCGTGGCGTCCGGTTCGGACCCACGTCCCCTGCTGGATGGACCGGCGCTGGGGGTGGCGTTCGCGGCACCAGCGGCCCGTCAGGTCAAGGAGTTCCACGGCGTCCGGTCCCACGGGAAGGACGGTGGCCAGCTCATCCAGCTGGAACGGCGATGATCCCGTATTGGTGACGGTGTGCCGCAGCTCCAGCAGCCCGCCGTCGTGAAGGGTGAGGGAGGACTCCACCGTAATTCCGGCTTCCTCATCAGCCTGGACGACGACGGCGGAAGTACCTTTCCCGGGAACGTCACCTGTGGCGACCACGGAGGCTTTCACCGCCCGGAGGCGAACCGAGAAGTCGAGGCCGGAGACGCCGTCGGAAATCCTGTGACCGCGGAGGGCGGGGCGACCGCGCCAGCTGGAGGACGCCTGGGGAAGCAGGCCTGCGGGAACCGTCGCGTCCACCGACGACGGCGGAATGGGCTCGCCGAGGATGGAGAGGTCCGGCAGCGCGGCGCCGAGATCAGCCCCCCAATGAATGACCTCAGCCTCCCCGTTGTCGAAGCTCATCACCAAGCTGGTGCCGGCGGAACGGAGGTGCAGGGGATCCATTGATAAGTCTCTTTCTGTACAAAAAATTCGATCATTGCAGGGCCCGCTTTACACGCTCGAGTGGATCAAGCGCGCAAAGCGGGCCCCGGAACTGCTAGCTGGGTTCTTACTTGAAGAGGGCGTTGACCTGATCGTTGGCTTCGCTCAACGAGCTGGCCGGCTTCTTGCCTGACAGGACAGCGTCCATGGCCGGCTTCATGATGCCTTCAACCTTCGCCGCCTTATCTGCGATCGGGAGGAGGAACGTGGTTTCGTCCTTGACGTGGGTGGTGAAGGCGCTGACATCGATTCCCTTGGCCTCGAAGGCCTTGGCGGCGAGTTCCGAGGAGGTGCTGATGGCGGGGAACACCACAGCCTTGGAAGCTACAACGTCCTGGCAGTCGGCAGAGGCCAGGTACTCGACCCACTTGACTGAAGCTGCTGGGTTCTTGGTGCCGGCCCAAATGGAGTCGGCCAGCCCGTTGAACATGCTGGCCCGCTTGCCGTCCGGTCCCTTGGGGGTGGGGGCAATGCCGGTTTCCACTCCCTTGTAGCTGGTGTACTGGCCGATCATCCAGGAGCCGTTGGTGTTGATGGCGGCCTTACCTGCACCGAAGTTGTCGGCCACGCTGGCGCCGACTGTGGTTTCCAGCTTGGGCATGTAGCCCTTTTCTACGAGCCCGGTCCACCAAGCGATCGTTTCCTGGAACTTGGGATCGTCATAGTTGAATTCCTTGCCCCACGGGTTCTTGTCCGTGTGGGTCCAACCCATGGTGGCGCTAAGGAAGCTCCACTGGGTCTGGCCCGTGCCGGCTCCGGAGTTTTCCAGCCCCAGTCCGTAAACTGCAACGTTGTTCTTGTCGAAGCCGGACTCGTCTCCACGCACGCCGTTCTTGTCCACGGTCAGGTGGGCGATCGCTTTTTCGTAGCTGCCGCCGTCCTTGGCGTTCCAGTCAAGGCCCTTCAGCTGCTCCTCGGTGTAACCGGCATCGGCGATCAGCTTCTTGTTGTAGAACAACGCGATGGTGTCCCAGTCCTTGGGCAGCCCGTAGCGTTTTCCGTCTTCAGTCACCCAGAGATCGGTCAGGCCCTTGTTGTAGACCTCCAGGTCAAGCTTGTCGTTCTTGACGGCGTCGTCCAGTGCGAGGAGTTGCTTCTTGGAGGCGAACTCCGGGTACTTGGCCAGGTGGTTTGTGAAAACGTCAGGGGCAGTCCCGGCAACAAAACCGTTGGTCAGGGTGGTCCAGTAGTCGTCCCAGCCACGCTGGGTGACCTTTACTTTGATGTCAGGGTTGGCCTTGGTGAAATCGTCAGCGCACTGCTGGTAGGCCGGAAGCTGGTTCGCGTCCCAAAGCCAGTAATTGATTTCTCCCTTGGCCTCGGTGGATGCCGGCGCGGAGCCTCCGCAGGCGGACAGGGATAGGGCGATGGCTGCGGCGGCAGCGACGACGCCGATAGATTTCTTCATCATGAACCTTTCGTTTTTACGTCTAAGCAGGGTGCGGTTGGGGGTGAGGGGGAACGGTGGGACTATTTGACGCCGGAGAAGCCGATGGAGTTGACCACCTTCTTGCCGAAGGCGATAAAGAGCAGGAGGACCGGAAGGGCGGCAATAAGGGTGGCCGCCATAAGGCCGCTCCAGTCCGGGGCGCCCTGCGGCGACTGGGACTTGAAGACCCCCAGGCCCACTGTGAGGACCCGGACGTTCTCGTCCTGGCCCACCAGCAGCGGCCAGAAGTACTCATTCCAGGTGCCGACGAAAGTCAGCAAAGCCAGCGTGGCCATGGGGGCGGCAGCGTTGGGCAGCACGATCTGGAAGAAGATACGGAACTTTTTGGCGCCGTCGAGCATGGCTGCCTCTTCAACTTCCCGGGACATGCTCATGAAGAACTGGCGCAGGAAGAAGATTGCGAAGGGCGTCATGAACAGGAAGGGGAGGATAATACCGGCGTAGGTGTTCAGGAGGCCCAGGTTCTTGATCATCAGGAAGTTGGGCAGCGCGGTGAAGATCGGCGGCACCATCATGGTCGCCAGGAACAGGGCGAAGACCTTTTCGCGGCCCGGCCAACGCAGCCTGGAGAAGGCATAGGCCGCCATGGCGCTGAAGAAAACCTGTCCGGCAGTCACCAGAGTGGAGACAATGATGGAGCTTCGGAGATACCACCAGAAGTTGATCGCGGCACCGGAGCCGCCCTCAGCTATGGCTTCTTCAGGGGTTTGCAGGCCCATAACGCGTTTGAAAGCGCCCCAGCTGAAGTCGGCCGGCAGGAGGTTGCCTGCATTCGCAGCGAGGGAATGGTTGCTGGAAAGGGCTGTGCGAAGCATCCACAGGAACGGTGCAATGGTGACGATCAGAGCGATGACAACAAGGGCCCAGGCGCCGGCGCGGCCCCAGTTGATGGGCTTGCGGGGCTTGGTGATGACGGGCTTGATCGGGGCATCAGCTCCGCGGCGGGCGGAGGGCCGGCCTGCATCTTGACGGGAAGGAGACGTAGTAGTCATTGCGGGGTCCTTAGTCCAGATCCGATTCATTGCCCTTGAGGAACTTCATTTGAATGAAGGCCACCAGGGCGAGGATGACGAAGAGAATGACGGACAGTGCAGAGGCATACCCGAAGTCAGACTCGGTGAACGCCTTCTGGTAGATGTACATCTGGATCACCCGCGAGGCGTTGATGGGTCCGCCACCTGTGGTGACTGCCACCGTGTCGAAGACCTGGAACGATCCGATCACAGTGACCACCAGGACGAGCACCAGGACGGGGCGCAGGAGAGGAATGGTGATGCCCCAGAAGGTCCTGGTGGGTGAAGCGCCATCCAGGGAGGCCACTTCGTAGACGTGCTGTGGAATGGCCTGGAGCCCGGCAAAGATCAGCAGGGCGGTGTAACCCATGTGGCGCCACACGTTGACGGCCGCGATGGTCGGGATGGCCCATTGCTCGCTGCCGAAAAACGCGATACGGGGAAGGCCCATCCAGTTGATGACCTCGTTCACGATACCCAACTGGTAGTCGAGCATCCAGAACCACAGGAGCGCAACGATCACGTTGGCCACGAAGAACGGCAACAAGAGGGCGCCGCGGATGAACGTTGACTTTGCCACCCGGTGCATGAGGAGGGCCAGGCCAAGCGCAATGACCGTCTGGAATCCGATGTTGATCGCCACATACTGGACGGTCACCGCCATCGAGTTCCAGAAGAGCTCATCGGCAAAAATGGAGACGTAGTTTTTGACGCCGATCCAAGTGGGGTCACCCAGGATGCTGTACTCGGTGAAGCTGAGGTAGACGCCGCGGATGGTGGGGATCAGGAAGAAGACGACGAAGCCGATCATCGCCGGGAAGATAAACACCAGTGCCATTTTGAGGTCACCGATGCGTTGGCCCTTTCGGACCGGGGCAAGAGTCCCGGCCTTCTTGGTTCCGCCTGTCGGCGGGTCAGGAAGTTTAGTGATGGTGGTCATCGTCGACCTTCCGTAGGTGTGACATGGATAACAGCTGGGAGTGAATCTACACGAGTAGAAAGGCGGTGGCAAGAGTGAATTCTTTTATTTCCAAGAAGAACTTGCTGCGGGCTGTCTGTCTGTTGACTCGAGTAGATGGCGATGCAACACTGGGAATCAGTTGCTGCCCGCCCGGGCAGCGGGATTGAAACCATTCATGGAGGAACAATGGCGTTTTCGCTGGGGGTCGTAGGGGCGGGTCAATTCGGGGGGCAGTTCGCCCACCTTTTCAGGCTTCACCCCGGCGTTAGCAGCGTCGTTGTCGTGGACGAACTTCCGGAAAGAGCCGCTTCGGCGTGTAAGCAATGGGGCCTCGACGGCGTCCTGGACAGCTTCGAGGAGCTCCTTGCGTCCGACGTCGACGCCGTTGCCATCTTTACTCAGCGCTGGACCCACGGACCCTTGGTAGAGCAGGCACTGCGCGCCGGCAAAGACGTCTATTCGGCTGTTCCGATGGCTGTCTCGGAGGAGGAGATCTCACGGATCATCGACGCCGTCCGCGAGACCGGGAACGTCTACATGATGGGCGAAACGAGCTACTACAACCCCGCCACCGTCTACGCCCGGGAGCAGCATGCCGCCGGGCGGTTTGGCCGCGTCTTCTACTCCGAGGGGGACTACGTCCACGACATGGACCTCGGCTTTTATGATGCCTACCGGTATAGCGGCGGCGAGAGCTGGAAAGAGACTGCGAGCTATCCGCCCATGCTCTACCCGACGCATGCCATCGGCGGAGTCCTGGGGGCAGTTCCTGCCCATGCTGTCAGTGTGAGCTGCGTCGGAGTCAGTGACAGCCGCGGGGACGGTGTCTTCGACAAGGGCGTCAGCATGTTCGGCAACGACTTCTCCAATGCCACGGCCCTTTTTGAACTGAACGACGGCGGAGTGATGCGGACCAACGAGATGCGCCGGGTGGGCTACCCCTCGCATATTCGTGAATCGCGCTTCAGGTTCTTCGGCACCGAGGCAAGCCTGGAACAGCTGGCCCATGTCACCGTGTGGCAGGACAAGAAGGACGTTCAGGACATCTCCGCCCTGATGGAGACGCGGCCCAGCATTCCTCTGGATGACCCCTCGCTTGCCAACGTTGCCCCGGAACTGCGCGATGCCTTCGTCTCAGGCCTGGCCCCTGTACACGATCCTGCCCGGCTTCCTGAGGAATTCCGCGGCGCCCCCAACGGCCATGAGGGAAGTCATCATTTCCTGGTGGACGACTTCGTCACGGCCGTCAACAACCGCAGCATGCCGCCGGTGAACGCGTGGGTTGCTGCCCGGTTTACCCTGCCGGGGATCGTGGCCCACGAGTCAGCCCTCAACGGCGGTGAGCGCCTTCCTATCCGGGACTTTGGCGATGCTCCGCCGACTCTCTAGCTAGGATCTAAACCATGACGACTCCCACAGTGCAGGCTCCTCGCGGCCCGGTAACCCGGAAGGATGTTGCCCGGTACGCAGGCGTAAGCACCGCCGTCGTCAGCTACGTTGTGAACGGTGGCCCGAAGAAAGTTGCCCCGGCGACGGAAGCCAAAGTGCAGGACGCCATCCGGGTACTCGGGTACCGTCCCAACGCTGCCGCGCGCGCCCTGAAGCTGGGTTCCAGTGAAACCATCGGCCTGGTGATCCCGGATAACAGCAACCCGTTCTTCTCCTTGCTCTCTCACGCCGTTGAGGATGCAGCCGCGGAGTGTGGCTATGCCCTGGTTCTGACAAATTCCGATGGGAGCGTGGCCAAGGAACGCCGTCATATCCGGAACCTTGCTGCCCGGCAGGTGGACGGTGTGGTGCTGGCCAGCGTGCTTTTTGAACCCGACCTTGTGGAACTGGACGACGCCGATATCCCGGCGGTGCTGCTGAACCACGGGGACGCGGCTCCGGGCTTCAGCAGCGTTGGCGTAGACCTGGCCGCCGGCGCGAGGATCGCAGTTGAGCACCTGATCGGTCATGGGCACACGAATATCGGCCTCGCCATGGGCACCAATACCGCCAACGACTTGGACGGCCGCGAAAAAGGGTGGCTGCAGGCGCTCTCGGATGCCGGTCTGCTGGAAGGTCCGATTGTGCGCGGGCCCTTTTCGCGGGCGGGCGGTTATGCTGCCGGTCAGCGGCTGCTGGCCTCCGCGAACAGGCCGACGGCGATTTTTGCCAGCTCAGACATGCAGGCCATCGGAATTCTCCGCGCGATCCACGAGGCCGGGGTCTCTGTCCCCGGGGATATCGCAGTGGCTTCCTTCGACGGCTCGGTTGAAGCGGAGTACAGCTGGCCGGCCCTCACCACGGTGGAGCAGCCTGTCAAAGCCATGGCCGAGGCCGCCGTCAGTGCCTTGATCGGGGCCGATCGCGGTAAGTCGGCCGGCCACCAGCTGTTTCCCACCAAGTTGCTGGTCCGGCAATCCTGCGGGTGCACCAGGACCGTTACGTAGAGCTTGTATTCCAGCCCTGCGTTCTCAGGCGTGTGTTCTCTCAAGCTTGGGCAGTAGCCAGTTCGGCAATCCGCAGCCTGCTGACGCGCTCCTGAAGGCTGCGCTGGGCATCCATGCCCAGCCCTGAATCGCTGATGACCTCATCAGCCTCCTCAAGCTTGGCGATGGTGCTGATCCCGAGGGTGCCCCACTTGGTATGGTCCGCCAGGACCACCACCTTCCGGGCCGATTCCATAAACGCCCGATTGGTTTCAGCTTCCAGCAGGTTCGGAGTGGTGAACCCTGCTTCGGCGTCCATTCCATGGACGCCGAGGAACAGGACGTCCAGATGCAGCTGCCTAAGCGCCGCGGTGGCGATTGGCCCCACAAGCGCGTCCGACGGCGTGCGCTCACCGCCGATAAGGATCACGGTGGAGCGGGTACGGTTGGACCCCGCGGATACATCTACCTGGAAAAGATCGGCGATACGTACCGAGTTGGTGACTACTGTGATCCGTGGCCCCGCCGCGAGTTCCCGTGCCAGCGCCCACGTTGTGGTCCCGGCGCTCAGCCCTACGGCCATTCCTTCCTGGACGAGTGAGGCAGCCTCCAAAGCAATGGCCCGCTTTTCAACCGTCAGTTGCGTGGACTTGAGTTCAAACCCCGGCTCGTGCGTACTGGCATCGCCCGGCAGCTTCGCGCCGCCATGGATCCGTTCCACCCGTCCAGCTTCTTCCAGGAGATCGATGTCCCTGCGAACGGTCATCAGGGAGACGCCCAGTTGCTGGGCAAGGTCGGAGACGCGCACTATCCGATCGCGCTGGACTGCATCCACGATGGCTTGGTGACGTGCTGCGGCGAGCATCTCAGCGGAATCCTTAAGGCAGGGGAAAGGGCTGGTCCCAGTCTAGGCATGCATCACGCTGACGCGAGCGGGTCATCCTCCGCGTGCTGCTCGTTCCGTCCCCACCTTCCCCCTAGCCTCGCAAGCTCGGCCTGGGAACCCTGACGGCGTGGCCCCACTGAGGACGCTTCCGGATGACCCCCTCGCATCAGCTCATCACGATGGTGGGATCCAGCTCTTTGCCTGCTGGGGCCGCTGAGTGCCCCGCCTTTCCTTATTTTTTGAGGGACGCCGCGATTTGTTGCATGACTGTGTTGTCGGCGAGGGTGGTGGCGTCTCCGACGTCGCGGCCTTCGGCGACGTCTTTGAGGAGGCGGCGCATGATTTTTCCGGAGCGGGTTTTGGGCAGTTCGGGGACGATGAGGATGGTTTTGGGTTTGGCGATGGGGCCGATTTCGTGGCCGACGTGGTTTCGGAGTTCCTGGACCGTGGCGTCCCCGGTGTCGACGGCGTCCCCGCGGAGGATGACGAACGCGACGATTGCCTGCCCGGTGGTGGTGTCCGCGGCGCCGACAACTGCCGCTTCGGCGACGGCGGGGTGGGAGACGAGGGCGGATTCGATTTCGGTGGTGGAGAGGCGGTGCCCGGAGATGTTCATGACGTCATCGACCCGGCCCAGGAGCCAGATGTCGCCGTCGTCGTCTTTTTTGGCGCCGTCTCCGGCGAAGTACATGTTTTCGAATCTGGACCAGTAGGTGTCTTTGAAGCGTTGGGGGTCTCCCCAGATCCCGCGGAGCATCGCGGGCCAGGGTTCGCGGATGACGAGGTAGCCGCCGGAGCCGTTGGGTACTGATTGGCCTTGCTCGTCCACGACGTCCACGGCGATGCCGGGGAGCGGGGTTTGGGCTGAGCCTGGTTTGGTGGCGGTGACTCCGGGCAGGGGTGCGATCATTTGCGCGCCGGTTTCGGTTTGCCACCAGGTATCGACGATCGGTGCGTTGTTTCCGCCGATGACTTCGCGGTACCACATCCACGCTTCGGGGTTGATGGGTTCCCCGACGGATCCGAGGACACGGATGGAGGCGAGGTCGTACTTGGCGGGGATGTCCTTGCCCCACTTCATGAAGGTCCTGATGGCGGTGGGGGCGGTGTAAAGGATGGAGACTTTGTACTTCTCGATGATTTCCCACCACCGGCCCTGGTGCGGGGAATCCGGGGTTCCTTCGTACATGACCTGGGTGGCGCCGTTGATCAGCGGTGCGTAGGTGACGTATGAGTGCCCGGTGACCCAGCCGACGTCGGCCGTGCACCAGTACACATCGGTTTCGGGGTGCAGGTCGAAGACCGCCCTGTGGGTGTACGCGGTCTGGGTGAGGTAGCCGCCGGTAGTGTGCAGGATGCCTTTGGGCTTACCGGTGGTCCCGGAGGTGTAGAGGATGAACAGCGGGTGTTCGGAGTCGTGCCCCACGGCCGTGTGCTGGGTGGAGGCGGCGCCGACGGTGTCTTCCCACCAGTGGTCGCGGCCCTCGTGCCAGTCCACGCCCTGGCCGTTGCGTTTGACCACGATGACGTTCCGGACGGTGTGCCCGTCGCGGGCGAGGGCGTCGTCCACGGCGGGTTTGAGGGCGCTGGGCTTCCCGCGCCGGTAGGTGCCGTCGGCGGTGACGACGAGTTTGGCTTCGGCGTCCTCGATCCGGGAGCGCAGGGCGTCGGCTGAGAAGCCGCCGAATACCACCGAGTGCACGGCCCCGATCCGGGCGCAGGCCAGGAGGGTGATGACGGCCTCGGGGATCATGGGCAGGTATACGGCCACCCGGTCGCCTTTTGCCACGCCCAGGGACTCGAAAGCGTTAGCGGCTTTTTTGACCTCGTCGGTGAGCTGGGCGTAGGTGTAGGTGCGGGTATCGCCGGGTTCGCCCTCGAAGTAGATGGCCACCCGGTCACCGAGCCCGTTCTCGACATGCCGGTCCAGGGCGTTGTACGCGGCGTTGACTTTACCGCCCACGAACCATTTCGCGAACGGCGGCGTGGACCAGTCCAGGGCCTGGGTGAAGTCCTGGTCCCACGTCAGCAACTCCCTCGCCTGCCGCGCCCAAAACGCGGGACGGTCGGCGTCGGCCTCTGCGTAATCCGCCCCCGTGACCACAGCCCGGGCAGCGAACTCCTCGGACGGCGGGAAGCGGCGGTCCTCATGCAGAAGGTTCTCGAAAGCGTCTCCCTGCCGGGCAGGCTGGTCGGACGGAGCCTGGCCGGCGGCAGCGTCGGCGTGTGTTCCTCCGGACCCTGCGCGGGCGGCGATGGCAGCAGAGCCGGGCATTTCCTGGGACATGGTGAACCTCATCATTCATCGATCTTTGCTGAGCGGAACTCCCTGCGACGGCCGTCCGTTCGTCGTTGACCGGGGACAGCGGCCCGTCATGGAAGTTCCGCAAAGAGCTGTTCCGAAATACACACTAACTCTTGCGCACGACAGTAAGTGGCGAGCCTCACAAAGTCCGCCACGAACGGCGTTTATTAAGCGCTGAGCGGTTTTATCCCGGGACTACAGGGCCCCTGCCGTCCCGGCCAGTCAGCTAGTGATTGGCCGGGCACTTGACTAGGCTGAGATGGAATCGTGACATCCGAGGAGCACTGGGCCGCTAGCGGTCCGGTTGTGTCTGCCGCAGGCGGCACTATCCAGGCGGCACTATCAGACGGCCCTGTCCAGAGGGCCGTGATGCTAAGGAGAACAAATTGAACGAGCAACGTGGCCAGCAGGACGCCGCCCCAGATAACCGGGTCCCGCAGTCTACTGAGGATCCCCGGACCGGCACGTCCCAAACCATTTCCTCCCAGCCCCAGGCCCAAGCGAACCCCTCGCAGCCACTGGCTTCCGATCCCCGCACTTCAACGGCGGACCCGGTAGCGGGCAGCCCGGTAGGGGGAAGTCCTGCTACAGGAAGCCCGGCGGCCAAGGCCGCCACAAGCGGCGCAGCGACCACAGACGCAACAAAGCCAGGCGCAACAAAGCCTGGGGCAAAGAACGAGGCGGTTCTCAGCCATTTCACCATCCGGGACCTTGCGGTCTTCGCTTCGACGTTGATCCTGTTCGTGGCATCGCTTATTCCCATGTTCGCCGGGCGATACAACCTCTGGAATATGGGGAGCCTGTTCTTCCTGGGTCTTGGCGTCATTCTCCCGTTGATTGTCACCGCACTTTTTGTTGCCCGCCGTCTTACGCCTGGTTCCAAGGTCCGGATTGGTTCGCTGTCCGTGGACCAGTTCGCCTCCGTCACCGCTTCCTTTACTTTGGCTTTCTTCTTTCTGGCCATCGCGGACGCCTTCGCGCCGAGCCTCCTGGTGGGGCTGATCGGCTCCCTGGGACTTTTCGCAGCGACTGTGTTGGCACGTTTTATCCCCTATTTCGCCGGTGACTTCCTGGACCGACGGGAAGAGCCCGCCCATGTGGTGGCGAGGGAATCCGCCGCTCCTGCGCGGAAGCCACACGTTGCCAAGGAACCCAAAACCGCCAGGGAGCCTAAGCCGGCTGCCAAAGAAGCTTTGGCCAGAATCCTGCCGAGCCGGGGGCCACGCACGACGCCGGACAGTCAGTCAGTACGGACGCCAGCTGCGCGCAGTTCATCGGCGGGGGCGACGGCTGTACCGGGACCAGCAGTAACTGGACCGGCTGTTGGCGGAGCGGCTGCCGGGGCTGCGGCTGCCGCCGCTTACCCGACGGCGGCGGAACAGACCCAAGCGGCCGCCGTCGTTCCTTCCTCCTCAGCGGAGGAGACCCGGACCTCGGCCCTGCCCACCACCCGCTCAACTGCTGGTGCAACCGCTGTTCCCGGCCCGGCTGGGGCCACGCCCGCGACGACGGTGAATCCCCAGGTGAGGTCCCAGGAGCCCATTGGTGCCACTGTGGATCCGGCTCATCGGCCTGAACAGGATGAAGACCAGCCGGTGCAGGAGGCCTTCTGGTTTGCGGTGGCCCAGCCCCGGACTGCCTTTGACGAAGCAACCGGAGCGCCTGCCTTCATCATTGAGCCTGGCGGTTGGGTGCTCGCACTGGAGGACCGCGGCAACGAGTTCCTCGTTCAGCACACGGATGGCCGGCTTGGCGTCCTTCGGGATCTCAGCAACATCGAACGCGGCTAACCCCACACCCATGGACCTGGATCCGGGCCAACAGCCAGAAGCTGAGCCCCCTGCGACGGAAAGGCAGGGGGCCAGGCCGCGCCGTGGCGCGACGTCGGTGAGGCCGGTCGAGTCCCTGTTGGCCCAAAAACGGCGCGCCCGCAGGATTAACAAGGAGCTGGCGAAGGTGTACCCCTACGCCCACGCCGAGCTGGACTTCCGCAATCCGTTTGAGCTGTTGGTGGCCACTGTCCTCTCCGCCCAAACCACCGATGTCACCGTCAACCAGGTCACCCCTGTCCTGTTCGCCCGGTACCCTGATGCCCGCAGCATGGCCGAGGCGCCGATGGAGGAGCTCGAGGCCCTCATCAAGCCCACCGGGTTCTTCCGCGCCAAGACCCGGAGCCTCCTGGCGCTGTCCACCCGCCTGGTAGATGAGTACGACGGCGTTGTGCCCGGCCGCCTTGAAGACCTGGTCACTCTCCCCGGGGTGGGACGGAAGACCGCCAATGTGGTGCTTGGCAATGCTTTTGGTATTCCGGGGATCACGGTTGATACCCATTTCGGCCGCCTGGCCCGCCGTTTCGGCTGGACCACGTCGGATGACCCGGTGAAGGTCGAATCGGATGTGGCTGAACTTTTCGAGCCGCGTGACTGGACCATGCTTTCCCACCGTGTGGTGTTCCATGGCCGGCGCGTTTGCCATGCCAAGAGACCGGCGTGCGGGGCCTGCGCGGTGGCTAACTGGTGCCCCAGCTATGGCATGGGGGAGACGGATCCGCAGAAAGCGGCGAAGCTGCTGAAGTATGAACTGGCGCCCGGAAATGAGGAGCTGCTGGCCCGCCTGCAGGCAGAAACCCACCGTGCGGCCGAGATCCGGATGGAATCCCAGAAGAGGCCTCAGTGACGGCCAGGCAGGATCTCCTTGACCTCGTCGCGGCCATCGAAGCCGGGGCCGGGCCTGCCCCGGACCCCCGGTGGCGCGAGCTTTCGGTGGACCCCGCTGTAGTGCGAAAAGCCGCGGTCCTGATGCTTTTCGGCGTCCTGGACAAGGTTCCTGCCGCCTCCGAAAAGAGGCTGGCTCCGGCTCATCTTGATGTCCTGCTGTTGCAACGCGCCAACACTCTGGTGGACCACCCGGGTCAGGTCGCGTTTCCAGGAGGTGGCATTGATCCCGGGGAGACGCCGGTGGAGGCCGCCCTGCGTGAAGCCGAGGAAGAGACAGGCCTGGACACTGCCGGAGTGGAAGTCCTCGGCGTCATGCCGGAACTCGCATTGCCGCGCGGGAACTTCCTGGTGACTCCGGTCCTTGCCTGGTGGGCATCGCCGTCCCCGGTGCGTGTAGTTGATTACGCGGAATCGTCGCAGGTCTTCCGGATCCCGGTCAGGGATTTGCTGGATCCTGAAAACCGGCGAATGGCCACGGTGACCAGGCGAGGCGAAACTTTCCAAAGCCCGGCGTTCACTGTCAATGGTGTGGTTGTCTGGGGCTTTACGGGATTAATCCTGAACCAGCTGTTTGATCAGCTGGGGTGGTCAGTACCTTGGGACAGGTCCCGGCTGATCCCGATAGAACCCTGAAAAGCCCCTCCGCTTCAGCCAGTCCCTGTCCCTGCGGAAGCCTTTCCTAGCCGGAGGCCTTCGGCGCGGAGCAATCAACAATCTGTCCTGTTGCTGCGTTCTCCCTGACGGCCGTAATTCCCGCAGCCACTCCTTTGAGTGTTTTGAAGGCCGGCGACACCGCCACCACCGATCCGTCATCTGCAGTGAGGCGGAAGTGGAATGACTCGTGTCCTTCTTTAACTATTTCAAATGTTCCAGCCATGGCTGTTGTTTCCCCCTTGTAACGCATAGTGCTGATCGGCTTAGCCCTTGCGGCAAACCGACCTCAGTCGACAGTACCCTTCCTGTAACGGGCTGTTCAACGCTACCGACGGGTAAATGACAGAAATTGTCTTGCGACTACTTGGCTTTGTCATAGGAGTCGGTTACAGCAATGTTGACGGGGAATTCGACCGGAATCCTTCCAAACAGCAATTCCTTGGCTGCGCTAGCCGCCTCTTCGATGGCAGCGATGCTTGCCTCAACCGCATTATCTGGGCTGTGCACCATGACTTCGTCGTGAAGGAAGAACACCAGTTCCCCGGCGGGTGAGCCGTTGGAGCGCAAGGTGCGCAACCGGCGTCGTAATTCCGCCAGCCAGCACGCCGCCCAGTCCGCTGCCGAGCCCTGGACCACAAAGTTGCGGGTGAAGCGGCCGCGGGACCTGGCTATCGAGTCGGCCCTGCGCTGTTCCTCGGCCGTCGCGGTCTGCTGGCTTTGGACCCACCATTCAGAAGGCGGCGGGCTGCTCCGGCCCAACCGGGAGGTCACCGTTTTCCCTGCCTCTCCATCGCGGGCCGCCCGCTCAACGAGGCCAACGGCACGCGGATATGTCTTGGTGAGCTGGGGCATGAGCCTCCCTGATTCACCTGATGTTGCGCCGTACATGGCGCCAAGCATGGCGATTTTGGCCTTTGCCCGATCGCCGCCAAAACCCTGTGCTGCAACGCCGGCGTAAAGGTCCTTGTCCTTGGCGGCTTCGGCCATAACGGTGTCCTGGGAAAGGGCCACCAGCACGCGGGGTTCCAGCTGGGACGCGTCTGCCACGATGAGCTTATGGCCAGGATCGGCATGCACGGCCCCGCGGATCTGGTGCGGGATCTGCAGTGCACCGCCGCCGCGCGATGCCCAGCGGCCGGAAACCACTCCACCCACCACATACTCCGGCCGGAAGCGGCCGCCGTCCACCCAGGCATCTAACCAAGCCCAACCGTTGGCCGTGTGGAGGCGGGAGAGTTTTTTGTACTCAAGCAGCGGGACGATTGCGGGATGATCGGACTGCTTCAGCTCCCATTGCCTGGTGGTCTTGACCTCGATCCCGCTTCGATGGAGGGAACGCATGAGTTCCTGCGGCGAATCCGGATTCAGGGCGGGGGAGTTGAGCAGCTTTCTGAGCTTGGCGGTGAGTTCTTCGAGTTTCGCTGGACGTTGGCCGTTCGCGGGACGGGGTCCGAGATAGTCCACCAGGATTTTCTCGTGCAGTTCTTCCCGCCAGGGCACGCCCGTGTGCTGCATCGCGGCAGCAATCATGGATCCGGCGGACTCGGCGGCGAGGAGCAGCTGGAGGCGCTGTCTCCTGTTCCCCTCGGCACTCGCGCCGTTGAGAGCGTTCTGCTGCGCTGCGAACTCCCTGCGGAGGTGCTCAATTGAGTGCTGCGCGGTGGTGGCCGGGCCAAGGTGTTCGAACAGGGCCCCTTGTTCCTTGGGCGGCGGAGGCGGACGGAGTCCGGCGGGTGGCCCTTGAAGGTCATCGTCCTGGACGAGCTTCTCAGCGGTACGGGCATAGTCGGTATGGGCGGTGAACTCCGAGTGGGCAAGGATCGCACCGCAGAGACTGAGGTCGTAACACCGCTCCAGCTCAATGCCGGAACGCAACAAACGCGGGTACCAGTCCTGCGTCCGGTTCCAGATCCAGCGCGGCCGGCGCTTTTCCAGTTCACGCACGACGCCGGGGAGCTCGCCAATGCTTATCACCTGCGGTTCCGGATGGGCTGGGGCAGGTTCGCCCGCCGGAGTGAGTTCCTGAAGGGCTGCGCCGTCGGCGTGGGCGGCAAGCAGCAGATACATGCTTCAATTCTGCCTTGTGGTGCCCGGCGTCCCTGACCGAACCGGTTCTATTGAGGACGTTGTGTGTCCTGATGCTTTTTGCTGCCGGACCTGGGCGTTGGGGCTTTCGATCCGGACCCTTCGGGGATAGACCCTTGTTCTGGGGTCCCGGGGTATCCGCCAGTAACCGTGACTTGTCCACATAGCCTCATCGCTGTCTTACCTGCTGACTCCGCTCCCGGCACTGTAGCCGTATGAGCAGGCACCACCTGAAGCATCCTCCCGGCAGCGGTCAACCTTCCGCCACGGCAACACCAGCCAACCCCGCCGCATCGGCTGGTGCGGCATTGGCCATCCCGCTGGCATCAAGCCTCCCGACCGCATTAATCACCCCCGCGTATGGCCGATCGGAAAGGGCAGCACCGTTTCGTGAAGGAACGCGGAGACCACGTCCTACCCCCGGCTCTTGGCTCCCCGCCGAGGCATCGGAGACTTTGCTCGTCACCGGGTTCGATGTGCTCCGATCCGAAGTGGAGCGAATCGTAGCGGCCACGGGCGGAGAATTGCGGGTAGTCGCCGACGCCACTGAGGCTGCACCCTTCTGGGACTCTGCCGCCGCGGTGCTGGTAGGAAGCGATGTCCGGGAGCTTCCTCCAAGGCGCCGTGCCCCTGCAGTTCTGGTAGGCCTCAGCGGCGAAGGTGACAGTCTGTGGCACCTTGCGACCACCTTGGGAGCGGAGCGTGTGGCTGTTCTGCCGGATGCGGCAACGTGGCTTGCTGAATATTTGAGCCGGGCCGACTCACCCGAAGCAGGAGGATTGGTGGTCGGCCTGACCGGAGGCTGCGGTGGTGCAGGTGCCACGACGGCAGCCATCTGGATAGCGCAGGCAGCAGCCGGCCTCGGGGCCCGGGTGCTCCTAGTGGACGGGGATGCCTGGGGAGGAGGCCTTGAACTCGCGCTCGCAGCAGAGGAATCGGCGGGATTGCGCTGGCCGGACCTCGCCGATGCACGCGGGAGCATAAACCCCGAACAACTGAGCGATGCCTTGCCCGTGGCCGGAGGCTTTTCGTTTCTTTCCTGGCCTGGCAGCCGGGACCGCGCTGCAGTGGTGGAGCCCAGCACAGTCGCCGGAGTCCTCGACGCCGCCAGACGCGGCTATGAACTTGTGGTCGTCGACATCGGACGCGGAACAGAGCCGCTTCGGAACTTCGCCTGGGATTGTGATCGGCTGCTGATCGTAGTGCCTGCGCAGCTGAAGGCCGCAGTCGCCACAGCAAGGATCCTCCAGGAGCTTCCCCCGGTGGAAACGTCCTTGGTGGTGCGGGGCAAGGCGGGGGCGGCCCTGGACGCCGGCCTGATAGCGGATTCAGTAGGGCTTCCCCTGCAAGCCGTATTACCCGAGGTGAGGGGAACTGCCGGGGCTACTGAACAGGGTCGGCTGCTGGAAGTGGGGCAACGCAGGAACGTCCGCCGGTTTGTGTCGTCCGTCCTGGAGCTTTTCGACGAGGAGGGTGCATGAACGCCCGCCGAAACCTGCCCCGTCTCCCATTTGCCCCCGCCAGTTCGGACGCTGGCCTAACCCGGCGCGGGCAAGGACGTTCGCTAGACGCCCGGCTGCTTGAATCCGTCCGTGAATCTGTCATGGCCGACGCCGGACCAGTCACGCCGTTGCGGGTGGCTTCGGCAGTCCAGGCTTCGGGACGTCTCCTCGGTACTGCGGGTTCCCTGGCGGCCGTGGAAAGCATCAGTGCCGAGCTCAATGGACTGGGGCCGCTCCAGGTGCTGGTCCGTGACCCGGCTGTTACTGACATCTTCGTGAACGCACCGGACGCCGTCTGGCTGGACCGCGGCAAGGGCCTCGAACGGGCTCCGGTCACCTTTTCCAACGAGGCCCAGGTACGCGCCCTTGCCGCGAGGCTTGTGGCAGCCGGAGGACGCCGGTTGGATGACGGCTCTCCCTGCGTGGACGTCAGGCTCGACGGCGGGTATCGAGTCCACGCCGTTCTTCCCCCGATCTCTACCTTGGGAACGCTGTTGTCGGTGCGGATCCGGCGCGATCAGGTGTTTTCGCTCGACGAACTCAGGGAGGGCGGAATGTTCGGGCCTCTTGTTCAGCAGGTGCTGGAAAGGATGGTGTCACACCGGTTGAGTTTTCTGATCAGCGGTGCCACGGGATCCGGGAAAACCACCCTCCTTTCAACTCTGCTGGGCTTGTGCCATCCAAGCGAAAGGCTTGTTCTGATCGAGGACGCTTCCGAGCTTAATCCGGTGCATCCTCATGTGGTGTGCCTTGAATCAAGGCACGGGAACCTGGAAGGCGGAGGCGCCGTCGATCTGGGCGAACTGGTGCGGCAGGCCCTCCGGATGCGTCCGGACCGCTTGGTGGTAGGGGAGTGCCGTGGGGCAGAGGTGCGTGAGCTCCTGACAGCCATGAATACGGGTCATACAGGAGGAGGCGGCACCATTCATGCGAACGCAGCGGCGGCCGTTCCCGCGCGGCTTACGGCGCTTGGTGCGCTGGCAGGACTAAGCCAGAATGCAGTGCGTCTGCAGGCAGCCAGCGCCTTGGACGTCGTGGTGCATGTTGAAAGATCGGGCCGTGGCCGGAACCTGGCATGCATTGGCCTGATTGAGGATGCGAGGGAAGGGCTGACCGTTTCCACAGCACTGGAGATCCGTAGCGGTGAACTCTGTCAGGGACCCGCGTGGCCCCGACTTGCGAGGCGTCTGGGACTCCAAGGCCCGGGGCTTGCAGCAGGGCAGGGCAGGGAATCGGCGTGAGCTTCGCGATGGCGTTTGCCCTTGGATTCGCATTCTGGCTAATCCTTCGTCCTGGGCGAACCCCAGGACATCGCCTCCGACTCACACTGCCCACTGGCGGCACACGGCATGGGAGAGGTCGTGCCGTTTCAACGTTGCCCGGACCGGTTGCAGCTGGCGTGGCTACGAGGCGAACTTTCCACTTTGGGAAACCAAATCGCCGCCAAGATTCCAGCCACATGACAGTGGTGGTTCAGCAGCTCGCTGCCTTGTTGAAGGGCGGCCGTACTCCCTCCCGGTTATGGGATGAGCTCGCTACCCTTTATCCGTCAGATTCATCCGGGCCGACTCCAGGCTCGGCCAATGGTGCTGGCCGGGTCGGTGGTGCTGGCCGGGCCGGTGGTGCTGGCCGGGTCGGTGGTGCTGGCCGGGTCGGTGGCAAAGTCCGGCTTCAGGCAGAAATCTCTGGTTCTGCTTTTCAACTCGTGCTGGCCGCAGCCCGGGCGGCTTCCCTCCGCGGGTCACCTGTCTCGCACGCTATCCGATCAGCTGCAAGGAGCGCCTACCCGGGCAAGTCGCGGAACCGCCGGATCTGGGGTCAACTCGCCGCTTGCTTTGACATTGCGGAAGCCAGCGGATGTCCATTGGCGGATATCCTCACCCGATTCGCGGCACAGCTGGAAGCGGAGGATGACGCCGATGCGGCGCGGCAAACGGCGTTGGCAGGACCAAAAGCAACCGTGAAGCTGCTGACGTGGCTGCCCTTCCTTGGATTGGCTCTTGGCACGGCGCTGGGAGTGGACCCGCTCGAGATCCTCCTGGGGAACCCCTACGGAATCACCGCCCTCGTTGCCGGCCTGGTGCTGACTGTGGCAGGACGTGCCTGGTCGGCGCGTCTCGTTCTGCAGGCTGCGGGGATGCCATGACGGTTGATTTCCTACCGGCCGTTGCCGTTGCAGCTTTGCCCGCCGTGGCTGCTCTGTTGGCGTTGGCTGGCCCTGAGAGGGTGCGGAAACGTCTGGCCTTGCTTCTTGCCACAGGCGAAGAGCGCTCCGCACTGGAGAAAGGTCATCGGAATGGGCGAGCGGGAAACCGGAGTGATTTGGGTGGAGACCGGGCTGACTTGCGGGGAAAGCGGGCACCGCCGGCGAACGGTGCCGCCCCCGCTCTGGAGGAAGGCTTGGCCGACACAGCCATGATGCTTGAGCTCATTGGCGCAATGCTGGATGCCGGTGCCGGAGTTGGCCGCTCACTTCAACTTGTGGCTGGCTGCTCATCCTCCGAGCATGCAGTGTCCCTCAGACCGGTTGTTTCAGCGCTTGCCATCGGAGCGGATTGGGATACGGCGTGGCGGAGCTCTGCCGTTCAATCCCGGCAAATGCTCGAGCTCCGTGATGCCTTGGGCTTTGCGGCGCTCACTGGTGCCCCGTCGTCGTCGATCCTTTATGCCCAGGCTGCCCGCATGCGGAGGGAGCGGTTCAGGGCGGCTGAAAAGCGGGCCGCTGCCTTGGGCGTGAGGCTTGTTATCCCCTTGGGTCTGTGCTCATTGCCGGCCTTTGTCTGCCTTGGTGTGGTTCCTGTTCTTCTCGCGATGATTCCGTCAGCGGGCTGAACGCGTTCCCCAGTTTCCCTCCACAGCGGTGGAATTCGACGGTTATCCACTTAGCGGTCAACGTCACTTATTTGCCGCAGAACAAGCCGGAAGAGTCGAAGCAGCCGGGCTTCAGCCGGCACCCACCCCTTAAGAAAGGACACATTATGTCGACCACAGCACAGCCCCTCGAGAAGCCAGAGCCCACCCAGGCGGAACAGGCCGAAGCCAAGGTCAGTGAGATTTACCCCGGCGCAAGCGCTGCTCCTCAGATCCGCAATAACATCGCTGGTCTTCGCAACAGGCATGGTCGCATCCGCCGGCTGGGTTTTCGGCGCTACAGTCTTCGCCGGCACACTTCGTGGAGTCCGGAAGCGGGCATGGCGACGGCTGAATATGCCATCGCCACGTTGGCTGCGGTGGGTTTTGCCGGCCTGTTGGTATTTATTCTCCGCAGTGAGGAGGTCCGGGGCTTTCTGCTGAACCTCATCCGTACGGCGCTGGCTTTACCATGACGCCCGCGATGGAGATGCTCGCAGTCCCGGGCGCGGGGAAGTGCCGGGGTGCTGTAACCGCTGAGTTTGCCGTCGCCTTGCCTGCAGTGTTGTTGCTGCTGGCAATGGTGCTTGCCGGTTCCGCAGCTGGTCTGACCCAACTCAGGTTGGAGGAGGCCGCAAGAGCAGGGGCCAGGGGGCTTGCAAGAGGTGAGGACACAGGAGCCGTTGAGGGCATTGTCAGGCAAGTGGCAGGTAGTTCCGTGTCGGCTGCCGTCAGCGCAGAGGGGGAATGGCTGAGTGTCACCGTGTCAGGCCGGAGCGGGGGGCCAGTGGGTTCCCTGGTCCCGTGGACGTTGTCGGCCAAGGCAACGGCCAGGGGAGAGTCCGGCAGTGCACCCTGAATCCCGCCACGAGCGTGGTTCCGGGACCGTCCTGGCTGCGGCCCTGGGCCTTGTGGTGATGACGGCGATGGCCCTTGTGCTGCTGCTTGCACAGTCGGCCGTGATGGCATCCAGGGCAGCATCCGCCGCCGACCTTGCAGCCCTGGCCGCAGCTGACGCGGCACGCGGACTGACCGGTGGTGAACCGTGTGCAATCGCAGCGGCTGTCGCGGCACGGCACGATGCAAGGGTGACAGCCTGTGCACAAGGAACAGGCCACACAGTCGAGGTCCGCACCGAATTGCAGGCACGGACTGTAGTTGGCGCAGCCACGGGACATGCCCGCGCTGGCCCCCCACCCTGAGAGGAAGCCGTATTAAAAGGAAGCCACCAAACGAAGGGAGGCACCATCTTCGGGTTAGCCGGCGGGACATAGCCAGCGGAACTAGGCCGCCTGGACTTTGCCGGCGGGACTTAGTCGGCAGGGCTTGGCCGGCTGGACACGGCCGGCTGAACCTAGGCCGTAAGAGTTAATTGCGGTCGGGGCTCGTTTGAAGCTTTTCCAAGCGGGGGGCTTCGCTGGCATCCCGTAGCAAAACGTCCAGCAGGATGACTGCCGCTGCTTTGTCCAGGGGGTTGTTCTTGTTGCCGCATTTGGGCGATTGCACACAGGACGGGCAACCTGACTCGCATTCGCACGCTTTGATGGCTTCCCTGGTTGCTGACAGCCACACCTTGGCCTTCTCGAAACCCCGTTCCGCGAAGCCTGCCCCACCGGGGTGCCCGTCGTAAACAAAAATGGTCGGCACCCCGGTATCGGCATGGAGGGCGGTGGAAACCCCGCCGATGTCCCAGCGGTCACTCGATGCCACCAAGGGCAAAAGTCCGATCGCGGCGTGCTCCGCGGCGTGCAGCGCACCGGGAAATTGCGCTTCGATAAGGCCTGCAGCTGTGAGTGAGCGGTTGTCCACCTCAAACCAGACTGCTTTGGTGAAGAGCTCCCTGGCGCCAAGCTCCAGCGGCTCCTCGCCCAGGATCTCGTTCGAGATGAGTGCCTTGCGCTGGAAGGAGACAACCTGGGTGGTTACTTTCACGTCGCCGAAGTGCACTCCAATGTCGCCCCACCGAACGTGTCGCTGACTCTCCAGGACCTCGATTTGGGTTACGTCCCTGGCCGTCGTGTAGTAGTCCGGGTTCGCCCGCCGCACCACCACGCAATGGTCGTCCTCGTTCAGGTCTTCCACCACATAGCTGTCGCCCTGGTGAACGTACACCGCCCCCGTATGCGCCTGGTAGTGAGTCTGCGGCGAGTCCATTGTTCCCAGGAGGGAGCCTGTGTCTGCGTCCACGATGCTCACCGGTCCGCCGCCGTCGGCTCTGAGGTTCACCATGGCAGCAGCACTTTGAGAATGGGTCCAAAACCACCCGGCCGGTCGTTTTCGCAGGTATCCCTGGATCACGAGCTGGTCCAGCAGCTTCTCAGACGTGTCGCCGAAAAGTTCCAGTTCGCCGTGGCCCAAGGGGAGCTCGGCAGCTGCTGCGCAGAGGTGAGGACCAAGGACGTAGGGATTGGACGGATCAAAGACCGTCGCCTCAACTGAGAGCTCAAAGATGGCTTCGGGGTGATTGACCAGGTAGGTGTCCAGCGGATCGTCACTGGCGACGAATGCGGCGATGGCGTCCTGCCCGGTACGTCCGGCACGCCCGATCTGCTGGAACAGAGAGGCCCTGGTGCCGGGCCAGCCTGCTATCAAAACAGCGTCGAGACCGGAAATGTCGATGCCGAGCTCGAGGGCTGAGGTGCTGGAGACGCCCAGGAGCTCACCGGACCGAAGCGACTTCTCCAACGCGCGCCTCTCCTCCGGCAAGTATCCGGAGCGATATGCAGCCACCCTTTGCGGAAGGCTCGGATCCACTTCATCAAGCAGCCGCTTGGCGATGGAAGAAATGGTTTCCGCTCCGCGGCGGGACTTGATGAAGGCGATCGTACGGACATGGGAGGACACCAGGTTGGCCAGCAGATCTGCTGTTTCAGCGACTGCGGTCCGCCGCTCCGGGGCGCCGTTTTCGCCCCGGAGTTCCATCAAGGCAGGCTCCCACAGGGCCACCGTGGTGGAACCGTGAGGTGAGGAGTCCTCAGACACTTCCCGCACCGGGGCGCCGATGAGCCGTCCAAACGATTCGCCAGGTTCAGAGGCGGTGGCCGAGGCAGCAATAAACACCGGCCCCGGCGATCCGTTGCCGGCGTAGTAGGCACAGATCCGCCGCAACCGGCGCATCAGGTTGGCCACATGAGAACCGAAAACCCCGCGGTAGCTGTGGGCCTCATCCACAATCACATAGCGGAGCCTCCGGAAAAAGCTTGCCCACCAGGCATGGTTCGGCAGGATGCCGAAGTGCAGCATGTCCGGATTGGCCAGGATGAAGTTGGCATGGTCACGAATCCACCGTCGGGAGGCCGGATCGGTGTCCCCATCGTATGTCTCGGCCCGAACGGTGGGGAGCTTCAGTGCGCGGATAGCGGAAAGCTGGTCAGCGGCCAGAGCCTTCGTGGGGGAGAGGTACAGCGTCACGGCGCCGTCGTCGTGGATTTTTCCCGGTTGGGACAGTACCTCCAGCTCCGAGCGGTGGATCGAGTCGAGCGCCGGGAGCTGGTACGCCAGGGATTTTCCTGAAGCTGTTCCGGTGGCTATCACCACATGGTCGCCGGAGTGGGCGAGATCGGCAGCGAGTACTTGATGCCGGTATGGCTGGTGAATCCCCAAGGAGCCGTAAGCAGCGACGAGGTCGGGGTGGGCCCATTCCGGCCAGGTCTCGTGGATGGCTTGTCGGGCCGGAATGGTGTGGACATGACGCAACTGCTCCGGGTCGGGGCCTCTGCCCAGAAGCGGGATCAGCGAGTCATGTGGGTTCACCTAAACATTGTTTCACCCGGGCTCAAATCGCTGGCTTCCACCGGTCCTTCGGACTACGCGACGGACAGGTCTGCGCCCTCGTCAGAGGCGGAGATCATCATCACATGGCAGACGGTTTTCCAGCCCAGGTGTGAATACAGCT
This sequence comes from Arthrobacter rhizosphaerae, assembly GCF_023062595.1. Classification (GTDB taxonomy): domain Bacteria; phylum Actinomycetota; class Actinomycetes; order Actinomycetales; family Micrococcaceae; genus Arthrobacter; species Arthrobacter rhizosphaerae. The sequence goes on from NZ_JALLAN010000002.1 coordinate 444,193, forward strand.
TCTGCCCGTCCAATGATGCCAGCAACAGTCCATTCTCGACGTCGTGCTCAAAGGCCTGGGCGGCCAGCGCTTTCATGATGAAGCTGCCCAGACCGCGGCGCTGGAAGCCGGGTTCCGTGACGATCCTGTCGAAAACGGCCGTTTTCCCCACCACGTAGACACGGCCACTGGCAGCCACCTCGTCGCCGCTCCGGACCACGGCATGGTGCACGCCGCCTGTTTGCGAGGTCTCGGCCCTGAGATCATCGTCAGCGAGCCAAGGATCCTCAGAGTCCTGGGTCTCCATATCAACGAACATCATGGTCTGCGACGCTGATGTGATGTTCAGCCCGTGCTCCTGCGCGAGGAAACTGTACCGGGCGGCGTCTTTAGTGAAGACCGTGATGATCCGGGTGGAAGATTCTGCTGCCTTGGACACCAACTCGGCGAATTCTGCATTGGAGGGATCATGGGCGAAGTAAACCCAGTCCCTGTTGGCGTCAGCTCGGAGCACCGCAGGGAAGCGGCCCTCGGAGCGGGTCTCGTAGCCCCGGCAGCCGGCCCAGCCGGCTACCCAGACTTCCAGCAAGTGGGTGATGTCTTCAACCATGGCGTCCGGAGTCATGTGATGAGGGTATTCCAGCGCTGTCACAAGCAACAGGGGTAGGTAGGGGAGAAAGGCCTTGCTTATGAAATTGTGACCGAGGCAGGGTGTCCCAGCGCCCGGCGCAACGGAGCCCGGCGCAACGGAAGACCCACCGCAACGGCGATTTCCTGTACCAAGTACCCTTAAATACGTGGCTTTGAACCGAATTGTACTTTTCTACGGCTTTACCCCTCTCCCGGACCCTGACGCCGTCCGGCTCTGGCAGCGTGCATTGTGCGAGAAGCTGGGACTGACGGGGCGCATCATCATCTCTAAGGACGGCATCAATGCCACAGTTGGCGGTGAGATCGGTGCTGTAAAGCAATACGTGAAGACCACACGAGAGTACAAGGGTTTCCACGACGTCGACGTGAAGTGGTCGGACGGCGGTTCCGAGGACTTCCCGAAACTCAGCGTGAAAGTCCGGGACGAAATTGTGTCCTTCGGGGCGCCCGGCGAACTGAAGGTCGACGAAAACGGCGTCGTCGGCGGTGGCACCCATCTCAAGCCTGAAGAGCTGCATCACTTGGTTGACACCAAGAAACAGAGCGGCGAGGACGTGGTGTTTTTCGACGGACGGAACGCCTTCGAGGCCCAGATCGGGAAATTCAAGGATGCTGTAGTCCCTGACGTCGCCACGACGCACGATTTCATCAAGGAGCTGGACTCGGGAAAGTACGATTCGCTGAAAGACAAGCCCGTCGTGACGTACTGCACCGGCGGCATCCGCTGCGAAGTCCTCTCAAGCCTCATGGTCAACCGCGGCTTCAAGGAGGTCTACCAGCTGGACGGAGGGATCGTCCGCTACGGCGAAACCTTTAAGGATCAGGGGCTATGGGAGGGCTCCCTCTACGTCTTTGACAAGCGTATGCACCTGGAATTCAGCGACGATGCCAAAACAATCGGACAGTGCACCCGTTGCTCGGCGCCCACCAGCAAGTTCGAAAACTGCTCAAACCTCAGTTGCCGCACGCTTACCCTGTATTGCACAGAGTGCGCCTCAAATCCCGATACCCTCCGCTGCCCCGACGGCTGCGCAGCCTAACAACTGACGGCAAGTTGCCGCCATATACACTTGCCGCTGCCTAACACTTCCCGCTGCCTAACACTTCCCGCAGGGGTCTGTTCAGATCCGACTCACGATATACGCGTAGTTTGCCGCGGGGACGGTTTCCATCTCCACGGTCAGCACAGAGTCCTTCGTAAGCTGGACCACGCTGACCCGCGCAGTTCCGCATCTCAGGCTCAGGTTGATCAATTCATCGTCCCCGTTGCGGACGATAAAGTTCATCCGGTAGTGGCTTCTGCAGGCCAGCGTCAGGGCATAGGTGCCGCTGGGCAACTGTCCCGTGCTTTCGGTCAGGGTTGCCCTGGGCTCCATTGAACCAAAAGCCGTATGGAACACCTGCCCCTGCGTACCCGGCAGGACTGACGCCACCCACAGCTCCAGTTCGTCACCCGTCACTGGCTCATTCATCCTCGGGTCCCGGGGGAGCCTTACATCCGTGAACGTCGGTGTGGGGGTCGCGATGAGCGGCCGGCCGTCGTCGTACACGTACTCACAGCCAGTGGTGATCGCCGCGGCTGCCAAGGCAACGGAAAGGACGACGGCGGCGCCTGGCCGGCGCTTGAGCGTCGCCCGCGGTGCCCGCACTCTGGGCATACTCTGACTCTAAGCCCGGCAAAGTCGCTAATCCATAGGAAGTTCAGGGGGGTGTGCCAGGGCTACCCCTGCCCCTCCATCCACCGGCTGAGTTCAGGGCTGGGAGTGGCCCCGGCCGCTCTGGCGAGCTGAAAGCCCACCCTCGCGCCCGCCTCCCGCGGGGGGTTCGCATCCGTCACCCCGGCTGAGATTGAGAGAACCCCGGCAGCTTCCAGCTCGTGCAGTACTGGTTCCCCGCACACGAAGGTTGTCTGGAGAAGCACCCCACCTTCGGGCCCCACAACAACCAATTCGGCTTCGGACGCGCCCAGGCACTCTGCAGCCACAACGTACTTGCCGGACGGGAGGGAATTGGTGCTGGTGGAAACGCCACCCGCGGTACCATCCGCCCCTGACACGCCGTCAGGTGCTGCAGCCACCAGGTGTTTTCGGATGATCTCCGCATTCCTGTCTTGCGCGGCTGCTTCCTCCGGATCAAGGGTAGGAAATGGGGTAAAAGAGGGTGTGAGACTGGGATCGCTGCTTATGGGGGAGGCACCTAAGGGAGCTCCGTCGTCGTATTCACAGCCCCCGCAGCCGAGGAGGAGGACTCCGGCCACAAAGAGCGCTGAAAGCGGCGGGCGGCGCAGGCTCCGGAACACCGGGATCACGAGCCGGCTTTCTGCCCGGGAAGCATGCTGACGGCGGCCCGTAGCCCGTCTGAGTCGGAGTCCAACAGGATCTGGACACCGTCCGCATTCAGTTGGAGAGCTGTCCTGAATACCTGCCCGCAAGGGACGTCCGGCAGCTCAGCTATCGGATCGCCGTTGGCGTTCATCGCCAAGAGGTCCACGGAGTCAGGTCCGGAGCAGACAAAGGCGAGATCGTACATTCCCGCACTTGCCAGAGGACCGGTTGAGGTGCCCTCCCCAGAAGACAGGAAGCGGCGGAACTCGCCTGGTTTTTGCTGACCCAGGTGCTCCGTCATCCAGCCCTGATTCCTGGCTGCCATATCGCGCGGTGCCGGGTGGGGCTTGAGTTTCAAGCCAGTAACGGCGCCGGCTCGGGGTTCCTGGGCGACCACTTCCGCCAGAATCCTCCCGCCAGCGTGGTCGATTTGAATAACCTTTCCCATGCCGCAGGAGAAGGAATATTTCTCCGCGGATGAATCGCCGAACGTGACCGAGACTTCTGCCCCCGGAGCCCCGACGCAGCCAGCAGTCAGCAGGTACTGTCTGGGCTCGATTTCAGCGTTAAGAGTCGCGTCAGGGCCTGTCTCATACGGTAGCCCCGTGGCGTCTGGAGGTCCCAGAACCCTCATCAGTGCAGCCATGCTGGATTCAGCGGATGCCGGCGACGAGCCGGACGGCTGGCCTGCAGAACTGCTGCTCGCCCGAGCATCTCCTGGCGAGTATTCGCAGGCACTCAAACCGCCGGCGAGCGATACCGCCACAGCAATCAACGCACATCTGTTCATGAGCTGCCTTCCCCCAACCTGCTGCCGTAGACGACGAGCCTACTAGCCAACGCCGCAAATGCCGCCGTCATCCCGGCCAGTGGAAAGGAGGGGGGAAACCAAACCAGCGATCCGGAAGAACCAGCGCAGGGAGGATTCGAGGCGAGACTCCCTTGGATTCCGGGAGGAGGTTACTATCGTTGGTCTGGAGGGCCATTGCAGGAGCCGGCGGCTTCTGCATCGGATTCCGGGATCCAGTCGAGAGGACTCCACGAAGTGGCGATCGAGATTCGTCCTGCCAAGCGGTTCGAGGACGTGAAGACGATGGTCGGACCCAAGCGGCCCGACGCGAACGTGTGCTGGTGCCTGAGCTACCGGATTCCCTCAAAGCAGAACCTGGAGTTGCGGGGCACCGAACGCGGGGAACTGGTCAAACAACTGGCCGCCCAGGAGCCGCCGCCCGGGGTACTCGCATACGACGGCGACGAGGTGGTGGGCTGGGCGGGTGTCCATCCACGCGCCGACACAAGCTTTGCCCGCAATCGGAAGATTCCCCATGTGGACGATCTCGACGTTTGGTCAGTTTGGTGCATCCGTGTTCGGCCGGGGTATCGAGGCAAGGGAATCTCTCATCACCTGCTCGAGGGAGCCGTGGACTTCGCCCGCAGCTACGGAGCGCCCGCCATCGAGGGCTACCCCGTCGATAACCAGGGCAAACACGTTGATCTCACAATGGCCTATGTGGGCACCCGCAAGCTCTTCGAAGAAGCTGGTTTCACCAAGGCAGCCGACACGGACTCCCTGATCAACGGCTTCCCGCGTGTGCTGATGCGCCTGGACCTGCGCTGACTTCTGTTCCCGGACAGGTGAACCCCCGGACAGGTCAACTCCCCGGCAGGCTGGCTCCCCAGAGCACGTTAGCTCCCGGGCGTCAGCTGATAGGCGAAGATCAGAGGTGCGTCCACGCTGGAGGTGCTGATTTGGAGCGACCCCGCTTCAGGCACAGAGACCTTGGCGCGCTCCAGGCTTCCGTTACAGGCTGCTCCTGCGTCGACGATTTCCCGGCCCTGCTGGGTGACTGCGAAGAAAGCCTTGCCGCCACCCTCACACGTCATGGTGAGCGTATAGGCCCCGGCCTGAACGTCGGCCGCTTCCTGCGTCAATGCGCGCCGATCCAAAATCTTCCCCGAGTCCTCCAGCACCACACCTGCAGCAGTGGGCAGTGCCGTAGCCTTCCACGCAGGGACATCAGCATTTTCGATGGAAACGGCCGAAGAGCACGCCGTGATGCTGCCTGCCGTGAGCATGGTGAGCGCTGCAGCCGCGAGGGCACGCCGCAGCAGTACTTCAGATCGGGACATACTCCCAACTTACCTGCTGCGCCCCGCTCACCGTTGCTCAGCTTCGGCACTATCACTTGTGGTATGAGAGGGCGAGAATTGCCAGTGAAAGATCCTTGACCTTGACGTAACGTCAACCTTTACAGTCGATAGTACGGGCAATCACGCCTGTCACGAAGCACTTCGCGAGTGCAGGGGTACGGGTTAGCGGAAAGAAGGGAGCAGTAATGGAGTGGTCGATCCAGGAGATCGCCAAGATCGCCGGGACCACCAGCCGGACGCTCCGTCACTACGACGACATTGGGCTCCTCAAACCGAGCAGAACAGGCCACAACGGCTACCGCTACTACAGCCAGTCGGCCCTGGTGCAGCTCCAACGCATCCTGCTCCTTCGCCAACTGGGTCTCGGGCTACCGGTTATCGCCCAGGTACTCGACCGTGAGCAGGAGGCCGCGGTGGCCCTCAACGGACACCTCGGCTGGCTCGAGCAGGAACAGAACAGGCTGGCCCGGCAAATAGCATCGGTCCGGCGGACCATAAAAGCAGTGGAAGGAGGTGAAAATCTTATGGCAGAAGAAATACTCGATGGCTTTGACCACACCCACTATAAGGACGAAGTCGAGGAACGATGGGGTAAGGACGCCTATGCCAAGGGCGACGCTTGGTGGCGGGGAATGGGCCCGGACGAAAAGCTCGCCTGGAAACAGCGCGCCCAGAAGCTCGGCAGCGACTGGATCGCGGCTGCAGAAGCCGGCATTTCACCGGACAGCGCGACAGCCCAGGAACTGGCCAAACGCCATGTGGAGTGGCTAAAGGACATCCCGGGCACTCCGGCCGCGGCCAATGGCGAAAACGGAGTAGGCATTAAGGAGTACGTGACAGGGCTGGGCGATATGTACGTTGCTGATCCCCGCTTCGGGGCCAATTACGGCGGCACAGCCGGTGCCATCTTCGTGCGGGACTCGCTGCGGACCTACGCCGAGCTAAATCTGTAAGCACAACCGGGCAGGAATGGCGCCTGCCTTCCTGCCCGGCTACCCTGCCTGGTTGTCCCGCCCCGTTATCCAGTAGACGGCCCCGATATCCAGCCGTGCGTGGTCTTGTCTGACGCCCCGAATAGACTTGCAAGCGTGACCGAACCAGCTGCCCTTTCGCCCGCATCATTCATTTCCGGAAATACGCCGGACGCTCCGCGTAGCGATATTCCCGGCCTTCTTGAGGCATTGGCAGCGGATCTGCAGAGCCTCGACTACACCGTGGACGGCGTCGCCCGGCTGCTTGGAGAATCGGCCTCGGAGGCGCTGAACCGTGACCAGCTCATCCCGGCTTTGATCGCCACCGGGTCCGCAGCCGGAGGTGAGAATGCAACAGCCCTGCTGGCCGCCGTCGTCCGCTTATTTCTCCTGGCCCAGACCCAACAGCCTGCAACGCTCGACGCCGCGTTCCCCACTCTCCGGACGGAAGGCCTGGTTACGCTGGGATTGGTCCAACACGCCGACGACGGCGTGAGCGCGATGGTGGATCTGCGTCCTTACAGTTGGGAGGGTGGAGCAGAGGTTTCCGCCGGGGACGACGCCGTCGATACCAGCACTGTGGAACTGTGGGTGGCGAGCGATCTGGCCGCCCATCAGCGGCCTGGCGTCCTGCGTCACGATCACGTTCTTGGTATCGGCCAGGCGTCCACCACGTTGGTTCAAGCAACCATCCGCCGTCCTGTTTCCCGTGCGCTGGACCTCGGTACCGGTTGCGGCATTCAAACCTTCCATTTGCTGCAGCATGCCACGCACGTCACGGCAACTGACATTTCCGAGCGGGCGCTGGCTTTTACCCGCTTTAACCTGCTGCTGAACGCCGCGTCGCTGCACTTAGATCCATCAAACCCGGAAGCGCGCGTGACGCTGCGGCTGGGATCGCTGCTGGAACCTGTGGCGGAAGAAGCGTTCGACCTCGTGGTCTCGAACCCGCCCTTCGTTATCACGCCTCGGAGTCTTGACCTGTCCGCGCCCAACCAGTTCACCTACCGCGACGGCGGGCTACCCGGCGACGAAATTGTGTCATCGCTGATTCGGGGTTTGCCAACAATCCTTGCGCCCGGGGGAACGGTACAGATGTTGGGTAACTGGGAAATCAGTGCCGGTACTTCCTGGGAGGAGAGGCCGCAGAGCTGGGTCAGCCCGGACACTGATGTGTGGATAATCCAGCGTGAGCAGTTGGGGCCGGACCTGTACGCGGAAACCTGGCTTCGTGATGCCTCCGAAAGCCGGGATCACGGGAGGTATCAGGAGGCCTACGCTGCGTACCTGCAGGACTTTGCATCCCGGGATGTGTCCGGAATCGGCTTCGGAATGGTTTGGCTGCGCCGGCCGGCGGGAGCGGGTGGCAGGGTGATCGAACGGTTTGAGGAGATCACCTACCCAATAGAACAGCCTGTCGGTCCCCACCTTGGCGCCGCCGTCGAACGTTCTGATTGGCTGGTTGCGAATGACCTGGCTACTGCCCATCTTGTGGTTGCTGACGACGTGACTGAAGAACGGCACCAGCGTCCCGGGGCAGAGCACCCCGGCGTGATCCTGCTCCGCCAAGGAGCCGGGCTCCGCCGCACTAACTTGCTGAGCACTGAGCTGGCCGGGTTTGTTTCCGCGTGCGACGGAGACCTTAGCGTCGGACAGATTATTGGGGCATTGATTGCGTTGCTCGGCGGGGAAAACGGATTCGACGCCGCGACATTCCGAAGCGCCCTCCTGACGGAAGTGGGCAACCTCGTCCGGGACGGATTCCTCCTGCCTGCCTGAGGTGCGAGATGTCAAGCAGTTATTTCAGGGTTAGGTGCCGCTGGATAGACTGGATGAGTGAATACACCAGTGTTGGGGTCTGAACCTGCGGCTCCTGCCGCCATGGAGAAGGTGGAAATCACCGACCCCAAGGCTATCCGTGCACTTGCGCACGCTGCCCGGCTTGAGGTGATCTCGGAACTGTATTCCACCCAGATGAGCAGGACAGCCACCGAGCTTGCAGTCCAAACCGGGCTGACGCCAAGCGCCATGAGCTATCACCTGCGTGCCCTCCAAAAGTGGGGGATAGTTGTGCCTGCAGAGACAGCCGGGGATGCCCGGGAACGTCGATGGCGGGCAGCCGGGACCGATGTCACCATTAATTCGGGTGGCAGCTTGGCCAATCCGGAGTTCGCGGTTCTTGACCTGGAACTCGATGCCTTTCGCCGGCGGGCCAAGGCCTATGCCAAGTCCAAGTCGGAATCAATCCGGTCCCGATCCCGGTCATCTGAAGAGCCGACGCCGGGCATCGACGCTGCGCCGAACCCGTCCTCGGTGGTGCTGGCCAGTAACCTGCTGTATCTGACGGTCGAGCAGCGGCAGGAACTTAACGGCAGGATCTTTGAACTTTTGCATGACTATGAGCTTGAGGATCCGAGACGAATCCCGGACAAGGCTGAGCGGATGGCTACGCTGTGGTCCATGATTCCGGATGATCGCCTGCGTCCCTCCTGAAAATCTCCTGGGCGGCCCCTCGACGGGATATCAGGACGCCGGCTGAGTAGAATAAGGCCCTCGCATCCAGCGCTTTTTGCCATCGGTTTTCCACATGAATGCGCATCATTCAGGAAAATATGGTGAACTAGGCCAATATGGGCTCATCTGCCCGAGCAAATCTTTTTCTGTAGGAGCACCGTGCCAAGCAAGGCCAAATCCGGCAAGAAACTCGTCATTGTGGAGTCTCCTGCCAAAAGCAAGACCATCGCCAAGTACCTCGGCGAGGGCTTCATCGTAGAGGCCTCCATCGGTCACATCCGCGACCTGCCACAGCCGTCAGAGCTGCCTGCGGAACTCAAGAAGACCTCAGTGGGCAAGTTCGCCGTCGACATCGAAAACGGCTTCAAGCCGTACTACGTGGTGTCCCCCGACAAGAAGAAAAAAGTCGCCGAACTGAAGGCCCAACTCAAGGACGCCGACGCCCTCTATCTCGCAACCGATGGGGACCGGGAGGGTGAGGCCATTGCCTGGCACCTCCTGGAAGTGCTCAAACCCAAGGTCCCGGTGTACCGGATGACCTTTGGAGAAATCACCAAAGAAGCCATCCACCGCGCCATGGACAACCTGCGCGACGTCGACACCGCTCTGGTCGATGCCCAGGAAACCCGCCGCGTCCTTGACCGCCTGTACGGCTATGAGATTTCCCCTGTGCTGTGGCGCAAAGTGGCCCGCGGCCTATCGGCCGGCCGCGTGCAGTCCGTAGTCACCCGCATGGTGGTGGACCGTGAACGGGAACGCATGGCGTTCAAGGCCGCCTCGTACTGGGACCTGACCGGCCAGTTTGGCGCAGGCACCGGTTCCTTCAAGGCGAAGCTCGCTTCCGTTGACGGTGCCAAGGTAGCCAGCGGCCGTGACTTCAACGACGACGGGGAACTCACCTCACGGAACGCAGCGCACCTCAACGAGGAACTCGCGACGTCCCTGGCAGCCGCGCTGCAGGATGCCGACTTCCGGGTCAGGTCCGTTGACACCAAGCCGTACACCCGGCGTCCCGCTGCCCCGTTTACCACTTCGACCTTGCAGCAGGAAGCCGGACGAAAGTTGCGGTTCTCCTCCAAGAGCACCATGCAGGTAGCCCAGCGCCTGTATGAAAACGGCTACATCACGTATATGCGTACGGACTCCTCCGCACTGAGCAACGAGGCCGTCACCGCTGCCCGCCGTCAGGCTTCCGAGCTCTACGGCCCGGAATACATTCCGCAGTCTCCCCGCGTCTACAGTGGCAAGGCAGCAAACGCCCAGGAAGCCCACGAGGCCATCAGGCCCGCCGGTGACTCCTTCCGTACACCGGCCCAGGTTGCCAAGCAGCTGTCCGGTGACGAGTTCCGCCTCTACGAGCTCATCTGGAAGCGCACAGTTGCTTCGCAGATGGCCGATGCCAAGGGTTCAACCGCAACAATCCGCCTCGGTGCAGTGGCTTCGGATGGCCGGGACGCAGAATTTTCCGCCTCCGGAACCGTCATCACCTTCCCCGGCTTCCTCGCCGCCTACGAAGAGGGCAAGGACGAGAGCCGTGGGGATGACGAATCCGACGAAGCCCGCCGGTTGCCGAACGTGGCCAAGGACGATGCCCTCACTGCAACGGACCTCGTTGCCGTCGGCCATGAGACTTCACCCCCGCCGCGTTATACGGAAGCTTCCCTGACGGCGGAGCTGGAGAAGAAGGGAATCGGCCGCCCGTCCACGTATGCCTCCACCATTTCCACCATCCAGGACCGGGGCTACGTCCGGAAACAGGGTTCGGCCCTGGTGCCCAGCTGGATCGCCTTCTCGGTCATCCGGCTGCTCGAGCAACATTTCACGGACTATGTGGACTATGAGTTCACGGCTGACATGGAAGGCGATCTCGATAAGATCGCCAACGGACAGACTGTGGGTGCCGCCTGGCTGAAGCACTTCTACTACGGTGAAGACTCCGATCCCGGGCTGTTGAGCATCGTGAACAACCTCGGCGAAATCGACGCCAGGGAGATCAACTCGGTTCCCATCGCGGAGGGCATCACCCTGCGCGTGGGTAAGTTCGGCCCGTACCTGGAAAGCTCCATCCCCACGGTCGATCCGAAGACCGGCGAAGTGGTTGAGTCCGCGCGCGCCAACGTTCCCGAGGACCTCGCCCCCGATGAGCTCACTGCCTCAAAGGCTGTTGAGCTGATGGAGACTGCGGCGCCGGAAGAACGCGTGCTGGGTGCTGATCCGCACACAGGCCACACCGTCGTCGCCAAGAACGGCCGCTACGGCGCTTATGTCACAGAGATCATTCCTGAAATGACGGATGAGCAGTTGGCCAACCAGCCCGTTGAGTACTACAAGAACGGGAAGCCGAAGCCGGCAAAGAAGCCTGTGAAGGCCAAGCCGCGCACCGGCTCGCTGTTCAGCTCCATGAGCGTTGACACCATCACTTTGGATGAGGCACTTCAACTCATGAGCCTGCCGCGCGTCCTTGGGGAGGACGCCGAGGGGAATGTCATCACGGTGCAGAACGGCCGCTTTGGTCCCTACCTGAAGAAGGGAACGGACTCGCGCTCCATCGGCTCGGAAGAAGAAATCTTCACCATCACGCTGGAACAAGCCCTGGAGATCTACTCCCAGCCGAAGCAGCGCGGGGCACGTGCAGCTGTTCCGCCGCTGGCCGAATTCGGGCCGGACCCGGTGTCTGAGAAGAACATCGTGGTGAAGGAAGGCCGCTTCGGGCCCTACATCACCGACGGCGTCACCAACATCACTGTTCCGAGGACCACTTCGCTGGAGGAGCTTACGCGGGAACGCGCCGTCGAACTCCTTGCCGAGAAGCGCGCCAAGGGACCCGTGAAGCGCACCGCTACCGCTCGGAAGGCCCCGGCACGGAAGGCAGCAGCGAAAAAGTAGCACGCTTCAGGCGATTTCGCATTGGGACAGAACTCCGTTTGCGCGTCATCCCTCAACATGATCGAGTAGAGGCATGACTGAACAGCCAGATCCCATGGATACCCGGCCGCTGAACGACCTTGAGGAGAAGCTGGCGAAGGGGGAGCAGCCTGATGCAAACCCCGTGGACGTCATCCTGTCGTTCCTGAACAACGAGGTCTACATCATCAGCTCTGACACCGTCGAGGGCCCCGACTCCCAGGTGGAGCCGCTGGTGCTGGCGAACTCGGAAGGCCAGCCGGTTCTTGCTGTCTTCTCCCATCCCAGCAGGGTTGACGAGCAGTTTCTTGCCGCAGCACCAAACGTCCTGGGCACCCAGGGCGCGGCGATCATCGGCAATCTCGGCGACGAGCTGGGCATGGTGATCAACCCCGGCAGTGCCTTCGGCTTCGAAATCGGCCCCGAAGGGGTGGCCAATATCCGCCGCGACTTCAAGCGCGAAGACGAGCAGGCGGCTGATGACCAGGCGGCGGAGGAGTAACCGCCGAGGACTTCGAATGGACGCAGTTGGGTCTGTCGCCTGATCTCCGGCGATAATGGCAGAATGCGTCTTGGCGTCCTCGATATCGGTTCCAATACTGTCCATTTACTTCTGGTTGATGCCCATGCGGGTGCCCGGCCGGTGCCTTTTGCCTCCCACAAGCGGCCCCTGTCCTTGGTGCAGTTCCTGGACGCGGAGGGCAACATCAACGAGGACGGACAGCATGAGCTGATCGAGTTCGTCCTCGAGGCTTGGGAATTCGCCGCCAAGCACAAGGCCGAAGACCTGCTGGCTTTTTGTACCTCCGCCATCCGTGAGGCCACCAATGGCGCCGAAGTCCTGGCCCGTGTGAAGCATGAAACCACAGTGACGCTGCAGGAACTCACAGGCAGCGAAGAAGCGTCAATGACATTCTTTGCAGTCCGCCGCTGGTACGGATGGGGAGCCGGACCAATTCTGGATCTGGACATCGGAGGTGGCTCCTTCGAGATGGCTATCGGGCATGACGAACTCCCTGAGCTGGCTTTGTCCGTCCCGCTGGGCGCGAGCCGCCTTACCCGGGATTGGCTGCATGAGGATCCCCCTACCGCCAAGAGCGTCAAAGAACTGCGCCGGTACATCCGCTCCACGCTGAAGCCGGCGGTGAGGAGCTTCGAAGCCCTCGGACGGGCTAACCTGGTGGCCGGTACGTCCAAGACCTTCCGCTCCCTGGCTCGAATCGCCGGAGCAGCCCCCAGCGGCGCCGGGCCCTACGTCAAGCGCGAACTCTTCTCGGCTGACCTCGGATTGTGGGCCCAACGGATCTCGGCCATGAAGGTGGAGGACCGCCTGCACTTGCCCGGCGTTTCGGAGGCCCGAGCGCCGCAGCTGCTTGCCGGGGCACTTGTGGCGGAGGCTGCACTGGAACTGTTTGAGTTCCCCAGCATGCAAATCTGCCCTTGGGCCCTGCGCGAGGGGCTCATCCTTCGCCGATTGGACCAGTTGGTTTTGGACGGGCCCCTTGAGCCCGCCCCGCACGTGGAAGCCAGGCAGGCATTGTCCGCTTCGATGACCGCCTCCACTGTGCCCGCAAGCCACCAGGCCGCGAGCTAGATGGAAGAGTTATCGCCGGGTAAAGACATTGCTGTTCCTGTGGCGCTGTCCAGTGCTTCCGTTTATCCCCTGAGCGTTCATGACGCATTCGCTGCTGCCCAGGAGGTGGGGTACGACGGCGTGGAGGTGATGGTTACCAATAACGCCACCAGCCAGAACGCCCACGCCCTCCTAGAGCTAAGCCACCGCTACCGGAAACCGATTGTCTCCATCCACGCGCCGACACTGCTCTTGACGCAGCAGGTGTGGGGCACAGCGTGGAACAAGATCGAGATGTCCTGCCGAATGGCCAGGGAAGTCGGCTGCGATACGGTCGTGGTCCACCCACCATTCCGCTGGCAAGGTAACTACGCCGGAAAATTTGCTGCCGGAATCCGCGAGCTCGCAGAAATGTACCAGGTCCGCATTGCCGTCGAAAACATGTTTCCGTGGAGAGTCCGCGGTAGGGAGGCAGTCGCCTATGCGCCCCATTGGGACCCGCGTGACCAGGATTACGACGACGTCACCTGGGACTTCTCGCACGCCTCCACAGCGGGTTCCAACAGCCTGGACGCCATCAGGGGCCTGGGTCCCAGGCTCCGTCACGTCCACCTCTCGGACGGATCGGGTTCCAGGAGGGACGAGCATCTGGTTCCGGGCACGGGTAACCAGCCCTGTGCAGAGGCACTGCAGTATCTGGCTGCCACCGGCTTCGATGGCGTGGTGGTGGCCGAAATCTCCACGCGCAGGGCTCGGAATGCGGGTGAACGCCAGCAACGCCTTGAGCAGACCCTCCGATTTGCCCGCCAACACTTGGGCCTTCCGCTGGTAGGAGCTTCCGACAAGCACTCGTAGTGTCCCCGTTTATGAGAGCGCCGGGTGGTTTCGCAGGAGAAGTTGGGGGAAGGCTTCTACAACGACTTAAAGAGAGAAGCGCCGGGTGGTTTCGCAGGAGAAGTTGGGGGAAGGCTTCTACAACGACTTAAAGAGAGAAGCGCCGGGTGGTTTCGCAGAAGAAGTTGGGGGAACGCTTCTACAACCACCCGGCGCGTTCGCCGATTCGGGGGAATCAGCTCATCACTCGCACCTTTTCAGGCACTTTCCAAGGTAGTTCCTCTTTTTGGGCGTTCCGGGGGATTTTCCTGTGAGTAGGCTGGGAATTCCGACTTACTTGCGCCGCGCACTTAATTGCACCTGGATATGGTTCAGCTCGGCGCGTGGAAGCACCGCGGTCACGACGCCTCCGCCTGGCAGTTCTGCGCCAATGCCGTAAACGAATGGGGCCTCATTGATCTCAGCACCGGGCATGTCAACTCCATCGATGAGAACACTGGCCTGATCATTGACCACGTGGTCAGTCAATGCGGGTCCGGACTGTTCCCAAGGTTTGTCGCTCAGTCCGAGTTCCTGCCGGTACTGGTTCATGAGGATGTAGTTGACGTGGTCGACCAGGACACTGCTGACCGAAGCGTGCTCGGATGAGTCACGGTGCCAAGTAGTTCGCACAGCCTCCCAGAGCTGGGGATATCGCATTCGTTCCACCTGCTCGACCAGCCACGCAGGTCGCGGCCATGGCGGGACATCCTCTATCGCCCTTCTCATTTGCTCATCGAGTTCCGAGAGGTTTATCGGGTCAGACCGGTCGTTCGGATTTCGCCAGATTGTATAGCTGACGCTCACTGTCATTTCACTGTATCCACGAGCATCCTGAGCGTATGTCAGGCCGACGGTATCTGTATCCTCAAGCGAGGGCTGGGGAACGAGTCCCATCACCGGGATCGGCATAAGTTTCAGGCGCTCAGCCTGCTCGATACGAGGGTCGGGCGCGTCCTCAGGGAGAATTCCGGTCACTCTCATGCCTCATTATGAACCAGGCTTGTGGCGACTCGTACGGACCCAGGAACCGTTCTGCGTTAAACGCGAAAGCACCGGCGATCTGCCGCAGGAAAATGGGGGAAACCCGCTGCAGAATCACCGGTGCCAAGGCAGGCATCCCCATGCCTGCTGCATCACTCGCACCCTCAATGAGGTAGTTACTACGTTAGGGGTCCACTTTGTGTAGAGCCTGCGGCCAAGGTGGGAATGAGCTGGGAATGCAGGTTTCCGTTTGTGGTTCTCATCCGGCGGCGACCGGTCACAGCAGAGTAATCTCCTGCACCCATCCCTGCGAACTGCAATGATGGAGCAATGAGCAACCGAATCGCCTTCCTGGGCTGTGGATCCATGAACGAGGCCATCCTGACCGGACTCCTGGAGGCCGGAACGGATCCTGCCGATATCGTCGCCACCGTCCGTCGTGGCGAGCGAGCGGCTGAACTCGCCGAACGTCACCATGGCATCACCGCGATCGCCGGTGAGGAAGAGCCTGACAATAACAAGGACGCAGCGCGAGGCTCCGCCGTCGTGATCCTGGGCGTGAAACCGTTGGGCATTGCAGACCTGGCGCGAGAGATCAGCTCCTCCATTTCTCCCTCCACCATTGTCATCAGTGTGGCCGCTGCTGTATCCATCGCTCAGCTGGAGGCCGCCCTGCCTACAGGCCAGCCGGTCATCCGGAGTATGCCGAACACGCCCGCCAAACTGGGCAGGGGAGTCGTTTCAGTGTCGCCGGGCACCAACTGTTCCCCGGAGCAGCTGCAGCTGGCCAAGGACATCCTCCGGGGCGCCGGCAGAGTAGTTGAGGTTCCCGAGGATCAGGTGGATGCGCTCGGAGCCATCAGCGGTTCCGGTCCCGCCTACGCTTTCTACCTTGCCGAGGCAATGGCGGCGGCCGGAGTCAGGCTGGGCCTGGACCCGGAGCTGTCCCTGCTGCTCGCGACCGAGACTGTCGCCGGGGCCGGCTTCATGTTGGCCGAACCCGGGGCTAATCCCACCCAGCTCCGCAAGGCAGTAACCAGCCCGAACGGAACTACCGAGCGCGCCATTGCTACCTTCGACGAGCGCGACCTGCCCTCGATCATCGCAGACGCAGCCCGCGCCGCCGCCGATCGATCCGCCGAAATCACCAAACAGCTCGCCTAGGCCGCGCGACTGCTGTCACGGCCTGGCCGCGAACCGTTCCAGCAGATCCACGTGACCCGACACAATGAGCATGTCCCTGGCTGAAACCTTCGTCTCCGGCCGGGCGTATGTGAAGTCCTCTCCCGGAGATTTCACGCCCACTATGGTCACGCCATATTTGGACCTGACCTTTGATTCGTCCAACGTGAAACCGACTGTTTCCCGTGGTGGATACATTTTCACGATGGCGAAATCGTCGTCGAACTCAATGAAGTCCAACATGCGCCCGGAGACGAGGTGGGCAGCCCGGACACCGGCGTCGGCTTCGGGGTAGATGACGTGGTTGGCCCCAATCCTGGTCAGGATTTTGCCATGCGAGGGCGTGATGGCCTTGACCCAGAGGTGCTCGATGCCGAGGTCCACCAGGTTCACTGTGATGAGCACGGAAGATTCAATGGACGTTCCCACCCCAACCACCGCGGAGCTGAATTCCTGGGCTCCGAGCTGCCGAAGGGCCTCGATATTGGTGGCGTCGGCTTCCACCACGTGAGTGAGCACGGGTGCCCACTTCTGCACGAGGGTCCGGTCGCGTTCGATGGCCAGCACTTCCCGGCCCTGCTTGACCAGCTGCTCTGCGGTTGCTGATCCAAAACGGCCCAATCCCACAACCAACACCGGTGCGTTGTGGGCGGGGCGGTTGGTGGCGCCGGACGAGTTAGCCAATGATCGGCCTTTCTTCGGGGTAGTGATACAACTGGCTGCGCTGGCGCAACGCCAGGCCGGCCGCGAGGGTGACGGTGCCGACGCGTCCGGCAAACATCAGGGCGGAAAGAACGTAAACCCCCGACGGCGGCAGCTCGGCACTGAGCCCTGTACTGAGGCCGACGGTGGCGAACGCGGAAATGGTTTCGAAGAGCACCCGGTCCAGTGACGCGCCGCTGATAGAGAGGAGCATGAAGGCGGAAACCGAGACGAGCGTGGCGCCAGCGACGATGACGGAGATTGCTACCCGCATGGTGCCTTGGGGGATGGTGCGGCCGTAGACCTTCACATCGGCGTCGCCGCGGGCTTCAGCAACGATGGCCAGGAACATGACGGCAATGGTGGTGACCTTGATGCCGCCGGCCGTGGACGCTGATCCGCCGCCTGCGAACATCAGGGCATCCGTGAGGAGCATGGTGGTGGATTCCATGTGGTTCTGCTCCACCAGGTTAAAACCGCCAGAGCGGGTCATCACAGAGGCAAACAACGAATGCGTAATTTTGTCCGCGAAACTCATGGTGCCGATTGTCCGCGCGTTGTCCCATTCCATGAGGGCCCAAAGCAGAGTCCCCGCCGCCAAGAGGATAAAAGACACCTGGATGGTGAGCTTCGTGTGCAGGTTCCACCGCTTCCAGTTGAACCCGTTCTGGTGCAGGACCATCACCACCGGGAAACCAAGGCTGCCCAGAAACACGCCCAACATCAGCGGTATCAGAATCCACAAGTCGGTTTCGTAGGGGACGATTCCGTCTGAATGCGGGGTGAAGCCTGCATTGTTGAAGGCAGAGATCGAGTAGAAAATGCCATGCCAGACGGACTGCCAGAAGGGCTCGCCCAGTGTCAGGAACCGGGGAATCAGCGCGAGGGCAAGCACGCCTTCGATCACCACTGAAGTAGTGATAACGATCCGAAGCAAGGTACCGACTTCACCGAGCCGGCCTGCATTGTTCATGGCCTCCTGGGCAATCAGCTTGCCGCGCACGCCGAGCTTCTTGCTGACCATCAGGGCCAAAAGGGAGGCTAGCGTCAGAGTTCCCAAGCCACCCACGAAGATGCCGATCAGGATCACGAGCTGGCCGAAGAAGGACCAATGAACGGCAGTGGAGACGACGGTGAGGCCCGTCACACAGACTGCTGAGACGGCCGTGAACAGCGCCTGATGCAAGGGAGTGAAGTCGCCGGTTGCCGATGACGCAGGCAATGACAGCAGGAAAGTGAACAGCAGAACCACCAGCGCGAAGGCGGTGAGGGCCAAACGCGCGGGGGAAGTGTTGGCAACGCTGTCGATGAAGTCTCGGAGGCGGGTGAGAAGCCAGAGACTTTCCCGGTCCGGTGGTTCGGGCTGCTTCCAGCTGGCCGGGCTCTTTGACCTCGGCTGGATCTGCGTCATGTGTGGCTTTTCCTCGGTCGAAACTGCTTCCTTGAGTAGTAAACCACTAATTTTCGCACGAATGCGGGGCTGTCTGCCCGCCACGCTCGGGTAGCCTGTCCATGATGACATTCCTGCCCGGACTCAGCCTGCCCGCACTGCCAACGACGGTGGTGTGGGATTCTGCCATGACCTCGTACAACTTCGGCCTCGGGCACCCGATGGCTCCGGAGCGGATGGAGCTGACTGCGCGGCTTGCCCGCAGCCTCGGGCTGCTGGACCTTGAGCACGTCACCGTAACAGCACCGGAAGTGGCCGGGGACGAAGAGCTCGTCACTGTGCACAGCCCGGAATTTGTTGCCGCCGTGCGCCGAGTCAGTGAAGCCCCTGGCATGCCGGATCTGGACCGTGGCCTGGGCACTGAAGATGACCCCGCCTTCGCCGGAATGCACGAGGCGAGCGCCCGGATTGCCGGAGGGTCACTGCTGGCCGCAACTTCCATCCTGGACGGCAGCGCGGTCCATGCCGTGAATTTCGGCGGAGGAATGCACCATGCCTCCCGTGAACGTGCCAGCGGGTTCTGTATTTATAACGATGCCGCCCTGGCTGTCCAGAAACTGCTCGACGGCGGAGTGCACCGTGTTGTGTATATCGATGTGGACGCGCACCACGGCGACGGAACGCAAAGCATCTTTTGGGACGATCCCCGCGTCATGACCATCTCACTGCATGAGAGCGGCATGACGTTGTTTCCGGGGACAGGTTTCGCCAACGAGATCGGCGGACTGAACGCCCTGGGCACCTCGGTCAATGTCGCCTTACCGGCCGGCACGGGTGACGCCGGATGGCTGCGTGCCTTCCACGCCGTCGTTCCCCAATTGGTGGGCGCCTTTGAACCGGAAGTCATCGTCAGCCAGCACGGCTGCGATGCACACAGGCTGGATCCCCTCACGCATCTCAACGTCAGCATTGACGGCCAACGCGAGGCGGCCACCGCCGTCGGGAACCTGGCGGCACGCCATTGCGGCAACCGCTGGATCTCCACCGGGGGCGGCGGCTACAGCGTGACCAATGTTGTGCCGCGGTCCTGGAGCCACCTCATTGCCATCGCGGCCGGGCGTCCTGTGCCGCTGCGGACCCCTGTCCCGGAAGATTGGCGCAGCTACGTGCATGACAAATATGGCATGCATGCCCCCGAACTGATGGGCGACGACGTCGATCTGTGGTGGCGCTCCTGGGAAGTGGGCTTTGACCCCAACGACGCCGTGGACCGCAGCGTTATGGCCACACGGAAGGAAATCTTCCCGCTGCACGGGCTCGATCCCTGGTTCGACTGAATTCGCAGTTCCATGAGCAGCTAGTGATGCCATCTCAGGCATATGTTCGCTAGGGTGGACCCATGGTGACAGACGACGTATTTGCCGTCATTGCTGAGGCAACCCGGCGTGACATTCTGGTATCCCTTCGGGCAGGGGATAAAGCAGTGGGTGAACTGGTCCAGGAGCTGGAAGCAAGCCAGCCCACCATTTCCAAGCACCTGAAAGTTCTTCGGGAAGCCGACCTCGTCACCATGCGGGCCCAGGGACAGAAGCGCTATTACACGCTGAACCCGCAACCGCTGATCGGTATCGCCAATTGGCTGGAGACGTTCGACGTCGGCCATTCAACTGCCGCCGGAATGTCACCGGCAGCAGAAGGTGCGGCAGTCTCCGAGACAGAGGGGCTCCCGGCGGCACAGCGACCGGGCAGCGCCGAGGCCGGCCTTGCAGCTGCCGTCAGTTCGGAGGCCCAGTCCGTCTCCCCCCGTTCGGCGCAGGGCCAGCTGAGCCCCGCCGTCGCGATTCCGGTTGGCGTGGGCCCAGACGGAACTGTGCCACAACAGATTGGCCGGACCGTGGGGCGTGCTGCTGCCAAGGCCTCCGACCTTCTCTCCAACCTTCCCAAGTTCGGCCGAAAAAAGTAGCTCGCCGCCCCAACTGGGTAGCAGTAGCTGCTGTTTTGAGCGCTCAAAACAACATGTGCTGCTACCTGGTTGGGGGAGACGTTACTTTCCGAGGATCCGCACGTGGTCCGGGGTCAGTTCTGAGAGCTTGGTGACGCCTAGAAGCGCCATGGTGCGAGTCATGTCCTTTTCCAGGATCTGGATGGCCCGGTCCACTCCGGCGCGGCCACCCGCCATCAGCCCGTAAAGGTAGGCGCGGCCGATCAGAGTGAAGTCTGCGCCGAGGGCCAGGGCCGCGATGATGTCGGCGCCGCTCATGATGCCGGTGTCGAGGATGATTGCGGCATCACTGTTGTCGGCCTTGAATGCCGCTGAGACCTCAGGCAGCAGGTGGAACGGGATGGGTGCCCGGTCCAGCTGGCGGCCGCCATGATTGGAGAGGATCACGCCGTCGGCTCCGTGGTCCACTACTCTGCGGGCGTCCTCGACGGTCTGGATGCCCTTGACTACCAGCTTGCCCTTCCACGTTTCGCGCAGCCAGTCCAGGTCCTCGAAGGTGAGTGTCGGATCGAACATGGAGTTGATCAGGTCAGCGACGGTGCCGGTGTAGCGGGAGAGTGAGGCGAAGGTCAGCGGCTCGTGGGTGAGGAAGTTGAACCACCACGCCGGCCTGTACGAGGCATCCAGGACGGTCTTGAGAGTGAGCGCCGGAGGGATGGTCATGCCATTGCGGACGTCACGGAGGCGGGCTCCGGCGACGGCCGTATCCACCGTGACCATGAGCGTATCGTTCCCGGCTTTGGCGGCACGGTCGATGAGTTCCAGTGAACGGTCCCGGTCCGTCCACAGGTACAGCTGGAACCAGTTCCGGCCGTTCGGGGCGGCCTCGGCCACGTCTTCGATGGAGGCGGTGCCCATGGTGGAGAGGGTGTAGGGAATACCTGCGGCTTCGGCGGCCTGGGATCCGGCGTACTCGCCCTCGGACTGCATCATCCGGGTGAAGCCGGTGGGAGCGATGCCCACAGGCAGCCGCGATGACTTGCCCAGAATGTCAGTGCTCAGATCGATGCTGGAAACGTTACGAAGGATGCCGGGCCGGAACTCAATATCCAGGAAGGCTTCGCGTGCCCGGCGCAAGGTGATCTCGGCCTCGGCAGCGCCGTCGGTGTAATCGAACGGGGCCCGCGGGGTGCGGCGCTTGGCGATATCCCGCAACTCCCAGATGGTGCTTGCCCGGCGCAGCTTGGCCTCTCGGCTGAACTCAGGCTTCTTGAATTGCATGAGGGGAGCAAGATCTGAGTATTTGGGCACCCGTCGCTTGAGGGCCGCCGGAATTCGCTCCCTTGAGCTGGAGGTTTCGACCGCGTTCGCGCTGCCGCCGGGGGTGGTGGCGTCCGGGGTGGTGGGTGCTTCCGGGTTTGTGGGTTGAACAGTCTGCGTCATGTGCTGCCTCGTCAAGGATAGGGGCGTGGAATCGTTCGCGGCCAGGTTTGGGCGGAGGAAAGCTGCTGTGGTCTAACCACACTGTAGGGCATGTGGTCCAACCACATCAAGTACCATGGCTCCATGCGTACGCACCAGCTCGTCCTGCAGTGGATCGAAAGCCAGCTCCTCGGTGGCCACTTGGCCTTGGGTGGCCGGCTTCCGGCCGAGCGGACTCTGGCAGAGCAGCTTGGTGTGTCGCGTACATCGGTGCGCGAGGCCATCCGGATCCTTGAAGCCATGGGAGTGGTGCGGGCGGGTGTGGGCTCGGGCCCCGACGCCGGAACGGTGGTTATTGCGGACCCCACCACAGCGCTTGGCTCGGCATTGAGGCTCCATGTTGCGACCTCGCACCTTCCGGTCGCGGATATAGTCCAGACCCGTGTACTCCTCGAGTCCTGGGCGGTGGCCCGCGCAAATCCTGGTTCGCCTGCTTTGGCGGAGGCTGCGGCGCTGCTCGATGAAATGGAAAAGAGCACTGAAACGGACCAGTTTCTGGCCTTGGACGTGCGCTTCCATCTCGCTTTGGCGGAAGCTGCCGGCAACGCGGTTGTCAGTGCCATGATGGGCTCTCTGCGCGAAGCCATTCAGGGTTACGTCGGCCGACTGACGGCGAACCTTCCGGATTGGGATGCCACCGCGGCCAGGCTGCGGGACGAGCACCGCTCAATTCTTGCAGCCATCAATGAGAACGACGGCGCCGCGGCGGCAAAGCTCGTTGCCGACCACATCCAGGGGTACTACGAGGAAGCCGGCCTCGGCTCCGGGCACTAACCCCCGCACGATACACATCCCGCCCAGCGCCGCATCCCGCATCGGTATGCCACATACCTGCGCGAGATGACATTTCACGGCAGTGTCCGTCGCCAACACTGCCGCGAAATGCCATTTCGCGGGAGGGCAGGAGGAGTGGAGGGCAGGAGGAGCGCAAGGGGAGTGCGTGAGGGGGAGGGATTGAGGGCAGTGGCGGGCAAAGGGGAGTGTGGTGGTGGACCCTACCCCTTCGCTGGCCCAGTGCTGCCCCGGACCTCCAGTTGAGGCTGGAACGTGCTGGGTGTTGGAGGCGCGTCCGCCTGCTGGATCAATGCACGCATGCTGTGCCATGCCTGCTGGCCAAGCTCGGTAATGGGAACTGCGGCGGTGGTGAGCGGGGGCGTGGTGTAGCGCGCGAACGGAATATCGTCGAAGCCTGTCACTGAGATGTCTTCGGGAACCCGCACACCCCTCTCGTGGAGCCCGCTCAGGAGGCCCATCGCGACGAGGTCGTTGAAGGCCAGGACGGCGGTGGCACCGGTCGCCATGACCTTGTCCGCCGCTTCATGCCCGGCTTCAAAGCTTGAGCCGCCTTCAAGTATCTGCACCTCAATGTCGGGATGGGCCGCGGAGAACGTCTCCAAGCCATGGAGCCGCATGCCGTTTGAAGCACTGCGGGCAGGGCCTGCCAGGAATGCCAGCCGGGTGTGGCCCAGGCTGACAAGGTGGTCTGCCAGTTCCTGGATCCCTTGGCCATAGTCCACCATGAGGCTGGGTGCCTGGGCTGATTCAGTGCTGCGGTTGATGAGCACCATTGGGTGGAGCGAGGGAGCAAGCTCCTCCAGTTCGGCGTCACTCATGCGCGGGGCGCAGAGGACCAGTCCATCGCAGCGGCGCCTTGCCTCTCCCGCCAGGATGGCTTCTTCGCTGGAGACTTCCGAGGAATCGGCGATCAGTACGCGGTAGCCGTCCTGGGCGGCGGCCATGCTAAGGCCGCGCAGGATGGCTTGGAAGGTGGGGTTGGACAGGTCCGGCACCACGATGCCGATGGTGTCCGTCTTCCCCAGTGCAAGGCTGCGGCCCACAGGATTCGGCTGATAGTTCAACTCAGCCGCGGCGGCACGAACGCGCTCAGCGATGGTTGCATCCACCGTGAAGTTGCCGTTCATGACACGCGAAACTGTGGCATGTGAAACTCCAGCCAGAAGTGCGACGTCGGCTATGCCGATTCGCCGTGTGGTGGATCTCCTGCCCATGGGGCCCCTTTCCGGGAATCTAAGATCCGGGCCGTTCTGGCTGATGGTTGACGTGACCACCGGAGTCTTGGTACAAAGTTTATAACGGACTGAGAAAACGCTTTCTCATAATTCTTCCCGCATCATCATCGGCCGTCAAGCGGCCAGGCTTCCTGCCTTTCGAAAGGGGCGCATCCCAATGGTCAACGTTGACACCGCCGATATACCGCCGGCTTCACAAGCGGCGGCACTGGCGGCAGCCAAGGAGCAAAGGCCGCAGCAAAGGCGCGCGCGGATTGCCTTGATCGGCACCGGCGGGAGATCGGAAATGTACATCCGGGCCATCCTGGGCCCTCACTCGGATACGGCAGAACTCGTGGCACTATCCGACATGAACCCGGGACGCGTGGACTACTACCAGAAGCTCATAGGAGAACTTGGCGGTACCGGCTCTGTCGGTTCTTTTGAGCCTTCGCAGCTGACGTCGTTTATCAAGGAAAACGGCATCGACCGTGTCATCGTCACCACCCCTGACTACACCCATGCCGACTACATCGTGGAGGCGCTCCAGGCGGGTGCCGACGTCGTCGTCGAAAAACCCCTCACGATCGACGCCGATGGCTGCCGCCGCATCACCGCTGCGGTGGCGGCAACCGGCCGCAATGTCGTGGTCACCTTCAATTACCGCTATTCGCCACGCAACAGCGCCCTGAAGGAAATCATCCAGAGTGGCGTGATCGGAAAGGTGACGTCCGTCGACTTCAGCTGGGTGCTGGATACGGTCCACGGTGCGGACTACTTCCGCCGCTGGCACCGGGAGAAGAAGAACTCCGGCGGCCTGCTGATCCACAAGGCGTCGCACCACTTTGACCTCGTGAACTGGTGGATCGACGACGTCCCGGAGCGCGTTTTTGCTTCGGGCGGACTCAAATTCTATGGGGACAAGAACGCGGCCGATCGCGGGCTGGGTGCGCGTCCTGAACGCGGCACCCTTGACGCGCAGGATGCCGACGGCGGAGCGAACGATCCGTTTGTCCTGGATCTTCGCGACGACGAGAAACTGCGCGAGCTGTACTACGAGAATGAGCACTACGACGGCTACCGCCGCGACCAGGACGTCTTCACAGCAGGGATCACCATCGAGGACAACCTCGCCTTGATCGTTGATTACCAGGGTGGCCCCACGCTCAGCTACTCCCTGAACGCACACAGCCCCTGGGAGGGCTACCGCGTGGCGGTGAACGGTACCGAAGGCCGTGCGGAACTGGAAGTGGTGGAGCGTGCAGCTGTCGTCAGCAGCACCGATAAGAAAACCGTAGTGGATCCGAGCGCGACGCCAGTGGAGGAGGACGACGCCGTTCGCCGCAACGGAGAGCGCCTGGTGGTCCAGCGGCACTGGGAAGCCGCATATGAAGTGCCCATCATCAACGGTGAGGGCGGCCATGGCGGGGGAGACATCCTGCTTCTGTCGGACCTGTTCAATGGACCTGGCGAAGATCCGCTGGGACGTCCTTCCGGTTATCTGGACGGCCTGCGGTCGGTCTCGGTGGGCATTGCGGGAAACCTGTCCCTTGAGTCCTCATTGCCGGTGCGCATCGAGGACCTGGACCTCGGCGTCAATCTGCGACGTCAGCCATGAGGATCCTTGTCACGGGAGGCTCGGGAAGGCTGGGGCGAAGCGTCGTGGCAGGCCTCGCCGCAGCCGGCCACCGGATTATCTCAGTGGACCGCGACGCCGTTCCCTCCGCCCAGCTGCCTTCAAACGTCGAGCAGGAAACTGCCGACCTCCTCGCCCCGGGAGAAGCGCGCCGGATCATCAGCGCAACCCTGCCCGACGCCGTCGTCCACCTTGCGGCTATTGCCGTACCGTTCAGCGCTCCTGAGGACGTTATCTTCACCACCAATACACGGCTCGCTTTCGCCGTCATGAGCGCCGCTACGGAGCTTGGGGTGCGCAAGATTGTCACAGCCAGCAGCCCCACCGTACTGGGCTACGGCTCGCCCGCAGGCTGGCTGCCTGAGCGGTTCCCCGTGGACGAGGAAACGGTGCCGCGGCCCTGGAATGCCTATGCATTGTCCAAACTGATCGCCGAGCAGACCGTCGAGATGTTCGCCGCTGCCCAGGGCGAGAAGATCCGGTATGCGGCTTTCCGGCCCTGCTACGTTATTTCGCCCGAGGAATGGCAAGGAGCACCTACGCAGCAAGGCCATACAGTCCGGGAGCGGCTGGAAGATCCTGCCTTGTCCGCTCCCGCCTTGTTCAATTACGTGGATGCCCGGGACGTAGCCGACTTCCTGGATGTTCTCCTCGGCAAAATTGATTCCATCCCCAACGGCCAAACGTTCTTTGTGGGCGCAGCGGATGCGCTGGCCACGGAGCCCCTCGCCGCGCTGATGCCGGAATTCCTGCCAGGCAGCAGCGAAGCAGCGAGCGGCCTGACGGGAACCAGCCCGGCCTTCTCCATCGCCAAGGCACGCGAACTGCTCGGCTGGGAGCCACGCCGAAGCTGGCGGACCGAACTCAGTCCGGCACTTGGTTACGAGCCACCAGTTGCTGAACAAGTCAGTGCTGAACCACTCGTCAATGCCGAACCAACACATCCGGAAGGTACCGCGGCCCTCATAACGGCCGGGACCGGATCCAAGGAGAACAAGTGAAATTCGACGGCGTCCTATTCTTCCCGGTGACACCCTTCACTCCCGAGGGTGATGTCGATGTGGCCATCCTCAAGGAGCACATCACCTCCCGGCTGCCATTCGGACCGGGTGGCGTTTTTCCGGCCTGCGGCACGGGGGAGTTCCACGCCCTCAGTATCGAAGAAGTCCGCACTGTAGTTACCGCCGCTGTGGAGGCCGTCGCCGGGCGGGTACCGGTTGTGGCCGGGGCCGGCGGACCGCTGGGTCATGCTCTGGCGGCTGCCCGGGCCGCGGAGGAAGCGGGAGCCGATGCTCTCTTGGTTCTTCCGCCATACCTCGTGACAGGTCCCAGCGCCGGATTGGTGGCCTACATCGAGGCGGTGGCTGACGCCAGTAGCCTGCCTGTCATCGTCTACCACCGGGGCAATGCCCAGTACACGGCGGAATCCATGACCCGCCTCGCGGCAAACCCCAAGGTGATCGGCTTCAAGGACGGGCTGGGGGATGTGGGGCTCGCCCAGGAAATCGTCTCCGCCATCAACGCCACCGGACGCAGCGACTTTGCTCTGTTCAACGGCCTGCTGACAGCCGAACTGAGCCAAGGCGCCTACCGAGGCCTCGGCATCCCTCTGTATTCCTCTGCAGCTTTTGCGATGGCTCCTGAGATTGCCAAGGCATACTACGACGCCTACATGTCCGGCGACGAGGTCCGGCGCAACGCCCTGCTGGAAGGTTTCTACGCACCGCTGGTCCGGCTTCGTGACCAGACCCCCGGTTTCGGCGTTTCGCTGATCAAGGCCGGGCTCCGCCTGGGCGGGCTGCCCGTGGGCTCGGTACGTCCACCGCTGGTAGACCCCAGCGAGGATCAGTTGCTGCAGCTGAAGGCCATCCTGGCCAAAGGCTACGAGCTGGCAGGGCAATGACTGCTGGACGGGCAATGACCAGCAGGATCACGGGGCTCTCCGCCCGGCTGCTGACTGTCCCGCTGCGGCGGAGCTGGGGTCCGGACGCTCCGGAAAACCATGTGATCGTTACGGAAATCAGGACGGACGACGGCGGGGTGGGGCAAGGCTTTTCGTGGACCCCCACCATCGGTCCAGAGGCGGTGAAGGCACTGCTTGAGTTCGATATCGCACCGTTCGTCACCGGGCTCGAGGCCAACCCGGAGCTTGTGTGGGACCAGTTGTGGAGGAGGCTGCATGAAGCCGGCAGCGGAGGCCTGACCACCATTGCGATGGCTGGCGTGGACCTGGCCCTGTGGGACCTGCAGGCCCGGCGCGCGGGGTCTTCGGTGACAGGACTGCTCGGCCGGCGTCAGGAGTCAGTGGAGGTGTATGGCTCCGGAGTTAACCTGCACTACACCCTGGACGAACTGGTGGGGCAGGTCCAGCGCTGGGTGGCGGCAGGCCACAAGGCTGTGAAGATCAAAGTGGGGAAGGCTGATATCCGGGAAGACGCGGAGCGCGTGGCCGCAGTGCGTTCTGTACTGGGGCCTGACCGGAAACTCATGATTGACGCCAATCAGCGATGGGATCTTCCCACAACGTTCAGGGCTCTGGATGTGCTGGCAGGCTACGGGCTGGAATGGCTGGAAGAACCCATTCGGGCGGACGATCTCTGGGCCTACCGCAGGCTGCGGAAGCACTCACCCGTTCCCATCGCACTGGGAGAAAACCTCCACACTATCTACCGCTTCCGTGACTTCATCGAAGCGGAGGCGGTGGATATCATCCAGCCCAACATCGTGCGGGTTGGCGGAATCACGCCCTTCCGTCGGATCGTTGAATTGGCCCGAACCAACAGCATCAAGCTGATGCCTCACTTGCTTCCTGAGTTGTCCGGGCAGCTGGCGCTCACCATGGCCGAACCCACCCTCGTCGAGGACGTGGAGGACGCCTCCTTTGAACAACTCGGCGTGCTGGACGGACCGTCGCCCATCCGCATCACCAACAGCCTCCTCACCGTCACAGACCAGCCCGGGCTCGGCCTCAGCTTCATGGAAAAGCCCGCGTTCATGGAAAAGCCCGCGTTCACGGAACGCCCCGCGTTCGGGGAACAGCCCTCGTTGCTTTTGCCCTGAACCGGCAGGCCCTTCGTTCCACCGCTCATTTGCCGGCACCGCACTATCAATCGCAGAACAGGATCAAACAGTGACAACAGCAACTCTTGACCTTACGGAACTGACCGGGGCGGCCACTCGGGCCGCCAAAGAGTCCGCTAAAGCGAGCGATGCACAGCGCGCGTCCTGGCTGACCGCCGTCGCCGATGCCCTCGATGCGAACGCGGCTGAACTGGTTTCCGTTGCAAACGAGGAGACCAACCTGGGCCAAACAAGGCTCACGGGAGAAGTGGCGCGCACTTCGGGCCAGCTGCGTTTGTTCGCCACGGTGATCACGGAGGGTTCTTACCTCGAAGCCGTCATTGACCACTCCGATCCCACAGCCACTCCGCCCCGTCCCGATCTTCGGCGGATGTTGCAACCCATCGGCCCGGTGGCGGTGTTCTCGGCGTCGAACTTCCCGTTCGCTTTCTCCGTGGCGGGCGGCGATACGGCCTCCGCCTTGGCGGTAGGCAGCTCTGTGATCGTCAAGGCCCACTCCGGCCACCTCAAGTTGTCGTTGCGGACGGCGGAAATCGTGACGGAGGCTTTGAAGGCGGCGGGCGCGCCCGAGGGCCTCTTTGCGCTTGTCAGCGGACGCGAAGTGGGTACTGCGCTGGTTCAAGACCCGGCGATTAAGGCCGTGGGCTTCACTGGCTCCATCCCGGGCGGCCGAGCCCTGTTCGACCTCGCCACGTCGAGGCCGGACCCCATCCCGTTCTACGGAGAACTGGGAAGCCTGAACCCCGTTGTCATCACCGCCCAAGCCCTTGAAGCCCGGTCCCGGCAACTGGCCACCGGACTTGCCGCCTCCTTCACCATGGGCGCCGGGCAGTTCTGCACCAAGCCCGGACTCGTGTTCATTCCGGCTGGTACAGATTTCGGTTCCGATCTTGCTCAGGCCGTTGCCGGCACACCGGCTTCCCCCATGCTCACGGAACGCATCGCCGCTGCCTACCCTGAAGGCCTCCGCAGCGTTGCGAAACTTCCCAAGGTCTCCGTCCTCAGCGGCTCTGTGGAGCAGAATGCCGAGGTCGACGGGGCAGCGCCGGTAGTCTTCTCGACGACGGCTGCGAACGCTATGGATCACCCGGCTGAATTGCTCGAAGAATGCTTCGGACCCACCACCATGCTGATCGAGTACAGCAGCGACGAGGAGCTCGCCGCGGTTCTGGCCAAGGTGCCCGGCAGCCTGACGGCCACTCTTCATGCCCAGCCGGGGGAGGACGTTGCCGGACTCGTGGATCAGTTGTCCACCCTTGCAGGCAGGGTGCTTTTCGCAGGTTGGCCCACCGGCGTCGCGGTCAACTGGGCCCAGCAGCACGGCGGTCCGTACCCCGCAACCACATCGCTTTTCACATCGGTGGGGGCGACGGCGGTACGCCGCTTCCAGCGGCCAGTGGCCTACCAGGATGCTCCTGAGGCCCTGCTCCACCCGGCGTTGCGGGAGGACAACCCTCTGAATATTCCGCGGCGCGTGGATGGCAAGCTGGTTATTTCTGGTTCGCGCGGATCCAGGGATTGATGGTTTCTCCAAGCCAGCCCGGCGATTGGCCTAGCCGGAAGTCAGGGCTGGGAAGTTTCCCTCGGTTCATCCAGACCCGGATCAGCCCGATGTCCTGCCCGGTGGCTGCTGCTATCTCTGCGTAGCCCAACAGCGGGACCTCGGGATTGTCTTCCGGCATGTTCGCAGTCTACGCGCAGCAGGCTAGAAGCGTCTGTGGCGAACGTACGCCGGTCAGTACATAACTACAGGATCCGAGTCGTCATCGGCGTCCACCCAGGCGGCAAAATCTGAATAGGACATGAAGGAGTAGTAATCACAGAAGCGCTGTGTCGCCTTTTCAGGCTTGCTCATGCTCCTTACCGATTCCTTCTACCTGGTGTGGTTTTTACACCAATATTGTAATGCCGCGTAACAGGTCCATTGATGACAAATAACAAGGTTGTTATGCGTTCGAGACCTCCTTTCGGCACCCGAGACCTGGCCGCAACTGCAGTCCCGGCCCGACACAGAAAAATCATGTGGCGGAAATGAGGCAGCAACGTCGGTACGCGATGCTGATGGAACCTAGTGATGCGGCTTCAGGGGAGGAATGACTATGGCAGGGCAGGGGAAAGTGCGTATCCGGGACTGCGCCGAGCTCTCAGCAGGTGATGACATCGAGGCGTGGCATAAAGGCAGGTTGTTCCATCGTGGCCGGGTGACGAGAGTCCTTCCGTCCACCGGGCTTTTCTGGATGGAAGACCCCACATCGGGAGCGCGGCGCCTGCTGGATGTGGAGGCGCTGGACGTAGTACTGGCTGATCCGCCCAAGGCCCAGGCCGCACCCGGCCCGCAGCGCGTGGAGCAGCCAAACGTGGATCCGAACCATGTCTGGTTCTCGTCAGCGTAGGGCGGCGGGTTATGCCTCTCCGCTTCAGTCAGCAGTTGCTGGATCTTACAACTGCAGGATCAGGGGCCTTTTCAGCCCATTGACTGACATTGCGGGCCAACGCGGATCAACACTGAGGACGGCGATCCCGGCTTCGGTCAACTGCACCGTGTCCTCAATCTTGACGCCCGGCCCGGAGGGATTCCAGGTAAACGTCTGATT
The DNA here is from genome assembly GCF_023062595.1 of Arthrobacter rhizosphaerae. Classification (GTDB taxonomy): domain Bacteria; phylum Actinomycetota; class Actinomycetes; order Actinomycetales; family Micrococcaceae; genus Arthrobacter; species Arthrobacter rhizosphaerae. The sequence continues at coordinate 475,135 of NZ_JALLAN010000002.1, forward strand.
CAGGACCACTTCGTCAACTGTCACTGCGGTGGCTCGAGGATCGCGCCCTGCGTAGCCGGCCACGCCTCCTTGGTGATGCAGTGTCCATTGGTCGGGTCCAAAGCCATGCCGTGCGTATGCTCTTGTGATCTCCCGAAAGATAGTGTTCAGCCTGGTACCGGGCACTGTCGCATCAAAGATGTCAGCTTCAACAGCCATCAGGCGGGACTCGGCGTCGAGCTCGGCGGGAATGCCGTTGTCGAACCTGATCCAACGGGTCACGTTGGCAACAAGGCCGTTCCGGCGGGCGCACACCACCGCCATCGCCCTCCGGCCCAGACGGCTATGGGTGGGAAGAGGGTGCCGGAACGCGCTGCGGCTGGACCCGTTACAGAGAAGCACCAGTGGTTCTGCACCCATGGCCACAATGCGGCTGGCCAGCTGGGCGGCGATTTCGAATTCGGTTGTCGTGGGAGTGGCACGTGAAAGGACATCAGTCAGGGCTATAGCCGTGTCCGCATTGAGCCGGGCGTAGCGGGCACTTTCGGCCGGAAGGAAGGCCTGACGGGCACCCCGCAACTGTGCTGCAACCTCAGACTCGGGCATGGGATTGCTGTCTGCCAATTCACGCGCGACGGCTTCGAGGGAGCCGTGCCAGGGAGCAGCGTGGACAGATACTCCGCGTGGCACTTCCTCGGCGGCCATTCGCTCGGCCTCGTTGTTGAATGTCACCAGGTGATCGCCGTCGCGCGTCACGAGCAACGCTGCGATCGGGGCTCCGGCAAGGCTGATATGCATGCGGCTGCCGTCCAGGTACCAGCAAAGCGAGGTGTTGCTCGTCAGCAACAGTGAGTCAGTCTCTGCGGTGTCCATGATGTCCAGCACGCGGCGTCTTTTAACCGCACGGTCTGCCGCGTTCCCCGGTGCAGCTGCATTGGTCTCTGCCGACGTCGCCGGTGCTGACGTTTCCACGGCCGAGGCATTCGGGAAAGCGGAGGTGTTCGGGTCGGTGGAGTCAGTGATTGCCTTGCTCACGAGTTGTCCCCCAGGGAGTCGATGAGATGTTGGATTTCGGAGGTGTCCAGGCGGCCATCGGCTACGAGCACCGTGACGCTCCGTTCGACCGGGTCCTCGGAAGTTGCGATCACAGGTTCTTGCCAGGCCAGGGCCTGCCCGACGCCGGGATAACCAGAGACCCTGACGAACCAGGGGTCCGTGGAGCCCCGGGCCGCGACGAAGACGAGAGTCGAGGCATTGCCGCCAACATCGGCAGTCCAGGCCAGCCATGGTGAGACGCTGCCGTGCACTTTTGCCTCACCTGAGCCGCTGGCCGTGCGTACCTCGACGTTTTCGCCGGCAGGCAAGCGCCAGAAAAACCCGCCATAACCGCCCTCCGGGCGCCCGTTTGACCCGGGACTCCCCAGGCTGACAGGCCGGTCTCCTGCAGGAGAGAGCGCGAAGCTAAGGCTCAAAAGCCACGTTTGAGGGTCGACGGCGGACCAGTTCCATTCGCGTCGTTCGTGGAGGACAGCTTGACCGTCGGGTGCCAGCCACTCAAGGCTCTCAGTCAGTGAACCATCCGCCTGTTCCGCAGAGGTGATGACGATCCGACCATGATCGGGCCGCCACACATACTCGCCTGCCTCCCGCGTATAGGTCCGCCCGCCCCAGAAATTAATACCGTCTACATCCTGGATTGCCACGCCTGCACCGAGGTGCCACACGTGGTCCTCCGGAAGATGATCTGTGACTACCGTCCCCGAGAGGGTGGTCACCGGGTGAAGGTAGGGACGCGGCGACGAGGTGGGCATTACGAGGCTGCCATCGTTTTCGACAGCGAGGGTGGTCCCGTCCAGCATGAGCTTTACGCCGGCCACTTCAGCTGGGCGGGCCCAGGAGGCGCCGAGCTCGCTGAAAGTCGACTGCGAAAGGACGGCGCGTCGGATCAGTGCCCGGATGTTGTGGAGCACCGGATGGGCGGCATCGCCGTCGCCCTCCCACGTGACATGCTCGCCGGCTACGGGCAAGGGCGGCTCTGCTGTGCGGATGGCCTCCAGAACGGTCATAAACGCTCCGGTTCCCTTTAACGGGCTCAGCAAGGGAGTTCCGGTCCGGCGTGCTTCAAGCAGGTTCTCCAGCAGGTCCGTTCGTGTGAAAGCCTCGGTGCGCTCGCCGTCGGGAGTGGTGATTGCCAAACGATCCTCGGTGTAAAAGAGCTCGGCCTTGCCCCTTGTCCCGAAGACGGTGACAGCAGGAGCCTTTTGCTCGTCGGCGCACAACGTCAATGCACAGAGCAGGACCGTTCCCGCAACGGTGCGGACCCGGATTGCAGAGGTGTCATCACTATCAGTGTCGTGGGCGTGGTAAAGGTCTGTCTCAACAGAAACGACGTCGGCTACCGTCCGAGCGGCGGCGATGCTCAGGGCTGTAGCAACAGCGTGAGCGAGGGCATTGGTGGCTACCCCGTCCACAACGTCGGTCCCGCCAATGCTCCGCTTACCGGCCCAGCGGGAGCGCTTGAAGTAGGCAAGGTTCCGCACCCAGGTTCCCTCTGCGCCCACGCCCCGAATCTGCCCGATCTCTCCCGATGAAATCAGGTGCTGTACTGCAGGGAGAGCATGGGAACCCAGGCTCTGGAATCCCACCTGTACCAGCCTGCCGGCTTGTTCAGCTGCTGCCAGGACGGCATCGAATTGGGCCATCGAGGCCACAGGAGGCTTCTCCATGTACACGTCGGCGCCGGCGGCAATCGCTGTGAGGGCGAGTGGGGCATGGGTCTGGATCGGTGTCGCGAGGATAACCACATCCGGAACCGGGCCGGTGCTGAGCAATTCGTCCAACGAGCTGTAAACACCCACATCCCGGCCCAGAGTTCCTGCCGCGGGGGGATTCGGATCCGCCACTGCGACGAGCTCCACCAAGCCTTCGGCCTGAAGGCGTTGCAGGTTATCCAGATGGTGCAGCCCGTAACCGTGAGCGCCTACTAAGGCGATTCGGGCGGAGGATACTTTCCGGGGACGGGCAGGTTCCGAGAGGTCAGTTTCCGGAACGCTCTTCCCCGTTGTCGTTTCAGTCATGGCCTGGTCCTTGGTGTTGAATCTGAAGCATTCTCTGCCTGTAACAGTAGCTCAGAAAACGGTTTCTCATACGGCAGCTTTCGTCCCTTGATTGAATTGCAGAGCCCGAGCCCGGCTATCGCTTGGCAGCGGACGCACTGTTCAGGTTGTCCTGCAGGAATTGAATTGCTTCCTCCTGCATCGGCGCCGTGAACACGTGCCCGCCCGGCCAAAAGCTTCCTTTGTAGTTGCCGGCCATATCCAGCGTGAGCAGCTGTGCGTGGGCCTGGCGCATTCCTTCCTCCGGAAACAACTCGTCGGCCAAGGCGTACTGAACCAGCAAGCTGTCGGCCGAGGAACGGGCAGCCAGCTCAGGCCAGTCGCCGAGGCGCCGAAGACCCGGCGTCTGCAGGAGCCAGGAGTGGGCATCAAGGTAGGCAGGAACCAGCGAATCGAAGGTAGTCATCATGCAGGTGACGACGTAACTCCGGAGCTTTGGACTCAAGGCGGCAAGGGTGAGAGAGCGCCCTCCGCCGCCTGAGAAACCGATGCACCCCAGTCGGTCCTCCGCCACGCCGGGAAGTCCCGCCAGAATCTCCAGCGCTGCCAGGTCGTCGTGGGCCACCATGCCTGCGAAGCTCGTCCCAAATAGCCCGGCAGCCTTCGCCACAGTATCTTCATGGATGGCTGCCGCTGCGTTGTACACGTCCGCTTCGGAAGGCACGACGCCGGCCTCCCGCCATTGAGCGAACCTCGCCTCCAGAGCCTCCTCGGTCCGCCACGGCGGTGTGGCCAGGTCGAACCGTCGGCTGCCCCAGGCGAAGGTGTCATGGGCGAGCACCGCGAAGCCGTTTCTGGCCAGTTCTGTTGCCAGGCCCCGACCGTCGTAGTGGGCCACCCGGGACGCTTCTGCCCATTCATGATCACCGGGAAGCTCCACCAGTCGTTCCGCACCGACGAACTTGTTGCCGCCGTGGCAGTGCAACGCCAGGATCCCGGGCAGCGGCTCACTGACTCCGCTGGGGCGCACGAACCAGCCACGGGTTCTGGGCCCAAAGCCCAACTGCCAGCTGAGCTGGGAGGTGATGACGCCGTCGTACTCCTCTTCCCAATCCGTCACCGGAACCGGAACTCCTGCACACTCCGGAACGCCGAGTGCCCCGGCGAGTTCTTGGGCAGTCGCGGAGTGGGCACGGTGCAGCCCCGTTCCATGGACGATTCCCCTGACGTATTCCGGCCAGTCGTCATAACCGGGAATTGCGCTGGGTCTGGTGCTGGCCCGGGGGTGGCGGGATTGCTGCTCTGACAAGAAACGACTCCGAAATGGTGAAGGGGCGGCCGCAAAACAGGACTGCAGTCACGGATTAGCCGAGATTCTGGTTCACCTCTGAGATCAGGGCCTTTGCGGCGTCGCGCGGGCTGATCTTGCCGAACAGCACGTCGGTGTTGTGGCGGTTCAACACTTCCATGGTGGAGGAGGATCCAGCAGGGAAGGGCAAAGGAGCTGCAAGGTTCATCTCCGCAACCCGGTCCAGGTAGCCTGCTTCCTTTTTCTGCCCTTCCTTCAGCAGTGGTTCAATAGCTGCTTTAGTGTCCGTGTTGGCGGGCATTCCACGGTCGGTTTTAATGAGCTTGCCGGCGTTGGGGCTGTTGACCAGGAAGTTCAGGAATTTGGCCGTTTCCTTGGGGTGCTTCGACTTTGCGGAGATGGCATATTCCATGGAAGACCGCAGCCAGGTTCCGCCCTTTGCGGACTCCCCGGGCAGCTTGAGCATCTCAAGCGGGGCATCCGAGTAGGAGATCATTTGGTTGCTCCAGGAGAGCTTCATGCCCTGCTTGCCCTGCCCGAGAAGCGTCTGCTCCGGCTGTGAAGATGCATCCTCAACAGTCTGCGAAGCGCTGGGTGCTCCGCCGGTTTCCATGAGCTTCTTGTTCAGCTCGAACCACTTGGTGGCAGTATCTTCACTGATGGCGAGCTTTTTGCCGTCGTCGGCGTACAGCTTTTCACCGTGCTGGCGCGCCCAGACGGCGAGGAAAGAATCGTTGGCCATGGAGGTGGTGCCAAAGGTGCCGTGCGGGGAGTTCTTGGAAATCTTCTCTGCGATGCTCACGTAGTCGTCCCAGGTCCACGTTTCGTCGTCGGGAAGCTCGACGCCGGCCGCCTTGAAGACGTTGGGGTCGATGACCATGGACATGGCGTTGACGCCTGCAGTGACCGTGTACTGCTTGCCTTCTATCTGCCCCAGTTCGAGGGTTCCCTCGGCAAACCTGGACGTATCGATCTCATCCTGAACTTTTGCGAGGTCCAGGAGAACGCCGCGGGTGGCGTATTCACTGGGGTACGAGCCGCTCATCGTGAAGATGTCCGGGGTAGTGCCGCCCGCGATCTGCGTGGCCATCTTGTCCCAGTAAGAGCTGAATTCCGTCGTCTCGGCGTCAACCTTGATGGTGGGGTTTGCTGCCTCAAAGGCCTTGATGACTTCCTGGGTTGTCTTAGCCCGGGCGTCGTTGCCCCACCAGGAATAGCGGATGGTCACAGGCTTCTCCACTGTCCCTTCCTCGCTGGTCGATGAGCCGGCGCCGCAACCGGTGAGCAGGAGTGCGGAGGCGGCCCCCGCCGCGACCATGCACAGGAAAGTTCTCGCGAGACCAAACGTCAATGTCTTACCTCTCGTTTGTGGTTTTCCCGTTCATGGCTCTACAGTGATCCAGACCACAGAAAACGCTTTCTCGAAAGCTAGCAAAAGGCTATACAGGAGTCAAGAAAGCGTTTACTTTGGTACGGGAACGCTTCGGCCGGTTCAGGAAGTCCCGACTGACTTCCCCCACGGTGACCAGGGCCGCGATGACAAAGGAGACAAGATGGCCGTGACAACACATGGCATGCAGGGGACCACACTGTTGGGCCTGACCTGCTCCACAACAACGGCGCAGGGAGCGCAATGAGCGCCATCAGTGAGCTTTCCTCACTGACCCGGCGCAAGGGGCCGATTACTGCCGCTGAAAGGAAAGCAAATGGGCGGGACAACAAGGCAGCCTACATATTCCTGCTCCCGTGGCTGCTAGGACTGCTGGCCATCACCATCGGGCCGATGCTCATGTCCCTCTACCTTTCCTTTACCGACTACAACCTGCTGCAGCCCCCTGAATGGACCGGCCTGGATAACTTCACCAGGATGCTCAGTGACTCCCGCCTTCATAATTCACTCGGGGTCACCTTCACGTATGTCCTGGTGGGCGTCCCCCTTCAGCTGGCAGTCGCCCTCCTGATTGCTTTGGTGCTCGACAAAGGGCTTCGAGGCTTGCCGTTTTACCGGTCGGTGTTCTATCTTCCGTCCCTCCTTGGAGGTTCGGTGGCGGTTGCCATCCTGTGGAAGCAGATTTTCGGCACCACGGGTTTGGTCAATCAGGCGCTCGCGATTTTCGGTATCGAGGGACCAGGTTGGATTTCCGATCCCAGCACCGCCCTTGGTTCCATCATTCTGCTTCATGTGTGGACCTTCGGCGCCCCTATGATTATCTTCCTCGCCGGCCTCCGGCAGATTCCCAATATGTACTACGAGGCCGCCGAAGTGGACGGGGCCAGAACCCTGCAAAAATTCTGGCGCATCACCATGCCGATGCTCAGCCCCATTATCTTCTTCAACCTCGTGCTGCAGATCATCGGTTCGTTCCAGTCCTTTACGCAGGCGTTCATCGTCTCCGGCGGGAATGGCGGTCCATCCGACTCCACGATGTTCTTCACGCTGTACCTCTATCAGAAGGGCTTTGGCCAGTTCGACATGGGCTACGCCTCAGCCATGGCCTGGTTCCTGCTGATAATCATCGGCGCTTTTACTGCCATCAACTTCATCGCTGCTAAGTATTGGGTGTTCTACGATGACTAAAATTCAGACGCTTCCTGCGGCGGACAGCAAGTCCGTTGACACCATCACCAAGCCAACCCCTCCACGCCGGCCGCGGGAATCCAGGGGCAGCCTGGCGTTCAGCCGGCGAGCCCGCACCAAAGGACTGGTTAAGCACGCGATTCTGATTCTGGCCGGCGGCCTCATGATCTATCCGCTGCTGTGGATGGTGGTTTCCTCGCTGCGGCCGAACGACCTGATCTTCCGGGAGCCAGGATTGTGGCTCAACAGTTTGGAAATGGGCAACTATACCGATGGCTGGTCAGCCCTGACCCACCCCTTCGGCCACTACATGATCAACTCGGCAATAGTGGTGATCGGCTCCATCCTGGGCAACCTGATCTCCTGTTCGATGGCCGCCTACGCGTTTGCGCGGCTTCAGTTCAACGGCAAGAAGCTGTTCTTCGGCATCATGCTGCTGACTATCATGCTGCCCTTCCACGTGGTGATCGTGCCGCAGTACATCCTGTTCTCGCAGATCGGCTGGGTGAACACCTTCTGGCCGCTGATTGTGCCGAAGTTGCTGGCCACGGACGCCTTCTTTGTTTTCCTGATGGTGCAGTTCATCCGCGGCATTCCGAAGGAACTGGACGAGGCTGCAAGGATCGACGGCGCCGGGCATCCCCGCATCTTCCTGCGGGTCATCTTGCCGCTCATGGTGCCTGCCCTGGCCACCACCACCATTTTTACCTTCATCTGGACGTGGAATGACTTCTTCGGCGCCTTGATCTACCTGACGGATCCGGACATGTTTACCGTGCCTGTCGCTTTGCGCGCTTTCGTTGATTCGCAGTCCAGCACAAGCTGGGGATCCCTCTTTGCGATGTCGATTGTCTCGCTGCTGCCCGTCTTCCTGGTGTTCCTTTTCGGCCAGCGTTTCCTCATCAAGGGAATCGCCACCACCGGGATCAAGTAGCCCCGGCTTCTCAGCCGCAGTATCAGCTGCAGTGCGCGGGGACCAAGATCCACACTTGTAATACAAGTTCCCCGCTTGTACTATCAGCTAGAAAGCGTTTTCTCATCTTATTCATTCCAGGTCAAAGAAGATCGGAGTTTCACGTGCCGGTATTTCCCTTTCGTCCCTCTCTTCAGGCAGCAATAACAACTCCTGCCAAACCCCGCCGCCGGCTTAAGCGGCTAGGCGCAACCGCCGCAGCTGCCGCCGTCGTGCTTGCCCTCACTGCCTGTGGCGGTGGAGGATCCCCGCAAAGTGCTGGCGGAACAGTGGAGCTGCGCTTTTCCTGGTGGGGAAGCGACAAGCGGGCCCAGGTCACTCAGGCAGCTATTGACGCTTTTGAGGCTCAGAATCCGGGTATCAAGATCAAGGCCGAGTACGGCGACTGGAGCGGATACTGGGACAAGTTGGCCACTCAGGTTGCAGCCAATGATGCCCCGGACATCATCCAGATGGACGAAAAGTACATCACCGAATATTCCAGTCGGGGAGCCCTGCTGGACCTTTCGAAGTACGACGTCGACACCAGCAAGTTTGACGAAGCTGCCCTGAACGCCGGCAAGGGTGAAGACGGCCTGACCGGGATCGCGGCAGGCATTAATGCTGCGACGATCCTTGCCAATCCGGAGGTTTTCAAAGCCGCAGGAGTTGAACTTCCGGACGACACCAAGTGGACCTGGGAGGACTTCGAGCGGATCGCAGCTGAGGTGACTGCGAAATCGCCTAAGGGTACTTACGGGGCTGCGGCCTACGGGACCGACGAGGCTTCCTTGGGTGTCTGGTTGCGGCAGAATGGCAAGTCCCTTTACACCTCGGACGGAAAGTTGGGCTTTGAGCCCAGTGACATCGCCGATTGGTGGGCCTTCCTCAAGCAGATGAGTGAAAAGAAGGCCGTGCCATCAGCGGCAGAAGTCGTCGAAGCCGAAGCGGCACCCTTGGACCAGAGTGGCCTGGCAACAGGCAAGAACGGACTCGCCTTCTGGTGGTCCAACCAGTTGCCGGCATTGGAAAAGGCTGCCGGAGGTGAACTGAAGGTCTTGCGTTTCCCGTCAAAGACAGGTTCAGCGTCCGACGCCCAGCTCTGGTACAAGGCCTCCCAGTTCTGGTCTGCTTCATCCCGGACAAAGCACCCGGAGGAAGTGGCCAAGTTCATCAACTTCCTGGCTAACGATGTGAAAGCCGGCGAGGCCCTGCTTGCCGACCGGGGTGTTTACCCCAACTCCGAGGTCCGCGAAGCCATTGCCCCCAAGCTGACTCCCGCTGACGTCAAGGTGGTGGAGTTCATCGATCAGATCAAGGGTGAGCTCGGTGAAGCACCGGCGCCGCCGCCAAAGGGAGCCGGAGCCATCCAGGAAATCGTCAAACGCTACACCTCAGAGGTGCTTTTCGAACGGCTGTCCACCGATGAAGCCGGAAAGAAAGCCGTCGACGAGATGGCAGCAGCTATCAGCGGTTAGCCAAACCGTACGGCGCCGCTTCAGGTGCCGCACGTTGGTGATGGCGAATAGTAGCTTCGCAAGAATGCCCCAACCGGATTATTGAGGGATCCGTTTGGGGCATTCTTGTGTCCTGGCTGCCCCCGTCTAATCCATTTCCGCCCTCTAATCGGCTTCCGCGCGTGTTTGCTTGGCTTCCGGTGGTTATTGGTGGAAGTAGTGGTTTTGTCTGGGTTGTTGGGTGGGGTCGATGTGTGGTGGGGGGATGAACCAGGGGGTGCCGTGGGGCATGTGGATGGTCCATTGTTCTTTGTGGATGAGGTGGTGGTGGTGGCTGCAGAGGAGGGTGCCGTTTTCTGTGCTGGTGGGTCCGTGGTGTGACCAGTAGGTGGTGTGGTGGGCTTCGCACCAGGGGGCGGGGATGGTGCAGCCGGGGAAGGTGCAGCCTTGGTCGCGGGCGGTGATGGCTTTGCGGATGTGGGGTGGGAAGATCCGGGTGGTGCGGCCGATGTCCAGGATGCGGCCTTCGCTGCCGAGGATGATGGGGATGATGTCGGCGTCGCAGGCGATTTTGCGGATGGTGGAGGCGGTGACGGGCCCGGTGAACGCGAACGTACCCGTGCCTGAACCTGTGCCGGAACCGGAACGGGGGCATGACGGGCTGCCTGCGCGCGTGTCAGCGGTGCCTGGCCCGGTCTCGGTGGGGTTGAGGCGGGTGAGGAGGTCTTGGTAGTCGATGGTGACCATGACCTGGGGTCGGAGGCCTCCGGTGGTGGGGAGGTCGGTGGTGGTGAGGGCTGTTTTGCAGGCTCCGATGAGGCCGTCGAGGAGTTGCTGGGGACGGGTCCGTCGGTCCAGGGATGCGGGTTCTCGGGCTGATTTGTCCGCTGCCAGGTCTGTGGCTGCTGCTCGCGCCGGGGCCTCTGCTGTCCCTGATGCTGATGCCTGTGGTGTCCCTGGTTCTGCCGGTGGTGTGTGGAGGCGGGGGTTGGTGGCGGTGTTCATGGCGGTGAGGAGGTTTTCGAATTGGTCGGTGGTGGCGAAGATTTCGAGGTGGTGGAGTCCGCGGCGGGTGTGGCGGATGAAGGCTCC
>NZ_JALLAN010000020.1 GCF_023062595.1 Arthrobacter rhizosphaerae
GGAATCGCCGCGGGCTACGAGCAATTGGACGAGCTCCTGGGCGGCGGATAGGAACAACGAGTTAAAGTACGACGGCGTCCCCAGGCGCTCCCACCGCTCGCAAGCTCGCAGCGGGTCCCTCGCGCCTGTGGGCCCTGGTTTGTAGTGCCTAGAGGGCTGCGTAGACTTCGCGCAGCAGCTTAGCGGTCTCGGAGGGCGTCTTACCGACCTTCACACCGGCTGCCTCGAGGGCTTCCTTCTTGGCCTGGGCTGTTCCCGCGGAGCCGGAGACGATGGCGCCTGCGTGGCCCATGGTCTTGCCTTCGGGAGCGGTGAAGCCAGCGACGTAGCCGACTACCGGCTTGGTGACGTTGGCCTTGATGAAGTCAGCGGCGCGCTCTTCAGCGTCGCCACCGATTTCGCCGATCATGACAATCGCCTTGGTCTCGGGGTCAGCCTCGAACGCGGCCAGTGCATCGATGTGCGTGGTGCCGATGACCGGGTCCCCGCCAATGCCGATGGCAGTGGAGAAGCCGAGGTCGCGGAGCTCGTACATCATCTGGTAGGTCAGGGTGCCGGACTTGGACACCAGGCCGATGGGGCCCTTACCGGTGATGTTGGCCGGGGTGATGCCGACGAGGGCCTCACCCGGGGTGATGATGCCGGGGCAGTTCGGGCCGATGATGCGTGTGACCTGATTGCCTTCGGCGTCAACCTTGGACTGTGCCAGTGCCCAGAACTCGGCGGAGTCCTGTACAGGAACGCCTTCGGTGATGACGACGACCAGGCCGATGCCTGCCTCGATGGCTTCCACGACGGCGTTCTTGGTGAATGCCGGCGGGACGAAGACGATGGAAACGTCAGCGCCGGTCTCGGCCATGGCTTCCTTGACGGTGCCGAACACGGTGATTTCGTTCTCGCCGTGCAGCACGGTGGTACCGGCCTTACGGGCGTTGACGCCGCCCACAATGTTAGTGCCGGCCTTGAGCATCAGGGCGGTGTGCTTGGTGCCTTCGCCGCCGGTGATGCCCTGGACGATGACCTTGGAGTCCTTGTTCAGATAAATAGACATGTCAGTCCCTTTACTTAGCTGCGTAGGCGAGCTCGGCGGCCTTGTCGGCGCCCTCGTCCATGGTGGCGGCCAGCGTAACCAGCGGGTGGTTGGCCTCGGCCAGGATGCGGCGGCCTTCCTCGACGTTGTTGCCGTCAAGGCGGACTACCAGCGGCTTGTTGGCTGAGTGTCCCAGTTCGGCCAGTGCGCCGACGATGCCCTTGGCAACTGCGTCACAAGCTGTGATGCCACCGAAGACGTTCACGAACACAGACTTGACCTGCTCGTCGCCCAGGATAACGTCAAGGCCTGCAGCCATGACCTCAGCGGAAGCTCCGCCGCCGATGTCCAGGAAGTTGGCGGGCTTGACGTTGCCGTGGTTTTCACCGGCGTATGCTACGACGTCCAGAGTGGACATCACCAGGCCCGCACCGTTACCGATGATGCCAACTTCGCCGTCCAGCTTGACGTAGTTCAGGTCCTGCTCTTTGGCCTTCGCCTCGAGGGGATCGGTGTCTTCCTTGTCCTCAAGGAGAGCGTGCTTGGCGTGGCGGAACCCGGCGTTTTCGTCCAGGGACACCTTGCCGTCCAGGGCTACGATCTCGCCCGCACCGGTCTTGACCAGCGGGTTGACCTCCACCAGGGTGGCGTCTTCCTTCTTGAAGACGTCCCAGAGCTTCAGGATGACGGCGGCGACTTTGCCGCGCAATTCCTCAGCGAAGCCTGCTGCAGCAACGATTTCGTCAGCCTTGGCCTGGTCGATGCCGACGGACGGATCGATCGAGATCTTAGCGAGGGCTTCCGGGCGTTCGACGGCGAGCTGCTCGATTTCCATGCCGCCTTCAACCGAGCACATGGCCAGGTAGTTGCGGTTGGCCCGGTCCAGCAGGACGGAGAAGTAGTACTCCTCGACTATGTCAGCACCCTGGGCAATCATCACCTTGTTGACGGTGTGGCCCTTGATGTCCATGCCCAGGATGTTGGTGGAGTGCTCAAACGCCTCATCGGCGGACTTGGCAACCTTGACGCCGCCGGCCTTACCGCGGCCACCGGCCTTAACCTGTGCTTTAACAACAGTTACGCCGCCGATCTTCTCGGCAGCTGCCTTTGCTTCTTCAGGGGTGTGCGCCACGATGCCAGCAAGCACGGGTACACCGTGCGCCTCGAACATATCGCGCGCCTGATATTCAAACAGGTCCACGGTTTAGTGTCCTTCTACGTCGAAGTAGTTTCTGTACAGCCGGACCCCACGTACTCGCGGTTACCGGGCTGCGGATTGAAAGCACCCTGGGACAAGCTTGGAAACGAGCCACACGGCGCAGTGCTCCTTTCGGAACTCTAGTCCTTTGCGGGGACCAGCCCGTTCCAGAGTACCGGTTAAGTGAGTAAGGACACTATTCTATGGAACGTAGAAAAACTGCAGGATTACGGGGTTTTTCCGGCTTCCGAAGGGCTTGGCGACGCTGTTTTGCCGCCGTCAAAAATAAGTTCGTAACGGTCCCGGGAAACGAAGAAAGCGACCCCTGCGGAGACATTGCCGCAGGCAACACCATCGTTGTATGCAGAGCAGCGCAACCCGTTGCGCTCAATATTCTGACCCTCGGCCAGGACCGGAAGCTGTGAGATCGGGCCGCTGCCGGTACCCTTGGGGCCGGCTTCTGATTCCATCTGGGTTACGCCGGAGCGGCATTCCCCGTAGCCCGCCTTCTCGGGCGTTAGCAAGGCAACCCCGCCCAGATACCCCACGCCGGTACCGGCACAGTCATCCTTCACGTCGGCTGACTCAGGCTTGGGATAAACGGCAAATTCACAATGGGCTACAGGCACCGTGGGGAACTTGTTGTTGGCGCTGTCAGTGAAGGCATTCTGCTCATAGGGCAGATCGATGTGTTCCCCCTTGGCGGAGGTCAGGGAGCAAGCGGCGTTCCGGTCAGCTGTGGTGAAACTGATGACGTCCCCGCCCGAGGAAAAGGGCGTGGGGTCTACTAGCGGAGCCTGTTTCAGCTGCTCGAGGGCAGCCAAGGGCGGCGGGGGGACGTAATTCGGATCCTTCGCCTCAAAGCTGCAGCCGGTGACAGCCAAGAGCAGGAAGGCGGCCAGTATCCCCAAAAACGTCCGTCGCATGGCTCCCATTATGCCTGCCGGCAGTCCCCCTCAACGCTCGGGAGACCCTCAGGCGTCCAGCTTGGTCAGGGGGGCGTACCTCAGCAGGAGCCGCTTCTCACCGACGTCGAACTTCACTTTGGCTACGGTCTTGTCCCCGGCGCCTTCCACTGCGAGCACCGTTCCGTTGCCGAAACTCGTGTGATTGACTTTGTCCCCGACGTTGACGGCAACAACTTCCTTTTGGGGCTGCACCCTGTTCTTGGCCACGGCGGCTGGAACGTCCGCGTTGAAGCCGGCAGTCGGGCTGGCTGCCGCGCCCCGTGACGTCCCCGCACCCCAGAACGATCCGCCGTAGCGGCTGGAACCGACGGGTGCGCTGCTCCCCCATCCTCCGGACTGGCGGATGGAACCTTCCCGTCGCCATTCCACGAGTTCCGCCGGGATTTCCTCGATGAACTGGCTGGCCGGGTTGTACTGGCTCTGGCCCCACATGCTGCGGACCTCCGACCGGGTCACGTACAGACGCTTCCGGGCCCGGGTCAGGCCCACGTACGCGAGCCTGCGCTCCTCTGCAAGTTCCTTTGGATCTGTGGCTGAGCGCTGGTGCGGGAACAGTCCGTGTTCCATGCCGGTGAGGAAAACCACCGGGAACTCCAATCCCTTCGCGGTGTGAAGGGTCATCAGGGTAACCACCCCGAGCCGCTTTGCTTCAGCAACGGCTGCGTCAATGTCGGCTCCCGGGGCGTCGGGGATCTGGTCAGCGTCGGCAACGAGCGAGACCTGCTCCAGGAAGGCCTCCAGGGACCCTTCCGGGTTGTCACGTTCATATTCACGTACGACGGCGACCAGTTCCGCCAGGTTCTCCACACGGGACTCGTCCTGTGGGTCAGTGCTGGAACGCAGCCCGGCGAGATAACCGGTCTGCTCCAGGACAGCTTCCAAGGCCGCGGCCGCACCCGAACCGGCTGCCACTACCGAGAGGTCATCAAGGAGTTTCACGAACCCGAGCACTGCGTTGACGGATCGTGTGGCCATGCCTGGCGCTTCCTCGGCGCGCCTGGCTGCAGCCATGAAGGACATCCGTTCGCGCGTTGCCAAGGCTGCAACTGCACCCTCGGCGCGGTCGCCGATGCCACGCTTGGGTTCGTTGAGCACGCGGCGAAGGTTGACGTCGTCGTCCGGGTTAACCAGGACCCGCAAGTAGGCGAGGGCGTCCTTGATCTCCTTGCGTTCGTAGAACCGGGTGCCGCCAACCACCTTGTAGGGCAGCCCGACGCGGACCAGAACATCTTCGATGGAACGGGACTGCGCGTTGGTGCGGTAGAAAATGGCGACGTCACCGGGACGGAGGCTGTCCTCGTCCTGCAACCGGTCGATTTCCTTGGCGATGAACTGGGCTTCGTCGTGTTCGTTTTCACCCACGTAGCCGACGATCTTCTCACCGTCGCCCTCTGCAGTCCAAAGCCTCTTCTCCGGCCTGTGGGGGTTCCGGGAAATGACCGAGTTCGCGGCATTCAGAATGTTCTGTGTTGAACGGTAGTTCTGTTCCAGCTTGATGGTGCGTGCATCCGGATAATCGTTTTCGAACTCGACGATGTTGCGGATATCCGCGCCGCGGAACGCATAAATGGACTGGTCGGAGTCGCCCACCACCGTGAGCTCGGCTGCACCTTCTCCCTCGCCGACGATTTCCCGCACCAAGGCGTACTGGGCGTGGTTCGTGTCCTGGTATTCATCCACCAGGACATGCCGGAAACGCCGCCGGTAAGACTCCGCCAGCGCAGGGAAAGCGCGGAACATGTAGACCGTCTCGGCGATGAGGTCATCGAAATCCATGGCGTTCGCCTGCCGCAGACGCTGCGTATACCCCTTGAAAACCTCGGCCACGGCCTGCTCGAAGGGGTCGTTGTAGTTGGCGCTGGACGCATAGGAGTCGGCGTCGATGAGCTCGTTCTTAAGGGCCGAGATCTTGTGCTGGATGGCCTTGGGGGCAAACCGCTTGGGATCGAGGTCCAGGCCTTTGGAGACCAGCGTGATGAGCCGGAGCGAGTCCGCGGAGTCGTAAATGGAGAAGTTGGATTTCAGGCCGACGTTGGGTGCTTCACGCCGGAGGATCCGCACACAAGAGGAGTGGAAAGTGGAAATCCACATGGTTTTGGCCCGTCCGCCCACCAAGGCCTCGATGCGCTCACGCATTTCCGCGGCCGCCTTGTTGGTGAAGGTAATGGCCAGAATCTCCCCGTGATGGGCGCGGCGGGTCGCGATGAGGTAGGCGATCCGGTTGCTGAGGACGCGTGTTTTTCCGGAGCCTGCGCCGGCAACAATCAAGAGGGCACTGCCCGAATGTTTGACTGCCTCTTCCTGTTGCGGGTTGAGCCCCTGCAGAAGTTCGGCCGCGTCAGGGTTCCTGCGCCTGCCCTCCTGTGAGGTTCCCTCCCCGGGAATGTGGCTTCCGCTGTCCGGTTTCGGTTCACTCCCGCCGCCATTTTCAGGCGCAGAACCACCACTTCCGGCGCGCACTTTAGCCAGTGCAGCCGGGTGGGAGGCAGCTTTGAAAGGACCGTCCGCGTACGGGTCAAACAACATATCCATGATGGGTACAAGTCTAGGCGGTGGGGCCGACAGCAAGTTCGCGCAGGCAAGCCCGGCCCGTTTCACTCCATGTCATCCTGTGGGTCCGGGCCACCGTTTCAGCTCAAGAATTCATCCGACCGAGCCGGACAGCAAGGCCTCGCGAAGCTCGCGGACCGCCGTCGACCCTCCGGCCATGAACCAATCAAGCCCGTTGACACGAACCGTGTCCGCGGAACCGCCGGCGGCCCGGACGATCGCTTTCCCCGGAAGCCAGTCCCACTCGGGGCAGCTGTGCTGAAACCAGCACCCGAGTTGCCCGTCCGCCACCCGGCCCAGGTCACAGGAGCCGGAGCCGAGCATTCGAAGGGCGGCAGCGGAGGTGGCGGCAGCGTGCCATGGCATGGCGCACATAGGGTCCGCAAGCCAGCCGGGGTGGATGTACGTGGCCGCCCCAAGTTCCGCCAAGGGAGTGCCGGAGCGTCCTGCCCCGTCCGAATGAAACGTGGAAAGACGTTCACCGTTCAGCGTTGCAGTCCGGGCAAGCCCGCCGAGCCACAGCTTGTCCTCCTCGGGCTGGAAGATCGCGCCCAGCACCACTCCCGATGCGTCTTTGAGCGCAATGGCGGAGCACCAATAGGTGGAGCCGTGGAGGAAGTTGTAGGTCCCGTCCACCGGGTCGATCACCCACGTTCGTCCGCTGCTTCCGGCAACTGAACTCCCTTCCTCCCCCAGAATTCCGTCCTCGGGGCGGCAGCGCTGCAGCTGCTCCAGAACGTAGGCCTCAGCTGCGTGGTCGGCTGCCGTGACGACGTCGGATATTGACGTTTTACGCTGGCCTTCCAATCCGCCCTGGCGCATCATCAGGGCGAGAGTTCCGGCTTCCCTGACCAGTGCTTCTGCGAGCTGGTAGTCGTCCATTGACGCAGAAAGTTCCGCGGCGCTGTGCTTGCCAAGTTTGTGTCTTCCAAGTTCGGTCACGCGTCCCAGCCTATCGGCACGGGCAATAATGGAGCCATGGCCAAAACACCTGCACAACGGATCAAGAAGCATGGAACCAAGGCTGAAATCCCCCAGCACCATCTTCCTGCTGTCATCAACCCCAGCACTTCGCGTACCCCCGAGAAGGCTCAGAACAACAGTAATCTGATCCTCATTGCCGGTTTGGTGGCCAGCCTCTTCCTCTTTTGGTACCTGCACCTTCTGACCCTCGATCAGCTGACCCAGCTTTCAGACGGGCTGGCTATGCCGGATTCCCTGTTCGGCGGCTTTGACGTTTCGTATGTGGAGCAGTTGCGCCAGGCCATGGATGCAGACGCCGTGGGACAACTCAACTACCTCCACAAGACGGCGGGAACCCTGTTTCCCCTCATATTTGGCTTTACCTGGCTTTTGCTGATCGGCACCAACGTCGCCCGAAAGCCGCTCCGCTGGGCTCTCTGGGCCGTCCCCCTTCTCTTCGTCGCTGTCCGCTTGTGGGGCAATGCGGCCATCGATTCCATGATGTCCGTGTCAGCGTCCGACGCCGGTGCTGTTGCGCTTGCTTCCACGCTCACCGTTGCGGGCTGGGTGCTGTTTTTGGTGAGCCTGCTGGTTGGCGCAATTGCTGTATTTTCCGGCCGCCGGCCCGGCGGCCGGGGTTAGAAGGGACGTTGACAGCTCGCCGACGGCTGATCGACTGCTGATCCACACGTACCAGTGGGGTGTTCTGCCCATCGCGGCTGCTGCCCGCGTGCAGTAGCGTTGCTGCCATTGCTGATCGAGCCTCTTGGGAGACTCTGAAACGAAGGTCTCAACCATGGCAGGCTCCACTGTGAAATCCTCATTGAGCACGTACCGCCTCAGTAGCCTCGCATGGGCTCTGGCAGTGGACAAGACCATGATGGCCTTGCGTTCCGAGCCGGAAGTGGACTTTGATTCCTATAGCGCTTCAGGACCGGCCAGGATGCTGTCCGGGCTGGACGATGACACCATGGGCGCGCTCCGTGAAGAACTGGCGGTTGCCGGCATCACCACTGCGGCGGGCAGCATCAGCCCGCAGTGGATTCTGGCAATCTGGCAGGCATCGAATGCCCCGATAAAGCTGGAGCTGGTATCGCGGGCAGACGGACTTTCAACGCACAGCCAGGTCTCTCTGTTCGACGGCCGCGGACTCGCCAATACCTTCTCACGGACAGTCGCCACTGAAGCGGACGGCTCCGTATCGGTCGTTGGCATCGGCACCGTCTCCACAATCACGTTGTTCACGGAAGACATTCTGTGGCCGGTATTGGCCGGCTCGATGCCCCCGCACCCGGAACTCACCGCCACCGGATCCGCAGACCCGGACTCTTCTTCGCTCACGGGCGGGCCACGCATTAAAGTTTCCGCAGAGGAAGTCTCAAAGCTCGTAGACGGGTCCGAAGGCGCGACAACTGTCCCTAACGACGTCACCGCAGCCATTAAGTCCCCCACGGCCACAGTCCATCTGAGTGTGGTGGCCGGCTCTGAAGCCGGCGATGCAACGCGTTCAGATGAGCACTACCAGTCAGCTGCAGTGTGGGCGCTCGCAGACAAGCTCTATTCCGTGAAGACAACGGGCGCAGATTCGCAGCGCAGCCTGGTGCTTGCAGAGCGGCCGCCTGGCCATATAGCCCAGCAGGTGGTGTGGTCCGTCCTCGGAGCGCACGACTTTCTGTCCAGCCGTCGCAGCGAAGAGGGCGCATCATGACGCTCCACGGAATGGACATCGAGCAGGGCCGGAATCTTGCCAAGGAACTGGCAAGGCAAGTGAGCGATTCGCGCTGCTCAGCAGCCAATTGACTCCGGTGGTCCATAGCAGCCTTTGGACGGGCGCGGACAGCCAGCAGTTCAAGGCCGATTGGAAAAATCACAGTCGTACCCTCATGTCCGCATCCCACGCTCTCGAAGAGGCCTCTAAGTCCCTCCAGGAGAACGTGCGCCAGCAGCAAGAGACCAGCCGTTCAGGGGGTCCCGGTGACGGGACCTCGAAATCGCTGCTGGATCGGCTCATGGAAAATGCAGAGTCTGCGGCCGAAGGACTTTGGGACGGACTCGGAGACCTGTGGGACGGCGCTGGGGACGTCGTGGACACAGTGGGCGACACCATCGGAGCCGGCTGGAACGTCTTCGCCAACATGCCTGTTCCTGATGCTGCAGGAGACGTCCTGGACGATCTGGGAAATCTTGGGCGTCTGGGGTGGGATTTCATGACCAGCGGAGAGCCTCCCTCCATCACGGAGCTTATGACGGGCGGTACCTTGCTTCTTGCCTCCGTGGGCAACCTCGGCGCCACACTTAACTCCGGAGGCCTGTACAACCCCCATGTCCTGGACGACGGTACTGCGACAGCAGGCGAACCGATAGCGGTGCCCGTCGGACCGAACACAGTTCCGGGTGCGAGCCATGCTTCGACCCCAATGCCCAGTTCGCTCGCCAATATCTTGGAGGGCGTCACTATGGCCTACGGCGACGCCGGGAAGGAAGGAACCCCGGACGCCGCGATCCGGATTGTCACCGTAGACGGCCCCGACGGCCCCGCCCACATAGTGATGATTCCGGGCACCTCGGAGTGGAACGTACAATCAGGTTCCAACCCGATGGATACGGTGGGGAACCTGAGTTCGGCCTCCGGCGACCTGTCGACGGCTTCACAAGCTGTGGCATTGGCCATGGAGAAAGCCGGAATTTCGCCAGATGCCCCGGTGTTTCTGGTGGGACACTCTCAAGGCGGCATGACAGCTGCGGCGCTCGCGGCCAGTGCCGAATTCCGCGCACAGTTCAATGTCACCAATGTATTAGCCTACGGCTCCCCCATCGACTCCACCCGGATACCCGACAACATCCACACCTTAGCCCTGCAACACCCGAACGATGTTGTCCCGCGTGTGGACCTCGACAACGCCAAGCCCGGGCCCGGCGGCCTTCCGATCCTCTCGGAAAGCCGCAACAACGCCACCGTGGTCACGTTGCCAGGCTTACCCGGCGTAAGTCCGGTCGATGTGCTCGCGAACCATGATCACCCTGCGTATGCTTTGTCGGTCCAGGCGAATGAGAATTCCGGCCCGATAGCGGCTTTCAAAAATGATCCCTCAACCCAGGCATTCTTCACCGACGATCCCAGCAAGGTGTCCTCGACTGTCTCCAACCTAGGACGAGAGCACTAAACCATGATTCGCAAAGCACTGACGATCCTGCTCATTACGACTTTGGCGATGCTTCTCGGCGGGTGCCTGGGAAAGTCCGGCGGGTCGGACGCTGACCTCGCTGCCAAATATAAGGCGGCCGCCGAGTCCATTGCTCACGTTGATCGGGCAGAAGTTGAGTACAAGACGATAGCGGGGATGGGGCGAACGGGACGAATAGATATCTTTGCGGACAGTTCCGACCATGACATCATGATGCGCGTTTTTGAGGAGGCCCTTCCCGCCATCGTCGATGCAGCGGAAGGCGACCCGGAAGTAAGTCTCCCCATCCAGGTTGTTTCTATGGATGGCAGCAAAATTCTTGGGGTGCAAGATCTCGGCATTTCAGGAGTCAGAACCCTAAACAGCTACCGCGAGTTCCTCGGCAAGAAATGATCCGCGGTCCACACTAACTCTTCAACCAACGCGGTCAGCGCCCGGCCTCCTGCAGCCGCACAGCTTTCCGGACCTTGCGCTCCTCGTGGACACGCTGGGCGATCACCAGGCCCGCCGCAGCCAGGCCAACGGTCACCGGATACCCCATCAGCCGCTCCAAGGTGCCTGGCTCGGGGACATCCATCCTGGTCAGGCCACCCACCACGAGGGCAGAGAAGGACACCACCCCGCAGCCCAGAATGAACCATGCCAACGGTGTCTTGCTGAGCCACACACCCCCCAGGGTGATGAGTCCCAGGGCGCCAGCGATAAAGAACATCAGGGCGCCGGCGAAATGCAGTGGAGATCCAACGTCCTCCGGCACCAACCCCACGAGCATTGTGCCCGCCCCTGCTGTGGCCATCAGAATCCGGACCAGGATGGCGGCGCGCCACGGTTTCTCGCCCGGCAGGACCCGTGCCCCCGGCTTGGCTGCAACGCACAACAATCCGGAACTGAGCAGCAACGCGCCCAGCAGAATGCCAAGCCCCTGGATAAAGAACGAGACGTTCATGAGCAGGTGCAGCGGAGAGCAGACAGCCCGGTCGTCGAAGATTCCGCAGGTTACCGCGCCCAGATCACTGATAAAACCGGTACGGCGGTCATATGGCTGCGGGCCTGCCCAGGCACCGATGACGGCGGATTCAGCTGCAAAATACTGCAGGACACTGAGAACGGACCAGGCTCCGATGTATTGCCGTGTTGAGGCTGTGTCCGGAATAGAGACGAGGGCGGCGGCTGGCGAAGGGGCAGAACTCATGCCAAGAGCGTAGTACGCGCCAGCACCTTGTATGCTTGTAACCGTGCCCGAACAGGATGGCCTCGTGCCGGCCGGTTCGGACGCCCGCCCTCGTAGCTCAGTGGATAGAGCACGGCTCTCCTAAAGCCGGTGTCGTTGGTTCGATTCCAATCGAGGGCACTTGAATTCGCACACGCCGGGCGCCGCTTCCGCCGTCGACCTGCGCGCCTATCTATTGGGCTTTTGGTCGGTGGACCGTATCTTGTGGGATCGGTCCGCTGACATCCGCGGCACCTTCGGCGGCGTCGCAACTTTTCTTGAAATGGACGACGGCGCCCTCCGCTTTCGTGAAGAGGGAACAGTTCGCTGGGTAGTTCCTGGCGGCGAACCCTTCACTGGCCCGGCGCAACGTGAGTATGTACTTCGCCCCTCGGAGAGCCCCGACACCCTTGAGGTTTTCTTTCCGGATGGACGACCCTTCCACCGGATGAGTTTCCTTCCGGCTGACGACTCCGAACTTCATTGGTGCAATCCCGATACCTATCGGGTCACATATTCGCTGATCGGCCCGGACGAATACCGGTACGCCTGGGACGTCAGCGGTCCCGCCAAGAATCTTCTGCTGGAGTCTGTACTGCACCGCGGTGCCGTTCCAAGAATCGGAGGCGGGCGATGACAGCGCGCATTGTGGTTTCCGCCGTCTGCGTGTTCGACGACGCCGGACGCCTGCTCACCGTCCGTAAGCGGGGCACGGACAAGTTTATGCACCCCGGCGGAAAGCCTGAACCCGGTGAAACAGCGGCACAGGCTGCTTCCCGTGAGCTTCTTGAGGAGGTTGGGATCGTCGTCCCGCCCGAGCGTCTTCGGCTCATGGGCGTGTGGATCGCTGCGGCCGCGAACGAGGCCGCCACGGACATTGAGGCCACCGTCTACACGGCCCCGGGTGTCTGGTCCGCCCACCCCTCGGCCGAAATCGCTGAGATCCGCTGGCTTGACCTCACCGCCGAGCTTCCCCTGGATCTGGCTCCGCTGCTCACAGACCACATATTGCCGGCACTATCCGGGACAACCCGGTCCTAAGGCTCAGGAACGGCCTCTTCGGCAACGGCGTGGGCCTCTGCAAACTGGGTGTGGTAAAGCTCGGCGTAGCGGCCATCGGCTGAAAGCAACTCGGTATGCGTCCCGCGTTCCACGATTCGGCCTTCCTCGACGACCAGGATCATGTCCGCTGCACGGATGGTGGACAGGCGGTGGGCAATCACGACGGCGGTGCGTCCTTCCAGCGCCGCCCCCAAAGCAGCCTGGACTGCTGCCTCATTGGTGGAGTCCAGGGCAGCTGTGGCCTCATCCAAGATCACCACCCGCGGCTGTGCAATGAGCAGGCGGGCAATGGTCAGACGCTGCCGTTCCCCGCCGGAGAGCCGGTATCCGCGCTCCCCCACAACCGTGTCCAGTCCGTCAGGGAGGGACCTGATCATGTATTCCAGCCGCGCCTGGCGCAGCACGTCCCACATGTCCTCTTCGGTGGCCTCGGGCCGGGCAAGGCGCAGGTTGGAGGCGATGCTTTCGTGGAAAAGGTGCCCGTCCTGGGTCACCATTCCCAACGTGGCCCGCATCGAGTCAAAAGTGACATCCCTGACGTCCACTCCGGTACCGGGCAGGGTGCCGCCGAGGCGCACGGCGCCGGAATCGACGTCGTACAGTCTGGCGAGCAACTGGGCGATAGTGGATTTTCCCGCTCCGGAAGATCCTACGAGTGCTACGGTCTGGCCGGGCTCAACCCGGAAGCTGATGCCGTGCAGCACTTCCTCTCCGCCGCGGGTGTCCAGTGTGGACACATCCTCAAGGGAAGCCAGCGATACCTTGTCGGCGGAGGGATACGCGAAGCGGACGTCGTCGAACTCCACGGCCACCGGCCCTGGTAGTACCTCGACGGCATCGGGTTTCTGCTGGATGAGGGGCTTGAGGTCCAGTATTTCAAAGACGCGTTCGAAGCTGACCAGCGCACTCATGATCTCGACGCGGGCATTGGAAAGGGCTGTCAACGGCGCGTAAAGCCGCGTCAACAGCAATGCCAGCACCACGACGTCGCCCGCTGCCAACTGCCCGCCGAGCGCCAGCCAGCCGCCCAGCCCGTAGACCAAAGCGAGGGCCAGGGCCGAGACGAGTGTCAGGGCGGTCACGAACGTGAACTGGAGCATGGCTGTGCGGACACCGATATCCCGGACACGACCGGCGCGGACGGCGAATTCGCGGGATTCTTCATCCGGACGGCCGAAGAGCTTAACTAGAGTGGCGCCGGGAGCGGAGAAACGCTCTGTCATCTGGGTGCCCATGGCTGCATTGTGCTCAGCAGCTTCTCGCCGAAGGTCTGCAAGCCTGGACCCCATGCGGCGCGCCGGAATGAGGAAGATGGGCAGCAGAACCATGGCCAGCACAGTGACCAGCCAGGACTTCTCCAGCATCACCACGAGGGTCAGCAGTAGCGCCACAGAGTTGCTGACCACTCCCGAAAGTGTTCCGGCGAAGGCTGCCTGCGCGCCGATCACATCGTTGTTGAGGCGGCTCACCAGCGCCCCGGTCCGCGTCCTGGTGAAAAACGCGATCGGCATTTTCTGGACGTGGTCGAACACCCTGGTGCGAAGGTCAACGATCACACCCTCGCCAATGGTGGAGGAGAGCCACCGCGTCAGCAGGCCGATGCCCGCTTCCGCAGCCGCGACGACGGCAATCAGCACAGCGAGCCGGATCACTACCGACGCCTCCACGCCGGCGATGATGGCATCCACCACCTGGCCCGCCAGAAGCGGAGTTGCCACAGCCAGGACCGCCATGACGATCGAAAGCACTACAAAGACAATCAGCTTGCGGCGATGCGGGAGGGCAAAGCCGAAGACCCGCTTAATCGTGTCCTTGGAGAACGATCTGGGGCCGCCTGAGGCCCGGGTGATCTTGTAGAGGGAGCTCCAGGCCACCCCGTCCATGCTCATCGGTTACGCCCGGTTCTCACGGTGGGGAGGTCTCCTGGGCTATGAACAGATGCGGTCCCGGAAGATTCCGTGACCTTCCCATCAAGTACGTGCCATCTCACATCGAGCCGGACATTTTCCAGCAGTCGCCGGTCGTGGGTGACCAGCAGGAGTGCACCGTCATAGCTTTCGAGAGCCTCCTCCAACTGCTCGATGGCCGGGAGGTCCAGGTGGTTGGTGGGTTCGTCGAGGACCAGCAGATTAACGCCCCGCGCCTGCAGCAGCGCGAGCGCAGCCCTGGTTCGTTCCCCAGGGGACAGTGAGTCGACCGGCCTGGATGTATGGTCCGCTTTCAGGCCGAATTTGGCCAACAGTGTGCGGACTTCAGCCTGCGTCATGTCGGTAAGCACAGCCTCCACCGCTGTGGCGAGCGTCAGGTGTCCTGCGAGAAGGCCACGGGCCTGGTCGATCTCGCCGATCGCCACGGAGGCGCCCATGGACGCAGTTCCTTCAGCGGGCTGCTGTGCTCCCAGCAGGAGCCTCAGAAGCGTGGACTTGCCGGCGCCGTTCGGGCCGGTAATCCCGATCCGCTCCCCCGCGTTGAGCTGCAGGTTCACGGGACCCAGGGTGAACTCCCCCTGATGGACCACGGCATCCCGCAGAGTGGCCACCACGGAGCTGGAACGCGGAGCCTGCCCGAT
The DNA here is from genome assembly GCF_023062595.1 of Arthrobacter rhizosphaerae. Taxonomy (GTDB): domain Bacteria; phylum Actinomycetota; class Actinomycetes; order Actinomycetales; family Micrococcaceae; genus Arthrobacter; species Arthrobacter rhizosphaerae. The sequence continues at coordinate 14,736 of NZ_JALLAN010000020.1, forward strand.
GCTGAACTGGAGCTGCCATTCCTTACGGGGCTCCTCCACTTCATCCAGCCTGGCGATCCGCGATTCCATTTGGCGCACTTTCTGCGCCTGCTTTTCTGAGGATTCGGTGCTGGCCGCCCGCCTGATCTTGTCATTGTCCGGGCTTTTCTTCATGGCGTTCCGTACACCCTGGGAGCTCCATTCCCGTTGAGTGCGTGCACGCGACACCAGGTCAGCCTTGGTGGACTCAAACTCCTCATATCGCTCCCGGGCATGCCGCCTTGCGACCGCGCGCTCTTCAAGGAATGCCTCATAGCCGCCGTCGTAGACGGAGACGGAATTCTGGGCGAGGTCCAGCTCCACGATGGTGGTGACGCAGCGGGCCAGGAACTCACGGTCGTGGGAGACCAGGACCACACCACCGCGAAGGCCCTGCACAAACGCCTCAAGTTTTGCGAGTCCGTGAAGGTCCAGGTCGTTGGTGGGTTCGTCGAGGAGGACGACGTCGAAACGGCTGAGCAGCAGAGCAGCAAGTGCAACCCGTGCGGCCTGGCCGCCGGAGAGACCCGTCATGAGGGCATCGGTGGCGGTTTCCAGGCCGAGATCCGCGAGGACCGGAGCGATTCGCTCCTCAAGGTCCGCTGCCCCCGAAGCCATCCAGCGGTCAAAGGCAAGCGAGTAGGCATCCTCGGATCCCGGCGCTCCGGTCCCCAGTGCCTCTGCCGTTGACTCCATGGATGCGGTCGCCTGGGCACAGCCGGTCCGGCGGGCAATGTAGCCGCCAATGGTTTCGCCGTCGACCCGTTCATGCTCCTGCGGAAGCCAGCCGACAAAGGCATCCGACGGCGCCAGGCTGACGGTGCCGTCCTGCGGCTGATCCACACCGGCCAGAAGGCGAAGCAACGTTGATTTTCCGGCTCCGTTGGCTCCCACTACTCCTACAACATCGCCCGGTGCCACGGTGAGGGAGAGATTTGAGAAAAGGGTGCGGTGATCGTGACCGCCGGAAAGGTCTTTGGCAACAAGGGTTGCAGTCATTGGTCCATCCTCTCACCGCCACTAAGACGGCGAAAAACAGCCGGACATAGAAGAACCCGTTGATCCGGACTTGGGGGGTGTACGGACCAACGGGTTCGACCATCTAGCATAGTTGATACGTCCCCCGGCGTAAAGCCGGGCACCCCTCCCCCGATGCAGGAAGCCGTCCATGCCAGTCCCCGCCAAGGCTTTCCAACGATGGCTGCAAGGAGTTGCACAATCGGCGAGTATGGCCGATATCAGCCGCATCTCGGGCGTCAAGCGCACCACTCTGGCGCAGCAACTGGTGCGGGGCAAGGTCGCGGAGTCAACGGTAGTCAGCATCAGCCGTGCTTTCGGCGTCAACCCCGTGACTGCGCTTGCCTTCTTTGACACCTTCATTAGCTTGCGCATAGAACAACCGCCTCCGAGGCCGGAGGAGCTGGTCAGCCAGATCGCCACGACTGACCTGTTGCACGCAGTGATTGCCCGCTCAATCCCGGACGATCCGGGAGTGCCACCTGTGCCGCAGCCCCCGCTCATCCCTGCACCCCACGCAACCTCCGTGAAGAACTGGGTGGACGCCATCGACGACGGCGAGCTCCGGCACCGGGTCTCGGCCGCAACCGGCATCGCACCCCAAAATTATTCCGCCCAGCTGACGGCCAACCGCCTGACCCCCGAACTGGCGATTGCAACTGCGGTGGCAGCGGGCGTGGCTCCAACGAGCGGTTTGGTCGCAACGGGTCTCATCAGCGAGGAGGAGGCGGGGTGGGCCCCGGAAGCCCGGCAGCGGGCTTTGGCCGGCTTGTCAGACGGAGAACTCGCTTCCATGGCAGGAGAGCGGCTACAAGCCATTGGCAGGACGTTGCGCCGCCAGGAGCTGGACCATGAACGAACAGAAAAGATTTGGGAGAACCTCGGATGATCGAAGTCCTGCAGTGGTCCACACTCGCAGTATGCAGTGCCGTGGCGCTGGCTCGCATCCCCAGCGCCCTCCGAGGACGGAACCGCTCCCTCTTCGCCATTTTTGTGCTGGCCACTGTGGCCATCCTCCTCAGCATCCGGGAGCCGTACCTGGCCGTGGATTCATGGCTGGGCTCTGAAAATTACACCAACCTCATCCTCCGGTTCATCATCTACGCCACTGTCTTCCTCGCCGGGCGTGGGATAGCCCGGGCATTTGACGCTCCAAAGGCACTGCGCCGACTCACAGGCACTGTTGGTGCGTGCGTTCTTGGCCTCATCATCCTTGCCACAGTTGCATTTTTTCTCCTGGCGGATACTACAGGGTCCTCGGCAGGCCTTTCAGCGCTTCCCAGCAGGAGTCCTGAAAACCACCTGCTGATAGAGCTTTACGGTTCTGCCGGACGGCTCTACCCGGCCTACGTTGCAGCCTGTTTATTGCCCGTCACGTTCAAAGCCGCCATGCAGCAGCCGCTTCCTGGTGCCGTACGCTGCGGAGCCGTTTTACTATCGCTCGGGTTCGTAGCCTTGTTCCTCGGGATGCTCTTCCCTGTTATCCCCGAGCCGCTCGCATTTCTCCGGCCCCTCATCAACTACACAGCGGTCCTGGCCCTGATGACGGGACTGACCAGCATTTGGCTCGGGAGGGTCCTGCTGCGGCGGGCCAAGCCGTCTCTGAGGACATTTACAGAAAAGTAATAAGAGGGGCTTTCACAAAATCATTAGAACGTGAAACAATCATGAATGTGTGAACACCTTGAAGCGGCGTTGGGGGTAGGGATAATCTGCCCGACGCCGGCTCGGTGTAAGCAATGTTGGGGGATGAGTGGTGGCGGGCTGTTGGGGACCGCCCCCACTCAGCCTATTTAACGGGCCTTGTCGGGCTGCAGAAGCTTCCGCTACCGCGCGAACCTTAGCGTAACCAACTGGAACGGCCGCAGTGTCAGCTCCACGGAGTCCTTTCCGGCGCTGATGCCAGGGACTTCAGCCGGTCGTTCCAGCAGGTCGACGGCATGCACGGACTCAACCGGGAAGTTGGCCGTGATCAAGCCCGCGGACCGTTCCCCCAAGGACTCGTAGAGCCGGACAATTACGTCTCCGGAGCCGTCTTCTGCGAGTTTGACAGACTCAATCACCAGGGCCTGGTTGAAGACCGAAAACAACGCCTCCACAGGCTGCCCTCCTGTGACGATCCGCGGGGCAAGGTTGGTGCGGTAGCCTTCTTCCACTGCGTCCGCTATGGTCGCTCCCGGCCGGATGCTGACTGTCAGCTCGTGCACTCCGCGGTCTGCTGCGGGATCAGGAAACTTCGCCGCCCGGAGCAGCGAGAGGCGAACGGTGGTGGTCGTGCCGCCGTCGCTCCTCACATTCCGTGTCACGTCGTGTCCATACGTGGAGGAATTCGAGATGGCCACTCCGTAACCCGGTTCCGATACGTGGATCCACCGGTGGGCGCAGATTTCGAACTTGGCGGCCTCCCAGGATGTGTTCAGGTGGGTGGGACGGAACACGTGGCCGAACTGGGTCTCGGATGCAGAGCGGTCAGCCCGGACATCCAGCGGGAATCCGAGCTTGAGCAGCTTTTGACTCTCCTGCCAGTCGACGGCAGTTGAAATGGTCAGGGAGTCGGCTCCGGCTTCAAGGGAGATCCGCTGGGTCACTGCTGACGAGCCGGCCAGCCGCTCCACAACGACGACGGCGTCCCAGCCGCCGCGTTCCAACGTCACCGACCGCGCCTCCTGCAGTGATGTGACGTTGCGGCGGTAGAACTCATCGATGTCCCACCCGTCCCATTCGTTGGGAGTGTCCCGGTGGAGTTCCAGATGGTTCCCGAACTGGCCGGGCGCTATTGCCTCGCGCCCTGTGGAGTAGTCCATGAGTGAGGTCAGGAGTCCGTTGCCATCCACTACAGCCCGGATGACACCGTTATCCAGGATGTACCCTCCTGCTTTTTCCGTCACGGTCACGGGAGTCTCTGAGCGCACCGGTTCAGCTATGGCGAGCGCGGGTACGCCATAACGCTCATGCGGTGCGGCATTCAGGAGGAACTTTTGCCCGCCTTCCCCCAGCAGGGCCGTGACTGCGTTGCCGATGACAGCTTCGAGGCTTTCCATGACAGCGGCGTAGTTCCGCTCGGCATCCTGGTGCACCCAGGCGATGGAACTGCCGGGCAGGATGTCATGAAACTGGTGCAGGAGAACCAGTTGCCAGAGCCGTTTAAGTTCGGCCTGGGGATAGTCATAAGAGCCGCCGGTACGCACTGCGGCCGTTGCACACCACAACTCAGCTTCCCTCAGCAAATGCTCGCTGCGGCGGTTGCCCAGTTTGGTCTTTGCTTGGCTGGTGTAGGTGCCCCGATGCAGCTCCAGGTACATTTCGCCTACCCAGACGGGCAAGGCACTGTACTCGGCTTCGGCTTCGGCAAAAAAACTCTGGGGGGTTCCGATACGGACCCGCGGCGAGCCCTCCAGATCAGCCGTACGGTGCGCCGCTGCGACCATTTCACGCGTCGGTCCGCCGCCGCCGTCGCCATAGCCGAAGGGAACGAGGGAAACAGTGCCGCGCCCATGGTCCCGGTAGTTCCGTTCCGCATGGGCGAGGTCCCGCCCGCTCAATTCGGAGTTGTAGGTGTCAACCGGTGGGAAGTGCGTGAACAGGCGCGTACCGTCGATTCCTTCCCACTGGAAGGTGTGGTGCGGCATCCTGTTCACTTGGTTCCAGGAAATCTTCTGCGTCAGGAACCACCGGCTTCCGGCAGCTTTCACGATCTGCGGAAGGGCAGCCGAATATCCGAACGAATCCGGAAGCCATGCCTCCTGGCAGTCCACGCCGAACTCCCTCAAAAAGAAGCTCTTGCCTTCAATGAATTGGCGGGCCATGGCTTCCCCGCCGGGCATGTTGGTGTCCGATTCGACCCACATTCCCCCCACGGGGACGAATTGTCCGGACGCGACCTTCTCGCGGATGCGTCCAAAGAGCTCAGGGTAATACTCCTTCATCCACGCCAGTTGCTGGGCGGACGAGCAGGAGAACACAAAGTCAGGGTATTCGTCCATCAGTGCCACAACGTTGGAGAATGTCCTCGCGCATTTGCGGACAGTTTCCCGGATGGGCCACAGCCAGGCCGAGTCGATGTGGGCGTGGCCGGTAGCAACGAGTCTGTGGGAGGACGCGTAGGCCGGCCGGGACAGAACGGTGGCCAGTGCTTCACGGCCGGCAGCAGCCGTGCCAGCGACGTCCTCCGGGTCCATGACGTCCATCATTCGCTCAAGTGCCCGGAGAATCTCGTGGCGGCGCGGAAGCTCCATTGGAAGCTCGTGCATCAGGCCATGGAGCGTCCAGACATCCTGCTGAAGCTCCCAGACAGTCTGGTTCATTTCCGCAATGGCTATCGTTCCGAGCCTGTACTGGGGCTCGGTGCCGGCGGTGACCTTGTCGCCATAGGGAGAAGGCGCAAAAGTCCAGCCCTGGGCTACGTCGGGATTGGCAGCGGCCTCCACATAGAAATCGATCGCCATGCCGCTGCCCAGGAGCTTCAGCGGAACATACTGGTTCCGCGGTGAAATGGCCTTGATGATGGTGCCATCCGGACGCCAGGCGATTCCTTCACACTGGAAGCCCGGGAGTTCCGTGGTGAAACCGAGGTCGACGACGATTTCCACGGTTGTGTCCGGCAGGGTCCCCCAGGAATCCGGCACTTCACCCTGCAGCCGCAGCCATTTTGTACTCCACGGCTTTCCCCAGGGCACCCCGTGTTCCTGGGGTAAGAACTCCTGGCGCAGGGCTTCGATCACAGGAACGGGCTCGTCAGGGACATCCCAACTGCTCAGGGACAACTCCGTGGTGCGGGTATAAACGGCGGCACTGATACGTTCGCGCATAAAGCGGTCGAGACGCACTTCCGTGATCCGGCGGTCGTCGTGCACTTGATTCCTCTTTAAGCTCGTATCCGGGTAGCTGCTGGAAAAGTCTGTGGCTGGAACGTGACCTTCAGTTTGCTTGCGATCCAGTCACCTTCCCGTGGGCAGAAGACAGTTTCCATTCGATGGATAAAATCTACTTGTCCGAAAGTGTATTACCAACCCCGGATCCTATCCTGCCAGCGGCGTCGGAACCGTGATCCTGTGCTCCCCCGCGTAAACGTTAAGGCTGGTCGCGCGGCTGAAACCCACCAGCGTCATTCCGCTTGCTTCAGCCAGTTCAACAGCAAGGCTGGACGGAGCACTCACCGCTGCCAGGGCAGGGATTCCGGCTAACGAAGCCTTTTGGACAAGCTCAAAGGAGGCCCGGCCCGAGACCTGTAATACTGTGCCGGCGAGCGGAAGGAGTCGCTCCCTCAACGCCCAGCCCACAACTTTGTCCACAGCGTTGTGACGTCCCACGTCTTCCCGGAGGCAGAGGAGTTCAGCGTCGCCGTCCTCCTGTATCCGGAAGAGACCGGCAGCATGGACTCCCCCTGTCGCGTCAAACAGCGACTGGGCCGCGCGAAGCCGATCGGGAAGGGAAGTGAGGGTGCCGAGCGGTATCGACATGGTGTCTGCCGCCGGGCTGAACCGGGACGATTTCCTTACCGCCTCGATGGAGTCTGTGCCGCAGATGCCACAGGAACTCGATGTGTAGACGTTCCTCCCGGTTTCCGGAACTGCCACGTCAGGCCGCAACTGCGCCTCCACCACGTTGAAGGTCTGCACGCCATTCTCGTCTTCGCCGGCGCAGAACCTCAATGAGACGAGCTGATCCGGGTCCCAGATGACACCCTCGGAAACGAGGAAACCTGCCACGAGGTCAAAATCATTTCCCGGGGTCCTCATCGTTACGGAGAAAGAAAGAGATCCAAGCCGGATCTCCAGAGGCTCCTCGACGGCCAGGACGTCCTCTTTATGCCGAACAGGGAAGTCAACTGCACCCGCAGAGCCGTCCATGACGAACTTGTGAATTTTGCGGCGTACGCTCATGCGTCCCATGGTCAGCCCTGACTTTCGTTCATATCTCCATCATTGCAAGCGCGGGCGGGCTATGCCAGCGAGTCCTGTTCAGAAGGAAACGGTCAGTCCAGGAGTGCACTCCAGTCCACCGGTCCATCCGCCGCTGCACTTTTCCTGGCAGTCCTTTTGACGGACTGTTTCCCTGCTGGCTTTCCGGCTCCCGCATCGGCAACGGATCCAGGGGCTGCAACGCCGGCGCCCCATGGCAATGCGAAAGCCGGAACCAGCTCCCCGAGTTGCACCCCATGGGGAGGTACCACCAGTACGCCGTCAGCGGAGGCAAGTCCGCGCATCATGCCTGGCCCCGCATGTTTCGCCGGCGAGGCCATGCCATAGAGCAATCTGTACGGCACCAGCCGCGTTCGCCCGGGGTCCGGTTCGATCGTCGTCCCGCTGGGGACTTCGCTGACGGGAGTCATGGGCTGGTGTCCAAGGGCCGCCAGAAGGGGTGCCCCCACGGTCGACAGGGCCAGCATCGCCGCCAGCGGATTTCCTGGCAGGCCCAGGACGAATCTGCCATCCGGCAGTTCGGCGAGTACCACCGGGTGCCCGGGCCGCATAGCCACCCCGTCGATCAGGAGTCGTCCGCCCAGATCGGCGACGGCCTGCCGTAGATGGTCCGTGCCGCTGCGTCCGGTGCCTCCTGTGGTGATGACGACGTCGGCCGGCAAGCTTTCCGGGGCAGGGAGGCTTTCGGGGGCAGGCAGGCCGCCGTCAGGTTCAGGAATGCTGTCTTCCAGGCCCGCATGCCAATCGGCGTAGCCGTCCCCAATCCTGGCCTGGGAAGCGCAGATTCCCCCGAGCATGGCCACGACGGAGGCAAGTTGCGGTCCAAAGGTATCCCGAACCTGCCCAGGCGCGGGCAGGCCTTTGCTGACCACCTCCCCGCCCGTGAGAAGCAGCTTTACCACCGGTTTGCCCAGGACCTCGACAGTGTCATGGCCTGCCAGGGCGGCAAGAGCAATGTGGGCGGGGTTCAGGACCGTGCCGCTCTGGACAAGGGTCTCACCGCTTAAGGCCTCCTCCCCCGCCTTACGGATGTGCTGGCCGTTCCGTGGTTCACCTGGACGTGCCCCGCCGCCTACAGCCAGGACAGGAAGCCCCTCATCGTCCGTTGTCAGAACTCCGCTTTCACTCCGCAGCACCGCTTTCGCACCGGGCGGGATAAGTCCTCCGGTAACAATTGGGCTGGCCTCATGCGGAGCCAACCGCTGTCCCGGTTCCGAGAGTATCCAGGGTCCTGTGCCATTCACCGCCCAGCCGTCCATTGCCGACGACGCATAATGCGGGATGTCCTGCAGGGCCACGACGTCCGTTGCCAATGTCCTGCCGATGGCGTCGGCGAGCCTCACCGGCCCGGCCGGAATGGGAGCGGCGCAGTCGAAGGAGGCCTGCCTGGCCTCTTGCCAGGTGTGCGCAAGATGCTGGGGAGTCCGGCTGCTGCCGTCGTCGGGCACTTCATTTTCTGCGTAAGGGTGGGAAGGGTCTGAGAGGCTTTCCCCCTCAGCCTCCGGAAGACCCGTTGTCATGCGCTGGGAACTCCGGTGTTTGCCGGCGGCCCGCCTGCGTAGTCCTTGGCAACGGTGCGGGCAACGCCGAGGGCTGCCTGCATTGAATGTGCATCATTGGCCTGCCCGGAACCAGATGCCAGGCCAGCCGCGAAACCGGCAATGAACGTGGTCAGCGGGGCGGCGGGCCGGACGATGGAGTGCGCGGCCACTCCGGCCACCGCGAGTACTTCGTTGATGTCCACTTCAACGTTCTCCAGTTCGAAGGCCTGAAGCAACGCCCGGCACCACTCTTCCAGCGTTTCATCCTGGCTTTTCACGAACTGCCTCCAAAAATCACCTGTCGTTGTGGGCACCACAACCGGTCTGAGCCTGGCCTTTACTGCTCCCGGTTGGACACCCCTAGTGCGGCGGCATCGTCCCAGGTGTCCACATCGTCCGTGGATCCCGAAGGAACGGTAACCAGCCTCACGTCAAGCCTAGCAAGGAGCCAGAAAACGGAGGCGTCCCTTAGGCCGCCCCGCAGATGGGCCTCGTCGACGGCGCGTAACAGCGAATCAGTCCGGTAAAGTCCCGCAAGAGGCTGCTTCCTGCCCTCTTGGGTCACCGCCATCACTCCGTCGCTGCCCGAAGCATGGTTGGCTCCGGCAGCGGTGACGTCCACGTTTCTCCGAAGTACCTGAACCGCGGCTGCTGAGTGAGGCATGTCGCACGCCAGGATCAGGGTGAGCGGGGCCGGCGTTCCGCTAGGGTCCTCGGCCAGGGCTCCCAGCCCTGCTGCAATCGCTGACGCTGGACCTGAAAACGGCGGGTCCTCCCTGCACGCCAGGACTCCTGCCGGCAGTACCCCTGGGTCCGGACCTACCACAACAGTCTTAGCCGCTCCTTCCGCGGCTCGAAGGGCCCGCGCGAGGAGGGTTTCGCCGTCGTACATCAACCCCGATTTGGGCACACCGCCCAGACGGGAGGAACGGCCACCGGCCAGGATTACGGCATCAAAGGCCGCAGACATTGGTTCCACAAGATAAGCCTATGCGGCCTGTGAAGGCTACAAGGCAACGCCGCCGGGAGGTCTGTGGAAATCCCTAGGCTGCGGATTCCGGGAGCAGGAACGGATCCCATTCGGGCGTTGGTTTCTCAAGCTCTTTGATCTGCCAGATTGTGCCTACCGGAGGTGCAGGCGAAAACCTCAGCTTCCAGCCCATCTCGGAAGGTGTATGGTCCCCCTTCGCGTTGTTGCAACGCAGGCAGGCGGCCACAAGGTTGTCCCATGAATGAGCGCCGCCCCTGGACTTGGGGTGGACGTGATCTATCGTGTGGGCAGCTTTGCCGCAGTAGGCGCAGCGGTGTCCGTCACGGCGCAGCACCCCCCGCCGGCTCACTGCCGTCGCAGTGTTGTACCGTGGCCGGATATAGCGGTTAAGCAGGATCACGGATGGCCGGCCCAGGATCTCCTGCGGTCCGACGACGGGATCGTCGCCTTCGGCCACAACACTGGCTTTTCCAGCGAGCACAAGCACCAGCGCCCGGCGGAAGGTGACTACCGCCAGCGGTTCATATCCAGCATTCAGAACGAGTGTGCGCATGCGCATACCTCTTCACGGCCGCACCCGTCAGGGGCACGAGGGCCGGCTGCCCTCGGCATGTCCGGGCTAAGGATCGACATCACCAGAGTAAACACTGAATGCCCGAATTGCCGAATCCGGTTGGGAAACCAGGACCGTGTTGCCTGCTCCGGATTGCCGCGAACGGCAGAATGGTCCCTGCCGCAGTGGCAGGGACCATTCCGAAGTGTCCGGTTGTGGTTTTGCAGCCGGCCGTGGTCTTAGTGGTACCGGAACCAACCGTTGCGGGGTGTCACACCCGAGATGTCGCCCATATTGTTTCTGTCGAAGACGCGTGCCTGGACGCCGCCGAAGAACACCTTTGGCATGGTCCTGATTTGCTGGGTCGGGTAGACGTCCGGGACCATGATCGACAACGAGCCGGGAGAATTTTCGCTACGGTCAAAGATGGGATCGTGGATTTGCGCGTCCAGCAGATCCGAATAGGAATTGGCGAAGGACAGATGCAGCCCGCTATCCTCGGTGAGCTTCTGATCTGAGTAGCGCCCCGCAACGATCAGCTTCGGGCGTATGTGGCGGATCACGCCGGTGGTGTTTTCGTGATTGATTCCACACGACGTCAACGAACCGCCGCCCGTACCTTGGGTCCAGGTGTGGAGGTCCTCGGTGTAGATGTTCTCCGTCTTCCAGAAGGTCACCATTCCGGAGATACCGTGATGGGCATAAACACGCTTGACGACGGCATCACGGGAGTTGTTGTAGCCCAGAGCCGAGGCGCCAACACGGAGCCCTGTCACGGCATCGCGGTTGTCGAACTCGCAATCCTCAACCAGCATGTTGTTGCAGTAGTTCTGGCCGAGGCTGAATGTCTCGCCGGGTGGGTAGTTTGCATAGCCCCGGTTGGCGCCGTGGAACTTGATGCGCCGGAACGTGGCGTTCGGTGTGTTGGCGATACCGAAGCCGTTGTAGTGATGCCCCTGCTCTGTTCCTATGAAACTAAAGTCTTGGAATACGGGTGACTGACTGCCGTTGGCCATAAACCACATGAACAGCGGGTTGGTCCCGCTGGAAGGTTCCACGTGCGCTTGGGTTGACGAGTTGGGAATCATCCGGAAACGTGTGACACCCACACCCGATCCAGCGATACCTTTCAATCCCACAGGAAGGCGGATTCCGTCATGCCACCCCGTTGGGCTCCTGAAGTCCGTCCAAGTGAATTCACCCGCGGGAAAAGTGATGATCTTTCCAGCAGGCACCTTGTTGAAAACGCTCTGGAGAGAATCACCGGGCACGAACAGATCTTCGTAGCGGACATACTCAGGACCGGAAGGCCGCATCACCGTTCCAGTATCTGTCAAAGCAGGCTCTGTGGGGCTTGCTGTGGGGGTTGCGGTAGGGGTTTCTGTAGGCGTGGGAGTGGATGCGTCCGTCTGGCGGTGGAGTCCCCACGCGTGACCATCGGGATCGGCGGCAGCTGTGACGCCGAATACTGCGAGAGCCCCGGCGCCGGCGATAAAGAACCGGCGATCAATGGGTTTGCTGTTGGTGCTCAAATGCTTGGGATGTTTCATCGTTCTTCCTTACTGGGGGTTTGGCCGAGCGAATTGGTCTGGATGAGGGTATGGGTCATCGCAGTGGGTGTTTTCGGTTTAGGAAGCAGTGCTCAAGTAATCACAAGGACTGCTTCAGAAGATTGCCGCAGGTCCGGCAGGGCTCTGCTTGGGAAATCACGCTCGAAGCGCAGCAGGGATCGGTTGGGATACACCGAATATATGGTCGAAGATTCGTACCGAACATGATTGTGCTCGATTGCAGAATCCGTCGTATTCCAATCCCGGCCATAAATGACAGGGATGGGGTGTGGCAGCAGCGCCTTCCGGCGAAGCTCCGGGCAAGGACGCATTGAGCGTGTGCCGTAACTCCCGGACAACGGAGTTGCCGGGTGCTTCTTTCGAGAAAAGCAGAGGGGATCGAGCCCGGTATAAACCGACCCCAATCCCCTCATCCAGCCAATGACACCAGGAGCGTCAAATGGCTGGCTTGTAACTCAAACTTTTGGTGTCGTTAGCCGCCTACGCGGATAAAGACCGGGCCGGAGCCGACGTTGACGCTGAACAGGGCAGTGGTTCCGCCATTCCAGCCACCGTGAACTGCCTGGCCGTTGCCGACGTAAACCGCGATGTGGGCCATGCCCATTCCGCCGTTCTCGTAGTACGCAAGGTCACCGGGCTGAGCTTCGGCAGCGCTGACCGTGCGGCCGAGGGACAGGTAACCTGCCGGCCAGCCGTGGTAGTTGATGCCGACGGCAGCCAGGGAGTTGGTTGCCAGCATGGTGCAGTCCTGGGCAACGCCGAGCTGTGCATACGCGGCGGCGGCGATCGAAGCGCCCAGGCCGCTTGAGGCTGCGGGGGCGGCAGGAGCCGAGACGGCAGCTGCGACAGACGCGTTGGCGGCGACGGGCGCTGCCGGGGCGGCTTCCTGCACCTCGACGACGGGCTTGGGTGCTTCGACGACAGGAGCCGGCGTGGTTGAGACAGCAGGCTTCTCGTAGGAGATAGCAATCGTGGAAGCAGCTGAGATTGTCGCCGGAGTGGCGGACTTCACTTCGAGGGTGGACGCAGAGGTGGATTCGCGCTGAACGCTGGTGTCTGCCGCGTTGGCGGCAATTCCACTGGTCAGGACCAGGCCGGAGGCAGCAGCGATAACCGCAGCCTGACGGCCCACACCACCGGCGTTGTCGCCGACGGACTTGGCAATGACAGCCAGCGAGTTGGTCTTGGTGACCTCGGCGCGGTGCCGTGCAATGGTTGCACGTGTAGTCATTAATTTTCTCTCTTTCGTATTCCTCGGACCGCGGGGCAGGCCGTGGGCTATGGACGCTCCGGCATCTTGGGGGTAGGCCGGAACGCCCCGAACGGGTTACTTAGCGAAGGGTGTAAAACGAGGAGGTGCCTGTTGCAGACACCGCGTGCAGGAGCGTGCCCTGCGAGGGGTTCAGCGCGCTGATCATCATGCCGTTGCCAACGTAGATACCAACGTGGGCACCGCCGTTTTGCATGACCAGGTCACCGGGGGCGGGAGTGGAAGTGGGCGTCATGGACGTCCAGGCATTCGTACGGGGGATGCTGATGCCGGCCTGGGCGTAAACCCACTGGGTAAAGCCTGAGCAGTCCCAGCCACTGGGAGTGGTGCCGCCCCACAGGTAGGGGCTGCCGATGCCGGTGTAGGCGATTGCTGCCAAGCCCGATGCAGCCGCTGACGAGGCGGCCGGCTTCTCGGTGGTGGCAGCCAGCTCGATTCCCGGCTCCTCGGACTGTGCCTTGACAGTCTCGATCTTCGGCGCTGCCTCGGTGGTCACGGACGGACGCTCGAACACAACCTTGGCGGTCGGCTCGGCGGTTACCGCGATCTGGGTGGACTGTGAGCCTGATTCCGCGGTGGCGGCAACTCCAGGATTGCCCTCCGCTGCATTGGCTGGCAGGCCGGCAGCAAGAATGAGCCCTGAAGCAGCTGCAACGACAGCAGCTTGGCGACCAAAGGTTCCCGCGTTGTTAGCAACGGCTTTAGACACGGAACCCAAGGGGTTCATGCGCACCGATTGAGCACGGTGGCGCGCAGCATTGTGGCGTGAAGACACGAAAGTAGCCTCTCCCAATGCCTACGAGGTGAGCTGTCGGATTCGGATGGGAGTCACCCGGCCACTTGGCTTCCTGAGAAGCTTCGCGACTTAACCCCAAGGTCTTCTTGCGAAGACCAAAATTGGTTCCCCCGCCTCTGCCAGACGATGTAATGCGAACGGACCTTGAGCGGTGGCAGAGTTAGGCAATCCACTCAAGAGCGCCAACTTCGGAAAAGTTGGCGTGGTTTAGACGGTACAGGACTTTGGATTGAATGTCACATTCAGGTCACGGCATGTCACAGGAAACTGAGAGTAATCCATCGTCTAAGTCAGAGCCAGCCCATGGGGTCAACAACTTCGCCATTGACCATCACTTCGAAGTGGAGGTGGCAGCCAGTGGACGCGCCGGTGGTCCCGCTGAGCGCCACGGTGTCGCCTCGGCTTACCGTCTGGCCCACGTTGACATTGAATGAGGATAAGTGGTTGTACGTGGTTTCAAGCCCGTTGCCGTGATCGATGACCACACGGTTTCCGCCTCCGAAGGGATGCCAGCCCGCAAAGGTGACTGTGCCGCTCGCTGCTGCGTGGACGGCGGTACCGCACTGTGCCGCAAAGTCCTGGCCGCGGTGGAATTCACCGTAGCCACCGGTGATAGGGCTGACGCGGTAACCGAAGGGGGAGGCAGTAATAAGGGAATCCAGCGGAGTTCCCAGGCTTCCGGCGGAAGCCGCCCGGCTAACGGTGCCAGCGGACTGTGCGCTCAGGAGTTGCTTGAGTTTGCCGTCAGGATCACCGGTGGTGGAGACGGCAGTACGGCTGAAATCAACCTTCGCGCCCGCAGCTGCGGAGACTTCAGGCTGGACCGAGGCGGAAAGCACAGCTCCCGTGGAGCCGATTTCGCCGGTGGCTGCCAGAGGGCTTGTGGCCGGAACCGTGACAGTGAGGATCAATCCTGTGGCTGCCAGGGCGATGCCGGCTTTTTGTCCTACACCACTGGCTCCCGCGAATTCTGTGACCTGACGAAAGGGGCTGCGTCTGCGGCGAGCGTCCCGGTGCAGGTCCCGGGGACGGCCAGCGGCGGTGACAGCTTCGGATACTCGCGGCTCCAAAGCAGGACCTGTCGCACGGCGACGGCCCCTGGCGTTCTGGGTGGTCAAAGGTCTTCCTCTCTGGATAGCCTGCGAAGTTAGCTGTCGGATTCGGATCAGAGAGTGCAAAGATCCGGTCCGCCATGCAAGCATTCCGGCACAAAGGATCCCTGAGAGGGACCTTCGTTGGTGTGCTTGCTGCTGGCGGACTTCACCCCGAGGCTGTTTCTCAACAGCCGGTTGTGGTTCCCCCGCCTCTGCCAGTAGGTGACTCGTGCACCTGATCTGCTGGCAGAGCTCGGCTCCAGATCAGGTAACGCTTTAGTGTCGGCGCTAGTGCTCAACTATAGGCGATTAAATAGTGCAGTAATAATTTCGTTATATTTGGTCTGCCCCCAAAGGCCCGCTGTCCTGCTCAGTGGCTGATGAGGACGTCAGCTGACGGTAACAAACACGTGAGCCGCAACTTCGGGCGGTAATTCCAGCGCACCTTCGATGTCCGGCACGCGCACTGAGATGTACTCGCCCACGCGCTCTAGTGAAATGGTTGCGCCGGGCCGGATTCCACCTTCGTCGAGCTGAACAAGTAGTTCCGGCTCCACCTGGATCGGTTCGGCAAGCCTGCTGATCCTGACATTGGAGTTGGCCCGGTAAGTGGACATTGCCACCAGAAGATTAACGGCCCCGTCGCTGAAGGGCTGCGAGGGTTCCCCACCCAGGGCTGCGAGTCCGGGGATCGGGTTTCCATAGGGGGATTCCGTTGGATGGTTGAGCATTTCGTAGATCCGGCGCTCAACCCGCTCACTCATTACATGCTCCCAGCGGCATGCCTCATCGTGGACGTATGCCCAGTCCAGACCGATCACGTCGGCAAGCAGGCGCTCGGCCAGGCGGTGCTTGCGCATAACTTCGGTAGCGCGTTTCCGGCCTATTACGGTTAACTCCAGATGCCGGTCGCCCGAAACAACCACTAGCCCATCCCGCTCCATGCGCCCAATGGTCTGCGAGACCGTAGGCCCCGAATGACGCAGGCGCTCTGCAATGCGGGCACGAAGGGCCACAATGTTTTCTTCTTCAAGCTCCAAAATCGTCCGAAGATACATCTCGGTTGTATCGATCAGATCCGTCATCCAGCTCAGCTCCTCGAGCTCAGTATCTTGCGTCGTCAGCCGTACCTCGTGCCAGACCGTGCCGGCGGTCCCAGGGCCCCCGCAACGCAACCCGGCCCGGGTGCTGTACGTCAGGCCAGCTTAACGTATTTTGAACTACTCCGGATAATCTCTGCCAAGCAATGGGCGACTCCGTTGGTCATGACCGGAGTGTGACGGTCAAATTCCGTCAATGGGCTCCGTCAGGCAGAATAAACGGGAGTCTTTGTTGCAGCAACCGTTACCTGCCGGGCCATCTCCTACGTCCAAAGTCGAAAATTGGAGCCATTGTGAGCGACACCAGCATCACTATCCCCGCCAACCTCCTACCCAAGGACGGACGGTTCGGTGCGGGCCCGTCCAAGGTCCGCCCGGAGCAGATGGATGCACTGGCCGCGGCTTCGGCAACCCTGCTGGGAACCTCCCACCGCCAGGCACCTGTAAAGAACCTCGTTGGATCCGTCCGTCAAGGCCTGAGTGAGTTCTTCCAGGCCCCGGAGGGTTACGAAGTCATCCTGGGCGTAGGCGGTTCCACAGCATTCTGGGATGTCGCGGCATTCGGGTTGGTGGAACGGAAAGCCCAGCACCTGTCCTTTGGCGAGTTCGGTTCGAAATTTGCCGCGGCCACCAACAAGGCGCCCTTCCTTGAGCCCTCCTCCATCATCAAGGCTGAGCCCGGCACCCGGCCCGCCCCTGCTGCTGAGGCCGGCGTTGATGTGTATGCATGGCCCCAGAATGAAACCTCCACTGGTGTTGCCGCCCCCGTCAGGCGTGTCCTCGGGGCTGATGAAGGTTCCCTCGTCCTGGTGGACGCAACTTCCGCTGCGGGCGGGCTCGACGTGGATGTGGCCGAGACCGACGTCTACTACTTCGCGCCGCAGAAGAACTTTGCCTCCGATGGCGGCCTGTGGCTCGGGCTGTTCTCGCCGGCTGCCTTGGAGCGGTCAGCTCGTATTAAGGCGAGCGGCAGGTGGATCCCCGATTTCCTCGACCTCCAGACGGCAATCGACAACTCCCTGCTCAATCAGACTTACAACACCCCTGCGCTGGCCACGCTGGTGACTTTGGACGCCCAGGTGCAGTGGCTCAACGCCAACGGAGGCTTGGACTTCGCTGCAAAACGGACAGCAGACTCTGCTGGCCGGATTTATGACTGGGCTGAAGCTTCCGAGTACGCCACACCCTACGTCGTCAATCCTGAGGACCGCTCCAACGTCATAGCCACCATCGACTTCGATGACTCCATCGACGCTTCCGCAATTGCCAAGGTGCTCCGCGGCAACGGGATCGTTGATACCGAGCCTTACCGCAAGCTGGGACGCAACCAGCTGAGGATCGCCACGTTCGTGGCCATCGAACCTGATGACATCACCGCTTTGCTGGCAAGCATCGATTACGTCGTTGCTGAACTGAAGAAGTAGCAGTCTGAAAGTCCTGTAGCCATACATCAAGGCCAGCGTCCGCGGGCGCCGCCCGGGTTTACGCCTGGCGGCGCCGTCGCCGTCTTTGGCTAAACGGTTTCCTCGTCGGAAGGGGCGGCCTCGTCAGATGGCTCGGTCTTATCAGATGGCTCGGCGGCCTCATCAGAGGGCCCTGCCTCGTCCAAGGCTTCAGGGGATTCTGCTGAGCGCCCAGTCTCTGGATCAGCAACTTCCGGCACGACGTCAGCCACTGCTGCAGCGATCAGACCCTCCGCCGCAGCGTCAATCCCGGCGTCCCCATCTCCAGGATGGTTTTCGTTGTCGGGCTCATCGTCTTGGCGGGCATCTTCCGGGCGTACCCGCTCCGCCCAAGGAACCCACTCGGGGGCAAGAATTGAATCTTCTGACGGAAGCAGTCCAAGTTCGTTGACGGTTATGGTTTTGGACCGGGAGTTCCTTGTCAGAACGGCGTACCATTGCCACCCTTGGTAGCCTGCCAGCTTCGATTCGAAAAGGTGGGTGACAACACGGTCCCCTTCCGTCCGGGCAGCCATATGCCTGCCGATCTGGGAGGCCGGTGCGATCCCCTCTACTGCTGTCCGGGCAACATCCACGGCCGCAGCCAGAAGGGCATCGGGTTTTCCGGTACGCCAGACCGGCACGCCTGTACGTCTTTTCGCAGGCTTTGATTCAGTCTGATCGGATTCCGAAGTCATTGGGAGGCCTAGGCGTCCAGCTCGTCGGCAACCTTACGCAGGGCAGCCGCAATGGCCTTGCCCTTGTTACCCTCCGGATACTTCCCGGCGGAGAGCGTTCCCGACAGGTTGTCCAGAACCGTTACCAGATCCTGGACCATAGGCGCCAGGTCCTTGGCGTTGGCGCGCTTCGCCTTGGCGATGGAAGGCGTCTTGTCCAGGACACGCAAACCCAAGGCCTGGGCGCCCTTCCGGCCGTCGGCCACGCCGAACTCAACACGGGTTCCAGCCTTAAGTTCCGTGATGCCCTCAGGCAGCGAAGATTTGGGCAGGAACACCTCTTGGCCATCTTCCCCTGCAAGGAAACCGAAACCTTTGTCCTTGTCGTACCACTTGACCTTGCCGGTGGGCATGCAATCAACCTTCTTCGTTCTTCTGCGACTGGGAAACAGGCCTCCGCCTCCGCGTAGTTGGCGGGTTTGGGCATGACGCCTGATCCATATTGGTCTGTTACGTCAACATTATCCTGCCGGGCCCGTGTTTCCTGCTTTCAGCCCTCGGGCGCCTGGCTGTTAGCGTTGCGTTCATGATTCCCTCCCGCTTCCAGCGGCCCTTCCAGATAATCGCCGCTGCCGTGGCCATTCTGTCCCTCATTGCTGTGGGCGCCGTTATGGCCCTGGCTTTTACAGGCATAGTTGCCCCCGTCTGGATTACTTCGGCGGCGCTGTACGGCCTGCCCCTCGCGTTCCTCTTGATGTTGGCCCTGATTGCAGACGGAGTGGTCCGCCGGCGGGCAGGAAAGTCCCCCGGGCGGTAACGTTGGACTGATGTCCCTTATTCGCGCGCTCAGCAAGGAATTGGAGGCGCGCAGCGATGAATCGTTGCGGGCTCTCTTCTCCGCGCGACCGGACCTTATCTCCCCTGGCGTACCGGATTTTGCGGCTTTGGCGGCGCGAGCCAGCGGCAGGGTCAGTGTCCAGCGTGCCTTGGAGCGGCTGAACCGCCCCCAGATGCAGGTGCTGGAGGCACTGCACCTGTGCACCAACACTGACACCGGCCACAGCGCCTCCGCTCCGGTCCTGAAAAAAGTGATTGCAGGTTCCACCGTCTCGGTGATTGAACAGCTGCTGCACTCGCTTCAGGAGCTGGCACTGGTGCAACGCGCCGAACCTCCCCACGGCACCCCATCTGCGGGCACCAGACATCGCTTCTATCTCCCCGTTGGGAGCCTCAGGGACGTCGTCGGAATCTATCCGGCAGGGCTGGGTCGCAGCTACACCGAACTGGTCCGCCTGCAACCGGCCTTTTCCCAACGCGTCGTCCAGATCGTGTCAGAGCTCCGGGCAGCAGGCGCAGAGATCCATCCGGCCACCACCCCCATGGATGCAGCGCTGGCCCTGCAGCATTGGACCTCGTCGCCCGAGGCGCTGCAGGAGATCCTTGCCGCTGCACCAGGCCGGACCACAGCGCTGCTGGCACGGTTTGGAAACTGGGCCATGGGAGCTGTTCCC
Organism: Arthrobacter rhizosphaerae; assembly: GCF_023062595.1. Lineage (GTDB taxonomy): Bacteria > Actinomycetota > Actinomycetes > Actinomycetales > Micrococcaceae > Arthrobacter > Arthrobacter rhizosphaerae. Next base: position 34,238 of record NZ_JALLAN010000020.1, read on the forward strand.
CAGGCACAACGCCGGACATCACTGGCAAACGAAAGTCACGACGTCGGGCCTGTCGACTGGCTCTTGGCCCGGGGCTTGCTCGTCCCCCTGGACGCTGCCCACGTGGAACTCCCCCACAGCGTGGGCATGTCGCTCCGCGGAGGGGCAATTATCGAGCACTTCACCCTGACGCCACCGGTCCCGAAACTCGGGTTCACCACGTCGGCATTGCGCAGGAACGCCGCCCTTGGTGCGATCGCCGAGACCCTTCGTCTGACCGGCGAGTTGCTCTTCGTCATCCGCGGTCAACCCCTGGTGACCCTGCGCAGTGGCGGCGTTGGGGTTCGCGAGATGAGGCGCCTTGCGGAGGCGCTGAGGATTGAACTGCATCAAGCCAACCTCCTCGTTGAGCTATGTGCCCTCGCCGGGCTCTTACGGCTCGACGTCGACAGTTCCTCGTGGGTTCAACCCCCGCAGCTGGAGTGGCTCGCCCTTCCCCGCCAGGAGCAGTGGCTGTGGCTCGTTAATGCCTGGCTGGCCAGTGAACGGGCTCCTTCGCTCGTGGGTCAACCCATGTCAGCTCAAGGAGCCGCGACAAACCGCGGAGCGGCGGGCAACGTCATCAACGCGCTGTCGGCGGAAGCCCAGCGCCCCGACGCCCCGATCGTGCGGAAGCGAATCCTGGAGATACTGCATGAGTTGACCATCGAGGCTGCTGCGCCTGACGGAAAGGCCCCGGTACTCGATGCTGATGCCGTCCTGGAGCGCGCCGAATGGGCCCAGCCCCGAATGGCCCGGCGCTTCGGCTCCCTGATCCGGGGCGTCCTGGCCGAGGCTGAGATGTTGGGCCTGATCGGATCCGGGGCACTCAGTCAACTTGGTTCTGCGATGGCCTCAGGCCAGGCTGACGATGCTCTCGGCATCCTGGGAGAGCACCTGCCAGCAGCCCTGAACCATGTGCTCTTGCAAGCGGACCTTACGGCCGTCGCGCCTGGCTATCTTGCGCCGGAACTCAGCGAAAAGCTCCTCCTGATGGCAGACGCCGAGGGTCAGGGACCGGCAACCATCTACCGGTTCTCCGTTCCTTCAATCCGCCGGGCCCTCGACGCCGGCATGGACGCACGCCTGATCATGGAATTCCTGCACAGTCATTCGGCCACGGCGGTCCCCCAGCCGCTGCAGTATCTGGTGGAAGATACCGCCGCCAGGCACGGGAAGCTGCGTGTTGGCGCGGCGGCCAGTTACATCCAGGCCGATGATGAAGACACTCTCCTGGAGCTGCTCAACAACTCCAACGCGTCCGGCCTGGGTCTGGTCCGGCTCGCCCCGACAGTCCTCGTTTCGTCCGCCACTCCCCGGGAGACCGCCCAGGTTCTGCGGGGCTTGGGTCTCTCCCCGGCGCTGGAAGACCAAGAGACCGCAACCGTCCGGCTGCGGCGCACCACAGCGGTGGGCGGCAGCGGCATACCTGTATATACGGCGCCGCGGACAGCACCACCGGAATCGGACGTAAACGCCCAGCTCGCGGTTCTCCGGCAGGACCGCAGTGAAAACGGCGGCCGGCAGTCAACCGTCTCAGGGGACTCGCGGACGAAAGGCCTTCCAGAGGGGCGCAATAACAGTGAAGAAGTCACGCAACTCGGGCTGGAGACGCTCCAGAAGGCGATCCGGCTCAAGCAACGGGTCACGATGAACATCGTGGACAACCTCGGGAATGCGAACAGGGAAACGGTTGTTCCGGTAGCTGTATCCGGCGGCAGGGTCCGCGTGTTCGACCCCCACAAAGAAATCGAGCGGGTTCTCTCCATCCACCGCATTATCGACGTTGAACCAGCAGAGGAATAGCACCAGTGTCTGACGGCCCGTTAATCGTCCAGAGCGATAAAACCATCCTCCTGGAGGTGGACCACGAACTTGCCACGGAGGCCCGGCACGCTATTGCGGCGTTTGCCGAGTTGGAGCGGGCTCCCGAACACGTCCACAGTTACCGCCTCACCCCTCTGGGACTGTGGAATGCCCGCGCCGCGGGACTCGACGCCGAACAGGTCCTCCATACGCTGCTGAAGTATTCACGGTTCCCCGTTCCGCACTCTCTGCTGGTGGACGTCGAGGAAACGATGTCCAGGTACGGCCGGCTGCGCCTGGAGAAGGATCCGCAACACGGGTTGGTCATGCGGACCGATGACTACCCGGTTCTCGAGGAGGTCTCGCGGGCGAAGAAGATCCAGCCGTTGCTCGGGCCCCGGATTGACGGCGAGACGGTGGTTGTCCATTCGTCCGCCCGGGGGCAGCTAAAGCAACTGCTGCTCAAAATCGGCTGGCCCGCCGAAGATCTCGCCGGCTATGTTGACGGCACCCCTCATCCCATCCTGCTCAACGAGACGGGGTGGAAGCTCAGGCCTTACCAGCAGTTGGCGACCGAAAACTTCTGGGCCGGCGGCAGCGGCGTCGTCGTACTTCCCTGCGGGGCGGGAAAAACAATCGTGGGCGCAGCGGCAATGGCCACCAGTTCCACCACCACCCTCATTTTGGTGACCAACACCGTAGCGGCCCGGCAATGGAAGGACGAACTGCTTAAGCGGACGTCACTGACCGAGGAGGAGATCGGCGAGTATTCGGGGGCCGTCAAGGAGGTACGGCCGGTCACCATCGCCACTTACCAGGTCCTGACGACGAAGCGAGGTGGCCTGTACCCACACCTGGAACTCGTAGATGGAAATGATTGGGGCCTCATCATTTATGACGAAGTCCACTTGCTGCCCGCTCCGATTTTCCGGATGACAGCTGATCTCCAGGCAAGGCGCCGCCTGGGCCTCACCGCCACCCTGGTCCGCGAAGACGGCCGTGAAGGCGAGGTCTTCAGCCTGATTGGTCCCAAGCGCTATGACGCGCCTTGGAAAGACATCGAGGCCCAAGGCTATATTGCTCCCGCGGATTGCGTCGAAGTCCGGATTGATCTTCCTCGCGATGAGCGCGTTGCCTATGCCATGGCCGACGACGCCGACAAGTACCGCCTGTGCGCGACCTCAGAAACGAAAACCCAACTGGTGGAGGATCTAGTGGCCCTGCACCAGGGCGAGCAGCTGCTGGTGATCGGACAGTACATCGATCAGCTCGACGACATCGCGCAGAGGCTCCAGGCACCTGTGATCAAGGGTGAGACGCCTGTGCGGGTGCGGCAGAAGCTGTTTGACGCCTTCAGGTCCGGGGAGCTCACAACCCTGGTGGTTTCCAAAGTGGCGAACTTCTCCATAGACCTGCCAGAAGCCTCTGTGGCAATTCAGGTTTCAGGTTCCTTCGGCTCCAGGCAGGAGGAAGCCCAGCGTCTTGGCCGGCTCCTCCGGCCGAAACAGGACGGTCGCTCGGCACGTTTCTACTCCCTGGTTGCCCGGGACACACTGGACCAGGATTTCGCCGCCCGTAGGCAGCGTTTCCTGGCCGAACAGGGTTATGCCTACAGGATCATGGACGCTAAGGATGTCGGCAGGAACCCCCAAGAAGCCTGATGGTCCGAGGCCTCGGCGTGACCATGAAACATACTGCTGTTATCCAGAAAACTCCCAGACACTGGGAGCATTATGGGAAGTATGAAAAAGAATGGGCCCGAAGCCAAGCTCCTTGTTGTCGACGACGAACCGAACATTCGTGAGCTGCTGTCCACGTCGCTTCGATTTGCAGGCTTCGAAGTGGTCTCCGCCGGAAACGGCCGGGATGCCTTGGCTGCAGCCGAGCTCCATGCACCGGATCTCGCCGTCCTCGACGTGATGCTGCCTGATATGGACGGCTTTACTGTCACGCGACGTCTTCGGGCTGCCGGCAAACACTTCCCCGTACTTTTCCTGACCGCGAAGGACGATACGGAAGACAAAGTGACAGGGCTGACGGTTGGCGGCGATGACTACGTCACCAAACCGTTCAGCCTGGATGAGGTGGTAGCCCGCATCCGGGCTGTCCTGAGGCGCACCCAGCCACTGATCGACGATGACGCGGTCATCCGCGTTGACGATCTCGAGCTCGACGACGACGCGCACGAAGTCCGTCGGGGCGGCACGGTTATTGAGCTCTCCCCCACGGAATTCAAGCTTCTGCGCTACCTGATGCTCAATCCGAACCGGGTGCTCTCCAAGTCCCAGATCCTGGATCATGTATGGGAGTACGACTTCAACGGAGACGCCTCGATTGTGGAATCCTACATTTCCTATCTGCGCCGCAAAGTAGATATCGACCCCGATGCCGCGGCACTCATCCAGACCAAGCGCGGCGTCGGATACGTACTGCGAACGGCCGAGAAGCGCTGACCTTGCTGCACCGTTGGAAGTCGGCCTCCCTTAGGTCGCAACTCGTGGCCATCATGATGGCGTTGATGCTGGTCGCGTTGACCGTCACCGGGGCTGGAACCCTGACACTGCTGCACAGCTATCTGCAGGGCCAGGTGGATGACAAGCTCAAAGCGGCCCTCGACTCGGCGCGCCGGCAGCAGTCATTCAGCCAGTTGCAGGAACAGAACCCGTCTGTACCCACCGACTACTCGCTCATTCTTTATAGCCCCGGGCAGCAGCCCTTCCCGTTCGGCGGCAGCAAAGTTTCCCGGCCTGACATCGAGAATATTTCTCCCGCCCAGGCTGACTCGCGGAAGAATGTCCCGTTCCAGGTGCGCGGGACAGACGGCGGCAATTGGAGGGTCGTCGCCGTTAACGTCCTGGATGGAAACCAGCGCAATGCGGTGGTGATCGTGGGCCTTCCGCTGGCTCCAGTGGACGAAGTCATGGAGCATGCCGTGCTGGTGGTCGTCGGCGTGGGGCTCCTGACACTGGTGCTGGCGTTCTTCATAGCCACCTGGACTGTGTCGCGCTCCTTCCGGCCCTTGGGAAGGGTCGAAAAAACAGCTGCGGCGATCGCTGCCGGAGATCTTTCACGCCGAGTGGACGTTGAAAACCCCGGTACCGAGGTTGGCAGGCTGGCAAGCTCGCTCAACGCGATGCTTGCCCACATCGAATCTGCTTTCGCTGCCCGCCTTGCATCAGAAGAACGCATGCGGCGCTTTGCAGCAGATGCCTCTCACGAACTCCGCACACCCTTGGTTACCATCCGCGGCTTCTCTGAGCTGTATCGTCACGGCGCCCTGGCTTCCCAGGAGGATGTGGGCACGGCTATGGGCCGGATCGAAAGCGAAGCCAAGAGAATGGGCAGCATGGTGGAGGACCTTCTGCTCCTCACTCGCCTTGATGAGCAGCGGCCACTGCAACAAAAGCCCGTTGACCTGATGCTTGTTGCCCACGACGCTGTGGTGGACACCCAGGCCAGCCAACGGAAGCGGGATATCAGTCTGCTGGGGCTCGACGGTGGCCCGGCAGCGCCAGCACCCGTTCTGGGAGACGAGGCCAAGTTACGGCAGGTTGTCGGAAATCTTGTGGGTAACGCCCTTCGATACACCCCTGAAGGCACGCCGATTGAGCTCGCAGTGGGCGTAAGGACTGACGCTGAGGGTATCCAGCGCTCCGTTATTGAAGTTCGGGATCATGGACCAGGAATCCCCGACGAGGAGGCACCCAGGATCTTTGAGCGCTTCTATCGGGCGGACACCTCAAGGACCCGCGAAACGGGAGGCAGCGGCCTGGGGCTGGCCATTGTGGCTGCAATCGTCGGCTCACATTCCGGAACCGTCAGGGTTGAACACACCGAAGGAGGAGGCGCCACCCTGGTTGTCAGCCTCCCGCACCATGACGATCCGGCCGAGACGAAAGATGCCGTCGAGGTTATCCACATAGAGGGATAGGCAATGGCAGTGGCGTCCGCCGTCTTCGTAGGCTCGATGCGTGGGCTGGGACAACCGGTCTTGTTAGTTACCAACAAGCGTCGAGAGGCATTGCCATGAGCATCATTTCCGTCGATACCGAACTTCTCCAAGTCAAGTCAGCAAACGTCAAGGCCACGGTGGACCGCATCAGTGCCGATGTCCAGACAATGAAACGCGGCCTGGACGAGCTACAGGCGACGTGGCGGGGTTCAGCAGCCACCAATTTCCAGTCCCTTGTCACCGAATGGACTCTGACCCAAGGCAAAGTGGAGGCATCCCTGGCATCCATAAATCTTGCCCTGAGTTCTGCGGCTGCCAGTTACGCCCAGGCTGAGCAAGGCAACGTCCAGCGCTTCAGTTAAGCCAGCGCTTCAGTTAAGCACGGGCGGCACTGCGGAAAGAAGCCAAGCCGGCCTCTGGGAGCTCAAACTTCGTTGGTGCTCTGGTGGAAACGGATCCGCCATTGGGTCCCTTCAAGAACCCAAAGGGAGCTGCGGAGCGTGGTCCCGGCCCGCGTATGACCCCGATAAGTGAGCAATACAGCGGTCGAGCAGATCCGGTCGGCTGCCAGAAGCTCCAGCTCAGTCCGCAGCCCTGGATTCTCTTCCAGCTCTGTCATCATGGCGTCGCGGGTCCAGAGCCTGCCTGAGCTTCCGATCTCCGTGAAGTCCCGGTGCAGCAAGACTCCAGTGCGCCCGATGTCTGCCCGGGCTTCCGGAGTGAGCAATTCCCGCTCAAGCTCCTCGACAATGGCTTCCGGGGCAGACTCGGCGACCGATTGCAGGGCGAAGGGATCTGCGTCGAGTTCGCTGAAAAGGTCAGGCTCCTCGTAGAGTGCCGCCTCCCCGTAGCCGTGGGAGGGGTTAGCTCCCGATGTTCCGGCTTTCGGAGGCACTGCCACTGCGGGGAGTGCCTTCCGAAGATCAGGCTGGCGGATGTCTTCAGGTCCTCTTGTGAGGGTTTCAGACCCCGCGAAGCTTTCGAATCCCGGGCCGTTCCGGACTGCAATACCCTGCTGATACGCGGTAGCTGCTGCCCTGGCCCGCTCATCGGCTGCTTCGTTCAGCGCGTGTCCGGCATGTCCACGAACCCATTCAAAGGAGTACTTGCGACCTATGAGGGCCTGATCAATCTCCTTCAAGAGATCAACGTTCAGTACAGGCTTGCCGTCGGCCTTTCGCCAGCCCTTGCGCTTCCACCCCGGCATCCATTTAGTGACCGAGTTGATGACATATTGGCTGTCGCACAAAATCCGCAGGTCTTCGTCGGGCAAATGCGCCGTGGCACGGAACAAATCCAGCACAGCCATGAGCTCGCCCTGATTGTTGGTGCCATGCGGCCAACCTCCGGCTCGCCAGCAATCCTCATCTACGAACCAGGCCCATCCGGCTGGACCAGGATTTCCTAAAGCCGAACCGTCGGCTGCTGCAATTATCGTCACCTGAACATCCTGCCAGAACAGGCCGCCACTAACAGCTTTCCCGCACACCGCCAAGCCATAGACAAAAGGTACGGCCCCCTCAACAGAGGGGGCCGTACCTTTGATATTCAGGCTAGAGCAGGGGGTTAGAAACCGCCCATGCCGCCCATCTCGTCGCCGCCACCCATGGCCGGAGCGTTCTTCTCCGGCTTGTCGGCCACAACAGCCTCGGTGGTGAGGAACAGACCGGCGATGGAGGCCGCGTTCTGCAGAGCAGAGCGGGTTACCTTGACGGGGTCGTTGATGCCGGCAGCCAGCAGGTCGACGTACTCGCCGGTTGCTGCGTTCAGGCCGTGGCCAGCGGGCAGGCCGCGGACCTTGTCAACCACAACACCCGGTTCGAGGCCAGCGTTGAAAGCAATCTGCTTCAGCGGGGCGTCAATGGCAACACGGACGATGTTGGCGCCTGTGGCCTCGTCGCCCTCGAGCTGCAGGTTGGCGAATGCCTTAAGGCCAGCCTGAATCAGAGCAACGCCACCACCGGCGACGATGCCTTCTTCAACGGCAGCCTTGGCGTTGCGGACAGCGTCCTCAATGCGGTGCTTGCGTTCCTTGAGTTCAACCTCGGTTGCGGCACCGGCCTTGATGACTGCAACGCCACCGGCCAGCTTGGCCAGGCGCTCCTGCAGCTTCTCGCGGTCGTAGTCCGAATCCGAGTTCTCGATCTCGGCGCGGATCTGCGAAACGCGGCCGGCGATCTGGTCCGCGTCGCCTGCACCTTCAACGATGGTGGTCTCGTCCTTGGTGACAACGACCTTGCGGGCGCGGCCCAGCAGTTCCAGTCCGGCGTTCTCAAGCTTGAGCCCGACTTCCTCGGAGATGACCTGTCCGCCGGTGAGGATGGCGATGTCGGCCAGCTGCGCCTTACGGCGGTCGCCGAAGCCCGGGGCCTTGACGGCTACGGACTTGAAGGTGCCACGGATCTTGTTGACGATGAGCGTCGCCAGGGCTTCGCCCTCTACGTCCTCGGCAATGATCAGCAGCGGCTTGTTGGACTGCATGACCTTTTCCAGGACTGCAACCAGTTCCTTGACGTTGGAGATCTTGGAGTTGACCACCAGGATGTACGGGTCCTCCAGGACGGTCTCCTGGCGTTCTGCGTCCGTGACGAAGTACGCGGAGATGTAGCCCTTGTCGAACCGCATACCCTCGGTGAGCTCAAGCTCGAGGCCGAAGGTGTTGGACTCCTCGACAGTGATGACGCCTTCTTTGCCCACCTTGTCGAGGGCTTCTGCAATCAGCGCACCGATTTCGTCGTCACCGGCTGAGATGGAAGCCGTGGCTGCGATCTCTTCCTTGGTTTCGATTTCCTTGGCCTGGTCCAGCAGCTCGCGGGTTACCGCTTCGACTGCCTTCTCGATGCCGCGCTTGAGCGACAGCGGGTCCGCGCCGGCGGCTACGTTGCGCAGGCCTTCCTTGACCAGGGCCTGTGCCAGCACAGTTGCCGTGGTGGTGCCGTCGCCAGCGACGTCGTCCGTCTTCTTAGCAACTTCCTTGACCAGCTCGGCGCCGATCTTCTCGTAAGGATCGTCCAGCTCGATCTCCTTGGCGATGGACACGCCATCGTTGGTGATCGTGGGGGCGCCCCACTTCTTTTCGAGGACGACGTTGCGTCCACGCGGGCCGAGGGTGACCTTGACGGCGTCGGCGAGGATGTTCAGGCCCCGCTCGAGGCCGCGGCGTGCCTCTTCATCAAATGCAATGATCTTGGCCATAACGGCAGTGGTCCTTTCGGGACAGTCGTTAAGAATGAACCCAGCTGTGGTGCCCGCGACGGACGATCCTTCCCCCTTGGCCTCTGTACACCAATGGTTGGAATCTCACCCCAGTCAGGTATTTCTTCCGCTCCTGTGTCCGGCTTCCGTACCCGGCGACCGGCCTGAACCGGGCACCGCATTAGCAGTCGATACATAGGAGTGCTAACTCAATAATTAGCACTCCACTGGGGAGAGTGCAAGCAGGAGCAGCCAGAACGGTGCAATAGCGGGCCAGGCTTCGCTGCCAGCGATCAGCCTGCGTTCCTGGCTGCCGACTCAATGCCGGACATTTTGGCCTTGTTATCCGCCCCATAGGTGAACACCATGTAATTGGCACTGGTGATGTCGCCGCTGGCGTCAAAAGCAATGGCGCCCGATTCGCCGTCGTAATCCACTGTCTTCCCCGACCGGATACCCGCTGCACACTCCTGATAGTTCTTGCAGACCAGTGCGTCGGCCGCCCGCTTGGCTTCGCCCGCGGTGCGGCCTCCTGAGACGGCAAGCAGGTGCGAGGCGATGGATGTGCCGGCGTCATCCTGGGCTGCCGCCGCGGCGATGGCTGCCAGATTTACAGCATCATAGGTTTCTGCGGCAAAGGTCATGTCCTTGAGCTCTGGGTTGACTGCCACCAGCTCTCCCTGGAAGTGGGCGGACGGGAAAGACCCCGGGAGCACTCCCCGGGAGCCATCCAGGGCTCTGGAACCAAGTTTCGAGCCATACTGGTCCACTGCTCCGTCGCTCAGGATCAGCTTCTTCCCGCCCAGGCCCGCATTGTTCAGTTCGGCGATTGCTCCGAGGGCACCCCCGCGCGCAACCAGCACCACGGCGTCGGGTGCTGAGTCCTTGACCTTCGCCGCGGCCGCCCGGGCATCCCCCGGCTTGAATTCAGCATCCACGGCAATGTCCAGATCGGCCTGGCCGGCTGCCGACTTCAGCGCGCCCAAAACGTCGGCGCCGTAACTGCCTGCTTCATGGACCACGGCCACACTGCGGGCACCGCCGTCCTTGGCGAGCTTGACCAGCACCGAAGCCTGCGCGACGTCGGCCGCCGCGGTGCGGAAGTAGTAGCCCCCGCTCTTGTATTTACTCAGTGCCATTGCGGTGTTGGCCGGCGAGATCAGGGTGACTTTCGCACGGGCGAGCACGTCGATCGCTCCCCCTGCATGGCTGGAATCGGTTGGCCCGATCACGACGTCTGCCTTGGCGGCAACCAGTTCCCTTGCCTGTCCGGAAGCATCCTCATTGACCTTCTCCGGCAGCAGTTCTACGGGCTTGCCTTTGTGGCCGCCTGCAGCGTTGATTTCCTGAACCGCAAGCCGGGCGGCCGCCCGCTGTGAATCATTGAGGAACGACCGCTCGCCGACGTTGTCCAGGATAAAGCCGATCCGCAGGGTTCCGTCACCGCTTGCCTCGGACCGTGCCAGACGCACGTTTCCCGCCTGGCCCGCGCAGGCTGTCATGGTCAGCACCAGGCAGACGCCTGCAATCATCACAGCCTTGACCGCGGTTCGTTCGGTCCCCACTAGGCAGGCCGGACGTTCTCTGCCTGCGGGCCCTTCTCGCCTTCGCCCACTTCCAGTTCCACACGCTGGCCCTCTTCCAGGGCACGGTAGCCGTCGCCCTCGATGGCGGACCAATGGACAAAGACGTCATCCCCGGATCCGTCCACGGTGATGAAGCCGTAGCCTTTTTCGGCGTTGAACCATTTGACGGTTCCCAGAGCCATGTTGTCCACACTTTCATTGCTGCTTCCGGCCCACGTCAATGTGCTGCGGTCGCCTTATTGCCGTCCCTGTGCCGCCCGTACTTCGATGCGTCGTTAATCACTGTAGCCAACCCCGTGGCCCGCTGTCCGGCGGCTGGCCGAATGGTGCCCAATAGTTATTCAGGCCTAACTGAGACTTACTCGTAGCCCGGTCCGAGAACCACCACGAGAGGCTGTTGAAACTCTGCCGAATCCACCAGGGTGGGGATTTTGAGCAGTGTCCCCAAAGCCGCCGCTGCCGCTTTCCGGGCTTCGCCGTTGTAGTAAATAACGGAGGTCTGCTGCGGCAGGCCGCCCCAGTTACCTACTGGATCGGGAGTCCACCCGTCCGTCTGGATCTGCCCGGCTATCCGTCCGGCCAATCCTGCTGTGGCGGTGCCGTTGTAGACCGCGACAGGCTGGCTCTTGTCAACCAGCGGAGTGGTCGGTTGTGGAGTTGGAGACGGCGGATTGGATTCCGAGGTGGTAGCCAGAGGAGCCGGGCTCTGGGACGGCTCAGGCGTTGAAGGGATGGCGCCTGCCTCCCCCGGCGTGGACTCGGAGGCGGATCGTCCGAACATGGCTAATGGATCCGCAGTGGAAATTCCAAGTTTGGGGAAGAGGAGGAATGCCGCCAGTCCAACCGCCAACGCGGCTACGCCTACAGTCAGTATGGGGCCCAGCTTACGCTTGGCAGGGCCAGCAGCCACGCGGTGGACACCTTGGCGCGACGATGCCTCCGGAATCCTGTCAAATTCATCCCGTGCGTACTTGGTCATGATTGAACGGTGTCCTTGCTGGTATTCGCCGATTGCTCAGCGCTGGCTCACTTTAGGCGTCCGAACCCAGGCGGCGTGCAGTACGTGCCCGCTGGCGTGACGTACGTAGTCTACGCAGTCTCTTCACGAGCATCGGGTCATGCGCCAAAGCAGCTTCCGTATCGATGAGTGCATTCAAGATCTGGTAGTAGTGCGTAGCCGAGAGGTCAAACAGTTCCCGAATGGCCTGTTCCTTGGCGCCTGCATACTTCCACCATTGCCGCTCCAATGCGAGCATCTGCTGCTCCCGATCACTCAGGGAAAAGTCGCTGCGAGGCTGCCCTGCGGGCTGTACCTGCTGAAGCAGATGATCCTGTACGGGTTCGGCCACGGCACGGTCCTTTGCTGGTCCTGATGAATGCAATTGGTTCTGCAAGTGGGTAGCGGATCACGCCTGCTGTTGCGGCGCGAAGTCCCGCTCCTATGTTACGGAGGAATAACACGCTTGTCATTTACGCTGCATGACTTGCTTTTCTTCAGTTCGGGGCGGGCCCCACATGTCGGCCATCTGCCTGGTACTCCGCCCAACCGTCGGTACAGGGACAATAGAGACTGTGTTTGACTCAGATGCTTTGTTCGACCTCGAGCCGGCGGCTTCGGACTCGGTGGGATTTGCCGAGCTTGCAAGCCTCCCGCTCTCCGGCCTGGTAGCTGAAGACTGGGCAGAGGCCCTCGCCCCGGTGGAGACCGAATTGCACAGCGTCCTAAGCTTCCTCGCTGCCGAAGTGGCAGCCGGACACACAGTGCTGCCATCGCCGTCGAACGTTTTGCGGGCGTTCCGGCAACCACTGATGGCGGTAAAGGTCCTGGTGGTAGGGCAAGACCCCTACCCGACCCCCGGTCATGCCGTCGGATTGTCCTTTTCGGTGGATAGAGCAACCAGGCCCATTCCCCGGAGCCTGACCAACATTTTCACTGAACTCCAAGCCGATCTCGGTCTTCCCCCGCGGATTCACGGAGACCTCAGCAGTTGGGCCGATCAGGGAGTCTTGTTGCTCAACAGGGTGATGAGCGTCAGGGCCGGTGCTGCGGGGTCCCACCGGGGCAAAGGCTGGGAAAAGATTACGACGGCGGCCATCACCGCTGTGGCCACGCGCAAGCGCGCGGACGGCAGCACTCCTCCCCTCGTGGCCGTCCTTTGGGGCAAGGACGCTGATGGCGTGCGTTCCCTCCTGGGGAACGCACCGGTGGTTGCCAGCGCACATCCGAGCCCGTTGTCAGCGTCGCGAGGGTTCTTCGGTTCCCGCCCGTTCAGCCGGACCAACGCCCTGCTGCTTGAGCAGGGCGCGGAACCGGTTGAATGGGAACTTCCCGTTCTCTGAGGGGGCCCCGTTTTGGAGCCGCCCCAGCCTTACGGGCATGTCTGCGTTGGTGCGTTGAGCTGCTGTCCCGCCATCCGGAAATAACGGGCGGCTGAGTAGGTGCTTCCATGTCCCCACAGATTGCCCGGAGAGCCCCGGAACGTGTAGCTCGCGGCAGTAGAGGTGCAGTTGAGTCCCTGCAGCGTCCCATTGGTCGCCCACGATCCGCCAGCAGCGGCACAGTTCGCCTGATTGTCCGCCGGGCCCCCGTCGAAGGTGGTCCAGGCACACAGCCCGCCGAATTCACCATTGACGCTGAAATAGACGTTTTGTGATGTCCGTCCAGGTGCCATGAGGACGTCACTGCGATGGCCCTCCGAGTCCACGGTGGTAATCAGGAATTGGATATTTTGGCCTTCCCTGTCGCCGGCAAAGATTTCACCGCCCCCTGCAGGCAAGACCCCGGACGGACCGTTCCGACCCTCGTCCGGGTACCTGCTGGACCACTCAAAGCTCGCGATAGGGCGACCGTTTGGTCCCGGGGACGCCACAGTAACGCGGACTTGGGTAGTGCCATGGTGGAATCCATCAGTAATGGCTTGGAACGGTTTCCCGAAGGGGGCCACGGGATTCGAATCCGTGAAAGGCCCCGGATAGGACTGTCCGTCGACGATGTTGGTGGCTCGTACACCGATGGTGTAGGTACCGTTGTTCGCCAGGCCGGGGATGACCCTGTTGGCCGGCATGCGGGACACGCCTCCCCCGTTCACCCTGTATTCGTAGACGGTCTCACCGGCAGCAGCGCCGCCGGTGCTGGCCGGCGCCCCAAAGGAAAGTTGTGCACTGTTGTCCAGCGGATCCGCGTGTACCCCCGTCACGGCGCCAGGCGAACCCACGGCTCTCCTGGGATCGGAGGGGGCGCTGGCGGGCGAGTAACCCGCCTTGTTCCGGGCGGCAACGGTAAATGTATAGCCTGAGTCGGAGTTGCCAACATTAAAGACCGCACTGGTCTGGCTACCCGCGACCACTTGGCTGACGGGAGCATCTCCGGCGTGGGCTGAGACAACCGTGTACTCCGTGACGGCATCACCGTTGCTTGCCGGCGCGGTCCAGTTAACCTGGATGACCGAGTTGCTGGCACCGGACGTTGCAAGGGTTGTGGTGGGTTTCGCAGGCACAGCGGGAACCCCTGCCGGTGTCTCAGCGGCCGAGAACGGACTCCAGTCCGAAGGCGTTGGCGCCTTGTTCTTTGCCCGGAGCTGTACACGGTAAGACGTCCCGTTGGCCAGGCCCGTCCAGGTGTAGCCAAGGCCAGCACCGACCGAACGGACAGCTGCTCCGGAAGGCGGAGCGGGTGATAGCTGCAACTCGTAGTCGCTGATTGCAGAACCGGTTGTTACGGCGGCCGGCCAGGAGATGGCGAGTTGCCTGTCCCCGAACACCAACACGGGAGCCTGCGGGGCCTCTGGCCGTTGGTCCGGTCTGGCAGGTGCAGAAGTATCCGACGCCGGCGAATCTCCAATCCCGTTGACGGCCACCACGGTAAAGGTGTATTCGACGTCGTTCGTCAGGGAACCGATGGTGCAGGTGTTTGTGGGGCACAACTGGGAAGCCCCGTTGGTCCCGCTGACCTTGTAGCCGGTGATGGGCGAACCGTTGGCCGCGGGCGGCGTCCAGTTGAGGACCACTGTCCTGTCCCTTACTTCGCTTGCAACCGGCGTTCCCGGCTTGTCAGGCTTGGCCTTCACGGTCAGCCGTATCCGTCCATCAGTTTGCCGCTGGGGGTCACCGGTAGCGTCCTGGATCCTGTAGCGCACCACCATAGTTCCCACAAAGGACGCCAAAGGCTGAACCCTGACACTCTCACCCGATACGGTTGCTGTCCCCTCACCGGTCTCCACCACGGAGCTGACCAGCCTGAGCGCTTCGTCCGGGAAAGGGTTCGCATCATTGGAAAGCACGTCGATAACCCGCGCCTCACCTGCTTTGGCTTCAGCCACCAGGTCGTCATTCGCCACAGGGAGCGGACGGAGCGACGGCGTGAGCACGACTTCCACCGAGCCCGGGGCAGACGCACCGCGGGGATCGGTCACGGTGAGCGGCAGAACATACGAAAGTTCCGTTGCCTCTCCCGAGGCCTTAATCCTCAGAGTGGTCCCGTCAAGCCTGGTGCTGATTCCCGCGAACTGCTGCTGCCCCAGCGCTACTTTCAGCTTGCCCTGATCTGCCTCATCAGGGTCCGCCATAAGATCGTTCAACTCCACACTGCTTTCTTCACCCTTGACGATTTCGGCCTTGGTGGAGGTGAAGCTTGGTGCGTGGTTCCGGGCCGGATCTGGTAGGACGTTGATGCTGATGGTCAGCACCGACGTCAGGGTTTCCGGAGCGTCCAGTGGTCCGTCAGCAACCTCGAAGGTCATTGAGGCAGGGCCGGAGTAGTCATCGGCCGAGGTAAACACCAAGGTGGCGCCGTCCCTGACGAGGCCCTTACCGTCCGAAGCCACGGCAGACACCTTGGAATCCACCGTGATCCGAGGGCTGTGGTCCTTCCGGACAACCACGGCGTCGGTGAGATTCACGACGAGCTCTTTGCCGCTGACGACCTCCAGAGAGCCTGCATTCTTCAGCGTCGGCCGCTGTTCCAAGGTGCCGGGAACGTGGATGAACGCGGTGGTTGCGAGCCCGTCTAAGTCGGTGGCTGTGTAAGGAATGATCCTGGCTTGTGGAAGCAGGACCACATTGACGTTTCCGCGTGCTCCCACCGAGGCGTCAGTCGTTCCGCTGCCCAGCGTCACGGTCAAATCTGCCGTCACGCCATCAGGATCTTCATCGTTTTTGAGTACTGGAACATCCACGGCGGTCTTTCCGAGGGTCTCTGCGAAGGACACGCGGTCGTCCCTTGCCACTGGAGCTTTTTTGGGTGCATCCGGGCGGACATCAACCTTGAGCGTGCTGCGGGCAAACCCGCCTTTGCCGTCCGACGCCTGGTAGCGGATGACGAGAGCACCGGGCGCGTCCGGCGTCGTAAATTTAATCCTGCCGTCCTCCACGGTGGCGTTTAACGCCTGGTCGGCTTCCACTGCCCCGTTGACGAGGGCGAGTGCATCGCCGTCCGGATCGGAATCGTTGCGCAAGACATCGACTGCGACGTCTCTTCCAGGCAAGGCCACTATTTCGTCGTCGACCGTGATCGGCTGCTGGTTGTTCGTGCTCGCGGCGCCGATTCCCACCGTAACCGTGGCGGTATTCCGGACGCCCATGGCGTCCTGGACGACGTAGCTGAAGCTGTCCTGTCCGGAGGCCTTGCTTGCCGCTTTGTATTCCAGATAAGTTGCACCCACCGTGGCTGTTCCCTGGGCAGGTGCCTTATCGAGCCCGATGAGGGACACGGAATCCCCATCGGGGTCGATGCCGTCCAGCGGGACCTGGATTCTGGTGGTGCTTCCGGCAATGGTCCGTGCCGTGAGGTTTTTGGGTTCCGGCCGGGAGTTCTGCTCCGCTCCCCCGCCCTTGATGCGAATGGTGACCTGCGCGGATGCTTCCTGTCCATCAGGTCCCGCCACAACATAGATGCCGTGAACAGTCTTGGCTTGGGGGCCTGCCTTGAACCTAAGCACGTCGCCCGAGACTCCAAGGAGCCCGTCAGCCTCAGCCACGGATTGGGCCAACTGAGGCTTCAGCGCAAGCGGCGCACCATCGGGGTGACTGTCATTCAGGAGCACAGGCACCGTTGCGACGTCGTTGACCCGTACGGTAATTTCATCTGCCACAGCCCGGGGCGGTTGCAGCTTAGCCGGGGCCTTCACGGGTTGCACCGTCACTTCACCAATGGACGTCTCCCGGCCGTTGGATACGGTGTAGGTGAACGTCTCAGGCACCGTCGCTCCGCGCACGTCAGTCACGCGCAGCACGTGGTGGTCCACTATCGCCACGGACAACGGTGACCCGGCAGGAAGCCTGACGGACTGGATGACCAGGACTCCGCCGGCAGGATCAGTATCGTTGGCAAGGGCGTCCACAAGGGTTTGTCCGCCTTGTGGGAGCCGTGCGACGTCCCGGACTGCAACGGGGGCACCATTGGATCCCCCGTTGGAAACGTCAATCCGGACCAGGCCAAGCTGGCTGGCTGGTCCATTCGTCACCTGGTAGGTCACGTAATAGGTGCCTGCTGCTGCCGCCCTGAAAAGGAATGATCCGGCGTCGAACTGAGGCGTCACAGTGGCAGATGCAGGCCCATCGGCGCGGGCAAGACGCAGCGAACCACCTGCCGGATCCAGGTCGTTCTCCAGCGGAAGTATTACCGCGTCCTCGCCGGCCACGACACTGACATGGTCAGGGTTTGCTACCGGCGGCAGGCTGGCCCTGGGACGCACGTCAACCGTTATTTTGCCCTGGGTAGACTCCCGCCCATCGGAGACTGTGAGGGTCACCTCTTTTTGCCCCAACGACGTCCCGATGTCCTGGAACTGGAGAAGTCCGTCCGGGCGGGCCTGGACCTGGTCGCGGCCGTTGTCCGCTACGGCTGCTGTCAGGATCAGATCATCGCCGTCGGGGTCCGTCCAGTCGGACAGTACGTTCTGGCTGATGGCCTTGCCCTGCTCCACAAGAATGACGGTCTTCCGTTTCTGCACAGGCGGGCCGTTTTCGGAGGCTTGCCGAACATTGACGGTGATTTTTGCCTGGGCATTTTTTCCTCGCCCGTCCTCCACCTGGTAGCCAAAAGCCGAAGAGCCGGAGGCGTCTGCCGGAACAGCTATCTGCATTGCGGAGCCGTTATAGATCGGCTGCACAGTTCCAACGCCCGGACCCGTACCGACGACGCCTGCTGTCAGCATGTCGCCGTCGGGATCTGAATCATTGTCCAAAGGTGTCAGGAGTGTGGTCTTGCCAGGGCGCACACCGTACACGTCATCCTGTGCGTTCGGTTTGCGGTTTTCCTGGCTGCGGTCCGGCAACTGGTTCAAAGGATTCTGGTCAGCGGAGTCGTCCTTCTCTTCCTCAGACCTGTTGGGGGGAATCTGCAGGTCCTGCCAGTTATTGACGAGCTGCATCTCCTGCTGAACGAGCCACACGTTGCCGCCGTTCGTGTCATTGAGCACCACGATGCTCCGGTTTACCCGGAAGACCAGTTCTGATTTGTCATCGGCGTTGGGCACGTCTGAGCGCTTATCGTAAGTGCTGTCAGCGCAATCCCGAACGTATTTGTTGCTCTTGCTCCAGGCGGCATGCACGCACCCTTCCAGCTGAACCGGGCGCGCAGGGATGCCGACGGCAGAAGCCTCCAGCGCGAGAAGCTGAGCACCGTTCAATGGCTGCTCCAGCAGGGCGGCCGGCGTT
The DNA here is from genome assembly GCF_023062595.1 of Arthrobacter rhizosphaerae. Lineage (GTDB taxonomy): Bacteria > Actinomycetota > Actinomycetes > Actinomycetales > Micrococcaceae > Arthrobacter > Arthrobacter rhizosphaerae. The sequence continues at coordinate 52,451 of NZ_JALLAN010000020.1, forward strand.
GCCACCGCAACAAAGTTACTCGCCGTACCTGGCTGTTGCAGCCTGGCCCCCTTCCCGTTCGGGAGGTCAACCACCTGGCCACCGGGTAGAAACAGCCGGCCGGCGTCCGGGTCCAGTAACACAGCCTGGGAACCAACTGTCGTGAGCTCAAGGTTCTTTGCCCCGGATAGATCTGCATAACTGATGCTGGATTTCGCACCCTCGGTGCCGTCAGGGTTTACTTCAATCCGGGTAACCTGATCGGCCCCGGGTTCCGCGATGTAGACGGCCCTGTCAGCCCCGACGAGGGCTTGGAGGTCCTTGGCGCCAGTTACCGCAGGCGGTTGGGAATCCCTGCTGAAGGCCCCGATGGTCTGCTCAGTGGCTACCCAGGCGTCCCCGCTGGAGTCGTCACTGAGAACATAGACCCCCTCGGCAACTGCGGCTGTTATGCCCCGTGGCAGCTTCAATGGTGTCTGCAGAGTCACGGCGGCAGGGTCAATGGGGGTAAGGGAGGTCCCGTCGTCCACGAATACATCGCCGGCCTGCTGGATCACGTCGAAGCCGTTTCCGGGAGGAGTGACGCCTGCGTCCAAGGTCTGGGACGGATAATTCAGCCGTGCGGTCATGGAGATACTCTTGTTCGTCACCCATACTCCGCCATCGTTCAGGTCTACGTCGGCAGAACGTACGCCTGGATGAATAACGGCAAGGGTTGCCAGTACGGCCGCGACGGCCGAAAAGCCTGTCACCTGCAGCAACCTGTTGTACTTGCGCAGGCTCAAGGTTGGTGATGGCATGGCAGAAAGACCCCCGGTCAGAAAACGTGCAGGATCCAATTACACCAACAACTGCACTAAATGTGCTAACCGTCCATTAGTAACTATGTGCAAAGTAACCATGTGCGGGGCGTCATTAACTTAGCCTAGGCTTACTTCCATGACGTCACTTCCCGCTGCCACCTCCGCGACGCGCAACTCGCGCCCCCAGACTGTCCTCACAGTTCTCCGGCGCGAAGAGCTGTCACCGCATATGGTGCGGATCATCGTCGGGGGTGACGGGTTTTCCAGCTACACCAATAACGCGTTCGAGGACCGGTATGTGAAGATCGCCTTCCCTCAGCCGGGGGTGGCCTATGACGAGCCGCTGGATCTGTGGAAGGTCCGCGAAACAATGCCCCGCGAGCAGTGGCCCTACACGCGGACCTATACCGTCCGTTGGGTGGATGCAGCGGCCCGTGAACTGGCCATTGATTTCGTCGTCCACGGGGACGAAGGACTGGCAGGCCCTTGGGCGGCGACAGCGTTGCCCGGCGACACCATCATCTTCACCGGCCCGGGCGGCGGGTACAACCCGGATCCCGCAGCCGATTGGTACCTTTTCGCGGGCGATGAGGCCGCACTGCCTGCCATTGCAGCTGCTATCGAATCCCTGCCGGAAGATGCGCTGGGCAAGGCCTATCTCGAGGTAGACAATGAGGCCGACATCCAGGCAGTGGCGGCGCCTGCAGGGGTAGAGCTGAACTGGCTCCAGCGTCGAGGCACGCCCGCGGGTTCGAGCGAACTCCTCATCGATGCTGTACGGAACGGCGAGTGGCTGAACGGGCGCGTACACGTGTTCGCCCATGGGGAACGGGGCTACATGAAGGCACTGCGGGATGTGTTTTTCGTCCAGCGTGGCCTCGAGCGTTCCCAGGTTTCCCTGTCCGGCTACTGGGCTAAGGGAAGAGTGGAAGATGACTTCCAGGCCGAGAAACAGCTCCCCATTGGAAAGATCTGAGTGGTGGAGGTCCGGAGCTGACACCTCCTAAGCCACGCCTCCTACGCGACGCTGCAAACTAGCGGCGTCGCGCCCTCCTGCGCTCATTGCTCGCCAGGTTCCGTGTGAGCGGTCTGGCCAAGGTGTCACCCAAGACGATTCCCGCGGCCACGCCCAGGACGATAGCACCGGCGTTCAGCATTCCGCCGGCCCCGATGAGGATCTGCGATTCCTCGAGGGTCAGAACGTACATGGAGCGGAATATGGTCAAGCCGGGAAGCAGGATCAAAGCAGCAGGGACTGCTACCACCAACTGGGGAGCTCCCATTTTCAGCGCCACCACGCGTCCCAAAAGGCCTATGATCACCGCTGCCACAGCCGGGGAAAACCTATCGCCGACGCCGAATGCAGTGGCCCCCCACAGAACCAGATAACCGACGACGCCGACCCCGGCAGTAGGCAGCAGGAGCTTCCAGGCTGTTTGTTCGGTGATACCGATGGCCAGTACAGCAACGGCTGTAAGAATAATCAGCGCCCACCACTCATACGCCGGTGGGAATGTTTCTGTTACTTCGATTTCTTCCATGCCGGTGACGGTACCCACTACTAATGCGACGGCAATTCCCGCGACCAGCGCACCGAAGGTCAGGACTGTGGAGAGGAATCGACCCGCGGCAGTCACCGGGAATCCGTTAATGGCGTCTTGGACCGATGAGACGAGTCGGCCCGTGGGAAGCAGCAGCAAAATACCTCCGACCACGACGATAGCCGGCTCGATCGGTACGCCGAACTGATCCAGCAGCAGCGCTATGAACGTCACGACAAAGGCGCAGGACGCTGTGATGAAGAAGTCCGGTACCCGCCGCTTGCTAAGCTGGCGCGCCAGCAGGCTGATGAGCAGGTTGGAAAGAAAAGCAATCCCAGAGGCGCCCACTCCGCCACCAAGGATTCCCACGAAAACGGCCGAGAACACCCCGAAGGCGACTGTCACCATCCAGCGCGGATAAGGCTTGGAGCTGTGGATGATCTCATCGAGACGACGGACAGCCTCGTCCCGTCCCACACCGCCCGCCACGACGTCCGTTACCAACTGGTGCACCTGGGCGAGCCCTGCATAGTTGTTGGTCCATGATCGGACCACGCGAAGAAGGGAGATGGGGGTCTGATCCTTGGGTGCATAGTTGATCGCGACGGACTGGTTGGTGATGTCCACCTCGATGTTCTTCAGTCCCAAGGCAGCGGTTACTGCAATGATGCTTGTTTCCACCTCGAGGGCACCGGCACCGTAACGGAACATCGATTCAGCCAGGTGCAGGGCAAAGTCGATTGTCTTGCGGGCGGATGTGTCCACCCCGCCAACCTGGATCATCGGGTTGGCGTAAGGGCTTCCCGCCAGCCGGTCAACGATACTCAGGGGTGCCGTGGGCGGATTCTCCCCCTGAACGAGCCGTCGCAGCATGCGCTTGGCAGCAACATTCTGCTGCAGTTGTGATGGCGAGAGCGGTTCAGTTTTGGGCAGCCCGTCCGTGTGCGGCTTCCGCCGGCCGTCTGTTTCCTTTGTCATTCGGCCTCCCTCCCTGGCGTTGACGCTGACTTGGTTGACGCTGACTTAATAGAACTGCTGTCCTGTCCGACGGGTGTAGAGCTGGCGGGCCACGCGTTCTCCGGCCGTCATCCACGCCTTGTATTTCAAGGGGTTCAGGATCTGGTCATAGCAACCCACGAAGTCCGTCACCGTCTTGCTGAAGCTGGTCTTGAAGAGCCCCAGGCCGTGGAACGGATTGGAGGTGTCCTTGAGCTGGTCACTGGGAGGAGTCCCGCAGAAATCGTATTCAGTGCATCCAAGGTTCTTAAGCTGGTTGATTGCTGTCCACTGCACCAGATGCGAGTCGCCGTACTGGTTCCGTTTCTGCAGTGACCCGCCGTCCTTGTACGTTCCTTTGCGCCCGTAGTTGACCACGAATGCCCCTACGGAAGGAACTCCGTTTTCGTAGACGAAGAGCATCCGGCCTTGACCCCTGTTGATGAAATTGGTCCAGAATTGCCGGTAGTACTCGAACTCACGGACCCGCACCTGGGATTTAGCTTCGACAGTGGTTGTCATAAGCGAATACATGGCCTTGAAGTTTTCGTCGCTGGGTTCCACGTTCTGCACTTCGACACCCTCACGGATGGCACGGCGCACAGCGTTCCGGCCACGGGAATGCAGATTTCGCAACAACTCGTTCGGCTCCGGGGAGATGTCCAGCAAGGCAGTGGAATCGTTGGGCTGCAGGTTGTGCGTCTTGCTCAGACCTGCACTCTCGATGACTTGGCGCGCATGGTCGGACAGGACAATGTCGGGCTCGATCTTCACGGTAAAGACGCCCAGCTTGGCCCTCTTGACCAGATCGGCGTTTGCTGAGGCTATACCAGGGATGTCCTCGACGTCAGCAACATCCGGGCCCTTGATGAGGTACCAGATCTTGCCCAGCAGGGGAATGGCCTTCTCCAGCGCCAGGTTATAGCTGGTGTAGTCGGCGGTCTCATACACCAGGTGCAGGGGCTTCCAGCCGAAGTGCTGCTTGACTTCGGCGAAGGCCTCGGACTGCAGCAGATTTCCACCATTGGGATTTGCAGTCACATGGTTGTCCCAGTTGGCAATCTCCTCGGCGGAGGCAAAGCGGGCAGTAAATTCTCGCAAGTCTGCGGTGTCCAATCGTTGCGTTCAGTCTGGCGGCTAATCCCAGGCGTGCAGCCTCAAGTGTATCGGCCGACCCTGACGCAAGGAGGCCACCACGTCCGCTGAACGGAACCTGGCCGTCAAGGGTGGGTCTTCCTTGACTCTCCACGGCAGCATGGCAAGGGTTGAAACATGAATGCACACGCCGAACAGTCTGTGGCCGACGGGAATGCCAACCCCACCCACAGCACGGATCCCGTGCGGTCGGTCCGAGCCCAGGTCCTGGGACTTGCCGCGTTCCTTGGTGCATCTGCCCTCGTTGCCGGCCTTGGCTCCGCAGTTACCATCGGAAATGTCAATGGCTGGTATGTCAACGCGGACAAGGCTCCCTGGAGTCCGCCAAACGCCGTTTTCGGCCCTGTGTGGACGCTGCTTTACGTCGCCATGGCCATCGCAGCCTGGCTGGTCTGGCGTGAACGGACTCCCCGGGCCAAAGGCGCATTGTGGGCCTACTGCGTGCAGCTCGGATTGAACATGTTGTGGACGCCGGTCTTTTTCGGGTTATATCCCGTCCTGGGCTCGCTTGCCCTCTGGCTCGCCTTCGCTATCATCATCGCTCTGGCAGTGGCCCTCACCGTAACAGTGCTGCTGTCGGGACCAATCAGCCGGTGGGCTGGACTGCTGCTACTGCCCTACGTTTCCTGGGTGGTGTTTGCCGCAAGCCTTAACTTCTGGGCTGCCGTGCATAACTGACATACGTATCTGAGGCTGCAAGCCTTAGCACTCCACCACGTTGACGGCGAGGCCACCCATCGCGGTTTCTTTGTACTTGGAGCTCATGTCCTTGCCCGTTTCCCGCATGGTGACAATCACTTCATCGAGCGATACGCGGTGTGATCCGTCACCCCAGAGCGCCATCTTTGCAGCGTTGATAGCCTTTGCAGCGGCAATTGCATTGCGCTCGATGCAAGGGATCTGCACCAGCCCGCCAATCGGATCACAGGTGAGACCCAGGTTGTGTTCCATCGCAATTTCGGCCGCGTTCTCAACTTGGGCCGGAGTACCCCCCATTGCTTCGGCCAGGCCTGCAGCCGCCATGGACGAAGCCGAACCAACTTCCCCCTGGCAGCCAACCTCTGCCCCGGAGATCGACGCCTGTTCCTTGTAAAGCACGCCGACGGCGGCTGCCGTCAGCAGGAACCTGACCACGACGTCGTCGCGATCAGCCTGATTGGCCTCTTCCATTCCCGGAGCAAAATGCAGGGCGTAGTAGAGCACGGCCGGGATAATCCCGGCAGCGCCGTTCGTCGGTGCAGTGACCACCCGGCCGCCCGAGGCGTTTTCCTCATTCACGGCGAGCGCGATCAGATTGACCCATTCCTGCCAGTACTTCGGATCCCGGTCCTTGTCCTCCTTCATGAGCCGCTCATGCCAGTCCGGCGCACGACGGCGGACCTTGAGTCCGCCGGGCAGCAAGCCTTCGCGTTTAAGACTGACCTCGACACAGCTCTCCATCACCGAATAGATGTGAAGCAGCCCCTCCCTGATCTCCTCTTCCGATCGGGACGCCCGCTCATTGACGAGCATGACCTCGCCGATAGACAGTCCGTTCGCCTGGCAATGGCGCAGGAGTTCGGCTGCCGTACGAAAAGGAAACGGCAGTTCCTTCTTGGATTCCTCGAGCTCGTGCTGTGCCGCGTCTTCTTCTCCCTCACGGACGATGAAGCCGCCACCAACGGAGAAGAAAGTAGCTTCGTGCAGAACGTCGCCAGCTGCATCAGAAACGGCAAACTTCAAACCGTTGGTGTGTCTCGGCAGGATGGTGAGCGGGTGCAGGATCATGTCCTTCACCGCATAGGGAAGGGACACCAAGCCTGCCAGGTGAAGTTGACCGGTGTCAGCGATGGCAGCCAATCGTTGCTCCACCTCGTCGGGAAGGATCAGTTCCGGGTGGAACCCTTCCAGGCCGAGGAGGATGGCGGTCATGGTGCCATGACCGTGCCCGGTTGCTGCGAGGGAGCCGTAGAGGTCCACCCGCAGTCCGCCCACCCGGTCAAGGACGCCGGTGGCTTTGAGTTCCTCCGCGAAAACAGCGGCAGCCCTCATAGGACCCACAGTGTGTGAACTGGATGGTCCTATGCCTATCGAAAAGAGGTCAAAGACTCCAACAGCCATTGCATGTTCCTAACTAAATGATTGTGGTCGGACCCGGAGCCAGCCACGGGGGCACGTCAGCCGAGGTTGGCAACGCGCGGGTAGAGCGGGTGGGCTGCGGCGAGCGCCTCTACGCGCGACCGCAATCCCGAAAGATCAGAGCCGGCGTCGGCTATCAGGGCCTCGGCAATAACATCGGCAACCTCCTTGAAAGCGGCTTCCCCGAAGCCCCTGGTAGCCAGGGCCGGGGTGCCGATGCGCAGCCCGGACGTGACCATCGGCGGACGCGGGTCAAACGGCACTGCATTCCGGTTCACAGTGATGTCGATTTCCGCGAGGCGGTCCTCGGCCTGCTGGCCGTCGAGCTCGCAGTGGCGCAGGTCCACCAGAACCAGGTGGACGTCGGTGCCGCCGGAAATCACGGAGATGCCCTTGGCGGTGACGTCCGGTTGCACCAGGCGTTCGGCGAGGATACGGGCACCGGCCAGGACACGCTCCTGGCGCTCCCTGAACTCCGGCGATGCGGCGATCTTGAAGGCCACCGCCTTGCCGGCGATCACGTGCTCCAGCGGGCCGCCCTGCTGCCCGGGGAACACGGCCGAGTTGATCTTCTTTGCGATGTCGGCGTCGTTGGTCAGAATAATTCCGCCGCGGGGACCTGCGAGGGTCTTGTGCGTGGTGGAGGTGGTGACGTGCGCATGGGGAACCGGTGAGGGGTGGAGCCCGGCGGCGACAAGGCCGGCGAAATGCGCCATGTCCACCATGAGGTAGGCCCCCACCGAGTCTGCGATCCGGCGGAACTCTGCAAAATCGAGCTGGCGAGCGTAGGCGGACCAGCCGGCAACGATCAGCTGCGGCTTGTGCTCGTTGGCCAGCCGCTCCACCTCTGCCATGTCAATGCGGTGGTCCTCTTCCCGGACCTGGTACGGAATGACGTTGTACAGGCGGCCCGAGAAGTTGATCCGCATTCCGTGGGTCAGGTGCCCGCCATGGGCCAGGTTCAGGCCCATGATGGTGTCGCCGGGCCTGATCAGGGCGTGCATCACAGAGGCGTTGGCCTGTGCGCCGGAGTGCGGCTGGACGTTGGCATATTCAGCGCCGAAGAGCGCTTTCACCCGGTCAATTGCCAACTGCTCGATCACATCAACGTGTTCGCAGCCGCCGTAGTAGCGCTTACCCGGGTAGCCCTCGGCGTACTTGTTTGTCAGCACCGTACCCTGCGCCTGCATCACGGCCACCGCGGTGTGGTTCTCCGAGGCGATCATCTCCAGACCAGTGCGCTGGCGGGTCAGTTCGTCGTCGATCTTCGCAGCGATTTCCGGATCCAGATCGGCCAGCTGCGCGTCCAGGCTGGGTGAAATGACCTGCTCGAATGCCGCCTGAGCGGTTCCTACGGCCGGGGCGCTCACAGCTCGCCGCCGTTCTTGGCAGCGTAATCCTCGGCGGAGAGCAGCGGGCCCTCCGACTCGGCCGCCACCTTGAAAAGCCAACCGGCTCCGTACGGATCGTTGTTGATCAGGGCGGGATCGTCGACGACGGCGGGGTTCACTTCGGTGACCTCGCCCGTCACAGGGGCGTACAGGTCCGAGACGGACTTGGTGGATTCCACCTCGCCGCACGTCTCCCCCGCCGTCACCATCGATCCAAGCTCCGGAAGGTCAACATAGACGATATCGCCGAGGGCATCGGTGGCCACGGCGGAAATCCCAATGGAGACCAGGTTCCCGCCTTCGCGGGCAACCCACTCGTGCTCGTCGGAGTACTGCAATTCAGGGGCAACCTTTGCCATGTGTTTTTCCTTAATTTTGTAACTGCTGTGGTCGGTGGTGCGGCGGGGGTCGCCATCCTCTGCATGCTGCTCGTTCCTCGCTTTGACGCATGCTGCCGGATGCCGAGCCCCCTCCGCTTCGTGCCAGTGTTCCGTTTGAAAACACTGGCTCTTCAAAATCTCTAAGTCCGAGCTCCGGCAGGCGGTCCATCCTCCAGCACCTTTGGCTTTCGAAAGTGACGATGCAACTGACGCCGCTCCGTTCTGGTTATTCAAAAGGTGAGCTTTCCTGGAGGGGCTGGCTGGTCGGGGTTTTCGAAAGCGTGCGTCAAAGCGGCGAAGGAGCAGCATGCGTGAAAACCGGGGCCTGCCAGCCCCCTTGCCGACAACGGCAAAAGACCGCCGGGCTACTTCGTGCGCTTGTAGAAAGGCAGTGCGACAACTTCGAACGGCTCCGCCTTACCCCTGAGGTCGATGTCCAGGGCTGTGCCAATTTCGCTGTGCTCGACGTCGACGTAGGCCATCGCTACCGGGTAGCCGAGGGAAGGGCTGGGCTGGCCTGAGGTCACTTCGCCTACAACGGCCCCGTCCTTCAGTACCGGGTAGTGCCCGCGGCCGGCACGTCGCCCCAATCCTTTGAGGCCCACCAGCTTGCGTCCGGTGCTGATTCCGGCGCCGGCTTCCTTTTTGGCCGCCAGGGCTGCCTTGCCGACAAAGTCGCCTTCCTTGGACAATGCGACGATTCCGCCCAGCCCGGCAGCGAACGGGTCGCCGTCAATCGAGAGCTCGTTACCGTACAAGGGCATGCCTGCCTCGAGGCGCAGGGAGTCCCGGGAGGCCAGGCCTGCAGGCGTCAGCTCCCCTTCGTCAGCAATGGCGACGATGGACTGCCAGAGGGCGGCGGCGTCGTCGTTGTCGATGAAGATCTCGAAGCCGTCCTCACCGGTGTAGCCGGTGCGGGCCAGCAGGAGCTCCTGGCTGCTTCCGCCCACGAGGAAGGGGACCTCGACGGCTGCGTAATACTTCAGCCCCGTGACCAGTTCATGCTGGGCCGCAGGAACCAGGCGCAGGAGGATCTCCTCGGCCTTGGGTCCCTGGACTGCGATCAGGGAAGTAGCGGCCGATACGTCCTCCACCACGACGTCGAAATCAGCAGCGCGCTGCGCCAGCGCCTCAGCCACTGTCCTGGCGTTGCCTGCATTCGGCACCACCAGGAACTTGGTGTCCCCGCGGCGATAGGTGATGAGGTCGTCGATGATGCCGCCATCTTCGCTGCAGATGAGGGAATACTTGGCCTTTCCTACGCTCATCGCGGAGATCTTTCCCACGAGGGCGTAATCCAGGAACGCAGCAGCGTCAGGCCCGGTCACCCAGACCTCCCCCATGTGGGAGAGATCGAAGATACCGGCCGACTTCCGTACTGCGTGGTGCTCCGCCAGCTCGGAGCTGTACTTGAGCGGCATCTGCCAACCGCCAAAATCAGTGAAGGAGGCGCCGAGCTTTTTGTGCTCCTCGTACAGGGCAGTGTAGTTCTCAGTCATGGTTGAAGTCCTCAGTTCGCGGCGTCGGCGGAGTGGTCCTCGAAGGCTTCGAGGGGCGGGCAGGAGCAGATCAGGTTCCGGTCTCCCAAAGCGCCGTCAATTCGGCCTACCGGGGGGAAGTACTTGTCCTGCTTCAGCGAGTGCACGGGGAAAACAGCCTGTTCGCGCGGGTAACCCCGGTCCCAGTCACTGCTGATCGCTGCCGCCGCCGTGTGGGGCGCGTTCCGGAGCGGGCTCTCGGCCACGGAGAAGTCCCCGTCTGCCACCTGGTCGATCTCGGCGCGGATGGAGATCATGGCCTCAATGAAGCGGTCCATTTCACCGAGATCCTCCGACTCTGTGGGTTCCACCATCAGTGTTCCTGCTACCGGGAACGCCAGCGTCGGGGCGTGGAAACCGTAATCGATCAGGCGCTTTGCAACATCCTCTGCCGTGACGCCTGTCCTGGCCGTAAGTTCGCGCAGGTCCAGTATGCACTCGTGGGCCACCAGCCCGCCTTCGCCGGTGTAGAGGACCGGGAAGAAGTCGTTCAGTCTGGCGGCGATGTAGTTGGCCGCAAGCAAGGCTGATTTCGTGGCATCGGTCAGTCCCTGGCCGCCCATGAGCTTCACATAGGCCCAGGAGATGGGGAGCACGCCGGCGGAGCCAAAGCGCGAGGCCGAAATGGGAACGTCGTTGCCTTCGGTCCAGGTCGCAGCGTTCCCAGGCATGAACGGGGCCAAGTGGGCCTTGGCTGCAACAGGTCCGACGCCGGGTCCGCCGCCGCCATGCGGGATGCAGAACGTCTTGTGGAGGTTGAGGTGGGAGACGTCGCCGCCGAACTTGCCGGGCTGGGCCAGCCCTACGAGGGCGTTGAGGTTGGCGCCGTCGATGTAAACCTGTCCGCCGGCTGCGTGGATGGCATCGCATACCTCGCGGACGTCGGCGTCGTACACACCGTGCGTGGACGGGTAGGTGATCATGATCGCGGAGAGCGCGTCCTTGTGGGCGTCGATCTTCGCCTGCAGATCAGCGTGATCAATGGTGCCGTCGGAGGCAGTGGCAACCACCACCACTTTCATTCCGGCGAGGACCGCGGACGCAGCGTTAGTGCCGTGGGCGGAGGCTGGGATGAGGCAGACGTTGCGCTGGGAATCGCCGCGGGACCGGTGGTAGCCGCGGATGGCCAGCAGTCCGGCAAGTTCCCCCTGGGAACCTGCGTTGGGCTGGATGGACACTTGGTCGTAGCCCGTAATCTCAGTCAGCTCGGCCTCGAGGTCAGCGATGAGTTCGCGCCAACCCTCCGTTTGCGAATCGGGTGCGAACGGATGGATGGAAGCGAATTCCGGCCAGGAAATGGCTTCCATCTCGGCAGTCGCGTTCAGCTTCATGGTGCAGGAACCCAGCGGGATCATGGTCCGGTCCAGGGCAAGGTCGCGGTCCGAGAGCTTGCGGACGTACCGCAGCAGCTGGGTCTCGGACCGGTGGGTGCTGAATACAGGATGCTGCAGGTAGTCGGAGGTACGCTCGACGGCCGGCTCCAGCCCAAAGGAACTCCCTGAACCGGCGCGTGCCTCCACTACTGCGACGCCGAAAGCGGCACAGACAGCGGCGACGATGTCCGCCGTCGTCGCTTCATCCGCGGAGATCCCCAGGGTGTCCGCATCGATGGCTCGGAGGTTGATCCCCCGGGCCTCAGCAGCGGCGAGGATGTCAGCAGCCTTGCCCGGAACCGAAACCGTGATGGTGTCAAAGAAGCTGGTGTGCAGCACATCCAGACCGCCGGCCGTCAGGGAGGTGGCCAGCAACTTCGCATGCCCGTGGGTGGTCTCCGCAATTGCTTTCAGCCCGTCAGGGCCATGGTAGACGGCGTACATGGACGCAACGATTGCCAGCAGGGCCTGGGCCGTGCAGATGTTGGACGTGGCCTTCTCACGGCGGATGTGCTGTTCACGGGTCTGCAGGGCCAGACGATAGGCCGGGGTGCCCGCGGAATCCTTGGAGACGCCAACCAGGCGGCCGGGCATGGACCGCTCAAGGCCCTTCTGGACGGCCATGTAGGCCGCGTGGGGGCCGCCGTAGAACAGCGGCACACCGAAGCGCTGGGCCGAACCGACGGCAATGTCCGCGCCCTGTTCGCCCGGAGGGGTGATGAGCGTCAGTGCCAGCAGGTCGGCCGCGACAGTTACCAGGGCGCCCCGCTCCTTGGCATCGGCAATGACTGCTGAGTGGTCAAAGACCCGGCCGGAAACGCCTGGCTGCTGCAGCACCACACCGTTGATGACGCCGTCGGGCAGTCCCTTGGAAAGGTCCGCGACCTCCACCTCGAAACCCAGGGCCTCTGCCCGGCCTTTGACGATGGCAATGGTTTGCGGCAGGCAGTCAGCGTCAAGGACCGTCTTGCCATCGATGGCGGCCTTATTCTTGTTGGCTCTGCGCATCATCAGCACAGCCTCGGCGACGGCCGTGGCTTCGTCCAGGAGCGAAGCGTTGGCGATCGGCAGGCCCACCAGGTCCTGGACCATGGTCTGGAAGTTCAGCAGGGCTTCAAGGCGGCCCTGCGAAATCTCCGGCTGGTACGGGGTGTACGCGGTGTACCACGCCGGGGCCTCAAGGATGTTGCGGCGGATGACCGGTGGAGTGAGGGTGTCGTAGTAACCCTGGCCGATCATCTGGACGGCTGTTTTGTTCTTCGCCGCCAGCTTGCGCAGCTCGGCCAGGGTTTCAACCTCGCTCAGTGCCGGAGAAAGCGCCAGCGGGGAATCCTGCCGGATGTCTTTCGGGACCGCAGTGTCCACCAGCGCATCAACGGTGTCGTATCCGACAGCCTTGAGCATGGCGTCAATGTCGGACTCGTGGCGGGCGCCGACGTGCCGGTCAACAAAGGACGTGGAGGCTGATTTAACAGTCACAAGGAACTCCAAAACTAAGGCGGCGCAGGGTACGCCACATTGACTGGGTTCCTCCCCGCTCTGTATTGGACCTGAGAGTTTCCGCGCAGCCGTGCTCTCGCATGGCTCCGCTTGCACCGTCGGTGAGCACAGTTTGTTCCGCAAAGGCCCGGGATGTGATCCCGGTGCTGAAGCGGACAAACCTTGCTGCTTTCCAGAGTTGCCTTGCCGCGGCGGTACGTGGGCCTGAGAGATTCCTGGGGAGGGTTTGCTCCTACGGCGCCTGCTTGTACCTACTTGCAGGACTCTCCCGCCGCAGATCAAAGGCATATTTAGTTTGCGGTGACAACAGTCACAGAGGCTATTGTCCTATGTCCCGGGCCGTGGGGCAAATGTGATTTCGCCCGGCCATATCAGTTGCTTTCCACATAGGCCTTCAGGGCGTCAAGGAGTCCTTCTGTACCCTCTTTGCGGCCTTCGACGTCATCTTCGCTCGTAAAGTAAACGCCCTGTTCCGTCAAAGTCAGCTTCGTGCCGTTCCCGTCGGGCTCAAGCTCCACACTGCTCAGTGATACAGACATTCTCTGGCCGTCGAGAAGCATTTCGTAGGTGTAGACGATCCTCTCGTCCTGGACGATGTGGTGGTAGGTCGCGTGCATGGTGGAGACGAATCCGCCTTCCGGGCCGCCGACATCTGTCTCACGACCACCTTCGCGGAAGTCCAGGCTGGACTCGCCCTGGGTCCATTCCGGCGGCCCGCCGAACCAGTTCTTCTTGCTGGAATAGTCGGAGAATGCATGGAAGACGCGCGACGGCGGGGCGTTGAGTTTGCGCTCAATCGTGAAGCTTGCGTGCGTGATGGGGTTATTCATTGGTTTCTCCTAGTTGTCTCGTGCCTTGTTGTCCTGTGGTTACTGTTTGTGGATCGTCTGATTCAAGGAAGGCCTCCAGGCGGTCCAGGCGGCGCTCCGCAGGAGTCCGGCGGGCGGCGAGCCAGTTCTCCGCAAACCGGAGCGTGCCGGGGACGATGCTGCAGCTGCGGACCCTGCCGATTTTTTCGGTGCGGATAAGGCCGCAGTTTTCGAGGACCTGAAGGTGCTGCACAATCGCGGGCAGGCTCATGGCAAAAGGTGTTGCCAGCTCCGAAACCGAAGCTGGACCCTGGCAGAGCCGCACGATGATGGCCCTCCGGGTTGGGTCCGTGAGCGCCTGGAAAACAGAGTCAAGCTGAGCTCTCCCGGATTCCTCGGCCTGCTGATTGTTAAGCACATACTTAAGTATCGGCGGAACGTTGCGGATGTCAATAGGTCCCAGCCTCTGCTTAAAGAGAAAAGCGTCCGACGCCGGGAATATCCCGGCGTCGGACGCTATGACAGCGGACTACTGTGAATCTGGTCGGGTCACGCTGGCGGTTGCCTTCAGGTTCTCGGCGCCAACCAGCCAGGCGAACTGCTCCAGCTTTTCAATGAATGTATGAAGCAGATCCGCCGTCGTCGGGTCTTCTTCATCCACCTCGTCATGGACTTTGCGCATGGTACCCACTGCGGCCTCGAGAGCTGCGACGATCCGGTCGATGGCATCTTTTGTGCTGATCAGGCCTTCCGGAAACTGGGCGAGGTTCGTCGACTCAGACACTGTTGCGCTGCGCCCGTCCGGCAGGGCATGGAGCGCCCTCATCCGTTCAGCCATGTCGTCTGCAAACAAGCGTGCTGCATCCACGATTTCATCCAGCTGAAGGTGAAGATCCCTGAAATTGGTACCCACAATGTTCCAATGGGCCTGCTTTCCCTGGATGTGGAGTTCGATGAGGTCCGCAAGTACTGCCTGCATGTTGTTGGTCAGGGTAGGTGACGCTTTCATTGTTCCTCCTGAATGCTCTCAGCCGTATATTCCGGTCCTTCGAAGCTATCCCAGCAGCAGCGCCCGTGCCAGCGAATCTCGCCTGCGGCTTAAATCAAATGAATTTTGTTCATTTTCCCCTTGCCCTATGTTCGAGCTTTGGGGATACTAAATGAACGTCATTCATTTAGTGACGACCGTCTCACTGGAGAAATCACCACAATGATCGAAATAACCCGCCTCGCGCCCTTGGCTTCACCCGCACGGATGACGCCTTCCACTCGTTCCCCATTGAGGGTCGGCTTGGTCCAGCACCGCTGGCACTCAAGCCCATCCACCCTTCGGGCGGAACTTGATGAGGGCATCGAACGCGCCGCACGCTTGGGAGCCGCTGTTGTCTTCCTTCCTGAACTTACTCTTTCCCGCTATCCAGCAGATGTTCTTCCCGAAAACGACCTGACCTGCCCTCACCAAACCCGACCACGGCCGTCCGACGCAGCCGAGGACCTCATGACGGGCCCCACCTTCCGCTTTGCCGCTGAGGCCGCTCGGCGACACGGAGTGTGCGTCCACGCCTCGCTCTATCAGCAAGCGGAGAATCCCGCCGGCTCCGACGACGGCCTCGGCTTGAACACCTCGATCCTGGTGTCCTCCGAAGGAGAACTCCTGGCGCGAACCCATAAGCTGCACATTCCTGTCACCGCCGGATACTACGAAGACAAGTTCTTCCGCCAAGGCCCGGCCGCACAAGATGCCTACCAGGTCCACTCCCCTGCCGAACTGAGTGGCGCAAAGTTGGGTATGCCCACATGCTGGGATGAATGGTTTCCCGAACTCGCCAGGCTCTATTCCCTGGGCGGAGCCGAGTTGCTGGTCTACCCGACCGCCATCGGTTCCGAGCCGCTGTTCCCAGACTTCGACACCCAGCCGTTGTGGCAGCAAGTGATTCTCGGCAACGGAATCGCAAACGGGTTGTTCATGGTAGTTCCGAACCGCTGGGGACAGGAAGGAAGCCTGAACTTCTACGGTTCATCGTTCATCTCGGATCCCTACGGCAGGATCCTGGTTCAGGCACCCCGGGATGAATCGGCTGTGCTGGTAGCCGACCTGGACCTTGACCAGCGCCGGGATTGGCTCACCCTCTTCCCCTTCCTGACCACACGCCGGCCTGACACTTACGGGCGTTTGACCCAAGCCGTCGATCCATCGGCCCCGCTCGGCGACGAGGCCGCCGCCCCCATGGAGGTGACGGCGTGACGTCGTGGCGGATGCCCTCTGAAACTGAGGAGCAAGATCGGATCTGGATGGCCTTCCCCACCGGCGGCTATACGCTCGGGGACGGCCCGGAGGCCGCCCACTCCGCACGTAAAACCTGGTCAGCGGTGGCCAACGCAGCCGTCGGATTTGAGCCTGTCACCATGCTGGTTAACCCTTCCGACGTCGGCATCGCCGCTCACTATCTGGACCCGACCGTCGAGGTGCTCACGGCAGATCTCAATGACGCATGGATGCGTGATATCGGTCCGACATTCGTCCTCGACAACCGTGGCCACCTTGGCGCCGTGGACTGGGTCTTCAACGGCTGGGGCGCGCAGGAGTGGGCACGCTGGGACAAGGACGCATTGATAGCCGGTGAAATTGCCGGAAAGTCAGGCGCTGAACATGTTCTCTCACGGCTGGTCAACGAGGGCGGCGGAATCCAGGTGGACGGGCAGGGAACCGTTCTGGTCACCGAGACAGTTCAGCTCGATCCCGCCCGCAACCCTGGCTGGGACAAAGCGGAGATTGAAACGGAACTTGGCAGAACCATCGGCGCTACCCACGTGATCTGGCTTCCCCGCGGCCTGACAAGGGACTCCGAACGCTTCGGGACCCGCGGCCACGTGGACATTGTTGCGGCCATTCCCGCACCGGGAAAGCTTCTGGTCCACTCCCAGCAGAACCCCGAACACCCCGACTTCGAGGTATCGCAGGAGATCATCGATTTTCTGCACACCACGAGGGATTCTGCGGGACGTGAATGGGAAATCACGGAGGTCCCGGCCCCTGCTGTCCTCATCGACGACGAGGGTTTTGTGGATTACTCCTACATCAACCATCTGGTGGTCAATGGCGGAGTCATCGCATGCAGCTTCGAGGATGCCATGGATGAGAAAGCACTGCGCATCCTCGCCGACGCTTACCCCGGACGCCGCCTCGTCAGCGTCGACGCCCGCGAACTCTTTGCCCGCGGCGGCGGCATCCACTGCATTACCCAACAGCAGCCTGCTGCCTTCCAGAAAGGGCTCTCATGAGTCAGACAGTTCAGCGCCATGAGGATTCCGCTACCGGCGGGCCCTCCTCCGCTCACGGTATCTCCGGCAAAGGCCTGAAAGGCGGCCAGCTTGGCCTCCTTGCCGTCGTGGTCCTTGGCATCTCTACCATCGCCCCGGCCTACACCCTTACCAGCGCCTTGGGCCCCACGATCGGTGAAGTAGGGCTGCAGTTGCCCGTCATTTTCCTCATCGGCTTCATTCCGATGATCCTGGTATCGCTTGCCTACCGCGAACTCAACGCGGACTCCCCCGACAGCGGGACCACCTTCACCTGGGTGACCAAAGCCTTCGGGCCGTGGGTTGGCTGGATGGGTGGCTGGGGCCTGCTGGCAGCCAACATTATTGTGCTTTCCAACCTTGCGGGTGTGGCGGTGGACTTCTTCTACCTGTTCCTCTCGCAACTGACCGGCAATGCCGAGCTGGCTGACCTGGCCGCAAACAAGCCCCTGAACGTGATCACCTGTTTTGCCTTTGTGGCTCTGGCCGTCTGGGTCAGCTACCGGGGACTTCACACCACGAAGATCGTCCAGTACGGGCTGGTCGGATTCCAGTTGCTGGTACTGGGACTCTTTGTAGCCATGGCGTTTGCTAACTGGTCCGCGTCAGAGACTTCCATCCCCTTCAGCTGGGAGTGGTTCGACATCACCAAAATCGAGACTTTCGGCCAGATTGCGGCCGGGATCTCGCTGTCGATTTTCGTCTATTGGGGCTGGGATGTATGCCTCACGGTCAATGAAGAGACCACCAACGGCAAAAAGACGGCGGGCGTCGCCGGCACCCTGACCGCCGTCGTCGTCCTGGGCATTTACCTCATGGTGACCATCGCCACCATGATGTTCGCCGGGGTAGGCACCGAAGGATTGGGCCTGAACAATGAGGAGAACCACGCGAACATCTTTACCGCACTGGCTTCACCCATCATGGGACCGCTGGCCATCCTGATGTCCCTTGCGGTCCTGTCCAGCTCCGCCGCATCGCTGCAGTCAACGTTCACCTCGCCCTCACGGAGCCTGCTGGCCATGGCTCATTACGGCGCTTTGCCTAAGCCTTTCCGGCGCATGACCAAGTTCGCAACGCCTGGTTTCGCCATCTTTGCGGCAGGCATTCTCTCGGCGGGTTTCTACGCCGTGATGCACGTGATCAGCGAAAACGTCCTCAACGACACCATCCTCGCCCTTGGCCTGATGATCTGCTTCTACTACGGCCTGACGGCGATTGCCTGCGCGTGGTACTTCCGTCAGAGTGTCCTCAGCAGTGCCCGCAACTTCCTGCTCCGCCTGGTCTGCCCGCTTCTTGGCGGAGTCGGCTTGTTCGTCGTGTTCTTCCAGACGGCCGTGGACAGCTGGGCGCCTGAATTCGGCAGCGGATCCGAAGTCTTCGGCGTCGGACTCGTCTTTGTCCTTGGCATCGGCATCCTGGCCATGGGCGCAGTGTTCATGGTCATCATGGCAAAGTTACGTCCCGGATTCTTCAGAGGCGAAACCATCCGCCGGGACACCCCCGCGCTGATCGTTCCGGAGTAGGGATCGTTCGCGAATCAGAACGGCCGACGACGAGCCCTGGCAGGATTACCCGCCAGGGCTCGTTGTGGTTATGAGTTAGTCAGCAGTCGCCTTATCGGTCACCAGAAGTGCGCGACGTCGACGACAAGGCGGGAGCCGGTTCCCGGACCGTCCAGGGTGAAGACGCGGAACGGAAGCCGTGCACGCACACCCAGGCCGATACTCGTGGAGCCTTCAAAGCTTCCGGCGTACACAACCTGCCGGAAGGTCTGGTAGCCAGAGACGTTGGAGAGCTCAGCCTTGGCTGCCGGGTTGTATGTCAGGTTCCCGTTATGGTCATGATCCGGAGCCCTGACAACCGCCTGAATCTTCGCGCCGCCTTTGGTAGGAATCGTGAAGCCGGAGCCGTCCTGGGTTATGTCCGTGACGTAGCTGACGTGATAACCGGCGGCAGGACCGTTGAGATCAATAACCAAGCGGTCAAAACAGTAGTGCTGCCCGGTCCGGACGTTAGTGACAGATGCTCTGCTTGCGGCGTCGCTGGTTTCGGCCATCGAGCCCCACACCTGCCCACAATAAGCGGCAGCCGAGGCAGGCCCCGGTGCCAATAGGCCTAGCCCAGCTGCCATGAGAATGGCAACGAGCCACACGTGAATTTTCTTCATTTGGGCCACCCCCTCGAGTGAATTGGATACCTCAAGCGTAGGAGCGGAATGGCTGCCAGCCGAGGGATGTATCCGCTTCGGCGCCTAACCGTTAACCGCGGGTTTTCCTGATCACAAGCCTGTGATGAACCGGGCGTTTTAGGGCCTCTGTGCCCCTTCCCCACCTGCCTTTACGACCGTTTTCGTTACCTCGAATAACGACGACAAAGCGCCGGCGTCCCCGATGGGACGGCCGGCGCTTGTTCTTCTTGTTGTTTAGTTTGGAGAGGTGTACTCCGTGACCGCCGTTTGGGGCTTCAGCCTTCGCAGTCGCGGCAGTACTTCATGCCGTTCTTTTCACGGGCAACCTGGGACCTGTGACGGACCAGGAAGCAGGACGAGCAGGTGAATTCATCCGACTGCTCGGGAACAACAACGACCATCAGTTCTTCGCCGGAGAGATCAGCGCCGGGAAGGTCGATGCCCTCAGCCGTATCATTCTCGTCGACGTCGATCACAGCGGTCTGTGCGCCGCCGCCACGAGATGCCTGAAGGGCCTCCAGCGATTCAGCGGGGGACTCTTCTTCTGTCTTATTGCGTGGGGCGTCGTAATCGGTAGCCATAGCGGGGTTCACTTTCGTTGCTGCGCAGCGCCATTTCAGGCACCTCAGTGAAGCAGTTTAGGCCATTATCACGTGAGTTGAAGAAAAGTGTGTTCAACCCAACAAATTACGTCGGCAGAAGACACCTGAGACGCGGCGCCGGGCACTGAACAAGCAACGACTCTCACCTCGGACGGTCACTCCTCAGGAGCACCGACCGCTGCTTCATGGGCCTTCCTGGCATGGTCCCCAGCCAGCGACACACCGCTGAGCGCCGGCAACCACGCCCAGCGGGTGACGTCGGCCAGTTCCGCATAAGACCTGCCTTCCGTCAGGGGTCCTGACTGGGCCGGCAGCTGAAACCAGGACCACAGCCATGACCGGATACCCGGCAGCGTCAAGTTCGTCATGCTGTCCAAACTAGGGCCGAATTATTGTCGGGACGTTTCCGCACCATCTCCCCGGGGTTACATCCCCGCACCACAGGTTTAGCCTTGGATTACGGACTCGAACTGCAACACCCATAGGGAGAGCTGGAGGCAAAGTCATGGCCGTCAAACTGAACAGGAAGGCGCTTGAGCACGCGCGGAGCCTTATCAAGAAGGGGAAAGTCCATCGGGATATCCGTGACGACTGGAGCGAGCATGCGCCTTCCACTGATGATGAAAACCAATTTCTGGACAAGCACGGTTTTGACGATTTCGCGAAATGGCATCTGGGAATTGACGACGCGAAATCCGAGGGCACGAAAGGCAGTGTCAGCTTTCCCTTCGGCGACTTCAAGAAAGCCCACCGTTGCGCGATCATTTCCCTGGAGAGCCGCGCCGCGCAGTACGACCACGATGACATCGCCAAAGCCGCGAAAGAGCTGCTTGAGCTGATCGACGCAGAGTAAGAATGTGAGCCCCCTGTCGGATTCGAACCGACGACCCCCGCTTTACAAGAGCGGTGCTCTGGCCAACTGAGCTAAGGAGGCGTTGCGCCGTCACAATCGACAGGCCGTCAGAAACAGTCCATCCATTCGGCGCTAGACAAGGTTATCCCACGGACGGGCTGCAGGTAAAAACGGAGCCGGCGTTGGGCTCAAGAATGTGGGACTTAAACAAAAGGCCCGGCTCCGGAAGGTTCCGAAGCCGGGCCTTTGCCCGGGCGACTGCGGGATGAGAATCCCCCTGGTCAGCCCTTGGCGTCAATCGCTGTCTGGACGAACGGGATGAAGTCGATGTTCGCGCTGTCACCCGTGCCCCACTGCTTACCGTCCACAAATGCGGTCGGAGTTCCACTGACCCCTGTTGCTGCGGCGGCCTGGGTGGAGTACTTCACATAGGGACGGAAGGTTTTGTTGTCAACGCAACTGTCGATGTTCTTTGCCCCCGCCTCGGTAGCGAGCTTCTTCAGTTCGTTGTCAGAGAGGCCAGATCCACCTTCTTTGGGCTGCTTCTCGAAGAGTGTGTTGAGGAAGTCCGCATACTTCTCAGGGGACTCGTTGACTACGCAGGCGGCAGCATTGGCTGCGCGTGAGGAATAGTTGGTGGTCGACTTGTTGTCCAGGAAGCCCAGGGGACGGTACTCCAGGGTGATCTTGCCTTCGTTCCGGAGCTTGGTGAGCTCGGCTCCGTAGGTGTCCTCAAACCTCTTGCACACCGGGCAGATGAAGTCGATGTAGACCACAACTTTCACGGGCTTACCTGCTTCTGCGTCAGCTCCCGGAGCCTTGACTTCCGTCGGCGGGGTGGCTGGGGCGGCAGGGATGTCAGCAATATTGACGGTCGCGGGGTCTGTCTTCGCCACTTCAGTATTGGCCAGCAAGGTAACGCCGCCGTTAACGTTTGCATTTGTAGGGACTGGCCCCTGGTCTGCGATGGGCGCGTTTCTTTGGGCCTCGTCCCGCATCGTGGTCGTGACCACAAGGGCGATCGCAGCCAGAACAGCCACAACGGCAACGACGATGCCCCAGCCGATCAGCAGGCGATTGCGTTTGTCTTTCGCCAACTGTGCCTCACGGATCTTGCGGGCATTCTCGCGCGCCTCAGCAGTGCGTTCTGCCTTGGACTTCCGGACTTCGTTTGCGGGGCTCATTAAGTTCCTCGTGTCGATCGGGTCCGGGGACCACCCGGTTACAACTTCACCATTTTAGGCGAGAAAGCTGGGAGCTTGCACTTTCAAGTTTCTCCTCCACGTTCCCAACGGACGAATAGCTCCGAAGATTCCGTGCAAGTAGGGTGGATTTGAGCCACAACAACCCCAGGGAGCACCAATGCACAGACCTGCACGCGGGACAAACGATGCACAGGCAGGTGGGGCGCCGTCCGGAAAAGGCCACGCATCTTCAGCTAAATACGACTTCATGGTGGTGTCCAACCGCCTTCCGGTAGACCGCTGCCCCAAGGAAGAAGGCGACGGCTGGCGGCGCTCGCCCGGCGGACTTGTTACGGCACTGGCGCCGATGATGACCAAGACCGAAGGTGCCTGGGTGGGCTGGCACGGCGCTCCCGATGAGACCGTCAAGCCCTTCAGCCACGACAACATGGACCTGATTCCCGTCCAGCTCAGCGAGGACGACATCGAGCTGTACTACGAAGGCTTCTCCAACGCGACGCTGTGGCCCCTCTATCACGACGTCATCGCTCCGCCGGAGTTCCACCGGACCTGGTGGGACGCGTACCGCAGGGTCAACCGCCGGTTCGCCGACGCCGTCGTGCGTCACGCCGCACATGGTGCCACTATCTGGGTCCAGGACTACCAGCTTCAGCTGGTTCCTCGCCTGCTCCGGGAGGCCAGACCCGATCTGCGGATCGGCTTCTTCAATCACATTCCCTTTCCCCCGCCTGAGATCTTCGCCCAGTTGCCTTGGCGCCGTGCCATCATCGACGGCCTGCTCGGTGCGGATCTGGTGGGCTTCCAGAGGAACAGCGACGCCGGCAACTTCATGCGGTCCGCCCGCCGGTTCCTGGGCGCCAGCGTCAAGCAGCAGCAAGTCCATGTGAAGGGCGGCGACGGCGAAATCACCCACATCGCCCGCGCCCAGGCCTTTCCCATCTCCATTGATGTGAAGCACATCGGCGAACTGGCGGCCAAGCCGGAGATCATTGAGCGTGCCCGGCAGATCCGCCGGGACCTGGGCAATCCGAAGGTCATCATGCTCGGCGTCGACCGCCTGGACTACACCAAGGGGATCCGGCACCGGCTGAAGGCCTACGAGGAACTGCTGAACGAAGGCAAGGTGAAAGTGGAGGATGCCACCCTCATCCAGGTGGCAAGCCCCAGCCGTGAAAGAGTGGAGCATTACCGCCTGCTGAGGGAGGAAGTCGAAGGCACCGTGGGCCACATCAACGGAACCTACGACACCATCCAGAACACGGCCGTCCGCTACCTCCACCACAGCTACCCGGTAGAGGAGATGGTGGCGCTCTATTTGGCCGCGGACGTCATGCTTGTGACGGCACTGCGGGATGGCATGAACCTGGTGGCCAAGGAATACGTCACGGCACGCACCAACAACGACGGCGCTCTGGTGCTCAGTGAATTTGCCGGTGCGGCCGATCAGCTTAAGCAGGCCCTCCTAATGAATCCGCACGATATCGACGGGCTGAAAGACACCATCATGCGGGCCGTGAATATGACAGAAAAGGAAGCCGGCAGGCGGATGCGCTCCATGCGCCGTCAGATCCTGGACCACGACGTCGATCATTGGTCTGCGGACTTCCTGAACGCGCTCAACGAGAAAGTGATCCGCGATGACTCCTGATCCTATCCAACCCGATGCCCCTGACTCCCCTGCCGCTGCCGGGACGCGGCTCACCCTTGCGCCGGAACTCCTGGATGCCATCCGCAGGATTGCCTGCACCGACCACCTCCTGGTGGCTATGGACTTCGACGGCGTCATGGCGCCTTTGGTCGATCACGCCGATGCCGCGCGCGCCCTTCCCCGGTCCGCGGCCGCCTTCGCCGCACTGGCCGCCCTCCCCAGGACCAGTACCGCGCTGATCTCAGGCAGGGCCTTGGATAGTCTCCGGGCCGTGGCGTCTCCCCCAACCGAAACCCTTTTGGTCGGCAGCCACGGCGCAGAGGCATGGCTGGGCCCGAACTCCGCACAACTGACCCTCGATCCCGAGCAACGCGATCTCCTCGCCGATGTCCGAAGGATCATGGAAGAGATCGTCGACGTCGCTCCCGGCACACTGCTCGAAGACAAGCCGGCAGGTGTCGTCCTCCACACGAGGCTCGCCTCCGACGACGTGGCAGAGGACGCCGTCGCTGCCGCCCGGGCGGCACTTCAGGACCGGGAGGGTGTCTACCTGAAAAACGGCAAGCGGGTTCTTGAATCTTCAGTGGTTCATGCCTCCAAGGGAGAAGGCGTGGAATTCCTGCGGCGGTCCTCGGGCGCTACCGCCGTGGTCTTTGCCGGGGACGACGTTACGGACGAAGATGCCCTGGGCCGGCTTGTCCCCGGGGACCTCGGCGTCAAAGTCGGCTTCGACTTTACCCAGGCCGAGTTCCGGGTGGAAGCCCCTACCCACGTAGGGGAGTTCCTTGAGGCACTCCTTAGGGAAAGGACCCGCTGCCTGGCCCTCGGCGCTGATCCTGAAAGTGCTGTACCGGGAGAACCGGAAAGCGCCGGGTAAGGGATATCACAAGTGACATTCGTAACATTTATGACCGAATTCACTTTTTCTGACATACTCTTCAAGGTGATGTGGCGCACATAACCGTGCGGCATCATTCGATGCTCCCCGGCTTCCTTTACCGGAAAACGGGGAGCATATAACTGAATTACATGAACCATTCACTACGGATCGTCCGGCACGTACCTGCCGGTGAAGGGATTGATAACTGTGGCAACAGTTACTTTTGATAACGCTACGCGTCTGTACCCGGGCACAGAGAAGCCCGCTGTTGACAAGCTCAACATTGAAATCGCCGATGGCGAGTTCCTGGTCCTCGTTGGACCCTCCGGCTGTGGCAAGTCCACTTCCCTCCGCATGCTTGCGGGGCTGGAAGATGTAAATGCCGGCCGCATCCTCATCGGCGACCGCGATGTCACCGATGTTCCGCCGAAGGACCGCGACATCGCGATGGTGTTCCAGAACTACGCGTTGTACCCGCACATGACTGTTGCTGACAACATGGGCTTCGCACTGAAGATCGCCGGCGTTTCCAAGGAAGAGCGTGCCGAGCGCGTTCGCGAAGCCGCAAAGCTTCTTGACCTCGAGCCGTACCTGGACCGCAAGCCGAAGGCACTCTCCGGCGGTCAGCGCCAGCGTGTTGCCATGGGCCGCGCCATCGTGCGTAACCCGCAGGTGTTCCTTATGGATGAGCCGCTCTCAAACCTGGACGCCAAGCTCCGTGTCCAGACCCGTACCCAGATCGCATCCCTGACCCGCCGTCTTGGCGTCACCACCGTGTACGTGACCCACGACCAGGTTGAGGCCATGACCATGGGCGACCGCGTTGCTGTTCTCAAGGACGGTCTGCTGATGCAGGTCGACACCCCGCGCAACCTCTATGACAAGCCGACGAACGTTTTCGTTGCAGGCTTCATCGGCTCGCCGGCCATGAACCTCCTCGAGCTCCCCGTCGTCGACGGCGGCGTTCAGTTCGGTGGAACGGTTTACCCCGTTCCCCGCAACATCCTGGAAGAGGCACACGGCAGCACCGTAACCCTGGGATCCCGTCCGGAAGACCTTGAGACTGCCCCCACCGGCGAAGGCCTCAAGGTTGAGGTGGACGTCGTCGAAGAGCTCGGCGCCGACGCCTACGTCTACGGACACACCACGCTTGACGGCAAGGACCACGACATCGTGGCACGCGTCGACGGCCGCCGCCCCCCGATGAAGGGCGAGGTCATCTACGTCCGTCCGCAGTCCGGTCACGTACACCTGTTCGACACCAAGACAGGCGAACGTCTGGGCGACTAGTCCCCACCGGCTCCCTAACCTCGCTCCGCTTCGGCCAGGAAACCCTGCCGGCGTGGGCCCACCCCCGGTTCCCTGACCCGCGGCTTCGGCCAGGAAACAACAACGTGAACGACGGCGGCCCTCCTCACCGGAAGGCCGCCGTCGGGCGTTAACGCCTGTTCCTGGCCGGGATTTAGGTTCGCTGGCCCTCTCTACGGAAGAATTGCTTCATGACCGAGGAAAACAATGCCCAATGGCACGACGAACCGACCGACTACGGCCAGATCGGGAAGCTGCCTCGGTTCCAGGCTGCGAGTGCCAATGATGACAAACACGCAGGGGTCTCCAGTTCCCTGAGCATTACTGCGGCTGCAGCCGACCCTGAACTGCTGGACCTTCCGTGGCACATTGCGTTGGAGGAATGGCCCGCAGAGAGCCTGGCAGCACTCCCCCGCGGTATCTCCCGGCACATTGTGCGCTTCGCGCATCTGGGTCATTCGGTCATCGCCATCAAGGAGACCTCCGAGCACGTGGCCCGCCACGAATACCACATGCTTCGGAAGCTCGCCCGACTCGATGTCCCGTGTGTGGAGCCCGTTGCAGTCATCACGGGCCGCACCACCCCTGACGGCAGGCCCCTGAACCCCGTTCTGGTCACCCGGCACCTGAAGTTCTCCATGCCGTACAGGGCCCTGTTTTCCCAGATGCTCCGCAAAGACACCCTCACGCGCCTCATCGACGCCCAGGCACTGCTGATGGTGCGGCTTCACCTGATCGGCTTCTATTGGGGTGACGTTTCGTTGTCCAACACCCTGTTCCGCCGTGACGCCGGCGCCTTCGCTGCGTACCTCGTGGATGCTGAAACGGGGGAACTGTATCCGGACCTCTCCACGGGGCAGCGCGAGTACGACCTCGAAATCGCCCGAGTGAACATCGCCGGTGAGCTCATGGACCTCCTCGATGGTGGCCTCATCGAGGACAAGGTGGATCCGGTGGCCACCAGCGAGCTCATTATGGACAGCTACCGCCGGCTGTGGGCGGAGCTTACGGAAAAGGAATCCTTCGAACTCGGCGAGCGGTGGCGCGTAGGCGCACGCATCCGGCGCCTGAATGAGCTCGGTTTTGATGTGGAGGAATATGCCATCAAGACCACCCAGAACGGTTCAACCATCCAGCTGCAGCCAAAGGTAGTGGATGCCGGCCACCATCAGCGTCGCCTGCTGCGGCTGACCGGCCTGGATGCCCAGGAAAACCAGGCCCGCCGGCTCCTCAACGACATGGACACCTTCCGGGCGGACAACAATCCCGGGATGGATGAGGAATACAGCGCCCACCTCTGGGTTAGCCAAATCTTCGAACCGATCGTCCGCTCCATCCCCCGGGATCTCTCGGGGAAGCTGGAGCCGGCCGAAGCTGTCCATGAGGTCCTGGAGCACCGCTGGTACATGTCCGAAAAGCAGGAACGCCACATACCGTTGGCTGAAGCCGTCCAGTCCTATATCGACTCCATCCTGCGCCATCGCCGCGACGAGGCAGCCATCATGCTGAATCCAGATACGGAGATGCTGAAAATCCTGGAAGTGGAAACCGAAGAATCGCGGTACGGCGCCGATGAATCCATTGACGAATACCCCGACGTCGACGACTGACTAAGAGGCATCAACCCCGCGGTCCGAGTTTTTAGCACTAGCGGGTTAATAGCCTTGGCTTAGATAGCCTTGCCGGGGTTGAGGATTCCCAAGGGGTCAAAGAGTTCTTTGATGCTGTGCTGCAGCTTGCGCAGCGGTTCGGGCTGCTCGAGCCCGAGCCAGCGCAGTTTGTACTGCCCGATCCCATGCTCTCCGGTGATGGTTCCCCCCATGGCCAAGGCCACCGAGATGGATTTGTCCAAGGCCTCGTTCAGCCGCATCATGTCATCCTCGCCCACGGATGCATCCGCCCGTTCAACCCAGAACGTCGGGTGAAGATTGCCGTCACCTGCGTGGGCCACCACCTTGAGCATCACTTTGAACTCAGCCGCCATCGACTCCAGGGCGGCCACGTAGTCCACCAGCCTCGAACGCGGAACGGCCACGTCTTCACCCACCCTGTATTCGTCGTCCACCTCCGCGCCTCGGCTGTGGCGCCTCAGGGCCACCAACCTCTCGGCTTCCTCGCTGAAGGCCGTGCTGACCAATGCCCCGCCAGCAGCCAGAACGTTCCGGATAATGTCGGCTTCCACGGCAGCACCGAACCCGTCGGTCTGGATCAGGAGCAGGGACCCACCCCTGGCGCTCAGGTCCGAACCATGAATGCCATCGAGTTGGCGGAGGGTGGCCCCATCGAGTAATTCCATGATGGCCGGCTGGACCCTCGCCTTACCGACTGCAAGGACTCCTGCGGCGGCGCTTTTGAAGTCGGGGTGAAATGACGCGATGGTATGAACTTCAGGGGGAAGGTACCGGAGCCGAACCGTGACGCCCACAACGATGCCCAAGGTGCCTTCCGAGCCGACAAACAGTCCGGTCAGATCGTAGCCCGCGACCCCTTTGAACGTCTGATGGCCCGTGTGCAGGAGGGAACCATCTGCCAGGACAACGTCGAGGGCGAGCACTGAATCTCTGGTCACGCCGTACTTTGCGCACCTAAGGCCGCCGGCGTTTGTCGCAACGTTGCCGCCGATCGTGGAGACCCTGTAGCTTGCGGGGTCCGGTGCATACATCAGGCCGTGCTCTGCGGCGGCGTCGTTGAGCCGGGAGTTGATGACGCCCGGCTCCACCACAGCTGTTTCATCCTCCGGGTTCAGAGCCAGGATGCGGTCCATCCGTTCAAGGCTCAGCACAACACAGCCTTCGCTGGCGTGGGCACCGCCGGAAACCCCGGTGCCTGCCCCGCGTGCCACGATCGGCACGCCGTGGCTGGCACAGAGGCGGACCACGGTTTGGACATCCTCAACGGATTCCGCCCAGACGACGGCCACGGGAAGGTGGTAATCCAGCACCGGAGCCTGATCCACCGCAAATGCTGCAAGGGACGAGTCGTCCGAGGCTACCTTTCGAGGCTCCAGCATGCTTCGGAGCCCTTCAACAATCGTGGACACGCTGCCTCCGCTTCCTGTCTCAACCCCGGACTTCAGTCTAAACCGCCCCAAGAGCTCCAAAGCGGCAGGACGCGACACGTCAGACTGAGCTGCACTGGGTCCGCGAGCGTCTGCAAACGTTTCCACTGGTTGGTGGTAAAACCGGTCAAAAGGAATGTTAATCGGCTTCCGGCTGAAGTGAGGCCCAGGCCATCGGCGCATCCGTTTTCACCGGCGTCAGGCGGAATAGTCAGCTTGCTTCACGTCTAAACTCCATTCATTTGTGTGACGTCGACGACTGGAAGCGTTTTCAGTTTTTTTTAGCGGAGGTCTACCATCGATGCATGTCAGTCGACTCACTACTTCAGACGCCCGCTCCTCTCGCAGGACCTTTGACCCTGATTCATGGGAAAGACGAGGCTCCGGGGTGGTGGCGTTCGGCCGTCATCTACCAGGTGTATCCACGGTCGTTCCGGGACCTGAACGGTGACGGAATAGGTGACATCGCGGGTATCACCGCCGAGCTCCCGCAGCTCGCCGATCTCGACGTCGACGCCGTGTGGTTGTCGCCCTTTTACCGGTCCCCTCAGCGCGATGCCGGATATGACGTCAGCGATTACTGCGACGTAGATCCCCTCTTCGGGACGTTGACAGACTTCGACGTGATGATTGCAGAAGCCAACCGGCTGCATCTGCGTGTCATCGTGGACCTCGTCCCGAATCACTGTTCTGACCAGCATGTGGCCTTTCAGGCCGCACTTGCCGCCACTCCCGGCAGCCCGGAACGGGACATGTTCATCTTCCGAGACGGAAGCGGCGCTTCCGGCGAAGAGCCACCAAACAACTGGGCATCCCACTTTGGCGGACCCGCTTGGACACGGATCATGGAGCCGGACGGCACTCCGGGTCAGTGGTACCTGCACCTCTTCGACTCCTCGCAGCCGGACTTCAACTGGGACAACCAGGGGGTCCATGAAGAATTCGAACGGGTCCTGCGCTTCTGGCTTGACCGTGGGGTCTCAGGCTTCCGTGTTGATGTCGCCCACGCGCTGGTCAAAGCACCTGGTCTTCCGGATTGGGGAGGCAGGGCAGACGGCGGCAGCTCCGACGGCTACCCCGGCCACGAAGCCCCAATGTTCGGACAGCCTGCGTTGCATGCCATTTATCGTAAGTGGCGGCAGATTCTTGAGAGCTACGGTCCGGACAGGATCCTCTGTGCAGAGGCCAACGTGGATCCGCTGCCGCGTCTGGCTGACTGGGTCCGCCAGGACGAGATGCACCAGGCCTTCAACTTCCCGTATCTTCACGCCGGGCTTGACGTCCACCGCCTTCGTGGAGTGATCACAGACTCGCTGCTCACCCTCGACGCCGTCGGCGCCCCCAGCACCTGGGTCCTCTCCAATCACGACGTCGTCCGTCATGCCAGCCGCTTTGGTTACAACGGCCCTGGACCCCGGGACGGAGACGGCATAGGGGTCTGGGATCACCAGCCCGACGAAGCTTTGGGCCGCCGCCGTGCAGCAGCGGCATCCATGTTTATGCTCGGCCTTCCTGGTGGTGCCTACCTTTACCAGGGTGAGGAACTCGGACTGCCCGACGGCATCGACATTCCTGATGGCCAGCGGCAGGATCCCACCTTTGCCCGGACTGGGGGCGCACGACTGGGCCGGGACGGCTGCCGCGTGCCCCTGCCCTGGAGTGCGGAGGAGCCACACAACGGCTTCGGCAATGGACAAGAGCCCTGGCTCCCCCAGCCCGAAAGCTTCAAACAACTCGCCCGTGATGCTCAGGCTGCATCTCCGACGTCGCACCTGAATCTGTACCGCCGGATGCTCTCGACCCGCCGGGAACTCCGGCTGGGCGCCGGTTCGCTGTCCTGGCTGGAGCGTTACTGCACAGGCTCATCCCTCGCCTATCTCAATGGCAGCACCCTGGTGGTGATGAACCTCAACCACGAGCCCCTGGATTTGCCGGCGGGAAGGGTGCTCCTGCGGAGCGGGTCTGCTACACCTGCGAGTGACCAACCCGTCGCCGACCTTGGACATCGGCTAGGCTCAAACGAAACTGTTTGGATGAAGATCAATTTCGAGGACGCGGAGAGCTAGAGTATGGCCGGCATTAAGGACGTTGCGGAACGGGCCGGCCTCTCCATCGCCACTGTTTCCCGCGCCCTGAGCGGGAAGGGACCAGTCTCCTCCCGCAGCCGGGAACGAGCCCGGGCTGCAGCCGCCGAGCTGGGTTTCGTGCCCTCCTACCATGCATCCAGCCTCGCTTCCGGACGGAACCACAATATTGGCGTGGTGGTTCCGTCCGTTCACCGCTGGTACTTCTCCTCGGTGATAGAAGGCATTTCAGCGACCCTGATCGACGCCGGTTATGACCTCACGCTGTACAACGTGAGCGAGGGGCCTAAGCATCGCCAGAGCGTCCTGAACGACTTCCTCCTCAGAAAGCGTGTGGACGGCGTCATAGCGGTAGCTCTCAAGCTCAGCGAAGCCGAGATCCGCAAGTTGCTTGCCGTCCACAGGCCGATCGTTGGCATCGGCGGCACACTCCCCGGGGCTGCCAGTATCAGGATCAATGATTTTGACCTTGCAGTGGACGCCACCAACCACCTGATTCGCTTGGGCCATCAGCGCATCGCCCATCTGACCGGCGGATCAGTTTATGAGCAGGATTTTGAGCTGCCCGGTACCAGGCAGCGCGGCTTTGAGAGGGCAATGCAGGACGCTGGCCTCGCTGTTCGCCCTGACTGGAACATCCCGGCCGATTTCACCATCCAAGGTGCCTATGCCAGCGCCCGTACACTCCTGGGAGGTGCGGCCGGGCGCCCTACGGCTATTTTCGCCGCTTCCGATGAGATGGCTATCGGGGCAATTCTCGCGGCTCGGGATTTCGGTCTTCGTGTCCCCTATGATCTTTCCGTCATCGGCTTCGACGGCCATGAACTCGGGGAGGTTTTCGGTCTGACCACCATCGACCAGGGCGCACGCGATCAGGGCTCGCTTGCCGTCCGCATGCTGTTGTCAGGGCTGGAGGGCGATGCCGGCTCTGTCGCAACCGAGGCAGAATACCCGGCAAAGTTCCTGATCCGGTCCAGCACCGCAGTTCCTCCGGACGATTCTCCCGGCTACCGCCACTAATCCGGTCTTTGCAGCGCCCTAGTCCGCCGTTCCACCCATGAACCGGGTAAATCGGCCCAGGACCTGGGGCCAGGCTTCTACCCACTTGCTGCGGGCCGCCAGAGGATCGTCTGAACCTTCCCAGCCGCTATGCACGAGCTTCACCTCCGTACCGCCCTCAACGGACTTGAACGCGGCCCGAAGCTCCGTAGACCAAACCGCGGTGCTGCCAGGGTGCCAGCTGGCATGGAAGGATAGCGGTGGCTGCCAATCGTCAATCGAACCCCAGACCGAGGTGCGGCCATCATCAGCCGTTTCGAGTATGAGGTTCTCCTCGAACTCCACATAGGATCCAACGCCAAAGACGCTGATGGTCTCCATCGGCCACCAGAGGTGGGTGTGCTCCGTGAATCCAATGAACGCCTGGGAAACGGGCCCAGGCACCACCACGGTGTTCACCACGGGGTCGAGCGCTTCTAAGTCCGGCGGCAGATCATCATCCAGTGGCGCATGGCTGAAGAGGTTGTTCATGGACACCAACTGTACCGGCCTTCGAAGAAACGATTCAGCCGGCGTTAAAAGACTCAGGCCCCGACATTCCTTGTCGGGGCCTGAATCGTAAATAGTGTCCGGCGGTGACCTACTCTCCCACACCCTCCCGGGTGCAGTACCATCGGCGCTGTGGGTCTTAGCTTCCGGGTTCGGAATGGGACCGGGCGTTTCCCCCACGCTATGACCGCCGTAACCCTGTGT